>NZ_JBHTKM010000017.1:1327-473128 GCF_042675845.1 Winogradskyella rapida | reverse complement strand
AAAATTGCTAAAAAGTGCAATTCCACTCGAACTGACGTTTGGGGTATAATTATAATTCCGTGTTCTAGTTCTAATATAAATTTTCCGTCCCTTCGAGTGATTTGTGAAGCATGAGCAAATAGTATCGAGAAGCGTTGATTGATATTTGTTTTATAATTAGTTCTCGATACAAAATTGCTAAAAAGCGCAATTTCACTCGAACTGACGTTTTGGGTGTAATTATAATTCCGTGTTCTAGTGCTATTATAAATTTTCCGTCCCTTCGAGTGATTTGTGAAGGATGAGCAAATAGTATCGAGAAGCGTTGATGAGTACTGGTTTTACTATTGGTTCTGGATACAAAATTGCAAAAAAACCAATTCCACTCGAACTGACGTTTGGGGTAGAATTACTATTCTGTGTTCTAGCTCTACCCTAAACTTTCCGTCACTCCGACAGACGTTCAGCCAAAAAGTTTTTTTCCTTAAGATTGAGACTATCTAAAATTCCAACGCGTCCATAAAAACTAATTGTTTCATCGTTTTTATGCACCAATACAATTAATGGATATCCTGGTTGTGCTTCAAACATTTCAAGATCATGTTCCGTATTAGAAATCGGATGATCACGATCTAAAAAATAGGTGAACCGAATGTCTTTTTGCACTGAAGAATCAAAAGGATCTTTTGTAGGACTAGCCGATTCAATAATCCCTTGAACTTCATAAAAGTCCGTAGGCTTATAATCTGAATATTTCTTTTTAGAGGTACAAGAGCAAAAAACTAGACCCAAAATGAGTATTAAAAAGAGTGATTTTTTCAAAGTGTTGTGCGAATTGTTGAACAATATTTAGCTTGTTATAGCTTGTAAGTTAAAACATTTTTTTGTCGATTAAAAAACTACTGGATTTTTTAAAACGTAAGCCCTGCTAGTCTTATTTTTTAAGGACGAGTTCAGCTTTGTTGATCTCTAAAGTAGGGTTTTCAGAAGCAACTAAAATACCTTTAAAGGTGTAATCGCCATCTTCTTTAATCGGAATTGTAGTGTTTTTACCTGTAAAACTCCAATCGATTTTCCCGTTAAATGAGCTTTTCATCTCCTTGAAGGTAATATTTTTATCCGTCGGGTCGATCTCAAAGGCTCCAAAGGGTTCTCCGTTTTTTAAGACTTCAACTTTAAATCTTAAGGCGAGTTCACCTTCATATTTATAGTCCATCTCAGACCAAACCCCAAGTTCATCGCCCTTTTTTAAGCTTACATGCTCTTCTTTTATAATAAGTTGGTCCTCGGTTTTACTAAGGGCATTGATCTTGAGTCTCCCAACTTCTTCGCCCGTTAAACCGCAACTAAAGACTAAAGTAAAAGATAAAAGAATAATGGCTATTTTTAAGCATTTAAAGGAGGCTAATGACATGTAATACGATTTAATGGATGCATGATGTGCTCAATATCTGGATATTTTCAACCTAAAAAAATACAGACGTTACGATTTATGAGGTCTTAAGACATAAATAATAACTGTGTAAGAATATAAATAGGAAGCAATATCAGAAGCGAGAATTTAAACATGTATCCAAAAAAGCTAGGCATCTTAATTTTATGATCTTCAGCAATAGATTTTACCATAAAATTAGGGCCATTTCCAATATAAGTTAAGGCTCCAAAGAATACGGCACTAGTTGCAATAGCACTCAAAACTTTTTCAGAAACAAAAGCGACTAAAGGAATATGATCGGCATAAGGAATACTAGAGGCCACACTATGAAATGCAACGGCTGTAGGTGTATTATCTAAGAATGCACTTAGAAATCCTGTTGCGTAGTAATAATGCCAAGGCTCTGTAAGTCCCATACTTGGTGCATGCTGACTTAAGTATATTAAGGTTGGTGTCATGGTAATAAATATACCGATAAACACTACGGCAACTTCTACAATTGGTCCCCAAGAGAATTTATTACTCACTCTGATTTTATGAGGCGTTACATAGTAAGCTATGACGGTTAGGGCTACCAAAACAATTTCGCGTAAATGTTTTAAGGCAAATGACGCATTTTCTTCTCCCATATTAGGAATAACATCAGGATTGATAAAGGCTACAGATAAAACCACACCTAATAAAAAGATGAAATTTAGAGCCCCAGTGATCCGTATTGGTTGAATTTCGCGCGCATCAGCTTCTAAATGGCTTGGCGTTTCTTTTTTATAATAATAAGAATCAATAAAGAAATACGATGTTAGGAGCAAAGTCCCTACAAAAGCCCATTCAGGAAGTAAACTAAAGAACCAAGTAAAACTAGCTCCTCTTAAATATAACATAAGTAATGGCGGGTCGCCTAAAGGGGTTAAAAGTCCACCACAATTGGCTACAGCAGCAATAAAAAATAAGATGGTATGTACGCTGAACTCACGCTGTTTATTAATATTAATTACAGGACGTATGAGTAACATAGCCGCTCCTGTAGTTCCCATAAAAGAGGCCAAAACAAAACCGATACCTAAAAATAGAGTATTCACCTTGGGTTTGGCTTTGATATCCCCACTAAGATGAATACCCCCCGTAATCACAAACAAGGAGGTTAATAATACAATGAAAGGTAGGTAATCTCCAAAAACTTGATGTTTTAAATGTTCTGTAAGATCCATATAAACCAAATAGAAAATGGTTGGTACACTCAGAAGGACGGAGACCATTAGTTTGTTACGGTTATTTTCCCACCAATGTTTGGCAAGAAGCGGGCCAACGGCAATCGCCAATAAGATTATAAAAAAGGGAATTGAAGGCCACAAAGAGATTTGTTCCGTGAGTTCTGGACTAGCATTTATCAACAACATAAGTAAGTTTTATAGGACTATTTAATCTACTACTAATTTAAAAAAATTAACAATACCGTCCTTAGTTAGTTCTATTTAATTTGAACGCAATTGCTTAAAAAAATGATTTATTTGATACGGATGACCCTAATGTTAAGGTATAGATATTTTTTAGTACGATTGAAGTAGAATATCACGGAATACTGTGATAAATACAATTGAGATAACCTCTAATTTTGAAGCCTATAAATTGCAATTCCTTTGGAGCTAAAAATGAATACTAAAACCTACTTACTACATATCTTGAGCTTAGCTTTGTTTCTGAATTTTTCGTGTACCTCACCTAAGGTAGGCCACCAGGCCTTGGATTTAAATCAGGTCGATTTAGATTTTAATGTGGGGTATTTTTATGCGGATGCTTTGCAAGAGGCTAAAACGAATCAGGAGCAAAGGACTTCAGGAGTTGAGTCAGATAGAACGCTTCAAGGGGCGAGTAAGGTTGAGGTTCATAAGATTTACAAAGCGCCGTACAGTGCTCATAAAAAGTATATCGGTAAGGGTTATAAAATCTTGAATAAGAATTCCGGGAACAACCTAAGCTATCTTAAAGATTGGGAATTTAATAATGTGGAAATGCTACAAAGTCCAAATGAAAATTTTATGGCCTTGTGTTCTAACGCCCATGCTTTTGGTAAATCGCAAACCGAGGCCTTTCAAAATAAATTTCAAAATTTAGTCGAGTTTCTAACGGCGCAATACGGAGCACCGGAGGTAAAAAAAGATGCTTTTCTGCAGGAAGGCACACTTTATAATTGGCAGTTAAACGACCGGTTAATCGCATTGACTTATGAGTCTGATGTACTAAACTCTGGGCATAAAAGTCAACCTATTGCTGAATTTAATTATTATATGGTGCATAACGCCTATTTAAATATTGTAAGAGACGATATTATTGAAGGGCCTTGGGTCATGTTATAAAAACGATTGAACTAATGCATGCCTTATGAAAAACATCGTCTTACTTCTCTTGTTTATGAGTGCCACTTTCTATGCTCAAGAACGAGACATTGATAACAGGCAACCCATAAGTTTAGAGCAATTGCACTTAAACGGGAAGGTAAAACAGATTACAACCTACAGGCAGACCAAAGAAATCGATGCTAAACCTATTATAGCTGAACAAAAAGCGTTTGACGAAAACGGACTTTTGGTGTTAGATAAGACTTATTATCAAGGTCGTTTACAGATGACGTATTGTTACACTTATAAAAATGGAAACGTAGAAACCTTGACTGAAATTGAAGCGGCTCCTTATGGGAATACCACCTTAAAAAAAATTAGCTATCTAGAACAACACATAAAAATGCAGGCCTATTCTGAAGGTGTTTTAAAGGATGGTTTTATTCAGAAAACTGATAACAACGACCATATTTTATATTCTAAGCATGAAAATTATGCCTCTAATTCTTATTGCGAATATGGGTATACTTACCACGAAAATGGTAAGGTGAAGCAACAACAAAGCGATTGTTTTAAAGATGGTGTAAACCATTATAGCTACCGTGTAGATTATACGTATAAGCATGATTTACTCGTGAAAAAGCAGCGTTTTAATAGCATTTCAAAAAATGATTCTTCCATCACCGAAATTTATAGCTATGATAACGCTCAGCACTGTATAAAAATGGAACGCTATATCGATACCGTATTAGTGAATAAAGAAACAAAAGTGTATGCTTCAGGTAATTTAAAAGAACATCACTTTTTTAATAAAGCTGATAAGGAAACAAAGGTTATCAATTTTAGCTATGACCCACAGCAGAATCTTTGTAGAAAGTCCGTAGTTGATAAGACCTACAACACAACGCTGATCTACACTTATGAAATCGCTTACTTTTAAAATTTATAGACCATTCAGAACTTCTTCGGCCTATAAATTAACCATTCAGAATACGTATCCAAGATTTAGGGGTAAGTATAAGGTATTTGCATTCTAAACGAGAGAATTTCTTCATCTTAACAGGATTTTAAAACGGCCTCAAAAACGAAGTTAAACGTCGTGTGCGTTCTTGAATAAACACATTGATAGTACTCTCAGTTTACGATTTTGTATGGATAAATTATGAACAAAGTCTGGCTAAAAGCTGTACTGTGATTTCTAAATATCACTGAAAACGGTTAGAAAAACACTTTAATAATACGTCAACTTTGTAGGAAATAATAAACGAAAATTATGGACTTTAAAACAATGTTACAGTTTCCGGTGTTAGATCCGCAAAGCATTATAAAAATATTACGAGAGATAGCCGATATAGAACGCAAAGAGGAACGCCCTCAAATGCCGCAAGTGACAATCAGTACACATTCTGATAGTGCTTCAGGTTTTTTTGTAAACTATGATTCTGAAAAACATACCATTCTATTATGTGATATGTATGACCGTAAATCTGAATTTCAATATATAGACTCGCGCTCTATTTCTTCTCTCACGCTAAGAAATGTAGACAAATACGCTTATCTATTATCAGATGGTAAGGTGCCATTAACACCAAATCCAGATGAAATCCCAACCGTACTTCAACTTAAAAAAGATATTAAAGCTTTAGAGGAAGACTTAGAAGGACGTTTAGAAAAAGGGCTTGCCATAGCGTTTAAATATGAAGGTACTCCTGAAGATTTAGAGAAGTATTACGCTTCTAAGGTGCTAAAATTATTGCAAAGCACATTGTCTAATATCTCCTCTGATCCTTTAGCAAAAACAGCATTTACAGAAGCCGTATCTACGGTAAATTTCAGCTTAGGTTCAGAAAATAAAACTGTTAAAGATAGCAACGTGATTAGCATAACAGTTGATACCTCTAAAGGTTTAAAAAGCTTTATTAAGAACAAGCAATTACAAGAACAAATTGAGAAATTTTTATAAATCCTAAAATAAGAACATATGCAAGATCAGAATGTAGTAAGTCGAATAGAATTAGTTATTAAAAAAGATAGTAACACAGAAAAAACTTTAACCTTGAGTCAGTGCGATTACAGTTTTAATAATGATTATTATGCTGAAGAACGTCGACCAATTGATGTGAATTTCTCAGGAACCACTAAAATGGTGAACGATCCCTTATTTGTTGAGTGGATTTCTAACCAGCCAGGAGATTGGTCTGGAGTAGCAAAGATATTTCACAGCCATAAAGAAATGGCTACCATTGCTTTAGAATTTGATAAAGCCACTATTGTAAGTTTTAGTCAGTCGTTTTCAGAATATAATTCACACAGCGATGCCTATTTTAGTATGATTTTAAAAGGTGTAACGTTTAATGCTGTAAAATTGGACTAATTGAATCACATACCTCTAAATATGAAAGCCTTTAAATGTGATGTTTAAAGGCTTTTTTTAGTTGAATTTGGTACACATAAGTCTAGGTATAAAAAAAGGAAACTGTAATAAGTTTCCTTTTTTTTATGCTGTACATACTTGGTTGTTGTTATGCGCGTGAATTATAAATTATTTTCTAAATACTCACGAATGGTGATATCAATAAAATAACCGCTATGGTGGCCACCCCAACATGCTGTTAATGAAAATACACCATTGTCTAATTTTAATTCTTTTTTGGCTTCAGCCCCTTCATTAGGAATGCAATAAACTTCTATGGAATTAACGCCCTCTTGAACGGCTTCTTTTCCCATATCGTCTTTGCAAACTTCACGTAATCCGTCGGTAAGGCGTTGTAAACAAACACTCGGTACAAATTTTATATAGTCGAATTCAAAGGTGTCCCAATTAATAGTTATCGGTAATGATTTGCCTACAATCTCATTAATTTCTTCTTGGTAGTTGGCTAAATATTGCTCTTCGATAGATTTTGCAGCTCTTTTTTCTTGTAATCCCATGTTGTGTAATTTAAATATTATGTTTCCTTCAAAGGTATTGGAAGCACTTACCGATAAAGCAACCACTGTAAGGGAATATGAAAACTCACGGAATTCAGTGAGGGCTGAGCTTGTATATTAGGCTACATTTATCTTATAGACTTGAGTATTATGAAAATTACAATTTTATCCATTATTTCTATTTTAATCGTACTGCTTATCCTTAAAGGTTGTGCCAAATATATTGGAATACCTAAAAAAGTAGCCGCACAAAATTTAGAAGCATATCTTCAAAAAAAATATAATGGTAAGCTGGGCTTTAGTGATTTAAGTCTGTTTTTTAACGCCGCTACTATGGATCCTAATATGTATGGTGTTCTTATTTATGACAAGGACATTCCTGAAATTGAATTTTATACCCATTTAAATTTAAAGCATATCCTAGAAAACGACAGCTTACCAATGTATCCTACTTCTGATAATATGACGGTAGATAATTTATATCAAGATGCGAAAATACGTTATGAGGTTAGGCAAGGGGTTAGAGCTGATTTTAAGGCTGAAATTCCCGAAATTATATTTTCTACAGAAGCCATTCATTTAGATTTTAAGCGTGATGTAAAATCAGATGTTCTAGACGATGTGGTTACGCGCTTTATCGATCGGTTAAATGAACATTATGATGTTTTAAACACAGGGTATCAATTTCGTTTATTAATTAAAACGGCTAGTCATCCCGATGGTTTCCTTATAATCCCGTTGGATATTGAAGATAGTACAAGAAAACCGGAACCTATGGTTTTATCTGAAAATGTCACAGGATTTACCAGTTTAAGAACCATGATTTTAAAACATATAAATGCGAAATTAGAGGAACCATATCCCTATTTTAAGGTCACTGAAAACAGTAAGATTTATATGGATAAATCGACCTTGTCTAGAGGGGCTTGGATACAATATTTAGAAGATAAGCGCATTAAAAATAACGGAAATGGGAAATGGAGAAATCCGCAAACCGGAATTTATGTGGTGTATTTTGATTTAGATACCCAATTTATTTATCGTGGCGAATTATTAACTGATGAGAATGATACCACGTCTTACACGGAAGAACTAAGACAAATTGTAAGCACTATAGAGGCTGAAGGCATAAGAACGAAATAACGAATTTTATCCTTAATCTGTAAATTAAAAAAAGAGACCTTAAATATTTTAAAGTCTCTTTTTTTTATTAGTCAAATAAGCCCGATTCTATAGCATATTTTACTGCACCCGTGGTGGTTTTAGATCCCGTTTTTAAGAGGATGTTTTTCCTATGGGTTTCAACGGTGTTTACTGAAATAAATAACTTTTCTGATATTTCTTTTGATGTCAACTCGTCGCCTAAAAGTTTTAAAACTTCCTTTTCACGAGGCGATAATTCAATGTTTTTATATTTTTTTCGTTCAAACACACTTTCCATATAGCGTTGTTTAATCAATTCAGAAAAATACTGTTCATCATCTAAAACGGTTCGTACGGCCTTTTGCAACTCTTCCTTGCTCGTAAATTTTGGGACAAATCCATCAGCGCCTTTTTGTATCACTTTATGGACGGTTCTGTGATTGTCTAACATACTCAGCATAATGATTTTTACGTGACTATGTTTCTTTTTGATTTCCGTGAGTAGCTCTATGCCATCCATTTTAGGCATGCTGATATCACTGATTATTAAACCGATTTCAAATTGTTTTAATAAGCGCACCACCTGTTTCCCTTCAGTGGCCAGGTGAACCTCACCAATTTCTTCCATGTCACTTAAGATGGTATTAATACCTTCAAGAAACATCAAATGGTCGTCTGCGATAATTATATTTATTTTCTTCACAATGTATTAGTTTATGGGGATGTCTATGGTAATTGAGGTGCCATGACCTGGACGACTATCAATGTCTAAAGTCCCTTTTACTTTTTGTAAACGTTCTTTGATATTTCGGAGTCCTATCCCTTGATTTTTTTTATGATTTTGAAAGCCTTTACCATCATCATTAATCACAATATTTAAATGGTCTTTATGTCGTGTGAGTTGCACATCTACATGGCTAGCTTCGGCATGTTTTAGAGTGTTATTAATCAATTCTTGCACAATGCGGTAAGCATCGGCTAAAATCTCATCGCTTAATTGATCGATCTCTTCTTCTGGAAAGAAAAAGGTTTGAATCTTTATGTCTGATTTTTTTCCTACCTGATTAAGAAAATCACTTAAAAAACTGGTAAAGCCCATTTTAGAAAAGGGTAGGGGATGCAGTTGGTGCGATAGACTGCGTACATCAAGGCATGCATTGCTTATAGCCTTGGCAATACGTTTGGTCTGTGGATCATCTTTGTGGTTTTCGGTATAATGTTCAAACGCAATTTTTATACTTGCCAAATCACTACCAATACCATCGTGGATTTCTCGCGCTAACCGTGAACGTTCTTCGTCTTGCCCTTCTTGGTAACGCTCAATCACGGATAATTTGTGATCTTTCAACATCTCAGAAATTTTCTGTTTGGCATTTTTTTCTTGTTGCAAACTCAATTCCTTTTGGATGCGTAAGCGCTTCACATACGATAATCTAAGGATGACTAAAATGGTTAAGACCAATATAAATCCAGCAATAAGCGCATTTCTAATTAAGCGCTGACGTTTTACGGTGAGCTCTGCTTTTTGTAATTCGGTATCACTTAATTTTTGCTCTTTTTCTAAAAGCTTAATTCGGGTTTCTTTTAACTGCGTTTCATATCCTTCTTGGATGTTGGCAACGTATTTTTCTTTATCTAAAGAATTTTGTTTTTCACGACTCAAAACTCCTTTTTGATAAAATTTTAAAGCATTTTTATAATTGCCTTCCGCTTCATAAAGCAGGGCCAGGTTTTTATAAATTTCAGAATTATAAGGTAATAAAGCTTGATCTTCACCAATTTTTAAGGCTCTTTCAAAAGCAGAAATCGCTGCTCTTCGATGTCCCAGTTTACTTTCGCACAAACCTAAATCGTTTAAAACGATAACAAGATCGGAGTTAAAATGAAGCGCTTCTAAAAGGTTTAATGTCTTTCTTAAGGCAACCACAGCTTCTTCACAACGCTCCTCTTGTACTAACATTTGGGCAAGGTTAATGTTGACGTAGGCCATAACCGCTTTATTGCCTTCCTTTTCCCTGTATTTTAAAACCGTTTTATAATGTTTTCTGGCTTGCTTATATTTCCCTTCTTCCTTTAAAATATTGGCATAATTAAAAAGGGTGGTTAATACGCCATCATCATCACCAATTTCCCTGTAAAGATTAGCAGCTCGGTCTAAATTTTCGGCTGATTTTTTATAATCTTTTTGCAGTAAATAAAGCGTGGCAATATTTTGATAAGCATTGGCTTCTTGCGACTTATCCTCTGTTTTTTCAGCATAATTTAAACACTGAATAAAACTATCCATCGCTTCAGGATAGCGTCCTAGATTTTTATAACCCGAAGCTAAAATATTATAACAGGCGGCAAGTCCATTTTCTACATGGATGGACTTCAGTAGGGTGATGGCTTCGTTTGTATACCTTAGGGTACTTTGATAATCGCCTGAAATATTTCCTAAATTTCCTAATGCATACAAGGCGCTAGCCACTTGTAGGTCCAGTTCTAAAGCTTTACTCTGTTCCAACCATTGCAAGGCTGCTGTTTTAGCAACCCGTGGATTGTTGTAAACATTTTGGCTATAAACCGTAGAAAGGGAATCTATTAAATCGGTGTTCTGTTGGTCTTGCGCTTGCATGCCGCCGCACAATCCGCAGAAAACGAACAGGAATAGACTTGTATATTTTGTAAAGAAATTCATATGAATAAGCAAACTTAATCTCTTTAAGCGAAATAGTTGGCTCTTATCTTAGTTTTCACGGCTTTTAACATTTCTGAATCTGCTTCCTCAAAGTCCTCATCACGTTGAGAAAGCTCTTCTAATATATTATGAAGTAAAAAATCATCTGATGCAAAATGGGTTTTTATATGTGTTAAATGGTCATACAAGGCCTGAACCGAGGGTTGGTCCTTACTTAAGAACATAGCACTGTATTTGGTAAATCCGTCTACATCTTCTAATTGTTGAGCGAGTAATTTACGGCTTCTCAACATCATATTAAATTCGTCCCTCGGGAAATCAAAAAAGGTGTAATCGGGATAACTTTGTATGGAATGTTGCAGTGTTTCTAAGGCTTTTTTCGGTTCGTTTTCTTCATTGTAAAAATTATATAACTTAAAAAACGTTTTGTAATCACTCGCTTCTGGGGCTTGATCTTTTGCGGTTTTGTAAGCTGATAAAGCTTCAGCATTATTAAAACTATCTTCAGCACAACTCGCTACCATTTTTAGATAAAAGGCTTTGTTTTCGGCCATATGTGCAGCTTGACTAAGATTCCCGATGGCGGCATCAAAATTATTTAAAATCCAGTGGATTAGTCCATTATTTCTAAACTCGATAAACGTAGTTGGATTTTTAACCAAATCATCTTCAGAGGCCGGAGCTAAATCATCTGGTTTTGGTAGGTAATCATAATAACAAATCCACTTAAAAACAGGATACAATTCTGGTGCTAATTGTCCTTGTTCGTGATTATAAATGGCGTATTTATGGCATTCTTTATAATCGTTCATTTCTAAAAGCGCTTCCACACATAAATTCATTGTACTGCAGTAATCTGGATCGCCAATCTTATAATAATTGATTTCAGATTGCATATCTTCAAAAAATGCGGTGTAGTTTTGGTTATTCATATGAACAACCATCCTTAAGTTATACAACCAAGGCGCGTACGAGTGTGATGGTAACGGAAAATCTTCTAGGGCCTCATTCAAAACAACGAGTGCTTCATCAAATCGGGAAAATTTCACCAAAGCACGTGCTTTAAAAAATAAGGTTTTAAGCGTTGCAGGCTGTCTTCTATGAAATTGTTCAACAATATCTAAAATCCCTTGCCAGCTTTCTATACGGCTATTCACTTCTAGTAAATAAAATAGATACTCACTCATTCTAAGGCCGTTTCTAAAGGCTTCGTGATAGGCTTCTCCGGTTTGTTGGTAATTTTTAACAAAGAAAAAGGCACGTGCTTTTAAAACGAATAGATTCGGGTTTTTAGGATTTAAAGTTAACCCCTGTTGTACACATTGATTTAAAACATTTCTGTCTTTGGTATGATAGTAAGCAGAATCGCCATAGCGTAAGTAATAATGTTGCGCCAGTTGCCATCCCGAGTTTGCAAAATCTTGCATATAGATTTTAAACTCTTCAAAATTGCTATAGTCTTCTTCTGGTAATTGTGGCTCTCCTGGGTCTTTTATAATTTGAGCCACCATATCGTACCTCATAAACGATTGAAAATAATCTACCAACAACATTCGGGTTCTATCCGTAATCTCTAAATGTTTCCATTCAGAATTCCACAAGGCTTTGTTGTCTATAGATTTGTTTTCCCACATGGCCACGTGCATATTGGCTAAGGTTTGGCTAGGTAAATCTAAACGCTCATCAAGTTGTAAACCTTTTAAAACGGATTTATTATGCGTTGCCGAAGCTAAATCTAGCAATTCGTTACAATCTGCTTCTTCATCAGAATCACAGATATGTTCTAACTGCGCAGATTGGATATCCCAAAGTAAAAAACGAGCTTCTGTTAAGGCTGGATAGCACTCTAAAAGATACTTTAAAACCAAAATGGCGTCTTGGTAGCGTTTATCATTTTGCAATTTAAAAGCATAATGCAATAGTATGGTATCGTTGTAGGGATAGCGAACTAAAGCATCCTCGTAGACACTTTGTTCACACTCTTCGTAAAAGCTACAGACGTATTCAAAATCTGATGCTTGTACTTGTCCATAATCGATTAAACCTTTTAAATACGACTTTAAGACAGGCATATTCATTTCTTCGTAAACGCCTAAATACAGCATATAAATGCGGTAGTATCTTGCAAAATCTTCGGGTTCACTTAGTAACGTTACATATTCTTGAATATCATCAATTACCGACTTTAAGGCTTGGTACTGATTATTTTTATAATGCGCTTCTGCGCGTTCTATGTAGCTGAGAATGTCGTTTGATGATATAATCATTTGTTCCAGTTTTTAAACCAATCGGCGTGTTCAATATGTAAGCGTTGATAGTGGTCCCATAAGGTGGTCATATTAGGAAATGCACTCACGTCTTGTTCTGTAGCGCCTAAAATGAATTCATCTCCTATACATACATTTCTATGAAATTCTCCCCAACTTGAAAATGTAGATTTTACGGTGGCATTAACTTCTTCTAAGCGTAAAATTATTTCTTCGGTAGTGATAAAACCTAAGACCAATCCTAAGCGCATTTGAAAAATAGACATCGCCATTTCGTACCCAATTAGTTTTTGTTTTTTTAAACTAAAACGATATTTCCACACCATTTTATAGGTGTTTTGTGTTTGCGGGTTATTTAACGATTGGTATTTGGCTTCAAACGTTTTTGTGGTATCTCTTCTAAATTCAGAAGCTAATTTTTCAAAAGCTTGAGAAACCATTAATCCGCTTTCGTAACGCATTAAACTATTGCGCAAATGTAAGCCTGATTTTATACCTAAAATGGTTAATAATCTTTCGGCTTGCTTCACGTGCATTTTATCGTCTAGGTTAAAGCCAGACCAACTGCTTAAGTTGGCTTGCTTATGGTTTTTCTTTAAAATCAAGGCCGATAAATTTAATTGGTCTTGAATTTCGGGTGTGATATCTTGTGTCATTATGTTAAGCATTTAATTGGTCCGCCACTTGCAATAATGCGTTGGTTAGTGGGTCTGAATACGCTCCAGATTTTGCAATCGTCTTTAATCCCATAGCATAAGAGGTCGCTAAATTGCTCCCTTTTACCAAGTGTACAAAAATGGTTTTGCTAAGGTTACCGTATGTTTCTAATGCGGTTCCGGGTGCTAAATCGGTATCTAATAAAGTCATATATAGCGTTTGACCAAATCGCATTTCTAAACCAGTTTTGTCATTTGTTAACCATGTTTTTAAATCTTCGATATGCGTGTTGAAATAGTCTAACAATTCGGTTTCGCAACCTGCCGATTTATAAGTTTCTAAATTGGTAAGTAGCGCCTCCACATAATGCTGATTCACTTCAATAGCATTTATATCAATTTTTGAAGTCGGAACAGTATTTATAGATTCCTCTGCGGATTCTGATTCTTGAGTGTCCTCAGCGTCTTGTTCTGTGGCTTCTTCAGATTCGGTTGTTTCGGTTTCTAAAACAAACTGACTATAACTTTCTATTTGGTCGTATAAAGCATCATTACTACTGAAACGAGAATCGTCGCTATTACTGTATTCGTATAGTTTTGTGATGGTGTTCAGGTGAAGTTTTTCGTTATTTAATTTGCCTAGAAAATCAGTTAAAAAGACTTCAATATCTGCGGAAATAGATTTAAAAATAGGATTAGATGTTTCCTTACTTTTACAACGTTTATGAAAACTAAGTACACGGTCTATCAAGCGGTGTATAAAGAAACCAACATCTTCATTATGACCGTTAAAGTACTGTGCTATGCGTGTACCTTGCGTGGTTAAGGCTTCAGGAACCCAAACGGCTTCTTTTGTTAAGCTGTAATAATAATCGCCTAAATAATTAAACAAGGCTTGAATAGTATTTAAGGTTAGCGGACGATTTTCGTTGATGTAATGCTTGCGCGCAAATTGGTTACAAACATCAGTCGCACTAGCATCTAAATCTTTAAGTGCCCAAATTTCGTTAACGCGCGTAAAGTTTCCTGATTCTATACATAAGAACCCTAAAGTTTCTGCAATAAATGGAATGTTTTTTGCTTTAACAATAGCGCTCGCATCACGTGTAGCGTAAGCTAAGTTTAATAATAAACGTTGTAAATGTTCTTGCTCTTTCGCAGTAAATAATTCTAATAAAGCTTCGCCAGCATCGCAAAAGGCTCTAATTAAAAACTGATTTAAAGGGTTTTTTAGACCATCATTTTGTAAACGTTCAAACCAAAGCAATACGTTTGAATGCGATTGTGCAATGGTGCGAATTACAAATGCTCCTGTAACCTGAACATCTTCACCTTTCAATCGCATTGTGGGTAGTAAACCGAAACTGTCATCTTCTAAAAATAATTTAGAAAAAAGAGCATTGAAGGTTTCATAATGATTTTTAAATCCCGTTTGCGGATGTGCTATTTGAAACCAAAACGGAATACATTCTATAGGTAAATTGTTAGCGGTATTTTCGCTTAAAATTTTAATACCGTAATCTTTAAAAGCTTCGGAATTTAAATTAGCGCCACCATCGGCAATTAACCAGTCTAAAAAATTAATATAACCTGCATCTTGTTGTTCCTTCGGAAGGCTTGTGTCTCGCGTATTGAATAATAACACATCTCCCGAATCCCACTTTTTGTTCGCCAATGTCTGCATTAACGGGTAGTTGCCTTCAGAAGTTGTTAAGTGTAACAGAGCGTCACTTTCAGCATCTGCCCAAATTAAACGTTCTTTTAAAGTTTCAATTGCAGTCAAAGTACTGTTTGGGTTGGCTTCGTAAAAAGCGGCCAAATCGTTACTGAACCAAGGTGTCATAATATCGTATGCTGATTTCTCATACACACGACCAACTGGTAATAATTGATGGAATTTATGAATAAACAGTTCCCAATTCCCTTCAAAAAAGTAATTAATGAAATTGGAATCTATGGTGAAAGGAAACGTGCTTATGGTCTCGTCGTCTTGCTTTACGGCATAAGTTCCGGAAAGTAAATTGTGCTTTAAACAATTCTGAATGAGATACTCAGAACTCAACACATCACGAATGTCAAAAATACGTTGTATTAAAAACTGAGTGATAGGCAATGCGGCTTCCGATGGACTTTCAACTAAAATCTTTATCGCTTGAAAAAGTGGCTGTGCAGTGGTTTCGGAAAAGGCTTCCGACTGAAAACACCCCAGATTAAAAGTCAGAAATTCGACTAGTTTTTTTGTGCTTTTTTCATCTGGATAAATTCCTTCATTTAATAAAGGCAACCAAGCCGTTACAAAAGCAATACCTTCTGCGGTGTCGGTATAACGTTTAGGATGAAAGTAAATTTGTTGCGTAACTTGCGTTGTGAAATCGGCAGTAATTCCGCTGAAATCACTGTTATTTTGTATGTTTTTATAAACATCCGTATCTGTGGCTTCCAAAATTTCTAAAACCTGAAGTAGGGCTTTTGTTTCTGAAGTTTCTAAAGTATCGAGCTTTAGATTTGGGATGATATGTGTTTTAAAAATGGCAGACATATGCTGGGTGGTATTCTAAATTTATAGGTTTATACGAAGGTTATTGAGCGATATAAAACCATTCGTTGTCTTCAATTTCGCTATCTGGTTTTCTTAAATTTTCAAAAAATGAAACAAGGTCGTCGGCTTCGATATATCCAATTTCTTGATCGGCACCAAAACGAATAATTTGTCCGGCTTTACCTTTAGTATTTGGCGCAAAATCGAAGGCTAGAAAATTCCCGTTTTCTAAATCGAAAAACGGAATCCAATACGGTGTGGTATACATTAATAGGGCTTTCCCTTGGTTGGTAGAGTAGGTATCCAACAAGTCTTCTTGCGTCCAATCATCGTAAATGTCTTTCCACTGTTTCCATTCATTATAAATGGCTTCTGCGCCCATAATCGCACAACGGTCTATACCGTTATGAAAGCTTAAATAATTTTTAATGATTTGGGGAAACGGATAGCCGGCTTCTTTTTCAAATGTTTCATAAATCGCCTCGTTATTTGTAGGCGGATGAAGCGTTAATCTTTTTTCTGAAATTAAACCGATAAAAGAGGCAACCAAGGCTTTCATATCTATTTCCGCATCAAGTTGAATATGTGGTGCTAGAAAGTCTGATTTCTCTTTGGCCAATTGTTCTGCTATAAAGGCATTCGGAATAAAATTATTTATAAAAGCGCCCGTGTGTTCTAAAAACGGAATGTCTTTTAAGTTTGAAATGGGTTGCGAACTAAAACCATTCGCACTAAAATTATACACTGTAGCACTTTTGTGATGTTCATCGTGAATAACGGTAAACCAAGCATTGAATTCGGCAGTGTTTTCTATATCAACAGTAAAAACCGTTTTGTCCTCTAAATACCCAACAGCATAGAATTTATGGATGATTTCATAATCTGGTGTAATAAGAATGAGCTGTAATAGCGGCTTTCCAGATGCTTTTTCTACAGCGTCTAAAAGGGTATCTCTAAATGTAAAAGAGTTAGTGTGATGCTTTGGATTGTCAAGTACGGGGAAGGTATCGATTTGAATGGTTTCAAAATTGAAATCTGTCCATTTTAAATCTTTAAACTCGTCTGAATATGCGGTATAATTAGTCATTTTACGCGTGTAAATTTAGAATGCTAAGATACTTTGGAACCTCGTAGTTTTTATCACTGAAACTAGTGATTTTATAAAATTAGCGACTTCTTTAGTCGCTAATTTTACTTTTCAATGTGCTCTCTAATATGGGAAATTGCTTAGATTCAATCTGACTAACAAGACATTTAATTTTCTTTTCTTTTCCGTCTGAATTCTCATACGTAATCACGATGACTTTTTTTTCAACAGCAAAAGATTTAAGTGCGCTATAAGGCACCGTTGTTTTACCTATAACTCCTGGTTGAAACACAAAATGGGTTTCCAAAAAATTGAAAACTTTAAGCTTTTTATTAAAGGCATAGAGACCAAAAAATACGATAGCACCGACTAAAGGAATCACTGATTCTATAGATATATCTTGTAGGGAAATTAGGCAAAGCCCTATCATAAATAATGCAAAAACTAAGGGTTTATATTTTGCTTTGGAACTTAATTCAATCCCAGAGTCGTTGTCTGTTTTGGTCATAATAAATTTTAGTGTTTTTTTTCTGTAATGATTTAACGTTGTGTTGAGTTCTTTAAACCCTTAGTCTAAAAGCTTCTGAATACATTCTCGTCGAGGGCCATAACTTCCATATACCGTGTTGAATTTAAAATCTAATTTTTGAAGCAAATTAGCATAAGAAAAACGAGGCAATTGGTCCAAACAGCTTATGATAAGGTGTTTTTTACAGTCCAAATCTTGATGATGAATGGCATCGCAAGTTAAGGCATAATTCAATAATTCGGCATCTAAAGCTTGTGTTCTAAATACACCTTGAAACTCGTTAGTGACATTCGCCTCATTTTCATTATTTTGAAGAATTACAGCTTCAGTTTTTGTCATTGGGCCGTTGCCGTGACGCGTTTGGTAACAGCGCGTCACATAGTAAATATTAATTTCTGAAATCGTTTTTAAATGTGATTTGATAAGCTGAATGGCATTTTTAGAAGTGGTGTAACTCCACGTCGTATGCGGATGAAAACCGTGTTGGGTATCGAGCAAAATACCTTGACTGCCTTCAAAAATGAAATGTTCGAATTTATGTTCTAAATCAGATAATAAAGCGATGCTGTAGAATTTCTGAATGGCGGAACAACTGTCTATAAAATAGTCTTCGTTATAATCTTCGAGTTCGTTGTTGTAATACACTTGTACTGCTTTTGGTTGACTTTCTAAACAGGTGTCGTAGTAGTTTTTAATACTTTTTAAACGTTGTTTTACCACCCATTCAAACTGTAAATCATTGGCGTAAAAGAAAATTTCGGCTTTGTTTCTCGCAATGGTCGTTCCAAAACCTAAGCCACAAGAACCGTGATGCTGTTGCTTTTCTAAAGCGCGATTATAAGCAATATCATAAATCGTGGTAATCATCGCTAAAGGATGACAATACAATTTTGGCTGATATGCTTTTAAAAATTCCCCTTCATTTAAAATAGCTGGAGGAAACAGCGTGGTGTGTTCTGAGTAATACGTGGGCACACCTAAAAACGTCCCTGAACCAAAATTACTAAAGGTATGGGTTCGTGCTTCCGTACTAACCGTATGCCCAATTTGATGGCCTCCAGAAAACCTAACTACAAGACTCTGTTCAGGATGTTGCGATGCTAGAAAATCGGTGGTTAATCCTTTTCCAGCATCACCAAATCCTAAATCTATAACTAAACTACATTTTGGCATTTATAACATATTTTCTACATCTATAGAAGTGCTTCCATTAGAAGTATTGGTAGATGTTGTTGCACTAGGTTTGTGGTTTTGAATCACCACGTCTGCAATGCGTTTGGCAACGGTTTTATAATCTGCAATTTCAAGGAAGTTATCTCCTAAAAGCGCTTTCCAGTTTCCTTTACGACGTTCTTGTTTAGACCAATCGTTATGCTCTAAATGCATATGAAAGACATTGTATTTTTCTTGTGCTTCTTCAATAATCGCTTCCGTAGTGATGGTTGCCGCTTCATCGACGCTAGTATAACGTTTAATGATTTCTGCAGGAATGGTAGGAAACACAGGTTCATCACCAATGGTCAATAAAAAGCCTTTTTGTTGTCGCTTTTCCCAACAATCAATCGCTGTATGTCTCGCTGCAAATAAATGGGCTAAGTTATACCCTTCTTGATTGTTTCCGCCACCGCCACCTTCCAGGTAAACGCGGGTTAACCAACGGTCTAGTAATTCGGCAGACGATTCAAATTGTCCGACTTGTAAAGGCGCTCTATCGTATACAAAATCGCCAATCCCTAAAAACAAGACTTGCGGGTCTTCGATTCCAGCTTCCATTAAAGAGCCAATTAAATCGGGTAAAGCTTCCTTAACAATATGCTCCGGCACAAATCCCATACTACCGGTCACATCTAAAGCTACAATTATAGATACCGTTTCTGGATGTTCTTCAGAATCTCTAGATTCTCTAAAAATGATCTCCGACGGATCCATTTCAGAATCTATTGCTCTCGATGTAAATATCTCTTCTCTAGATTTATTGCTGTAGCCTTTAGAGCGACGTAATTTTGCATACGCATCGTGACTAAATCTTCCTCCTCCCATAATTATAATTCGTTTATTGTGCCACCAAATAAATGCGCATAACGCTTTTTGGCGAGTTCTAATTTAATTTCTAAATTTCTTATTTTAACCGACATGTCTAAGTCTTTAGCCACATAGTCTTTCGCATCAAAATCAGAGGCTAAAACCAAACTGTTGGCATCTGTAGGGCTCATATCAAGCATATTTTCTTGTTCGCGTTTTAAACGTTTTAAAGCCAAGGCTAAATCTTCCGTTTCACGTTTGTACATCAATTGTGCATCTTCCGCAATAGCGTGAGCGCGGTCGTCTCTTATTTTATCGTTGTTGCGTTTTAAAGATTCTAAAAACGCAGCCGTTTTGGTGTTATCTTCCATAAAAAAAGGTTTTTTACAAAGTTAGTGGGCGAGGTCTTGATTTTTATCCCTGATAACAGTGATATTAATTTATGAGGACTACTTCCGAAGAAAAAATCACGGAATACAGGCATCAGTTATTTCTGGAAGGGACTTACTTTTGAAAACGTATAAAACCGAAATTATGATTGCATTACATTTATCGTCTAAAGGATTCCAAATAAATTCAGAAACCATCACTTTTCCAGTCTCGTTAACACAGTTAAAAACGTGTTTGAATGAAAATTACAGAACTACAGAAGGAAAAAAGACAACCGTTTTCACTTGGGATGATTTAGGACTATTAGCCTATTCTAAAGATGGAGAAATGGCATATTCGATCACTGTAGCTTTAGAATTAGAGGATTATGAATTTAGTCCGAAGCAAACTTTCGGAGGTATATTTTATTTTAACAATCAAGATATTGTACGGTACTATAAGTCGCATAAACAGCAGCACGTTAAATTATTTAAAGGAGATAGAAGTGGTGCATTGGTGGTCAATGACATTAGTGCTTGGTTTTCTGTAAGAAGCGAAAAAATTGAGGCTATTGAAATTAGTGACTACACGCCTTACGTACGTGGAGCGGACATTCCTAAAGATAAATACAACATAAAACCGTTAGATGAAGAAGTCCTGACGTTTGTAGATTTTGGATTTAAATTATCTATAATTGAAGAGCTGATGTATATGAAAGGGCTTATGAAACCTGTATTTGATTTATATGAATTTGCAGATTGGTATAAAGCTCGAGACATTGATATTGATGAAGAAGGCTACGAACCAATAGCTGAAGTCACGCAATATTTTAAAGACCTACCTATACCAAAACGCTTAGCTTCTGAAATCACCGATTTTTACCAAGATGGCGGCAACGATATTTATATGAATTTATGCCCGTTCTCAGGTGGCGATGTAGAGTATTGGGATATTAAAACCGCTATAGATGCCAAGCAATTTCCTAACTTAAAAAAAGTAACTTTGTGTTATGCTACCGATGAAGCTTATAAGGAGTTTGAACAGATGGGGATTGAAGCGGAGTGGTTGTAAGACCTTTTTTATCCCTGAAATGAGGCTTGGCTTTTCTTTGCAGGTGTACTTGATGAAAATTGAAATCCCAAGTTCACGGGTATCGTATTTTATAGATTAATTAAGTTATGGAACAGGGGGAATTCAAAGAAGATAATATTCACTTTATACATAAAGAATGGTTTTAGATAGGATGAGGTATTTTTTCCTGCTATGGTTTGTAGTCCTATGTGGTAAGTCTCATGTGTACGCACAAAACAATCCTAAAGATATCGCTAAGCTTTTAGAGCGCTCTAAAACGTTGGCACAAACGCAAATTGACAGTTCCTTTCTGTACGTCGATAAGGCTTTGAAAATTGCAACGACTCTAGAAAACGACACCTTATTAGCTCAAGGGCGTTTACAAAAAAGTGGACTGTATATATTAAAGAACGACTTTTCAAAATCGGAAGCGCTTCTTCAGAAAATGATGGCAGCTCCTTTGGCTAACCGTTTTAAAGGTTTAGCGTTACATAACTTAGGAACGATTCAGTATTACAAACAAAATTTTGAAGCTGCTTTAAGTTTGTTTATGCAAGCTGCAGAACTTTTAGAGCAAACGGAAAATCCTCAAAAATTAGTGAGTACGTACTCTAATATTGGGACCATAAATGCGACCTTAAAAAATTTAAAAAATGCTCAGGTTTATTTTGAAAGAGCCTTAGAGTTAAGTGACTTTAATACCGGTATAAAGCTTCAAGTATTGGTGAACTTATCGAGTGTTTATTACAGTAAGAAGGAATATTCAAAATACCTAAAACGCATATTTGAAGCCGAAGAATTGGCCTTAGAACTTCAGGCGACTAAAGTGTTAGCCACCATTTATACCAATTTGTCCTTATACTATTCTACAGAGGCTAAGGATTATACTAAGGCAATCTATTATGGTGAAAAAGCGCTCCGTTTAAAAAAAGCATCCAACAAGATTAATACGCTAAGTAAAACCTATAATAATATTGGTTATGCTTACTTAGAGAAAAAAGAATTTTCAACGGCGATACGATATTTAGATAGTGCGCTTGTGGGGGCGGAAATTAATTTAAAGCCTCATATCTATAACAGTTTAAAAGCGTCGCATCAAGGTTTACAGCAGAATGAAAAGGCTTTGTATTATGCCGATTTAAAAGACGAGATAAAGGATTCTATTGTAGAGGCCCATCAAAAGGAAAAGGTAGCGGAACTCACAGAAAAATATGAATCTGAAAAAAAAGCGCAGCGTATTACCGTATTGGACACAGAAAACAAATTACAAGCTCTTACCATTGCGCAACAACATAATCTGTTATTGGCCTTGGGATTATTTGCGGTTCTGATTGCTGTATTGGGCTATTTTGGGTTTAAAAATTACAAAATGAAGCAACAGCTGGATAAAGTTTTGTTACAGCAACGCTTAAGAAAAACACAGTTAAATCCTCATTTTCTATTTAATGCCTTGCAAAGTATTCAAAATTTTATTCAGCAAAATGATAAAGAAAAATCTAAAACCTATCTTACGAGTTATGCAAAATTAATTCGGCTTGTTTTAGAAAAGTCAGATGAGGATTTTATTAGTGTTGAAGATGATAAAATGGCTCTAGAGTCTTACCTTAATTTACAATTACTGAATTACAATAAGGCCTTTACTTACAGTATTGAAGTTGCAGACTCCGTTACCGAGGATTTTGATTTGCTGCCTACATTAATAACACAACCTTTTGTTGAAAATGCGATTTTACACGGTTTAAACTCAGATCATGAAGGGCATATTGTGATAGCTTACTATAAAAAGGAGAATGTTTTATATGTCTCTATATCAGATAATGGTAAAGGGTTTGAGGTAAAAGAGGATGAGGCCAGACGCTTACATAAATCCATGAGTATGGCCATTATTCGTGAGCAACTAAAAAATCTTAATCGAAGCTCAAAGGGTTTTAAAGGGACTATTTCGGTGAACTCAGGTACGCAAGGAACAAAGGTGATTTTAAGTTTTAAGACCATTGAAATATAGTATCTTTGTGGTCTTATGCAACAACAAATTTCTTGTTTTATAGTAGAGGACGATCCGCAAGCTTTGGCTTATGCTTCAACCATTTTAGAAGCTTATGACAATATTAATATCATCGGAAATGCCAAAACTATTGTAGAGGCGGCTAGTGCGATACAATTAAAACAGCCCGATTTTATAATTTTGGATGTGTTTCTAGAAGATGGCAATGCTTTTGAATTCCTCGCCTTGTTTAAGTCCATTGATTTTAAAATTATTTTTACCACCTCTTATTCTAAATTCGCCATAGAGGCGTTTAAGTTTAGCGCAATAGATTATCTGTTGAAACCTTATGAAGAAACGGCCTTAATAACAGCTATCGATAAAGTTTTTAAAGCCTTATCTAAAACTAATTACCAACGTCAGCTACAAGCGTTAATGCATAATGTTTCTGAACAAACGACTTCAAAAAAACTGGTTTTAAAAACTGCTGAAGCCATTCATATCGTAGAGCTTAAGGATATTTTATTTGCCCAATCGGATAATAACTACACCTCATTTTTACTCAAAGATGAAAGTCGAATTTTAGTCTCTAAACCACTGAAGTCTTTTGATGAAAAATTAAAGAACGATCATTTCTTTCGTGTGCATCAGAGTTTTCTTATTAACTTAAATTACATTTCATCTTATCACAAGCGTAGAGAAGAAGTTGTTTTAGATGGAAACCATGCGATTCCTGTGTCTCAAAGTCGAAAAAAAAGTTTGTTGGACTATATCGATGCTTTGGTCTAATTGAATTCTCTCTCAAGTAAGGCATTTCCTAAATACTTACCGTCAAATTCTTATACAAGCCTATAATAATATGATATAGGGTTAAATTTGCGCTCTAAAATAAATTTAATTGATGATCGATTTTAAAACCATAACCAAAGCTGTCACATTAATAACCTTGTGTGTGTTATTACATTCATGTTATGCTGTGAAAACATCCGATGAATTTTATGACATTAAAACTTCAGAATTAAATACGCTATACCTTATTGATATTTCAGGAAGTATGGAAGGTATTGATGAAGGTTCTGTTGAAGATCAGGTGATGAGAGAAGTTGGAAATACAGCAGGAAGCAAAGTTAGTAAAGCTATCGGTGGAAAAATAGGGAGCATATTAGGGAAGCAAGTGACTAAAGAGGCTACCAAGTTAGGGGCTGTTAAACGTAATTTAATACCGGCAATTAAAGGTTTGCCAGATGGTAAAAAGTTTTTAGTTTTTGCGTTTAATAACTCAGTTACAAAACAAGCTAATGCGTTTAAGGTTGCAGATAATATGGCGCGAACATCAGCTAATTTATTTGTAAAGAACTTAACGGCTCAAGGCGGGACTGATACCTTACAAGGCTTGCTTCAGGCTATTGCTACGGAAGACGTTCAGGAAATTGTTTTAATGAGTGATGGCTTGCCTAATGACAATCCAAATACGGTATTAGAGGAAGTTAAAAAAAGAAATACAAATGATGTTATTATTCATACCATTGCTTTCGGGGAAGATGCAGACTTAAATTTTATGCAAACTTTGGCTGAAGAGAATAATGGAACGTTTATTACGTCTAAAATGTAAGGAATAACGGGGATTAATTGGCATAGAAAGATAAGGGGTTTCTAATGCTGGGTTTTACTAGTTTGATTTAAAAAACACGCTATTTTTTAGCGTGTTTTTTTGTGCGTTTTAGGGCCTTAATTGTCTAAGGCAAATATTCACGATTTATAATTATCACTAGATTCAGTGATAAAAAGCATCACGTTCAGCTCTAATTTTGTCATGTAAAATAAAACAAGCAATATTATGGGATTAGCAATTACGAGCGGCATTTTAGCAGACTTTATAGAAAACGAACCAGAAGGTTATCAGGCTTATAAAGTGATTTTTGAAAATATCAATAGCATCTTAGCCAAAAATAATATAGAACCACACCAAGAACCAGAAACTTTAGATCGAGCCCCTTTACATTCAGGAGGATTTTCTTATGTATTTTTGCATTTTTTAAGACGTTTTGCAGCGCACGCTTGGGACAACAGAGATAATGAAAACTGGGATTGGACGCCAACACCATTTCCTATTGATGACGAACCTGGACAAGACCCTATTTTAGAAGAGCATTATTCGTACATGTCTAGTCATCTTTTAACCCATTCTGATTCTGAAGGGTTTTATCTTCCTGTAGAATTACCTGAGGTTCTTTTTGATAACGACGAGCATCCTGTTCCTGGGGCGATGATTGGATCTTCTTATGATTTGTTGAGAGAATTAAAAAGCTTAACCAAGTACTTAGATATTCAGTTGAATGAAGACGATATCATCTCTAATTTGTCGGAAATCAATCAAAAAATACAAGATAAAGGTGATTTTTGGGTAGAAACCTTGGTTTGTGCTACACTTTTAGATGCTGCTAAATTTAGCCTTATCAACAAAACAGCCATCTTATTTCACTAAGCCCACTATTAAAATAACGCCACATTAGTTTCACTATTTCAACATCATAACCAATGGAAATAACAAATAAAGATATACAACAGATTAAAGACGAATGGAATCAACAGGGCCGTAAATACGCTTCTGATGTCAATGCCATGGTTGAATTTGGTGAAACTAAAGGTTGGGAAAACTGGAAAGGCGAAGAACCTAAGGATGATAGAGGGCATTTAGCAGAAGTGGTTTTTCAAGGGTTAAAAGCGGCCAATGCGCATAATACAGTTACGCAATTTAGAGCAGATTTTCCGCCTGCGCACACGCCTTTAGTTGAGCTAATGAAAGAAAAAGGGCAAAGTATTATGCAGTTGCAATTTATAGACGCGCAGAAAATTGTATTCGTATCCGGTACAGCCTATGAGCAACGACAGGCTTACATCCTTAATAATAAGGACATTTTAGAGCTTGATGCGTCTATCGCTGCGGTAGGAAAATCGAAACAAAATAATGTGTTCGCCATTGCAGCAAATAACAGCATTAGTACCACACAAGGTTGGGAAGGCCCTATTATTGCAACCTTTCCTCTTGATAAAGCCAAGGATATTGGAATTACAGAATTAATTCCTTTTAACGACGGACTTAAAGTGCTATTGGTATCTTCAGACGGCATTTATATTATATCTAACACCGATGAAACTATGATTCACCCATTACCCGACCCTGAAGACGAGGAGTGGGAACCTTATATAGATATGGAAAATGCAACGCTTTCTAATGACAATACATATATTGTGGTGGGCGACCAAGCTTATGACCATAGAGTTTTAGATCGTGATGGTCATGAAATTACAGAAATAGGAACCCAATCTGCTTATCCCGATTTCTGTATGTTCTCTAAAGACGATAAACAGTTAATCACCAATTCGTGTCACTTTTATAACGGGATCACTATTGGCGTGGCTACTTCCGATTTTGAAAACATTAATATTCCGGCTTATGAAGGCGGTGAAGATTGTATCACTATTGAAGATGGAATGCGCGTGTATTGTGGCGTTTCAACGTCAGACTACTATATTTTAGGAGACGCTTTTGGCTATATCAAAGCTGTTGATACTAAAGGAAATTCTATTTGGCGACACTTTTTAGGATCTACAATTACAGGCATTGCTATTTCTGACGACGAAAAAACCTTATGGGTTGGTGCGGCATCTGGTATGCTTCATAAATTACAATTAAATCAAGGCGTAAGAGATGACCACACTATTGGTACCGCTAATCATTACGAAGACTTTCGTATGGTTTTCTGGAAAGACGAGCCGATTTTAACCTGGTAATCCAAGCTAGAGCTTCAACTTTAAGGAGCGCATAACGCATAAATCTTACACATAAAATACTATTCAGCTTGCTCTAAAAAAGAGTAGGCTAGGGGAGCGCTAGCTCTAAATATACCTGAAATAAATTATCATTTAAGTAAAACCAATTACCATGAAACATCAATTATACGTCTTCGTTCTTTTATGCATTACCTTATCATCATGCAGTCAGAAAACTTATACCCGCTTATTACAAGAGCAAACGATAACGACTTCTGAAGAGACCCCTTATTTTTTGCCAAAACATGTCTTAAAATTAGAGTTGACCTATACGTTAAATGAGCCTAGAGTGCTAAAAAATGGTATAGACCTCGCCTTGACTTCAAGCTCTACTAAAATTACTATCGAAGATCCTATCATAGTCACTCCAATTTTAGTGGCGGATACCTCAAAGACATTTATAGCTTCAGGTAAGGCTTTACCCGAGTCTGTCTTTTATAATGCAGATGAAAAGACTAACGGTCAAGAAAAAATATTACGAATTCCTTCAACAAAAATGAAAGCTTATAATGGATTGCCTTCAGCCTCTTTAACGGATTCTAGTATTGAGGTTGAAGCGTATTCGGCAGTGTTGGAACTAATGGAGAATATTGATAAAATCAGCAATAAAGATGAAGCCGATATGGCCTTAAAACTAATTTCTTTTTACAAGAGTCAGTTTACATTACTCAATGAAAATTTTAAGCCTTACTTAAAAAAATCAAAACTAAAATACACGGTTATTATAGATCCTACAGCACTTTATTCTGAAGAAGGACGTTGGTCTAATATTGAAGGGAACAAAATGTATCATACCATTTTTCCAAAGCATATTTTTAAGGGGAAAGGGAATTTAAATGAGCAATTAACTTTTGAATTTTCACAGCCAGAGCCTTCGGGAATGTCACAATTTATAAATCAGCAGCCTATAGAAGGAATTGTTTATCGTACGCCTGCTGAGGCCAATTTTAAATTTGCTGTTGAAACGGTATTTGAAGAATCTCGAGACCTTGAATTGGCACAATTTGGAGCCTCTAAAACCATTTCCATAAAAGCCTTAGAAAAAGGAGAAGACATGCCGGTGGTGTTATTTAAATCTGAAGATGTAGAAAAAAACAGAAGTTTTGAAGCAAAGGTTGAAGCCGTAGATTTTGATTCGGAAAAAATTATGGAGATCTCTCAAGAAGAAATTAAACGTGAATATGAAGAGAAACTAAAATTTATCGATTTACTTATTAAAAAGGTCCAAGCCCGTAAAGCCGAATTGTAAAGTGTAGAGATTCTAATATCACTGAAAACCGTGACTTAAAAACCTAAGCAAAACAGCATCTTTGTAATGTACCACGATTAAAAATAACTTTATGGACAAAGCTAAGTTTGAAGAGATAGTTAAAATTGAAAAATACGATTTATATAAAAAAGAAGCCTATCTAAGATCTGTAAGTTTACCCTCTATCAAAATAGTAGGAGAAAACCGAAGCAAAGAAAATGTAGGTTTAAGTAAACAAGGAGGCTATCCAGAAGTACCTGAAGATTTTGAATGGCCTAAACACGAGTTTGGTGATTATCGTTTTGCATTACAAATTAATTTAAGTGAAATTAAATTTGAAACGCCACTACCAAAAACAGGGATGTTAAGTTTTTTTATCGCTAATGACGATGATAAAAACGTGTTTTTCGGAGCTAAAGATTATGCAAAAGTCTATTATTTTGAAGAAGGTACACCGTTAAAGACCTATGTAAACCCTAATTTAAATTACTTCTATGTAGACCACTGTATACGCATTGATTTGCAAGAAAATGTAGATATTCCTTATAGAGAAGAGTTGTATAAATACAAGGGGTTAAATAAAAGGCAACTAGATTACGTATGTAGTAAAGTACCAGATATGGTGAGCAAAAAAACATATAGCTATTTATTTGGATATCCGTATTACAACACTTTAGGCTACGATCCTCGTAAAACGGATGAATGGACGTCTTTACTTACGTTACGATGGAATAATGTTTTTTCTTGGGACTGGGATATGGATGAGTTTCTAATGTTTTTTATTGAAAAAGACAAACTCGCCAAAGGTGACTTCTCTAACATTAGAACCGATTTAGGATAATATTACAAGTATGAAAATATCAAAAGATACGCTCACAAAAGATCCGAGAACCAACGATTGTTATCGAGCAACTATTTTATCTGGACAGCAGAAAATCAATATCAGTCTAAATTTAGATGAAATCTCTTTAGATGAAATGATGGCTTTAGGAAATTCATTTTTAGAGGACTTTGAGAATAAGGAGAAAAAAGCAACCGATGAAATCGTGAGTGCGTTTCACGAAAATTACAATGAAAACTGGGCAGATGAAGAGAATGGTTATCCTGTATTAAACGCGGAAGAATTCAGACAGAAGCTAACAATAACGGCTATTAATTTTTATGCAAAAGACTTGATAGACGTCATTTATACCGAAGATGGAATGTTTGGGAATCATTATTTAATTGCGCAATCTTATGACGGTGAAAATTTTGTCGATACCACGATGTTTGGATAAATAGTGAAAAAATGACTGTAGAAGAGCTAAAAAATAAAATATCTAAACCGGTTACTAAATTTACGACTGGTGGTTTTAGACCGAAAAACACGATAGATGAAAGTTGGATTGGTAATGTCTTTGCGTATCACGAAGATGAAGAGATTCCGTTAGATAAAAACGGAAATCAGATGTTTCCGTTGGCGCAATTTTACTTACCTAATTTGCCTTACGTTCATCCAAGTCTTAAGTATACGAAACTCATCACTGTTTTTGTTTCCGCAGAATGGCCAGAGTGTTTTGAAGAGATGGGAGACCATTGGCTCCTTAGAGAATATGACAGTCTAGAAAACATAAAAATTAAAAATTTAGAAACTCCTAATGCGGTTATAAAGCCTTTTCCGCTACAAGCCGAATTAGACAACAATGATTTTCCGTTGTGGGATGGTGGTGGTTTATCTCTAGAAGATACAGACGAAATTTTAAAATTAGAAGATGAAGGCATTATTGACGATTATTTTGATATTACCGACCACATCTACTACCATAAAATAGGCGGTTATCCTTCTTTTTGCCAATCTGGAATTGGTGATGCAGAGGGGTTTGGTAAAGGTTTTCAGTTTGTGTTTCAAATTATGTCAGATTACAAGGCGAATTTCAACGTGGTTGATGGTGGTAGTTTAATGTTCGCCAAAAATAACGACACCAAAAAGTGGAGTTTGTATTATGATTTTTATTAAAAAAACTAATGTATTTCGGATGAAAATCCAATGCTGAAAATATATCTAATTTAAAATATTAAAAAACTATGAGTCAAGATAACAATATCGTTTTTGCCGAACAAAATCAAAAAATGAAAGCGGCTTATCGTAAAGCACAAGACACGTTTAACTATTTCTGGAGAGAAATGTATTGGGAAGCAAAAAGAGTTGTTCCTGCGCACGATTTAGCATTGGTAAAAATTCCTTTTCAACAAATGGCAGAAGGTGATGACCAACCTACTGTAGAACATATGTGGATTAGCGAAATCGCTTTTGATGGGGAACATATTACAGGTGTTTTAATGAATTCACCTAACCTATTAACCAATGTTGCTGAAGGTGATACCGTAACTAGAAAAGTTTCTGAAATATCAGATTGGATGCTAGCCATAGACCGTAAAACGTATGGCGGTTACACCATTCAGGTTTTACGTTCAGATATGACAGAAGACGCCAGAAAGCAACACGATGATGCTTGGGGATTAGATTTTGGAGACCCTAACAATATTCTAGTAGCTTATCAGCAGGAAGAACATGAAGAAAATCTTATTGAGCATCCAATGAGTAAAGTGATGGAACAACCGGCTAGAGATTACTTTGAAGGAAATCTAGATGTGGTTAAAGTTGCAGATGAAAATGGCGTGACGCGATTACACACAGAAACTATTGCGGGTAACAAAATCGCTGTGGAGATTTTATTAGAATTGGGTGCCGATAAAAATGCAAAAAGCAATACCGGAAAAACAGCCTTAAATTATGCGACTGCTTTGAATTGGGAGCATATTATTCCGGTTTTAGGTTAGTTCTAATTTTGAAATGTCATCCTTAAACTAATACTCTATGATACTCGCTTTTGATACTTATTATTACGACGGAAAAGCCAAAACCATTGCGGTAAGCTTTAACGATTGGGAAGACGAAGCTCCAACGCAAATTTACACCGATATTATTGAAGGTGTAGCACCGTACGAACCAGGTTCCTTTTATAAACGCGAATTGCCGTGTATTTTAAGTTTACTAAAACAAGTGAATTTAAATGAGGTAGAATTAATTATTGTAGATGGATATGTGATTCTAGAAGAAAAACACTTGGGTTTAGGTGGCTATTTGTACCAAGCTTTAGACCATAAAATTCCGATTGTAGGTATTGCAAAATCTGAGTTTGTGTCTAAAACAGCGGTGTTTAAAGAAGTGTTTCGTGGCGAAAGTAAAAAACCATTATATGTCACGGCTATTGGCACAGATAGAGATGAGGTTTTTAAAGCCATAGAACGTATGCACGGTAAATACCGAATGCCAACATTACTACAGATTGTAGATACTAAAACAAAAGAAAATACTAAGAACTAATACTTTTAAAAGTTACAACTATGAATGAAAATTTAATTATAACCTCGGTAGATGAACTAAAACCAATGTTTAGAAAAAATTACAGGGAGTTTATTGCAGAAAAACCAAGGACTGTAATTTTTGAGGAAGAAGAATTTACCTTGTACAATTTTGAAAAGATGATGGAACGCACCAACATAGATGGAATGGAAGTTAGCCGTATTTACGCATTACATCCGTATGTTAAAACGTTAAGTGAATTTATGAACCCGACATTTAAAGATTTAGACGGGTACAGGTGGAGTTTAGAAAAATTAGCTTTAGGTAAAGCTATTGGTGCTAATTCTGAAGGTGATTTATTGTTTTTTGGTTGCTATGATAATACTAAAGTACATTTATTTCGTCACGATGATGGTAGTATAAAGAGAACTAAATTAACCTTGTTTGAAATTATAAAACAATTTTCTGAGTAAATTTTAGGTGCTTAGCATAAATAATAAAAAAAAACCAATTATAAATTTTATAATTGGGCTTTTTAGTTTTTTTATAATTGAAATTATTCGGTATATCTTAAAAATAAATGGTTTTTATTTTTAATGATGTCTGCTAATTTTTCAAATTCTGATTCGGTGGTGTTATACAATTTTGCTAAGTCAATTACCAATGCTTTTAATTCATTGTCTTTTAAGGGTTCATTTCTAATAAATCCTAAAAAGGAAGCGCCTATGCCAAAAAGTTCAAGATTATAGGTTTCAAATAGATGTTTTGATAGCGCGTAATTTTCAAAAGGACTGAAGTCGGCATCAAAATATCCATTCGGAAAGCCAGTAAGTCCTTCGTATGGCTTTTCAACAGGAAGAATTTTCAAGATAATCTGTTGGTCTAAAAAAGCTAATGGAGATTCATTAATGTTTTCTAAATCTAAAACATCGTCTTCAGCATTGTCTATGCCTTTTTCACAAACCGTTTTAAAATCGATCCCTTTTGTTTGTTTCAAAAAGTTTTCTCGGATAATAAAATATTCTGATGGTGTAGAAAGATGCCCCAAATGCTCGTTATCTTCATCATAGCACGCTTCATCTAGTCCAGATAAATCATAACCGTCTGTATCTAGCAGAGAATTGTAATCACAAGCGTGACCACTGGTATATTCAGCTTGACCTAAATCATCAAGGGTTAAAATTACAGTCTTGTCAGGATGATTTTGTTTATAAGTTTGATAAACGTCCATAAGTTCCTCGTACGACTTTATGTTTTCGATTAAGAAACTCTCAAATAATCTTTCTTGGTAAGGCTCCCGAGTTTTAATTAATTTTTCTATGTTCATAGTGTTGTTTTGGACGATTGGTGGTTATAAGGTCTATAAATGTAATGAACTATTAAGCCGACATACGGTTAATCGCTTCCATGCGTTTTAAAATAATTGGCACAAACAAAGCGAATTTGGCATTAAATTCTTCTTGAGTTTTGGAGGTGTTGAGGTTGGTGCCCATAGTCATCCAAGTATTGAATAACGCATCTTCTGTACTAGCCTCATCAGTGTCAATATTTAAGGCTTTTATTAATTTGAAGTTTTCGTCTTCACTATAAAAACCAGAGGTTCTTACAATTTCAAAAATGAGTTCAAAAATGCTTCGGGTATCTAAAAGCTCACTGATTTTTATTTCGGTTTCTTTTTGGGTACTTATAGCCTCAAAAATGTCTACCATTAAATTTTGTACTCTACCGTTAATGCTGAAGTCTAGATTTTTCAATTTTTAGTTTTTTAAATATGTATCGTTCGCTATTTACAACCAACGAGATAAAGAGATATAAGTGGCAGTAATTTGTTATACTTATAATGCTACACCTTATAGATTTACTACAAAATTAAAGAAGCATATAGTTTTTTTTATCCCTGTATTCAGCTATTTAAATATTTAGTAGTTTAGCTGATAATTTAAAATTGATACAGAAAATAGTAACAAGATTTAGCTATTTTTTATTCATTTCTTGTTATACTATCTAAGGCGATATGGCCTGTAATTCGGCCTGCTTTCATCGTAAAAAGAATATTGGCGATGGGCGCATTGCCATAACTATCGTCTTCCCAAGCATCTTTGTGTAAGCTTAAAAATGCGCCGAGTAGTTTTTCGTTAGCATTTCTAGAAATGACCATCATACACGTTCGTCTTGGTATAGAAACCAATATTTCTTCGGCTTCTAACATCGCGTGTGCTTTTAACATATGTGCTTCAGAAAGAATACGTTCACTTGAAAAATCGTGTCCGCTAGAGGTTAGAACCTTATTTTGAAGGACTTTAGAATAGGTGAATTCAGTTTCATAATTTCTTAAATTTCTAAATGCTTCATCTGCAAGGTCTTTACTATCCATAGTTCCCAAATGTTGCTGCGTTAAAAACACAAAATTATCTGGTGTATTGATACCGTATGCAATAACAACCTTTGGTCCGGCATCCGTATTTATTAAATTATAACTTAACGCTCCAGCTTTTAGTCCAACCCAATTTCCTGGTTTTAAAATAGGAAAGATTTTTTGATCACTATTTTTAGTTTGCTCTATTATTTTTTCTATTTCTTCTGTTGTTTTTTCTGGTCCCTGAAGTGTACTGCTCATGGTGTTGTGTGTTTATTTATTAATACAAAATTAGAATAGCAATCGTTGATTTCTATCACGGGATTCAGCTATTTCGAATTGTCATAAATTAGTTATTAGACTTGATTATATAAACTTGGACGTATAAAAAAGCATTCTTAATGATAAGAATGCTTTTTTTATAAGTCTTTACTTATTTAAATTATAATGGAATATGGCCTACAATGTTACCATCTTTTACAATAAAAAATGAATTTGTGATAGGGGCGTTTCCATAACTATCATCTTCCCAAGTATAGTTGTGTAAATACGCAAACTTATTAATGGTATCTTCATCTGCTTGTCTTGAAATAATAGTCATACACGTTCTTCTTGGGATAGAGACTAATAATTCTTCCGCATCCAACATTTCATGTGCTTTTAGCATATGTGTTCTAGAAAGAATGGTTTCACTAGAAAAATCGTTTCCGTTAGCACCAACTGCTTTATTGTCTAGAGCACCAACAAATTCTAATCCTGTATCAATGTTTGCTAAATTTGTAAAGGCTTCTTGGGTAATTTGCTTAGCATCCATAGTTTCTAAATGCTGTTTAGTTAAAAACACAAAGTTATCTGGCGTATCCATACCGTAACCAATCACGACTTCTGCGCCATCTTCAGACGGAATTAAAGTTGAACTCAAAGCGCCTGCTTTTAATCCAACCCAGTCTCCAGGTTTTAAAATAGGGTAAATCTTTTTATCGCTATTTTCAGTTTGTTCTACTATTTTAGCTATTTCTTCAGGTGTTTTTTCTGGTCCGTGAATGGTATTACTCATAATATTATTTGTTTTTTATTTATTTCAAAATTAGCGCAACACTTGTTTGTTTTAATCACGGTATTCAGCCATTTGAAGATTTAGTGGTTTGCTTTTTTGGCAGAATTTTGGTGAATTTTAGGCCTAAAAAAAAAGGTGTTTACGTTACGTAAACACCTTTTTTTTGTTGAAACGAAATAGCGACTTAAAACGCCTTTTTTTCAATATTTTATACTATAAAATTATAGAGGAATATGGCCAACAATGCTACCTTCTTTTACAACGAAAAGTGCGTTGATAATAGGAGCATTTCCAAAGCTGTCGTCATTCCAAGTATGGTTGTGTAAGTAAACAAATTTGTTCACCGTATCTTCATCGGCTGTTTTAGACATCACCATCATACAGGTACGTCTAGGAATAGAAACTAATAATTCTTCGGCTTCTAACATAGCATGTGCTTTTAACATATGCGCTTTAGAAAGAATACGTTCACTAGAAAAATCATTTCCACTAGAGGCTAGAGCTTTGTTGTTTAGAGCTTCAACAAATTCGAAATCGGTATCGTAAGCTTCTAAATTGGTAAAAGCCTCTTGGGTAATTTGCTTAGCATCCATAGTTTCTAAATGCTGTTTGGTTAAAAACACAAAGTTGTCTGGTGTATCCATACCGTAACCAATTACAACTTCAGCACCATCTTCAGACGGAATTAAAGTTGAACTCAACGCGCCTGCTTTTAATCCAACCCAGTCGCCAGGTTTTAAAATAGGATAGATTTTTTGATCGCTATTTTCAGTTTGCTCTACTATTTTAGCTATTTCTTCTGGTGTTTTTTCTGGTCCGTAAATGGTATTACTCATAATTATTTTTTTTTGTCTTGGACAAAATTAGCGCAACAGTAAGTTTTTTTTATCACGGTATTCAGCCATTTATAGATGCAATTCTTCGTTTAAATAGATTAATTGTAAGGTATTTCCTAAAATTAAAGGGGTTCTTATGGATAAGAATCTCTTGATGAACTGTGATAAGGATGGTTTTTTAGGTTGAATTGATCTGCGGACAGTCTAATAACACAATTGAAAATTAACCCACATAATTTTCAATGATGACGTTACTCCGTGTGTCGCCTATGCCTTTAAATAGGTATTGGTTGTCTTTCTTTTCTATAAACTCAGTCAGGAGCATAAAATTTCTTTTTGAAGAATTATCCGTTACCGTTTCTAGACCTGCACTTTGCATTGGTTTAGTATTCTAAATACATAATATGATTGGGATTGCTATGCGTCTCAGATATTTTAAAATCAAAAGCGCCTACAATCTTAAAACCCATGTTCTGATAAAACTTTACCGCCTTTTGGTTTTCTGTCCAAACCGCAAGCCAAATACCGTTTTGATCCAGTTTCTTTGATAATTCCATAGTAAATTGAAACAATTTAGCGCCTAATCGTTTGCCATGAAAGGCTTCTAAAAGATAGAGGCGGTCTAACTTCGTAATGTTTAAATCCGCTATGTTTTTGTTGCTCGTATCTAATTGAATTTTTGAAAATCCTGCAATAACACCATCACAATAAATAAGATGATAACGGACTTTCTCGTTGTTAAATTCTTCAAGGATAGCTTCTTTATTATACGTTTTAGAAATATAAGTTTCTATGTCGGCTTTAGAAGCACTATGTCCGTGAGACTCCCTAAACGCTTGAGTTCCGATCTCTACAATGAGATCCGAATGCGTGGCGTTTGCTTTTATAATTTCAACCATTATGTTTTACTTCGCTTTATTGAAGATTTTTTGTTCGTCAGTTTCAGATATAAAGAAAGGTATTCTCATGGATAAGAATACCTTTTTTAACATATAAATCGAGTAGGGGATTAGTCTACTTTATAAACCAATTTCATGGTAATAGAAGCTGTTTTTTCTCTAGAACTCGTATTGAACGTACCACCCCAAGAATAATCCTCGCCTGAATTTTGTCCTGTAATTTGAAAGATTCCCATTTTAGCCGATTCTAAATCACTCAATTCGCCTCCTGAAAACTCTGCAATTTTTTCTGCACGTAATCGGGCATCTTCAGTGGCTTTAGAAATCATTTCAATTTTAAGATCGGCTAGTTTGGTGTAATAATAGCGTGGTGCTTGCGAATAGAACTGAACCCCTTGATTTAATAATTCAGTGATTTCTCTAGAGACTTTCTCTATTTTATCGACGTCTTCAGATTTAATTTCTAAAGATTGTGTCAATTCATAACCAACAAATTCTTCGCCTGCATAATCACCATTAATAGTGTATAATTGCTTGGTTCTTTGTCGGGTTTGCACAGCAGAATAGACAATCTCTTCAGTTGGAATTCCTTTCTTTTCTAAATAGCTGTTTATAATACTTTTATTTTCTTCTAGAGAGATGTAAGCTTGTTTTAAATCGCTACTTGTAGATCCAAAACTCCCTTCCCAAACAATTAAATCGGAAGAGAAATCTGTTTTTCCTAGTCCTGTAACTTGAATTTCACCGTCTTTTTTATTTCGGTCGGTATAGGCTTTTCCTAAAAAAATGGAAGCGGCAACGATGGCTATTCCAAAAATAATGGCGTTTGAATAGTTTTTCATGATGTTTGTATTTTGAATTTGTTTATTTAGTACTTGTAATCGGTATCTAAAGTTAAAGTTTTAAGTTGAATAGTTTTAGAATCTATAGTTTGAAATGTGCCGTGTCCGGAAACTTGTTTTGTATATAGGGAATGGTCATCACCAAAAGATAATCCAGCTTCTACATCAAATTGAAAATTAGCTTGTTCAAATGTGATGGTGTTCTCATCTCGGTTTATCGTAACCTCTTCTGGTTTTAGAGTAACGTTCCAGAAACTTGAAGCGTAATTCCCAAAATTAGTATTCGCTAATAATGTTGACCACACCGAATGCTCATTCGTGATTTGTTCTGCTAAGTCGTGTTTAAGTGTTTCCATAGCTACCATTTACCAATAGGTGCCCACTAGAAATGTAAGCCTGATAAAAGCAATGACACTATTAGACGTGAGTTGTAGTGGTGCATTTAAATCGGTGATTTCTTCATCGTCTACAAAAACCACGAATAATCCGTCTTTAAAGGCTAATAACACATTGTCTATAGCTTCTTGATGATTAGCTAGCGTTGTGTTGGTGATTTCTCCAAAATCGACTTTACCACTTTGGGCTTGTTCTTGTATTTCGGCTGGACTTAAAAATCCGATGACGTTGACTTCGGTTCGTTTTTTATTATACGCTTCTACTTGATGTTTAACACAACCAATTAATAAGTCTTCTAGGTTTTTAGGATGCGCTTCTAAGGTAAAAGGCACTTCTTTTACTTTTTTCTTTCCTAATCTTTTTAGTTGTAAGGTCAGTTCCATTGGTATACGGATTTTTTTTGCGTTAGGGATTGTCGTGGAAAGCCCACAGTGCGATAGCACGAGGACTTGCAACAGAAAGCCCGACCTCGCCTAAGCGAGGTAACGCCCTAATGATTCTATTAACTATTAATTTGTGCCAAAATTGTTGGATCTTGGATTTTATTATCTTCTGACAGTAATTTCATTTTTGAAATAATTTCTGCCGATTTTGGGTCTTCGTCTACAAAAGGTAAGAACATACGTCCGCGATGCTGACTGTGCACAGGAATGATGGATAATGCCAATCCGTTTTTGCTGACTAAACCGCTACCTAAATGGATGGTATATTCGCCTAAAGTTCCTTTTACAAAAATATGACGCTCCTTAACCGTGATGTTTGGAAGCTTGAATAATTGAGCCGAAGCTTTGGCCAATGCAGCACGCATTTCCATTGTACTATGGCTGGCTTCTGGGTCTACACCACCAACGTGGGCAACGCTTACCACCAAATCGATATCGCGCATAATTTCGCTAAAAATTACTGGCGGAATCTCTGTAAGCGGAATGTTTTTATAGCTGTCTATAGAATGAAATTGAATCACTTCTAAGGTTGGTGCCTCTGTATCTGAGGGTGAGAACCAATCTGCCATCGCGTACATCGTAGCAATAAAACCTTGCTTGTGATATACTTTTTGCAATCCGTCTTCCATACTTACCGTCCAACCACGACCACGTAATAATGCGACGGTTTTTTTAGGCTGAATTTGGTGTCCTTGGTAACGCTCAGAACGATTACTATGCTCACGCTCGTCGTTCGTGATTAAATACAACTCTCTAAAAATTTGCTTAAAGGGTTGTGTTATGCGCTCGGCAAACACATATTTCTGATACAAGTCCCAAGCCACTGATTGATGTAAATGAGAGGCGTGTGCAATAAGCAACACATCGTCTTCTGCCAATGCTTGTACTTTACCATCGGTATCTACCAGCGCGCCATTGTTGTAAAATCCTGAAATTTCTTTCTCAGGCACATACAATACTAAGTTTTGCAACATTGCTTTTACAATAGGATGTTGCATTAACTCGTGAATTTCTTTCGCCGAAAATTCATCTTCATTAACCATTGCGTTTTCAAGTGATAAACGCGTTCTGCTGTATTGTTTAGATAGGTAGTTTTTGTTGTCTTTTAAAGCGACCACTTGCTTGTCTTTACGCAATTTTGCTGGTATGTTTTTTAAAGTTTTACCAGCTTTGGTGACTTTAATTGTGGTTTTACCTAAGTCTGTAATACCAAGTTCTATAACCGTGTCGTCTATGGTGACTACCGCGTTTTCCATAATGGCTTGTGTGGCTTTGGCTTCCATTGCCCAACTAAAACGCACACGGTCTTTATACCCAGCGTTACGAGATAAATTGTCTAATGCAATCTCTACAGCAGTCGCTTCACTTTCTTGACGTTGTGCCCCAAATTGTTTGCTTTCTTTTAAAAAGGTTTGAAGTAGGTTATAACGTTTTAATAAATCTTTTTCTGGTACGGTTTTACTTAACGTAATTAAGCCTAAAGCACGCACATAATCTTTATCGCGTTTGTCTTTAATCTTCTTCAGCGTTTCGGTGATTTTAACTTCACCAAGCATCACGCTAGAATAGAGTTTTACTTGTCTATGTCCGTTTCCATCGGTAATGTATTTCGCGGCATCGTGAAGCAGTTTCCAATTGGTTTTTCCTAAGTTTTTGTACACTTTGTTAAACCAATCGATATCTATGGCACCAAGTGCAAAGTCGTTTTTAGGAATGTTAGAATAACGTGCGATAATGGTTTCTTTTTCACTATTCATATATTCTGAAGCGTGCGCTTGAAACCACCAAACGGCATTTTCAAGGTTTTCAATTTTTAAATATTCCCCCACAACATTGGCCCATTGGGTAGCGTAACACGCTAACTCTATCAAGCGTTTTTTACTCACTTTAGAAGTATCGGCTAGTTTGGCAAAATCGGCATAAGATTCTGTGTCTTTAAAGGCCGTTCGTTTAAGAATGGTACTGAATTTTGATTTTTTACTATCGCCATAATAACTATAACCACGCTCAAACGTATCTTTTCCTAAACGTTCTAAAACGCGAAACACATAATCTACACCTTCTACACGGTGAATACTACTAATATACCCAGAAGCCGGTGTTGCTAAATCACCACGTTCTAATTCTGTTTCTAGTAGGTTGGTTTTTAAAGGTAGAAACACGTGTTTTGGAATGCTGTTACGTTCTATTCCTTTTTTAAAGTTCATTCTGTAATTAAAACCACCATCCATAATGCTCATTATAGAATGGTTGTTTAGCGATTGGAATAATAAATCGTCATCATTTATTAAACCGGCTTTGTATAATTTTAAGGTGATTTCTACCTCTGGAAACTTTAAGGTTCTCTTATTGATATTCTCTTCCGTAAGCACTTTAATGGTAGTGGCCTCGCTAGGATGTTCCATATTTTGAGCCGATAAATACATTTGAATCGCCCAATACTTATACAGTTGCTCGTTGGTTAATTGGTCTAGATGATTTAAACCAAAATTTGGCGTGTATTCTTGAATTATGGTTGTCCAATTATGAGTTACCGTGCTGTAATAGGTACTTTGCTCTTGAAATTGGATGAGTTTATGTTTATCAGGGAAATTAGCAATCATATCCTCATACATCTTAAACTTAAAATCGCCCACGATTCTTTGGTCTGCAAAAGCCCAAAACAAACGTTTTAAAATTTTGTTATAGGTTTTAGATTTTGAATAATAGCGTTCTACTTCTCCTAAGTTTAAGCCCGCCAAATCTGGATAATATTGCTGTAAATACGGCTGAAGAATGGTATAGGCTCCAAAAGGCGCTTCTCGATTATTGATGTAGCGAATAACCGAATACATTTCAAAATCGTTAAGCTCGCTTTTTTCATACCAAGAAATCCAAAGGTCGGCTAGTGGTATGTTATGCAGCTCCTCTAAAGCTGTAGCATCTTCACTTAACTTTTTCATATCGTGAACCCCTTTATTAAGATACGTGGTGTGCATTTCACCATCATAAGCTAACATCTGATATTCGTGATTGCGATGTTCTGTAACCAAATTAATTAACTGATTGACTTGAGTCACAATTTTCTTTACATCAATAAAATCTTTGAATTTAAACCCAGAAGCCTCGGAAGTGGTAATTCCTAGCTTATCAAAAATATTGGTCTTGGTTTTAAAATGCGACTGTGGGATGTAAAGTGGTGATAAATTATCATAATCTATAGCTCCAAAACCATTACTGTAGTTGTATTCTTCTGTATTGTCAGAAAATTTATCAAGATAAACTTGTTCGTTTTTAGTGATTTTAGGTCGCTGTTTATAAAGCGCTATTTGCTCTTCAGTAAAATTAGATTGTCTGTTGTTATCGTGTAAAATCGTTAAAATTTCTAAAGCGGCTATGCGTTGTTCTATGTTTTTAGCCTGAATTAAATTAGTGGTGCTATGGCGTAAAGTATCTACAGGTAAGTTTATTAATAACTGTATTAGCGAGGTCCGTAGCATTTTACTTTTTCGCCTTAATAAATCTTCAATAATCTCTAATTCGGTATCGTACAAGTGCATTTTATAGAACAGGCTTAATCCTGTAGCCATTACCAGTTCGTTTCTGTTGTAAATGGCACGTCTTGCTAAAGCGCGTTTCCAAGAATTTTGGTCGTAATTTAATACTACTTTGTGCTTTATTTGTTCTTTGTTGTAGTATAATGAATAGCTGTAGTTTTTAGGGAATACCTTTCTAAAATAAGCCTCTCTAAATTCTGAAGGAAAGTCTTCAAAATCAGGTGCCATTAATTCTAATTGTGCTTGTGTAGCACTATTCATTATAAAATTGAAGAAATAATCTGACCTTGGGATAAAACTCCACCACGAGAATATTTTACTTTCGTAAACCTTTCCTTTTTCTGAGGCATTTTTAGCGACAGTAAGTAGTTTTTCAAAAGTGGTATCATCTAAAGACGTTTCTGGTAAGTTTACCGCCATCCAATGGTCTAAGGCGTAATCTTTTCCGATGTTTTCTATAAAATAAGGGACTAGCGCATCGTTTGTTTTATCGGTTTGACTTATAAAATACAAGGCGAGTATCTTTTTATTTCGGTCGTCGTGGTCAAATACAATGTCTAAGGCTTTTCTATTGGCTGTATCGACATCTAAAATACCAATGGCCCAAAGTCCAACAAGCACTTCAATATTATCTTTACTTTTTAAATAAGTATCTACTTCTTTTAAGTTGAAAATTAAAGATTGCGCAAGTGTTAATATACGATTGATAAGCGCTTTTTTAGGCGCTTCCCAATTCAAATTAAACCAAGTACAAACCGCTCTATTCACACTACTAAAACGGGCTAAGTCATTATCTATAATAACCTGTAACATATATTTAAACGCAGCAAGGCTACAGCTATCTAAAGCTTCTATTATGGTTTGGCGTAAACCTTCTTGACGTTGCGCTGCAAGTAGTAATTTGGCAACCATTTCCCAATGTTTTTCCTCTTCGGAATACAACAAGGCCTTGATAGTATCTGAACTGACGCCACCAATCTCATCTTCTCCCTGAATAATATCGTCTAGCAAGGCATCAAACGCGCCTTCTGCATTGTGTAAAACAATGGCTAGAAAAAGGTCTTGGTTCCCTGAAAAATACGTGTTGTATTGAAAGTGTTCTACCAAAGATAAGCCACCAAATCCCATTCTGCTGGAATTCAGAAATGCTCTAAAACTGACTATTTTTTTATGTATCACATCTTCGCCATCTCGCGATCTAAAGGCCTGCCTGTTATAAGAATCTTGATACGGTAAGGTGTTTATAAAATCCCACATTGCAGCTAAATATGGCGCTTGAATAACACCATATAATTGCATCCCTAAACGCATTCCTTCTGGTGTGGTCCAAGGATTTATATTGAATGGATCTTCAAAGGCGGCAATAAAATCGTACTGATTATAATAGACGCGTTTCTCTTTTTCTATACCTCCAAGTACTTTTGCTAAAACACGATAAGGCTCAGAATAGGCACGAAATTCAAACCGGTCTACGGCTGGTTTTGCGTATTGCTCTAAGTGTTTTCTAGCATCTTCTATAGGGATCATATCTCTTAAATATTTTTAACTATGGTCATTAACAATAATTTGTCTTTTTCTGAACAAACCGAATTACTGATGGCAAGGTAAAAGAAATCTGTTTGTTTAAACTCACGGTATTTAGTGATTTTTATAAGGGCCTTTTTTACGTTTTAAATATCACAGAATACAGTGACAAATAACACCGTGTTTTAAAATAGGTTTGTAAAACCAAAATTAAACTGCCTTATGATATTTGCTACACACGAACTTGGTTTCAACTTTTATGAAGACGAAACATCTTTTGAAAAAATTAAAGGATGTGAAAATTACCCTGAAGATTTTTACTACGAGATTTTTGTACTTGCTAAATCTACTAAAAACAAGCAGATTAGAACCGAATGTGCCAATATCATAAAAAAACAGGCGCCAGAAGCTTTACAATTAGCATTTAAAAGTCGAAAAAAAATAACGTTAATAGAAGATTCTTCTTCTTTTGACAAGAAGCTTATTGCTATATTAGAGTATGGCGTACTCTCAGAAGACTTAGACCTTTGTAAACTATACACACTTGTTTGTAAGCGTTTATCACTTTCCATTACATATTCAAAAAAAGAAGTGGTTCAACTTTTTATAGACACACCACGTCTTTTAAGTCAGTTTAATGGTATTAAAGAATTAACAATTAGCACCTCTAGACAGAAAGAAGGTTTTAGTAGCGTTGTAAACAACATAACGCAACTTACCTCATTAGAAAAACTTGAGCTTGAAATTGATTATAAATACATACCAGAAGAACTAGAGCGATTAGTTAACTTAAAAGAGTTTATTCTAACAGCACCTAACTTGGTATGGATTCCCGTAGGAATAACCAAGTTAAAAGCACTTAAAAAGTTGGAGTTTAGGGGGAGTTTTCCTTATGGTGAAGACGAGCCTAACCCTAACATAGTTAACTTTACTTGGCTTAAAGAATTGACAAGTTTAAAGCATTTAAAAATAGGTTCTTTTACGGTACAAGACCTCTCTGATGTAGAGCTACCAGCAAGTTTAAAAAAATTAGAGTTTTTTAGGCTAGAAAATATAACCGCTTTACCAGAAACACTTGGTCACTTGCCAAAATTGAAAAAATTAAGGCTAAGTGGTATGAGGGAGCTAGAACACTTTCCTGCATCTGTGAGTGAATTTAAAACCTTAGAGGTTTTAGAAGTTATTCATTTATCTAAATTAAAGGAAGTTCCTGCATCTTTTATTTTTGGACCAAATATTAAACGTTTACTAGGTTTGTATACTGAGTTTATGCCTTATGGTGAAACACCTGTAACTAAGCTAAAAAGAATCGTTTTCACCCATCCAGAGCTTCTTAGTTTTGTATTAGATAATGCCTTGTCTTTTACTAATTTAAAAGAGATAGAAATCACTTGTGAAGCACCACAAAGAAGAAGTACACATACGTTTTCTGCATTTAAAAAACTTAAAAACCTTAAGTATAAGTTAGCGCATCATTTAGAATGGGTTTTAGAGGATATTCACGAATGTAAAAAGCTAGAAGACGTTTTTATTTATGGTTTATATAATGGAGCTGATGCTGAAATAACGAACGCTGACGTTACTAATTTCCCTCAAGAGTTTTCTAGAGTAAAGCATTTACAAACCTTACGCCTACAAAGTGCAAAAGCACTAGTTTTAAATACAGATTATTTACCTATAAAGACAGACAGTCTTACCATTACAGATATAAAAGTCATTGAGCCAGGTGTTGAAGGTTTTGAGGTAAATCATATAAAAGTAGCAGGTACACCTATTACCGCATTGCAAAAATTTTATTCGGTAATACGTGCTAAAAAAATTACGTTAGACGATGTAAACAGTGTTAAAAATGAGACTTTAGATTTTGATAATTTTAAAGACCCTGAAAGCTTTAAAGATTTTATATTTAATAGTAATGTAAAAGACTTAGATAAGGCATTAAAAACACTTTGTAATTTACAATCACTAACCATTGATTTTAATAAAGATAATGCCGAACAAAACAATGGTTTAACCGCCTATACGCACCATAATTTAAAAAACTTAACCATTAAAAATTTTAATGGTGACACTAGTGTTATTAAGTTATTATTAGAGCATACGCCTCATCTAGAATTTTTAGAAATTTACGAGTGTGTAGGTCTTGCAGACTTACCTAAAGTTACTTTAAACAAACTAAAAACACTTAAATTATTTTATAGCGATGATATACAGTCTATAGAAAACTTAACAGTGCCCAACATAGAACTTTTTAAAGTTTTATCGTGTGACAATTTTGGTTACGATGCTATGGTTACGGCATCGCATTGGAAAACGCTTAAATTCCTTTGGTTAGAAAGCATTAGTAGAGATCTTGAAACCTACCCGGAGACCATTGCAGACTTAAATTTAGATACCTTTTTTATTGATGGGTTTTTAACTAAAAGACAAATACCAAAATGGATAGGGAAAATGAAATCCTTACGAGTTCTAGGAATAGAGCAGTTTTATCGTTGTCCATTACCAGAAGAATTAGCCGAATTAACCCAGTTAAAAATAATGAGCATTAGAGGCTGTGATTTTACAGAACAAGTGTCTGATAAATTTAAGAATTTGAATTTAGATGATTTGATTTACAGGTATTCAAAATTTAATGGAAACAATATGAAATCGTCTAAATTTTACGCATTAGCTGGAAATAAAATATTAAAAGAGGATTTTGATAACAGATATGAAAAATACAATCTCTACTGCTAAAGAAATTTAAGCACAACGTACCGCAATCTAAAACCCTTTTTTCAAAAGAAATTTATACCCAAAAAATTAACGATTACTATGACAAAGCCAACAGAAACACCTGTTTTCAAGTTTTATACAATGGATGAGTATTATGAAGACATTAAAAAGTATAAAAACTTTCCTGAGGATTTTTATTATGAAATTTTTGTGATTGCAAAAGCAACATCTAATAAAAAAAATAGAACAGAGTGTGCTAACATCATAAAAAAACAAGCCCCAGAAGCTTTACAAATAGCTTTTAAAAGTCGAAAAAAAATAACACAAAAAGGAAAGCGTGTAGCCAGAATGATTTCTATTTTAGAATATGGATTGCTATCTGAAGACTTAGATCTTCTTAAACTACATAACCTAATTGGTGGAGGATCAAAACTATGGCTTTTTCATTCTTCGACAGATTTTTTAGATCGCTTGTTAGAACATCCACATATATTAAGACGATTTAACGGCGTAAAAAGTTTAGAAATTCATCTAAAAGGACAAGGTAATAAATATGATAGTATTCTTAATGAGATATCAAAATTAACGTCTTTAGAAGAATTAGATCTAGAAGGTGATTATGAACAACTACCAGAGGATTTTGGTAATTTATCAAATTTAAAACAACTAAAGCTTGTTGCGCCTTGTTTAAAAAGGTTTCCAAGTACAATGTCTCAGCTAACAGCCTTAAAAAAAATACGTATTGAAGGTGATTATTGGATTGGAAAGATTATTCCTAATATGAATTTAACTGATTTTAATTGGCTTACAAATCTTACGAAACTAAAGGTATTCAAACTACGTTATGTAGGCGTGCAAGACCTATCTCAAGTCGTGTTTCCTGCATCTTTAAAGCGTATAGAATTGTTTTACTTAAATGAATTAACAGCGTTACCTAAAGATGTGAGCCATTTAAAGGAACTAAAAAAGTTTCAGGTTTTATCTAAAAGCATAGATAACTTACCAAATGGATTTGAAGATTTACCAAAATTAGAACTTTTTGAGCTTAATGCCCCTAAAATAGATTCCATATCCGCTACCTTGTTTTTTGGTGATGCGTCTAGACCTAAATTAGTGACCAAAATTGGCAATAGCTATATAAATATTGCACCAATGACAGAGGTGAGTCTGCGAGAGTCTATAGAAATAGATTCGCCCAAACTACTTCATTTTGTGTTAGACAATGCTTCATTTTTCCCTAATTTAAAGACGATAACAGTAGATTGTGAAGCACCAGAAACCTCACATAAAACATCATTAGCAGCATTCAAAAATTTAACAACGCTTAATTACAAATTAGAGCATAAATTAGATTGGCTTTTTGAAGGGGTTGAGCAATGTACAGAACTTAAAAATGTCGAATTATACAGATTTAAAGAGTGGCATACTAAAGATATAAAATTAGCGGTTAGAGTTTTTCCAAATGTGTTTTCAAAAATAGCACAGTTAGAAAACCTGACCATTAAAAATGCGAGTGCCTTAGTAGTAAATACCGATTGCTTGCCAAAGAAGATTACCAATTTGACTATTTCTGAAATTAAAGGCATAAAAGCAGGAACAGAACCGTTTGATGTGTTTAATATGGAAATTAATGCTACACCAATTCTTAACTTACAGGAATTTTATGCAGTAATTAGCGCGGCTAAATTTAATCTTGGACATAGAAATAATGACGTCAATAATGTTTTAAATTTTGAAACCTTTAGGCATCCAGAAAAAATTGAATCGTTTGATTTTACCAGTGATGTGAGTCAGTTAGGTAGTTTACTTAAAAACTTCGTGAATTTAAAAGAGCTTAACATCACATTCAAAAAAGCCAATCCAGAACATAACAATGCATTAACGGCTTTTAAACACACCAATTTAAAAGTATTAAGAATTGATGATTATAACGGAACTACCGAAGCTTTAGAACGTTTATTAAGCCAGACACCAAACCTTGAATTTTTAGGGATATTTGAAGCCAAAGGTTTTGATGCTTTTCCTGCGGTAACATTGCCTCAGCTTAAGAAATTTAGAATGCAGAGTGTCGCGCTTAAAACCATAGATAATTTAAACGTAGACATTATTGAAGCCGTAAAACTAATACATTGTGATCAGATTAACGATGAAAGTATTGAAGCCATATCGCGTTGGAGTTCTCTAAAACACCTTTGGTTAGAAGGCTTGGATGAAAATGGAGGCGCATATCCTGAATCGATTTCTAAATTAAATTTAGAAACACTTTTTATCAGCGCACATAACAGAGAGGAAAAAATACCAACTTGGATTGCGAATCTAAAAAATCTACGTGTTTTAGGAATAAATAATTTTAAACAAGTGGTTTTGCCGGTAGAATTGGCTTCATTAACACAGCTAGACGTATTAAGTATTAGTGGTTGTGAATTTTCTGAAAAAGTATCCGAAGACTTTAGGAATCTTAACCTACGAAAATTGGTGTATTGGACCTCTAAATTTAATGGTAGCAATATGAAATCTGAAATCTACGAGCCATTAGAGAACAAATTAGTATCTCAACGTAATTTTGATGAGGTAGATAGCGAAGTGCCTTTTAAATACGCCTAGTTTATAACGTAGTATAAAGCAAAAAAAAAGACTTCATAATTATTATGAAGTCTTTTTGCTTTAGAGCGAGAGACCGGGTTCGAACCGGCGACATTCAGCTTGGAAGGCTGACGCTCTACCAACTGAGCTACTCTCGCGTTTTATAATTAAATTGCTTTAATTAAAGGTGTTTCAAAATATAAAAACCGTTTTGCTTTATTTTAGTGCCTACGAAATTAAATTTTTATTCAAATAAATAAAGTCAGGTTGACTAAAGTAAACGGCTTGTAAATATAGTGGGGAGAGCAGGATTCGAACCTGCGAAGACGTAGTCAGCAGATTTACAGTCTGCCCTCGTTGGCCGCTTGAGTATCTCCCCAATACTTGAATTCAATATTTCAAATTATATAAGATCTCCTAAGAAATCTTTAGAGCGAGAGACCGGGTTCGAACCGGCGACATTCAGCTTGGAAGGCTGACGCTCTACCAACTGAGCTACTCTCGCAATTTTGGTAAGCGGGTGCAAATATATAAATAATTTATATTCAAATCCTAATTAAATGCCCTAGAATTTTAAAGTGATTTTGTAATAAAAATCAATAGGCTTATTTACAGTAAGATATAAAATAAAGAAATAAAAAGGAATTTTTAAAGGACTATAGACTTTGAAAGAATCATCAAGTTATAGTCAGGACTTTTAAGATAAAGTCTAGGAAAGGGGATAAAAAAATCCTCCCCTTTAAAATTAAAGGGGAGGTGTATTTTTTTTATTTTTTTGATTCAGCAACAGAAACCTTACGGAATTCTTTTAATTGCTTTTCTAAAGCTAAAGAAGCTTTTCTTGCTCTAGTTCCAGCTGCTTTGTTACCGCTTTCTAATTGTAAGTTAGCATCAGTTTGAAATGATTCAATTGTGCTTTGGATGTTTTCGATAAGATCTTTCATATGTTCTTTCTGTTAAAAATTTTAATTTGAAAGGCGAAAATATAATTATTCCGTTGAATAACATATAAAGCAGGGTTAAAATATAGCTAAAGTTGAATTTTCTTAGGGATATAGCCGAAAAAGCCGAATTCGTTTTAAAATGATTTTGAACCCTTTTTTAAGGTATCTTATTCTATACTAGTAGACTAAGTGGTTTTGTAGCCAAATTTTTAATTCATTAGAAAATTCTTATAATTCAGCCTAAAAAAAGCAAAGCCCTTAAGATTTTTAAGGGCTTTTATTAACTTTTATGAACGAAGGTTATTTTTTACTTTTTTCTGATGCCGTTTTATTGGCACTAAATTTCCATACCAAGCCTACTAAAGCAATAGCCGGAATAAGTAACCAAGCCCATTCTCCAATAAAAGAGCTATGCGAATGATGATCCGACCCTGGGTGGGCTAATAAAATTTGAGAACTGATAGCGAGCGTTAAAATTGATAATGATTTTTTCATCGTTTTGAGAGTTTTAAGAGTTAATATTAAGTTTACTTATAACTTGATAAGCGGTTTGGTTGTTTGCTTTAGCCAGTCGTTGCACATCGTCAAATTCTGGCTTTACTTTTATATGTTGTGTTGGTGTGGTCGATTTTTTAATCGCAATATCACCAAATTCGGTAGTCGTTGTTTCTTGGACACGAGGCAGCTCTATTCTTTGAATCGGAAAATACCGAAGTCCAATAGTGCTCGTGTTATCAAAAAGATAATTAGAGACCGCCTCTAATTCGTCTTTAGGGAGTAAGACACGTAATAAGAAGGCAAAACGGCCTTTCTTCATAAGTTGTTGGGTTATACTAAAATCTACAGCTCCAACGGCCAATAAACCATCTTGAAAGTCGTTACCGAGATATTCTGGAGACATATCGTCTATAGAAGCTTCTAATTGTAAGTAATTGTCTTTCTCAACGTCATTTTCAATTAATGAAATTCGGACAACGTTAGCGTTATGAAAATCCTTTTTACCAGGACCATAGGCTGTTTTTAATGGCGTATAGGCCTTCGTTTTAAAATCAGGATTTAAATAGCGCAAAATTGCGGCTCCTGTTGGTGTAATTTTTTCACCTTCTTCGTTACCAGGATAGAGTGGCATCCCTTTTAAAAGTTCGGCAGTAGCCGGAGCAGGTACAGGTAACATACCGTGTTGTGTTTTTACAATTCCAAACCCCGTACAAATCGGAGTACAATAGACTTTGGAGATGTTGAGTTGGTCTATAAGCACGGCATTACCCACAATGTCAATAATAGAATCGACGCCACTGATTTCATGAAAATGAATGGTTTCTAAGGGCATATCGTGAATTTTAGATTCCGCTTCACCGATCATCAAGAATATCTCATGTGCTATTTTTTTGGAGTTAGCACTGATATGCGCATGGTCTATGATGCGTTGAATATCTCTTAAATGCCGATGTGCACCATGATGATGTTCATGAGAGTGCTCGTGAGAATGCTCATGCGTATGATGGTGATCGTGCTCATGAGAATGCTCATGACTGTGTGAATGGTCATGACCGTTATGCGTTGTGGCGTCTGAGTCTGAATCCGGATGGTCATTTAAATCAATTACCTCCACATATTGGCAGGTAATTCCGTTTTTATCGGCCTGTTTAATTTCAATTTTACCATCAGGTAAATGTAATTTGTTTGGAAGGTCCAATAACTGGTCGTAATCGCCTAGTAATTCACTAAACGCACTCAAAAACATATTTCCGGAGAGGCCCGAAAAGGCTTCTATATATATGGTCTTCATTTTTCTATAAGATTTAACATTCTAAAAGCACTCATGGCGGCTCCATAACCATTATCAATATTAACCACAGTAATACCATTGGCACAACTAGTCAGCATGGCATGCAGCGCCGTTTCTCCTGCTTTGGCAGTGCCGTAACCGACCGAAGTTGGTACAGCAATAATAGGCTGGGGGAGAAGTCCACCTACAACTGTAGGTAAAGCGCCTTCAAAACCTGCAACAACAATTAAAATATCGAAAGTTTTTAGATGCTCTAAATGATCGAGCAATCGCTGTAAGCCAGCTACGCCGACATCATGTATAACTTCCGATTTAACACCCATATATTCCAGGGTATAATAAGTTTCATTGGCTACACCGATGTCTGAACTTCCGGCGGAAACAATTCCTATTCTCGTTGGGCTCTCATCAGAAATTTCATGATGAGAGAGCATAAAAATCTCAGACTCATCATCGTAAAATGCCGTTTTAAAGTCTTCTAATAAGTGTTTGGCTTTCTCAGCTTGTAGTTTTGTGATTAATACATTTTTATTTTTTTCAACATAATCTTTCAATAAATCTGAAAGTAATGCCACGCTTTTTGAGGCTCCGAAGATGACTTCTTCAAAACCTAATCGGCGTTTTCTATCTTCATCAATGATAAAGGCTTTATTCATTTAATACACGATTTAGTTTACCAGAAACAAATCCCTCTTCATCTAAAGTCACTTTAGAGAATCCGATGGCTTTGATGGCTTCTGTAATGGGGTTGAATTGACTTTTTAAGGCTTCTAGTTCGTTTATAGGGACTTCTACGGAAGCTTCTTCGCCTTTATAACGAACTCTTACATTTTGAAAACCGAAGCGATTAAGAACATATTCGGCGTGTTCAATCTGCTTTAGGCGTTCATTATTAACCCTTGTACCGTAAGGAATCCTTGAACTTAAACAAGGACTTGGTGGTTTAGAAGCTGTTTCTAAACCTAAGGCCTTGGCCATTTCAATAACTTCTGCTTTGGTAATATTCAGTTCCGCTAAGGGCGATTTTATTTGATGATTTTTAGCCGCTTCTAAGCCAGGGCGGTAATCCCCCAAATCATCATAATTAGTACCGTTTAAAATGGTATACTCGGGATAACGGTCTTGAATTATAGTTACCATAGCTTCGTAAAGATGGGTTTTGCAAAAGAAACAACGGTTAGCCGGATTCGCGGTGTAATTCGGGTCTTCTAATTCTGAAGTTTTAATGACTTCTAAGTGAATATGATGGGTTTTACAAAAATCCGTGGCCACTTTAAAATCCTTAGATTTTAGACTTTCAGAATTTGAAATTAAGCCTAAAGCAGCATCCCCAAGCACTAATTTTGAAACATACAAAACTAGAGAGGAATCAACACCTCCAGAAAAGGCTGTAACCGTTCCTTTATGGTCTTTAAACCATTGTTTTAGCAAAGCTAATTTAGACATATGTTATGCTGTTTTTTACTTAGGCCATTTGGGCTTAAGCGATTTTAGATTTAGGCCTTATTCCCTTCAGAATCTACGGTTTTAACGGTGATATTAGTGAGATTCAGCTGACTGCTCTCAAATACAAAGGGTTGGCGTTTTAATACTTGGGGTTGGTGTTTTACGGTACCTAAAACGGTTCCGTTACTCACAATTTCGTAATGCGAAATCGGATTGGCACCCGCATAAGCCGTTTGCCATGTCAGTCTGGTTTTGCCGTCTACCTCAACTTGATTAACCGCTCTAGGTGGGGTGAGTCCCACATTATCAAGTTGAAAGAAATTGGTACGACCACCAGAGACTTGTGCTGTTTTTACTTCTATCGCTTTGCGTTCTTCTAAGGACATCGCGTTTGGTTTTACTTGAGAAGCATAATAGTTTTGAGTCAGTTGGCACTTTAACGGATCGTCATCAATTTGTCCAATTCCGATAATTAGGGTATCAATGCCTTCAGAGGTTAAGACGTATTCTATGAGTTTATCACTTGGTAAGGTTGGCGATCCTACTTTTCTATAAATTTGGTCAGGGTCTCTAGAGAATCCAGGAACTTCATTATACATGGTTCCTGCTCCAAAGACTTTCATACCTATAACGCCTAAACCTTTAGCTTTGGCCAGAGGAATAACGTTATGTTGCATATTAAAATACAGGTGATCATTAGAATTCATAGACACTAATAAGGCATCTAATAAACCATAATCGTCACGTTGCAACATGTCTATCATGGCCTCAGGATTGTTATGTCCGGAAAAACCAATATGTTTTATTAATTTTTCATTTTTCGGGTTGGTTCCCGTAAGGTCGGTGCCGTCTCGGTAATCTCTTAAAACGGCTAGAGCACCGCAATTTTCATCGGGATGAAGTGGTGTTTCTAAACCTTTGTAAAGCACATCAACCTCTTCTATAGTTGTAAGACTGTGTACTAAAAAGATGTCTACATAAGACCCTTCAGGGTAATTGCCTTTGCCATCACCAAATATTTGAGACATGGTTCGTTTTATATCTTGTGCAGCCGTTTCTACATCCTCGCCGTTAGATTTATTTCTAACATTTTCCATTTCTTTCCAACCTGGTTTTCCCCATCGCATTAAAGTCTTACTTGTTAAGGTAATGGATTCCCTTAATTTCTTGTTGTAATTGGGTTTTCCTGGTATAAGGTTTAAATTCTCAAAAGCTTTATGGAAATACATCTGACTAGGACCATAGACATTAGAGGTGTCGTAATAATTAATGCCTAAGTCAAAAGCTTTTTCAATGATGGCTACCGGATCTACATCATCTGGCGTCCATTGAATAGAGGCTTGTCCGCCTAAACCTAATGTGGTTACTTTATTTTTCATTCGGCCAAAAGGTCTCATCATTGCAGCGGGTGCTTTATCAGAGAAACTTACATCGAAAGGTAAAAACATGGCTCCGGCAGTTGCCATACTTGATAATTTAATAAAATCGCGTCGTGAAACAGGGTACTTACTTTTCATGTTTATGGGTTTTCGGTGAGGGTCTAAGTTAATAATCTCTGAGGCGAACAAAGTAAGCCGTTGACCAATTAAGTATTTTTTAACATGAAATGAAGGGTTAAGGTTAATCCTACAAATATTTCGGTTAATATTGTAAATAAAGCCTATGTAAAGCTGATAAAACGTTTAAGCAGTTTAACAGAAATAAGACTCAATTTTAGAGGTTTTTTAAGTTGAATTAGGAAAAGTGAAGCCACAAGGGCGAGGTTTTAAATAAGAAAATTGTGTTAAAAATGGCACCGATATAAAATAATAAAAGGTCAATGCGGTTAACTTACTCTAAGGTATCGATTAAAGATCAAGAATTTCAGAATTAAAGAAAACCTAGGTGTAAAATTCGGATTTCTATGCATGATGCTGTATATTCACGCTCTTAAAATAACCAAAAGACGCTAAATACGGGGTATTAAACTACGTTATAGGGTCTTAATGCATACACAAATTAACCAATCAGCCTTTTTTTAAAAATAGAATAAATGGACATTACTAACCCTTTAGTATACGGAGTTCCGTGTTTTTTAGGTCTTATTGCCTTAGAGCTTTCATACAGTAAAGTTTTAGATGATAATAAGTCGCTATACCATTGGAAAGATTTAATTTCTAGTGTTTCTCTTGGTGTGGGATCGGCCATACTTGGTGCCTTAATCAAAACGGTGTCAATCGTCGTGATTTTTAATTTTGCTTACGACCTTTTTAATCCGATGGTTAATGGCGTGCGTACCAATATTATGGGATACGAGTCCTTTGGGTATGTTTGGTATATTTGGGTGATTTGTATGCTCTTAGATGATTTCACCTATTATTGGTTTCATAGACAAAACCACATGGTGCGTTTCTTTTGGGCAGCACATATTGTGCACCATTCTTCAGATAATTTTAATTTAGGTACGGCAGTGCGTAATGGTTGGTTTACTATTTTTTATAAGCCTTTGTTTTATGTATGGATTGTGATGATTGGGTTTCCGCCAGAAATGCTTGTGGTGTGTTTGGGGATTGAGGCGCTATGGCAATTTCAACTGCACACCCAGTATATTAAGAAAATGGGATTCATTGAAAAAATCTTGAATACTCATACTATGCACCAAGTACATCATGCAAGAAACTTGGAGTATATGGATAAAAACCATGGCGGGTTTCTTAATGTTTTTGACCGAATTTTTGGTACTTGGAAAGAACTTGATGAGTCTATTGACATTGAATATGGTGTGTCTACACCTCCAAATTCTTACAATATATTTGTGATCTTAACTCATGAATACAAGAACATTTGGGAGGATATGAAGAAATCTAAAAATTGGTACCATAAATGGATGTACGTTTTTGGACCTCCAGGTTGGAGTCATGATGGAAGCACCTTAACGGTAAAGCAAATGCGACGTCAATTGGCTAATGAAGCACAGAACGAAAAGCTTAAAAATGCCTCTTAATTTTTGATTCGTATTTTTTGATTCCGTTTTAAATTACAAGTCTATAGAGAGCATTAAGGAGCCTACCAGCCATAAGGTAAAGGATAATAAGCCTCCGATATACAAAAAGTGCTTAAACCTATAGGCGCCCGTTCCGTAAATAAGCGTGTTGGTTTGGTAGCCAACCGGGGTGAAAAAGCTAAAATTTGCACCGAACATTACAGCGAGTAAAAAAGGTTTGATATCTAAATTTAAACCACTAGCAACAGCAATAGCTATTGGCGTCATTATAATAGCTGTAGCATTGTTAGAAATAACTCCAGATAATAAAATTGTAACGCCAAAGACTAAACTTAAAACCACCGTAGCGCTCTGATTGTCCATTAATGTTAATAAATGTTCGGAGAGCCAAATATCGGCACCACTATTAGTCATAGCGGTTCCTAGTGGAATCATACCTGCTAATAAGACTATAATTTGCCAATTCACTTTCTGGTAGACACTTTCTAGTTTTATACAGTGCGTTAATAACATAGCGGCGACGCCTGCTAAAGCGGCTGTTAAGATAGAAAGCACACTTGTGGCGGCTAAACTTATTACTGCAATTAAAATGATTAAAGCGGTTATGGTTTTAGATTTTGGGACTTGAGGTTTAAAATCATGTTCATTTAAAATGGCAATATTTTCAATATGATAAAGGTCAGATATTTTGTGTTCTTGCATTTCTAACAAGACCCGATCGCCGGGTTTTAAATTGATGTCTTCAATGTCTTTACGTAGTAGACGTTCTTTGGTGTTTCTTAAGTTGCGACGTTTTTTAATGGCTATGGGGAAAGCCCCTTCAAAAGAAATTCGTCTTAAACCTTTTAAGGTTTTTCCTATAAGATTAGAACCAGGAAGGATCAGGGTTTCAATATAAGTGACATCAGATTGTTTTTGGTCTTGGTCGCCGCTATTAAAGTTCTCAATATGTTGCTTCTGACGTTTTTCATTTAAAACAAATCCATTTTCTTTAAGAAAGGATTGAAAATTATCTAGATTACTCATTAAAACTAAATTGTCATTAGCTTTCAATTCAATGTATTTTCCGGGATCATTAATAACTTGTTCATCTCTAATTAGTTTTAAAACTCTAGAATCTTCAGCATTTAAAAAATCAATAGCTCCAAATTGTTGTCCAATAAATGGGGAATCTTCGTTAACTTTAATGGTAAACATGTAAGATTCAATATCGTAATCCGAGGATAAATTACTTTTTTTGTTTTTCGGGAGAAAACGAGTAGCGATGGTCATAATCACCAATCCAATGGTGAAAAATACAATACCATAACCTGAAAATTCGAAAAAACGAAACCCTACTTCGCCTTGATCTTGAGCAATAGCATTGACAATTAAATTTGTTGAGGTTCCCATTAAGGTACAACTTCCGCCTAAAATTCCTGCAAATGAAATGGGCATTAACAAACGTGAGGATGAAAACCCATATGCAATGGATAATCTATTAATGATTTTTATAAAAATAATTACCACGGCTGTCGTGCTGATGAAGGCTGAAATACTAGCGGAAATAATCATAAAGGCTGGTGTAAGCAAGAGGAGCGGTAAGACTCTTAACTTTTTAATGCCATTAGAAAGCCACTGGATAACGCCATTTTCTTCAAGACCTACCGCTAAAATCATTAAAGAAAGTACAGTTACGGTGGCCGGATTGGCAAAACCGCTAATGGCTTCCTCTGGTGTTGTGAGTTGAAGAAGGGCCAAAGCAACAATGATAAAAAAGGCAATTTTATCAACAGGAAAAAGTTCAGTAACAAAGAGTATGATACTTAAACCGATAATGATAAAAACCAATAATATTGAAAGCTCCATGGCATAATGATATGCTATTAAAGTTAATTAAAGAAAAAATAGAAAAGGTGCTCAAATCAATATTTCGTTGCTATAATTACGAAAAAATGATGGGTCTATAGCCTTTCTAATGACCTTTCAGTTTAGGGAATAGACTCACATTAGCACGACATGAGTTAAGCATCTTCAATAGATTTACGCAAATTTGTAACCTGAAATCAACCCTTTTATCTTATTCGTTTTTCTATGTTTAAAACAATCTTTAACCCAGTAATTCGCAACACCTATAGTTTAATTCTTATGCTTTTAGCAGGCACATCGGTGTTTTCTCAGGCCTATACCAAGGAAGCTTTGGAAGACTCAATAGCCAAGCAACCTTATTTTTCTATTCATAAGGACAATTACTTTATTACAGGTGTGCCTACCAATAGAGGCATTAATAGCGAAACGGCAAATGCAAAATATCAAATTAGTTTTAAGCAGATCTTAACGCGAAGTAAATTACCTTTAGATACCTATTTATTTTTAACCTATACCCAAAAGTCATTTTGGAATATCTATGCTGAATCCTTTCCATTTAACGATATTAATTTTAATCCGTCTATCGCTTTAGGAAAGGCGTTTTATGGAAAAGATAATCGCTTGAAAGGGATTGGGACTTTATCTTTTGAGCATGAATCTAATGGTAGAGATAGTATTGCTTCGCGAAGCTGGAACCGGATTAGTGCAGAGTACACCACCAATGTGGCTAAAAATACCGTTGCGACGTTTAAAGCTTGGTTGCCTTTTGCTTATAAAGAAGGGAACCCAGATCTATTAGAATACGTAGGTTTAGGGCAAATTAATATTTCACATACTTACCAACCGGATAAACTTATTTTTGATTTAAGATTACGAAAAGGACTTAATTTTGAAGGGAAAGGTTCCGTGCGTACACGAATTTATTTTAATCCTTTTGACAATAATATTTCTAATCAGTACCTCATGCTCGAGTGGTATGTAGGGCAAGCGGAAGGCCTCTTAGACTACCAACAATCACAGAGTATGATCAGGATTGGTTATGTTATAAGAACCAATGAGTTTAAGTGGTTTAGTGGTAAGTAAGCGCTGTCTTAATTCCCTTGAAGCCGTTCCCATAAATCGGCAATGAGTTTTTTACCTTGTCGTGTTGCTTTTTCCTGCTCCGTAAAGAACACTTCTCCTGAGGCATCGGTGCTAATTAAATATTTAAATACAAAGTCTTGTGATTGCGGTTCCATACTTAACACACCAAAGCGTAAGTCGTTAAAATATAACTGCTCATTTTCACGGGTTATGGTATACCAACTTTCGGAAATGGCAATCATACGTTGTACTTTTTCATTCTGAATTAAATCGCCTAACAGCTGATGATTTTTAGGGTAGGCTTCAAATTGAATGGGTTGTGTATCAAAAAATGAATAGCGTCCTAGCAAGTAGGTATTTTCAGTGTCTACGTTGGCATTCCATAAAATGGTATTTAAAGCGGATGGTCTTGTATCTAGCGCTTTATAACTGATGTTTTGTTTGTCTAATTCCGCTTTAAATTGGGTCTGAGCCACATCCTTCAACATAAAGGTGACTGCTAAATAGGCCGTACTTAATCCAAGCCCTAAACCATTATAAAGACGTCTTTTCTTTGTGGTTCGACCTTGAAACATGGTTAGAATTAAAAATATTAAAAAAGGTAAGGTGTATAAAGGGTCTATCACAAAAATGGTTTTGAAGGCTAATCGCAATTCTAAAGGCCAGAAAAACTGTGTGCCCCAAGTGGTGTGCGCATCAAGAAGAGGGTGTGTAATTAAAGCCCAAAAAAAGAGCCAAGCCCAACCTTTAAAATCTTTATAAGTTTCATAGCGAGAGACCAACCAAGCCAATAAGGGAGCAAAGAGCACAGAAAATAAGATGGAATGTGTAAAGCCTCTATGAATGGCTAAGGCCGTCACCGTATCGGTGAAATGAGACGCAAAAACATCCAAATCTGGAATGGTACCCGCAATAGCACCATACAACAAGGCTTTGTTTCCAACTTTTTTACCTAAAACAGCTTCGCCAACAGCGGCTCCTAAAACAATTTGTGTGAGTGAATCCATATATGGCTCAAAGATAATCTTTCGCTTGAGACTACGAGGCGCTAAACTAAGATGTACAACAGGATTTTGGATTTGCTAATCTAAATGCAACAAAAATTCAGCTTAGAATTGATTTGGGGTATTGAAAAATGCGAAGATTGTTTGCTTGCGAATTGATTCTTAGTCACTCAGCCTAAATTCTCGCTTTTCATAGGAAATATATTGATTTGTTAAACTTTTTTTTGAACTTCCATTATCGGAGTTTGACTTGAATTTAAGTTTTTGATTTCGAATTGTTTGGTGCAAAATGAATTTGCAGGTTGTAAACTATGAAGCAATAATTATGGGAGATAACGTATGGGAGATTTTATAAAAAAATATGAAGTTTGGATATTTTTAGTGCTTTGCCCTTTGGTAAACGTACCCTTTGTTCAGGCAAGAATAGAAGGCTTGATTTCAGCATCGATATATAATACCGGTCGGTTTTGTATCCTCTTATTTATTTTAATTTGTTTGTTGCTCTACACCCGAGGCCTCAAAGGCGTCGTTAATTTGTTTAAACCAATGTTAACTTGGAAAGTGCCTCCAAAATGGTATCTCTTAAGTTTAATATTTCCCTCGACTATAGCACTTATAACTTTAGTCTTAAAAAGTGTTTATTATGATGTTGAAGTAGATACGTTTATTACCATCAAAATCACAACGCTTAGGGCTTATATCGCTTTCTTTGTTTGGGCTTTTCTTGGAGAAGTGGTTTGGGTAAGTTATTGTATTCGCGAATTATCAAAAAATATAAAACCATTTTATGCCGGTCAGATTGTTGCTGTATTCTGGGCCTTGTGGTTTATTCCTGTAATTCTATTGGGTGAGGGAATATTGCCTGAAATACCTATTGTTTCAGCCTTTATTTTTATGTTCGGTGTGGCCGGTATGTGTGCCTTTATTTATAGCCATACCAAAAGTGGCCTCTGTGTACTGCTATTACAATCTATGGTGAATTTAACCTTGGTGTCTTTTCCTATTTCACCAACCAATGGTGGTGCGCCTACATATACGACCTTCGGAATTATTTATTTTTTAACCATGTTAGGACTTTGGGGCGGCGATTACCTTATAAAACATAAAAAAAAGAAAACATTGCAATTAGAGCGCTCATAACTATTGTTCAATATTAATTTAAGATGAAAGGAAAAATTAGGTCTGTTTTCGTGGGGTTTCTTACAAATACTGTAGGGCGTATGCTCGTGGCTTTACGTCCTCAAAAAGTAAAACAGTTGTCCGAAAAAGGATTAACTTTAGTATTGGGCGATAATTTAAGTTTATCAGAGCGTTTAATGCGAAGAGCTATTCTTAATAACATCGAAAAAAATGAAGACTACGAGCAGTTAGCGCAACTGCATAAAACCTACTGGGCCAAACAAGGCGATGATTTTGTAAACAATACAGAAGCTAATTTGAAAAATGTTCACTTGCCAGCGTATAAGGCTACACTCGAGGTTCTTAATGCTGAAATATTAAATGCGCCTTTGGCATTTGATAAACTGGTAGAGATCGGGACAGGTAATGGGAGTGTTTTAAATTATTTATCAACCACTTTTCCTAGTGTAAAAGACTTTATTGGCATTGATCTTAGTAAGGAACAAACCAAAATTAACCAAATAAATTACAAAGATAATCCTAAGCTGAAATTTGTTGGAGGTGATGTTCTCGATTGGCTAGAACAGCAGCAGCAAGGTAATTATGTATTCTTAACCTTTAGAGGAGTTTTAGAATATTTTACACAACAACAATTAACCGCATTTTTCGAAAAACTAAATGCTTTAGGATCTATTATATTCTTTGCTATAGAACCCACAGATGCAGCACATAATTATGAAACGTCTCCAAATTCTAAAGTCTATGGTGTAGAAGGGTCGTTTTCTCATAATTACGAAAAGCTTTTTAAAGATGAGAAATTCAATGTTTGGTATTCAGATGCAAAAAATGAAGCTGGACACCCTTACAAGATAAGAATTGTAGGGGCGAAAAACTTTTAAGCCTAATTTTCAGAATAGCAATTTGAATGAAAAGGTTTTAAAAGTTGTTAAAAACTAACCTAATAATTAGAAAATGAAGACAACCACATATGACGCTTTAAACAAAATAAACGCCTCCGAAAGGGAGCGTGTTGCAGATTTTATATTTACCCATCTCGAAAAATACGGTGACCCTATAACGGCCATAAAAAAGGCCATTGACTATGCGGTAAAAGATCGTCCCAGTTTAGGAGGATATGTCTTTGTAATGGAAGAGGACGAAAAGATTGTAGGCGCTGTAGTGATTAATAAAACCGGAATGGATGAATATATTCCAGAGAATATTTTGGTCTATATCGCAACCCATAAAGACCATAGAAGAAAAGGCTTCGGACAAAAATTAATGGAGTATGCAATTCGTAATTGTGAAGGGAGTATAGCCTTGCATTGCGAAAAAGATAATCCTGCTAAAATGCTCTATGAAAAGTTAGGATTTACCAATAAGTATTTAGAAATGCGATTAGAAAAATAAAAGTTGTGGCATCTAAAATGCTGAAGTCGCTTATGTATTAAATAAGTAATGCTTTTCAATTTTTAGATAAAAACACATTGCAATGGCAGAGTTAATTATACATTCCGAAAAAATAAAAGACAATATTAAGTTTTTAAATGATTATTTTAAAACGCATAATATTGAATGGAGTTTGGTGACCAAAGTGTTTTCCGGAGATGACACATTTATTAAAACCATTTTAACTAAGGATCTTATTGAAAATATAAAGTCGGTTAGTGATTCTAAACTAGAGAGTCTAAAAAAACTAAAAGCAGTCTATCCCAGTTTAGAAACCATTTATATCAATCCTCCTGCATTAACCCATATCGATGAGGTTATCGCCTATGCAGATATTTCCTTAAACACTTCCGTTGCTACCATTACCGCATTAAATGCGTCTGCCCAGAAAAAAAATATCATTCATAAAATAATTATAATGATAGAGTTAGGGGAGTTGCGTGAAGGGATTAGCAATGACGATGTAGAAGCGTTTTATCAACAGGTTGCTGACTTATCGCATATCGAAGTTATTGGCATTGGTTCAAATTTAGGATGTATGTTTGGGGTAGAGCCAAGCTATAATAAGTTAATGCAATTAGATCGAAGTAAAGAGCTTGTGGCTTCAAAATGCAATAAAAACCTGAAATTTATATCGGGAGGAACGTCTATAACACTTCCATTATTAGAAGCCGATTTAGTGCCCAAAGCAATCAATCACTTTAGGGTCGGTGAAGCTGCATTTTTAGGGATCTGTCCTTTAGAAGGTAAGAAATTTAAAGGCTTACATAAAGATACCTTTGAATTTTATGCAAATATCATTGAGCTTATAGAAAAAGAGATCCTGCCAGGAGGTCATACAGCAGAGGATAGTCATGGATCTGCTATAAAACCTTGTAACAATCATAAGACGCTTAAATCTTATAAAGCAATTTTAGACTTCGGCTTATTAGATGTTGATAGAGCCGATTTGCAAGCTGAAGATACCTTTCAATTTGTAGGGGCCACTTCGGATATGGTGGTTATTGATGTAGGTGATAACAAGACCAAAGCGAATACCACAAAGTATAAAGTCGGTGATAAAATAAAATTCAGATTAAACTATATCGCAGTAGCGCGATTGTTAAGTTCTAAGTTTGTTCAAAAAGTGTACGTCTAAAGGTATACTTAGTATAAAATCTTCTTTCATTTTCCCTTAATTTATCTCAAACCCGAGGAGTTTACCTGCAGCATACCGGCGATGTTCAGACGTAAAATAACCAATATTCTGTTTTGTTAAATCAGCCTAAACAAACGTAGATATTAGGTCGTTATAAGTCAGTCGATTAATGAAATTCAGCATCAAAAACAGGTTTGTGAAAAAAAATCACTTTGCAGGACATATGTGTGGTGTTATTTAACAGAGAAAAATGTGTTATGACTAATAGTTTTTACTTAAATGAATATTAGTACTAACTTTAGTCTACCCCTCATAATATTCTCTATTTAATACAAATTGAATTAAAGAACACGCTAAATGCCTAATTCTTTATACATTATAATGTCATACTATGGATTTAACCCAACCAGAGATACTTGCTTCATTAGGGGAATTTAATAAGACTAACGCTGAATTTCCTAACGATAAAACAATTGTAGATTTATTTTCAAATCAGGCAAAAAAAACTCCTGATAATAGCGCTGTCATTTTTGAAGGCAAGGAAATCAGCTATCAAACATTGGATGCGGTTTCAAATCAATTCGCAAAATATTTAATTGCTAAGCATTCTATAGAATTAAACGATTTTGTTGGCCTCATGATAGAGCGAAGCGAATGGATTATAATAAGCATATTAGGAATCTTAAAGGCAGGTGCCACGTATGTGCCTATTGATATTGAAGCTCCAGCTGTTCGTAAAACCTTTATTAAAACCGATAGTAGTTGTAAATTCACTATTGATGATTCAATACTTACAACGTTTAGAAATTCTATAGCAGACTACGATGACACTCCACTTTTAAATATTGGCAATACACCTGATGATCTCGCCTATATTATGTACACCTCTGGGACGACGGGGAATCCAAAAGGTGTGATGATTAAACATAGATCTGTCGTTAACCTAATCACCTTTCAGACTAAAAATTACGGCTTAGATAGTACCGATAGAATATTACAGTTTTCTAATTATTTTTTTGACGCGTCTATAGAACAAATCTTTTTAGCCATACTGAATGGCGCCACCACGATTATTGTAGATAAGCAAACCATTAAAGATTATACAATTCTAGATTTTATTGAGAAAAATGCCATAACGCACCTTAATAGTACTCCTAGTTATCTTGAAACAATTGCCGACTTATCACAAATAAGAACACTTAGAAGAATTGTTGCGGGGGGTGAAACCTGTTCCATTAAATTAGCGCAACGCTTAAGTGAAATATGCGACTTTTATAATGCTTATGGTCTTACGGAAACCACTGTAACCTCTCTATTATATAAGTACGACCCAAAAGATAATTATGGTAATTTGTTACCCATAGGAAGGCCAATACCTAATACAAAAACCTACATTCTTTCTGAAGATTTAAAATTAGTGCCCATCGGTGAGATCGGTGATTTGTATTTATCTGGAAATGCTCTTGCTAAAGGGTATTTGAATTTACCAGAACTGTCTGCTAAAAGTTTTATCGCGAATCCGTTTGAGGAAAACAGCCTGATGTATAAAACTGGAGATTTGGCCAAATGGCTTCCAGATGGAAATATAGAGTTTATAGGCCGAAAAGACGACCAAGTTAAAATAGGAGGGTACCGCGTTGAGTTAGGTGAAATTGAAGCGGCTATGCTCACGCTTCCCAATATAAAAAGAGCTTGTGTAATTTCTAGTCATAATTTTGATGAGGCCAAGCTTGTGGCTTATATAGAGTCTGAACATACGGACAAGGATGCCAATAGCATACGTCAGCAACTTTCCGAGATTCTTCCGGCTTATATGATCCCTTCATTAATAATGTGGGTTGATGAGTTTCCGACCACAACAAACGGTAAAATTGATAAAAAAAATCTTCCGGTTCCTGAGTTTCAACGACCGTCTAATGCGCCACTTTTAAGAAAGCCTAGGACAACTACAGAAAAGCGTATTGCAGAGATTTGGAGCAAAGCCTTACATATTCCACAGATCGGTATTGATGATAACTTTTTTGAAATGGGAGGGAATTCACTCCTAACGCAAAAAGTAGCTAGTTTAATTGCGGAAAGCCTAAAAGTGAAGGTTCCGGTAACTAAAATCTATCAATACCCTACGATTTTTGGACTTGCTAATTTTTTTGATAGAGATCAGAATAAAACGGCCTTTTCAGAAGCTAAACCCAAACACAAAAGACGAACAAATACTGATATTGCAATTGTGGGCATGGCAGGAAGATTTCCAGGGGCTTCTTCCATCCAAGAATTATGGGAGGTGTTAAGAGAAGGCAAAGAAACTATTTCATTTTTTACACCAGAAGAATTAGATAAAAGTATTCCAGAATCGATTCGTAATAATCCGCTTTATGTTGGCGCTAGAGGTATTGTGCCTTCGGCAAGAACATTTGATGCGAAGTTTTTCGGACTCAACCCAAAGTTGGCCTCGGCCATGGATCCGCAACAGCGTTTATTTTTAGAAATAGCGCGGGAAGCCTTAGAGCAATCAGGCTATTTGCCAAGTCTTTATGATGGTAAAATAGGAGTGTTTGCAGGGGTCTATACCAATACCTATTTTTTACATAATGTGTTTCCCAACAAAAAATTAATGAGTCAAATTGGGGAAGTTCAGGCGAATACCACTAATGATAAAGACTACATCGCAACACGTACGGCTTACCATTTAAATTTAAAAGGCCCTGCGGTTAGCGTACATTCTGCATGTTCGACGTCTTCACTTGCTATAGCGCAGGCTGTGGAAGCTATTCGGAATGGACAATGTGATATGGCTTTAGCGGGAGGGTCTAGCGTAACATCGCCCATGTATAGTGGTCATTTATACCAAGAAGGTTCTATGTTGAGTTCTAATGGACAATGTAGATCTTTTGATGCCAAGGGGACCGGAACCATGTTCTGTGATGGCGCTGGTGTGGTTCTTCTAAAAAGTTTAGAGGATGCTGAACGCGATGGAGATATTATCCACGGGGTTATAAAAGGTATCGGTATTAATAACGATGGAAGTGCTAAAGGAAGTTTTACAGCACCTAGTGTTGAGGGGCAAGCGGGAGCGATAAAGAGTGCGCAATTAGACGCAGGGATTAAACCTTCGCAAGTCAGTTATATAGAAGCTCACGGAACCGCTACTCCTTTAGGAGATCCTATTGAAATTGAAGGTCTGCGTTTGGCTTTTGGAGATCAAGACACTAAAGGATATTGTGCTGTAGGATCTGTTAAGAGTAATATAGGGCACCTCACAGCAGCAGCAGGTGTAGCCGGTGTTATTAAGACAGTTTTAGCTATGAAGTATCGTCAGATTCCGGCGTCCTTAGGGTTTGAAACACCGAATCCTTCCATAGATTTTGAAAATAGCCCATTTTATGTCAATAATAAATTAAGAGATTGGACTTCAGATTCGTCTAGAATTGCAGGAGTGAGCTCGTTTGGCGTTGGTGGTACAAACGTTCATATTGTTTTAGAAGACTACCAAAACCAAGAAAAAAAATCTGACATAGGACGACCATTACAACTCCTTACATGGTCGGCTAAATCAGAAAATAGTCAAAAAGGCTACCAAAAGGCTTTAGGAGATTTTATACAAAACAATCCCGAAACCGTACGCGCAGATATTGCTTATTCGTTACATAAAACAAGAGAAGTTTTTCAGCATCGTAGTTTTGCTGTAGTTAGTGAGGCTACGGAAACGAGTGAATTATTAAGCTCTGAGGCATCTAAGGCTGTTAAGAGCAATAGCTTAAAAGTGAGTCCTGGCGAGGTGGCATTTCTATTTCCTGGGCAAGGTTCGCAATACTTACAAATGGGGAAGGCGCTTTATGATAACGAAACTGTTTTTAAAGCTGCTGTAGATCATTGTGCTGAGTTACTTAAACCGGAATTAAAATTAGACCTAAGAACAATTATATATCCAGAGGTTAATAGCAGTGATGCCGAATTACAATTAAAAGATACCCAATTTACCCAACCGGCTTTATTTGTAATAGAATATGCCCTTTCTCAACTTTGGATGAGTTGGGGAATAAAACCGACTTTACTTTGCGGACATAGTATTGGGGAGTTTGTAGCCGCTCATTTAGCAGGTGTATTTTCATTAGAAGACGCTTTGCATTTAATCAGCGTTCGTGGAAAATTAGTGAGTGCATTGCCTGGAGGAAGTATGTTATCGGTACGTGCAAATATTGAAAGTCTCAATGGTAGTATTCCTGAGACCTTATCAATTGCAGCGATAAATTCTGATCGCTTAGTGGTGATTTCAGGTCCCGATCAAGCCATCGAAGCGTTTTCAAAAACCCTAAATGACAAGGGTATTGCCAATATGTTGTTATTAACGAGTCATGCCTTTCATTCTACAATGATGGATCCGGTTTTGGGAGCTTTTGAAGACGAAGTTAAAAAAGTGACTCTAAATGTGCCGCGTTTGCCGGTTGTGTCTACAGTCACAGGAGATTGGCTTACCGATGCAGAAGCAACCAGTTCTACCTATTGGACCAATCATTTGAGAGAAGCGGTCAATTTTTCTGGTGCTATGGAAACGGTTTTAGGATTGGAAGATCCTGTTTTACTAGAGGTTGGTCCTGGTCGTGCATTAACAACCTTGTCAATGCAAAAGAAAGGACTTAAATCATTAGCCTCTATTTCAAGTTTAACGGTTCCTAAAGATGGCAAAAATGCCTATCACACCGTCTTATCCGCCCTTGGCGATTTATGGTTGAATGGTTTAGAGCCCGATTGGAAATCTTTTTATAAGGATCAAGAACGACAAAAAGTTTGGCTGCCTTCTTATGTGTTTGATCGTAAACCGTGCTGGGTAGAACCACCGGTAGCAGAATCTGTGGTTGAGGCCGCAACAACGATAAATACGGTTATAAATCCTATTGAAATTGAAGTCAACAGCATTAATGTACCCCAACCGAATAGCAATACTACGATTATGAGAAAACCTTTACTTCTTAAAAAAATAGCAGAGATCATTGAAGATAACTCAGGAATTGAAATTGAAGAAAATGAAGCAAATCATAGTTTTTTAGAACTTGGTCTTGATTCCTTAGTACTAACGCAAATGGCTATTACCTGTAAAAATGAATTTAATGTACCTATAACGTTCAGACAGCTTAATGATGAATTTGGGTCACCTAATTTGTTGGCTGAGCATTTAGATGCGGTATTACCATCGGAAGCTTTTGCACCTGTTCAACAACAACAACAACAACAACAACAACAACAACAACCCGTGCAGCAACAGCAGCAAGCACCGATGCCACAATCAGCGCCTATGGGCAATACGGCGCAGAATCCCTATGTCGTTCCTCAAGGCGGTGAGAATCCGGCATTGCATCTTATTGCACAACAATTACAGCTTTTAGGGCAACAATTGCAATTACTTCAAGGAGGTGGAATGCCTATTGCTCCGCCTGCACCAGTGGTTTCAAATCCTCCAAAAGTTGAAGAGCAAAGGTCAAGCAAAACCGTATCACCTTTAGTGAATACTAATGTGGATATAAGAACAGAAGAAGAAAAGAAAGCGCATCAAAAACCCTTTGGTGCTTCGCCTAAAATCGATAAACAAGCCATTGGTTTAAGTGATGCGCAAAGCGCGTTCTTAAAGGACTTAACAATGCGTTATAATACGAAAACGGCTAAGAGTAAAGCGTATGCGCAACACCATCGTTCTAAAATGGCAGACCCAAGAGTGGTGTCTGGTTTTAAACCTTTAACTAAAGAATTGGTTTATCCGTTGGTGATTGAAAAATCGTCCGGGAATCGCCTATGGGATTTGGACGGTAATGAATATATAGATGCTTTAAATGGCTTTGGAGCCTGTTTATTTGGTCATCAACCCGATTTTATAAAAGAAGCGTTACACCATCAAATAGAGCAAGGTTTTGAGGTTGGACCGCAACATCCATTAGCGGGAGAGGTGTGTGAATTGCTTTGTGAATTTACAGGTCATGATCGAGCGGCTTTATGTAACACGGGGTCAGAGGCCGTATTAGGCGCTATGCGTATTGCAAGAACGGTAACTGGTCGTTCATTAATTGTCGCCTTTTCTAGTTCTTATCATGGAATTAATGATGAGGTTATTGTGAGAGGATCAAAAAAATTAAGAACATTTCCTGCTGCTCCAGGGATTATGCCAGGGGCTGTTCAGAATATGTTAATCTTAGATTATGGTACTGAAGAAAGTTTAGCCATAATTAAAGAACGGGCTCATGAAATTGCAGCGGTACTTGTAGAGCCTGTTCAGAGTCGTAGACCAGAATTTCAACCGATTGAATTCTTAAAGGAGGTAAGGGAAGTCACTGCAGCCTCGGAAACGGTTCTTATTTTTGATGAAATTATTACCGGATTTAGAATGCATCCTGGTGGCGCACAAGCCATATTTGGGATAAAAGCGGATGTCGCGACTTACGGAAAAGTGATTGGCGGCGGCATGTCTATTGGGGCAATATGTGGGAAAAGAAAGTATATGGATGCCCTAGATGGTGGGTTCTGGAAATTTGGCGACGATTCTTTCCCAGAAATAGGAGTGACTTATTTTGCAGGGACTTTTGTACGTCACCCTCTAGCTTTAGCTGCTGCAAAAGCGTCCTTAAATCACTTTAAAAATAAAGGCATTGCGCTTCAAAATGGTCTATCAGCCAAAACAGAACGCTTAGCCAATGAGTTGAATCAATACTTCAAAAAACATGGCCTTCCGATAGAAATCACCTATTACCGTTCTTTATGGCGCCTTAAATTTTTAGAAGAGATTCCGTATTCAGAACTCGTCTTTGTTTTAATGCGAGAAAAAGGGTTCCATATCTGGGATGGTTTCCCTTGCTATATGACGGAAGCTTTTTCTGAGGAGGATATAGATCAATTAATTAAGAATATCATTTTAAGCGTTGAAGCGCTAGTTGCTGTTGGGATTCTGCAGACCAAGTTAAATGGTCATGAGCGTACTCAAGATGATGCTACAAAGTATTCCACAAAAGAATTGAATAAGCCACCCGTTTCTAATGCCCGTTTAGGAATTGATGCTGAAGGGAATCCGGCATGGTTTGTTAAGGATGGAGAGAATGACGGAGAATTTCTTCGTATAGAATTATAAGAAAGACAATTTTTAATCACACGCCCAAACCGTTTTATAGAAATGATTTTGCAACCAACTGATACTAAAAATAAGAACACTTTCAACCCTTTTGATGGACCAAAAGTTGAAAAGGTCATTTACGCTACCCAATCGCAAGCCGAAATTTGGATTGGGTGTAGGTTAGGTGGAGAGGACGCTAATAGGTCGTATAACGAGTCTGTTTCTGTTATTTTAAAAGGTGATTTAGAGGTAACAGCCTTAGAGAAGGCGCTACAACAGCTGGTTCAAAGGCACGAAGCTTTGCGTGCTATTTTTAGTACGGATGGACGCTTTATGACGATCTTAGAAGAGGTTCCTGTTCCTTTAGAGGTTGTGGACCTTACTCAACGCAGTGATTCCGAAAAAAAGGATGACGTTGCACAGTATATCTTAGCCGATGCCAATAAGGTTTTTGATCTGGTTAAGGGACCATTATTGAGAGCAGGATTACTAAGATTAAATCAACATGAATACCAATTGGTATTAACCGCACACCATATTATCTGTGATGGTTGGTCCACGGGTATTATGATTGAAGAATTAGGGTTGCTGTATTCTTCAAATAGTTCTCATGAGAATTTTGAAATTCCAGAGGCTATCCCGTTCAGTGACTTTGCAGACGAACATCAAAACTATTTAGTAAGTGATGCATTTCGTGAAACCGAACAATTTTGGCTCAATCAGTATCAGCCTAATGTGCCTGAGCTCAATCTACCAACGGATTTCCCAAGACCAGAGGTGCGTAATTATAAAAGTGATCGTTTAGATTTTCCTCTAGATAGTGCCTTGTTAGCTAAGCTGAAAAAAGCAGGTGTACGGGTTGGGAGTAGTTTTGTAACAACGTTAATGACGGCTTTTGAATTGCTTCTATGTCAGCAAACAGGACAGAATGATATTGTTTTAGGATTGCCTGCAGCCGGCCAAGCCGTAACCGGAAAAACACAACTTGTTGGGCATTGTGTAAATTTACTGCCATTACGAAGTAAAGTGGTTTTAGATCAGCCATTTAATGCCTATTTAAAACATCGGAAATCTCTAATGTTTGATGCCTATGATCATCAACAATTAAGTTTTGGTCAACTCCTTCAAAAATTACCCATAGCTAGAGATCCTTCTCGTATTCCACTAGTCCCTGTGGTTTTTAATATTGATATGGGGATGAGTAATCTTGTGTTTTTTAAAGATTTGACGTTTAAATTAAAGGCTAATCCTAGAACGTATGAAGCTTTTGAAATATTTCTAAATGCCAGTGGTTCGGAAGATGATTTTGTTTTAGAATGGCAATATAACGCCTCTCTTTTTAAAGCATCGACCATTAAAAAGATGATGAGTGCTCTAGAGGATATCATAGAGAACATTGTAGAAAATCCGGAGCGTGCTATTTCAGAGATTATTAAAACGGATGACACCAATTATAAAACACTTAATGCGACGACAGCAGCCTATTCTAATCTGCCCTTACATGAGTTGCTAACCCAGCAAGCGCAGAACTATAGCGCTAAAGTCGCTCTAAAATTTTCAGATACCGAAATCACGTATAAGGATTTGGAAGAACAAAGTCAGCAACTCGCACATTGCTTAAGGTCAAAAGGGATTGCGCCAGGTGATTTTGTTGGGGTTTGTTTACCGCGTTCTATGGAATTAATGGTAACCCTAAAAGCACTCTTGCTATGTGGCGCAGCTTATATTCCATTAGATCCAAGTTATCCCATTCAGCGTTTAAATTATATGTTGCACGACTCTGAAGCTCCATTTTTAATCACCACCACAGCCTTGGCGTCTCGTTTAGAAACGGAGACGACGGTTTTAATCTTAAACGAGATTTTGGCAGAAGGCGCTAATTTTTCTGCGGCACCTGTAAATGTTGCAATTGATGTTCAGAGCAACGCTTATATGCTGTATACCTCGGGCTCTACAGGAAAACCTAAAGGGGTGGTCGTAACCCATAAAAATTTAGTGAATTTTCTTTTCAGTATGATGACCGAACCTGGGATGCAAGAAGCCGATCGTTTGCTTTCTATAACGACGGTGTCCTTCGATATTGCAGGTTTAGAATTGTTTCTTCCTTTATTAACCGGAGCAACTTTAGTTTTAGCCGATGAGCTTATGGTTAAAGATGGTCGGGTTTTATTAGAGGCCTTAAAAAAAGAAAAGATCACGATGGTGCAGGCCACACCTACAACCTGGCAGATGCTGTTAGACGTGGGGTGGAATCAGCCTTTACCAATTAGAGCATTGTGTGGAGGAGAGCCCTTACCATTGAGTTTAGCAAAAAAGTTAATTCCGAAGGTTAATGAACTTTGGAATATGTATGGACCCACAGAAACCACTATTTGGTCGTCTACCAAACAAATTTTAAGTACAGATACGCAAATTACCATTGGTCATCCTATTGCCAATACGCAATTTTATATTGTAAATGCCCAAGGCATGCTAATGGGACCTGGTCAAACAGGAGAGCTCGTGATTGGTGGAGATGGAGTGTCTAAAGGCTATTGGAAACGCGCAGATTTAACACAAGAAAAATTTATAACCGCTTCATTTGAAACGGAGAGTGACTCCAAACTCTACAGAACAGGGGATTTAGGACAATTATTACCAAATGGAGAGTTAATGTGTTTAGGTCGCATAGATCAACAAGTGAAAATTAGAGGCCATCGTATTGAACTGGAAGAAATTGAACAGGCTTTAGAAAATCTTGAAGGAATTGAACGTTCCGTCGTTGTGGTTGAAGACGATCTTTTAGTTACGTATTTTGTGTCTCATGAGATTGACGAGCTGCCCAAGTATCAAATAAAGAAATGGAAGCAACAGTTGGCAGAAGGACTGCCAACGCCTATGATTCCGCATGAATTCCGGTTGATTACCAAATTTCCAACAACCTTAAATGGGAAAATAGATCGTAAAGCCCTGCTGCAGACCTCTACCAAGACCGTCTCAAATTCAGAAGTTAAAACGGCGCAAACCGCTACTGAAAAATTAGTAAGTTCGATTTGGTCTGAAGTATTAAATAAAACGGACATAAATATTACGAGCGATTTTTTCGAATTGGGTGGGCATTCCATTTTAGCGATTAAAGTGGTAACGCGTTTAGAAAAAGAAACGGGAAAGAAATTGCCGCTTTCGGCATTAATGCTTTATCCAACCATTGAGAAACTAGCTGCTTTTATAGATAAAGATGATAAGAAACAATCTTGGAATTCTTTAGTACCGCTGAAAACAGAAGGAACTAAAACCCCACTGTATATAATTCATGGTGCCCACTTCGGAATCTACGTGTTTAATGAATTGGCCAAGTTGTTAGATGATGATCAGCCGGTTTATGCCCTACAACCAAAGGGTTTGGATGGAAAAACAGAACCCTTAGAGGCTATTGAGGCTATGGCGGCACATTATATTTCAGAAATGGAGGTTAATAATCCTAATGGGCCTTATGCCATCGCAGGGTTTTCTATGGGTGGAATTATAGCCTTTGAAATGGCCAAGCAATTAAAAGCAAAAGGTCGGGAAGTGAGCATGCTCGCTAGTTTTGATAGTTATGTGTTTCCGAGTTATTTTTATAGGGATTCTAAGAAGAAACGCGTGGCTTCCTTTCTATATGGATGGGCACAAAAAGCTTATGTTTTCCTGAATATGTTTAGCAGTGTTAAGAATTTTAAACGCCGAATGCGATTGTTGAAATTAAGTTTAGAAGGGATTTATCTAAGACTTAAATTAGGACATGAAAAACAATTTGAATTGCAACATAACCGGACGTTGAAAATGGATCGCATGCATTCTTTGGCGTGTATGAAATACGTTATGGAACCCCAAGATATTAGTGTAGATTTGTTTAAAGCTGAAGATAATGTGTTTTTTGCGCATGATTTTAAATATCTAGGATGGCGTAAATTTGCACAACAAGGGGTACAAAGACATATGATTCCTGGAAATCATTTGGATATGTTTGAGACTCCTAATGTGGAAGTTTATGCCAAACGACTTCAAGAGGTATTAGATCAAAGATCAGGATTATGACAACAGTCTATTGTAAATCGATAAGGCTTCCTAATTATAGTGAAGACCAAACTAAGGTGGAACTTGAAGATATAAAAGTGTTTAAAATTCAGCTTTCCACTTATGAGCCTATGATGTCCTACTTATGGACGTTATTGAATAATACAGAGCAAGACCGTGCTGAACGTTATCATTTTAAGAAAGATAAAAATAGGTTTGTTATTTGTAGAGCCTTACTTAAATTGTTGATTTCAGACGAAACAAACCTTAATGTTTCAGAAATTAATTTTAGAAAAGGAAAGCATCATAAACCGTTTCTATCGCAGAATCCGGCGCTGCATTTTAACGTGTCGCATTCTGAAGATTATGCCATAATGGCCATTGGAAATTGTGAATTGGGTGTAGATGTTGAATTCGTAAATCAACAATTTCAGTATAAGGATATCATACCAACCGTTTGTACAGAAGAAGAAAAGGATTGGATTAATAAAGCATCCGATGCTCTTGAAACATTTTATAAAACATGGACTAGGAAAGAAGCTTTGGTGAAAGCCATGGGAATAGGGGTTAATGATGATTTTAAGACTATGCCCGTAACAGATGGTGTTCATTATATAAAGCTTCAAATGGAATTACATAGACCAATTGTCAAGGTCTTTAGTCTTAACTTTAATGTGCATTACCAAGCCGCCTTAGCTTTAATTACGGATACGGATAAGACTATAAAATTTTATGCCTTCCCTCAAGCGCTTTTAGCAATAGATCAATCTGCTTTTACGACCCACTCTTGATTAGACTGTAACATAGGTCACTTTAGTTTTGAAATAATCTTTGTAACTTTAAAACAAAGTCAAAAATTATATAAACATAAAACCTATAAGAATTGCACCGCGCGTCGGTAGAGTAATTTTTATGGATAAAAATAAAAAGTTAGGTATGAGTAAATTTTCAGAATTAATAAATCAAGATCAACCCGTTTTAGTCGATTTTTTTGCAGATTGGTGTGGACCCTGTAAAATGTTGGCACCCATTTTAAAGGACGTTAAAGAAACGATGGGGGAGGACGTCAGAATTATAAAAATTGATGTCGACAAAAATCAAGCTTTAGCCTCAAAATATCAGGTAAGAGGCGTTCCTACAATGCTGTTGTTTAAAAATGGAAAACAGGTGTGGCGAGAATCTGGAGTCTTACAGAAAGATGCAATTATCAATGTAATTAAGACCGCTAATTAATAGTAAAAAGAGGCGTGTTAACTATCGATAAATCATGGGGCGCCTTAGGATGTTCCTATGCATTCGGGATAACATCGATTGTAAATCGATTAATGACACTGCCTTTTTTTAGTTATACTAGAGTTCCGTATAACGGTCTAATAACCCATGTCAAATCCATTTTTAAAATTTCTTAATTATAATGCATATTGAACAATTTGAAGATAAGCCTTTAGCACACTTTTCTTACGCCATACGCAGTGGTAATGAAATAGCGTTAGTCGATCCTTCTAGAGATTTAAAACCGTATTATGAATTTGCAGAAAAACATAAAGCTCAGATAAAAATTATATTCGAAACACATCCGCATGCCGATTTTATAAGCGGGCATTTACAGTTGCAAAAGGAAACCGGAGCCGATATTTATGTAAGTAAATTATTGGGCGCGGAATACCCACATAAAACTTTTAATGAAGGCGATGAGATTAAGCTAGGCACAATAACCTTTAAAGCCTTAAATACCCCAGGACATTCGCCCGATAGTATTAGTATTATTGCTATAGATGAAAACGATGAGCATGCTATGTTTTCAGGAGATACGCTTTTTATTGGAGATGTGGGGCGTCCAGATTTAAGAGAAAAATCAGGGAATACGAAGGCAAAACGTAAGGAACTCGCCAAGAGTATGTATCATACCGTGCAACATAAATTTAATCATTTGCCCGATCGTACTTTAGTCTATCCTGCTCATGGAGCCGGCTCGCTTTGTGGAAAGAACATGAGTAAAGAAGGTTCGAGTACCTTGGCTAAGGAACGTGAAGAAAATTGGGCTTTTAAAAATTTAACGGAAGATGAATTTGTTGCTTCTATTTTAGAAGATCAGCCTTTTATTCCGTCTTACTTTAGTTATAATGTAGATATTAATAAAGAAGGAGCTAGTGCACTAGAGGAAGGAATAGCGAAACCACCTTTTCACTTTAAGATTTCTACAGCTCCAAATGATGCTCATTTAATTATTGACACAAGACCTCATTCAGAATTTAAAAAGAACCATTTGCCTAAGAGTATTAATATAAAGGCCAACTCCGAGAATGATAAATTTGAAACCTGGTTAGGTGCTGTGGTTAAACCTAAGGAAACTTTCTACGTAGTTATTGCCTCTGCGGAATGCAGATCTGAAATTCTACACCGCATAGCGAAAATTGGATATGAAAAACAACTCGCAGGAGTGATCACTTTAGGTGATCGTGGCTTTGAAACATCCAAGGATTTAGAGATTTCTGAATTTAAAGCACATAAAGAGGATTACACCATAATTGATGTGAGAAACGAGAGCGAAGTGAAGGAAGGGAAAATATTTGAATCGGCCTTAGCAATTCCATTACATCAGTTAAGAGAGGCTAAAGCAGACATTCCAAAAGATAAGCCTATTGTTGTGCATTGTGCCGGCGGGTATAGAAGTGCAGCAGCAAGTAGTCTTATTTCTAAATACACCGACCAAGTTGCAGTTTATGACTTGAGTGAAGCGGTTAAGGAATTTCAATCTTAAGCCTTACTGTGGGACTTGAAACTTTGAATTTAGCCTTTAAAGCTCCGCTAAAATGGTTAGTGTTAAAATTTGATTTTTTAACACCATATAGCTGTAAATTGTAACTAATGTAACACTGCAACGCATGTAAAAACCGTAACTTTGTTATCTCCAAAACATCGTATATGGAAGACATGCTTTTTTATGATCGTATGCAGTTTGCATTCACGATTACATTTCACTACATCTTTCCACAATTAACCATGGGATTGTCTTTAATGATCGTCTATTTTAAGTGGAAATTTCTCAGATCAAAACTTGATAAATACAATGACGCTGCAAAATTCTGGATGAAGATTTTTGCACTTAATTTTGCTATGGGGGTTGTCACGGGAATTCCTATGGAGTTTCAATTTGGTACCAATTGGGCTAAGTTTTCAGAACTCACAGGTGGGATCATTGGGCAAACATTAGCCATGGAAGGGATGTTTTCCTTCTTTTTAGAATCGTCCTTTTTAGGACTTTTTCTTTTTGGTGAAAAACTCCTAGGGCATAAATTACATTTTCTAACCGGTTTTTTAGTGTTTTTAGGCTCGTGGGCAAGTGGTTATCTCATTATCGCAACCCATTCTTGGATGCAATATCCTGTAGGCTATGAAATATTAGAAAACGGAAGGTATGTGCTGACTAATTTTGGCGCGTTATTTTCTAATCCTTGGCTTCTACCGTCCTTTTTACACAATCAAATGGGATCTGTAATTACCTCTTCCTTTGTGGTGGCTGGTGTTGGTGCTTTCTATTTGTTGAATAATAAGCATAGTGAGTTTGGAAAACTTTTTGTGAAAACAGGAGTTATTTTTGGCTTGGTGTCTAGTGTTTTAGTCGCGTTTCCTACGGGAGATTTAGTGGCTAAAAATGTCGTAAAACATCAGCCTGTTACTTTTGCGGCTATGGAAGGCATTTTTGAAACTGAAAAAGGCGGTTCTGAAATTGTACTTATCGGGCAACCCGATGTGGTCAATAAAAAATTAGACAATAAAATAGCCGTGCCTAATATTCTAAGCTTTTTAACCTATCAAAGTTGGGATGCCGAAATTAAAGGGCTTAATGAATTTGATGAGAGTTTATACCCCACAAATATCCCTGGCTTGTATTACGCCTACCATATTATGGTGGGTCTTGGGACTATTTTTATAGGTTTAATGTTATTGGCTGCGGTACAGTTATATCGCAAAAAATTATACCAAACAACTTGGATTTTATGGACGCTAATGTTTATGTTACCCTTTCCGTATATCGCCAATACAACAGGCTGGTATACCGCCGAGTTAGGGCGACAACCATGGTTGGTGTATAATTTATTAAAAACCTCTGAAGGTATTTCGCCAACCGTGTCTTCAGGAAACACCTTATTTACCTTATTAGGATTTATAGGCCTATATATTTTACTTGGACTTTTATTTTTAATGTTAGCAGGAAAAATCATTAACAAAGGTCCTGAAACCGCGCAACAACACTAACTATGGAACTATTCTGGTATATTGTATTAATGACCATGTTAACCATTTATGTCATTTTAGATGGTTATGATTTTGGAGCAGGAATTATTCATTTATTTTTTGCTAAAAAAGAAAAAGATAAAAAAGCCATTACTAATGCTATTGGGCCTTTTTGGGATGCCAATGAAGTATGGCTTATTGCCTCTGGAGGAGTCTTGTTTTTTGCGTTTCCAACCTTATATGCTTCTTCATTTAGTGGCTTCTATTTGCCTTTAATGATGATTTTATGGTTATTAATTTTTAGAGCTATCGGCTTAGAACTTCGAGGACAAGTTCATAATAAAATGTGGGAATCTATTTGGGATAAAGCCTTTGGTATTTCTAGTTTGTTATTGGCGTTATTCTTCGGTATTGCCTTAGGGAATGTCGTAAGAGGTGTTAATTTGGGTATGGTGACTGATGGTGTGTCTACACACGAGCCTCATTATTTCTTTCTGCCACTTTGGAATTCTAGCTTTAGTCCTCATGCAGAACATTTAGGGATCATAGATTGGTTTACCTTGCTTTTAGGCGTTATCGGTGTGGTTGCCTTAACCATTCATGGGGCCAATTGGATAATCTTTAAAACCAATTCCGATTTAAATGAGAAACTAAAGAAAGTTGTTTTTAATTTGAATAGCGTTCTACTCATTTTAGTGGTCGTTTCACTTTTTATATGGCATATTATAGAACCAAAGCCATTTCATAATTTTATAACCCATCCTTGGTTGTGGATTTTTCCTCTTATTGCCTTTTCAGGTTTGTTTGGCTTATTTAAAGTAAAATCATTTCAGAAGCATGGTATGGGCTTTTTGTTTTCGTCTTTATTTCTTTTCGGCGGATTAGCCTCTACAGTAGCCTCTATTTTTCCGAAGGTCTTGCCTTCAACTAACGCTATAAATCCAGATTTAACCTTATATAATGTGGCGGCACATGAGTATGGTTTATCGGTTGGGGTGTATTGGTTTGTTATTGCTGTTATTTTGGTGATTATTTATTTTACCATCCAATATCGTGTTTTTAAAGGAAAAATGGATGATGTTGGTTACGGCGAACATTAATGAAACGTCTCTGTTATGACCGGTACTTTAATTTCTTTAATTAGTATTTTTATTGGGCTCATTGCAGCCAATGTATTTGCTTATTTTAAAAAGAAATATTCATTTGGCTTTACGGGGAACACTTTAATTGGCGTATTTGGGAGTATTTTATTTATTAAAACCTTTGGTCGCTTAGGGTTCGATCCTTGGTCCATTATGGATCATGGTCATTTTAATACCGCACGTTTAATAGTCAATTTTGTGGTATCTGCTTTAGGCGGTATCCTCCTTATGATTTTGGCTAAAAAACTGTATTTACGTATAAATAAATCGTAACGATAAGATTGAAATTCCTTGTGTAACCTAAGTTACGGGGTACTCTTTAGAAGCGAAGTACCTTTATTAAAAACTTAAGGTCATGTCTAAAATTGTCATTTTAGGAGCAGGAATTTCTGGTCACGTCGCAGCGACGCATTTACGTAGAAAATTATCAAAACAACACGAGGTCGTCGTCGTGTCACCCAATAGTAATTACCAATGGGTACCATCTAATATTTGGGTGGGGATTGGTAAAATGAAATCCGAAAAAATTTATTTTCCATTAGCACCCTTATATAAAAAGAAAGGAATTCAGTTTAAACAAGCTAAAGCAATTTCGTTCCATCCTGAAGGTGACAAAACCGAACAAAGTCCTTATGTGTTATCCGAATATGTAGTAGGAAACCAAAAAGGCCAACAAGAAAAAATCACCTACGATTATCTTATAAACGCAACGGGACCAAAGCTCAATTTTGAAGCGACCGAAGGCTTAATACCAGGTAAAAACAAAGCCTATTCCGTGTGTACCTATTCTCATGCCAACCATGCTTGGGAAGGTTTAAATAAAGTCATCCAACAAATGAAAGCGGGTAAGAAGGCTAAAATTTTAATTGGTACTGGTCACGCTAAATCTACTTGTCAAGGGGCTGCTTTTGAATATATCTTGAATGTAGAACAAGAATTACGTAAGCATAAGGTCAGAGATATGGCTGAAGTGACTTGGATTTCTAATGAATATCAATTAGGTGATTTCGGAATGGATGGGATGCTAATGAGTTATGGAAGCCTAACGATGAAGTCGCACGAAATGATAGAAATGATTTTTGAAGATCGAGGCATTAAATGGATTTTAGGCGCAGGTGTAAATAAAGTCGAAGATGGTGTAGCGCATTATGAAAACCTTGAAGGTGAGCACAAATCCGAAACTTATGATTTTGCCATGTTAATCCCGTCGTTTTCGGGTCATGGATTTAAGGCTTATGATAAAAATGAAAACGACATCACAGAAAAATTATTTAAAGGTTTTATGATTGTCGATGCCGATTATACACCAAAACCTTATGAAGAATGGTCGGTTAGAGATTGGCCAGAAACCTATAAAAACCCCAGTTATAAAAACATTTTTGCACCAGGGATTGCGTTTGCACCACCGCATTCCATTTCAAAACCAAGAAAAAGTAAAAATGGAACTGACATTACACCAGCACCACCAAGAACGGGAATGCCCTCTGGGATTACGGCAAAATTAGTAGCCGACAATATTATAGATTCCATTAAAGGTGGTAAAGAAAGTTTACATCATAAAGGCTCTATGGGAAATATGGGAGCGGCTTGTATCGCTTCCGCAGGATTTGGATTAACAAAAGGATCTGGAGTTAGTATTACGACCTTTCCTATTGTTCCCGATTATGAAAAATATCCTGAAACACAAGGGCGACAATTAGGGAAAACCTTTGGTGAAATTGGCTTAGCAGGCCATTGGTTAAAACTGGCGTTGCACTATGCCTTTATTTATAAAGCTAAAATGAAACCCTTTTGGTGGCTAATACCAGAGTAAATATTAAAAACATTGTTCTAACAATAATTTATAAATCATGACGCAAAGAATATCAAAATATCAACGATTCAAAATGATGAATCCCGTGATTCAGTTTTTCAAATTCATTTATTTAAGTATTAAAATAATGGTTGTTGTTGCTGGTGGACACGGAGGCACAAGAAAAGTTAACTGATTTGGTTATCAGTTTATTTTGGTTGATTTTAAAAAAGCATTCATTTTATAGTGAATGCTTTTTTGTGCATTGTCTATCGCGTTAATTAAAATAGCGATTCAGAGTTCAAAACTTTAATACCTTTAGCCAGCATTTCTTCTTTTAGATTATCTAAATGAACATCATCTAAAGCTTTAGAAGCATCTTCAATAAAAGTGCAGTCAAACCCTTCGTTAAAGGCATCTAGGATTGAAAAATAAACACAAATATCGGCGGCTAAACCACAAAGATACAGTTCTGTAACACCTTTTTCTTTAAGGTAACCGGTTAATCCGGTAGATTTTAAATGGCTGTTGTCATAAAAGGCACTGTAACTATCAATAGCGCTATCAGTACCTTTTCTGAAGATGGCTTCAAATTGTGCCGTGTTTAAATCGGGATGAAAATCTGCACCTTCCGTTCCTTGTACGCAATGGTCTGGCCATAAAGTTTGTGGATTTCCATGCAATTCAATGACATCAAAGTTAGATTTTCCGTCATGGTTACTTGCAAAACTAATATGGTCTTTAGGATGCCAATCTTGTGTAGCGAGAACTAAATCAAATTGATCTTGAATGTTATTAATGACCGGAACAATGCGATCCCCTTCAGCCACAGGAAGTGAGCCGTCTGGCATAAAATCGTTCTGCACATCAATAATTAAGAGCGTTTTCATAACTAATCATTTAATTTTATAGGATTATAATTTCAGACTAAAATCGGTGTTGTGTAATTAACGCATCACGTTCTTCTTTCAACTTGGAGCTAAGGCCTATTTTATAGATATGCGGATTTTGAAAACGTTTGTATTCGTTAGGAAGTTGTTGTAATCGCGATTGAGAAAATTCAGAAATTTCAGCCACTGTTCTCACCGGAATGGTTCTTTTACCATCCTTCATCACGGGTTGAAGTAAGGCTTCGTGTTTAAAGGCCGTTAAGTCTAAACGTTTTGTAATGTCAAACGGATGTTCCATTTGAGTCACTTTCTCTTCGGAATGAATGGCAATAGCATCAGCACCATAAAACATACCATGATCATCAATCATACGGTAGACCTGCTTTTTAAATGGCAATGATGTTTTAATAATATTTTCAGAAAGTTTAATTCTTGGTGTCTCATTAAAAGCCGCAAGTTTATAGACGCCTGCAAGTGCGGCATCGGGCTTTCCGGTCACTAAATTGGTACCCACACCGTAAATGTCAATAGGTGCACCTTGTTCATTTAAACTTTTTATAACATATTCATCGAGTTGATTAGACACCACGATTTTTACATAGCCCAAATTAGCATCGTCTAATAGTTGTCTTGTTTTTTTCGATAAATACGCTAAATCGCCACTATCTAAACGGACGCCTAGTAATTTATCACCACGTTCTTCCATTTCTTTCGCCACCGTAATCGCATTGGGAAGCCCACTTTTTAGAGTGTTATAGGTGTCAATTAAAAGCACACAATTTTCTGGTCGTATTTTGGCAAAGTCTCTAAAGGCTAGTAATTCGTCCTCATAACTTTGAATAAAAGAATGAGCCATGGTTCCTGTAGAAGGAATGTCGTAATCCTCAGCAGCTTTTACATTACTGGTACTATCAAAACCGCCGATGGCTGCAGCTCTAGAAGCGTAGTAACCTCCCGTAGCATGGGCACGACGTAAGCCCATATCCAATAAAACAGCATCTTTAGCACTGTAGCGTATGCGGCTGGCTTTGGTGGCAATTAGAGTTTGAAAATTAAGAATGTTTAATAAAAAAGTCTCTATAATTTGAGCTTCAATAATATTGGCTTCAACCTGTAATATCGGCCGATTAGGAAATACAATATCGCCTTCCTTACACGAATAAATATGACCATTAAAGCTGAAATTCTCTAAGTAGTCTAAAAAATCACTTTTAAAACCTTTCGATTTTAAATAGGTCATATCCGACGATGAAAATTTTAAGGTTTCAAGGTGTTCTAAAACGTCTTCCAAGCCTGCAAATATGGAATACCCACCTTTAAAAGGATTATGTCTAAAATAATAATCAAAAACGGCACGTCCTTTTGGTTTGGTTTCAAAATACACTTGTGCCATGGTGAGTTGATAAAGGTCTGTATATGCAGCTGTAATATTCATTAAAGTTTGAATTATAGTGTTGACAAGATTCCTAGTATATGCAGTAGGAATCGTGTTAAGAGGGTTTAAAAAAATTAGAGAATAAATTTAAACATATTTTGCCACTTAGCGTAGTGCTGATTAGGAAACTTCGGCTTTTTATACACCTGAAATTTTAAAATCGATATGCACCTTGTTAGGTAACAATAGTTACAAAGTTATAGAGGAGTGTAGGTTATATTTATGATGTAAAATCCTTTGGTATGCGCCTAAATACAACTTCATTTTCTTTTAGTTGATTATTTGTAATGGTCATACAGTCTGGTTTTTAGAATTAAAAGGTTTAAAATATAAACTGATGTGATGGTCAGTTTTAGGTTGGTTAGTGAAAAGCATTCATTTTTTAGTGAATGCTTTTTTTGTTCGGTAACATTGGTTACTAAGAAACCTTTTTGTTCGCTCTATTTTTGTGTAGGAAATACATTAAATATGAAAAGAATAACCATAATAATGCTTTGTTTAACCTTGTTTAGTAAACTTAGTTTACAGGCACAAGAGCAAGTTGCTATTTCTAAACAGGACGTTTTATCTAGAGTTTCAGAACATAATACAAGTATTAAAATTTCTGAAGAAGACTTTAATCAAGCGAAAGCCGATTTTAAACAAACTAATGCGGTGTTTTTACCCAATATTACAGCGAGTCATACGGCCATAGCCACGACCAATCCTTTAATGGCATTTGGTTCTAAGTTGAATCAAGAAATATTGACACAAAACGATTTTAGTCCGGCTTTGCTAAACGACCCGTCTCAGATTGAAAATTACGCGACTAAATTCGAAATCCAACAACCCTTAATCAACATGGATGGAATGTATCAGCGTAAGGCGGCCAAATCTAAAATGGAAGCCATGTCTTTAAAAACGGAACGTACCCAAGACTATTTGGCTTTTGAAGTGGATAAAGCGTACATGCAATTGCAATTGGCTTACAAAGCGGTTGAGGTTTTAGAAAAAGCATTAGAAGCGGCTCATGCTAATAAAAAATTAGCGGATAATAGTTTTAAGCAAGGGTATTTACAACGTGCCGATGTATTGAATGTTGAAGTACGCGTTACTGAAGTTCAAAATCAATTACAATCCGCAAAAAGTAATGTGCAAAATGCCTCTAATTATTTGTCATTTTTAATGAATGATGAAGCTTACGTGATGTATAGGCCAACGGATGAATTAGAAGTGGCAACTGTAGAAATGAAAGACCGAAGCATTTCAGAAAATCGTTCTGATATTAAAGCGATGGCACTAGCTTCAGAAGCTTATGAGTCTATGAATAAAGCGGATAAGATGGCTTTCTTACCACGATTAAATGCCTTTGGAAGTTACGAGTTATATGATGATCAAATATTTCAGGCTGATGCTAATGGTTATCTGTTTGGAGCGCAGTTGAGTTGGGATATTTTCCAAGGGTCTAAACGTTTTGGGAAAGCGCAAAAAAGTAAATCGGAATTCGAAAAATCAAAACTAGAATACAAGCAATACGTATCTCAAAGTCAGTTAGAACTGAATAAGGCCAAACGTGCCTTTTCAGATGCAGAAAATAAATTGAATTTAACCACTTTGGCTCTAGAGCAATCTGAAGAAGCGCTAAGAATTAGAACCAATAGATTTAAAGAAGGCTTAGAAAAAACTTCCGATTTATTAATCGCTGAAACCCAATACGCACAGAAACAATTGGAATATTACCAAACCATATTTGAATACAATTACGCGCAAGCTTATTTAGAATTTTTAACCAAAGAATAACCTCTCGACTGCGCTCGAGGTGACAAACCTATGTCTGGTCGAGCGCAGTCGAGACCTAATAAATAAACAAATCATAAAATGAAAAAATCATATACAATTCTAACCTTATCATTGGTCTTGTTACTTGCGAGCTGTGGAAGCGAAGACCAAAAAGCAGTTGAAGACAATTCGCCAGCCATCGTTGTAAAAACAAGTGAGGTTGAAACGAATAGCAACAGTCCATTTTTAGCGGTTAGTGGAAAAATTCAAGCCGCAAACAGTGCCGATTTAAGCACACGAATGATGGGTTACGTCAATAAAGTGCACGTTAATGTAGGCGATAAAGTTCGTAAAGGCCAATTGTTAGTCTCTATTAATAATGCCGATTTACAAGCCAAACGAGCACAAGTGAATGCTGGTATTTCAGAAGCAACAGCGGCATTTAATAATGCAGAAAAAGATTATAATCGCTTTAAAAACTTGTTTGCAGAAAACAGTGCGTCACAAAAAGAAATGGATGATATGACGGCTAATTTCAATATGGCAAAAGCCCGTTTAGAATCAGCCAAACAAATGAAGAATGAAATTAACGCCCAATTTACTTACAGTAATATTACAGCACCTTTTAGCGGGACCATTACCAGTAAAAATGTAGAAGCGGGAAATATGGCAAATCCAGGCGCACCATTAATCAGTATGGAAACACCAGGCCATTTTGAAGTGATGGCTATGGTGCCAGAATCTGAAATTTCTCAGATAAAAAATGGAACTACTGTAGACATATTGGTAAAATCTATCAGCCAAACCATTAAAGGAACAGTGACAGAAGTCAGTACATCGGCTAAAAACACCGGTGGACAATATTTAGTAAAGATAGATTTAGATAAAACAGAAGCCAATATTTTATCAGGCATGTTTACAACCGTACAATTTCCGGTAGAAGGAAAAGCAGAGACGTCGATGGTGTTAATTCCAACCGATGCTATTGTAACCAATGGTCAATTGTCTGGGGTGTATACCGTAAGTCAAAGTCAAACAGCATTGTTACGATGGTTGCGTTTAGGACGAACTTTTGGTGACCAAGTAGAAGTATTATCGGGATTAAATGCAGATGAAGCCTATATCGTTTCTGCTGAAGGAAAACTTTACAATGGAGCGAAAATAAGTGTGCAGTAGGTATTAGTAGACAGTCGCAGTTTTCAATTTAGCTTCGACGATAAAAACAAACAAGTATAACTAAAAAATAACCCGTAACAGTTTTTCCCCTTTGGGGAAATTAAAAGGGGCCAATTATGAAAGAAGGAATCGCAGGTAAAATAGCCAAAGTCTTTATGCAATCGAAGCTCACCGTGCTTTTAATGATTGTGTTTATGGTGGTTGGTGTATATAGTTCGTTTTTAATTCCACGTGAGGAAGAGCCACAAATCGACGTGCCAATGGCCGATATTTTTGTGGGTTATCCAGGCGCAAGTCCAACGGAAGTAGAATCGCGTGTTATCAAACCTTTAGAGCAATTAATCTCGAATATTAAAGGTGTGGAATATGTGTATTCAACATCGATGAAAGAGCAAGGGATGGTGATTGTTCAGTTTTATGTGGGTGAAGATATTGAGCGTTCGTTTGTAAAAATGTATAACGAAATCAATAAACACATGGACCAAATGCCAGCTGGTGTAACGTTTCCGTTGGTAAAAACATGTGCTATTGATGATGTGCCTATGTTGGGTTTAACGCTATGGAGTGAGAATTATGACGATTACCAACTCAACCAAATGGCGCAGGAGTTAGAGGCTGAAATTAAGAAGGTAAATGATGTGGCCATTACGCATAAAATTGGTGGAAGAGACCGTCAGTTACGTGTGGTTTTAGATAAGGATAAATTAGCCGCGAGCGGATTAGATTTCTTGTCGGTGTCTGAAATGATTAAAGTCAACAACAGTCAATTGAGTGCCGGAAGTTTTGATAAAAGTGATACAGAATTTTTAGTCAATACAGGTAAATTCTTAGCCTCAGTAACTGATGTCGAAAATTTAGTAGTTGGTGTTCAGGAAAATCAGCCGATTTACTTAAAACAAGTGGCGAAGATTATTGATGGGCCAGAAGTCCCTCAAAATTATGTAAGCTTAGGTTTTGGAAAAGGCGCAGAGCAGTCTGCTGACTATAAATCGGAATATCCTGCTGTGACCATTTCAGTAGCTAAACGAAAAGGTGCTGATGCCATGAAAATCGCTGAGGTTATTATCGATAAAGTAGAACATTTACGCACCAATTTAATTCCTGATGATGTTCATGTAGAAATCACAAGAAACTATGGCGAAACCGCTTCACATAAGGTATCTGAATTACTGTTGCACCTTATCGGTTCTATCTTTGCTGTAACCATTGTAGTGATGTTGGCCATGGGCTGGCGAGGTGGATTGGTGGTGTTTTTATCCGTGCCAATTACATTTGCCTTAACCTTGTTGAGTTACTATATGATGGATTATACGCTTAACCGAATCACCCTTTTTGCCTTAGTATTTGTAACAGGTATCGTGGTTGATGATTCCATTATTATTGCCGAAAATATGCACAGGCATTTTAAGATGAAACGCTTACCATTTAAGCAAGCGGCTTTATATGCCATTAATGAAGTAGGGAACCCTACCATTTTGGCCACCTTTACAGTAATTGCTTCGGTATTGCCAATGGCTTTTGTATCGGGATTAATGGGACCTTATATGGCACCAATGCCAATTGGAGCATCTATTGCAATGATTTTATCCTTGTTTGTCGCCTTGACCATTACACCGTATTTAGGTTATATTTTCTTAAGAGAAAAAGATAAAAAAGGTGCAGAAGAAAAGCCTGAAAAAGCGGTAGAAGACACCCGTATTTATAAAATTTACAACAAGTTTGAAAGACCACTTTTAGAAAGTAAAGGCAAACGTTGGTTGTTCTTACTAGGCACTTTTGCGGTCTTATTAGGTACTATGGCTTTGTTTTTTACCAATTCGGTAGCCGTAAAAATGTTGCCTTTTGATAACAAGAATGAATTTCAAGTGGTAATTGATATGCCCGAAGGGACCACCTTAGAACGTACAGGAGTTGTGGCGCAAGAGATTTCGCAATACTTATCTAACCGACCAGAAGTGGTCAATTATCAGAATTATGTTGGGACGTCAGCACCGATTACATTTAATGGATTGGTACGTCATTACGATTTACGTGGTGGTTCTAATATGGCCGATATTCAGGTGAATTTATTGTCTAAAGAAGACCGTTCAGCGCAGAGTCATGATATTGCAAAATTACTACGTCCAGATATTCAGAAAATTGCAGCAAAATATAACGCTAATGTGAAGTTGGTAGAAGTGCCACCAGGACCACCAGTATTATCGACTATTGTTGCTGAGGTTTATGGACCAGATTATGATGAGCAAATTAGAGTGGCCAATCACGTTCAAGATATTTTGAAAAACACTGATGATGTAGTAGATATTGATTGGATGGTTGAAGATGACCAAATTGAATATCAATTCGATATTAATAAAGAAAAAGCAATGTTATATGGTGTGGCACCACAGCAAATAGCCTATACCATGAATATGGCCTTATCTAATCGAGCGATTACCACATTGTATGATGAAGATGCGGTGAATCAGATTGGTTTGGTATTAGCTTTAGATGAAAAAGAAAAATCGACCATTACTGATATTTCACAATTAAAAGTAAAGTCGAAACAAGGTAACATGGTACCTATTTCTGATTTGGTAGATATCTCTCAAACTATTGCTGCTAAAAGTATATACCATAAAAACCAGAAACGTGTGGTTTATGTCATGGCCGATATGGCTGGGGAATTGGAAAGTCCGGCGTATGCTATTTTAGGTATGGAAGAAAAACTGAAAGACATACCGTTGCCAAAAGGTTTTGAAATGAACGAAATGTATTTAGGGCAACCCGAATTTGAAGATGATTACACGGTGAAATGGGATGGCGAATGGCAAATTACATTGGAAGTCTTTAGAGATTTAGGGATTGCCTTTTTAGGCGCTATCATCTTAATCTATATTTTAATTGTAGGCTGGTTTCAAAACTTTAAAGCCCCAGTGGTAATGATGGTGGCTATTCCATTATCCTTAATCGGAATTATCCTAGGCCATTGGCTGATGGGCGCATTTTTTACAGCAACTTCTTTTATTGGTATGATTGCTTTAGCCGGAATTATGGTAAGAAACTCAGTACTACTGATTGACTTTATCAACTTAAGAACAGCTGAAGGTGTTCCTTTAAAACAAGCTGCAATTGAAGCCGGAGCAGTGCGAACAACACCAATTTTACTAACCGCAGGAACAGTGGTTATTGGCGCCTTTGTAATTTTATTTGACCCTATTTTCCAAGGTTTAGCCATATCATTAATGGGAGGAACCATTGTATCTACGGTGTTAACACTGTTAGTGGTACCATTGGTGTATTACATGATAGAGAAAAAGAATTATAAATAATGTTTCCGTCACTTCGAGTGATTTGTGAAGCATGAACAAATAGTATCGAGAAGTGTTGTTTAGGATTTTTAGAAGATCAGATCTCGCCTCGATTAAATTAACATTTCCGTCACTTCGAGTGATTTTTGAGGAACGAAAAAATAGTATCGAGAAGGGGTGTTCAGGACTTTTATAAGATCAGATCTCGCTTCAATTTAATTTACGTTTCTGTCTTTTCGAGTGATTTGTGAAGCATGAACAAATAGTATCGAGAAGTGTTATTCAGGACTTTTATAAGAAAAGATTTCGCCTCGATAAAGTTACCATTTCCGTCACTTCGAGTGATTTTTAAGGGACGAAAAAATAGTATCGAGAAGTTTTAAAGGTTCTCGATACAATTCCGAAAGTATTCGGAATCACTCGAACTGACCGAATTAATATATGATATCCTGCAAGGTTTTCAAAACCTTGAAGTGTGGTGTTAAGAGATAATTGAGATTGAAAATTAAACCTACAAGATTGGTAAAACCTTATAGGTTGTATAAAAAAAAGAGCAAATGAAATTAGTCATAGTCACAGCAGTAGAACAGTATCAAAATGATGTTTTAAAATTGTTTAAAAAGGCAGATATAGAAACGTTTAGCAGTTCTGAAATTGATGGGCATAAAAATAGTTCGTCTTTATTAATGGCCTCTAGTTGGTTTCCTTCCGAAAGAGGTGGAAATGAATCGAGTATGTTCTTCTCATTTACGGATGAAGCACGCATCGATGGTTTGTTTGAGGCGATTAAAGTTTTTAATGAAAATTTAGAATCTAACAATCCAATCAAAGCGATTGTGGTGCCTATTGAAAGATTCATTTAAAATCTAGAAAATTTAAATATTGAATTATGCTCAGTATCTGAGCTGTATTCGTATAGCTTTTAATTAATAATCAAAACCGACGAGGTTCGCAAAACCTTGAAAGTTATAAAAAAAGAAAAGATGTTAAATACCTATTTTAGAGTTATTGTTGGTTTTATGGTGCTTTTAAGCGTTGTTTTAACCGTATATGTGAATCCAAATTGGATGTGGTTTACTGTATTTATTGGTGTGAATTTAATTCAATCCGCCTTTACAAAATGGTGTTTGTTAGAAACTATTTTAGTCAAGTTAGGCGTAAAGAAAGAGGGGGGAAGTTGTTCGTCTTGTTAAAAGATGGTATTTCTTTTGTTCAAATTGAATTTTAAGACTTGTTTCTCAAAAGGACTTCAAAGGTGTCTTTTCCTGTTTCGGTATAAAAAAAACATGCAAACTCACTTTATTCAAATCAAAAGAGCTTGTAACTTAATCAAAGTTCCAGTTGTAGAATTGTCCCCTCGAGGGGACTTCAGGGGTGTTTCCCCACAATTTCATAGAATTTTAAAAAAAAATGTAACATTTCTAAGTCTCCAGCGTCCTATAGGTGTAAAATAAGTAATCATGGAATCAAATTATCACACGCTTAAACGCACAGACAACCAACTATTAGTAATTACACATTTATCGCAATTATTAACGTATGTGACAGGGTTTGGTGGGCTTTTAGCACCATTAATTATTTGGGCTACGCAAAAAGAACAAGTCGATGGGATGGATGCACATGGAAAATCTATTTTAAATTTTCAACTGAGTATGTTGGTGTATTCAATTATAAGTATTCCACTCATTTTTGCCCTTGGTTTAGGGATTGTCACCTTAATTTTAATTGCAATTTTAGCATTTGTGATGCCAATTGTAAACGCCATAAAAGCTAGTAATGGAGAATTACCTAGCTATCCATTGTCTCTTAATTTTATTAGTTAGTTTAATTTCACGAGATGGAGTAAAAACGCTTACAGAAATGTGAGCGTTTTTTAGTTTAGAAGAAAATTACTGACTTACAGAAAAATCATTTCATCATAAAATAATTATATATTTAAGTTTGTGAATTGTACAACACCTTATGTATAGTTTAAAAACGTATATCATTGTAATTGCCTTATGGTTTGTTAAGGCATGGAGCTACGCTCAAAATCCAGTGTTTGAACACATGTCTGCTGTTTCAACACTTCCCGACGTGGAATTTTATGACATTCTAGAAGACCGTAATCATTTTATCTGGTTTGCGGCCGATAAAGGCCTATTTCGCTATGATGGAAAATCTTATACCCGTTATAGTCATGCTAATCAAAAGGCCAATTCCCTGTTTCAGCTTAAGGAAGATCAAGAAGGTAAATTATGGTGTAACAACATCTATGGTCAGTTGTTTTATGCTGAAAACGATCAATTACATTTGTTTTATGATGCCAGTCAGTTGGTAAAAGGGCAATTGGCAGCCTATACTATTTTAGACCATCATATTCGTTTATTTACGACTACCGGGATTTTTGATATTGATAAAACCACTAAAAAAATCACTAAGGTTTTTGAGGGTTTATGTATTAGTAATGCTAATAGTAAATCCAGTAATTACGTCTTTGTGATTAATGAAGAAGGGCAATTAAATAAGCATAGCGTCTATAAAATAGAAGGCGCTCATTCTACAAAGCTATTTGAGATTAATAGTTTGAAGTTAATTCAATCTCCTCGGTTATTTGCTTTTAAGGAGGAGGTGTTTTTAACCCACAAAAGTGATTCGGAAAATATTATTTATATCATTAATAAAGCAGATGATTCTATAAAACAACCCAAAACGCCTATTGAATTAAAAGATGAAATTATATACAATCTTTTAAATTTTGAAAACGACTATTGGTTTTTAACGACTGCCGGTATTTTTGTTTATGAACTAAAGCATGGGCAATTTATTTTTAAGGAACAGCTATTTAATACCGAATCGATTACGGACGTTGAGGTTGATTTTAACAATAACTATTGGTTTGCGACTTTAGATAACGGGGTCTTTGTGTCGCCAAATTTAGAGATTAGACATGTGGCACTTGCTCCGACCAAATCTAAAATAACAGCCTCTTGCGCATTAAAAGCGAATCAGTTTGTTTTGGGGACTAATGATGGTAAACTTTTCTTTTGTGATCAATTGAAGCGTATTAAAACTTTGAAATTACCTGGGCAAAAAATTATAGGCAATCTATTTTATGATGAAAAACAGCAGCAATTAATTGTCAGCATAAATGCGTCAGAATCTTTTATTGTGAATCTAAAAAACGATAAAATAACGGATGCGATTAACAAATTTTCTGTAGCGAAATCCATTTCTAAACTTAATGACAGCTTGCTCTTCTACGGGAACTTTAAAGAAGGCATTGTTTACAATAATCCATACAATTCAAAAGAAAAAAAGATCCTTCGCTCTAGTCGTGTTAAGGCTTCTGTAGTGCATAAGGATACACTTTTTGTAGCTTATATGGATGGTTTATTTCAATACGATTTAAATTACTTTTCATCAGAAGAACTACAATTTCAAGGACAAAGTTTGTTGGTGAATACCATGTGCCAATCTAAAGTAGGGGTTTGGTTAGCTACGCAACATAACGGTTTAATGCGACTTGCTGATAATAAGTTAAGTAAATCAATAGTTCAACTGCCTAAAGAGGTTCAAATTAATACCGTAAAACCTGATGGTGACGACTTATGGATTTCAACGGATGTGGGCTTATTTCAGTATAACACACGGAGTCCGAATTTAAAATCCTTAAGTGCTCAAGATGGTCTTAATACAGCCGTAGATGAATTTCTTATTCTTAAAGACTTCATTATTGTAAGCTTGCCACAATCTTTTTATGTCTTACCCAAAGGGGCTCGTTTATTTAAAAAATTTAAAACTTCAAAAATAGCGCTAGAAGCCATTCGTATAAATGATAGAGATACCGTTTTACAGTCTCAATACCAATTGCCGTACGATGCCAATAAAATTGAACTACAATTTAATTCTAACGGTTTTCAATCTAACAAACACGTTACTTATCACTATCGGGTTCAGCAGTTAGATAGTTCTTGGCAAACTGTTCCGTTAAATACCCACGTTATTAATTTTAACAGTTTAGCGAGCGGCAGGTATATAGTGGAGTTAAAAGCAAAAAATGTGAGTGCTCAAAAGGCGGTCTTTGCATCGCCCATTAGTTTTGTTATTGCAAAGCCGTTTTGGGAAACTTGGTGGTTTTATACGCTTATTTTACTTAGTGTTTTTGGTCTAATTTGGCTGTATTTTAGATGGCAACTCCATCAAAAAGAAGAACTCCGTATTGCTGAAATTGATAAGATTTTAATTGATAAAAAAATTACCAATTTGCGATTAGAAAATCTACGCTCGCAAATGAATCCACATTTTATTTTTAATGCGTTAAATTCTATTCAAGACTATATAGTGTCTAACGAAAAAGAATTGGCGAGTTCGTATTTGGTGAAATTTAGTCGATTAATTAGGATGTACTTAGAGTACAGTCAGCAAAATGAAATTACCTTAGAGGAAGAGTTAAAGGCTTTAAAATTGTATTTAGAGCTCGAAAAAGTACGATTTGAAGACGAGTTAGATTATACCATCAACGTGGCGAAAGATCTGAAAACCCCTCATATAAAAGTGCCTTCATTATTTATTCAACCTTATGTAGAAAACGCCTTAAAACACGGGTTGTTGCATAAATCAGCGGATAGAAAACTAAGTGTAAAGGCTCAGATTATTTCGCAAAACAAACTGCAAATAACGGTTGAAGATAATGGAATAGGGAGAGAACAATCTGAAAAAATAAAACAAACACACCAACAACATAAACCCTTTGCAACTAAGGCCAATGAAGAACGTGTGCATTTATATAAAAACAAATTAAAACGCGATATAACCATAACCATTGAAGATTTGAAGGATAGCGATCAGACAGCTTCAGGGACCAGAGTGGTTATAACCATGTCAATACCCTAAACTGATGAAAGCAATTATTATAGATGACGAAAAACGTGCTAGACATTTATTGTCTAATTTAATCAGTACGCATTGTCCCAGTATTTTAACGCTTTTAGAAGCGCAAGATTTAGCTTCGGGTGTAGATCTGATTAAAACCTCAAAACCCGATGTGGTGTTTTTAGATATTGAAATGCCTCAACAATCCGGCTTAGATATTCTTGAATATTTTCCGGGTGAAATAGGATTTAAAATCATTTTTGTGACGGCTTATAATCAGTATGCTATTGAAGCTTTTAAAATGGCTGCGGTGGATTATTTATTAAAACCCGTAGATACTTCCGAGTTAAAAGCAGCCGTAGAGAAGGCAAAAGAAGCGATAACGGCACATACTTTAAACGACCAATTAAACAAACTACGCGACTCCTTAAAACAGTTGTCTATAGATAAGATTGCTTTAGAAATCCCTAAAGGCATCATGTTTACCTCACATAATGATATCGTGTATTTTGAAGCCGATGGTATGTATACCAATGTTCAGCTCATTGATGGCAAGCAAAAAACAATTTGTAAGCCCTTAAAGCATTTTGTAGAGCAGTTAGAGAACAACACGATGTTTTTTAAATGTCATCGATCTTACTTAATTAATCTAAAATATGTAGATGAATTGGTAAAAGATGATGGTGATTATTTACTGATGAACAATCAAAAGCGAATTCCGATTTCAAAATCTAAACGCGATCAATTTATTGAAGTGATTAAGGAAACATTTCTGTAATATCCTTATCTGATCTTCAGATATGAATACCTTCACTATAGCTGTCCTTGTCTTGAAGGTCTTATTTTGAAGTGTTTTTCCATACGCTTTTATAACTGTTTCTTCTGAAAGAGTAGGAAAGTAGAGTGATTTCAAAAAACTAATACAATGTGCTTGAACTCCTTTTAGTTCGGTGTGTGTGAGGTATTGACTTTAAAACTACGGCTCGTCATCTGACTTTGCAACCGTTTAAAAATTCCTGAAACAAGATTCTATATTTTGTAATAGCCGAGTCTATAAATAAACATAATGCAACTTGGTTGCAATAATAAATATTTTGCTTAATTTTGCGACATAGTTGCATTAATAGTAGGATATGATATTTACAAAACAAAAGTCAGATGAATTAGGAGCCATGGCAAGTGGACTCTGCCTTATGCATTGCGTGGCTACACCTTTTTTATTTCTTGTTCAAAGTTGTACCGTTGCAGGTTGCAGTGAAGCCCCAATCTGGTGGCGGTGTATTGATTATTTATTTATAATTATTTCCTTTTTTGCCATATATCGTACTACGCAAACGACATCAAGTACCTGGATGAAACCGGTATTGTGGGGGAGTTGGGGGCTTTTATGTTTTATTATTCTGAACGAAAAAATGAGCTGGTTTTCAATACCAGAATATGCCATATACATCCCAGCCATGGGCTTAATAGCACTGCATTTGTATAACCGAAAATATTGCCAGTGCAACACCGATAAATGCTGTACACATGAAAGATAAAAAAGAGATAACAACCGTAGGCGATAACCATGTTTTAACGAGTATTAAAACACCATTACGAGCAGATGCTTTCGAAAAAACAGATGCCGAAAAAATAGAAGACATACAATTTCATTTTCAAAAGATCATGGAAACCTTAGGGCTCGATTTAACAGATGATAGTCTCTCAGGCACGCCTTACCGTTTTGCTAAAATGTATGTTCAGGAATTGTTTTATGGATTAGATCCTGCTAACAAACCAAAATTGTCTGTTTTCGAAAATAAGTACAGTTATAAAAAGATGTTAGTAGAGCAACAGATCACAATAAATTCCGCTTGCGAACATCATTTTCTACCTATTACAGGCTATGCGCATGTAGGCTATATTCCGAAAGATAAAGTGGTGGGTTTATCTAAAATTAATCGCTTGGTAGATTATTATGCAAGACGACCGCAGGTTCAAGAACGCTTAGTGCTTCAAATTTTAAATGATTTGCAAGAGGCTTTAGATACGGAAGATGTCATTGTTTCAGTAACAGCAAAGCATCTGTGTGTATCCTCTAGAGGGATCAAAGACCAAAGTAGTTTTACCACAACTTTAGAATATGGTGGCCGTTTTTATGATGCTGAAATTCGACAAGAATTTTTAAATATCGTGGCGCAGGAGACGCTTTAAATTGTAGTTGTTTAGACTATAAATAATAGTATAAAGTAAGTTTATTTAGTACATGAGAAAATTACCAGTAACTGTTTTAAGTGGATTTTTAGGAGCCGGAAAAACCACCTTGTTAAATCATATTTTACACAATAAAGAAGGCTTAAAAGTGGCCGTTATTGTTAATGATATGAGTGAGGTGAATATCGATGCTCAATTTATTGAGAATGAAGATACACTTTCTAGAACCGAAGAAACTTTAGTAGAAATGTCTAATGGTTGCATTTGTTGTACCCTTAGAGAAGATTTAATGGTTGAGGTTGAAAAACTAGCCGCACAAGATAAATTTGATTATCTACTGATAGAAAGTACAGGCATTAGCGAGCCTATTCCTGTGGCACAAACATTTTCTTTTGAAAGTGAAGATGGTAACATTGATCTAAGTCGTTTTAGTTATATAGATACCATGGTGACGGTTGTAGATGCTTTTAATTTTCTGAAAGATTTCTCGAGTGCCGATTATCTTGCCACAAGAGCACTTACAGATATTGAAGGTGATGACCGCACGATTGTAAATTTACTCACAGATCAGATTGAATTTGCAAACGTGATCCTCATCAATAAAACTGATTTGGTGAGTGCAGAGGAGCTTCAAGAGCTTCAGAGTATCCTTCACTCCTTAAATCCGGAAGCCAAACTTCACCTTACTAAGCACTCTGAAATTGCCACCGATGCTGTAATGAATACAGGATTATTCGATTATGAAAAAGCAGAAGCTTCAGCAGGTTGGATAAAAGAACTCGAAAACGAACATACACCAGAGACGGAAGAATACGGTATAGGGTCGTTGGTCTTCAGAAGTAGAAAACCGTTTCATCCCGAACGTTTTTTAACCTATTTAAACACCAATTTTCCTCAAAATGTTATTAGAAGTAAAGGCTTGTTTTGGATGGCTTCAAGATCTGGTCAAGCTTTAATTTGGAGTTCTGCAGGAGGGTCTTGTAAAGCCGATTCTGCTGGAGTTTGGTGGGCCTCGATGCCTTTTGCTGAGCGTATAGATTACAATGCCTTTAGTGAGAATCAAGCTCAAATTGAAGCCAATTGGGATGCTGTTTTTGGAGATCGAAAAATAGAACTGGTATTTATCGGTCAATATATAGATAAAGCCGCTATGCAAAGTGAACTAGACTCTTGCCTGTTAACTGATGAAGAAGTGAGCTTATGGAAAACTAATGGCTTTCCACAGGACGACCAATGGCCTATAGTGAGACAAGCTTGATATAAGATTTAAAATGTTACAGAGCAGTAATCTAACCTTTCAATACAAAAAAACAGATCGTTTGTTTCGTTTTCCTAATATCGATTTAAAAACACAGGAAAACTTACTTATTTTAGGTAAATCTGGTATCGGAAAAACCACATTATTGCATCTTCTTGCGGGCATCTTAAAACCAAGTTCTGGGATTGTAGCTGTAAATAACGTGGACATAACGAGACTTCGTGACAACAGCTTAGATCGATTTAGAGGCCAAAATATTGGACTTGTATTTCAACAAAATCATGCTATTCAAACTCTAAATGTCTTAGAGAATTTAAAAGCACGACTTTTTTTTAGCTATCAAAAGGTCAATCTTCAGAAAATTGAAGCCTTGCTAGCGGAATTGGATTTGTTAGACTGTAAAACCAGTAAAATACAAACACTTAGTGAAGGGCAATTGCAGCGTCTGGGGATTGCTTTATCGGTAATCCATGAGCCAGAACTTATTTTAGCAGATGAACCAACCTCTAGTTTAGATGATGCTAACTGTAAAATTGTACTCGATTTATTAGTAAAACAAGCTGCCAAAACCAAAGCTAATTTAGTCGTCATTACGCACGATCATAGAATAAGACCTTATTTCCAAAATACTATTGTACTATGAATGTTTGGAAAATCAGCTGGCAAAATATTAGAAGTAAACCGTTATATACGTTTTTGAGCATTGGTGTTTTAACCCTTAGTATTACACTGCTCTTAGGAATTCAGCAGATAAAATATGCTTTTAAAAACCAGATTGAAACCAATTTAGGAAACATAGATTTAGTGATTGGTGCCAAAGGAAGTCCGTTACAATTGGTATTAGCATCGGTATTGCATTTAGACAATCCCACAGGAAATATTTCATATGCGGAAGCGCGAAAGATTATAAAAAATCCGAGAGTTAAGTCGGCAGTACCCATGTCCTACGGCGATAATTACAAAGGCTATAGAATTGTAGGAACAACTGAAGCCTTCTTATCTATTTATAAAGCCGAATTAGAAACAGGTCGATATGTAGCGCAATCTATGGAAGTTGTTTTGGGAGCTTCTGTAGCCCAAAGTTTAAATTTGAAGCTAGGAGATACCTTTTTAAGTTCGCATGGTTTAGTTGAAAACAGTGTTGATGTTCATAATGATGAATTAACTATAGTAGGCATCTTAAAACCGACACATAAAGTCATAGATCGCTTAATTGTTACCAATCTAGAAAGTATTTGGGAGGTGCATCATCATGAAGATGAACATCAGTCACATGAGGATCATGAGCATCACCATCATCACGATGACGGCGCCGAAGAACGAGAAGCAGATAAGGACATTACGTCTTTATTAGTTAAGTTTAAAAGTGCGAGATCACTTTTAAACTTCCCTAGGAAAATTAATGAAAGTACAAATCTGTTAGCGGCTTTACCTAGTTTTGAGTTGCATAAGCTATATGAGTATACAAGTGTCGGTTTTAAAACGATTACTTGGATTGCTTATGTCATTTTAGTGATGTCTGGCCTCACCATTTTTATAAGTTTATATAAAATGGTGAAAGAGCGCGCTTTCGACTTGGCCATTCTACGAACCTATGGCGCTAGTAATTTTCAGTTAATAAAAATGGTGCTCTATGAAGGGTTAATGATTGCTTTTTTAGCCTTTGTGATAGGCTATTTCCTAGTGAAAATAGGATTAACGGTAGGGGCCAATTATATGTTCAACAAAAGTCAACAAAATTTATTGATAGATCTACCACTTCAAGAATTGTTATACGTCGCTGTCTTGATTTTTATGATGGTTATTTTATCCGTCTCATTGGCTATATATCCAATTATTAAAATGAATATTTCAACAATTTTAAGTCATGAGAAATAAGTTTGTACTGTTAATTACGCTTCTATTTACGTCACTAAGTTATGGTCAGAAACAGGTCACTTGGGAAGATATGTCTCATGTAGAGTATACCGATAAATTCTTTCCCATCTATGAGGAATTTTTTAAGTATCCTACATTTCTACTTGCTGTTAAAGCATTAGATGGTAAACAAATTAAAATTACTGGTTATTTTCTAAATATAGCACCAGAAGATGATATGTATATGTTATCTAAATCCCCAATGTCTTCTTGCTTTTTTTGTGGTCAAGGTGAACCTGATACCGTAATAGAACTTCAATTTAAAAACACACCAAATTTTAAAACGGATGCTATTGTAAGTGTCACCGGTAAGTTGATCTTAAATAGTGAAGACGTCGATCATTTTATTTTCATTTTAGAAGACTGTAAAGGAGAACTTATTGATTAATCATAAAACCCATCATAATGAACAGAAGACATTTTTTTAAGAAAGGATCCTTATTTGCATTAGGGACCAGCTTGTTGCAGCCCTTTGATAGTTTCGCTAGTAATGATAATTATGATGCTACGAATAAAAATAAAAAGGCTAAGAATATCATAATTGTGGTTAGTGATGGTATGAGTATTGGGACATTAAATATGACTGATTTGTACCTTTCAAGAGCAACAGGAAAAGGTTCTCATTGGTTAGAACTCTATAAAAAGAATAAGGTGAACCGAGCCCTGATGGATATGGCGTCGGCAAGTTCTATTGTTACCGATTCTGCCGCAGCAAGTTCATCCTGGGGAGGAGGCGTCCGTATTGCAAATGGCGCTTTAAATGTTAGTCAAAACGGTGAAGCACATCTTCCTATCTGGCAAAAATTTAAAAAAGCAGGCAAAAAAGCGGGTTGTGTAACTTCTGTCCCCATTACTCATGCGACACCCGCTGGATTTTGTGTGAATTCGAAATCTAGAAATGCCCAAGAAACTATTGCAGAACAGTACTTAGAGTATAAGTTTGATGTAATGATGGGTGGAGGACATAAATACTTTGCTTCAGATAAAAGAAAGGATAAAAAAGATATGTATCAAGCATTTGTATCTCAAGACTATCAGGTTTTAAGAACAAAACAGGATATGGTTGCCGCTTCAAATCACAAACCTATACTTGGTGTTTTTGATGATAACGCACTTCCTTACGCCATAGATAGAAAGCAAAATAAATCCTTAGCACAAAAAATACCGACTCTTGCCGAAATGACAGCAAAGGCAATTGCGGCTATGAAAGATCATGACAAAGGTTTTGTGCTACAAGTCGAGGCTGGTAAAGTCGATTGGGCAGCACATGGTAATGATATTGCGGGATTACTTCACGATCAAATAGATCATGATGAAGCTATAAAAGTTGCTATGGATTTTGCGGAAGACGATGGCGAAACCTTAGTGATTATTACGACCGACCATGGTAATGCCAATCCAGGTGTAATCTATGGTAAAAATGCCAATACTAATTTTGATGCAATTCAAAACTACAAGCACACTAACGAGTGGATTTTAAATGGTGTTGGAAAGGAAACATCGGTTTCACAAGTAAAAGAGAGAATACACTATGCTAATACTATAGCGCTCACTAATGACGAGTGTCAGCAATTACTAGATTATTACAAAAATATACCAACCGCTAATGGTCTTTATAACCCCAAACATTTGCCTTTTAATCTCTTGGCTAGTATACAAAAACAACATAATTCTGTAGGTTGGATAAGTATGCAACATTCTGCAGATTATGTAGAATTAGCGATGTATGGCCCAGGAAGTCAACTCTTAAAACCTTTTATAAAAAATACAGATTTACATTATTTAATGTTGGAAGCTGCTGAAGTAGAGAATGCATTTTAAGGCTATAAAGGGCTCTTTAAATAATAAAAGGAAATCATAGAATAAAGGCTATAATGATGCTTAGATTTTAGTATTGAGCTTGTTACAAAAGAATCTATTCAATATCGCGTGCAAATTTGTGATTAGAATACATTCAGAAAGAAAATAGGTCTATTCAGAAAAATCAGCCTTGTTTGTACAGTTGAAGTTGCTTCTTTTGAAGTGAATTAAACATCAGACAAATGAAAAGAGTTATTTTATTGTTCCTATTGGCATTGGTTTTTAATACGTCACATGCACAATTTAAAAGATTGCTTCAAAGAAAAGCAAAGGCAGCTGTAGAGCAGAAGCTGAAAAACAAAGAGGAGGTAAGTTCATCTTCCAAATCAGAAGACGCTACAGGAATGGTTGGTAGTTCCTCAGCTCAGACAGACTATTCGGATGAAGAATTTAAAGCAGAATTAGCCAAAAAATATCCTAACGATCAAGCGAAGCAAGATTTATACTATCAAAAATATCTTGAGAAAAAACAAAAAGACGCTGAAGCAAACCAATCTAAAACAGCCTCTAGTATAAGTGATGACTTTTTATACATGTCGTACCCTTTTGCTATGACCAAAGGGATGAGTGCTGTTGGTGTAGACCGTGTAAAGTTAAGACGTCAAATGACAGACAGAGGGGACAATGTAGATTTATTACCTGCACAAGATCCTGAATATGCATGGTTACGCTTTTTAACGACACCAGAATTAGAAGCTATGTCGCCAGAAGGTTATATAGGTTACGAGTTGGTTTCAGGAATGTTTACAACCAAAGTTGGTGCAGACCGATCGCAAACTTTAGAACTTGGTACGGGTATGCCAATATTAGTTAGAGGAATGCTCATTGCAGACGATGTTTTTGTGATTTATGCAGCATCGCACCAAGGCGGACACGCTTTTAACGTGCCATCGTATATGCATCAAAAAGATATTACCATACTTAACGTCATTGGTAAAGGCGAGGAACAATTTCATTTAGACTGGTTAGAAAAAGCAAAACCAATTGTGCAAGAATTTGAAGCGACCCTAAAAGCGAATTATGATGCTGCTGCAAAATCAACGATGGATGCTATAAAAATGCCAAACGCTGGTAGTATGAATAGCAATGCCTCATTAGTAAGCTTTGCCAAACAAAATGTGTCTAAAACTATTGAAAAAGATGGTGCTAAACTTCTAAAACTAAATATAGAATCTAATGATTGGAGTATTGTACAAAACAAATACACAGGACACATTTTATACCGTTGGATAAAAGGCGCGTTTACCGAGAAAAATAAAAATAACGACTGTTACTTACAAGGCTTTTTAATCAAGCAACATTATAATGGCAGTGGTTATGGTAGTTCGGAATTTGGAGGCATTATTCACGGGCAAATGCCTTATGGACAAAAAATGACTTGTGAGTAATTATATATAGATTATTAAGGGGATTTTTTGAAGGCTGTCGTTTAGATAGCCTTTTCTTTTGTTTGGTAATCAGTGTTTTTACGTGTTTACGTTCAGAAAGAAAATAGCCCTATTCAGAAAAAAGCCACTTAAAAACATGAAGTGTTAGCGTTGTTTTGTACTTGATTAATTTTAATATTCAAAACAACCATGAAAAAAAATTTACTCTTATTTACAACCTGCTTATGCTTGGGTGTGTTTTCGGCTTTTGCCCAAAACGTTACTATTCCAGATACTAATTTTAAAAGCTATTTATTAGCAGATCCAGCTATTAACACCAATAATGATTCAGAAATTTCAGTTGCCGAAGCGCAAGCTTTTTCGGGTGAATTATTAATTAATGGGTTATCCATTTCAGACTTAACAGGTATTGAAGCTTTTGTCAATATTACACGATTAGATTGTTATAGTAATAATTTAACGGCTTTAGATGTAAGCAATAACCTTGCATTAACGCGTTTACACTGTGCTGATAATCAAATTGAAACTCTAGATATTAGTGCAAATACATCAATTACAGATATTCAATGCCATAACAATGGTGTTTTATATGAATTAAATATAGCTAATGGTAATAACAGCAACTTTAGTTATATGAAAGCCTATGGAAATAGTTTATCATGCATTCAGATAGATGCTGGTTTTACACCACCAGCAGATGCCGGAATATACAGCCAAGGTTGGACCAAAGGTAACTCAGGATTTTATAGTGAAGATTGCGTAGCGTTAAACCAAATAGTAAATATTCCTGATGCTAATTTCAAAAGTTTTTTAGTAAACGATAGTAGTATCAATTTAAACAATGATACTGAAATTACAGTGGCTGAAGCACAAGCTACAACAGAGCTTCTTATCAATGGTCTATCTATTTCAGATTTAACAGGTATTGAAGCCTTTACCAATTTAACACGTTTAGATTGTTACACAAATAATTTAACAACTATAGATGTAAGTAATAACTTAGCCTTAACGCGTTTACATTGTGCTGATAATCAAATTGAAACTTTAGATATTAGTGCCAATACGCTAATTACAGACATACAATGTCATAATAACGGTGTTTTATACCAATTAAATATAGCTAATGGTAATAACAGCAATATAAACTGGATGAAAGCTTATGGTAATCCAAGTTTAACTTGTATTCAAGTTGATGCAGGCTTTTCGCCACCAGCAAATAGTGGTCAGTATGTTGTAGGTTGGACTAAAGATAATCAAACAAGTTATAGTGAAAATTGCATACCAACTGTGTATTATGTAGATGCAAATGCAACAGGTGCCAACGATGGTAGTTCATGGGCAGATGCATATACAAGCATAACTCCTGCTTTAGCAAATACCAATTTAAATGATGCTGTTTGGGTAGCAAAGGGAACCTATACATTAGCAGATAAAAACACGCCAATAGCCATTAATACAGATGAAGTGGATATTATTGGAGGTTTTTCAGGAACCGAAACGACTCTAGCCGATAGAGATTTAACAGCTATTCATACTACAAATGCTACCATTTTTACGGGTGATATTAATGGTGATGATATTGATGGAGATTTCTCATCGAACAAAACAGATAATGCAGAACGATTATTTGAATTAAGAACAAGCAACGTCACTTTTGATGGTATTATTTTTGAAAACATTTACGACACCTCACAATCTGGTGGCGTAGAAGAAAATGGTGTGATATTTATACCAAATAGTTTAAATGCTAATAATTTGAAAATTAAAAATTCGGTATTTAGGAATAACTATTCTAATGGCTATTTACTTAAAATTAGAAAATTTAATCAAGGATTACTTATTGAAAACACCAAGTTTATTAATAATACCATTGTAAACATGGGATTGGTTTATATACAGTCGGATAGTACAAACGGTTATATTTTTACACGTTGGGCAAATGTATTGGTCGCAGTTAATGATATTAATCTTTCAGCTCTAAATATTTACAGAGAAGATTGGAATAACGGAAGTACTTTAGATGTCGTCATTAATAATAGTACGTTTGTTAATAATGATTATAATGGTACTTATGGTAATTCTATTACAGCATCAGGTAATGGAAGTGTCAACCTAAATGTTAATAATTCTATTTTTTGGGAGAATACTGTTAACGGAGCAGCAGCAACCAGAGATATTTCTAATGGAATAGAGGAGCATTACGATGTATTTATTAAAAATTCTATTGCTAATGTACCTTCAAACTCTGGAACTTACGGAACGTTTTCAACGACTAACCTAACCACTTTAGATCCTGCAACGGATGATTTAAATTTAGATATTGAATACAAACCAACATCAGCTTCAAATTATATTGTTGATCAAGGCGATAACGCTTACTACGATGTGGCGTTATTTGGTGATTTAGACTTATCTGGTAGTGATAGAGTTTTCAATACCACTATAGATTTAGGAGCTTATGAATACAATTCAACATTAGGAATTGATGATGTATCTTTAAATACAAATTCAGTAAAACTATACCCAAATCCAGCAAGCGATAAATTGTTTATTAGTACAACGGCACAGGTAGAACGTCTTGTTATTTATAACATTAACGGTCAATTGGTAAAGCAAACAAATGCATTAACAAACAGTGTTGATGTATCGCAATTACCTAGCGGTTTATATATGGTGCAAATACAAACAAATACCAATACTACAACTCAAAAATTCCTTAAAAAATAAGTCCTTGTTTTAGGATTTATAGCAAGTGGCCCATTGTAAGAGGTGGGCCTTTTCTAACTTTTAAAATGTCTTATCTATGAAACATATAAAACGTTTTGCATTCGCAATCTTAGTTATTTTAAGTGTGTCTTGTTCATCCGATGATGATAATTCAGGATCTCAAAACGAAAACCATATTACAGTAGGAGCATCGGTTTATGAAATGAAAACGGCCATTGTAGAACCTGCATCAATAGGTCACTATGTATATTTAAGTGTGAGCAATAAAACTGAGGCAGAAATAACAGCTGCTATTAACGGGACGGCAATTAATAATGTGGATTTATTTTCGGCTCGAATTAATGCCTTAGATCTTACACCTAATAGAACTTACAACTTATCAGAAATTTCAAGTTTAGAGTTTGTTGTGGATGGTGATTTTATTGGTGCCGACTTTGAAAATGGCGTGAGTCAATTTTATTTAGGAGATGGAACTTCAGATTTAAGAATCGTTGATGGTAGTATTACCGTTATAGATTACGCTGTAGAGGCTATTAATTTAACATTTACGTTTACACGAGCAGATGGGGTTGTAATTTCCGGAGATTACAAAGGTTCATTTATTTATATCAATAATAGTCTTGATTAACAGTGATTAGACTAAATAAAAAAGCTCACTAAATTAGTGAGCTTTTTTTATGATTAAATATAAGGCGTAGTTGAAATACTAGCTATTTAGCATTACTGGCATAACCAACATAGTAACTTGTTCACCTTCATCTAAACCATCAATAGGCGTTAAGATTCCGGCACGGTTTGGTAAGCTCATTTCTAACTGAACATTATCAGAATTTAAGTTATTAATCATTTCCGTTAAGAAACGTGAGTTAAACCCAATTTGCATATCATCACCTTGGTAGTCACAACTTAAACGCTCTTCAGCTTTATTAGAGTAATCAATATCTTCAGCAGAAATATTTAATTCTGCACCTGCAATTTTAAGTCTAATTTGGTGTGTTGTTTTGTTAGAGAAAATACTAACACGACGTACAGAATTTAAAAACTGTGTACGGTCTATAACTAATTTGTTAGGGTTCTCTTTAGGGATTACCGCTTCGTAGTTAGGGTATTTACCATCAATTAAACGACAGATTAATACTGAATTTTCAAAGGTGAATTTTGCATTAGAGTCGTTATACTCTACAAGCACGTCATCATCACTTCCTGCTAAAATTCCTTTTAAAAGGTTTAAAGGTTTTTTAGGCATAATAAATTCAGCCGATTCTGTAGCCGTTACATCAGCACGTGTATATTTTACTAATTTGTGAGCGTCTGTAGCCACAAACGTTAAGCTATCTTGCGAAAACTGAAAGAATACCCCACTCATTACAGGTCTTAAGTCGTCATTACCCGCAGCAAAAATAGTTTTACTAATTGCTGTGGCTAAAATATCGCCCATAATTGTTGTTGTACTCGCATCTTCTATAGAAACCGCATTTGGAAACTCTGCACCATCAGCATAAGCTAGGGCATACTTACCATGGTTAGAACTGATTTCCACTGTATTATTATCTTCAACAACAAAGGTTAAAGGTTGTTCTGGAAACGTCTTTAAGGTATCTAATAGTAATCTAGCTGGTAAAGCAATACTACCTTCAGAATCACTTTCAACATCAATTGTTGCAGACATTGTAGTTTCTAAATCACTAGCCGAAATCGTTAGTTTTGATTGGCTCAGTTCAAATAAGAAGTTATCTAAAATTGGTAGTGTATTACTGTTATTAATAACACCTCCTAATACTTGAAGCTGTTTTAATAAATAGGTACTTGAAACAATAAATTTCATGCTGAATAGATGTGTTTTATACTTTTAATTGGTCTTACAAATATATCTCAATAGAAGGGTTTTATAAAACAAACTTATTAACAAAATAGGTCGCTTTATATGGTTTTATCACCAAACTATTGCGGTCTATTACGCAGTGTATTTACGTTTTCGTAAATAATTAAAGAGAAAGCCAAACAGCCCTAAAACAATGAGAGGCAAAGCGATATTAATAAATTGCCATTTCGATTTTTCTTCTTTTATTTTGTCTGCATCTAAAAAGGCAACGTTAATTTCTTTAGATCTTATGTTTATAAGTCCAGAATCGTCTAAAAGGTAATTCACCGTATTTAGCAGAAATTCTTTGTTTCCGAATGATTTTCCGGTGAGCTGATCGAAACCTAATTGTTGAGGTCGGTTTCTTAAAACCTCATTTTTTATAACATCACCATCAGAAATAACCACCATTTTAGTGGCAGTACTTTGCGTTTTAAAATCCTTGACCTTAAAGGGTAACACCCGTTGGTTGTACACCGATGTAAATTCGCCTTCTAAGAGTACAGCCAGATTTTGAGGACCTTGATTATAACTGGCCTCATCTGGAGATTGCGTTACGGCATCTAATGAAATAGTTGTTGGGGCACCTTCTAATTTCGATTTTGGTGAGCTTTGTAATAAAATCGATTTTTTAATACTGTTTTTTAAAGTGTCAATAGGACTTGCAAAATCAAACTTAACCAAGTTTAAATTTTTAGTAATGGCATGGTTAGGGTTAGACGCGGCTAATGGCGAATATTGCCATTGTATAGGTTGCATCTGCGCCTGACTGCCTTCGCCAATAGATAGCATAATAGGTGCCGAGTAAAGATCCTTGACTAAGGTAGGATTGACTCTTACTCCATATTGAAAGAAAAAATCATTGAGGTGAAGATCACGCATAATAGAAACTCCGCGTCCTGCCGCATTGTACAAACTGTCTTTGTCCATAGCCACAGCTTCCGTTAACCATAAACTTTTACCACCATTCATGGTGTATTGGTCTAAAACTAATTTTTCATTTTCAGAAAAAGGAACACTAGGTTTTGCCACAACAATTAAGTCGTAATCCTTTAATTTATCTAAAGTCCCTTGTGGGTTATTGGCCACACTATCTAAAGTAAATGGTGCTAAATTGTAATAAGGTTTTACAGTGGTTAGAAAATCTGCCATATAAATATCGTCTAACTCACCATTCCCTTTTAAAATGGCAATTTTCTTAGATTTAGCATTTACCAATTTATTAAAACCATCAGCAAAAGCATATTCTAAAGCTTGTACGGAATTATTAATTTGCTCTTGTAAGCCCTGAGTAATACTACGTTTTAAAAGTGGAATTTTTACCGTTTCCCCTTTGTAGCTTGCAAATGCCCAAGGGAAAATAATGTCTTGGGTTACTTTTCCGGTGCTATTGTCCGTGTTGATATAGGGCTCTAATCCTGATTTAGTAAGTTCTTCAATATTGCGTTCGCGGGTTGTTTCATCTTCAATAGGATTAATATAATTGATGAAAATTTGATCGGTTTCAAGCTGAAACTCCTCTATAATTTGACGTACTTCGGTTTGAAGCAATCTAAATTCCGAAGGAAAGTCACCTTCTAAAAACACATCAATAATTAAAGGCGAATCTAAATCTGAAATGAGTGTTTTTGAGTTGTCAGATAAAGTATAGCGTTGGTCTTTAGTTAAATCGAAACGTTTAAAAACCGTGCTAGAGAGTAGGTTAACAAGAACCAATCCAACAAGTATGGCTAGAATATATAGGCTGGTTTTATTTTTTTTCATCGTCTTGCTTCTCAAAGGTTATTAGCTCTTGGTAAGGTTTAAGGGCTACCACTTTTTCGTCTTTAAAGGTGATTTCTACACATTCTTTGTGCTCCGTAAAGGCACCAGGTTCTATGCCTAAACCGTAATTCCATTTATTGGTGTCATGAGCTTTGGCGGCATCATCCCAGGTTAACCATTCTTCTGGGCCTAAAAGGGCTTTTACTTTTTCTTTTGAAAGGCCAATTAAGGTGTCTGAAGTAATCGTGTTATCAATCATCTCGTATCGCAGATTAGGATCTTCAATCCAAGCGGTACTATTAAAATACTTCTGATGATGGTGATTGCTTAAAATATTAATAAACGGATAGAATACAAAGAAATAGGCAAATGGTGTTAATACCAAACTGATGAGTAGGGTTAACCATTTTCGCTTATCTACAGTGTTTAAAAATAGAAATAAGAGTACAAAAACAATTATTAAAAAGACGACAAATAAAGGTGTGATAATCATTTTACTGTTTTTGAATTCTAAGTTTGGTGAATAATAAAAAGGCGATAGCAATACTTATAAAGTAGACCAAATCTCGGGTGTCTATAACGCCACGACTCATACTGTTGTAATGCGCGGCCATTCCTAAGTTTTCTAAATATATAAGGTCGCCAAAAATGTGATAATTTGATAAGCCTTCAAATCCGAAATAGAAAAAGAAGCAAATAAAAATCGCAATGATAAAGGCCACAATTTGATTGTCTGATAGTGTAGAGGCAAACACGCCAATAGCGGTATAAGCGCCTACTAAAAATAAAAGACCAAAATAAGATCCAATGGTGCTCCCCATATCTAGGTTGGCTTCAGGATTTCCTAAAGAAGACACGGTATATACATACAATAGCGTAGGGAGGAGGGCCATGAGTATCAAAACAAAGGCTCCGAAATATTTACCCAATACAATTTGAAAATGCGAAATAGGTTTTGTGACCAAGAGCTCTAAAGTTCCCTGCTTTTTTTCATCACTAAAACTTCGCATCGTTACAGCCGGAACTAAGAAAATTAAAATCCATGGTGCCAATAAGAAAAAGGAAGATAAACTGGCTTGTCCGTAATTAAAAATATTAAACTCGCCTTTAAAGACCCATAGAAAAAGGCCGTTGAGTAATAAAAACACCCCAATGACCAAATAGCCTATTGGTGAAGCGAAAAAGGTGTTTATTTCTTTTTTTAAAATGGCAATCATCTATTCTTTAATTTTTTTTTGAATTCGTACATATTAATTTACTCACAACTCACAACTCACAACTCACAACTCACAACTCACAACTCACAACTCACAACTCACAACTCACGTAAGCGAAGCGACTTTGTCTACACTCCAAGCTTCGGGTTTAGCATTAAATAAAGGCTTAGTTTTAGACCAAACTCCTTTAAATAGATCTGAGTGGCGGTACTGATTGAGATGCGTTTCAGAATCCCAGTAACTATAGGTGAAAAAGATATGAGGCTGCTGCTGATCGCGATACAGTTCTAAAAAATTACAACCTTCAAAATGTCTTATTTTATCTTTTACCTGATCAAAATTAGTCAAGAATTCTTCAATATTAGAAGGTTCAAAACTCATTTTTACAATTCTTACTAACAAAGCTTAAGCGTTTAAAAAGTTAATTGTTACCGTATCCTTGGTTTTTAGACCCATTAGCGTAGAAGCACTACCAACGGTGCTGTTGTTGCTTTTATAAATGGCAATTTCAATATACTGCGAAGAGTTAAATACCACCATAGCTTTTCCTTCTACACTGCGTACGGATTCTTCATCGTCATAATTTATAATGTCACTATATTTATTCAGAATTTCTTTAAACTTGTGGTTGCGTGCATAAACGATGTAAGGACGTCCTTTCTGAATATTCTCAAAAAATTTGCGCTTAATATTCGTCACCACATTTCCATAATTATCAATATAGATTACACTGCCAATAATCTGGTTATGTTCATCATTAACAAATGGGTTTAAATTTTTAATGGGTTTTATAGTGTTAATAACTTTTCCTATAACATCTAAGGTTCCACCACGTGCAATATGGCAAGCGACCTTCACAAAAATATCTAAGACCGGGAAGCTGGTTTCAACCTTGTCATGAATGTTAATTTCAACAATCTTATCAGGGGCTATCTCATTGCAAATCATACTCATAATCCCATTGTTGGCACAGATAAAGTAATGATCGTCTAATTTTAGTGCAATGTGTTTATTATCAGGGCTTAACTCGGAATCTATACCGATTAAATGTATGGTTCCTTTAGGGAAACTGCTGTACGCATTCTGAATAATATACGCGGCTTCACTAATATTAAAAGGCGATACAGAATGCGAAATATCTACAATATTTATTTCATCAAGTTCACTATAAATAGCTCCTTTTATGGCACTAGTAAAATGATCTTTATATCCAAAATCAGTCGTTAAAGTGATTATCGCCATAGATTGATTTGTTGATATTTTTTTAAGATTTGTGGTTGTAAAATAGTTAAATTTGTGTGTAAACAACAGAATTACAAAATTAATAAAAGAAAACATATTAACGCACTAAATAAAGCTCGCTTTTGAATGAACTTATCCTAGAACTCGAAGAAATATCTCCTAAAGAATTTTTCGGAGCTCAAAATGCTAATATTGAGCTGTTAAAAAAGTATTTTCCTAAACTTAAAATTGTAGCCCGCGGCAATAAACTTAAAGCGTATGGCGATGAGGATTTACTTGAACAATTTGACCAAAGAATGACCATGCTTATGCAACATTTTGGCAAGTATAATAAACTCGACGAAAATGTTATTGAGCGCGTATTAACCAGTGACAGCACCGCAGATTACGAAACCACATCTCGTAGTGGAGAAGTATTGGTCCATGGTGTTGGGGGCAAATTAATTAAAGCCCAAACGGCAAACCAACGCAAATTGGTAGACAGTATGCGTAAAAATGATATGGTCTTTGCTATTGGCCCTGCCGGAACAGGTAAAACCTATACTGGGGTAGCCTTAGCCGTAGAAGCTCTAAAGAAAAAGGAAGTAAAACGTATCATTCTAACACGTCCTGCTGTAGAGGCTGGAGAAAATCTTGGGTTTTTACCAGGAGATTTAAAAGAGAAATTAGATCCGTATATGCAACCTTTATACGATGCCTTACGCGACATGATTCCGGCTGAAAAATTAGATAGTTATATAGAGAAAGGGGTTATTCAAATTGCACCCTTAGCTTTTATGAGAGGGCGTACCTTAGATAATGCTTTTGTTATTTTAGATGAAGGACAAAACACCACGCATGCTCAGATGAAAATGTTCTTAACCCGAATGGGAAAGAATGCGAAGTTCTTATTAACCGGAGATCCAGGTCAGGTTGATTTACCACGCCGTACAATTTCAGGATTAAAAGAAGCCTTACTGGTTTTAAAAAATGTAGAGGGTATTGGTATTATCTATTTAGACGATAAAGATGTTATTCGTCATAAGCTTGTTAAGAAAGTTATTGCGGCTTATAAAAGTATTGAAAATAGGGAGTAATCGATAAGTGTTTATAAACGAGTTTCTTAGGTTTTTCAAGGGTTTGATTATATAAAAGATATGACAAATTGTATAAAAATTTTGGGTGCTAATGGGCCTAAATTTGTCATAGTAATCAAAACTTAAAAAAACATGAAAAAAATATTTTTAACATTAGGACTCGTATTAGGATTAAGCCCATTATTTGCTCAAGATGATGATATTGACTTCAACTCGGACAACTCATGGCTAAAAGCAGGAATTACAGCTGGTGTGCCTGTAGGTGATGCTGGTGATGTCTCGTCATTTTCTTTGGGTGCCGATTTAAGAGGGCAATATTTGTTCAATCCCAATGTAGGGGTCGGTATTGCTACCGGATATACCAATTATTTTGGTGAGGATGAGAATGATGATTTTGGAGTAATTCCATTAGCCGGATTTATCCGTTACTATTTTACACCAAATGGTCTTTTCTTCGGAACAGATGTAGGATATGGTTTTTTAACCGGTGTAGATGATAATGACGGTGGGGTTTATGTAAATCCACAAATTGGTTACCATAACCGCGATTGGAATTTTTATGCCTACTACCAAAACACCTTTGCAGAAAATGATATTGATGTACAAGCCGTAGGACTTGGTGTAACGTATAACATTAGATTTAAATAAAATATTTAAACATACTGGTTAAATTAAAGAGGAGAAATTTTATTTCTCCTTTTTTATGCACTTTATTGTTTCGCCCAAGGAAAGAAATTACATTTGTAGTTCACAATAAATGATGATTACATGAACACCATAATAGATACCAATTTCAACTTTCCGAATCAGAAGAGTTTTTATAAAGGAAAAGTAAGAGCAGTTTATAACATCAACGACGAGCAATTGGTGATGGTTGCTACCGATCGTCTAAGTGCATTTGATGTGGTGATGCCTAAAGGAATTCCTTACAAAGGGCAGATCTTAAACCAAATTGCGACTAAAATGATGAAGGAAACTGAAGATTTGGTACCTAATTGGTTGGTTGCAACACCAGATCCTAATGTGGCTGTCGGTCATTTATGTGAGCCTTTTAAGGTTGAAATGGTAATTCGTGGCTATATGTCTGGGCATGCTGCACGCGAATATAAAGCTGGTAAACGTATGCTTTGTGGTGTTGCGATGCCAGAAGGTATGAAGGAAAATGATAAATTCCCAGAGCCTATTATTACACCTGCTACAAAAGCTGAAATGGGCGATCATGATGAAGATATTTCTCGTGAAGACATTCTGAAGAAAGGTATTGTTTCTGAAGAAGATTATATTGTATTAGAAGATTATACCAAGAAATTATTTCAACGTGGTACTGAGATCGCTGCGGCTAGAGGCTTGATTTTAGTCGATACTAAGTATGAATTTGGAAAAACTAAAGACGGTAAAATTGTATTGATTGATGAAATTCATACCCCAGATTCTTCACGTTATTTTTATGCTGAAGGATATCAGGAACGTCAAGATAAGGGCGAAGCACAAAAGCAATTGTCAAAAGAATTTGTAAGACAATGGTTAATTGCTAATGATTTTCAAGGTTTAGAAGGACAAACTGTTCCTTTTATGAGTGATGATTATATTGAATCGGTAAGTGAACGTTATATAGAGCTTTATGAAAATATCACTGGAGATACCTTTGTAAAAGCAGATGTGTCGGATATTCAGGCACGAATAGAAAAAAATGTTTTGGACTATTTAAAATAGAAAACCATAATGTATAAAATAAACAACCTAACCGTACAATTTGTATGGTTAGGTTGTTTTCGTTTAAAGGCAATTCATTGCCTTTATATTTTAGTGATTCTGTTGATCGCAAGTATTTTAAGATACCGTAGAACAGGAATTGAAGTGAAATAGACTAGCAGTAAGGGCAGTATTTAGTCAAAGCAACTTAATCTTCTACTTCTTTCTCTTGAATGACAATTTTATCTTTCTTAAATATAGGAACTAAATAAGAAAGGTTAAACCCGAAACCGCCACCAAAACGACTACTGTCGTAAGTACGGTTATACCCAGGAACATATAAGTTTTCGTAATTATCAATTTCCTTTTCGGTAATAAGCACTTTTAGCTGCACGTTAAACCCTGCATAGAAATTATTAAAAAGTTCTGCCTTGAGGCCCACTTGTAATTCGGTCCATACAGCGGACAAGCCGTCAAAGGTTTGCGATTCGTTAACCGTGTAGCGGTCGCCCCAATATTGGTTGTAAACATCGTAAACCGTATAACTGTTTCTTGTTTGGCTAAAACTCGCGGCACCAACTCTAAAACCAGCATAAATCATGTTTTCCATGTCTAACCAGTTTTGATAAAAATTCATATCAATACCAGCTTTAAAATAGCTTCCTTTCGTGGTATTGTTGAGTTGGTTATAGTCTAATGTACGTTCTTCATTTCCTATTTCTCCAGCAATATAAATACGTTTGCTGAGACGGTAGTCACCCATAATTTCAAATCCAGAGTAATCGTCAGTGACAAAACTACGTGCTAATTTGCTAATATCGGTTCCCAATCTAAGACCATACTTTTGTTTATAAACTAAAGTATCTTGGACTGTTTTATTCTTTTCTTGTTGCCCATAAGCCATTGTAGAAAACAACAGCGTTAAAAAAACACCTCTAATGATAGATGCGTACATGTGTTGTGTTTTCATTTTCTATACTTGCTTGTGTCGTTTCTTCAATTTCTATATTGGAAATCCAATTGTCGGCATCGGTAATTCTGGCAACACCTAAACTGTTAAAATTACTTTTATATCCGCAGGCTCTAGAGACATAAACAAATTCAGTATTATAAGAAATTTCTATAATGTCTATGTTAGAGTTGGTGGTGTCATCTTCATCTTCAATTCTTAAATCGGTGTCTTTTTCTATCACATAACGGGTGGTGATCGTGGTTTCTACACCTTCCGCATCTATAATTAGAGGTAACTCTACCGAATTTGCATTTTCATTAAAGAGTAGTGTAGCATCCGATTCTTCTGTGGGTTCAATACTATTACCATCTTCATCCGTTACTAATCCTTCTCCATAAACGGTAATTCTAGAGACATTGAGTAACTCATCGGTATCCGTAGCATCATAGAACTCCACAATTAATCGCGGGGTCGTTTGCGTTGTAGCGGCACAAATATCATCGCGTTCGCAATTAATCAGTGCAATAGCTATAAATAGAATTAAAAATTTTACGTTTTTCATCGATTATTTTTCAAATAACACAACCGTTTCTATATGTGCGGTGTGCGGAAATTGATCTACTAAGCTCATCTTTTTAATGGTATACCCTGATGCCATTAATTGCTCGGTATCTCTAGCCTGAGTAGCAGGATTACAAGATACATAAACCAAACGTTCTGCATTGAGGTTTATTATCTTTTTTAAGGTTTTTGGAGCAATACCAGCACGGGCAGGATCTAAAATAATAGTTCTAATCTTATTGGTGTATTCAGGGTGCTCGGTTAAGAATTTACCAACATCGGCAGCATAAAACTTAAGGCCTTCTATACCGTTACGTTTGGCATTTTCTTCAGCATCTTTAATGGCCGCAGCAACAATATCTACCCCTACAATTTTTGTGTTTTCAGCTTTATTCGCAATAATTTGACCTATGGTTCCTGTACCACAGAATAAATCTAACACCACAGTATTATCTACAGCATCTTTATTTTCTAGCGCGTAATCTACAACTTTAGTATAGAGTTTTTCGGCACATTTTGGATTGGTCTGAAAAAAGCTCTTCATGCTTATTTCAAAATTCAGATCTAATAACTCTTCAACAATTTTATCATCGCCGTAGACTAAGGAAATACTTCCTGTAGTGGCAATAGTTCTATCGCCAGTTTCATCATTTATGGTGTGTAATAATCCTGCAACACGATCGCCAAATAATTCAACCAAAAACTTAGCAAATTCATTTAAATCAAACTTTGGAAGGTCGTAAGAAGTCGTTACTAAGTTAAATAACAACTGATTGGTCTTATACGATTTTCTAACTACAAAATACCTAAAGAACCCTTCTCGCTTTGGTGGGTGCCAAGGCGCTAAGTTGGTGTTAACACAATAGGCTTTAATCTCCTTTAAACGGTTTTCAAATTCGGCATCAAATAAACCTGAATCTTTTTTAAGATCGTCACCACACCACCAAGTACCACGTTTTTTAAAGCCTAAGGTAAACTCATCAACATCAGTTTTAAGATCGTGATCATAACCTATGGCAGAAAAACCATATTCCATTTTATTTCGGTAATGAAAGGTATTTGGAGAAGTTACAAATTCGTCAAATTTGTCTTCTATATCGGCAACTTTACCAATTCTTTTAAAAAGCTCTAAGGTACTTTGCTTCTTGTATTGGTGTTGTTTTTCAATGGGTAACTGAATATAAGGTGCACCAGGAATACTTTGGTAAGGCATATCAACTTCATCATCAGAAGCTTTTAAGACTTCAAAAAGTTTCCCTTCGGCATATTTTTTACTCGTTTTTTTAATCTGAGTTTTAACTAATTGTCCCGGTAATGTATTAGGAACAAAGACCACAAATTCGCCGTGTTCATTTCTAATACGTCCTATACCTTTACCTCCAAAGGCATAATCTTCTATTAAGATTTCAATTATTTCTCCGCGTCTAACAAATTTGTTTCGTTCTCTTTTTGGCATTGTGTGTCTATAAAATTGACTGCAAAGATAGGTGCAATTTTACAAATGGCATAACGTTAATTGCGTCATAAGCTAGTAGCAATTCTCTAATATTTTTGTAATTTGCAACTCTCTAGGGATGATTTCTTTCCCACGCTGAATTTTCGGACACTTCGAAAGGATAAAGGTAGATAAGGAATGGTTATTTTAGATATCCATTTTTGATGTGGATATTAACGTTTAAACTTTTTAAAATGGCTGTTTTAGAGCAATTAAATTCGCAACAAGCGATAGATTTAGAAAACAAGTATGGTGCACACAATTACCATCCGTTACCTGTAGTATTAAGCAGGGGAGAAGGTGTGTATGTTTGGGATGTAGAAGGTAAAAAGTATTACGATTTTCTTTCGGCCTATTCTGCAGTAAACCAAGGGCATTGTCATCCAAAAATTGTAGGAGCAATGACCGAGCAGGCAAAAACCTTAACGCTTACCTCAAGAGCCTTCTATAATGATATGTTAGGGAAGTATGAAAAATATGCTTCGGAAACATTTAATTTCGATAAGCTTTTACCAATGAATACAGGAGCAGAAGCTGTTGAAACGGCTTTAAAAATCTGTAGAAAGTGGGCTTATGAAGTGAAAGGAATAGATGAAAATGATGCAGAGATTATTGTTTGTGAGAACAATTTCCACGGAAGAACCACTACAATCATTTCCTTTAGTAATGATCCTGTAGCGCGTAAAAATTTTGGACCTTATACCAATGGTTTTATTAAAATTGAATACGATAATTTAGAAGCTTTAGAAGCAACTCTTAAAGATAATGCTAATATCGCAGGGTTTTTAGTAGAACCTATTCAAGGGGAAGCTGGTGTTTATGTACCTTCTGAAGGTTATTTAGCGAAAGCCAAAGCCTTATGTGAAAAACATAATGTATTATTTATTGCAGACGAAGTACAAACAGGGATTGCAAGAACGGGGAAAATGTTAGCTGTTGATCATGAAAATGTAAAACCTGATGTTTTAATTTTAGGTAAAGCCTTAAGTGGTGGCGCTTATCCGGTTTCGGCAGTATTAGCTGATGATGCTGTAATGAATGTGATTAAGCCAGGAAATCATGGAAGTACGTTTGGAGGAAACCCAATTGCTGCGGCAGTAGCTATTGCGGCTTTAGACGTTGTTAAAGAAGAAAAATTAGCCGAAAACGCTGAAACTTTAGGACAGTTATTTAGAAGTGAACTTTCTAAGTTTATTGAAAACAGTTCTATTGTAAATTCAGTAAGAGGAAAAGGATTATTAAATGCTATTTTAATCAATGATTCTGAAGACAGCGATACCGCTTGGAATATTTGTTTGAAATTAAGAGATAATGGTTTATTGGCAAAACCAACACATGGTAACATTATTCGTTTTGCACCACCATTAGTGATGACAGAAGCGCAATTGTTAGACTGTGTGTCTATTATAACGAAAACCTTAAAAGAATTTGAAGCCTAATCTAGCGCTTGAAGTTTAGTTATAAAAAAAGCGATTTTCTGAATTGAAAATCGCTTTTTTTTATAGTAAAGAACTTATAAGTTTTAAGGTTGTGGACCAAAAATCTCTTGCATTCTTTCTTCCATTAATTCAGGGTTTTGCATCGCTTCTATACCTATAGCGGTGTACATCCAAATGATTAATACGACCATTACTATACTAAGAACTACACCAATAATCCCCATAATTTTACCAGCTTTTACATTTCCGTAACCTGTATAGCTTTCGGGAGCTTCCATAAAAAGTTTGCTTGCTTTGCCTGCGAGTATAATAGCGACGATACCAAAGACTAGTCCCGGTAAACCGTAGCAACAACAGCCTATTATTGATAAAATTCCCATGATGAGAATTAAAGTTCCATTAGGGATTGGTTGTTTTTCCATAATTAATTTGATTTTTAGTTGATTAAAAAAGTTTTGATTATAAAGCTTGTAACAATAATACTAATATTTAATATAAAAAGGCCTAAAATGATACGATGTCCATTGGCATACTGAAATTTAAGGTGTAACACCAAATAAGCAAACATTATAATTAAGGTGTATATGGCAGGATACATATAGAAGGCTCCAACAAAATCACCCTGTAACAAGAGATTAAGTGCACGTTGGGTGCCACACCCCATACAGTCTACATTAAAGGTTTGCTTCCATAAGCAGGGTAACATATAGTCTTCAAGTCCTGTTGTAAGTAATAACATACGGCTAAAATAATTAATTTGTCTTAGACATTGCAGTCCAATTCAATATAAAAATAACACCAAGCAGTATTAGGCTTTCTCTAGACGTCTTGATTTCTTTTATAAAATAACAGCAATTAATGCTTCTAAATCTTACTTTTGCACCGTAATACAATACTTATATATGAATATCTCAAGAGTCATAAATACCATTTCTATTATTGTTGGTGGTGTTTTAGCATTATACGCACAAAGTCAGGCCGATTCTAACCCTTACGTTTTAATAGGTGGGGTCTCTTTATTAATGTTTGGAATTTATAGAACTTCTAGAAATATTCCGAGTAAATACGATAAGCCAGAAGAATCGTTTGTAAAAACAGAAAAGGACCATGAAGTTTAAAAAAGGAGATCAGGTTGAAACTATAGACGATGCTATAACGGGTGTTGTTACTAAGGTTTCAGATGAAGTAGTGACCCTAGAGGATGCGCAAGGATTTGAGTTTCAGTTTGAAGCCCGAGAATTGATGCTTGTCGCTTCTGGGCATTCATTGGAACGCTCCATTTATAATACCGATTTTGAAGCTGTTAAAAGAGAGAAAGCCTCTAAAAAGCGAAAATCGGCGCCTACTGTGAAGCCTAAGGAACGAAATGCTCCAAAATTTGAGGTGGATCTCCATATTCACCATCTCACGAAATCGTATAAGCATATGACAAGTTTTGATATGCTTAACCTTCAGTTAGATACGGCCAGAGGACAATTAGAATTTGCCATGCGTAAACGCATACCAAAAATTGTATTTATCCATGGTGTAGGAGAGGGCGTTCTACGTCAAGAATTAGAAACCCTTTTCAGCCGTTATAATAATGTTACTTTTTATGATGCCGATTATAAAACTTATGGGCTAGGAGCTACGGAAGTACGTATTCTTCAGAATGTAGCGCCTTAATTGTCGTAATCATCAGGATTAAAATCTTCAATTTCTGTTGTTAAGGTTCCTAAATTAATTTCAGTAGATCTAAAAATGGTTAAATCTGTATCCGTGACTACAAAAGAGGTTTCAACGGTTCTTGTGTAAGAATTTGTATACGCATCGTAATCGTCAAAAGTATAAGCTGTAGCTTCTTCACTATTAAGGTAAAGTTCAACCAATATGCCGTTAACAGAGATGCGGTCGTCACCAGGTCCATTTTCACCATTAGCATCTTCTAATCGAGTTAAAACACCATCACCATCATCATCATTATCTAAATAATCAGGAATATCATCACTGTTTGTTGGATGATCTGCATCAGTATTTAAAGGGTTAGTTAAAGGGTTATCATCGTCATCGGCATTATCGTCGTCCAATTCGTTAGCTGTTAGTATATTATCACCATCATCATCAATATCTAAATAGTTTGGGATACCATCACCATCCGTGTCTAAAGAATCCCAGTAAATACCATCTTCATCAGGTAAACCAGCAATGCCTTCGTATTCGTTAGGAACGCCATCGTTATCATCATCTTCAATGGTAGAAGTCACGTATATTGTCCCAGAACCCGCTTCGTAATCTTCTTGAACAGAAAGACCTGAAGGCGATACTACCGCACAGACGTCATCAGAGGTTAAGGCTCTATTATAGGTTCTGTATATAAATCTAGTGGTACTCGCATCAATAGTTAAAGTTTCTGGAGATCCTTCAGTTGTAGCATGAGTAAAGAAGGCATCGTTAATATCTTCGCCTTTTTCAAAAATTAAAATCAGTGCTTCATTAGGATCTTCACGGGTGTCATAGACCAAATGATACTCTTCAAAGTTGTCGCAATAGGCGAGTTCTTCGTCAAAATCTAAATCTATAGTTAAGATATCGCCATCATCACAGGCGGTCAATAAGGTAAGACAAAAGAAAAGTAATAATGGGCGTATCATAGATTCTATTTTCAACAAAAATAATGGATTTGTAAAATTATAACGTTGGATTAACTAAATAATTTTATTTACAATATTTTTGCGTCATGAATTCAGTATATCTCGATAACGCAGCCACAACGGCATTACGACCAGAAGTGGTGAAACGAATGACGCAAGTACTAAATGAAACCTATGGTAATGCGTCGTCTAGTCATAGTTTTGGACGTTCTTCTAAAGTGCTTTTAGAACAATGTAGAAAGGATATTGCCCGTTATTTTAAGGTTTCGGCCTCAGAAATAGTGTTTACCTCAGGGGGTACCGAAGCTGATAATTTAGCACTAAGAAGTGCGGTAAGAGATCTTGGAATAAAGGAAATTATTACCTCAAGAATTGAACATCATGCCGTTTTACATACTGTAGAGCAATTGGAAAAAGAATACCAAATAACGCTAAAGTATGTGGATTTAGATGAGTGTGGTAGGGTTAATTATACCCATCTCGAAGAATTACTACAAGCCGCAGACCAACCTTTGGTAAGTTTAATGCACGTTAATAATGAAATTGGAAATATTTTAGAACTTAAACGAGTGGCGGAACTCTGTAAAAGCTATAAGGCCTTATTTCATTCTGATATGGTACAATCCGTAGGACATTACCAAATCGATTTAGAAGCGATTTCTGTTGATTTTATGGCGGCGAGTGCGCATAAGTTTCACGGTCCTAAAGGTGTTGGCTTCTGTTTTATTCGAAAAGAATCAGGATTAAAGCCTTTAATTTTTGGAGGTGAACAAGAACGTGGATATAGAGCAGGAACCGAAGCTATACATAATATTGTAGGTATGGCTGAAGCGCTTAAATTGGCCTATGATAATCTTGAAGTTGAAAAACAATACATTTTAGAGCTTAAGAGCTATTTTGTTGAAGCATTAAAAAAAGAGCTACCTAAAACAAGTTTTAACGGACGTTGTGAATCCCAGGAAGACAGCACGTTTACCTTACTTAATGTGTGTTTACCTATTGCACCTGAGAAAGCTTCAATGTTGCAGTTTCAGCTAGATTTAAAAGGCATTGCCTGTTCTAGAGGAAGTGCTTGCCAAAGTGGAAGTAACCAACAGTCTCATGTATTAACAGCTATTTTAGATGCTGAACAATTAAAACAACCTTCCGTACGATTTTCATTCAGTATTTTTAATACCAAGGACGATGTAGATTATGTTATCGATGTACTTAAAGCCTTTACAACCGCTTAATGCTCAATGATGATTTTCTGTGTTTTTAAAGCGTTCTGCGTACGGGTGCTAATATGTACCACATAGACACCGTTACTTAAATGAGATGTCGGTATATTGTATTGCGTATGCGTAGTGGTGTAGGTTTGTTTTACCACTTGTTTTCCTAAAACATCATAAAGACTGATGGCTTGGATATCTAAGCCCGTGGGATTCTCTACCAATACTTCTTGTGTTTTATTTAATTGCTTAATGCTTAAGTTTTCGAGATTTAAATGATTGATGTCTAAAGTGTTTTCTGTCTCAAAAACGATTTCAAAACGGTCGGTGTAGAAGCCGGGTGCGATATCTAATTCGTAATCATTAGCGCTAAGGTCGGTATACGTGTTCGTGGCGGTATCATGTAGGTAAATGCTCTGTGACTCTTCAAAATTCTGAATGTCGAAAATTCTAAAACGCAAAGGTTGTTGGGCATCAATAGTTAAAGTTATGGGAATACTCAGTTCCGTTTCAAAAGGATAGGCTTGTGCTAAATAGATGGCATCATCCAATGAAAAATAGGCGTCGTTAACATTTGAAGAACTGCCTTTTAACTCTAAACCATAATCAAATCCTTCTGTGGCGGTATCGTGAAAATTCAGCAGCAATTGCTTGGTAAAAAAGGTGCCGTTTACCGCGAAATCTACATTAATTCTGAAGCGTTTAAAATCACTTGGAACAATAGGGAGTCCATTAGCTTGGTATTGAATACCTCCATTGTCTTGAGTTTCATTATCATTTTGATTTCTAAAAAAATAACTATTTCCATCTGAAACTTTAGCAAAGGCACGATGTTCATTTTTTGTATATACCATTGCTGGTGCAGAAATGGTTCCCGCAGCGCCTTCTATCATAAAACCTTGCCCTATCGGAATATAACGTCGTGCCGATTTTACCCCATCTTGAGGTGTAGTGAGGGGATACGTATTGTCTTGCTCATCATACGTCATAAATTCAGCTGGGGAATCTGTGATTACAGTACCTGTGGCATCAATGGTGAAAGCATAATACCCTCCTCTATAGTCTTGTAATATGTGCGAATTAACAGAGCCGTCTTGTTCCCAATATAGTAAGGTTCCTGTTATAGCGGCTTGATTGTCTGGATCATGAATAAATGCTGCAGCGTCTAAAGCACTCGGGTAGGGGTTACCTATTAAAGTATTTAGTCCATTGACAACGTTATTGGTAATTGTACCATTATTGGGTTTGCCTCTAAAATCGTAAAGCTGACTGCCTGTGTCATTGGTTCCATTTCCTTTCATTGTAAATCCTAATCCAGGTAGAATAGCTCCAGAACTACCCACATAAACCCAATCGGCATAGTTTGTAGAGGTTTGGAAAGTCCATAACCAACGTTCAGAAATTGTAAGCGGACTAGAACTTCCGTCGTAACTGCTAGTGAATAAGGCATCCGTGCTAGAGGTTAAGCCTAAAGGATCATTAGCGGTTGGTATGCCTGTAGCCTCATCGATTAAGTTAACATAGGCGGCTTCATTACCAAAGGCGGCCGAATTATTGCCCACCGGTGAGCACCAATAATTATAACTCCACTGGTTAGCGGTCCCTGTTTGATAGACACTTAATTGGCCTACACCAGAATTACCGGTAAGGCCATCACCCTGTAGAAGTTGGGCTTCGTCTCTTAGATATATTTTAGAATCGGTATCATTAATATTAACGTCGTCGGTAACGTAGAGGTATTGATTTTTTACAAAGATATAAGCGTTATTCTGAACGCTAAGTTGAGCAAAAGATAGGCTACAACTTAATAGCAGAAATGAAAAGAGGGATAGTTTCATAATTCTTAATTTTTATCACTAAAGTCTAATAAGTTGACTTAAAACACCTTAGTGTATCAAATATAAGAAAATTAAACACGTGTTAGTTGCTGAATTCTTTCAAAACCTTACTCTTTTCTTGCCCTTAATATTTTGAGGCTTAGAATCGTGCGGACATTCTTAGGTTAAACACACGTGGTGTTAAATAATTAGGAATGGCATATTGAGCTTTAGAGTACACGTCTCTCACCCAAGTGTTGGTAATGGAGTTTTGGTTGTTAAACATGTTGTAAATTTCAAAACCAATTGAGAGTTCTTTAAAGGCTGTTTTCCATTGCGCGTTGTATGTTTTTTCCGGATTTACTAGCTGATAAGAAATCCCTAAATCTGCACGGCGGTAATCTCGTAATCGCAATTGGTAGTCGTAAGGATCGGCATAACTTGGAGAACCTCCAGGGACTCCGGTGTTATAAACCAAGTTAAGGTACATTTTAAGATCGGGCATATTAGGAACATAATCCTGAAATAATGCACCAAATTTTAAGCGTTGATCTGTAGGTCTTGCAATATAACCACGATCGTCTATGTTTTCTTCGGTCTTTAAATAACCAAAACTAAACCAGGATTCGGTTCCTGGTACAAATTCTCCATTTATTCTTAAATCTAAACCGTAGGCATAAGCAACAGCATTATTACTTGCGCTGTAACGTATTCTAACATTTTCTAGAGTATAAGGGTTAACATCGGTCATGCCTTTATAGTAAGCTTCGGTAACCAACTTAAAAGGGCGTTCCCAAATTTCAAAACTGTATTCATTACCTAAAACGACATGGAAAGATTTTTGTGCTTTTACATTGGGTTGAATGGTTCCTGAAGAATCCCTCAATTCTCTATAAAAAGGCGGTTGGTAGTAAAGTCCGGCAGCAACTCTAAACAGCATGTCCTTATCCCAATTAGGTTTGATGGCAAATTGCCCCCTTGGACTAATAACCGTCTGAGAATCGCCTGTGCTAAACGTATCACCGCTTACCACCCAACTATGCGATCTTACACCGGCATTGTAAAAAACCTCATGGCCATTCCACTCCGTCTGCTTACTGTATTGTAAAAAGGCTTGAAACCTGTTAATTTGAACGCGGTTGGTTGCTCTGATATTCTGATAGGCGGTTAAAGGTCCTGAAAACGCCTCATAAGGTTGTGGGTTGTTCCCGCTAACTAAAGGCGGTCTAATGGAAAAACCGGCAGAATCTATCACTTCATATTCTACCAAACGGTCTCTAATATCTTCATGCGTGTATTTCGCAGACCATTCTAAAGTACTTTCATCATCAATTTTATAATCTCCACGATGTTCTACATTAATAATAAAAGCATCCAAATCGTTACGGGCATGGGTTAATTGAGATCCAATACCTTCGCTAAATTCAACTTCTCCTAAATTTTCGTCTCCAATACTGGTATTAACTTCACCTAATCGGTATTGTGCTAAGATGTCAAAATACTCTTGCTCTGTAGTTTGGTAGGCTGAAGCTAAAAGTTTTAGCGTCACTTGATCATTTAGAAAATAATTGGCTTTAAAGGCTCCGAAATAGGTTTGATATTGGTCTTTTTCTTGACCGTCATAAAACACTAAAAGTGCAACAGGATCATCTATGGTTCCGAAATTGGTTTGTCTATTTTCAGGTTGAAAATTGTATTTGTTAGATGAAATTGTTCCTAAGAAATTAAGGTGGAATTTACTAGAAAACCTATAAGTCAGAAAGGTTTGCGCATCTGCAAACACAGGTTCTACATTGCCTTCGGTTTCAAGACTATTTAAAAGTAAACTGTTATCGCGGTAACGCACGCCGGCAATACCCGAGAATTTTCCATCTTTAGAAACGGTTTCTGCAGCAAGGCTACCACCGAGGAGGCTTAAATCGGCTCTAATTCCGAAATCTACAGGGTTTCGGTAAGTAATGTCTAAAACTGAAGATAGCTTATCGCCATATCGGGCTTGAAAACCACCCGCAGAAAAATCTACATTTTGAACTAAATCGGTATTAACAAAACTTAAACCTTCTTGGTTTCCTGAGCGGATTAAAAAAGGACGGTAAACTTCAATATCATTAACATAGACTAAGTTTTCATCAAAATTTCCCCCTCTAACAGAGTATTGCGTACTTAATTCATTAGAAATATTAACGCCGGGTAATGTTTTTAAAATATTCTCTACGCCAGGTTGTGCACCTTTTATCGTTCTTATCATTTGTGGTGAAATAGAGGTAACCCCATCTACAGATTGCCGCGTATTGGTGTTAATAACTACCGTGGCAATTTGCTCAACATCCATAAGCATTACCGGATTGTATTCTATTTCTTGACCGTTCTTTAAAAGAAATTTCTGTTCTACACGCTCGTGAGAAACATGACTAAAAATCACCGTTACCTCTATGCCATATGGAATTCTAAGCTCGTAAAAACCATTACTATTGGTGGCGGTTCCTTCACCTGTATTGGTGGTAATATTGACGCCTTCAATAGGTTGGTGGGCTTCATTGAGAATTACACCTCTAACGATTGCAGATTGCGAAAAAGACAAAAGACTAAAAATTAAGCCAATGAGGACGGTAAGATATGAGCGTTTCAAATATGATGTTTTTAGTGTGGTTAGGAAGCCAAGGTCATAATAAATTTAAGATAACACCAGTAATAGGCGTTAAAAGCATAAAAGTCTAACAGGTATTTATCTGGGTTCTAATTTACTACTTTCTAAAAAATGTTGCTTCAAATGTAGAACTATTTCCTACATTATCGGTGACAATTATTTTTAATTCGTTTTTAGTGTCTTTCACCACGTTATCATTAAAATCATGAACCAATGAATTGGTTTTATAATCGTATTCCATTAAAATCCACTTTCCGTTTACCGTAGCTCTGTACTTGCTGATGCCTGTTAATTTATCTTCAATCTTTAATTTTAGAAAGCGGTAGTTGCTAATCCATTTCTTATTGGTGAAGTTTACCGGAGTAATCACAGGCGGTTCGGTATCCATAGCTAGGGCATAAGTTCCTAAAGCTTTTGTCTTGGCAGTTAAACTATTGCCTTTACGAGAGGTGGAAACGTAATAAGGTTTTTTATAGTTTCCATAAAAACGCGCTATGTACAACTTGTCTTGGTCCTCCGCTTTATAATTACTTAGGTCGTAATTAATATAGAAGTTCTGTTGCATCGGTAGTTTATCTTCCCCTAAAAATAGGGTGTCTGAATTCACTTTAAAATCAATATAAGCATCATCATATAAGGTGTTTTTATAAAAGTCTACCGTAAAATTTCCAGAAGTCAATGTGCTGTTTTTGTTGCTGTACACTAAAGATTGTTTAGAACGATCAATAAGAGTATTGTCTTTTTTTAGAGGCTCATATTTACCATCAATAGGGATAACCACCCAAGATTCATTTCCGTGATAATCTCTAACTCTTACTTTATAAACAGAGGCCGTGCTATCTTCAACACGTACATAGCCTTGATCATAAGCATCTTTATATAGACTAAGCGGATTGTTGGGTTCAATAAATAACTTTTGAATTTTAGTACGGTGTTTAATGTAATACTCATAATCCACAAGGCGTCTTATGTGTTTGGTTTCATCAAAACTAAAACGCTTAAAATCGATTTCTAAACTTTTATTCCCATTAAAAAAAGTTTGAATATTGCTTACCCCATTATTGTTTGGGGCTAAGTCTTGTTGGTCATTGGCGGTAATTCCGAAACCGATATTACCATAAGCGGTAATTTTTTCTACAGCGTAATCACCAGTACTTTTAGGAATAAGCCTTAATGGAACACGTTCGTTTTTTCCGTTAATGGTAGCATTTTCGTCTTTCGGATAAGCAAATACACCTTTAACGTAAGGGCGTTTAGAATCTTTAACCTCCATACCAAAAAGCAAAGGGTTTATGGGGCGCTCAAGATTATCTCTTATTTCAAAATGTAAGTGCGGCCCGCCAGAACCACCAGTATTACCAGAATAGCCAATAACTTCATCGGGAGCAATTAGGAGTTCTTTTGAATGCGGAAAGACCTCTACTTCAAAACGCTCTTTATCATACTGGCATTGCTTAATGTAATCTTCTAAGCGTTTAGAAAATTTTTTAAGATGCCCATAAACGGTGGTATAGCCATTAGGGTGGGTCACATAAAGCGCCTTACCATAACCATAGTGCGAAATTTTAATTCTACTAATATAACCTTCAGCAGCAGCATAAACTTTTAAGCCTTCACGTTGTTGCGTTTTAATATCTAAGCCACCATGAAAATGGGTAGATCGTAATTCTGCAAAGGTTCCTGATAAGACTAATGGAATGTCTAAAGGATGTCTAAAATAATCTTGCGGATATTCTGATTCTTCACCTGTAGCGGTGTGAGGTTGCCCATAAAGGGAACAAGAAATAAGAACGAGAATTAAAAATTGTTTCATATATATAGCTATAATAGCGAAAATATTAATTTGCTTACAGTTTCCAAACTGTTCAAGGGTATAAATTTAGTAATGTCTTATTTTAACAGAACTTATGTGCTTTTGAAATAAATGTAAGACGCAAGGCTAAATTTTGGGTCTGATTTTTGAGAATAAAAATTTATTGAGCCCTTAACTATTGGGAATCTTGAGGGTTAGCTCTTAATGAAGCAGATGCTAAGGAAATTTTAGAAGGATAAGCTTAAAAAATCGGTGGCTTTAATAAAAAATAATTGTAAAAGAATTGTGATTATTCAATAGGTATGTTAACTTTGTTTTAATAGTATTGAATTGCTTTTATGAGTAAAATAGAAGACATTGTTGATGCACTAGAAAATAAAATCAGTAAGATTTTACACAAGCAAACCGTTTTAAAACAAACCAATGCTAAGCTAGAAAGTCAATTAGAACAGCAACAACAAAAGCTTTTAGAACAGCAAGAAGAAATTTCTGCATGGGTAGAAAAATATGATACCCTCAAAATGGCAAATTCAATGCTTGGTAGTGACGAAAATAAACGAGAAACAAAACTCAAAATAAATGCACTTATTAGAGATATAGACCATTGTATAGGACAACTCTCAGAATAATATTGTAAATTTAGATTATAATGCCTGAACAATTAAAAATTAAACTTTCTATAGCCAATAGAGTTTATCCGTTGACGATAAACCCTAGTCAGGAGGAAGGTTTACGCAAAGCCACAAAGAATATTGAGGCGATGATTGGGCAATTTGAGCAGAATTACTCTGTAAGAGACAAGCAAGATGTTTTAGCCATGTGTGCTTTACAATTTGCGGCTCAAGTAGAGCAAAAGTCAATAGATAAAGAGTATGTTAATGAAGAAGTACAGGAAAAGCTAGAAGCTTTAAATGAACTTTTAAGTCAACATGTTTAACTCGTACGTTCTTTAAAATAAATAAAAGGTTACTGCCTACATTAGTTATATTTTTTGATAAACTCAACGATCAATTCTTTAAAAAGGGTGAGTTTAAGTTGTAAAATCGTGCTGTTAGTGCTGAACTTGCTTCAGTAGCTTAGACAGATTTTTGATCAGCTTGTTAGCCCTAAACTTGTTTTTAAGGAGTTTATACAAAACCGATACTAGTGTAGGCTTTTTTATACACTAAAACTAAATTATAAAGATGGATAATTACGCAATAATGTTTATTGTAGGAGGAATACTAGGAGGAATAATAATAGGATATTTAATCGCTAAAGCTTTAGAAAAAGGGAAAGCGTCTAAGTTGATTGCTAGCGCAGAAATCGAAGCACAATCAATTTTAAAACAAGCCAAATCTGATGGTGATTCCTTAAAAAAGGATAAAATACTGCAGGCCAAAGAGAAGTTTATTGAGTTAAAATCAGAACATGAAAAAGTGATTTTTTCTCGCGATAAAAAAATGGCTGAAACTGAAAAACGCATTAGAGATAAAGAATCTCAACTTTCTAGCGAGTTAAGTAAAGCCAAAAAATCAAATCAATCTTTAGAGAGTAAAATAAAAGATTACGATTTTAGATTGGAGTTTTTAGACAAGAAGCAAGAAGAAATTGAAAAAGCGCATAAAAACCAAATAAAGCAATTAGAAGTTATTTCATCGTTATCTGCAGAAGAGGCGAAGTCGCAATTGGTAGAATCTTTAAAAGAGGAAGCAAAAACAGATGCCATGGCCTTTATTCAAGACCATGTTGAAGAAGCTAAATTAACCGCGCAACAAGAAGCTAAGAAAATTATTATAAACACTATTCAGCGTATTGGTACAGAAGAAGCTGTAGATAACTGTGTTTCTGTATTTAATATTGAATCTGATGACGTTAAAGGTCGTATTATTGGACGTGAAGGTCGAAATATTAGAGCCATTGAAGCTGCAACAGGTGTAGAGATTATTGTTGATGATACTCCTGAAGCTATTATTTTATCCTGTTTCGATTCTGTAAGACGAGAAATTGCACGTCTATCTTTACACAAATTAGTGACCGATGGTAGAATACACCCGGCACGAATTGAAGAGGTGGTAAGAAAGACAGAAAAGCAGATTGAACAAGAGATTATTGAAGTTGGAAAACGTACGGTTATCGATTTAGGAATTCATGGATTACACCCAGAATTGATTAAAATGGTAGGACGTATGAAATACCGTTCGTCTTACGGTCAAAACTTATTACAACACTCACGTGAGGTTGCTAAACTTTGTGGGGTGATGGCTGCGGAATTAGGATTAAATCCGAAATTAGCAAAACGTGCTGGTTTACTACACGATATTGGAAAAGTACCGTCATCAGAAACCGATGTAGAAACACCTCACGCTATTTTAGGTATGCAATGGGCTGAGAAACACGGAGAAAAACCAGAGGTTTGTAATGCTATTGGAGCACACCACGACGAAATTGAAATGACGACGTTGTTATCGCCAATTATTCAGGTTTGTGATGCGATTTCAGGAGCAAGACCAGGAGCAAGACGTCAGGTTTTAGATTCTTATATCCAACGATTAAAAGATTTAGAAGATGTGGCCTTCGGATTTACAGGGGTAAAGAAAGCTTATGCCATCCAAGCTGGTAGAGAATTACGTGTTATTGTAGAGAGTGAAAAAGTATCAGATGATAAGGCTGCAAGTTTATCGTTTGAAATCTCTCAGAAAATACAAACGGATATGACTTATCCAGGACAAGTAAAAGTTACTGTGATAAGAGAAACAAGAGCGGTAAATATTGCAAAATAAAAACGCTTCACATTATATAAACTTAAAACGCACTCTAATTTAGAGTGCGTTTTGCTTTTTAAAGCTTAGTGAAAAAGCGGTGCCATGATTAAGGTTGCTTTCCACTTGAATCTCACCATTTAATGCCTCCACTTGAGTTTTAGTAATAAAGAGACCAATGCCTCTAGAGTCTTTACGTTTGGTGCCATGAAAGGTTTTGTAAATTTCAAAAACCTGATCTTTAAATTTATTCAGATCAATACCAATTCCGTTATCTGAAATTAAAATCCTAACATGGCTTTCGGTTTCCATAGATGCTATAGTAACTTCAGACGGTTTGTTAGGGTCTGAATATTTAATGGCGTTAGAGATTAAATTGTATAAAATACTTTCTAAATAGGCTTTATTGGTCATTAAAACGTCCTCTTTTCTAACGTCGTTGTGTATACGCACCTCGTTTTTTTCACTTTCTAAGGAAAGACTGTTTATAATCGTAGACGTAAAAGGGTAGAGTTCTACGCGCTCATTAAGTTCGCTAATATTGGATTTAGATTTAATGCTTACAATATCATCGAGATCTTTAATGGTCGTGGATAAGGATTTAGAAATAGTCTGTAAGTGGCCCATCAAGGTGCCTTTTTCAGTTTCGCTAGTGGCTTCATTATAGAATTCTAAGATATTTTTAAAATTTCCAATGTGTGTTCTTAGATTATGAGACACAATGTGCGTAAAACTGTATAGACGCTTGTTTTGGTTGGTGATAACGTCTAATTTCTTTTTTAAGAGGTCTTCACTTTGTTTGCTTTTAGAAATATCGGTGTGCGTTCCAATAATCCGTGTGGCTTTTTGGTTGGCATCGCGTTCTACAACTTTCGCCTTGTCTAAAATCCATTTGTATTGCCCATTTCTACATTTTACACGGTATTCATGTTCGTAAAGTAAATTAAGACCTTCTAAGAACTGTTTAAAGCTTTCAAAATACGCTTCGCGATCTTCGGGGTGTACTTGCTCATTCCAAAATTGCACATTATTTAGGGAGTGATCGTCAGGATAGCCTAATATATGTTTAGATTCTTTAGAAAAATGAACCTCATTTTTATAGACTTGCCAATCCCAAAAACCGACTTGAGATAATTCTAGAGCGTGCTTATATTTATTAGCTTCAAAAGTTGCAGCTTTAGAATTAAAGGTGTTATAAGCTATTGATTTAATGTTTTTTAGCGTTAGGGCAATAAAATTCATTCTAGTGGGCTTTATTTTGAGACACTTTTCTTTCCAGAAGGTCACAATATTAAACTCAGTTTAACAGCTTTAACAGAATTGCGTTTAGCTTTCCTTTTATTGAATTTACGGCACTTTTTTCTTTATTTGGGAGTCTTTAATTTCTAGGGTGAAACTGCTCTAAGATATCGCTGAGGTGCGTTCGGTTAACATGCATATAAATTTCTGTTGTTGTAATGCTTTCATGACCTAACATCATTTGTATAGCTCTTAAATCCGCTCCATTTTCTAAAAGATGTGTAGCAAATGAGTGTCTAAAGGTGTGTGGAGAGACGTTTTTCTCTATTCCAGCGGTCTTTACGAGTTTTTTTATGATGGTAAAAACCATAGCTCTTGTGAGTTGGCGTCCTTTGTAATTCAAAAAGAGTATGTCTTTAGAGTCGGCCTCGATAGCAATATGAGCTCTTATAGCCATCCAAATAGAAATGAATTTTTGGGTCGACTTTCCAATCGGAACAAAACGTTCTTTATTTCCTTTTCCGTTCACTTTAATAAAGCCTTCTTCAAAATAAAGATCTGAAATTTTTAAAGCAATTAACTCACTTACACGTAACCCACAACTGTATAAGGTCTCGAGCATGGCTCTATTGCGTTCGCCTAGGTTAATACCACTATAAGTGTAGGTTAAATCTATCGCATTAATAAGCTTATCAATGTCTTCAATAGACAAAGTGTCGGGTAGTTTACGGCCAATTCTCGGGGTTTCAATAAGATCTAAAGGATTGGTTGTTCTGTAATCTTCAAAAATGAGATAGTCAAAAAAATTACGAAGTCCTGATACTAAACGAGCTTGAGACCTGGGATTTATTGATTTTGAAACCGAATAAATAAAAGACTTCACCACCGTTGTATCTATTGTTAGGGGTGTTACCTTTAGGTCTTCAGTAGCCAAATAGGTCTTCAGTTTTTTTATATCGTAACTGTAATTCTCAATAGAGTTTTTAGATAAACCACGTTCAATTTGAAGATAATGTTTGTAGTCTGCGAGTGCCTGATCCCATTTCATAGTTAAAAATAAGTATTTAAAAGTTTATAGAATCTAATATCTCATGGATATTTCTTTTGTGGGCGTGGAAAAGGATTAAAATGAAAACCGAAGGGAAGGCTACGTTTTTTTATGCTGTAATTTTAATATCTTTACTTTATGAAAAAGTTGATTATAATAAATGGGCCTAATCTTAACTTATTAGGAAAGCGCGAAACAAATATCTACGGTAGTTTAACCTTCACCGAGTTTTACGAAGCTGTTGTGAAAAAATATCCTGATGTCGATTTAACCTATTATCAGTCAAATATAGAAGGAGAACTCATTGATAAAATTCAGGAAGTTGGCTTTAGTTATGATGGTATTATTCTTAATGCGGCCGCTTACACACATACTTCAGTGGGTATTGGTGATGCGGTTAAGGCTGTTACTACACCGGTTGTAGAAGTGCATATTTCTAATACGTTTTCTAGAGAAGAATTTAGGCATCAATCGTATATCTCACCAAATGCTAAAGGTGTTATTTTAGGTTTTGGTCTACAAAGTTATGAATTGGCTATTGAGAGTTTTATCAGTGCCTCTTAAAATTTTTCAGAAATAACATTGAATAACGGGTTATTGGGATTGAAGTCGTTTGTGAATGCCACGGCTTTTGTACGGAATTAATACAATCCGGAATAGGGATGCGTTCCACATTGATGACGTGTAGTAAGCGGCAATCAATAGGAAAGCATACCTTTTTTTTGTTGTTTTAATGCCAATTTAGCCTTCAGGCGTTTTAATGTTATAAAATCCATTTAGATTTTACTTCGGAATAACGCCGCTGACATCTCATAAGTCTTGTACGGATAATATGAGGTATGCTTCACTTAGCGCTGTAATGTTTTATAGCTCTTCAATAAAATAATTTACAGGCAACCTTAACTTCAAGGGACAACGTCTTCCAAAAATTAAATTTGATAAATCTTCTGTTTTAGGGCAAGCTCACTAAAAATTCCACTTTTTGACGATGCGCTATAAATTTCAAAAGAGGTGCTTTAATGGCATACGAGTTAATGATTTCTCGATTTGAGCAGGTCTTAAAATAAAACTTTTCCGATTGATTTATGCGCTTGATTAACAACTTGTTAAACTGCTGTTAAGCCCTATGGGTAGGTGGTTTTAGGCTTATAGCTTTGTGGTATTAACCCAAATTAAAACAATGATTAAGATGAAAAAATTAATTGCATTTACAGGCGTATTTTTAATAGCATTAACTTCAATTAATGCACAGTCAGACTCAAAAATGGTAGAACTAGGAGCTAAGGGAGGGGTTAACTTTTCTAAGCTGAGTGGTGACGATTTTGATGATGTCGATTCAAGAACAAGTTTTAATGCCGGATTGGTCGCGGAATTTCCAATTTCAGAACGTCTTTCTTTTCAACCCGAGGTGTTTTACTCTGGGCAAGGGTTTGATATTGCTGAAAGAGATCAGGATAATGTTTTTGATACCGATGAAAATATCGAATATCAATTAGATTACATCCAAGTGCCATTATTACTTAAAGTGTATTTAGTGAAAGGACTAAGTGTTGAAGCAGGACCTCAATTCGGATTTAAAATTCATGAAGAGTTTGATTCGCAACCTAACGATGATGGTGGTGATATTGAAATTGATAACGATGACTCTTATGTAAAGGATTTTGATACGAGTGTGGCCTTAGGAACATCGTACAAGTTTGATAACGGTTTCTTTTTAAGTGCACGTTATAATATTGGTGTGACCAGTATATTTAAAGATGATACTGTATTTGACGGTGTAGATGGTAAAAATGATGTATGGCAGTTTGGTTTAGGATTTATGTTTTAATCCTAAGCGCTAATAAAGATAAAAAAAGCCTCAGACTAATCTGAGGCTTTTTTCTTTCTATGCAACCTTAATATTATACGTCTAAACGTGTCGTCTAATTTGCTTAAGGTTGCAATAAAAAAAAGGTGATTTGAATACTTTCAAATCACCTTTTTAATTATAAGGATACGGTCTTCTTATAAATGAATAACTTCATCGTATGCTGCAGCAACAGCTTCCATTACCGCTTCACTCATGGTTGGGTGAGGGTGAACAGCTTTTAAGACTTCATGACCTGTAGTTTCTAATTTACGGCCTAAAACAGCTTCAGCAATCATATCGGTTACACCGGCACCAATCATATGGCAACCTAACCATTCGCCATACTTAGCGTCAAAAATTACTTTTACAAAACCTTCTTTATTTCCACCGGCACTAGCTTTACCAGAAGCAGAGAATGGGAATTTACCAATCTTCACGTCTAAACCTTGTTCTTTAGCTTGAGCTTCAGTTAAACCAACACTGGCAATTTCAGGAGAACAATAGGTACATCCTGGAATGTTACCGTAGTCTAAAGCTTCAACATGTTGTCCTGCTATTTTTTCTACACAAAGAATTCCTTCAGCAGAAGCTACGTGAGCTAAAGCTTGACCTGGAGTTACATCTCCAATTGCGTAATAACCAGGAATGTTAGTTTGGTAGAAATCATTAACTAAGATTTTATCTCTATCAACAGCGATACCTACATCTTCTAAACCGATGTTTTCAATGTTCGATTTAATTCCAACTGCAGAAAGTACAACATCCGCTTCTAAAACTTCTTCTCCTTTTTTAGTCTTTACAGTTGCTTTAACACCACTTCCAGAAGTATCTACAGACGTTACTTCAGCAGAAGTCATAATTTTGATACCCGATTTCTTAAAGCTACGTTCTAATTGTTTAGATACCTCATCATCTTCAACAGGTACAATTTTATCTAAATACTCTACAATGGTAACTTCAGTTCCTATAGAGTTGTAGAAGTAAGCAAACTCTACACCAATAGCTCCAGAACCTACAACAATCATTTTCTTAGGTTGCTCTTCTAAAGTCATGGCTTGTCTGTAACCAATCACTTTTTTACCATCTTGTGGTAGGCTAGGAAGTTCACGAGAACGTGCTCCTGTAGCGATAATAATATGGTCGGCAGAATATTCTTTGCCATCCACATCAATTTTCTTTCCAGTTTTTAAGGTTCCATAACCTTCAATAACGTCAATTTTGTTCTTTTTCATTAAGAACTTAACGCCATTACTCATTCCATCAGCAACACCACGACTACGTTTAACAATGGCATCAAAATCGTGTTCTGCATCGTTAACTTTTAATCCGTAATCTCCAGCATGTTTTAAATATTCGAAGACTTGAGCCGATTTTAAAAGGGCTTTTGTAGGAATACAACCCCAATTTAAACACACACCACCAAGACTTTCTTTTTCTACTACCGCAGTTTTAAATCCTAATTGTGATGCTCTAATTGCAGTTACGTAGCCACCAGGACCACTTCCTAATACTATAATATCGTATTTACTCATGGGTAAGTTTTTTTTATTGAATTTTTGTATTTACAAAAGTAACAAATTCCAAAAAGAAAATCCCAACATCAGAAGCCTTTAAATTGCATTAAAATACGAGACCAAGCTATTTAGACCCGTTTTGCTTAAAACGAATGTTTTACGGGAGAGAAAGCGGCTATGAGAACACTAATCTTCTGTAGGGATAAACTTCAGAGCAGCACCGTTAATGCAATGGCGTTTTCCAGTTGTCGCTCTTGGGCCGTCGTTAAAAACATGACCTAAATGGCCACCACAAGTAGCGCAGTGTTCTTCATCTCTTGTATAACCCAGTTTGGTGTCGCTTCCAAAGGCGACATTATCTCCAATAGGGCGGTCAAAACTTGGCCAACCGGTTCCGGAGTTAAATTTGTGTTCACTTTTAAATAAAGGCGTGTCGCAAGCAGCACAAACATAGACGCCTTCCTCATGGTTGTCGTTCAATGGGCTAGAGAACGGACGCTCCGTGCCTGCTTCTCTTAGAACGTGGTATTGCAGATCGGTAAGCTGAGCTTTCCATTCGGCATCCGTCTTTGTTATAGCGAAAGGAATGTTTTTAGTTTTATTCTCATCGTTTTTTTGAGCCGTACCGTTACAGCTAAATAAAAAAATGGTGAAGGTAATTATAAGAAGATTTTTCATTTTCAAGAGCTTTAAAATTGATTTTATTCTCTTGGTCGTAAAATCCTCTTGAGAATTACTAATTTCTTTTATTTATTTTAGGAAATGGTTGAATTTTCCCAAAAATATTTGTTAAATTTAGAAACAAATTGACCGAATAGATGAAGATATTCCATTTAAGCGCAGAATGTTACCCTATAGCTAAAGTTGGGGGCTTAGCAGATGTGGTTGGGGCTTTACCAAAATACCAAAATGATAATGGAGAAGAGAGTGCCGTTATTATGCCTTTCTATAAAAATCCGTTTACCACTACCCATAATTTTAGCGCTGTTTTTGAGGGGCATGTGCATTTAGGGAATACATCTTATCCGTATCAAATTTTAAAGACATCTGAGGTGTCTTTAGGGTTTGAGGTGTATTTTGTCGCCATTGATGCCTTATTGAATACGCCATTTGTATATTCTGAAAATGATATCGATCGGTTTTTGGCCTTTCAGATTGCAGCTTTAGATTGGATTTTAACCTTAAAGCAATTTCCAAATATTCTGCATTGCCATGATCACCACACGGGGTTAATTCCTTTTATGACGCAAGAGTGTTATAAATATGAAGCTCTGAATAAAATTCCTGTTATAACAACCATTCATAACGCGCAATACCAAGGATGGATGCCGTATGAACATTTGCATAAAATTCCTCCATTTAATATGGAACATATTGGTTTGTTAGATTGGGATAAGGTGATTAACCCTTTGGCTGCAGCAATAAAATGTGCTTGGCGTGTTACCACCGTATCGCCGAGTTATATGGAAGAGTTGAAGCAAAATGCCAACGGATTAGAACAGTTGTTAGCGCACGAAAGTGGCAAAGCCGTTGGGGTTTTAAACGGTATTGATACCGAAGTGTGGAACCCCGAAACGGACGATTATATTATTGAAAACTATAACGCCACAACAGTCGCTGCAGGAAAAAAAGCAAATAAAAAGTGGCTTTGTAAGCGATTTAATTTAGATGAAGAAAAACCTCTAGTAGCTTTTATTGGGCGTCTAGTGGGGGAAAAAGGTGCAGAATTGTTACCAGAAGTGTTTCATAAAGTCTTGCAACAAGAAGTTGTGAATATTTTGCTTTTGGGGTCAGGACATCAAGATACAGAAGAACAATTAAGCCAATTAAGGGCCAACTATAGTGGAAATTACAATGTGTACATCGGCTACGATGAAAAATTGTCTCATATTATATATGCAGGGGCCGATTTTCTTCTGATGCCTTCGCGTGTGGAGCCGTGCGGACTCAACCAAATGTATTGTCTGCGTTACGGAACGGTTCCTGTGGTGCGACGCATTGGTGGATTAAAGGATACCGTTGTAGATATTAATGACAACGGTTTTGGCATTTGTCACGACGATGTTACGGTCTCTGATATTGCCTATGCCGTGCATCGTGCTTTAGAATTTTATAATGATACAGTCCAATTTCAAGCCAATAGAACGTTTATAATGAGTATTGATCACTCATGGAAAACTTCAGCAAAAACCTACATAAACTTGTACAATTCAATAAACCAACAACACTATGATTAACGACAGAGTATTATCAATTATTTTAGGAGGAGGTCAAGGCTCTCGGCTTTACCCATTAACAGAAAAAAGGTCTAAGCCAGCGGTGCCGATTGCTGGTAAGTATAGATTAGTGGATATTCCTATTTCTAATTGTATCAATTCTGATATGAAACGTATGTATGTGTTAACGCAGTTTAATTCTGCCTCTCTAAATAGACACATAAAGAATACTTATCATTTCAGTTTTTTTAGCTCTGCGTTTGTAGATGTTTTGGCTGCAGAACAAACCATTAAAAGTGATAAGTGGTTTCAAGGCACTGCCGATGCAGTACGGCAAAGTATGGATCATTTTTTACAGCACGATTTTGAGTTTGCACTCATCCTCTCTGGAGATCAGCTCTACCAAATGGATTATAATGATATTATTGATAAGCATATAGAAAGTAAGGCCGATATCTCAGTGGCTACTTATCCTGTAAATGCGAAAGACGCCACCTCTTTCGGGATTTTAAAATCGGACGAGAATAACCTGATCACTTCTTTTATTGAAAAACCATCATCGGACCTTTTAGTGGATTGGAAATCTGACGTTGGAGAAGAAATGAAAAGTCAAGGACGTGAGTACTTAGGATCAATGGGAATCTACGTTTTTAATAGAGATTTATTGATTGAGCTTATGGCCGATGAAAGTACCGTAGATTTTGGGAAAGAAATTATTCCACAGTCTATTGAAAAATACAAAACGGTAAGTTATCCGTTTGAAGGGTATTGGACGGATATTGGAAATATAGATTCCTTCTTTGAGGCAAATATTGGTTTAACCGATGATATTCCTAAATTTAATCTCTACGATTCTAAACAACGTGTTTATACCAATGCGCGTATTCTACCAACTTCAAAAATTTCAGGGACAAGTTTAGATAAGGCTGTGGTATCTGAAGGTTGTATTATTAGTGCAGCAAAAATTGAAAAATCCGTTATCGGTATTCGATCTAGAATCGGAAAAGATTCTACAATAATAAATACCTATATGATGGGGAATGACGATTATGAGTCTTTAGAAGGCATTAATAAAAATAATACAGAAATTTTAGTGGGAATAGGAGAGCGCTGTTTTATTAAAAATACCATTATCGATAAAAATGTACGTATCGGTGACGACGTTAGAATTAATGGCGGTCCGCATCTTGAAGATACCGAAACAGATAAATATGTAATTAAAGATGGTATTGTAGTTATTAAAAAAGGTACAGTGATTCCTAAAGGTTTTGTACTTTAATCTATGGGAAAAGTCATTGTACACAGTCGTTTTACAGAATTTGATATCAACCTTTTTAAATCAGGTAAGCATTACCGATTGTATGAAAAATTTGGATCTCATATCACCACTTTAGAAGGGGTTAAGGGGACTTATTTTGCCGTTTGGGCTCCTAGTGCTAAGCAGGTTTCTGTGGTAGGCGATTTTAATTTTTGGAATGAAGAAGAACATCCATTAAACGTCCGTTGGGATTCTAGTGGTATTTGGGAAGGCTTTATTCCTAATGTTGGTAAAGGCAGTATTTATAAATATAAAATTCATAGCCATAATAATGGCATCGTTACCGAAAAAGCAGATCCTTATGCACGGCGTTGTGAGCATAACCCAAGTACAGGCTCTATTGTTTGGGAAGATGATTACCAGTGGCAAGACAACACTTGGTTAAAAAAACGGGCTAAGCATAATGCCTTAGATGCGCCGTATTCGGTTTACGAAGTGCACTTAGGCTCTTGGAAAAAACATTTTGAAGAAGGACGTTTTTTGTCTTATGTAGAAATGGCAGATGAATTGGTGAGCTATGTAAAAGCCATGAATTTTACCCATGTAGAATTGATGCCGGTTATGGAATTTCCTTATGATCCGTCTTGGGGATATCAAGTAACGGGGTATTTTGCACCCACATCGCGCTTTGGTTACCCGGAAGAATTTAAATTGTTGGTTGATAAATTTCATCAAAACGATATCGGAATTATTCTAGATTGGGTACCGTCGCATTTTCCTGAAGATGCCCATGGCTTAGGGTTTTTTGACGGTTCTGCGCTCTATGAGCATCCCGATAAACGTAAAGGCTATCACCAAGATTGGAAGAGTTTAATTTTTAATTATGGACGGAATGAAGTTAAATCGTTTCTCATTAGTAATGCCTTATTTTGGTTAGACCAATACCACGCCGATGGCCTAAGGGTAGATGCTGTAGCTTCGATGTTATTCTTAGATTACAGTAGGGAAGACGGGGAATGGGAGCCTAATATGTACGGTGGAAACGAAAATTTAGAAGCCATGTCATTTTTAAGAGAAATGAATGAGGCTGTCTATGCGTCTTATCCCGATGTACAAACGATAGCCGAAGAATCAACGGCATTCCCAATGGTGTCTAAACCTACGTTTATTGGTGGCTTAGGTTTTGGAATGAAGTGGATGATGGGCTGGATGCATGATACGCTACAATATTTTGCTAAAGATCCTATTCATAGGCCTTACCATCAGAATGATTTAACTTTTTCAATGACCTATGCCTTTACAGAAAATTTTATGTTACCGCTAAGTCATGATGAAGTCGTTTATGGGAAGCGCTCAATTTTAGGACGAATGCCTGGAGATGAATGGCAGCGTTTTGCCAATTTAAGGGTATTGTATTGTTATATGTTTACACATCCAGGAACAAATTTATTGTTCCAAGGGGCGGAATTCGGACAAAGTGAAGAATGGGATTTCCAAAACAGTCTGCAATGGTTCTTGTTAGATTATAGTCCGCATCAAGGTGTACAACAACTTATAAAAGATTTAAATACCTTGTATAAAAATGAACCTGCGTTATATGAAAAGCAGTTTTCAATGGAAGGTTTTGAGTGGATTGACTATGGCGATTCAGAAAATGCCGTATTTACGTATATGAGAAAAGGACATCATGATAAAGATACTATTATTGTGGCCTGCAATATGACGCCGGTACCAAGGGAAGGCTATCAAATAGGACTGCCTAAAAAAGGACGTTTAAAAGAAATCTTTAATAGCGATCTTAAACCCTATTTTGGCTCCGGACAGTATAAAAATAAAGCGAAAGCAACCAAAGCTGAACCGTGGAATTTTAGAGATCATTCTATAAAAATAGATATTCCGCCTTTGGGTATGGTAGCTTTTAAATATTCAAAATAACTTAAGACCAATAAAATGTTAACCTGTTAGGTGTAAAAACTAACAGGTTTTTCTGGTTTTAAACCCTATTCTTTTCACTGTCAGAAGACTATAATCCACAAATTGAAAACGTTTTCGTTGATAACAATTTGTAATATCAAGGGCGAACGCTTTCTAATGTTGTATTTTTTCCGTTTTTTTACTGCTTATTGTTCCTAAAAATCGACTTATGATTATAAATACTGAATTAGAAAATAAAGGAAACTTATTTCCTTCAAAAATCATAGACTTCAAAAAGGACGTTGATAAACTTTATTTTACTGCAGATAATGACGTTATTTTAGAATTAACAGTAGTTAGAGATAGTTTACTTCGTTTTAGATATACAACCGTAGGGAACTTTAAAAATGACTTTTCGTACGCCATTACCAAATATGCCAGTATAGGGTATAATAAGCTAGAGATTGAGGAGAAGGAAAATACGTATGAAATTATCACCTCTAAATTACGATGTGAGATTTCAAAGTCAGATATGAAAATCTCAATTTACGATGCTATTGATGACGTTTTAATAAGTCAGGATGAACGTGGATTCCATTGGGAAGAAAGTTACGAGCATGGTGGTAACGTCGTTAAAATGAGTAAAGTTTCTAGAGATGGCGAGAGTTATTACGGACTTGGAGACAAACCAAACCATCTTAATTTAAAAGGGAAACGTTATAGCAATTGGGTTTCCGATTCTTATGCTTTCGGAAAAGATACCGATCCTATTTACAAAGCCATTCCATTTTACACAGGCTTGCATCAAGGAAAAGCGTATGGGGTCTTTTTTGATAATACCTTTGAGTCTTCTTTCGATTTTGCACATGAACGCAGAAATGTAACCAGTTTTTGGGCCCAAGGAGGTGAGATGAATTATTACTTTTTCTACGGTCCTAAGATGAATGATGTGGTAGAGAGTTATACGGATTTAACCGGTAAGCCTCACCATTTACCTCCACTTTGGGCTTTAGGTTTTCACCAATGTAAATGGAGTTACTATCCCGAAAGTAAGGTAAAAGAAATCACTTCTACCTTCAGAAAATTACAAATTCCATGTGATGCTATTTATTTAGATATCGATTATATGGAAGGCTTTCGTTGTTTTACATGGAACAAAAGCTATTTCCCAGATCCGAAGCGTATGGTGAAAGAACTGTTAGACGACGGATTCAAAACTGTAGCTATTATAGATCCAGGAATTAAGATTGATAAAACCTATTCGGTATTTCAGGAAGCCCTAGAGAATGATTATTTCTGTAAGCGTGCCGACGGGGATTATATGAAAGGGAAAGTATGGCCTGGTGAATGTTATTTCCCAGATTTTACGAATCCTGAAGTTAGAGATTGGTGGTCGGGCTTATTTCAAGAACTTATTGAAGATATCGGAATTAAAGGGGTTTGGAATGACATGAATGAACCCGCCGTGATGGAAGTGCCTAATAAAACATTTCCAGATGATGTGCGTCATGATTACGATGGTAATCCTTGTAGTCATAGAAAAGCACACAATATTTATGGTATGCAAATGGCACGTGCTACCTATCAAGGTTTAAAGCGTTATTCATTTCCAAAACGACCATTTGTTATAACACGTTCCGCTTATTCAGGAACACAACGTTACACTTCTACTTGGACAGGAGATAATGTAGCAACATGGGAGCATTTATGGATTGCCAACATTCAGGCACAACGTATGGCGATGTCGGGCTTTTCTTTTGCTGGGAGTGATATCGGAGGCTTTGCCGGGCAGCCACAAGGCGAGTTATTTGCGCGTTGGGTACAGTTAGGAACCTTTCATCCATTCTTTAGAGTGCACTCTTCAGGAGATCATGGTGATCAAGAACCATGGGCTTTTGATGAAGATGTAACTAATATTGTTAGAAAATTTATTGAAATTAGATACCAATTGTTGCCGTATTTATATACCGCCTTTTGGAATTATGTAGATCATGGAACGCCATTGCTAAAATCCTTAGTACTGTATGATCAAGATGATGTGCAAACGCATTATAGAACGGATGAGTTTATTTTTGGCGAACAAATTTTGGCTTGTCCAATTTTAGAACCTAACGCTAAAGGGCGTCGTATGTATCTTCCTAAAGGAAAATGGTACGACTACTGGACGGATACCGTTGTAAAGGGGGGAAGAGAAATGTGGGTTGATGCCGATATTGATAGTATGCCTATTTATGTAAAAGCTGGGGCTATTATTCCAAAGTATCCAATACAACAGTATGTTGGAGAAAAAGAGATTATAGAGATAACTCTAGATGTATATTATAAAAAAGGGAAAGAGAGCAGTGAATTGTATAGCGATGCTAATGATGGCTTCGATTATACGAAAGGCCGCTACAGTCTTAGAAATTTTAGTCTTTCAGGGAAATCCAAACAATTGATTATTAATCAACATAAAGAAGGAAAGTTTGAAGCGACATTCCAGAAGTTTAATATTCAATTTCACGGTCTGCCATTTGAGATTACTGAGATCTATTTAGATAATGAAAAAATGGAAATTGAACCTTTTGATAGAGAGAAAGGACAATCCATAAGAATCTGCAAGAATTTTTCTCAGTTACATATTAAAGGAAAAGAGGTCATTAAATAGTGACAAAATATTTAATTTAGTGTCTAAGCCTATAGAGCGAATAACGTTTAAACAAAAAGAAACATATGAAACTTAATAAAATAGTCTCAAGTCTTGTCATTGTAGTGGTAGCCGTATCCTGTGCTACAAACCCTTTTACAGGTAAAAAAACAATGGCATTTGTAGGAAACGATCAATTATTTCCAACGGCTTTTGCACAATACAATGAAGTGCTTGCTGAAAATAAAGTGGTGACAGGAACTTCTGATGCCGAAATGATTACCCGTGTAGGGCAACGTATAGCTGTTGCTGCAGAGCGCTACCTTACCGCTAATGGTTTTGAAGGGTACTTGGAAGATTATGCTTGGGAGTATAAACTTATAGAATCAGATCAGGTTAACGCGTGGTGTATGCCAGGAGGGAAGATTGCGTTTTATACAGGAATTCTTCCTATTGCTGATAACGAAACTGGTGTAGCCGCAATTATGGGGCACGAGGTAGCGCATGCCTTAGCGAACCATGGTCAGCAACGTATGAGTGCGGCGTATATTCAGCAAGGGGTGTCTGTAGTGGGTAATGTGGCCTTATCTAACGATGATCAAGCTTTAGGAATCTTTAACCAATCTTTTGGTGTAGTGTCTAATGTTGCCGGAATGTTGCCTTTTAGTCGTTCTCATGAGACCGAAGCCGATAAAATTGGCCTTTACCTTATGGCAATTGCAGGGTATAACCCCGATGAAGCTGCAGAATTATGGGTTCGTATGAAAGCGCATAGTGGTGAATCTTCTACTCCAGAATTTCTAAGTACACACCCTAGCAACGATTCTAGGATAGAAAACTTAACGGCTTTAGCGCCGAAAGCTAAGGAAGAAGCTCAAAAATTTGGGGTGACATCATTTAGACCGATAAATTAAAAATTTAAGAATATTTGTTTACTTTCGAAGCTGCTCATTTTGAGCAGCTTTTTTTTGTGTTAATAGGTCAGAGTTCTACAGCATACGCTTGGTTAATCTAAGATGAGAACTTTATAAAGGATAAGTAACTATGAGTGAAATTAAAAAAGGAAGTAAAAAATTATTAAATGCATGGGCTTTTTACGATTGGGCCAATTCAGTGTATACCTTAACGATTGCTTCTTCTATTTTTCCAATTTTCTATTCGGCTTTATTTGTAAGTCAGATAGAAAAGAATGTTATGGCCTTTGGGGTGCTTTTTAAAAGTACCGCTCTAATTACTTATGTCACGGCGTTTACATTTTTAATCGTGGCGTTTTTATCTCCAATTCTTTCTGGTATTGCCGATTATATTGGGAATAAAAAGAATTTTATGAAATTCTTCTGCTACGTCGGTGGTTTAGGTTGTATAGGATTGTATTGGTTTAACCTAGATCATATCCATTTAAGTTTACTCTTTTATTTTATGGGACTTATTGGCTATTGGGGGAGTTTAGTGTTTTACAATTCCTACTTGCCTGATATTGCATTTCCAGAACAGCAAGACCGCATTAGTGCCAAAGGGTTTAGCTTGGGCTATTTAGGAAGTGTTTTATTATTAATTCTGAATTTGGCCATGGTAATGTATCCACAATGGTTCGGGTTTGATATTAGCATCCCGGTGTCACTGCAAGAAACAGGGACAGAAATCGAAGTTGCTGAAGCCGTAAAAGCGGCTAAAAATAAGGCCTCGTTTGAAGCTATGCGATTGTCTTTTATTACCGTGGGGTTATGGTGGATGCTCTTTAGTCAGTACACCTTCTATATACTTCCTAAAGGTGTTTCTAAAGGCGGTAAAGTTACCAAAGATGTTGTTTTTAATGGATTGAGAGAGCTCAAGCAAGTTTGGTTGCAGTTGCAATCTAACTTACGTCTAAAGCGTTACTTAATTGCTTTTTTCGTGTTTAGTATGGCGGTTCAAACCATTATGCTGGTTGCCGTGTATTTTGGAGAAGAAGAGATTGCATGGGGTGGGGCAGATGCTAAAACCTTCGGATTGATCTCTAGTATTTTAATTATACAAGTGGTTGCTATTTTAGGAGCATTTTTAACCTCTAGAGCCTCCTCTGTTGTTGGAAATATTAAAACATTAATTGTTATCAATGGCTTTTGGATGGCCCTGTGTTTTTATGCGTATTTTATGGTGACGCCATTTCAGTTTTATATTGCAGCAGGACTTGTTGGTTTGGTTATGGGTGGTGTTCAATCTTTAGCAAGATCTACGTATTCTAAATTTTTACCAGAGACTAATGATACCACATCGTATTTTAGTTTTTATGATGTTGCTGAGAAAATAGGTATTGTTATAGGGATGGTCATTTTTGCAACGATAGATCAGGTTACAGGCAGTATGAGAAATGCCATTTTGTTTTTGGTCGTCTTTTTTTTAGCAGGAATTTTCTTGTTATTCCGAGTGCCAACAAAAAATAAATAAATCAAGTATTTTTAACTATAAAACCAATTATGATGAAAATTACCAAACTAGCCTTCGCTTTTATTTTTTTAATTTCTGTGGCCTCTTTTCAGTCTTGTGAAAATGAACCTTTAGATTCAGACTTAACGTCAGGGGTTTCCGATGATGACGGAGGATCAGATGGAGGTAATACCGATGATACAGGAGCAGCTTCCACGGGAGATTATTGGCCTAGAGCTGTTGGTAATTTTTGGAATTTTAATGATACGTTCTATGGAGGTGTAACTTATGATATGGTAGGGACTGAGGTTATTGATGGGGATACCTATTACAAATTTGACGACTTATTAAATTCTGAGTCTTGGTTACTTAAGTCTGGAGATAGTTATTATATAAGAACCGCAGTTGGAGGGTATGATATTCCTGGATATGCGATTACAACAAGTTATATTACAACAAAAATGTTAGTAGATTCTGCTGAAGCGGGTGATGAATGGACGAGTCATGTGAGTTATACCATTTCTTATACCGCTACTGATTCTAATTATCCTGAGATTCCAAATGTAGATTATGGTGCAACATATAATTTTGAAATGATCGCTAGAGATTTAACGCGTACCGTGGAAGGCGTAGAATATGACAACGTTTTGCAAGTTAGATTGGAATTGGAAGCTTTAGGCGCACCGACGACGACTGTAGATTATTTCTATGCGAAAGATGTAGGATTAATAGAATTTGTTGGCGACCTAAGTTCTGGGACATTAGCAAGCTATAGCCTTAACTAATTGAGGTTATAACGAAATAGATTTAAGAGGCTACCTAAAAGGGTAGCCTTTTTTATTTAGAGTTTTTGAAGAGTTGATTAGGATAACATTAAAAAAATAATGGCCTTTACTTAGAGCGGTTTACTTTTTCAGAAGCTTATACTATTTATGTAGGATAAAAGACTGCTCTAGTCAATAAATTATTTTACGATTTATTTAGCATTATAAAACGAATGGCATAACAATTGAATTTATTACGATGTGAATAACTTTAAATATCTTGTAATACTTTGGTATTCAGTATAAAGTTAATTATTAATACATTTAAAAATCATAGGATTCTGTCGGTAAGAGTGACAGAATGACTTAAAAATATATATGGGAAAATCAAATTTTTTAAACTTAGACAATCTGTCATTTCAGGATTTTGATGAGAATTCAGAATTAATTCCGTTAATGACACCTGAAGATGAAGAATTAATAAACAATGAATCTTTACCAGAATCATTGCCAATATTACCATTGCGAAACACGGTATTGTTTCCGGGCGTTGTTATCCCAATTACAGCGGGAAGAGACGCTTCTATCAAGTTAATTAATGATGCTAATAAAGGCGGTAAAGTTATCGGTGTGGTCTCTCAAATTGATGAGTCTGTAGAAAACCCGACCGCTAAGGATATTTACAAAACCGGTACGGTGGCACGTATTCTAAAGGTTTTAAAAATGCCTGATGGCAATACAACGGTAATTATTCAAGGAAAAAAACGCTTTGAAATTAAAGAAGTAGTTTCTGAAAAACCTTATTTAACGGCAACCATTTCTGATATTGCTGAAGCTAAACCAGCGAAAGATAATGAGGAGTTTAGAGCGATTATAGACTCGATTAAAGATTTGTCTTTAGATATCATTAAAGAAAGTCCAAATATTCCTTCTGAAGCGAGTTTCGCGATTAAAAATATTGAAAGCGATTCGTTTTTAGTCAATTTTGTGTCTTCAAATATGAATCTTAATGTTGAAGAAAAGCAAGAACTCTTAAAGATTAATGATCTTAAAGAACGCGCGCTTCAAACGTTGAAATTCATGAATTTAGAGTTTCAGAAGTTAGAACTTAAAAACGACATACAGTCAAAGGTTCAGAGCGATATGAACCAGCAGCAACGTGAGTATTTCTTACACCAACAAATGAAAACCATTCAAGAAGAATTAGGTGGTGGTGTGTCTTCGGGAGAAGAAATCGAAGAGATGAAAAAGCGTGGAAAGCAGAAAAAATGGGACGATAAAGTACAAGCGCATTTTGAAAAAGAATTGTCTAAAATGCAACGTATGAATCCTCAAGTTGCCGAGTATTCTATACAACGTAACTATTTAGATCTGTTTTTAGATTTACCATGGAACGAGTTTAGTAAAGATAAGTTTGACCTAAAACGTGCCATGAAAATTCTTGATCGTGATCATTTTGGTTTAGACGATGTTAAAAAGCGAATTATTGAATACTTAGCGGTTTTAAAGCTACGTAACGATATGAAGTCGCCAATTTTATGTCTGTATGGACCTCCAGGTGTAGGTAAAACTTCATTAGGAAAATCTATAGCAGAAGCCTTAGGCCGAGAGTACGTAAGAATTTCTTTAGGAGGCTTACGTGATGAAGCTGAAATACGTGGACACCGTAAAACCTATATTGGTGCTATGCCAGGGCGTATTATTCAAAGTTTAAAAAAGGCCCAAACCTCTAATCCTGTATTTGTTTTAGATGAAATTGATAAGCTTTCAACAGGAAGTCAAGGCGATCCGTCTTCTGCCATGTTAGAAGTTTTAGATCCGGAGCAAAACAATGAGTTTTATGATAATTTCTTAGAAATGGGCTACGACCTTTCTAAGGTTATGTTTATTGCGACTTCTAACAGTTTAAATACCATTCAGCCTGCTTTAAGAGACCGTATGGAAATTATCAATGTTACGGGATATACGATTGAAGAAAAAGTAGAAATCGCCAAAAGACATTTATTACCAAAACAATTAACCGAGCATGGTTTAGATAGTAGCGCATTAAAAATTGCAAAACCGCAATTAGAAAAAATTGTGGAAGGCTATACACGCGAATCGGGGGTAAGAGGCTTAGAAAAGCAAATTGCTAAAATGGTGCGTTATGCTGCTAAAAATATTGCGATGGAAGAGGATTATAATATCAAAATTTCTAATGATGATATTATTGAAATCTTAGGAAGTCCAAGGTTAGAGCGCGATAAATATGAAAACAATGATGTTGCTGGTGTGGTTACAGGTTTAGCTTGGACTAGTGTAGGTGGTGATATTTTATTTATAGAATCAATTCTTTCAAAAGGAAAGGGAACACTTTCTATTACTGGTAACCTAGGAAAGGTGATGAAAGAATCTGCAACTATTGCTATGGAATATATCAAGGCGAATGCAGAGGAATTCGGAATTAATCCTGAGGTCTTTAATAAATACAACGTTCATATTCACGTTCCAGAAGGGGCAACACCTAAAGATGGTCCTAGTGCTGGAGTTACGATGTTAACGTCACTAGTGTCTTTATTTACGCAACGTAAAGTGAAAAAGAGTTTAGCCATGACGGGAGAAATTACCTTAAGAGGTAAGGTTTTACCAGTTGGTGGTATAAAAGAGAAAATATTAGCGGCTAAACGAGCGCGTATAAAAGAGATTTTATTGTGTGAAGACAACCGTCGTGATATTGACGAAATTAAACCAGAATACCTTAAAGGCTTAACATTCCATTACGTAAAAGATATGAGCGATGTGTTAAAACTAGCCCTTACCAAACAAAAAGTGGATAATGCTAAACAGCTATAAGCGTTTAGGATTCTAGAGACGTATAACTTTGCCTTACCTCACAACAATTGGGATAAGGCAAAGTTAATACCTACTACCATTTTTGAAATAAAAAGCCTTTTTAAAAGGCTTTTTTTTATGCCTATATAGGAGCAGAGATACACGATAACAGAAAAAAGTGTAACAATATCTAAAGCTTAAAAAAAATAAAAAAATCATATCACCGTTTTAAGATAGATTTACTTATTTTGCAAGTCTATGATCAAAAGGATTTCTACCTTTATTTTAATGCTTTCAGCATGTTCTGTATTCGCACAATTAGGTGGAGAATCAACGTATCAATTTCTAAACTTGGTGTCTTCGCCAAGACAGGCTGCTTTAGGTGGTAAAATTATTACCAATTTTGATCATGATGTCACGGAAGCCTTATACAATCCGGCTTCAATAAACTATAAAATGCATAATCAGCTTGCTATAAACTATTCAAGCTATTTGGGGGATATCAGTTATGGTACTGCGGCCTATGCGTATACTTGGGATCGGCATGTACAAACTTTTCATATCGGAGTCACTTATATAAACTATGGTTCCTTTGATGGTTATGATTTGGATGGAAACTCCACAGGAACATTCAGTGGTAACGAAACGGCAATTTCAGCTGGTTATAATTATAAGATTCCATTTTCAGATATTTATGTCGGTGCTAATTTAAAAGTGATTACTTCGGCCTTAGAACAATATAATTCAGTGGGTGGCGCCTTAGATTTTGGTGTGATGTACATCAACGAAAAACTCGATTTTCACGCCGCTTTAACCGTTAGAAATTTAGGAACTCAATTTTCCACCTATGCTGGTCAAAACGAACCTTTACCTTTAGAGGTTAATTTTGGGATGTCTCAAACGCTAGAAAATGTGCCTTTACGTTGGCATCTTACTTTAGAGAATTTACAGAAATGGCCAATTTCAGTGGCTAATCCGGCACGTGTTACCACAGATCTAGATGGGAATCAAACAGAAGAGAAGGTCAGCTTTTTTAATGAAGGGCTGAGACATTTAATTTTAGGAGCCGAATTATTCCCAGAAGGCGGATTCAATATTCGTTTGGGATATAATTTTAGACGTGCGGAAGAACTACGTATTGTAGACCAGAGAAACTTTTCTGGACTTTCAGTAGGTGTCGGAATTAAACTTAATAAAATGCGTTTCAGTTATACGCATGCCAGATATTCAGGAGCTTCAAACACAAGTTTTTTTGGGCTTCAAATCGATTTACAATAATATATGAGTAAAATAGTCATTGCCATAGATGGATTTTCATCCACTGGTAAAAGCACCATTGCGAAACAATTAGCAAAGCAGTTAAACTATATCTACGTAGATACCGGAGCGATGTATCGGGCGGTTACCTATTTTGCTTTAGAGCAGCAGTATATAGGAGAAGGTTTTTTTAAGGAAGAAGCGTTGATCCAAAATTTAGATTCTATCCATATTACCTTTAAGTTTAATCCGGACTTAGGTTTTGCTGAGGTATATTTAAACGGAGAAAATATAGAAGCGGCCATTAGAACTTTAGAGGTTTCTAAGTATGTAAGTCCTGTGGCAACCTTATCGGAAGTGCGACGTAAGTTAGTAGAGCAACAACAGCTCATGGGGAAAGACAAAGGCATTGTAATGGACGGGCGCGATATTGGAACCGTGGTATTTCCGGAGGCCGAATTAAAAATCTTTATGACGGCTTCTGCAGAAACAAGAGCTACACGTCGCTATCAAGAATTAATAGGTCGTGGGCATCAATTAAGTTATGAAGAAGTGCTTGAAAACGTCACCACCAGAGATCATATCGATTCTACTAGAGAAGATTCGCCTTTAGTAAAAGCTGAAGATGCAGTAGAGATTGATAATTCAGACTTAAGTATTGAAACGCAGCTCGATAGGTTAGTGCTTATGGCTAAGACTTTAATAGAACAATAAAATATAATCTTATTAAAGATGAAAAGCGACTTTCCTAAACATAAGGGAAGTCGCTTTTTTATATAATTTAAGATGTTAAGGTCTCTGATTATAATTTAGGAATCACTAATTCTTGACCAGGATGAATCACATCTGGGTTCTTTAAAATATCGGTGTTAGCCTGAAATATTTTTTGGTACTTCCCTGGCTCACCATAATATTGCTTTGCAATTTTACCTAAAGTTTCACCAGAACTAACCGTGTGCTTTGCATAGACAGAATCGTCTTCAACTTTAATATCGGCCATAATATCAGAAGGAGATTCGCCTCCGATTTCTTTAATCTTATCCCATATTAAATCTTTTTCGTAAGGTGTTGCTGCAGTTCCCCAAACTTTTAGTTTCCCATCAGCCTCTTCAACTTTTCCTTCTTTAATGTTTAATTTTTCTCCTAAATCAAGAACATCTTGATATTTTGCTTTTACCATAATAGTTGTTTTTTGAATTGTTAATCGTTACTTGTAAAGATAAGAATTTATGATTTAAAATGTAAACTGTAAACCATCAATTTGATCTTCTATAAGTTAAGACCCCAAATAAAAAATAAAGTCACATGATTTAGTATTTGGTTTTCAGAATAATATGTAGTACTTTTGCACTCCTTTTTAGCGAATACAAGAAAGTAAGGAAAGGGAAAGAAAAACAAATTTAATAATAACTTCTGTAGATTTTTCGCAAATCTTTCAAAACTTACAGAATACAAATTTTTATTCAGCACACATGTCTGAAAAAGAAACAAACCAAGCTGAAGTTGAAGCAACTGAAGCGGCAGCTCCAGTAATCTCTGAAGCACAAGCAAACCCAGAAAAATTCTTAAAAGAATTCGATTGGCACAATTACGAAGAAGGAATTGAGCAAGTAGCGGATACGAAATTAGAAGAATTTGAAAAATTAGTATCAGAAAATTTCGTTGACACTTTAGATGATGAAGTTGTAGAAGGTACTGTAATTACTATCACAGACCGTGATGCAATTATCGATATTAATGCAAAGTCGGAAGGTGTTATTTCACTTAACGAATTCCGTTACAACCCAAACCTAGCTGTAGGTGATAAAGTTGAAGTATTAATTGATGTTCGTGAAGATGCAACAGGTCAATTAGTATTATCGCACAGAAAAGCACGTGTTATTAAAGCATGGGAACGTGTAAATAACGCACATGACACTGGTGAAATCGTAAACGGTTTTGTAAAATGCAGAACTAAAGGTGGTATGATCGTTGACGTATTTGGTATTGAAGCATTCTTACCAGGTTCTCAAATTGATGTGAAGCCTATTAGAGATTACGATCAGTATGTAAACAAAACTATGGAGTTTAAAGTTGTGAAAATCAACCACGAATTCAAAAACATAGTTGTTTCTCATAAAGCTTTAATTGAAGCTGATATTGAAGAGCAAAAGAAAGAAATCATTGGTCAATTAGAAAAAGGACAAGTCTTAGAAGGTATTGTGAAAAACATTACTTCTTACGGTGTGTTTATCGATTTAGGTGGCGTAGATGGTTTAGTTCATATTACAGATTTATCTTGGTCTCGTATCAACCATCCAAATGAGATTGTTGAGTTAGATCAGAAATTAAATGTTGTAATCCTTGATTTTGATGAAAACAAATCAAGAATCCAATTAGGTCTTAAACAATTATCTAAGCACCCTTGGGAAGCTTTAGGTGAAAACGTAAAAGTTGGAGATAAAGTAAAAGGTAAAGTTGTCGTTATCGCTGATTACGGTGCTTTTGTTGAAGTAGAAGAAGGTGTTGAAGGATTAGTTCACGTAAGTGAAATGTCTTGGTCTACACACTTACGTTCAGCTCAAGACTTCGTATCTGTAGGAGATGAAATCGATGCTGTAATCTTAACTTTAGATAGAGAAGACAGAAAAATGTCTCTTGGTATTAAGCAATTAACGCCAGATCCATGGACTGATATCACTACGAAGTATCCTGTAGGTTCTAAGCATTCAGGTATTGTACGTAACTTTACAAACTTTGGTGTTTTTGTTGAATTAGAAGAAGGTATCGACGGATTAATTTATATCTCTGATTTATCTTGGACTAAGAAAATTAAGCACCCATCTGAGTTCTGTAACGTAGGTGATACTCTAGAAGTAGTAGTATTAGAATTAGATGTAGACGGACGTAAATTATCTTTAGGTCATAAACAAACTGAGGAAAACCCTTGGGATAAATATGAAACTGAATTTGCTTTAGGTACAACTCATAAAGCTGCGATCACTGAGATGGTAGATAAAGGAGCTACAATTGATTTTAACGAAGATATCGTTGCTTTTGTTCCTGCACGTCACTTAGAGAAAGAAGATGGTTCTAAACTTGGTAAAGGTGAAGAAGCAGAATTCAAGATCATTGAATTTAATAAAGAATTCAAACGTGTAGTAGCATCTCATACTGCAATCTTTAGAGAAGAAGAAGCTAAAATCGTTAAGCAAGCTGTGAAAAAAGCAGAAGCTCAAGCGGCAGAAGCTAAACCTACTTTAGGTGATGCAAATGATGCTTTACAAGCACTTAAAGATAAAATGGACGGGAAAAAATAATTCCTTTTTTCGCAACACCGAGCTTTAGTTTGGTGATAAAGAAAAACCATTAATCATATAAAAGCCTCTCTATTTTTAGAGAGGCTTTTTTTATGCCCTTATTTTAAGAACTAGTGCAAAACCTATATCATTAGGTAAATCTTCTAAAACTAACGGCAACACTATACAAGGTCTTAATTAAGAGCCTTCTAGAATGAGGTGGCTTTTCTTCCTGCTATAATGAGAGTTGATTTCTTCATTACAACAGAAGCATGATGTGTTGTTCTTCTCAAAATTCACTGCGGAAAGAGCTTAAAATATCCCTTGTAAACAAATATATTTACCTTAACTTTGTAAACCATAATGCTAGGAAACGATATGAGTCAAAAAGTTTTACTTAACTCTAAAGAAGTCAATATTACCCTTCACCGATTGGCTTGTCAACTCATTGAAAATCACGATGATTTTTCTGAAACGGTATTAATCGGTATTCAACCACGCGGAAAATACTTAGCCGATCGATTAGCTAAAATGCTTAGCGACGACTATAAGATCAAGGATATTCAACTCGGACATTTAGACATTACCTTTTTTAGAGACGACTTTAGACGCGGTGATAAACCTTTAGAGGCCAATACCACCAGCATCAATTTTATTGTAGAAGATAAAAATGTTGTTTTTATAGACGACGTATTATATACCGGTAGAAGTATACGATCTGCCCTTACCGCCATTCAGTCCTTTGGACGCCCAAAAGATATAGAATTACTAACCTTAATAGATAGACGTTTTAGTAGACACTTGCCTATACAACCTAATTATAGAGGCCGACAAGTCGATGCGATAGACAACCAAAAGGTTATTGTAAAATGGCAAGAGAATGATGGGGAAGATGCCGTGTACTTGGTAGATAAATAAAACCGATCATGATGTTGATAGCACAGACGCTGTATATCAACATGGGATTTAGAATTAAGATAAACATAAAAGTAAATTGCTAAGGACCTATAAATAAGGGTCACTAGCTAATAAAGACTGAAAGAAATGAGCGAATTAAGTGTCAATCACTTATTAGGAATTAAATATCTTACTAAAGAAGATATCGATCTTATTTTTGAAACCGCAGATCAGTTTAAGGAAGTCATCAACAGACCTATTAAAAAGGTGCCTTCTCTAAGAGATATTACCATTGCCAATCTGTTTTTTGAAAATTCAACACGAACAAAATTATCTTTTGAATTGGCTGAAAAGCGACTTTCTGCAGATGTGATTAATTTTTCGGCGTCTCAATCTTCAGTTAAAAAAGGAGAAACCTTAATAGACACGGTAAATAATATCTTATCTATGAAAGTAGATATGGTGGTGATGCGGCATCCTAATCCTGGCGCAGGGGTGTTTTTGTCTAAACATGTTAATGCCAGTATTGTCAATGCCGGTGATGGCGCTCACGAGCATCCTACGCAAGCCTTATTAGATTCGTATTCTATAAGAGAAAAATTAGGGACTGTAAAAGGTAAAAAAGTCGTTATTGTTGGTGATATTTTACACAGTAGGGTAGCACTTTCAAATATTTACGCCCTGCAGTTGCAAGGTGCAGAAGTGATGGTTTGTGGTCCTCAAACCTTACTTCCTAAATATATCAAAGATTTAGGGGTTAAAGTAGAGACCAATTTAAAGAAAGCCTTAGAGTGGTGTGATGTGGCTAATATGCTTCGTGTACAAAACGAACGTATGGATATTAGTTTCTTTCCTTCAACAAGAGAATATACACAACAATTTGGCGTTAATAAAGAACTATTAGATAGCCTTAATAAAGAGATTGTTATTATGCATCCCGGCCCAATAAACCGTGGTGTAGAAATTACAAGTGATGTTGCAGATTCTAAACAAGCTATTATTCTCAATCAAGTAGAAAATGGAGTAGCGGTTAGGATGGCTGTAATTTATCTTTTGGCGTCTAAAATAAAACAATAGATTATGATTATAGATAGAGACGGTAACACTACCATTATTACACAAGAAACAGCTTCAGTTAAAACCTTAGTTAGTAATATTGAAGCGGCATATGATACCCATAAAAATTATCATCTCATCATTAAATTATCGAGTTTAGAACAGGTCGCTTTAGAAGAGGTGGTAGAGTTTTTACGTTTAAGTAATAACCACAGAGCCGATAAAAAGAGTTTTGTTATTGTATCTGAAAAAGTAGACCTAGATCTTGTTCCTGTAGAAATGGTTGTGGTACCGACACTACAAGAAGCTTACGATATCATTGAAATGGAAGATATTGAGCGCGACTTAGGGTTCTAAATTCTTCTTTAAGGAGATGACTCTAAAAGTTTGTCCCTTATAATCCTTTACCTGTATCAATGAAACTAACAATTCTAGGTTGCCATAGCGCAACACCACGGACCAATACCAATCCCACTGCACAGATTCTTGAAATAAAAAACCATATGTTTCTTATTGATTGTGGCGAAGGTACCCAAGTAGAATTAAGGCGGAACAAGATAAAATTTTCACGGGTTAAGCATATTTTTATTTCTCATTTGCATGGCGATCATTATTTTGGTTTAATTGGTTTAGTGAATACCTTTAGTTTGCTAACTCGTGAAACTGAATTACACATCTATGCGCCCAAAGGTTTAAAAGAGGTGATAACCTTACAGATGAAACTGTCTGGGAGTTGGACCAATTATCCGTTAATATTTCATGAATTAAGCTCTAAAGCGTCTGAGTTAATCTATGAAGATGATAAAGTAGAGGTGTATACCATTCCCTTAAAACATCGTATTTATACCAGTGGTTTTCTTTTTAAGGAAAAGGAAAATGAGCGAAAGCTAGATATTAATTTGGTTAGAGAAGCCAATATTGATGTTGCCTATTACCGAAAGTTAAAGCAAGGTTTTGATGTGGTTAACGAAGATGGTGTTTTAATAAGTAATGCTAAAGTAACCAAAGATGCAGTGCCACCTAAGAGTTATGCCTACTGTAGTGATACGGCTTACCATGAGGCCATCGTGCCGTTGATTAAAAAGAGTACGGTTTTGTATCATGAATCCACATTCTTAGAGAAAAACGAGAAACTATGTCTGCCTACACGCCATAGTACGGCAAAACAAGCGGCTACAATCGCAAAAAAAGCCGAAGTAGAGACTTTAATCCTAGGGCATTATTCAACCCGTTACAATGGCTATGAGGACTTTAAAACGGAGGCGCAAACGGTTTTTGAAAATGTTGTTCTGGCAAAAGACGGAAAGGTCTTTAACTTTGATTAAATTCTCGTAATTGCAACATCCAATCAATAGCTTCTTTCAAGTTCCGACATCGCTTTAAACTTTTATTGAAAAATTGTTTTTCTAAAGAAGCATTTAGATAACTGAAATCTGAATAGGTGATAATTGCCGAGGCGATAAAGGTATCATATTCATTATTAAAGTCAACCCATAATTGCGGATCAAAAGAATAGGAATTATAACGATTGGCAATATATCCAACCTGTATTTTTTTGTCTATGAGTGCACTAAATTTGGTGACTAATTCTCCGGCGATTTCATAATTGACATGAACACCTTCATTAAATTCTGATAATAAGAACCGTTCCGTGAGGTAAAACGTTCCGAATGAGAAACACACTTTTTCATATTCCAAAAGGTCGGAATATTTACTGTCTTCAAACTTCATTTATAGGGATTAATGCTTAAATTTATGGGTAAAATATTAATTGTAGAAATATTTTTTAAAGAAAAATATAAATTTAATTGTAATGAATACAGACCTAGGTAATTATAGAAAATCTTACGAGAAACAAGAACTTTTAGAAGCCTTCATTGGAGATAATCCTATGGAATTATTTCAGAAATGGTTTTATGAGGTCGATCAAAATTTTGATGTGGAAGAAGCCAATGCAATGACGGTGTCTACAATAGGTTTAGATGGCTTTCCAAAAAGTAGAGTAGTGCTGCTTAAAAAATATACCTATGAAGGGTTTATTTTCTATACCAATTATAACAGTGAAAAAGGAAAAGCGATTCTAGCCAATCCGAATGTCTGTATTTCTTTTTTCTGGCCTTCAGCCGAAAGGCAAATTATTATTAAAGGCAAAGCCGAAAAGATTTCGGAAAACCTTAGCGATGGCTATTTTGAATCCCGTCCGCGTGGCAGCCAATTAGGCGCCCTAGTGTCCCATCAGAGTGAAGTGGTAAAAGACCGCTCTGAGTTAGAGAATCAACTAAAGGCCTTAGAGAAAGCCTATGAAGGCAAAACCATAGAACGTCCTAAACATTGGGGTGGCTTTATAGTAAAACCTGTAGAAATGGAATTTTGGCAAGGACGTCCTAATCGTTTGCACGATAGAATTCGCTTTCAATTGCAAGAAGATTACAATTGGAAAATAGACCGATTAGCCCCTTAAATTAAAAGTTAAAAATGAGCAGCGTCAGTTTTTATATATTTCCGATGAAATGCATGATTTTGACGCTGTAATTCATTTTTTTTGACAGAAAAAGTGCATTTCATCGATTATTTACATGAAAAGACGATAAAATGCACGTTGTTTATCGATTTTAACATTTTATTAACAGTTTAGCTCAGATGTGAGGTTAATTTAGCAGTCCCAAACCTAATTAACCTACATTATGAAAATTACTAAACTACTGCCTTTCGTGGCTGTTTTCGCCCTACTTAGTATTACTTCTTGTGCAACTGATGCTGCAGATGACGCTTCTTTAAACGCTATTGAAGTTCCTGTTGCTCCTGATGCTAAAGAGATTGAAATTGAAATCATGGAGCTTATTAATGCGTATAGGATTAACGAAGGTTTAAATACGTTAGCAAATAATACAACGGTAAAAGCGGTTGCTTCTACACATACGGAGTATATGATTGAAGTGAATAACGTTTCTCATGATAACTTCTTCTTAAGAAAACAAAGTTTACAAGCCAATGCTGATGCAGATGTGGTTTCAGAAAATGTAGCCTATGGTTTCAGCTCTGCAGAATCTGTAGTTAACGCTTGGATTGCAAGCCCAGGACATAGAGATAATATTGTTGGAGATTACACGGATTTTGATGTGTCGGCAGAACAGAATAGTAACGGAAAATGGTATTTTACCAATATGTTTATTAAACGATAAGCATTTCCCTTTAGGTTGTAGAAAACGAAGCGATTGTAATAAATCGTTTTGAATTAGAGACTCTAGGAGTACCCGTTAAGTGATGCGTTGAAACTCTAAAGTCTTAAAACCTCAATTTTTTTAGATATAATAATGGGTCTTTGGCCCTATTTAGAAAGTATAGAATTTAATATTCTATACTTTTTTTGTTTAATAGCTTTGGTATAAGCATAACATTTTCCGTAGAACGAGCGTTAACGTGTTTCCTTTTAGTAGTGAAGGATAAACGCCGTCTAAGGGACTTTTGTTTTAGCGGTGATATAGTATTCTTTTTAAGTGTAACTAATCTTATAAGCCTATTTAAAAGTCTTATGCCGCTAGAGTAGGGGTGCATAAGTGTTTTTCTATATGTTATAGTTCTGTAACGCGATTTAGAACTTAATGTCATCACTCCGCTCATTCCGTATTAATAACCTACCCCATGTAAATCTTGAATTTCTTTAGGGAATTAAAATACGGGACTGGATTTACAATGGTCTTACCTGAAATGATTGATTAGTTTATAAGGCGAATTAGGTAATGCTAGCGACGTTCAGAACAACGGGTTTGGCTTTGCAACAAGTGGTACGTAGACCAGAGACTGGTACCATTTTTTTAAAGCCAATACGAAATTGAAAGCCGAGATTAATTGAAGGTTTAATTGGGAAATGGATACCATTAAAAATGTAGGTCACGACTATAAAAAAAGTCTAAAAATGGCATAGCGTGAAAAAAAATAAAGACGAACACTGTTTGTGAGGAGTTGTTAGATCTCTACCAATTAACGGCCATTCCTGCGGAATATGCTAGATCTGTTTTATTTCTAGAGTTATATCTTCAACCCTAGAACGAATTATAAAGAATCTCCTTATAGATTTTAAGTTAATAAAATTTTAAGGACTATGCCGTAGGATTTTGATGCTAATGGGCTTTTAAGATTCGATTTTAACTAACTCTTATAAAACAAAAAAGCAAACTCAAAAATGAGTTTGCTTTTTCTCTTAGTATAAGCCTTATAGTTAGGAGGCCTATTCTTCTTTATCTTTATTACTATCGATAATGTAGAAGTAAGAACGTCTGTTTAATTGGTGTTCTTCTTCTGTACATTTTACACCGTTACCACAATCGTTTAATAACTGTGTTTCACCATAACCAATAGCACTTTCAATTCTGTCTGGGCTAATATCACGAGATAAAAGATAGTCTTTAGTCGATTTAGCACGACGGTCAGATAATTTTAAGTTGTACTTATCACGACCTCTACTATCGGTATGCGATTCAATTTTAATCACCATATCAGGGTGCTTACGCATCACATCTACAATGTTTTCTAATTCATATTCGGCATCCGTTCTAATGTTCCATTTGTCAAAGTCAAAGAATATTGGATTAATGACAATTTGATCTTCAGAAATTAATGGACTTAAGGTTAGGTCTGCAGTATGAACTTCTTCATTAGTATTCGTCGTTGTTAACGTCGCCTTATCATCTTTATAATCGGCCTTACTACCTAATACGGTATAAGTCTGATTACAGTCTACATCAAAGCTATAAGTACCGTCAGCCGTCGTTGTAACCTCTTCAATAATCTTACCTGTAGCATCAATGAGTTGAACTTTTACATCAGCAAGAATAATATCAGTTCTAGCCTCTCTTGCAGTACCTGTAATTTGTTGTTTACATTCTGTTACGGTGTAGCTGTAAATATCGTCACTACCTTTTCCTCCAGGACGATTTGATGAGAAGTATCCTTTTTGGTTGTCGTTATTAATAAAATAGGCAAAATCATCATAACCACTATTGAAAGGGGCTCCTAAATTCACAGGATCTGAAGCAATCTCTACTTGTAAAACATCAGATTTAAAAATATCTAATAACCCAAGATTTAAATGTCCGTCTGAAGAAAAGTATAAGGTGTTATCAGCGGCCACGAATGGAAACATTTCACGTCCTTCTGTATTGATTCCTTCACCTAAGTTCACTGGAGATCCATAAGTGTTATCATCGTTGATTTCTACGGAATAGATATCGGTTTGTCCAAAACCACCTTCACGATCCGATACAAAGTATAAGGTTTTGTTATCCGGACTTAAAGCAGGGTGACCTGTTGAAAAGACATCATCATTAAAAGGTAATTCCTCTACATCATCCCAAGCGCCGTCTACTAACGTGGCTTTATAGATTTGAAGGTGAGTGGTTCCTTCTTTATCGTATTCTAAACGGTTACGTTTATTAGTATTATCTCGTGTAAAATACATGGTCTGACCGTCGTTAGTAATCGCTATAGAAGCTTCATGATAATCGGTATTAATTTCCATAGCATTAAGAGAGGTTGAAGAACCATAAGATTGTGACCCATCCTCTTCATCCGTGACTTCAATTTCAAAAAGATCTAAAAAAGGTTCTTTATTCCAGTTGTACACTTTTTTATCATCACTGTTGGCAGAAGCATAGTAAAGTGTGTTACCAAACATATATGGACCAAAATCTGAATTTTCAGTATTGAAATCTAAATTTTCAATGTTTACAATAAGCTCATCATTCTTCGACGTTAATTTATCGAAAATATCAACTTCATCAGGGTTGTACCCTTTAAGTCTGCTATCACCTTGTTGAGCATCACTTAATTTCTTAAACCAAACATCGGCTTCCTCATAGTTACCAATACTTCGTAAAGATTGAATATACTTATAGACAAACTCAGCTTCAATATCGTTGTATTGATTCAAAGCTTTTTCATACCAGTATACAGCCTTTTCAGAATTGGAGTTGTTATAGTACGCATCTCCTAAACGTGTTAGAACGTGAGCACTTTCATCTCCCTTTTCATAGGCTTTTTCATACAATTCAATGGCTTTTACATAACCATAATTTTCAAAGAATTTATCGGCTAGTTTCGTTTGTGCAAAAGACAAAGAACTGCTTAAAATTATTACGAGCGCTAATATTTTAATCTTCATAATTGGGGTCTTTTTAGAAATATCTAGGCGATTTTATACGTTTACTTTTAAATACTTCAAACATTAATAATACTTCATGGGTACCACTAGTGTAAGGTTTAAGATCTGAAACTGGGTATTCATAGGCATAACCAATACGGAGTTGCTTAGAGATTTGGAAATCTGCAATTCCTCCAATAGCTGCGGCAGATTGATTAACTCTATAGGCACCTCCTAACCATAACTTTTCATTGAATAAGAAGTTGGCCGAAAGATCAAACGATAACGGTGCACCATTCGTAGCTTTCAATAGGGCAGAAGGCTTTAGTTTTACGCTCTCACTTAAATCGAATACATATCCACCTGTGAAATAATAACTGATACGTTCTAAGGCTACATAGTCTACAGAGCCGTTACGACCATTATTATAATCGGTGTTTAGAATTCTTGGTGTTGATAACCCAAGGTACCAACGTGAAGAGTGTAAATACAAACCAGCGCCAATATTAGGACTCCATCGGTTAGAGACATCATTAAAGAATTGGTCACTTACAACAGACGGATCTGTTAAAAGTTCTTCATCTAAACTGTAATGTGTTAAACCTCCTTTAATACCAAAGGCTAATTTTACAGTTTCAGTCGCCTGAATGGTATAAGAATAATCGGCATAGAGGTATGAGAAGTTCTCATAACCCAATTTATCGTTGATAAATGAAAGGCCTAAACCCATATTTTCATTACGTAATGGCGTATGTATAGATAGGGTTTGCGTTTCTGGTCCTCCATCTAAACCTACCCATTGACTTCTATGTAAACCTACAACACTTAGTGTTTCTCTGCTTCCTGCATAGGCAGGATTAATCGAAATCGTGTTAAACATGTATTGGGTGAACTGAGGTAACTGCTGGGCAAATGCAGAAGATACACTCAAGAATAGTACCACAATACTTAGAATTTTTGATAACTTCATCGGTTAAGTTTTTATTAATTTGTAGCTACGTAGATAGGACCTGCTATTGGTTCTAATCCACTATTTTTTAAGTTAATAATGTAATAATATGTACCAGTTGGGACTTTCCCTGAACTTCCAATTGATGACCCATGAGCTTCACCAGCCCAGTCGTTTCCGTAATTGTTAGACTTGTAAATCTCAGCTCCCCAACGGTTGAATATTTGTAATTCAATTACAAATCCACAATCTTCAACACCAGTTACAGTAAAGAACTCGTTAATATTGTCTCCGTTAGAGGTCACCGTTTTAGAAATTACAACATCATCTTCTCCACAAGCTAATACTACACAATCGTCATCTAAAGTAATTGTCACTTCTGCAGTTGTAGGACAAGCTTGGCTGCTCGCTTCATAACTAAAGGTATATTCACCAACCTGTGCTGTAGAAGGATCAAAGATGCTTCCGTCTAAAGTCGCCTCTCCAGAAACAACAGTCCAAGAACCGTTAGTTTCAAAATCACCAATTAGTAAGTCAAATAAATCTATTTCACTATCTAAGATACATAGATTAACGTCTGTTCCTTCCACTGTACTTGTCAGTTCTACTGAAATTTCTTGTGTAAATAAGGCTTCATTTCCACAGTCGTCAATAACAGACCATGTTCTTGTGATGATGTAATCTTCAGAAGTACTCGTTTGTGTAGACTCCTCAGTAAAAGAAACGTCAATATTACTTGAACAAGAATCTTCAAACACTAAACTAGGCACCTCAGGAATATTATCGCAAGTTACACTCACATTCGCTTCAAAATCGGTTAATACCGTTGGTGGTGTATTATCTTGAACGGTGATGATCTGTGTATGTACAGCATCGTTTCCACAAGCATCGGTCGCTGTCCAAGTACGTTCTATAATGTAGTCGCCTACACAAGCTCCGTTTGTAATAACCTCCTCATAGCTTACCTCTGCTGTACCACAGTTATCTGAAGCTGTTAAGGTTTCAGCTGTTGGCACTGCATCACACTCTACGGCTAAGTCCGCAGGTAAAGTTTCATTAAATGAAGGTGCAGTTGTATCTTGAACCGTAATGGTCTGTGTGTAGCTTGTTGTATTATCACAAGCATCAGTCAATGTCCATACTCTTGAAATTTCTGATACTATAGGACAAGAACCATCTACAACCGTATCTGTATAGGTTGCTTCAAGTGCAGTAGCACAATTATCAGCTTCATCCGTTACGTCTCCTGTAATTGATAGATCGGTAACATCAACATCACATTCTACAGTAATATCTGCAGGAACTGTAAAGGTTGGCGCCGTTGTATCTTCAATAGTAATGATTTGTGTTAAAGAGGTCGTGTTTCCACAAGCATCCATTAATGACCATTCTCTAGAAATAATAGAAAGGCTAGGACAAGTTCCGTCCTCTACTGTATCTGTAAAGCTAGCTTCTAATCCAGTAGCACAGTTATCAGCTTCATCTGTAACATCTCCTGTAATTGATAAATCTAAAACATCAACACCACATTCTAAAGTCACATCAGCAGGGACTGTAAAGGTTGGCGCTGTTGTATCTTCAATAGTAATGATTTGTGTTAAAGAGGTCGTGTTTCCACAAGCGTCCATTAATGACCATTCTCTAGAAATAATAGAGAGGCTAGGGCAAGTTCCGTCTTCTACTGTATCTGTAAAGCTAGCTTCTAATCCAGTAGCACAGTTATCCGCTTCATCCGTTACATCTCCTGTAATTGATAAATCTAAAACATCAACACCACATTCTAAAGTCACATCAGCAGGTACCGTAAAGGTTGGTGCCGTAGTATCTTGAACTGTAATAATCTGTGTGTAAGTCGCTGTGTTATCGCAAGAATCGGTTACAGACCAAACTCTAGATATTACTGAAAGGCTAGGGCAAGTACCATCTTCAACGGTATCCGTGTAAGTCGCTTCAAGGTTTGTTGCACAATTATCGATTATATCAGTAACTTCTCCTGTAAGATTTAAATCAGACGGATCAACATCACATTCAATGGTAATATCTGCTGGCGCTGTAAAGGTTGGAGCCGTTGTGTCTTGTACCGTAATGACTTGCGTATAAGTTGTTGTATTATCACAAGCATCCGTTAATGACCATGCTCTAGAGATTAAAGATACGGTTGGGCATGTTCCTGCTTCGACAGTATCGGTGTACGTTGCTTCAAGTGCAGTAGCACAATTATCAGCTTCATCTGTAACATCTCCTGTGATGCTTAAATCAGTAACGTCTACATCGCACTCTACTGTAATATCTGCTGGGACTGTAAAGCTTGGTGCCTCAGTATCAGCAACAGTTATAGTTTGCGTACACTCTGTACTATTTATAACGTTAGTTTCATCCGTATCATGAACGCCATTTCCATTGGTATCTTCATAAGATATAATACTGTAGGTACGCGTTATTGTTTGCTCACATAAACCTTGATCTTCGCTATTCGATGCTGTAATTACAATAATACCACAAGCATTATCTCCAATCATTCCATCAGCGTTTCCTAGCGCTTCAAAAGCATCGATTGTATACGTTGTTTCCGTTGGTAAATCGCTATAACATGCTACAGTTGTTGGTTCAAACGTAGGACACGTCACTTCAAACTCACAACAGTTTGGTGCAACACCTGCTAAGGTGATAAGGTTACAAGTATTTACATCTTGAATTTCGAAGTTGTAATCTTGATCACTTGGTAAAGCTTCAGATGTCCATGTAAAGGTATCGTTATCATTTTCAATCCAAGTTCCTGTTGGAGCCATTCCATTTATTGTAAATGGCATTTCTCCTGTAAAAGTAGCGCTAACCGTGTAGGTTGTTCCATCATCAGAACAGGTAATTTCTTCTTCAGCGACCAACGTAATATCTGCTGTAAAGTTTACTGTAACCGCAAAACGCTCTAAGCTAACACAACCTAAACTTGTGGTTTGTGTGGCATAGTAAGTGTTACCATCTACTAGAGCCTCAGTAGCCTCAAGTGCTGTAGTGCTGTCTGAAGTTGCATACCATTGTATATTTTCTCCTGTTGCCATTAAATCCGCAACAGTTGGATCGCTAGATGCACAGAAATCTTGATTTGCATCTCCTGTTGGTGCAGTAGTTTCATTAACACTCACTGTAATTGTCGCAGGCATAGATGATGTTGCAATGATATCTGCCATAACGTAGTCTACAGATGTTCCTGTAAATGTTGGTAAGGCTTCAAATAAAACAACGCCATTGCTTCCTACAGTAAATGTACCTTGTCCTGCAATCGTTACCGTGTTAGTAAGGTCTGAAGTTACTGGGTCTACAAGTTGAACCGAGTTAGGGTTAAGCTCATAGGTTCCAGAAGTATCATTGTCTAAGACATTAATTTCTACTGAAGTTTCTTCAGAAGTAAGACATACATAGTCGTCAATCGCTACAGGAATCGTAATTTGTGCAGGACAACGTGCACCATCACCAGGATGAACATCGATAAGGTTACTATAATAAGTTGCTGCTAAATTACCGTTATGTGGAAGTGAAATCTTATAGATGTTTCCAGATTGGTTGTTCGCCACATACATATTTCCTAAGGCATCCATAAACGCAGTACCAAAAGAGTTATCAGCTTCAGAATTTAAACCTGTTACCGAACCTAAATCTTCTAAGACATTGGTTGTGGTGTTAAATCGAAGTAACTTTTTAGCCGGTGTACTTGTCATCATGTAAAGGTTACCATCTACAGGATTAAAAGTAAGGTCATTAATGGTAACTGAATAATTTAATAATGTCGTTGATTGTAGGTAGTTCGCACTTGAAGGATTTAAATCTATAGAAACAAATTTATTTTCACCATGTAAGAATAAGATACCATTCTCATCAACATCACCAGAACTGTAGTTTCCAACATCGAAAGCGCCAACAATTGGTAAAAATTCAATATTACCAGAAGCGTCAATTTTTACGATATTTCGAGTTCCTTGTTGTAAACCGTAGATATTGTTATCAAAAACATTATATCCGATACCATTAATAAATTGAGAACCTGAAGTATCTTCAATCAATGGATACTTAATAAGACTTTGATTGTTTGTATTTAAATCGTAAGTGTATAGACCAGAAACGTAATTGTGTTGTCCGGTTCCTGTGTTGATAATGATGTAAGCAAATCCGTCTTCACAATCAAAAGGTGTATTTAAACATTCAGAAGGAGAGTCTCCGCTTAAGACTAAGCTCTCACATTCATTTTCAATCGTTACATTATATACTTCAACCGAACTATCAATCGGACCTGAAACCCAAGTTGTAGTACCGTCATTATTAGCTGTAAAAGTTCCAGACTGACCATCACCAGTTGCTGTAAAAGGTGCTGTTCCCGTAAACGTTGCTTGGATGGTATAAGACGTACCGTTCATAACCGTACAGTCTGTTTTTTCAGGAGCTATTAATGTAATTTTAGGAGCGTAGGCAACTGTAACCTCAAATCGTGTTGTGCTTTCACAACCTTCAGCACTAGTTTGAGACGCGTAATACGTTTCTCCTGCATCAACAGTTGCTGTTGTACTTAAAGGAGTTGTACTTGTTGCAGAAGCATACCATTGAATATTTGTTCCATTGGCTTGAAGATCTGCAACCGTTAAGTTATCACTCTCACAAAATACTTGTGTAGCTTCACCTGTTGGTGCTGCTGTATCGTTTAAATTAATGGTAATAACAGCAGGGATAGAGGTAAAACCAATAACATCTTTAATAGTATAACTTAAAGAGGCTCCTGTAAAAGTCGGTAAAGCTTCAAACGTTAATTCCCCATTAGCCCCTAACGTAAATGTACCTTGACCAGCAATAGTTACTGTAGTTGTTGGTTGTGATGTTACCGGATCTATAAGTTCAACCGAATTAGCATCTAGAGCATAAGTTCCTTCAGAATCATTAGCGGCGATATTAAAGGTCACTTCACTCTCTGAAGCGGTCATACAAACGCTATCAGCAATAGCCATTGGTTTTGTAGGTTGAGAAGGACAACGTGCTCCATCTCCAGGACTTACGCCTGGTAAATTACTATAAAAGGTTGCTGTTAAGCCTCCTAAATGAGGCGTCGCAATTTTATAAGTGTTTCCAGAAGAGTTATTCGCAATATACATATTTCCTAAGGCATCCATATAAGCGGTACCAAAAGAATAGGAGCTTTCAGAACTTAATCCTGAAACCTGACCTAAGGTAGTCATGGTATTGGTAGCTGTATTGAATCGAAGTAATGTTCGGCTGCTAGAACTCGTAATCATATAGATGTTATTATCTACAGGACTAAACGCCATATCATTAATAGATACGGATTGTTGTAATAAGGTATTAGCAACTAAATAGTTTGGACTTGTGGCGTTTAAATCTATAGAAACAAAGCGGCCTTGACCAAATAAATATAGAATTCCATTTTCATCAACATCTCCTGAAGGATAGTTAGTCCCAACAAGACCCACAATGTCTAATAACTCTATATCACCATTACTGTCAATTTTTACCACTTTATCACTTCCTTGTAAATAGCCATACAAGAAATTGTCAACAACATTGTAACCAATGGCATTAACAAACTGTGAGGTATTTGTTGTAGCAATTAAAGGATCTTTAATCACTGAAAGTGTGTTTGTAGAGAGATCAAAGGAATATAAACCCGTAACATTTCCGTTAGGACTGCCTACATTGGTTAAAATATAACCAAGGCCGTCTGCACAGTTAAAGGCTACATTAGCGTTTCCGTTGACTTCAACTTGTAAGTCATTGTAGTCTGAAGCGCGATACGCATCTAAACGCGCGTTCGTTAAATTAATATCCTCAGAAGGAACATTAGTAGTTTGAGATGCGCTATGACGCAAAGGTTTTACACCTTGTCCAAAAGATTGGAGACTCACCATCATTAGACCGGCGAATAACGCTAAGGTCATCAAAGGTCTAAATGGTATTTTCGATTTGGGATTGTATAAGTGTTTCATCGTAAACTTTTTTAAGTTAACCAGGCTATGATTGCTTTAAAATTTGATTGTGTGGTTTAATTAAGGTAAATATTGGTAGCGTTATATTGTTTTTAAATTGTGATTTAAGAAAAGGCATTGAACCGTAGGTCCATGGTTGACTTTTTAGAGTAGTATAAAAGTCTTCAGTAAGTTGCTTATAATGTTTTATAAGTAATAGCGCTAAGTCTAATAAAGCAGACTTATAGCTTTTAGTCCCTATTAATATTTTGGTTAACATAGTTTTCATACTTAATATTGATTAACAAAATTTTTATAGTCGCACTGCGATGTTTTATTTTCAATTTTTATTTTATACCAATTCTTTATTAAACATATGCTGTTTAATAACATCATTAAATATTTTGAGGGAGGGAATTTTGTTTTGTAAGACTAGTAAATGGATTTATTAATATGTTTTAAATTTGGGGTCATTTACTTTAGTTTTACAAAACAAAATAACTTATAACTAAAAGCATACACAAATATTTGAGTTGAAGAGGCAATATACTCGTCAAAACGGACATATGCAACTCTTTATCGAGAATAAATGCACTTTATCGACATAAAATGAAGGAAATTATACTTGTTAGACACGGAAAGTCATCATGGGAATATGATGTGTTAGATCGCGAAAGGCCTTTAAAACAGCGTGGTAGAACGGATGCGGCATTAGTAGCTCAAGAGTTTTGTAAGAAAAATAGCGCACCGTTAAACGTTTTTTCTAGTCCAGCCAAAAGAGCACTCGATACTTGTAAGATTTTCACTACGATATTTAATAGGGAAGTGGATCAGATTACAATTGATGAAGAACTATATGATTTTGATGGTAGAAATGTTATTGACTTTATAAAAAGGTTAAGAAATGATGTTGATCAGGTTATGATTTTTGGTCACAACCACGCTTTAACGTCAATTTCTAATATCTTTGGAAATCAATATATAGATAATCTTCCTACAAGTGGTTTAGTGAAAATTTGTGTAGATATTGAAGATTGGAATGCGTTGAAAAAAGGAACCACAGAACTAATTATTATTCCAAAGGATTTAAGATAATGACAAAAGATAAAAACATATATATTAATAGAGAGTTAAGTTGGTTAAAATTTAACGAGCGTGTACTTCAAGAGGCGGCAGATAAGGATGTGCCGCTTATTGAGCGTTTGCGTTTCCTTGGAATTTTCTCTAATAACCTCGATGAATTCTTTAAGGTAAGATATGCTACGGTAAAACGTATTTATGAAGCGGGAAAAGGTGGAAAATCAGAACTTGGAGGTATCCGTGCAGGTGATCTTTTAGAGGAGATTACACAAATTGTAATTGCGCAACAGAGTTATAGTTTAGAAATTTTAGAGGAAATTGATTTGGAACTCCAAAAGGAGAACATCTATGTGATTAATGAGACTAAAATTGATGAACGTCATCACGATTTTATAAAAAACTATTTTTATCAAGAGTTGAGTCCGGCATTAGTGGTCATCATGTTAAATGAAGAGGTGGCCTTACCCGAACTTATGGATATATCGGCCTACCTTACTGTAAAAATGAGTACCAAGGAAGGTAAAGATCAGGTGGCGCTTATAGAGATTTCTTCTACCATGGATCGTTTTGTGGTCTTACCAAGTTTAGATGGGAATAGCTATATTATCATGGTGGATGATATTTTAAGGTATTGCCTCGATGATATCTTTAATATATTTACTTACGACGCAATTAGTGCCCATATGATTAAAATTACTCGCGATGGGGAGTTGGATTTTGACAGTGATCTGAGTAAAAGTTTTATCGATAAGCTATCTGAAAGTGTAAAAGATCGCCAAAGTGGAGCGCCAGTGCGTTTTGTTTACGATATGAATATTGATCCTGATACGCTCACCTTTCTTCTAAAATTGATGGCTATAGATGAAAAAGAAAGTATCATTCCGGGAGGGCGTTACCATAATCGAAGAGACTATATGAGCTTTCCAAGCTTAGGTCGTACAGATTTGCTCTATGATAAAATTAAACCACTTCCTGTAAAAGGACTTAGTTTTGAAGATAGTATTTTTAAAACCATCGCGAAGAAGGATTATATGGTGTATACGCCTTATCATACCTTCTCTTATATTGTTAAGTTTTTGCGTGAAGCGGCCTTAGACCCACAAGTAAAAACCATAAAAATTACCATCTACAGATTGGCGCAAATTTCTCACGTGGCCAGTTCTTTAATTAATGCCGCAAAAAACGGAAAAAAAGTTACCGTATCTATTGAGCTTAGAGCCCGTTTTGATGAAGAGGCTAATATTAATTATGCAGAGCAGATGCAAGACGAAGGCATTACTATGCTCTTTGGGGTAACCGGCTTAAAAGTACATTGTAAAATGTGTGTTATTGAGCGCGAAGAGAATGACAAGCTTGTAAGGTATGGTTTTATAAGTACAGGGAATTTTAATGAGTCTACAGCTAAAATTTATACGGATTTTACATTGATGACTTCGGATGCTAAAATTCTTAAAGATGTGAATAAGGTCTTTAACTTTTTTGAGGTGAATTATAAGGTAAATCGCTACAAACATATTATCACATCTCCGCACTATACCAAGACTAAAATATTTAGTTTAATAGATAAGGAAATTGAAAGCGCCAAAGCCGGAAAGTCTGCTTATATAAAGCTGAAAATGAATAGTATCAGTAGTTATAAGATGATTGATAAGCTGTATGAAGCTAGTCGGGCAGGTGTTAAAATTCAGATGATTGTAAGAGGGATCTGTTGCTTAGTTCCAGGCGTAAAAGGAATGAGTGAAAATATAGAGATAATCAGTATTATCGATAAGTTTTTAGAACATACCCGTTTGTATATTTTTTCTAATGATAACGACCCAAAAATTTATATTTCTTCAGCAGATTGGATGACGAGAAATATAGATCATAGAGTAGAGGTAAGTTGCCCAATCTATGACGAAGACATCAAACAGGAGCTTCAAGATTTATATGAGATTTGTTGGAATGACAATGTTAAAGCTAGAATCATTGATGAAACGCAAAATAATACTTATCTTAGAAACGATAAACCAAAAGTGAGAGCACAATTTGATACATACAAGTATTATTTAAACAAATTTGAAGGATAGAACATGCTGAAAATACAAAAATATGCAGCTATTGATATTGGATCTAACGCTGTAAGATTATTAATTTCAAACATTATAGAACAAGATGACACCAAGGTGGTTTTTAAAAAAAACTCACTGGTCAGAGTCCCAATTCGATTAGGTGCAGATGTGTTTCTAAAGGGGGAAATTTCAGAATACAACCAAGAACGGATGTTAGACACCATGAAGGCTTTTAGTCTTCTTATAAAGTCGCATGGTGTGGTAAGATATAAGGCTTGTGCTACCTCGGCGATGCGCGAGGCTGCCAATAGTGCGCCTTTAACGGAAAAAATCTTAGAGACCTGTGGGATTAATATCGAAGTTATTGACGGGGAAGAAGAAGCAGCTATAATTGCTGCTACAGATTTGCAGTCTTTTATAAACCCTAATAAAACCTATTTATATGTAGATGTGGGGGGAGGAAGTACAGAGTTCTCCGTAATCCATAATGGCGATAAAAAAGTATCGCTTTCCTTTAAAATCGGAACCGTAAGACTGTTGAATGATATTGTAAAGAATGAAACCTGGATAGAGCTAGAACGCTGGATCAAAGAGCATACAAGTCCTTATGAAAAAATAGCGCTTATCGGTTCTGGTGGAAATATCAATAAGATTTTTAAAATCTCGGGTAAAGACGCCGGAAAACCGTTGACCTATTTCTATTTAACGAGTTACTATAAGATGCTTCAAAATTATTCTTATGAAGAACGTATTACCAAACTCAACCTTAATCAAGATAGGGCCGATGTGATTATTCCTGCAACTAGAATTTACCTTTCAGCAATGAAATGGAGTGGGGCAAAAGATATTTATGTTCCTAAAATTGGACTCTCTGATGGGATTATAAAAAGCATGTATTATGAGACCGTTTCGAGTGTAACTGTGTAGTTATAAGTACGAAATATTCCATTTGTCCGATTTTTCTCTATATAGACCTATTAATTCATCTTCGTTTCAGAATTTATATATATTAGTATTCTCAAATTGAAAATTATGAAAAAATACATTGTTGCCTTATTGTTTGTAGCGTCTACTTCTATCGGAATGTCACAAGATATCCTGTATGGTGTTCGAGGCGCATTAAATGTGTCTAATTTAGATTTTGAACCCGATGCAACCTTTGAAAACCAACATAGAAACGGTTTTGCATTTGGAGGTTTTGTAGAGTTTAATTTGTCTAGCCGTGTTTCATTACTTACAGAATTACAGTGGTCTGCAGAAGGTGGAAAAGAACGTAATCTTAGAGCCGATTATATAAAGTTACCTATTCTATTTAGAGTAAATATAGCGGATAACTTTACTTTAGGTTATGGCCCTCAAATAGCCTTAAAAACGTGGGCTTATGAAGATAGCTTTGAGACGTTTGCCTTTTCTGGTGTGGCAGGATTAGAATATATGATTACCGATGAGTTATTTGTAGATGCAAGGTATTATTATGGTATTACTAATATTTTAGATGAAGATTTTACAGATACAGAAGCCAATAACCATGTGTTACAATTTGGTATAGGAATGAAATTATAAAACGACATTACTAACATAAAAAAAACGCTTTAACTTTAGTTAAGGCGTTTTTTTTATGAGTGATTTCAAGAGGTTTTTAGCTTAACCATGAATGGTTTCTTTATTCCCTAGGTCCTTCATTATTTCGGCTTCATAAACAAGTAGGGCTTCCCATTTTTCATCGACTTCCGTACGGTCGCCATAAGTTCGTGCGAAATTTAGAAACATTGTATAATGGTTGGCTTCACTAATCATTAATTTACGGTAAAATTTAGCGAGTTTTTGGTCTTCTAAAGCTTCTGAAAGTAATCTAAAACGTTCACAGCTTCTAGCTTCAATTAAAGCTGCATAAAGGAGTCTGTGTACCAATTGTGTGGTTCTGCTTCCGCCTTTTGGGAAGAATTTTAAAAGCGCAATAACATAGTCGTCCTTACGGTCTCTACCCAACGTCCATCCGTGTTCTAAGATGAGATCATGCACCATTTTAAAATGACTCATTTCTTCATTGACCAAAGCAATCATTTCCTCTACTAATTCCGTGTATTCCGGAAAGCTTACAATAAGAGAAATAGCTGTACTTGCTGCCTTTTGCTCACAGTAAGCATGGTCTGTTAAAATATCTTCAATATTTTTTTCAACGATATTAACCCATCTTGGGTCAGTTGGTAATTTTAATCCTAGCATAATTAATTTTGTGTTACATGTACCATTTGTAGGTTCCCATCTTCATTAATAAATAAGGTGTGTTGGGCAAAACGATCCGTTTCAGGAATGCTATACACCACATCTATAAGAACTTCATCTTTTAATGCGGGCTCATCATCAACCTGTATAGATTCTAATACGCCTAAGGAATGGAAGTTATAAAAAGGCGAATCCGCCTCATAATTATCACGATACCCTAATAAGGCGTTGGCTTTCGCTTTGTTAAAATGTTCTTCGTAAATTAATTGGCCTTCTTTTTCAACACGAATATCGAAGTTAAAATTACGGTAGTGCGTTTGGTAATTTACGGTATCTTTTATTTTAGAAATTAACACGCTTTGACTCATGTCTGCGTAGGTCTTAATTTTAACGCGATACCCGTTGCGTAATAAGGTGTCTACCTCACGCTCTATATACGCCTTAGGAATAAAAACTTGTTTTTCTAAAGTGACGTTGTTCTTAAATTCGGTAATACTTTCGGACAAGGCTTGACGCTTACTTTTAGGTCCTTGACAGCTAATAGTGCCAAAAATAATTAGGATAAAAATAGCTATAGTATGTCGCATGGTATTAAATGTCTAGTCCAAATTTTAATCTTAAAATCTCAACGTTCGGGTTTTTCTCTTTTAGTTTTTCGTACTTTTCAATAGGAGTATAAGCAAACTTTTTTGCAATTTCTTCGTTCACTGTAATGTCTAGCGCTAGATCGTAATTTAATAACTTTTTCTTTAAAAAGCCCATTAAAGCAGATTCGGCACGCTGTAATTCTATTTTATTGGTGCTGTTAGAGTAGGTTAAATGGATGGTTGTTCCGTTTAATTTAGGATCGTCCATTTGTAAAATAGAGGCCATAATTTTTTCCCCTTTTTTATCCATTTGGTTGGTGTACTCTTGCCAAGCTTCGGTCAACGCTTCTTGTGTAACCGGTTCTTTAGGCAGATTGTCTTCATCAATAACCACGTCCATTTGGCGTAATTGATGTTGTTTTTTCTCCCTAATACTTTTTAAGGAAAGTCCTGAGGTGCGTTTATTAGCTTGATCTAAGGATAACTTTGGGATACTAGGCTTTGGCGTTTTAGCAGCAGGCGGTGTACTTTGTGCTGTGGTTTGTGAGGCCTGTGTATTGGCTGCAGTCTTAGCGGCCGCTGGCTTAGGTTTTGTAACCGCAATAGGGCTTATGCCTTTGGCTCTAAAATAAGACGGCGGAATTATGAAGTGCTTAGAATTTTTTTTTTCTCCATCAAAAGTGATAGAGGCAAGTTGCATAAGCGTGAGTTCAACGAGTAAACGTTGATTTTTACTAGTCTTGTATTTGAGGTCGCAGTCGTTGGCGAGCTGTATACCTTGCATTAAAAAGCCATGCGAGGTTTTCTGGGACTGTTCTTTGTATTTTAGACTGGTATCTTCACCAACTTCTAATAAAGGGATGGTGGCAGGATTTTTACAGACCATTAAATCTCTAAAATGAGAAGCTAAACCTGCAATGTAATGATGGCCATCAAAACCTTTAGAGAGAATGCTGTTGAGTTGTACTAATAACTCCGGAATTTTATTCTCTAATATAAGATCTGTACTGGTAAAATACGTTTCGTAATCTAATACGTTTAGGTTTTCTGTAACCGCTTGTCGTGTAAGGTGCTTTCCAGAAAAACTAACCACACGGTCAAATATAGATAAGGCATCTCGCATGGCGCCATCAGCCTTTTGCGCAATAATGTGTAAAGCATCATCTTCAGCTTCAATACCTTGCTCTTGTGCAATATATTTTAAATAGTCTTTGGCATCTGAAACCGTTATACGTTTGAAATCAAAAATTTGACAACGTGATAATATAGTCGGAATAATTTTATGTTTCTCAGTTGTTGCAAGTATAAAAATACAATGCTTTGGTGGCTCTTCTAAAGTTTTAAGAAAAGCGTTAAAGGCCGACTGAGACAACATGTGGACCTCATCAATAATATAGACTTTGTATTTTCCAACCTGAGGCGGAATACGTACTTGGTCTGTTAGATTTCTAATGTCATCTACAGAGTTGTTAGACGCGGCATCAAGTTCAAATATATTAAAGGCAAAATCTTCGTCTTCACTAGTCTGTCCGTCGCTATTAATCATTTTAGCCAAAATACGAGCGCAGGTAGTTTTACCAACCCCTCTTGGCCCTGTAAATAATAGGGCTTGGGCTAAGTGATTGTTCTCTATAGCATTCAGTAAAGTGTTTGTAATAGCTTGTTGACCTACAACATCCTTAAAGGTTTGTGGTCTGTATTTTCGAGCCGATACTACAAAGTGTTCCAATGTTTACTGTGCTAATTAAATACCTTTCGGTGTTGTGAGACTTAAAATTTATTACTGAATGACAAATTTAATAATAACCATTTAAATGCTCTTTATAAGGATTGAAATTTAATAGGAGTTATTAACAATTTATGTACTTTTGCGGCAAGTATATCGCCTTATCGATTCTAAATGTATTTAGGGTAGGAAAGTCCGAACACCATAGTGTAATCATAGTGGTTAACAGCCATCCGCCGGAAGGTGAGGAAAAGTGCAACAGAAAGTATGTACAGGTCATGCTGTAGTGAAACCAGGTAAACTCTATGAGGTGCAATGTCATGTATACTAACGCTTGAGCGTACACGCGCGATTGTTAGAGGGTAGGCAGCTAAAGTTTGCTGGTAACAGTAAACGTAGATAAATGATAAGGGCTCTTTTTTTGGAGTACAGAATTCGGCTTATAGATATGCTTAAATAAACAAGCTTCATGATTTTCATGAAGCTTTGTTTTTTATAAGTGTGTTACGATTCGCTGTCTGGTTCAAAAAAACTAAACATATTTCCACCGTAACTCTTTGAGTAGGCGTAATGCTCTAAATGACTTAGGTCAGTATGCTTAGAGTGTTCTACAATTAAAACGCCTTCATCTTCTAATAAGGCATTTTGAAAGACCAATTCTGGAATTTTAGAAAAAGCTTCCACCTCAAAATCGTAAGGAGGATCCGCAAAAATGATAGTATGCTTTTGTTTGGATCTTTCTAAAAATTTAAAAACATCACTTTTAATGGTACTGATGGTTAAATCAAAAGCATCTGCCGTTTCATTTATAAATTTAATACAGCCATAGTGATCGTCTACCGCAGTAATTTGTGTAGTGCCTCGCGATCCAAATTCGTAACTAATATTACCAGTGCCTGAGAATAAATCTAAAACAGAGATATCGTCAAAATAATATTGATTATTAAGAATATTAAATAAGGCTTCCTTAGCCATATCAGTGGTAGGTCTTACGGGTAACTTTTTAGGCGCCGTAATACGTCTGCCTTTAAATAATCCTGAAATTATGCGCATTCAAAGGAATTTAAGATTAAAAAATAATGATATAAATAGCGTCTATCTAAGTCTGTATCTATAGCGTAATTGTAGTCTTTATCTACAAAGTTAAGATGTCTGATATAAGTGTAGAGTAAAACATAAAGCTCATCGCCAAGGGAGATGTGGCCTGCAAGTTCTACTTCGGTGGTTTCGGGGTCGAGTTTTAGCTGCTCAAACACAAATAAAATATAATAAAGAAAATCTTCCTTACTGTAGTATTCAAACGTGTTAAACAGTTCTAATTGCGTGCCATTAACCACTAACACTTCAATGCTTACGGTATTAACATGAATATAGACTTTAGCTTCAGCCGTTTGGTCTTCCTCGGTCTCTTGAGTAAGGTTTAATAATGCATCTATAAGAATACTGGAGGCATGCTTGTATTCAAAGGCACCAAAAGTATCAAAAATGTAATTGTTGATATTGACATAAGGAACGTAAACATTAACACTGTTGTTGGTAGAGAGGCGATCTTCAGTGATAAAATCGTTTCTTAAAATTCTAGAATTAAACTTTAAGTAGTCGGTTTTGTATTGTTCATCGTAGAGTGCTTCAGGAACTAAGGTTGATAGTTCGTTTTGGTGAATAACTCTAACAGCATTAAAATCTTCAGAAAACACCGCTTGTTGACTGAGTTCCTCTTTTAAAAGTTGAAGGACTTCGTCTGGAGTTTGCTTAACATCAAAGGTAATGCTATTAAGAAACTTAATAGAATTCTGAGTTTTGTTTAGTATACAAAAAGAAAGCCCATTCAAATTAATTTGAATGGACAGTTCTTTAATATCGTTTATTTTCAAACTATTCTTTATTAGTGTAGCTTTTTGGCCAGTTTCCTTTTGTGAAAACTTCTTCCATAGATCCTACTTTTAAAGTTGGTCCATTTACACCATCAACAGAAACAACTTGCTTTTCTTTTTCTACCAAGTAAGCTTCCTGGTCAGCTAAGATAACATCTTTCTCTACACTTGCTTCAAAAACTGGAAATTCATCTAACTTATCAGCTTTAAGTGTAAATTTAGCACCTTCTTTACCAACACCAACATTCATCATGGTTTTGTAACGGTCACTTCCTTTAAAGACAGAATCTTTAACTGAGTAATAACTTAAGGTGTCAATAAGTGTTAAAGTCTTCATGGTTTCAACGCCACCAAAAGCACGTGTACGTTCTTCATCTAAAACTAAAGTATCACGACGTTGTGTAATTGGCACTTTTCCTGTTTCAACAAATTTAATTAAAGAATCAAAACTTGCAGTGTAAGCACCGTTAACATCTTTATAAGCTAATTGTGAATCTCTAATGTCAATAAGACGGTCAATAACAACAGCGTAACGTTTCTTTTTAAGTTGGTTAAATTCTATTTCTTTGTAAACAGAATTATAAGTAATATAGCCTAAGAAAATAATTAAGACCCAAAGTAAGATATTAATAACTGGTTTTATTTTTCTTGGTACAAATTTGTCAATTAACCATACGATTCCTACGGTTAAAAGTATAATAACTACAATTGCAATAATTACGTTCATATTAGTTTTTATTAATTAGGTCTAACGCAAATCTACAATTTTTTTTTGTTGCTAAAAACTATCTAAAATAAAAATCAAAAAAAATAATTAACTTCAGGTATAATGGGCTCTAAAAAGAGAGAATAATGCTATCTTGCTCTATTATTTAAATTCTTATATGATTTCTAATGCATCCGCATTTTATTCGCTATTAAAATCTAAATTTCCCTTTACACCAACGTCTAAACAAGATATGGTGCTAATGCAATTGTCTCAATTTATTTTTGATTTGAATAAAAATGCCATCTATCTCCTTAAAGGTTATGCCGGTACCGGTAAAACAAGTATTATAGGTACTGTAGTTTCTAATTTATGGCACGCTAAAAAGAGTGCCGTATTATTGGCACCTACAGGAAGGGCGGCTAAGGTGATTTCTAATTATTCAAAGAAAGAAGCCTTTACCATTCATAAGAAGATTTACTTTCCTAAAAAAGAGAAGGGCGGGGGTGTTAATTTTGTTATTCAACCCAACAAACATAAAAACACCTTATTTATAGTTGATGAAGCCTCTATGATTTCAGATACGCCTCCAGATTCTAAATCCTTTGATAGCAGTTCGTTATTAGATGATTTGATTTCTTATGTGTATTCGGGTCAGAATTGTAAACTCTTATTAATAGGGGATAAAGCCCAATTACCACCGGTAAAGTCTGATTTAAGTCCGGCTCTAGATGAAAACAATCTTAGCTTAACTTACGTTAAGGATGTTCTAGGGATTGAGTTAGATGAAGTGGTGCGACAAGAATATGATTCGGGTATTTTAAGTAATGCCACCGAATTAAGAGCAGTTTTAGATTCTACCATTTATGAAAGCTTTAAATTTAACTTGAATGGCTTTACCGATAGCGTGAGACTAATAGACGGTTATGAAATTATGGATGCCATTAATGATGCTTATAGTGAAAATGGCTATGAAGAAACCGCTATAATAGTAAGAAGTAATAAACGCGCCAATATGTATAACCAACAAATACGGCAGCGGATCTTATTTAATGAAAGTGAATTGTCTTCGGGCGATTACTTAATGGTTGTTAAAAATAATTATTTCTGGATTAAACCCAACACAGAAGTAGGCTTTATTGCTAATGGTGATATTATTGAAGTCCTCGAAATCTTTAGTATTAAAGAGTTGTACGGTTTTAGGTTTGCAGAAGTAAAGGTGAGAATGGTAGATTATCCTCAAATGAAGCCCTTTGAAACGGTATTGTTGCTAGACACTATAGAAGTAGAAAGTGCCTCTCTTAGTTATGAAGACTCAAACCGTTTATATCAAGAAGTGTCTAAAGATTATGCTGAAGAGACTAAATACAAACAGTTTTTAGGTGTAAAGAACAACAAGTTTTTTAATGCTTTGCAGGTAAAATTCTCTTATGCCATTACCTGTCATAAATCTCAAGGTGGTCAGTGGGATACCATTTTTGTAGAGCAACCTTATTTACCTAATGGTATGGATAGGGATTATATCCGTTGGTTATATACCGCCATTACAAGAGCGAAGAACAAGTTATACCTTATAGGATTTAAGGATGACATGTTTGTAGATAACGAAACCTTCTAAATAGAAAACACTCTTATAAATAGGGAAAGTTAACTATTACCTTGGTAGGGCTGCGCATGAGTTTTCCTCATAATGTAGTGCAACCTTAATTAGCGCTAAAGAATGGCTAGTTTTAGGGTGGAATTTCCGAATACCAACTATTTCTGAAGGAAGAAGAGGCTAAAGGCAATATTTTGTCTCTACATCATAGACGTAAATCCCGTTTTTTATAGACTTTGAATACAAAGCGCTAGCTTGAAAACAGCAAAAAGTTAGACAGATATAGAATAAAATCAGCTTTAAATCTTATTTTTGAAGTTGAAAACTTTCAAGACACACATCACATCAATGAAAATAATATCCATGATTCCCGCACGCTATAGTGCTTCGCGATTTCCAGGTAAATTAATGCAAAATTTAGCCGGAAAATCTGTTATTTTAAGAACGTATGAAGCTACGGTAGCTACCAATTTGTTTAGCGACGTCTATGTGGTGACGGATAGCGAGATTATCTATGATGAAATTGTAAATCATGGCGGGAAAGCTATTATGAGCCTTAAGGAACACGAATCGGGGAGCGATCGAATTGCAGAAGCTGTGGCTAATGTAGATTGCGACATCGTTGTAAATGTGCAAGGTGATGAACCTTTTACAGAACGTGAAAGCTTGGCAAAAGTCTTAGAAGTTTTTAAAGATGATAAAGCAAAAGAGATTGATTTAGCGTCTCTTATGGTAGAGATTAAGGATTGGGAGGAAATTAGCAATCCTAATGCGGTTAAGGTTATTGTAGATCAAGAAAATTTTGCCTTATATTTTTCACGCAGCCCTATTCCTTATCCACGAGATAAAGAGGTTGGAGCACGTTATTTTAAGCACAAAGGAATTTACGCCTTTAGAAAACAGGCCTTATTAGATTTTACAGTGTTACCGATGAAGTTTTTAGAAGCTTCTGAAAAAATTGAATGTATACGCTACTTAGAATACGGAAAGCGAATAAAAATGGTTGAAACCTCAATTGAAGGTGTAGAAATTGATACACCTGAAGATTTAGAAAAAGCAAAGCGTTTGTGGAAGTAGATTATAAAAACATACAAGTTATAGGTTTTGATGCCGATGATACGCTATGGGTTAATGAAACCTATTTTAGAGAGGCTGAAGCAGAAGTTGGGCTGTTATTATCGCATTTTGAAACACCAAATAAAATAGATCAAGAACTGTTTAAAATTGAAATTAAAAATCTGCCAACCTATGGTTATGGGGTGAAAGGATTTGTACTTTCAATGATAGAATTGGCCCTAGACCTCTCTAATGGTACGGTGTCTAATACGGTTATTGAAAAGATTTTAGAACTTGGTAAGGCCATGATTAATAAACCTATTGAGTTGCTTGATGGGGTAGAAGAAGTGCTTAAAGTACTGTCTAAAGATTACAAATTAATTGTGGCGACTAAAGGCGATTTGTTAGACCAAGAACGGAAGTTAGAAAAATCGGGCTTGTTAAAATATTTTCATCACATTGAAGTCTTAAGTGAGAAAAAAGAGGACAACTATGAGCAGTTATTAAAGCGATTAGATATTGAGCCTGAGTCCTTTTTAATGGTAGGGAACTCGTTAAAATCAGATATTTTACCGCTAGTAAAAATTGGAGCGCAAGCAATTCATGTTCCTTTTCATACCACATGGCAGCATGAGCGTGTTACGCAAAAAGAAACCAATGGATTGGCTTATAAAACAGTTTCGAGTTTAACAGAGATTTTAAATTATTTCTAAAAAAACACCCAAAAGTTTATAAGAAAATTACAATTCGAGATTCTAAATCATACTCTGACTAAATTATAGCGTTAAAGGAGTGATAAAATAGTAAGAATTCACTTCAAAATAAATAGAATAAAAGTAAAAGTTTAGACGTGTTCAATACTAATAATTAACTAAAGTTCTTATTTTTGTTAAAGATAGAAAGTCAATGAAATTTAAAAATTATCCAATGGTGTCCAGAGTGGTTTTTGGGCGCGGAAGCTTTAATCAACTCGACGAAATTCTCGCTTTAAAGCGCAAAGGAACAAAGGCACCGTTCATCTTTTATGTAGATGACGTCTTTAAAGGGAATCATTGGTTAACCTCTAGAATACCGCTTTCATATAAAGACAAAATAATCTATGTTCCTACTTTAAAAGAGCCTTCTACGGATCAAATTGATCAGTTGGTTGAAGACCTTATTTTAGAGTATAGCGAATTACCTTCGGGAATTATAGGTATTGGTGGTGGTATTGTTTTAGATGTTGCTAAAGCGGTTTCATTAATGTTAACCAATACAGGAGAATCTAAAGATTACCAAGGTTGGGATCTTATCAAACAACCTGCTATTTATCACGTTGGAATTCCGACCTTATCAGGGACAGGAGCCGAAGTCTCTAGAACAACAATTTTAACCGGTCCGGTACGTAAATTAGGTATTAATAGTGACTATACGCCTTTTGATCAAGTGGTCTTAGATCCAGAGTTGACAAAAGATGTTCCTAAAGACCAATGGTTTTTTACCGGAATGGACTGTTTTGTACACTGTGTAGAGTCTTTAACAGGGACCTATCTTAATGCTTTTAGCCAAAGTTATGGCGAAAAAGCCTTTGAGTTGTGTAAAGAAATCTTTTTAGAAGGTAATTTATCTGAAGAAGAAGCTCAAGATAAGCTTATGATGGCTTCTTGGCACGGCGGAATGAGTATTGCCTACTCTCAAGTGGGAGTGGCTCATGCTATGAGCTATGGTTTAGGTTATTTATTAGGAATTAAACACGGTGTCGGAAACTGTATCGTTTTTGATCATTTAGAAGAATACTATCCTGAAGGTGTAGCAATCTTTAAAAAGATGAAAGCCAAACATAATATTGAAATTCCTCAAGGAGTTTGTGCCAGTTTAGAGCCCGAACAGTTTGATAAAATGATTGATGTGGCCTTAAGTTTAGAGCCCTTATGGGAAAATGCGATCGGTAAAAACTGGAAAACCATCATTACAAGAGAAAAGCTGCTTGAGCTTTATAAAAAGATGTAATTTCTATCAATCAAGAGCGATAAGGCCTTATCACGAAATCCTGCTTTAAATGTTAGTTTTAGCGGCGGATTGCTGAACTTTATGAGGACCTTATAAAATAACTTAAGACAGAGCTTAAAATGCGTTGGTTAGCTAAATTTATATATTTTAAAATTTTAGGTTGGAAAGTGGTCGGGAATACCAACTTTTCAAAAGATACCGTGAAAAAATCTATAATCATTGCGGTACCTCATACCAGTTGGCATGATTTCTATATTGGTGTTTTACTCAGGAAAATTGCTGATGTTAAAACCAATTTTGTGGGTAAAAAAGAACTATTTGTTTGGCCATTAGGCTATTATTTTAGGGCTGTTGGAGGCCGATCTTTAGACCGTACTTCAGGGCAAAATAAGGTGGAAGCTATTGCAAAGTTGTTTGAGTCTACAGATGAGTTTCGCTTAACACTAGCTCCAGAAGGAACTCGTAAAAAAGTGACAGAATGGAAAACGGGCTTCTATTACATTGCTAAGAAAGCTAATGTGCCTATTATTATGTTTACCTTAGATTTTAAAAACAAACAAAATAAAATATCAGAACCGTTTTATCCTACGGATGATATTGAAGCCGATTTAAAAGTTATGAAAGCCTTTTTTAAAGGAGTAGAAGGGAAAGTTAAAGCCTATAGTTATGATTAGTAATTTTTTTTACTTTAAAGTTTGATTTCTAGTGTTTTGGCATGTTATTTGCCATTTACTTAACACAATGAAACATAAAGTAAACTGAGGTCCCTAAAAAGAAACATTGTAAAAAATAATCTAAAAGCTATCGTTAATCACGATAGCTTTTCTTTTTCCATAAATTGGTCTAGCAGCTTGTTGGTCTGGCCTTGAAGCTTGTTCTTAAAAAAGGTCATACCACCAAAAAAGATACCTTTAACACCTAAAGCTTGTTTGGCCCAAAGATGAAGATTAAATTCATCGTTATGTTTTATGATAAGACCATCTTTAAACTCAAAGGAGGCGTTAATTTTATTGTGGACCTGTCTTCCGGTTTTACTAAATATATATTGAGCTTCCCAATGCGCAGAACCCTTATTTTCCGTCATTTCTATATGCGAAAAATCAACCTTAAAATTGTTGCCGTTTTGGGTTTTACATAACATTAACCACATCGCCTTGGCGCGTTCTCCGCTTAGGATGCCAAAAGCAGGATCTTCAAAAATAACATCGTCATGATAACAATTTGCCATCGTGGGACCGTCACAATTTTGTAATGCGGTGTAAAAAGTTTCTAAAATATTGGTCATAACAGCAAAGGTTTATAAAACCGACTTTGATTTAATATCGTAAGTAGGGTGTAGTTAATGATTATTCTATACGAGAAGGGGATTTAATTGCTATGAAAATTAAAAAGGTTAGCACGATGAGGTTAACCTTTTTTTATTCAATAACAATTGTATTTCTATACCCTATATCGGTGCGTTTATCAAATTGGAAGTCATAATATCCCGCATCACCAGCCTTTGCAGAGATAGTACTGTGAGCTCTGCCAATTTCTAAATTCTTTTTGTTATATACTTTAGCGGTTAAGTCACCTTCAAAATTTTGTTCAAAAATAAGATACAACGTAAGCTGATTCTTCTTGTTGTTCGCATGACTATCAATATCATAAACGCCCATTGAAACCCCTTTGCTTTTCAATGATTTTGAAAAAATAATTTCACAATCTAGAGTATGGTCAACGCCTTTAGAGACGCCTTCAAAAAATTCTGTAGCTGCTTCTCCTACAACTTCACCGCCTTTGTTAATACCATCTTTAGTGGTATTTGTAATACGATTACAAGAGGTAAGGCATAGCACGGTTAAAACCGTAAATAGTTGTGTGTATTTCAAAAGGTTGAATTTTGGTCTTCTAAAGTAAATAAATTTATCGAACTATTTTTTAATCCGCTGCATTAGTTTCTGAATGTTAGAATAGACAAAGGCATTGGTCTTAGCGTAGTAAAAGGAAATAAAGCATACCGTAGATAAAAAGAGAAGGGCGCCTAATACCGCTTGGTACGGATTTAAAGATTTTCCAATAAGTTGATGCAAGCCAATACCAGTAAAACTGCCATAGATAATAATAAAATGTATGACGTAAATAGATAGTGTTTTTTGTCCGATTCTTAAAATGAGAGGACGCTTTATATAGGTTTCTGCAAGATAAAAGATAGAAAATATCACTAACACATTTCCGAAACGTATAAATAAATAGTTGTAGTTGGCTATGGCTTTAAAAATGGAGATATGGAAAAAATCACTTATGGCGATAAACGCTTGCGACGAATATAAAATTAACAACAACCCCACCACAAAAAAGCTAGACACGATGCAGGCTTTAAATTTTGGTCGCTCTAAATATTTGTAAAAGAGCGTAGAGATAAATGCCCCTAAGGCCACATAGCCAAACCAAGGAATCATATTAAACACAGAACCATTAGCCTTGCTTAAGTAATTTGAAAAGAAGACCGGTACATTGGGTAATTCTAAGGTTCTGTATAAAGGTTCAGTAATAAAAATAGCCAAACCAATAAGCAGCATGGTTATGGAAAAAGCTAAGGTGTTTTTAAATGTGAGTTTATAAATACCCACCACCAAAATTAAGGAGAGTCCTATACATTGTAAAACATCGACAACCATAAAATAGGTGTTGAAATGTCCGAACAACCAATCTAAAATAGGAGCACGTAGCAAATACCCAATGCCTATAAGCATCAAGCCTCTAGAGAGCCCTTTCTTAATTCTGATTTTTGTGCTCCCCCGTTCTTTAGCTCTTATCAATAAATAAGAAAAAATAAGTCCGGAAATCGTAAAAAAGGTCGGCGCAGTAATTCCTCTAAAATATTCCCAAACCCTATAGGCAAGATAACTTTGATCTCTATAGGAGACTTCTAAAAGGGTGTCTATAAAGTGGCCTTGCAACATCATAAGGATGGCAAATGCTCTTACGGCATCAATAAAATATAAGCGGTTACTATTCAAGCTAAAATTGGTTGGAGTGCAAATGTACTATTTTAGACTTGTAATAAAATTTTATCGTCTTTTTTTAAAGCATTCCACTCAATTTTAAATGTGCGACTAAGAGGGCTTAGAAGGTGCTTTCTTATCTTCTAAATAGACACGTGTACGCGGTAAACTCTGAGGATAATTCTTTTGAATAAAGTCAATCATTTTCTCACGAACATGAACTCTTAAGTCCCATGCTGTTGGAGAATTCTTCGCACTTACTAAAATTCTAATTTCTACAGAATCGGCTTTAGAGTCTGTAACCTGTAAAACGTTGACTTGCTTATCCCAAAGTGGTGAGTTTTCTAGGATTGTGGTTAAAGCTTCTCGTAATTCATCAAACGGAACATGGTAATCGGTATGTAAAAAGACGGAGCCTATAATATCTGCAGAGGTTCGGGTCCAATTCTGAAAAGGGTTTTCTAAAAAATATGTGGAAGGCAGTACCAATCTTCGTTTATCCCATAAACGGATCACTACGTAAGTCAGGTTAATTTCTTCAATCCAACCCCATTCATTTTCTACCACAACAGCATCGTCAATTCTAAAGGGTTGTGTAAAGGCAATCTGAATTCCTGCTAGTAAGGCACCCACAACTTTCTGTGCCGATAAACCTATTATAATCCCGGCTAAACCTGCTGAAGCAAATATTCCGTAGCCAATTTTCTTAATACTATCAAAGGATAAAAGAATAAAGCCTACCGCGAATAAGCCAATAATAAAAATGATGATTTTTTCAAGCAGATTAATCTGCGTGTACATTTTTCGAGCTTCAAGATTATCTTCAGCATTAATATCATAGCGTTTTAAAAATAAGGCCTTTCCTTTTCTTAATAGGATTATTAAAAGCCAAGCAAAACATATAATGAGAAAATTATTCCTTTGAGGCACTAATATACTGCTTTCAAAACCCTCGTTATTGGTCGTTGTTGCAATGACATTGATAATGCCTTCAATATTAAAAAAAATGAGAATAAGTGAAATACAAATAATAAGCTGCAAGGATCTTTTCATAATAACAATAGGTATTAGCGTTAATTCAATATTCTTTTCGTTTGGCAATCTCCTAGAAATGTACGTAAATCCTTAATTCATCTCAAAAAAATATTAGTTGAAATGATTTTAAGGCGGGTTCAAACATAATTTTATGGTAAACTAATGATAAATGACCATTCTTAAGCTTGTTTTATTTAGCTTTGATTTGGAATTAAAAATAGATCATCTCTTAACAGACCGCCTATTAACTTATGAATTTTATAAATCAATTACTTAGCGAGTTTTCATCTTTAGCATGGGGATTACCCTTACTCATCCTATTAATAGGAGGCGGTTTATATTTATTAATACGATCTCATTTTGCACCGTTTCGATACCTTGGACATGCCTTAAATATACTTCGAGGCAAGTATGATGACCCTAATGATCCTGGTGATATCTCACATTTTCAAGCGCTAACAACCGCGTTGTCGGCGACCGTAGGGATGGGAAACATTGCAGGGGTTGCAGTCGCTATTTCTATTGGTGGACCAGGTGCGGTGTTTTGGATGTGGCTTAGTGCTATAATAGGAATGTCTACTAAATTTTTCACCTCCACTTTAGCCATAATGTTTAGAGGTAAAGATAGTAATGGCGATATACAGGGCGGTCCCATGTATTTTATTACAGAAGGCCTAGGGAAATCTTGGAAACCCTTAGCTGTTTTTTTTAGTTTCTGTGGGCTTATTGGCGCCTTGCCAGTGTTTAATGTGAATCAGTTAACACAAGCCTTAAATGATATTTTATTGATTCCTAATGGGGTAGAAGTGGGTCTAAAAACCAATATTATTATAGGACTTATACTAATAAGTATTACCGCGTTGGTGATTTTAGGAGGGATTAAGCGTATCGGTACAGTAGCTTCGCGTTTGGTACCTAGTATGGTGTTTCTCTATTTTATTTTAGTGATCATTATTTTAATTGCTCATTATGATGTTTTAGGCTATTATTTAAAACTCATTTTTATAGATGCTTTTGCCGCCAATTATTATCCTAAAGATGATACTTTTTTAGGTGGGGTTTTAGGGGCTTTAATTTTACACGGTATTAAGCGTGGTGCATTTTCTAATGAAGCGGGTATTGGTACGGCCCCTATGGCCCATGGAGCGGCAAAAACCGACGAGCCTATCCGAGAAGGTTTGGTGGCCATGCTAGGTCCTGCCATAGATACCTTAGTGGTTTGTACACTTACCGCTTTGGCTATTTTAGTAACTGGGGTTTGGGAAACAACATCAAATAATGGAGTGAGTCTTACGGCCTCTGCCTTTGCGGATGTAATGCCGGTTTATGGAAAGTATCTACTACTGGTCTGTATTGCCGTCTTTAGTATGAGTTCGCTGTTTTCATACTCCTACTACGGTACAAAATGTATGAGCTTCTTATTTGGAGCCGATAAAAAGCACTATTATAACTACTTCTATATTTTAAGTATTCTTATTGGGGCAACCACAAGTCTAAGTATGATGATTAACCTTATTGATGGGGTGTTTGCACTCATGGCCATCCCAACGATGGTGGCGACTATTATTTTAGCGCCAAAGGTGACCAAGGAATTAAAGCGTTATACCAAACGGATGAAAGGGTCTTAGTCTTTGCTTAATACGAAGGGCTAATGGAGGCTTTAAACTGCTGAGGTGTCATCAGTTCCATTTTTTTAAATTGTCTGTTGAAGTAGCTGGTATTATTAAAGCCAGATTGAAATGCGATTTCAGACATCCTTAAGTTTTTGGAAGATTTAATAAGCTTCTTGGCAAATTTTATTTTTTCCGAATTGATATAGTCAATAGGTGAAATCCCCAACGTGTTTTTAAATTGTTTATGAAAATGCGAGGTGCTCATATAGGCCTTCTTCGCTAAGAGGTCTACCGTAATATCTTTATTCGTTAGATTATCCTTGATGAATTTAATTACAGTACCAATACGTGTATCTGAAAAACTATGGGTATCACTAGTAATTAAACGTTTGGCCTTGGTCTGAAGGAGGCGTACAATTAATTCTTGTAACATTAAATCTAATAGAACGTCCTTAGAGCTGTTGTTGTCAGTAAACGTATAGGTGAGGCGCTTTATAAGATGGTTCACATCTTCATTATTGATTAAATGAGATGAGGTTTCATCTAAATTCCATTTGTTATTTTCATCTTCAATAGCCACATTAAAATTAAATTTTCCAACAACCTCTTTTATTTTAATCGCATCAATCCCTAAAGCTAAACATTGGGTAGGCTTTGTTAAGCTCGCTATCGGGAAATCGATAAGCATTTCTTTATGTGCGGGCATCACTACAGATTCGCCAGGAAAGAAATCAAAGGCTTCAAAGCCGTCAAGATGCATCACTTTTTTTCCTGTAAGCATACTAGCTATTATGGGGAAGTCGAAGGTAAGTGCCACTTGTTCGACCTGTTTATGGGTTTCATAAATGTTTAATTCGGCATATTCAGCACTATAAATAGTTCTGTTTTCTACTAAAGTACTTAGTTTTCTTTGACTTCTCTGATGGTTAATTAAGGCGTTCATGCTCTGTATTTCAAAAATTGAATTAAAATATTTTGATATAATAGATATGTTCAAAAATAAAGTAAATATGTTCAATTTGTTTAGAAATTGATAAAATAACTTTATCAAAATTATTAAATAGATAATTTTTTAGCTAATAAAACACTAAACTAATAAATAAACACAAAAAGGTATGAGTTATTCAAAACCAAAATTTAAAGAGAGGTATTCCAACTTTATTAACGGAGAATTTGTGCCACCAGTAGGTGGAGAATATTTTGAAAACACCTCTCCGGTAGACGGCACTTTAATTGCAAAGTATCCAAGATCGCAGAAGGAAGATGTGAAGAATGCTGTAGACGCTGCCAATGCGGCTAAAGAGGCTTGGGGAAATACTTCAGCAACAGAACGCGCAACACTTTTAAATAAAGTGGCCGATATAATTGAAGAGAATTTAGAAGAATTTGCTGTCGTAGAAACCTGTGATAATGGAAAACCAATCCGCGAAACTCTAAATGCGGATGTTCCATTATCTGTAGATCATTGGCGTTATTTTGCTGCTTGTATTCGATCGGAAGAAGGGAGTGCCACCGAGTTAGACCAGCACACCTTATCTATGAATATTAAAGAACCTTTAGGGGTGATCGGACAAATTATTCCATGGAATTTTCCACTTTTAATGTTATCATGGAAACTGCCGCCCGCGTTAGCTACAGGGAATTGTGTGGTTTTAAAACCTGCAGAACAAACACCTTCATCGGCAACTTTACTCATGGAAAAAATTGCAGATGTCTTTCCTCCAGGAGTTTTAAATATTGTGCATGGTTTTGGTCCGGAAGCCGGAAAACCCTTAGCATCGAGTCCTAATGTAGATAAAGTTGCCTTTACAGGAGAAACAACTACTGGACAATTAATTATGCAGTATGCTTCTAAAAACCTGAATCCTGTAACGATGGAGTTGGGTGGGAAGTCACCTAATGTTTTCTTTAATAGTGTAATGGATGCGGATGATGCGTATTTAGATAAGGCTATTGAAGGCGCAGTTTTATTCGCTTTTAATCAAGGTGAAGTTTGTACTTGTCCTTCTAGAATTTTAGTACAAGAAGATATTTACGATGCTTTTATGGCACGAGTTATAGAACGCACTGAAGCCATTGTACAAACCAGTCCTTACGATGTAAATTCTATGGTTGGCGCTCAGGCTTCTAACGATCAGTATGAAAAAATACAATCGTATTTTAAAATTGGTAGAGAGGAAGGCGCAAAGGTGTTAACCGGAGGAGAAGCTAATAAATTAGACGGCGAATTGGCCAATGGCTACTATATTAAACCTACCATTTTAGAGGGGCATAATAAAATGCGCGTTTTCCAAGAAGAGATTTTTGGTCCTGTGGTATGTGTTACCAAATTTAAAGATGAAGCGGAAGCTATTGCCATTGCAAACGATACACTTTATGGTCTTGGCGCCGGGGTTTGGACACGAGATGCACACCAGCTATATCAAATACCACGAGCCATTAAAGCCGGACGTGTTTGGGTGAACTGTTACCATGCTTATCCTGCACACGCGCCGTTTGGCGGTTATAAAAAATCTGGATTTGGAAGAGAAAATCACTTAATGATGATGAGTCATTACAGACAGACCAAGAACATGTTAATCTCTTACGATAAAAATAAATTAGGCTTTTTTTAGAAGTTGATTAATAGCGATAAGGCTGAATTGTGAATCGATAATTCAGCCTTTTTTAATACCAAGACATTATGAAACGCGTAGAGATAACAGATAAAGCGGCAGAGGTCGTAAGGCAATTAAAAGCCAAACATGGCGATTTGATATTCCATCAAAGTGGCGGATGTTGTGACGGGTCTGCTCCAATGATTTTTGAAAAAGGGGAGATGTATTTAGACGACAGTGATGTGCATTTAGGCAATGTTGAAGGTGTCGACTTTTACATGCATCAAGATCAGTTTGAATATTGGAAACATACGCATCTCACCGTAGATGTTACCGAAGGACGAGGGGCAAGTTTTTCTTTAGAAATTCCTTTGGGACTGCGGTTTTTGATTCATTCTAGATTATTAACCGAAGAAGAATCTTTATTTTTTAATTCAAAATAACTATCTTTTTAAACTGAAAACAATAGAAAATAAAAATGAGTAATTATCATATAAAACATTTAGAAGAATATTATCAAGTATACCGTAAATCGGTAAGGAATCCTGAAGTGTTTTGGGAAGAAATTGCAGAAGAACATTTTATGTGGCGCAAAAAATGGGATGAGGTCTTAAGTTGGGATTTTTCAAAACCCGATATTAAGTGGTTTCAAGGAGCGGAGCTTAACATTACAGAAAACTGTATTGATAGGCATCTCTATACGAGAGGAGATAAAACGGCGATTATTTTTGAGCCTAATGATCCCTCTGAAGCGGCCGAACATATTAGCTACAAGCAGTTGCACCAACGGGTTTGTAAATTCGCAAATGTTCTCAAAGAAAAAGGAATTGAAAAGGGCGATCGGGTTTGTATTTATTTACCGATGATCCCCGAATTAGCCATTGCTACTTTAGCTTGTGCACGTATCGGAGCTATTCACTCTGTGGTGTTTGCGGGATTTTCATCTTCTGCATTGGCCACCCGAATAAATGATTCTGAATGTAAGATGGTAATTACTAGCGATGGGTCTTATCGGGGATCAAAAACCATTGATTTAAAAGGTATTGTTGATGAAGCTTTAGAAGGCTGTCCTTCAATTAAAAATGTATTAGTGGTAAAGCGAATCCATTTAGAAATTGAAATGAAAGCCGGACGTGATTTTTGGTTACAACCTTTATTGGAAAATGCCGCCGAGCAATGTGAACCTGAGATTATGAAAGCTGAAGATCCTTTATTTATTTTATATACCTCGGGCTCTACAGGAAAACCAAAAGGTATGGTGCATACCACGGCAGGCTATATGGTGTATACCGCTTATACCTTTAAGAATGTATTTCAATATAGAGAAAAAGATGTGTATTGGTGTACGGCCGATATTGGGTGGATTACCGGACATAGTTATATTGTTTATGGGCCGCTGTGTAATGGCGCGACGACCGTTTTATTTGAAGGGGTACCAAGTTATCCTAACTTCGGCCGCTTTTGGGAAATTGTAGAAAAGCACAAAGTAAATCAATTTTATACGGCGCCAACAGCCATTAGAGCCTTGGCAAAAGAAGGGGTCGAGCATTTGGAAAAGCATGATTTATCTTCGCTTAAAGTACTCGGTACGGTTGGTGAACCTATTAATGAAGAAGCTTGGCACTGGTATGATGATAACGTCGGAAAGAAAAAATCGCCTATTGTGGATACGTGGTGGCAAACCGAAACAGGTGGAATTATGATAACACCCATTGCTTTTGCAACGCCTACAAAACCTACCTATGCCACCTTGCCTTTTATTGGTATTCAACCGGCATTAATGGATGAACATGGCGAGGAAATAAAAGGAAACCAGGTAGACGGACGCTTGTGTGTAAAATTCCCATGGCCTAGTATGGCACGGACCATTTGGGGTGATCACCAGCGTTATAAAGACACTTATTTTTCAGCCTATGAAGGTAAATATTTTACAGGTGATGGCGCTTTACGTGATGAGGTGGGCTATTACAGAATAACGGGTCGTGTGGATGATGTTATTATTGTTTCAGGGCACAACTTAGGAACCGCTCCTATTGAAGATGCCATTAACGAACACCCTGCTGTGGCAGAAAGTGCTATTGTTGGTTTCCCTCATGATGTGAAAGGAAATGCCCTTTACGGTTACGTGACCTTAAAAGAAACAGGAGAAAGTAGAAATCATGACAACCTACGTAAGGAAATCAATCAGCTCATTACGGAGCAAATTGGCCCTATTGCTAAGTTGAATAAAATTCAGTTTACAAATGGATTACCTAAAACCCGAAGTGGTAAAATTATGCGTCGTATTTTAAGAAAGATAGCCAGCAATGATACCAGTAACCTTGGCGATACAAGTACCTTATTAAATCCTGAAATTGTACAGGAAATTATGGATAATGTCTTGTAGTTCTAAGAATCGTTGGCTTTTTTGGTCTTAGCAAGTTCTACAATGGCTTTTAAGCGCGCTTTTCGTTCTTCAGATTTAGACTTAAGTTTATTCTTTTTCTGAGCGATTAACCTGCTGTGTTTAGCTTTGTTTACGGTATTTTTTTCACGTCCTTTTTTAGGCATAATTTCGGAATAAGTATCAAGGCACAAAATTACGCATAATTTAATATATTGTTAATGGCATTGTAGTCTGCTTTTAGGCTACTATGCCATTTTTGTTTTTTATCTTCGCCAACAAATAAAAAAAATATGAAGCTGAAAGCCGTTTTGTTTGACATGGATGGGGTAATTGTAGATACTGAACCCTTACACCGAAAAGCCTATTTTCATATGTTCGATGAGGTGAATGTAGAGGTATCAGAACCTTTATTTGAATCCTTTACAGGACAGTCAACCATTAATGTTTGTAGACGTGTAGTCGATCAGTTTGGTTTGAATGAAACGCCAGAATACCTGGTGAGTTTAAAACGTAAACATTATAAATACTTGTTTGATCACGGTGAGCTCGATCTTATTGAAGGGGTTTTTGATCGTATTCAAGATTTTTATAACAACGGACTAACGTTAGTGGTAGCATCATCGGCTTCTATGCCAGGAATCAATCTTATTTTTGAACGTTTTAATCTCAACCCTTATTTCAGTGCTAAATTTAGTGGTGCAGATTTAAAAGAGTCTAAGCCGCATCCTGAAATTTTCCTAAAAGCTGCAGCCCATACCGGATTTGATAAATCGGAATGTATGGTTATTGAAGATTCTACAAATGGGATTAAAGCCGCTAATGCCGCTAATATCTTTTGTGTGGGCTATAAAAGTGTTAATTCTAAAAATCAAGATTATGACAGTGCAGATTACGTCATTTCTGATTTTAGTGAAATTGCTTACGCTAAACATAAGGACTATTTTAAGTCTTAAATTTAAGCCTGTCAAAGTTTAAAATAATGTAAAAAAAAATGTTGCTAAGTAATTAGCAACATTTTTTTTATAATAGTGGTGTTCTCAGGTTTAACCTTCAAACTCCATGTCATCGCCACTGTCTCCACGTTGACCTTTACGATCTTTATTATTTGTCAATTGGTTAAATCGGTAAATAAATGAAACGTTAACTTGACGTTGTCTCCACTGGAATTCACTATAACTGTCATAGAAATCAGTAGTCGTTAAAGCTTTGTATTTTCTAGAATTTAGTAAATCTCTTACGTTAACAGAAATGGTTGCTTTTTTCTTTAAGATCTCTTTACTGAAAGCTAAATCTAAAGAGAAAATCCCTTCAATATCAGATTGTGCATCTTGTCTAGCGCCTCTATAGAACGCACTTGTTTGCCAATCTATGGCTAAAGGTAAGGTTACTTTAGAGCTAAAACGTGCAAACCAACTTGTGTTTTTAGATCCGTAATCTGTACCGTTAAATTCTCCTTCGGTTTCAAATTGAAAGAAGTTAAAACTAGAGTTTAATCGTAACCATTTTGCTGGTGTATACATTAAACCAAGCTCCGTTCCTGTTCTTTTATTTGTAGAAAGGTTGATAGGTATAGTTCTAATAATGTCAATACCATCTGTAGTTTGTTGTCCGGTGTTTTCTTGAACACGTTCAAAAGAATCCGTTTCATGTTGGTAATATACCGAGGTAGTTAAAGTAAACTTTTCCCAACGCTTTAAGTAACCTAAATCAAACGTGCTAGAGAAAGCAGGATCTAAATTAGGGTTTCCTTGAAAAATATTTGTTCTACTAGAACGTGAAGGGAAAGGGTTAATGTACCAACCACGAGGACGGTTAATTCTTCGGTTATATCCTAAAGTAATACTTTCTTCGTTTCCGGATTCTGAGGTGTTTAAATTGTAAATAAGGTTAACTGTAGGGAATAAACCTAAGTAGTTATTATTAAAATCAGTATCAATAGGGAAATCGTATTGGTCATTTAATTCTTCATCTGTAAGTTCAGAATCAATGGTTCCTTTTAATTGTGTGTTCTCTAAACGAAGCCCTAATAAATAAGAAAACTTACCAATTTTAGAGCCGTATTGTGTGTAAACAGCGTTGATGTTTTCGGTATAGTCAAAAATGTTAGAAATACCTTCATTAATTTCCAATTCACCAGTGGTTAGGTTTTCTTGGTCTAATTGATAATCCGTGTTGCTGTTTTTAAAATTACCACGGTAACCCGCTTCAAAACGCGAATCTTCACCTAAAGGGAGCACGTAATCCGCCTGAACGAGGTATTCATGTTTTTTCTCTTTAGTAAATTCTTGTTCTATCTGAAACGGCTCAGGATTGGTTTGATCTGTAAAGACGTAATCTTCATTTAAATAAGTGTAACCATCTTCTTTTTCTGTTTCAAATTGAAAATCAGCTGTTAATTTATGGTCACTATCCTCACCAAAACGTTTAACGTAGTTTAAGGCTACTTGGTATCTGTTATCTTCCTCAGTTTCTTTTTCTCTACGTAACGTGTTTTCTACAATACTTCCGTTGTTGTAACGATCACTAAAGTTTAGTGACGTATCGGCGTCGTTTCCAAAGTTGTAGAATAAACTACCGGTAATCGAAGACGACTCGTCCAAGAAGTACTCCATACCAATATTAGCATTGTAATTTCTATTTAAACGTTCTACTTCTTTAGTCTCTACAATACGTCTGTATTCAGGATCAGAAAAAGTACCATCATCTTCTAGCGTGTCGTAATAATTAACATCGGTGAAGGTGTTTCTTGGCGAATCAAAATAACGCCATCCAAAGTTAGAAAATAAGTTATAGTTTTCTGTTCGGTAATTAAGAGCTGCAGAAACGCCTAAGTTGTCAGGGTTTCCTGCGGTTAAGGTTACAGAACCATTAAAACCAAGGGTTTCTTTTTGTCTTAGAATAATATTTAAAATTCCAGCGGTTCCTTCAGCATCATAACGCGCAGAAGGAGAGGTAATCACCTCTACACGTTCAATAGCTTCGGCAGGAAGTTGGCTTAAAATATTACTATCGCCAAAACCGGCCATAGCAGATGGTTTTCCGTTAATAAGGATACGTACGTTTTCGTTACCTCTAAGGCTTATAGCGCCTTCAACGTCTACTGTTACAGAAGGAACATTGTTAAGAGCGTCACTAACGGTTCCGCCGGCTGTAGTTAAATCCTTACCTATATTATAGACTTTTTTGTCTAGCTTAATTTCAACGGTAGTTTTTTCAGCAACAACCATCACTTCATTTAAGGTAGAGACATCTAAAGCAAGATTAATAGTTCCTAAATTAGTATCTTTAGTAATGTTTTGTTCTGGAAATGTTTTGGTTTGGTAAGAGATGTATTCTACAGAAATTTCGTAGCGTCCAGGAGCAACTTCGACTTCAAATTTTCCTTTAGGGTCGGTAATTCCTCCCGTAATTATTTTGTTGTCTGATTTAGATTTGACCACAACAGTGGCATATTCCAATGGAATATTAGTGTCTTGTTCTAATACTTTTCCTTGGATTTTTACATCATTTTGAGCGAATGATAAATTCAGGAATAAGAGTAGAAGGGTAGCGGTTAATAAGTTTAGTTTCATCACAAGGGTTTGTTAGTTGGCAAAAATACACTTCCTTGTGGTCTATTTGGTTAATCTTATGTTAAAGCAAAAGCCCTACTGTTAAAGGACTTTCGCTCTATTTGTTATTTAACAAAACCTTAAGTTTAGTTTCGGTTTCTACGTTGGCGTTTCTTCTTCTTTTTCACATCTTTTTCATCAAAACCGCCTTTAATCATTTCCTTTATTTTGGCCATATCTGGTTCAGAAATAAGTTCTTCTAGTTCAACAAAGTGGGTGTCTTCTAAATTTTTTATGGCTTCTTTACGGTCTAAGGAATGCTCATATTGCGTTTTGAAAATGGCCATTTTTTCATCAAAAAAACTTAAAATATTTTGTTTAATGATGTGTTTCTGAAAATCATCGGCCTCTAAAGTTGTTAAAAAATTATCAATATATTCTTCTTTTCGTTCCTCCATTTCACGCTCGCGTTTTGCGATTTCTTGTTCCGTAGGTTCCCGGTTAGACTGCGGGATGTTATTCATGTCTCTACTACGGCTGCGTTGGGCTTCAACATTAAGACCTAACAAAAGTGTGAAAATTACTAAAAGGCTCGTTTTCATATTTAAGAATATTATATAATGTCTGAAATTAACTCGGTTGGACGGCCAATAACGGCTTGGGTTCCATTAACAACGATAGGGCGTTCTATGAGTTTTGGGTTGGTGACCATCGCTTCAATTATGGCGTCATCCGTTAGGGTTTTGCCTTTGTAGTCTGATTTCCAAATGGCTTCATTTTTACGGATTAAATCTAAGGGTTTAATTCCTAATTTAGAAACAATAGCTTTTAAGTCTTCTGAACTTAAAGGCTGGTCTAAATATTTAATGACTTCAAATTCTTGACCCGAAGCTTCTAAAAGGGCAAGCCCTTGTCTGGACTTAGAACATCGAGGATTGTGGTATATTTTTATCATTGCTATAAAATCTTATAGGTTTTCGGTTTGCTCTTCTTTTTGTCCCATCATCATCAGGTAAGCCTTTAAAAAAGGTTCTATGGCGCCATCCATAACGGCATCAACATTCCCGGTTTCATGAGCGGAACGTACATCTTTTACTAATTTATAAGGATGCATCACATAATTTCGTATTTGGCTTCCCCATTCAATTTTCATTTTACCCGCTTCAATATCATCGCGCTGCGCCATTTGTTTTTGCAATTCAATCTCGTACAATTGCGAACGAAGCATTTGCATGGCTCTTGTTCTGTTATCGTGTTGCGAGCGTGTTTCAGAACATTGAATCTGTATGCCTGAAGGTTTGTGTAAAAGTTGCACCTTCGTTTCTACTTTATTGACGTTTTGTCCTCCAGCACCACTAGATCGGGCGGTTGTAATTTCAATATCTGAAGGGTTGATGTCAATTTCAATGGTATCATCTACTAAAGGATAGACATAAACCGAGGCAAAACTAGTGTGGCGTTTGGCGTTACTATCAAACGGTGAGATACGTACTAAACGGTGTACACCATTTTCACCTTTAAGCCAACCAAAAGCAAAATCACCTTCAATTTCTAAAGTTACAGTTTTTATCCCAGCGACATCACCTTCTTGAAGGTTAAGTTCTTTAACTTTAAAGCCATTTTTTTCAGCATACATAAGGTACATACGCATTAACATACTGGCCCAATCGCAAGATTCTGTTCCACCAGCGCCGGCCGTAATTTGGAGTACGGCACTTAAGCCATCGCCTTCTTCAGAAAGCATGTTTTTAAATTCTAACTTTTCAATCGCATTCACAGCCAAGTCATAACGTGCTTCCACGTTTTCCATAGGAGCTTCGTCTTCTTTATAAAACTCGTAAATCACCTCTAGATCTTCAACAAGAGAGGCGGCAGCTTCGTAGTCATTAATCCAGCTTTTTTTCTCACGAATGGATTTCATAACCAATTCGGCAGCCTTTGAGTCATTCCAAAAATTAGGGTCGAAAGTTTGTTCTTCTTCGTTAGCGATTTCTATGCGTTTGGCATCTAAGTCAAAGATATTGTCTAAGTACGTCTAGACGGGAGTTAAGATCTTTAATTTGATCTGAAGTAATCATATATAGTACATTTTTATACAAATATAAGCAGCGTTGTTAAAGTGCCATAATTTTGAATCGGTTTTTTAGGAAATCCGTAATTTTGAGCTTAGAAATTTTTTGACGAATGATTATAGATTTAAGAAGTGATACGGTGACTAAGCCTTCTAAAGGAATGTTAGATGCTATGATGTCTGCAGAAGTAGGAGATGACGTCTTTAGAGAAGACCCTACAATGAATGCTTTAGAAGAGCGTTTAGCAACGATGTTTGGAAAAGAAAAAGCCTTGTTTTTTCCTTCGGGAAGTATGGCTAATCAAGTGGCTATAAAATTGCATACCCAACCCGGAGAACAGGTGATTTGTGATAAGTACGCGCATATTTATAATTATGAAGTTGGAGGTGTGGCGTTTCATAGTGGCGCTACATGTAAACTTTTAGACGGTCATCGTGGTATGTTTACCGCGAAACAAGTGGAAGAAGCTATCAGTCCTTCAGCCTATTATTACAGTCAATCTCGTTTAGTAGAAGTGGAGAATACCACCAATAAAGGAGGCGGAGCCTGTTGGGATTTTTCTGAAATTGAAAAGATAAAAACCGTATGTAAAACCCATGATTTAGGCTTTCACCTTGATGGAGCACGTTTGTGGAATGCTATGGTGTCTAAAAATGAAACCCCTTTACAGTATGGAACTGCGTTTGATAGTATTTCCGTTTGTCTCAGTAAAGGTTTAGGCTGTCCTGTGGGATCAGTGTTACTTGGTGATGAAGCGTTAATGGAAAAATCGTTAAGCCTTAGGAAATTGTTTGGTGGTAATATGCGACAAGTAGGGTATTTAGCGGCTGCAGGATTGTATGCCCTAGATCATCATGTAGAACGTTTAGCTGAAGATCATAAAAAAGCGAAGGAAATAGGCGCTGTGTTAGCACAATTATCTTTCATCAAAAAAGTAGAACCTATAGAAACCAACATCATCATTTTTGAGTTAAATGATGATGTTGATGAAGCTCACTTTTTAAACCAACTGCTCGAAAAAAACATCCATATTATTGGGATGGGCAGTGGTAAGTTACGCATGGTAACGCATTTAGATTATACAGACCAAATGCATGATAAGTTGCTCAGTGAACTAGGTTCTATTTAAACATGTCCATTCCAGGAATATTTGGCATCCCCTCTTTAGCAACAGCTGCAATTTCTGCTTCGTTAACTTGAGTGGCTTTTTCAATGGCTTTATTGAGGGTTAAAATTAAATAATCCTCTAACATGTCTTTATCTTGAAGCAATTCGTCGTCAATAGCAATAGCTTTAATTGTTCTATTGGCTGTAATAGTAACTTTTAGCTTGTTGTCATTACTCGCTTCGTCAATTAAAACCGTATGCAGACGCTCTTTTGTAGCTTCTACTTTCTTTTGGGCATCTTTTAATTTACCCATCATTCCCATCATATCTCCAAACATAATCTTGTCTTTTAAATTTATTAAGGTGCAAAATTAGTAAATTGCGCCTTTTTTCAGAATAATTTAGACGAACAAATGACAAATACTTTAGTAATGCACCCGCCAAAAGCCAAAAAAATTCCTCATCAGTTAGAAAAGCATGGCGACATCCGTATCGATGACTATTTTTGGATGAAAGACCGCGAGCATCCTGAAGTCATCGACTACCTAAACGCGGAAAACGAGTATTGCGATATGCAGATGGCTCATACTAAAGATTTTCAGAAAGATCTTTTTGAGGAGATGAAAGCGCGTATAAAGGAAGATGATTCTTCTGTGCCTTATAAATTTAACGGGTATTGGTATATCACTAAGTTTGAAAAAGGAAAAGATTACCCTATTTATTTGCGTAAAAAGGAACACCTTGATAATCCTGAAGAATTACTTTTTGACTGTAATAAAATGGCAGAAGGAACCAGCTATTTTAAATTAACAGGCATTAGTATAAGTCCAGATAATAAAATGGTGTCCTATGGTATTGATACTACCGGAAGACGTAATTATACCATTTTTGTAAAAAACCTAGAAACTCAAGAGGTTGCTGCAGACCAAGTTTTAAACACCACAGGCTCTTCAAGCTGGGCGAATGATAATGCCACGCTTTTCTATACCAAAAAAGATGAAGTTACCTTAAGAGCATACCAGATATACAAGCATCGTTTGGGGGATCAATCTGAAGACGAATTGGTTTTTGAAGAAGGTGATGATACCTTTGGTGTGGCAGTGTATAAGTCTAAATCTCGAAAATATATTATTGTTGCTTGCTACAGTACCTTAACTAATGAATACCATATTTTAGATGCGAATGATCCTGAAGGGAAATTCAAAGTATTTCAGCCTAGAGTAAGAGGATTAGAGTATAGTATTTCGCATTATGGTGATCATTTCTATATCATGACCAACTTAGATAAAGCGACGAACTTTAGACTTATGAAAACGCCTGAAGCCCAAACAGAAATGGCGCACTGGGTAGATGTGATTCCACATAGAGCAGATGTGTTGCTTGAGGGTATTGATATTTTTAAAGATTATTTGGTGTTAAGCGAACGTAAAAATGGACTTAACGAAATACGTATTAAACGTTGGGATGGTACTGAAGATTACTACTTGCCTTTTAACAACGAAACTTATACCGCTTTTACAGCAACCAATGTAGATTTTGATACGGAAACACTGCGTTACGCCTACAATTCACTCACAACGCCGTCTTCTGTGATAGAATTTAATATGCGCACCAAATCTAAAACGGTTTTAAAAGAGCAAGAGGTTTTAGGCGGGCAATTTAATAAAGACAATTATACTTCTGAGAGGATTTGGGCTACAGCAGACGATGGTACTAAAATACCAATGTCTGTGGTTTATAAAAAAGGCCTTAAAAAGGATGGAACTAATCCGGTATTACAATATGCTTACGGAAGTTATGGCTCTACAATAGATCCTTATTTTTCTACTATTAGATTAAGTTTATTAGATCGTGGGTTTGTTTACGTTATTTCGCATATTAGAGGTGGAGAGTATTTAGGGCGCGACTGGTACGAAGACGGGAAACTATTAACAAAGAAAAATACATTTTCAGATTTTATAGCGTGTTCTATTCATTTAATAAAAGAACGCTACACCTCATCTCAACATTTATACGCTATGGGCGGAAGTGCAGGAGGTTTACTTATGGGGGCTATTGTTAATGATGCTCCAGAACTTTATAATGGGATTATTGCAGCAGTGCCGTTTGTAGATGTGGTAACAACCATGTTAGACGATTCTATTCCTTTAACAACAGGGGAGTATGATGAATGGGGAAATCCAAATGATAAATTGTATTACGACTACATCAAATCGTATTCGCCTTATGATAATGTTAAAGCTAAAGCGTATCCAAATATGTTAATCACTACAGGTTTGCACGATTCGCAAGTACAATATTGGGAACCTGCAAAGTGGGTGGCTAAGCTAAGAGAGCTAAAGACAGATGATAACAAATTGTACTTAAAGACGAATATGGATGCCGGTCATGGTGGTGCTTCTGGACGTTTCGAAAGCTTAAAAGAAGATGCGGAAGAGTTTGCTTTCTTGCTTGATTTAGAAGGTATTTCGATATAAATAGAAAAAATGTTACCTTTGCTCGGTTTTAGGTGTCTAATAAATAACGACTACTGAAAAAATTCATTTATGAACGAAAACAAAAATGTATTTGATAATGTGTTACAATTAATAGGTAGCACTCCTCTAATCAAATTAAATAAAATGACTGCCGACTTTGACGGCGATTTTTATGCAAAAGTAGAAGCGTTTAATCCAGGTCATTCCTCTAAAGACAGAATTGCATTACATATAATAGAAGAAGCAGAACGTCAAGGTATTTTGACTCCTGGTGATACAATCATAGAAACAACGTCTGGTAATACAGGTTTTAGTTTAGCAATGGTTAGTATTATAAAAGGTTATGAGTGTATTTTGGCTGTTAGTTCTAAGTCGTCTCCAGATAAAATAGACATGTTAAAGTCTATGGGAGCTAAGGTTTATGTTTGTCCGGCACACGTTAAAGCAGACGATCCCCGTTCTTATTACGAAGTTGCAAAACGTTTACACGAAGAAAATAAAGGTTCAATTTATATCAATCAATATTTTAACCAATTAAATATTGATGCCCATTACAACACTACTGGTCCAGAAATTTGGGATCAGACCAATGGTGAAATTACCCACTTAGTGGCGTGTAGCGGAACAGGAGGAACAATCTCTGGAATCTCAAAGTATTTAAAGGAGCAAAAACCTAATGTAACAGTTATAGGTGTGGATGCTTATGGTTCTGTATTGCAAAAATATCATGAAACGCGTGAGTTTGATGATAAGGAAATATATCCGTACAGAATTGAAGGTTTAGGAAAAAACTTAATTCCTACGGCAACTGACTTTGATGCTATAGATAAGTTTGTAAAAGTTACAGATGAAGAAAGTGCGCATACTGCAAGAGAAATTTCTAACACTGAAGGTCTTTTTGTAGGGTATACCAGTGGAGCAGCAATGCAAGCGATTAAACAATTACAAGAAGAAGGTGAGTTTAAGCCTACAGATAAAATTGTAGTTATATTTCCAGATCATGGATCGCGTTATATGAGTAAAGTTTATAACGATAAGTGGATGGAAGATCAAGGCTTTTTTGATAGTAAATCTGAAGTTCAGGCGACTATTGAATATATAAAGTAAATTACGATTTATAGTATTATAAAGAACCTACCATAGAAAACTGTGGTAGGTTTTTTTTTATGTGAATTTGTTCATTTTCGTTAATGGAATATTTCGTTTCAAAGTAGGGATCGTATTACTTTAATCAGTTCTTGTTATGATAGCCCTTAATTTCTGCCGGTCAATCTTACTTAATTTTTGAATAGTAATGCGATTTTCTACTTGATTATCCCACGCATTATTTACATAAGCTATTTTGTAGGTTTTATCGTAGAGCTTGCTAATAGGATAGATTTTAATATGTATTAAAGTGATTTATCTTTTGAACTAAGCGCATTAATTTTTTTTAATTTGAAGAGGTTGTACGCTATTGTTCAAAACTTAGTTAATACTTAATTAAATAAATTATGCAGTCATAATATAATTAATTAATTTTGCGAGCACTAAATATATTAAATTAATTAAATATTAATGAGTGCTTACACGTGATGTTATGTGTAATGTGTTGATTAATAGCAAACTTAAAGCATGAAGGATTTATTTGCAAAGATTTATAAAGATAAAGGACCACTTGGAAAATGGGCAGCTCAGGCTGAAGGTTATTTTGTGTTTCCAAAGCTTGAAGGTGAAATCTCTAATAGAATGACATTTCAAGGGAAAGACGTAATCACCTGGAGTATTAATGATTACCTAGGTTTAGCAAATCATCCTGAAGTGAGGAAGGTAGACGGTGAAGCTGGTGTTAAGTATGGTTCTGCATATCCAATGGGAGCGAGAATGATGTCTGGTCATACAGATTTGCACGAACAATTACAAAATGAGTTAGCTGCTTTTGTTAATAAAGAAGCTGCTTACTTATTGAACTTTGGTTACCAAGGAATGGTATCTACCATTGATGCTTTAGTTGCTAAAGACGATATTATAGTTTATGATGTAGACGCTCATGCTTGTATTATTGATGGTGTACGTTTACATATGGGAAAACGTTTTACCTATAAGCATAACGACGTTCAAAGTTTAGAAAAGAACTTAGAGCGTGCTACTAAAATGGCTGAGCAAACTGGAGGTGGAATCTTAGTGATTTCTGAAGGTGTGTTTGGTATGCGTGGTGAGCAAGGTCGTCTTAAAGAGATTGTAGAGTTAAAGAAAAAATTTAACTTCAGATTATTTGTTGATGATGCACATGGTTTCGGTACTTTAGGTGCTACTGGTGCAGGTACAGGTGAGGAGCAAGGTGTTCAAAATGATATCGATGTGTATTTTGCAACTTTTGCAAAATCTATGGCAAGTACAGGAGCGTTTATTGCTGCTGACCAAGAAATCATCGATTACTTAAAATATAACTTACGTTCGCAAATGTTTGCGAAGTCTTTACAAATGCAATTGGTTGTTGGGGCTTTAAAACGTTTAGATATGTTACGTAGTATGCCAGAATTGAAGCAGAATCTTTGGACTATTGTAAATGCATTACAGTCAGGTTTAAAAGAGCGTGGTTTTGATATTGGAACAACGCAAAGTTGTGTGACCCCTGTTTATTTAAAAGGAAGTATTCCTGAAGCGATGGCTTTAGTGAGAGATTTACGTGAAAACTATGGTATTTTCTGTTCTATCGTGGTATATCCTGTAATTCCTAAAGGTTTAATTCTTTTAAGAATGATTCCTACAGCGACACATACTTTAGAAGACGTTAAAGAAACTCTTGATGCATTTGATGCTATTAGAGAGCGTTTAGTTAACGGAACTTATAAAAGAATGTCTGCAGCCCTTATTGCTGCAATGGGAGAATAATTTCTCTGAATATAACAACTAAAAACGGCCAATACTTCAAAAGTATTGGCCGTTTTTTTTTAAGGCTTTATGAAACGTTTTTCTGCGCTTGTTTAGAAATTATAGGTCCTTTCTAAAAGTTTTACGTCTAACGTATACTTTAGGATCAAAATGCTTCCAGATTTGTTTAATGGCATGGTTGTCCTCTAATTCTGGTGTACGATAACAAGTCTCAATGCCTTTCTCTCTAAAAGTCTCGTAATATTCATTAAAGATCACCGCATGAACACCTTTGTTCTGATAATCTGGATGAATACCTATAAGGTAGAAAATAACATCTTTACTGTGTTTTTTTGCTTTTAGAATATGAGTGAAACCAAAAGGGAATAATTTACCATTAGCTTTTTGTAATGCCGAAGCAAATCGAGGCATAACCACAGCAAATCCTACCAATTCATCTTGATCATCCACCACAAATTTTATGTATTCAGGGTTGACAAAACTGATAAATTTTTTCTTAAAATACTCCTTTTGTATATCTGTAATCTCCACAAAAGAAGAGAGTGAAGCGTAGCTTTCATTAAAGAGGTCAAACATCCTGTCGGCATAAGGCATAACCTCTTCGGTTTTAGTAAACTTAAGTGCCCTAAGCTTGTAACGTCGCTTTATTAATTCTTGTGCCTTTTTAAAATGTTCAGGTTTTACATTCTCAAAAGGAAATTTACTTTCAGAATATGCTTTTTCAATCGCAAATCCATGAGCGTTATAATGATTAACGTAATACGGGTGGTTATACCAAGTAATCATCGTTGATAAATGATCAAAACCTTCTGTCATTACACCAACTTTATCGAGGTTAGAAAATCCAACCGGACCTTCCAAATACTCTAATTGATGCGATTTCCCAATGGTAGCGACGGTCTCAAGCAATGCCTTACTGACGTCTAAATCGTCAATAAAATCAAACCATCCAAATCGCATTTTCTTGATGTCTTGTTTGTTCACCTCAAGCCAATTGGTAATGGCCGCAACACGCCCTACAATTTCGCCTGCTTTATAAGCTAGGAAAAAACGAGCGTCAGCATCTTTAAAAATGGGATTTTTATCTTTATTAAAAGTTTCTAACTCTTGCTTTATAATGGGAGGGACCCAGTATGGCGAGTTTTTATAGAGTTTAAAAGGGAATTTTACAAAGGCTTTTAATTCGCTTTGTGATTTAGCTTCTTTTATTGTTATCATTGGTTAAGCAAGGCTTATATTAAGACTGGAAATCGTCTATTTTCTTCTTTTTATTTTTGTTTTTTCGCTGTTTGCGTTTGCCTTCTTCTTTGGCAGAATTTCCGTTGTCGATCTTTTTATCTTTATGAAAATCTAATCGGTAAGAGGCTCCGAAAGCCACATTAAAAACGGTAGGTGTATCTTTGGCGTTAAAGGCGATATTAGCATCAATTTGAAAATCTTTAGTCCACAAATAAGCGCCTCCAAATCTAAAAATATTATCCGCATAAAAGTCACTCTTTATCCCTTGTGCCTCACCAAATACAACCCATTGTGGGGTAAATGAATGGGTTAAGGTAAAGATGTATTGAAAATCAGAATACTCTGAGCCAATACGGTCTTTTATTAAGTTCATAACAAACACCCAACCACCGTTAAAATTGTTTTGGGTAGAGATCATTATTTTAGGACTCACACCTTCTACATCTGGTGCAGTGTAGGGATTGTTTTCGCTATCAAAATTAGCACCGGCATAAATGGCTACAGCTGGTATTAGAGATTTCCAACTAAATCTATTGTTAGCATGGTAGCTGTATAAATTCGGTTTTTGCTCTCCTGCATTTTTATAAGGATCGTAAATTAAGTATTTGGCGCCTATGGTTAAATTCTTAAAATTAGAACGCTTATTATCCACAGGGGTAAAAGAACTGTTATTGGTTTTAGTGTCGTTTTGGTAAACCCCATCAATAGCGAGTTCTAATTGTTCAAAAAACAAGCCATAACGTAAGGCAAAATCAAGGCCGAAACCTGAAACCTCGTAATTAGATAAGGCGTGTTCTTCTTTTACGGTAAAAGCACCAGCTTCAAACTGAAGCACACCGGTTCCAACAGAAAAAGCACTTTCTGAAACTCCTGGTCGGTTAGAGTTGATCACTTCCGTGTATTGGGCGTTAGCGTTGGTAAAACTAATAAAGAATAGTAGGATGAAAATTGATTTGAGTAATCGCATTTTATTTTTGGTTTAAATTCAAATATAGATATTTTATACTTTTTTTAAGGAATAATAACGGATTATAAATGAGTATAATTGTATTTTTGATATTATTTTACTTATGATACAAGAAGCTTCGGCCATGGGATTACTGAGAACGCTATTAATTATTTTACTTGTTTACTTCGGGTTTAAGATATTAGCTCGTTTGTTTGCGCCACTATTACTAAAATTTGTGGCCAAAAAAGCAGAGGAAAAATTTGGAGGACAATTTGGCGGATTTCAAAATCAGAACCAACAGCAACAAGCGCAAAAGCGTAAAGAAGGCGAAACGGTTATTGATAAAATGCCTAACGAAAAGGGATCTTCTAACCCTGATGTTGGCGAATATATCGATTACGAAGAAATAGAGTAATCGCTAAAGTTGTACCCTTTGAAATCTTTTGTGAGGTTTCAAAATAAATACTTACTTTTCAGAATCAATCACTTTAAAGCATTTACATGTCATTTTCTATTAAACGTTTATTACCACATTTCCTAGTTTTAATAGGGTTTGTGGTTTTATCATTAGCTTACTTTAGTCCTGTTTTACAAGGTAAAAAAATCAACCAAAGTGATATTATGCACTATATTGGTATGGCAGAACAACAAAAAGAGTTTGCTAAGACCACGGGAGAAGAAACATATTGGACTAATAGTGCTTTTGGCGGTATGCCCACCTATCAATTGGGAGCAAAGTATCCGCACAATTACATTAAAAAACTAGACTTAGCTCTGCGGTTTCTACCACGACCAGCAGACTATTTATTTCTATATTTTTTAGGATTTTATATGCTTTTGCTAGCGCTTAAAGTCGATTTTAAATTGGCAGCCTTAGGGGCATTAGCTTTTGGATTTTCTACCTATCTCATTATTATTCTAGGGGTTGGGCACAATGCTAAGGCCCATGCTATTGCGTATATGCCTATGGTTTTAGCAGGTATTATTCTTACGTTTAGAAGAAAATATATCTTAGGTTTTTTGCTTACTGCAGTCGCTTCTGGTTTACAGTTAGTAGCCAATCATCCACAAATGAGTTATTATTTATTACTCCTTATCCTTGTTTTAGGCTTAGCTTATCTGGTAGAGGCGTACAAGAAAAAAATCTTACTTCATTTTTTTAAATCGGTTGGTATATTGACGTTCGCTGCTATTCTTGCGGTTGGTCTTAATGCTACCAGTTTATTGGCAACGCAACAATATGCTAAGGAAAGTACAAGGGGCCCAAGTCCTTTAACCATTAATCCAGATGGGTCTGAAAAAGAAGTAACCTCTGGTTTAGACCGTGCTTATATTACGGAATATAGTTATGGGATTTTAGAAACCTTTAATCTATACATTCCGAAGTTTATGGGGGGCGGTAATTATGAAGATGTCGGAAAAGATTCTGAAACCTATGAAGCCTATATCCGTTTGGGCGCCTCGCCAATTGAAGCATTAGAGGCCTCAAGAAATGCACCGATGTATTGGGGCGATCAGCCTATTGTAGAAGCACCTGCTTATGTAGGGGCCGTTATTATTTTTCTCTTCGTCTTAGGTTTATTTCTAGTCAAAGGACGTGTAAAATGGTGGTTAGTAGGAGGGACGGTCTTATCCTTGCTACTGTCGTACGGTAAGAATTTTGGCCTACTCACAGATTTGTTTATTGATTATGTGCCTTTCTATAATAAGTTTAGAGCGGTAAGTTCTATACAAGTCATTTTAGAATTGTGTATCCCAGCTTTAGGAATTATGGCCTTATCGGAAGTGTTTAAGGCGGGCTTAGAAAAGGAAGAAAAACTAAGAGCTTTAGCCTTTTCTGTTGGAATTACCGCAGGTTTGGCCGTGATCTTCTTAGTCTTTAAATCGGCTTTATTTGATTTTGAAGGCTTAAGAGATGATCAGTATATCAGTGCGTACGGACCAGCATTTATAGAGGCTATTATTGAAGATAGAAAAGCTTTAATGACCTCAGACACCATAAGAACATTGATTTTGGTGTTGTTATCCGCAGGAACAATCTTTATGTTCTTAAAGCAGAAATTATCAGAGCAATTGCTTGTCGTGGTTTTTGCGGTATTAATTCTTTTCGATTTAGTTAGTGTGGATCGACAATACGTAAATAACGATAATTTTGTTTCAGCCTTAAAAGTCGATAAACCTTATCGCGCTAATACTGCAGATAAAGAAATTTTAAAGGATAAAGGACATTATAGAGTGATGGACTTGTCTACAGAAGGACAACGTATGCCGGCAAAAGCAGCGTATTTTCATAATTCACTTCTGGGCTATAGTGCGGTGAAGTTGGGCCGTGTAAATGAGTTGTTAGATTTTTACGTCTATAAAAACAATATGAATGTTCTTAATATGCTGAATGCAAAGTATATTATTGCTGAAGAACAAAACACTGTTTTTCCTTATACCAATTCAGACGCTAATGGAAACGCTTGGTTTGTATCCAATCTAAAAACAGTAGACAATGCGAATGAAGAACTGTTGGCTTTAGAAAATTTGAATACCAAAACCACAGCGGTTATTCAAAAGACAATGGCAAGCGATTTTAATTTAAAATCTAATTATGCCTTAGATTCTACAGCAACAATTCAACTAAAAGAATTTCAACCTAATTATTTAAAATACAACACTTCAAATTCGAATGATGGGGTAGCGGTGTTTTCAGAAATCTATTATAAAGAAGGATGGAATGCCTATCTTGATGGCACATTAGTACCACACTTCCGTGTTAATTATGTCTTAAGAGCTTTAACGCTTCCTAAAGGCGAACACACTTTAGAATTTAAGTTTGAACCTCAGGTGGTTAAAACAGGAAGTTATATCGCCTTATCAAGTTCAATTATTTTAGTTGTTCTATTATTAGCGGGCTTATATTTCAAGTTCAACACTAAAAGAGATTAAAGCGAAATTGCTAAACGTAAATACGAGGCTAAGCTTCTAAAATAGAGCGAAGCCGCTGTATAGGGTAATCATTATGACGACAAAAAAAGCACTGATCATCACTTATTATTGGCCACCTGCAGGAGGGCCTGGAGTGCAGCGTTGGTTAAAATTCGTAAAATATTTACCCGATTTTGGAGTAGAACCCATTGTATATTGTCCGGAAAATCCCAATTACCCGATTCAAGATCAAAGTTTGGTTAATGAAATCCCTGAAAGCGTTACGGTTATAAAACAAAAGATTAAGGAACCTTATGCTTTGGCAAGGTTGTTTTCAAAAGGGAGTACCACTAAGATAAGTTCTGGGGTGATCCCTAAAGCTAAGAAGCAGTCTCTTATAGAAAAAGGAATGCTTTATGTACGGGGGAATTTCTTTATTCCGGATGCTCGTAAAAATTGGATTTCGCCATCGGTTTCATTTTTATCGGACTATATAAAAACGCATCATATAGATACCATTATCACCACGGGGCCTCCGCATAGCTTGCATATTATAGGTTTACAATTAAAAGCGGCTTTAGGCCTTAATTGGATAGCCGATTTTAGAGATCCTTGGACCACTATTGGCTACCATAAAGCGTTAAAACTTACTGCGGCTTCTAAAGCAATACATTTAGACTTAGAACATAAGGTTCTAAATACGGCAGATCATATTATTGTGACTAGCTCACATACTAAAAATGAATTTGCATTAAAAACAGAACAACCTATTACGGTTATAACTAATGGTTACGATGCCCATGAGGTGAAGGTTAAGCAGAAAGATAAACTATTCTCCTTATCGCATATTGGGTCTTTATTATCTGAACGTAATCCAACAATTTTATGGGAGGTGCTTTCAGAATTGATAAACGAACAGCCCGACTTTGCTAAAGATTTTAAACTACAGTTAATTGGTGTGGTTAGCGATGATGTGTTAGAGACCATTTACACATTTGGGTTGAAGGACTATGTTGATGTTGTGGGTTATGTGAGCCATGATGAGGCCATAAAGTTTCAAATGCAATCTCAATTGCTTTTGCTGATAGAGATAGATTCTGAAGATACAAAAGCAATTATTCCAGGGAAATTATTTGAATACCTCATTTCAAAAACTCCTATTTTAGCGCTAGGGCCTAAAGATGCCGATGTGGCGCATATAATCGCGAACACCCAAACGGGGACGTACTTTAGTTACAATCAGAAACAGGCGCTTAAAACTCAATTATTAACGTATTTTGAAGCGTTTAAAGCCAATACCCTTAAGGTTAATGCTAAAGGTTTAGAACCGTATAGTAGAAAAGCGCTAACCGAAAAGTTAAGTGCTATTATTAAAGATTGTTAATAGCCTAGGGTTGTCTTAGGGTTTAATTATTGTATTTTGCTACCCTATGGGAATTGTATTAAATCAGTCTTTCAAAAATACCATTACAACCTATTTAGGCTTTGGAATAGGCGCCATAAATACCCTTTTTCTTTATACCAATTTTTTAACGGACCAGTATTATGGTTTAGTCGCCTTTTTATTATCAGCAGCAAATCTTATGATGCCTTTTATGGCCTTTGGAGTGCACAATGCCATTGTAAAGTTTTACGCCTCATTTAAAACCAAACATAGCATTAATAGTTTTCTAACCTTAATGTTGTTCTTACCCTTAATCTTTATCCTACCGGCGGCTTTGGTAGGGTATGTTGCTTATGATGCTATTGTTCATGGGCTCAGTCATGAAAATGCCATTGTAAAACACTATGTGTGGCATATCTTCATTTTAGCGGTAGCCATGGCTTATTTTGAAATTTTCTTTGCTTGGACTAAAGTGCAAATGCAAACCGTTTTTGGTAATGTTATGAAAGAAATATTTCATCGCGTTGGTATTATGGGGTTACTTTTTGCAGTCTATTTACAATGGCTTACGGTAGATCAGTTTATAACGGCGCTTGTCATTGTTTACGTTTTACGCATGATGATTATGAAATTGTACGCCTTCACGTTAAGGTTTCCAAAATTAAAATTTCAAAAGTTAAAGCATCAATCTTCAATATTAAAATACGCAGGACTCATGATTATTGCAGGGTCTATTGCCATGCTGATCTTGGATATCGATAAATTTATGATTGGCTTATTATTACCACAAATTGAACAAGTTGCCTATTATAGTGTCGCAATTTTTATAGCTACAGTTATTGCGGTTCCACAACGCGCTATGCATCAAATAATGCTGCCATTAACCGCAAAATATCTTAATGAAAAAGAGGATGTGGCTTTAAGAGATTTGTACCAACGGAGTTCTATGACGCTTTTGGTGGTGAGTGGGTTTATTTTCCTCTTAATTGTTGTAAACATCAATCAATTATACCAAATATTGCCCGATAAATTTACAGGCGGACTTTTTGTAGTGCTTATTGTTAGTTTAGCGAAACTCTACGATAACAGTTTAGGGAACAATAATGCTATTTTATTTAATAGTGATTATTACCGTATGGTTTTGCTCTTCGGAGTTTTATTGGCAGTTATGGCCATTGTTTTAAACGCCCTTTTTATTCCTGTTTATGGGATTGAAGGCTCTGCATTTGCGACCTTTTTAGCCATTGCAATCTATAATACGATTAAGATTATTTTTGTAAAGCGCAAGTTTAATATGCTTCCCTATTCAATGGGCACTTTAAAAGTGATTTTGGCTATTATGAGCTTAGGCTTTTTGTTTTACTTCTGGGAATTTCCATTTTATCCTTTAATAAATATGGGGCTTAAATCTGTAAGTCTTGGCCTTATTTATTTGATTTTAATTTTTAAGTTGAAGGTCTCCGAGGATATTTCAAATCAGATGATTAAATATTTAAAACTTAAAAGCTAGCCTTTAGCCAAAGGACCTTTTGCCTTGAGTTTTAAAATGAGAAAGTCCCGCAAGGCGCTTTGAGGCAAACTCTCACGGGACATTCTACTAACCAACCAAAAAAACTTTTTTATCCTCTAGATCGACTTGTTCGAGATCGTGTTGAACTTTGGTTGCTCGTTCTACTTGAATTTGATCTCGTTTTTACTGACGATGATTTGGTTCTACTTGTGGTAACACTGCGTTGTTTAGCGCTTGGCGTTACTGATTTATTATATGTACGAGATTTTGTGCTACTTGGTTTTTTTACCGAAGTTCTCTGATTCATTTTATTAGACACAGTCCTGTTACTTCTCGTCACATTTTGTTTTACATTTCTTGAACTTACTTGGCGCGCTGTAGATCGGTTTGACGTTCTATTAGGCGTTACCGTTCGAGTTGTTGTAGTTGTTCGTGTCGTTCTTGTTACAGGAGTACGTGTGGTCGTTGTTCTAGTAACGGCACTTCTAGATCGTGTAGCTCTTGTGTTAACAATCGCTCTATTATTACGTTGCACTTGCGTTCTTAGTGCACGTTCAGCACGGTTTCTAGGGGTTTGTACATAACGGGTATTTACCGTTGTACTTCTTCGGCCATTTCTATTAAAGTAACGGACATTGTTTGTGTAAGGTCTATAATAGATGTGTCTTACTGGGGTATAAAATCGTCTATAAGGTTTTACGTTAATAACACAATATTGTGCTGTAGGAATGCTGTAAAATCGGTGCCATGGTCTATAGACATAAGCTCTGTTGTAGCTATTAATAAACCCATCATAACGGTAAAATACGTTGTTTTTATAATAGACGTTTAAACCACCTAAACGGCTTATTCTTCCAAAGGTATTATACTGAATTACAATATTACCTATTTGATTTACACGACCGTAATAGTCATAATAAATTGGTGTGTTTTCAATCTGAATAATTGCACCGTAACTATCATACTGCACATAAGGATTATAGTCGTAACCGGTATTAAAACTTAAACTAAAACCAGGGGTATTGATGCCAACGCTTACATCTGGACCATAATTAGGTAAATAGAAATCAAACTGCCCATCAGCGAAAACTGAAAATTCAATGCCTGCTTCTTCAAATATGAAAGAATTGCCATAGCCTCTAGCGGTGGTCTGCGTAGAAGCTTCAAGGTCTGTGGTATTAGTATTGCTTGCGAATGCAGTACTGCCAAATGCGACAAAAGCTGCAAGTAGATATATAATTCGTTTCATAATTGATAGGTTTTAAAAATTAAACACATTGGGTTTAAAACAAACAGCGTGCCAAAAAATATAATAAACTAGCTGTTAGTGGTTTAGGTGTTTTTATGTTGTGCTGTTTGTAACGCTTAGGTGCTGAATGCAACAAATAGCTAAGAATGATCTCATAAATTTGATTATTTTTAAACCATCAACGACCCATCATGAGCGATAAGTTAGAATCCTGTAAAAATTGCGAACGTCCTTTAGATGACGATTTTAAATTTTGTCCTTATTGCGGTCAGAAGGTAAATGACGAACTCACACTAAGGGTTTTATTTTCTAATACCATAAATAACTACTTTTCAGTAGACGCCCGGTTTTTTAAAAGTTTTATTCCTTTAATGTTTAAACCTGGCTATTTGGCTAAAGCTTTTATTAGCGGAAAGCGTGCCATGTATCTGCATCCTGCTCAATTGTACTTTTTTATTACCATTGTCTTTTTTGCACTCTTATCATTCTCTGTAAATAGTCAGCGCGATGCAGTGAACCTAGAATTAAAAAAAACACTGTCTTCAAGTTCTAAAAAGAAGGGGCCTGCTATAACGGAATCAGAAGGTACTTCTTTAAACCTAGACGATTTAGAGCGTCTAAATACAGCTTTTAAAGATTCTATCAATACTAAAGCATTAGATAGCCTTACAGCTCAACAAGTAGATTCTAATTTTGTGGTGAAAGATCTCAATGACCCTGAAATAGAATGGAATTTTAATAAACCAGGACTAGATTCGCTTATTGAGGCGAATGCTTCTGATGACGAGATGTATAAATATATGGGTGCTAAAGAGGATGATAACTGGTTTCAAAGGCAGTTTTATTCCCAAGGCTTGAAATTTTATAAAATGCGAGATGGAGGTAATATCCTTAAAGCATTTTTTGATGCCATCCCGATTGCCCTATTCTTTTTACTGCCAATTTTCGCTTTATTATTAAAGATTTTATACTTCTACAGAGGGCCTTATTCGCACCACTTAGTCTTTAGTCTGTATTTTTTCTCTTTCCTATTTATGGTGTTTAGCCTGCTTTACGGCCTGAATGTAATTTGGGAAATTCCTGGTGCCCTTAATTGGTTTATAGGACTTTCAACTTATATCTACCTACTTATCGCGTTAAAGAATTTCTATGGGCAAGGCTGGTTTTTAAGTTTCTTTAAGTCGGGGGTAATCGGATTTATTTTTACCACCATTGTGATTCCAACTACTGTGGTTTTAATTGGGCTTATGGCATTTTTGTTTTACTAATGGCTTTTTAATTGACCAAGTAAAACGTATCAAAAAATCCTCTATCTACATTACTATAAAACTATAAAAGCTTAGATAAAGGACTTTGATTTATTCGGACTCATTACACCAAAAACCTTCTATAGTTTATCCTGTAGGTATGCGCCAATTACTGAATTTTCATCTTTTGCAAGGGCCTCAGGTGTCCCTTCAGCGACCAATTGTCCTCCGTGTTTACCACCTTCTGGACCAAGGTCTATAATGTAATCCGCACATTTTATTAAATCAATATTATGCTCAATAACAATTATGGAGTGGCCTTTTTCAATTAAGGCTTGAAACGATTTTAATAGTTTTTTAATGTCTTGAAAATGAAGTCCTGTAGTGGGTTCATCAAAAATAAAGAGGGTGTTATCACTTTTACTGCCTTTACCTAAAAAAGTGGCCAATTTAATACGTTGCGCTTCCCCTCCAGATAGGGTAGAGGACGATTGCCCTAAAGTAACGTAGCCTAAACCTACATCTTGTAGTGGTTGTAATTTCTTCTGAATTCTGGTTTCGTTATGGGTTTGAAAAAACGCAATAGCATCGTCAATAGTTAAATTTAAGACATCGTCAATAGACTTGTCTTCAAATTTGACTTCTAAGACTTCTTTTTTAAAGCGCTTACCACCACAGGTGTCACAGGTTAAGTGTACGTCGGCCATAAATTGCATTTCTATCGTCACTTCGCCTTCACCTTTACAGGTTTCGCAACGTCCTCCATCAACATTAAAGCTAAAGTGTTTCGCCGCAAAATTTCTAATATGACTTAGTTTTTGAGACGCGAATAAAGCACGAATATCATCATAAGCCTTAATGTAGGTTACCGGATTAGAGCGCGAAGAACGCCCAATAGGATTTTGATCTACAAACTCTACATGTTGTATATTACTCATGTTTCCCTTCATCTCAGAAAACTGACCTATTTTATCACTAAACCCTGTTAATTTCTTCTGAATAGCAGGAAAAAGAATCTTTTTTACCAATGTACTTTTTCCACTTCCAGAGACGCCAGTAATAACTGTAAGCATATTTAAAGGGAAAGTAACATCGATATTTTTAAGATTATTTTCACGAGCTCCTATAATTTCAATTTGATATTTAGAGCTACGACGTTTCTTTGGGGTTTCAATTTCTAAATCGCCATTTAAGTATTTAGCGGTAAGGCTCTCTGAGGCTAAAATCTCTTTAAAATCACCAACAGCAACAACTTCTCCACCTAAGGTTCCGGCTTCAGGACCGATATCTATAATTGCATCTGCAGCTTTCATAATATCCTCATCGTGTTCTACCACAATTACGGTGTTGCCTAAATCGCGAAGTGATTTTAAGACGTCAATAAGGCGTTCGGTATCTTTAGGGTGTAAGCCAATACTTGGTTCATCTAAAATATACATAGACCCTACTAAACTACTTCCTAAAGAGGTGGCAAGGTTAATACGCTGACTTTCTCCACCCGATAAGGTGTTGGATTTTCTGTTAATCGTTAAATAATTAAGCCCTACATTAGATAAAAACTCTAATCGGGTATGGATTTCCATGAGTAAACGTTTGGCTATTTTAGCATCGTATTCGTTAAGTTTAAGGGTTTTGAAAAACTGAGAGAGTTCATCTATAGGTAGATCTACCAAATCCGTAATTGTAGCCTCACCAACCTTAACGTAATTAGCTTCTTGTCTTAAACGTTTTCCATGGCAAACATTACATTTTGTTTTACCACGATAACGAGATAACATAACCCTGTTTTGAATTTTATAAGCTTTAGATTCGAGCTCTGCAAAAAAGGAATCTAAGCCTTCAAAATATTTATTTCCTTTCCAGATTAAGGCTTTATTAGCCTCGCTTAACTGAAAATAAGGTTTGTGTATAGGAAAGTCAAAATGGTGCGAATTATTAACCAATTGGTCTCTGTACCAACTCATACTATCACCGCGCCACGGAAAAATGGCATTTTCGAATATTGATAATTCGGTATTAGGAACAACCAAGTCGGCATCAATACCAATAACATCACCGTAACCTTCACATTTAGGACAAGCCCCATAAGGATTGTTAAAGCTGAATAAATGCGCATTAGGTTCTAAAAAGACCATGCCATCCATTTCAAACTTATTATTAAAAAGCATTTGTTTGTTATCGGCTAAAGACTCAACGATACAAGTTCCTACACCTTCAAAAAACGCCGTACCTACAGCATCGGCTAAGCGGTTCAGAAAATCTTCATCATTTTTAAATATAATACGGTCTACCACTAGGAATAAATCGTCAGAAATGCTTAGATCTTGTTTTAAAGCGTCGTCTATTCTAACCACATCATCCTTAACCTTAATTCTCGCATAACCTTGCTGCTGCAAAGTTTGTAGTTTGTTTTCTAAGGTTCGGCCTTCTTCTAAAATAAGCGGCGCTAAGAGTAATAATTTTGAACGCTCCTCGAAGGTAGTGATATAATTGATTACGTCTGAAACCGTATGCTTCTTAACCTCATGACCAGAAATAGGAGAGTAGGTTTTACCAATTCTTGCAAAAAGCAGTTTTAGGTAATCATAGATCTCGGTAGTGGTTCCAACCGTAGAGCGTGGATTGGTAGAGTTTACCTTTTGCTCTATGGCAATAGCTGGGGCAATTCCTTTGATATAGTCTACTTGAGGTTTATTTAAACGACCTAAAAACTGACGGGCATAACTACTTAAACTTTCTACATAGCGTCTTTGACCTTCTGCATACAAGGTATCAAAAGCTAAACTAGACTTCCCTGAACCTGATAACCCGGTAATAACTACCAATTTATTTCTAGGAATGACGACATCAATATTTTTTAAATTATGCAGTTTAGCACCTTTAATAATGATATTTTCCTTTGGGTTAACGTCGAGGTCAATTGTATTCATAAGTCTTTTTAGATATCTAAGTTTGCAAAGATACTACAATACCAAATAACCCATAAACTCTAGATTAGAATTCCTTATCGCGAAAAGATGAAATTAGGAGTGAAGCGGTTTGTATCCCTCTGCTGTCGCTTAAAGCGCGTAACCTTAGCCTTAAGTTTTCTAGAGGTTTCATCCATAAAAGGAACTTTTTATCCGATAAATTGTTAAATTTTAGAAGTATTTTTTGCTTTTTCAATCGGAATGTTGTTATATTTGAAATCTATTCACTTAAAAAACATCTGCTTATAGCATAAGATTACTTTAAAAAAAAAGCTTAAATCCCAACCTTAGTAGGCTACTACTAGGACTTAAAGTAATTATTATGACACACGACCTTATCCAAGACTCAGAGTTGGTTCGGAACTATATAAACGGCCATGAGTACGCACTTTCGATTTTGATTGAAAGGCACAAGCAAAAAATTTACAGTTTTATTTATTCTAAAGTTTACGATAGAGATGTGACTGAAGATGTGTTTCAGGATACCTTTATTAAAGTGATTAAAAATCTAAAACGCGGGAAATATAACGAGGAAGGCAAATTTTTACCATGGGTAATGCGTATTGCACATAACTTGGTGATTGATCATTTTAGAAAAAGTAGCCGTATGCCTAAATTTGATAATACTGGCGAATTCAGCATATTTTCTGTATTAAGTGACTCCAGTTTAAATGCGGAGAAAACCTTGATTAAAAATCAGGTGGAGTCTGATGTAAGACGTATTATTGAAGAGTTGCCTGAAGATCAAAAACAGGTTTTACTAATGCGTATGTATCAAGATATGAGTTTTAAGGAAATATCAGAACGTACAGGAGTAAGTATAAATACTGCTTTAGGGCGTATGCGTTATGCGCTTATAAATATGCGTAAGGTTATTGATCAAAATAATATCATTTTAACAAATTAAAACAATAAAGTGTTTAATTCTGCGTTTTTGCTATATATAAACTATTAAACAGCGAAAATGGCAAAAAACTACACACAAGTGTCTTCAAGGCCTAATCTCTTACAACCTAAAGATGAAACCATACGGTGGATCTTAAATTACTCTAAAGCTTTAAACGTTTTAGATTGTAATAATTTAGAGTCTGAAGCGCTGCTCAACTAAAAAAGATATCCTGAAGTATTCACTTCAGGATTTTTTATTTAATAGCAATTCTTCATAATTGTAAGTGCTTAGATATTCCGCTTTTAAAGCTTTTAAGTAGGCAATGGTCTCTGCTCTTAAAGGGTGGTTCTCTTTTAAGCAGTTTTTGATGTTATTATCGTAAACTGTAAGTGCAAGATACCAATGCCCCGTTCTTGAGACATAGTGGCCTTCAAATAAGGCTGAATTTCCATTGCTTTTACGTTTACTATCTATAGCCGCTAGAGGTACATTGATTTTTTTGTCCGTTCGTTGGGTTTCGTGATAACTAAGATACAGGGTTTGATTTTGCAATTGAAAAGGCACATTATAACCTACATTGTTATGCTGTAACTGGTACTTTTTATTGATATAGTGGTAAAATTCTTCGGCTTCTTTTGGGTCTTTAAAAATAAAAGCAATTTCTCTAGGCAAATCTTTCTGAAACTTTTTGGCCTGCATAATCTTATAGTCGTGTCGCTTAAACCTTGGCGCCACGGCTACAGGGATACATCCCCAAACAAAGAGCACTAAAATTATAAGAGAAACCTTTTTCATCTGTATTGCCTTGTAGATTTTAGAACAAGAGGGCTTTCAAAATTAAGCTATTTTTTGTTTTTATAGTAGGCCTCTAAAACCGTTTTTCGTCCTATAGTCTTCGTAATGATATCTTTATCCAAGTCCCAACCTCGAGCCGGAGAGTATTCTCTTCCGTACCAAATAATTTGCAAATGCAAGTCGTTCCATAGCTCTTCAGGGAAGAGGCGTTTAGCATCTTTCTCGGTCTGAACAACGTTTTTACCACTGGTTAAATTCCAACGGTACATCAAACGATGAATATGGGTATCTACAGGGAAGCAAGGAATACCAAAAGCTTGAGATAAGACTACCGCTGCCGTTTTATGACCAACTGCAGGTAATGCTTCAAGCGCTTCATAAGTTTTAGGAACTTCACCGTTGTGTTGGTCTATTAATATTTGCGATAAGCCATGGATCCCTTTGCTTTTCATAGGCGATAAGCCAACAGGCTTAATGATTTCTCTAATCTCTTCTACGCTGAGTTTAACCATGTCGTAGGGATTATCGGCACGTTCAAACAACAACGGTGTTATTTGATTGACGCGTACATCTGTACTTTGTGCCGACATTAAAACGGCAATTAATAGCGTATAAGGATCTTTGTGATCTAAGGGGATCGGAATTTCAGGGTATAGTTGATTTAACGTATTTATAACAAAATCTACCTTTTCTTGTTTAGTCATTCATTGTATTTTTACAGAAAGACAAATTTAAGCAATATGACGCATTTACAAGTAGGAGATAAGGCTCCAGATTTTTCAGCAAAAGATGAACAAGGAAATACTGTCTCTTTATCTGATTATAAAGGTCAGAAATTAGTAGTTTTCTTTTACCCAAAAGCAAGCACACCAGGCTGTACAGCCGAAGCTTGTAACTTAAATGATAATTACGATCGTTTTAAAAGTTTAGGGTATGCCATATTAGGAGTCAGTGCAGATAGTGCGAAAAGACAATCTAATTTTAAGAATAAATATGATTTTAAGTATCCTTTATTGGCCGATGAGGATAAAAGTGTAATTGAAGCCTTTGGAGTTTGGGGACCTAAAAAGTTTATGGGGAAGGAGTATGATGGCATCCATAGAACTACCTTTGTTATTGATGAAAATGCTGTGATTACAGATATTATTTCTAAAGTGAAAACAAAAGCGCATGCCGAGCAAATATTGCCAGCTTAAACGCATAGAATATTCTAGTATAATACAAAAGCGACGATTTTTTATAAAAATCGTCGCTTTTTAATATCTAATGCTGTTTGGTTTAACGCTTATGAATAATCTCTTCAGACTCCCAGCCAAACAAGCTTTTTTCTTTAATTAATTTGTCTACACCTTCAGGGAGCATAGCTTCCCAACCATCTTCATTATTAACAATCATTTTTAAGACCTTTCTAGAGAAAACAGATAGGTTTGAGGCATCGATATCCGAGATATCAACCACCTTACCATTGTATTTAAAGAATTTAAATAACTCTTTCATACGTGGGTGAACCTTAAGGTTTTCACTGGTTGTTAACGTACCATCTTCATTCTCCATTGGGTAGAGATAGACACGTAGATCTTTATAGAATAATTTTCCAAAGGCCTCTAGAATACCTCCACTTAAGTGGCGGTAATATTTCTCATCAAAAATATCTACAAGGTTATTAACGCCCATAGCTAAGCCCATTCTGTTTTTCGTGTATTGAGAGAAATACTCAACAAGCTTATAATACTCTTGGAAGTTTGAAATTAAAACTGTTTGTCCTAAAGAACATAAGAGTTTAGCACGATCCATAAAATCTTGCTCATCAATTTTTCCTTCAGCTCTTAAGTTAGATAAAGTAATTTCAAAAATGACCTGAGTTCTATCTTTATCGACCTTGTTCTCTTTAATGAACATTTCATAAGACTTCTCTAGCATGTCCATGTTCACTTTAGTAACGGGTCTAAAGCTTCCTCTTAAGGCTAAAATGTTTTTCTTGTAAAGGACTCTTGCAGGTAAAACGTTGTTTCCATCTGGTGCAAACATCACGGCATCTGTCATCCCATTTTTAACCAATTGTAAGCTCATAAGACGGTTGTCAACGTCTTCAAAAACAGGTCCGGAGAAATTAATGGTATCAATTTCTAACTGATCTTTATCTAAGTGATCGTAGAGGTAACGTAATAATTTACGCGGTTGATTGTATTTATAAAACGCCCCATAAATAAGGTTAGTTCCTAATTTACCAAGGGTTTCTTGTTGTAAACGTGCATCGGTTTCTTTAAATCGAATATGAAGCACAATTTCATTGTATTCTTCGTCTTGTCCTGGTTCAACTTGAAACTTAATTCCAACCCAACCATGACCCTTATATTGCTTTGCGAAATCAATGGTCGCTACGGTATTAGCATAAGAGAAAAAAATCTTGTTAGGATGCTTATCTCTAGTAATACGTTCCTCCATTAAATTCACTTCATGATTTAACATCTTACGAAGTCTGGCTTCAGTGACGTAACGACGATCATCTTCTATACCATAAATGGCATCACTAAAATCTTTGTCATAAGCAGACATTGCCTTAGCAATTGTTCCAGACGCACCACCGGCTCTAAAAAAGTGTCGTACCGTTTCTTGGCCAGCGCCAATTTCTGAAAATGTTCCATAAATATCGGCATTCAAATTGATTCGTAATGCTTTATCTTTTAGAGATGGAATATTCTCGAAATCCGTGTCGCCTTTATACGTTATGTCCTTCATTAAGTTTGGGTTTCTATCGTTTAAGCAAAGGTAAGGTTTTACTGTTGCAAACAAAAAAATAAGTTTATTTTTGTCTTAGCATTTCTGACTTAAAAGCATATAATAAAAATTAGATGTCTTTTTTATTTTATCGTGAATTCTACACGAAAAAAAGACAATTTTATTGCGATTTTTTTAACTGAGAAAGGCTTGCACTAAATTGAAAAGGTTTGAAAATTACGTTTTTAGGCACTGGTACCTCTCAAGGCATTCCTGTTATAGGAAGTGATCATCCGGTATGTTTAAGTGAAAATTTTAAAGATAAACGTCTCCGTGTTTCCATTTTGGTTTCATGGGGTGCTTATACTTTTGTTGTAGATTGTGGTCCAGATTTTAGACAGCAAATGCTTAGGGCTGAGGTGTCTAAAATAGATGGTATTTTATTTACGCATGAGCATGCCGACCACACCATGGGCTTAGATGATATTCGTCCATTTTTCTTTAGACAAGGTGATATTCCTTTATATGCACACCAACGTGTTTTTACGTCTTTAGAAAAACGTTTCGATTATATTTTTGCTACCGAAAACAAATATCCCGGTGCGCCAGGGGTTATAAAAAATGTGGTTGAAAATAAACCCTTTGTGGCTGGCGATTTGTCTATAGTGCCCATTGATGGTTTACACCATGAACTTCAAGTTTTTGGCTATCGTTTTGATAAGTTTGCCTATTTAACAGATATGAAAACGGTTGCTGATGCTGAAATAGAAAAACTCCAAGGAGTAGAAGTATTAGTGGTGAATGCCTTGCAAATAACACCACACCAATCTCATTTTAATTTAGAAGAAGCCCTTGATTTTATCGCTAAGGTGAATCCGAAGCGTGCTTACTTAACCCACATCAGTCCGCATTTAGGATTTCATGATGCTGTTGAAAAAGAATTACCAGAAAACGTTTTTTTAGCTTACGATAACCTACAAATTACCATCTAATTATGAAGAGTAAAATTTTAATGTATTTGTTTATTTTTTCTGTATTGTTACTGTTATTTCAATACGTAAATTCTAAAAATATCATTGACAAATATGAAACTGATATCGTCAAGGTTAAGGCTAAAGTGGTAGAAAAAGACAAAGAAATAGACGCTTTAGAAGACAAGAATTTTGAACTTAGCTATTTTAATATTGAAGGTAATGAGGACGCCTTAAGTTATTTTGAGGCTTTAGGTTATGATACAGAAGCTTTAATTCCTGCTATTGTTGAAGGGCTTTATAATACGAACGACTATGAAGGCGAGGAGCATCCTTTAGTGCCTTATGTTTCTATGACCGACTCTAAATTACTTATTAATAAAGTAAGAATTTTAAACCATAAATGGATTATTGCCAATTTTACAGATGGTAAACATTGGGGAGAAATTCTAGTGAGTTATTCTATTGATGAAAATAACGATCTTAAGTATAAATTGGTAGAGTACTTAATGTACCCTATCCTTAATTAAGCGCTAAGCAAGATTTTATAAAAGCACCTATTTTACCTTATAAAAGTTGAAGGTTTAAAGGTGCTTTTCTAACCACGCTTTTAAATCGTAAAAATTCTGAGGTGCAACACCGTGGCCTACAGGATATTCCGAATAGACATTATTAATTGCTAAAGCGTCTAAAAACAAAGGCGTTTTTTGTGCCCATGCCACAGGGATAACCTGATCTACCGTACCATGCGAGCAGAAAAAGTTTAAATGTGAAAATTTAGACTTGTCTAAGGTTGAAGGAAGCATATCTTCACTAATATAACCACTTAATGCGATGATGTTTTTTACTTTTTCAGGAAACGTAAGGGCTACGGCATAGCTTAATATAGAACCTTGGCTAAATCCTAAAAGGGTCACATTATTAGCATCTACAGCATAGGTTTTTCCGGCGTAATCTATAAAGTCAGAAAGTAATGCAATGGAAGCTTTAGCTTGGTCTACGTCGTTCCATTTTCCTCTATCAGCATCAAAATTAATAGCATACCATGCGTTTCCATAAGGTTGCATAGGGTGCGGAGCTCTTAAGGAAATAATAAAAAGTTCCTCTGGTAATTCCGAAGCAAAAGAAAAGAGATCATTTTCATCACTCCCGTAACCATGGCACATAATTAATAAGGGGGCGTTTTCTTTTAAAGTAGAAGGTCTTGTAATATAATGTAATTGCGACATACTTATTGGCCAATAGATTTAAAAGCGTTCTGAAAATAGTTACCGAGTAACGGGACTTTGTTAAGTTTTCCGGTGATCGCTCCTACAATACCGTAAATGTAAAGTACCGAGAAAAAGATCCAGAAAGACATGCTCACCATCATATTGTCTAAGCCGCCTATCACAATGGCTATTAAGATATAAGCTAAGCCCAATCCTAAGCCTTGTCTAATATGAAAATGAGTAAAGGGATTTTCTTTTTCTTTATTCATAAAATAGGCAATGAGAGTCCCCATTAAAGTTAAGTAAGCGACAAAAGCTAAGGTTTTACCTTTTTCTATAGTTGTTTGATCCATTATTTTAAAACCATTTTATCATTAGCAATAACACCGTAAGCAACACCTTTTAAAGCTGATCCTAAAAACATGCTATTCTTAGATCGAGATGAAATATCTGCTGGACTAAAGGTATAAGACTTATCAGGATTAAATAAAGTGATGTCTGCAAGTTCTCCTTCATTGATGCTCGCGGTTTTCACTCCAAATCGTGCTTTTCCTTGTGTTAATAAAGCTATTGTTTTCTTCGTAGTGAAGATATTTTGAAGCGCACCAAAAGCCGATTCAAGACCAATAGTACCGTTAAGGGCAAAATCGAATTCAATTTTCTTATGCTCTATATCAATAGGATTATGATCTGTAGTGACCATATCTATAGTGCCGTCTTTTAAACCTTCAATTAAAGCCTCACAATCCTTTTGCGTTCGCAATGGCGGTAAAACTTTATAGTGGGTGTCAAAGTCGTGCAACACATCATCGGTAAAAATGAGATTATGAATAGCAACACTACAAGTGACATTAAGGTTTTTAGCTTTCGCAGCTCTAATAAGGTCTACAGATTTTGCCGTAGATAGGGTTGGGATATGTAATTTTCCCTCCGTATATTCTAAGATAAATAAATCTCTAGCAATTTGTAATTCTTCAGCTAAAGCCGGATTACCTTTTAGTCCTAATTTCGTACTGTTAATATGCTCGTTAACAACGCCAAGTCCAGAAATGCGAGACTCTTGCGGGAAGGAGCATATGAGACCATCAAAATTACTTGCGTATTGCAGCGCAATTTTCATGAGATTAGGATTAGAAATAGGATGCTGGTAATCATAAAAAGCTACAGCGCCTGCATTACTCATGTCGTATAATTCGGCTAAATCTTCACCTTCACTTAATTGCGTTAGTGCTCCAATAGGATAGAGGCTTACGGCGTTATCAGCGGCTTTAGATTTTACAAAAGCGATATCAGCATAGCTATCAATGACAGGTCGTGAATTAGCATTAAGACCCACAGCTGTAAAGCCCGAGTGTCCTGCTGTTTTTAAACCATTTGCTATAGTTTCGCGTTCTTCATAACCAGGTTCTCCAAATGAAACGCTACTATCAAACCAACCTTGGGAAACATGAAGGTTGTCTAATGCTATTTCTTGGTAATTATTAGGATTGTCAAGGTCTATTGAAATTTTGGAAATCCGACCTTTTTCAATTAAAATATCAACCGTTTCATTGTGAAAATCACTTTTAGAATCAACGATGGTTGCAGATTTTATGAGTGCGTTCATTTAAGATATTTTAGAAGTAACATCTCTATTATTAAAAATGCTAGTGCAAAAATAACAAACCATTTCCATAGCGCATTAACATTTGCCTGACTTTTTATATTATTAATAGTGGTTTCTAAACGAGAGGCGAGGCTTACATTTTCTAAAGCATTTAAATCGTAATAATTAAGCTGACTTTCTGCTCTGTCATAATTGAAACTTAATTTTTGTATGACTTTATTTTTGTTCTTCACCTCCAGAATTCCTGCTGTATTGGGGAATGCCCCTGTTTCTAAAACTACCGTTTTACTGTAGGTTTTTTGTAAAGGAATCACAGCACTTTTAGTATCGGCTAACGTTAAAATTTCATCTTGACCAATAGAAGTTGGGATGGCTATGGAATTGGCTTCTCCTATAGTATAAAAAAGTTTAGAAAGGTTTAAACTTTGTAACCCTATATTGTACAAGACCGGAACAATGAGTTGTGAATTTTTAAAATTTGAATTGCTAAGGTTCAGCGGTGAGGCAAACACATAATTTTCAGAGTTCCCCATCAGGAAGGCTGTACCGTCTTCATAAGAGAGTACCGCGCCAGAATTTGAGGTAAATTGCTGTGTGTGTTCAACTTTTGGATATTGAAAATTACTAACCTTATTATAGAACGTGTTTTTCAGTAAAGGATGGCTGTAATGGATCTTAGTTATCCGTTTATCTTGCTTTTTAATAGGAGTATACGGATTAAGATTAGTGTTTTTAAGGAGTTGGTTATAACTGTTTATGTTGATTTCGTCTTTAGGAATAATTAAAAGTTTCCCCGAGTTTTTAGTAAAATTAATAAGCGCTTCACTTAAGGCCTTAGGGATGCTGCTGAGTTCGTTTAAAACAATAAGATTCTGATCTAAAATAAGCTTGTAATTCAGACGGTCTAAGGCAGCGCTTTGATAGTCAAATTCATCATTGGTATAAATTCGTTTTAAGAATGCATCCTCCGCGTCTTCATTAATCGCTAAGACCTTAATTTTAGGCTTCGCATTAATATTAAAGTAGAATGAATTATCAAATTCTAACCCAGAATCTTCAATGCTTAATCTCCCATTAATTTCTTCATTATAAGGCATAGTAAATATAACTTCTGCCTCCTTATCAAGTGCAATGGCACTTTTAGAACTTAGAATATCATCGTTGTATAAGGCCACAGAGACATTATCTACAGGCGTGTTCTGATTGCTTAAGGTTACGGTAAGATCTATAGTTTCTGCTGAAGTATTTGAAATATAAACACTATCTATACTAATATTAGAGCGGTCGTTAATTTGTGGCTGTACTAAGGTGACTTGCACTGTAGAATCCGCTTCAAATTGTAAGGCTTTTGCCTGTTGTTGAAAATCGGAAACTAAAATTAAGTGCTTGCTTGTATCGCCTTGGTCTAAGAACAGTTGTTTCCCTTTTAGATAAGCGGCTTCGTAACTTAATTGATTTGGAGCGAATTCCAGTTGAATTAAATCCTTTTTTAAAGTTTTAAGACTAGTATTTCTAAAGGTTTCGGTGTTGGTGTATAAGCTGATGCTTTCAGTTTCAGGAATACTGTTAATGATATCTTGTACCGCTTCATTAAACAAAGAACCATTTCGTCCTTTAGCTTGCATACTAAACGAATTGTCTAAGTAAATCACCGTTTCTTGAGCCTTATTAAAGGCTGTCGTTTTTGGAATAAAAGGCTGGGCAAAGGCAAGAACAATACAGGCTAATAAAAGCATTCTTGTAAACAGTGTGATCCATTTTTTTATTTGCGAACTTTTACGGGTCTGAAGTTTTACGGCTTGTAAAAATTTAACATTGGTAAATGTCACTTTTTCAAACCTACGGAGTTGAAACAAGTGTATTAAAATAGGAATGATCAGTAAGAAAAGGGCGTAGAGTAACTCGGGATGTTTAAAATGCATTCTAGATCTTTAAATTTACTGATTAAGCGTTTTATAAAATTAAAGTCAATGCGACCGTTATAATAATGTTGCGGTACTTCTTTTGACAATTCTTATAAAAACCATTTTAGTCATTTCAAATATAAGTAACGCAAGCCGATTAGCTTGTTTTGGTTTTAAGAAATTTAACAGAAAAAGAAATAATCGCGCATGGCTTTCATGCCTTGTTTATTAAAATAGGCTTTAATCTCTTCTTGGGCCGTTGTGTTTGCCACTGTTACAATACTTTGGGGTTGATTGATTTGAGTGAGATAGTTAAAATTTAAAAGCTCTTCGCCATAAATATGTTTTCCAATTTTCTTTGGGTTGTCGCAGATCCAATAAAAAGGAATGGCTTTATTCTGAAGAATTTTAGCTAAGGTTTTTCCTTTCTTACCAGCGCCCCAAATGACTAAAGGTTTGCTACGATCGTAATTTAATTCTAAAAAATAGTCAACTTTAAGGTCTAAAAAGGAATTTTCGGCATAATGGTGATGGGTTCTAGAGGTTCTAAAACTATAATCTCTCCAATAAAGTAAAATCTGATCACAAGGAATACATTGGTATTGGGCTTTGTAAAACCGAAAAGCTAAATCATAATCTTCAGGATAGGTCTCGCAATTAAACCCTCCACAGGCTTCAAAATCTTCACGATGTAGCATCCAACAAGGAGAGGGTACCACGCATTCTTTATAAATCTCCGTATAGTTTTGGCCCGTTAGGGTTAACTGATTTAACCAGGCTTCGTACCGTGCAAAGCCATCACTAAGCCCATCAGCTCTAAAGTATTTCACTTGCCCAATAGCGAGATGTTTTGGCCCGTAGGTTTTTAAGTTTTGCACCATGGTTTCTAAACGGATGTCAGCCATTTTATCATCACTATCCATACGGGTAATATAGATGCCCGAACTTACAGAATATCCCGTTTGTAAGGCCGCTATAATTCCATGATCTTTATTTTTTAAGAGTTGGATTCTTTGATCCTTTTCAGCATAAGATTGCGCTATTTTGTACGAATTATCGGTCGAGTGGTCGTCTATAAAAATAGCTTCCCAATGCGTATAGGTTTGTTCTAGAATAGAGCTAAGGCATTCAGCGATAAATGCTTCCGTATTTTTAAAGGGGATGATGATGCTTACTGTGGGTTCTGACATGCTGCGAATTTAACAAAACCTTTAGGTTTTTAATAGTAACAGATTGTAGATTTGTGAGTCTATTATAAAAACAAAAACTTAAACATGAAGAATTATTTAGCCATTTTTGGCTTAAGCGTCGTTTTGGTCGGTTGCGGTACAGCAAAGCCAAACATTAATGACTTAGCAGTAAGCAATCCTATTGTCACCGCTTTAGATTTAACAGCAGTGAACAGCGATAGAGTGCCTGTAACTATTAATCCAGGACGTTTTACTACAGAAACGGTAACCTATAGATTACCACGTGTGGTGCAAGGAACCTATTCGGTTAGTGATTTTGGGAAATATGTAGATGATTTTAAAGCTTTGGATTATGATGGAAATGAATTAACCGTAACTAAGGTTGATGATAATACTTGGACTATAGCTGAGGCCACTAAGTTAGACGTGATTCAGTATTATGTGAATGATACTTTTGATGTGGAGAAAGTTGGTGGAATTGGAGGTGAGCAACCTTTCTCTCCTGCAGGGACCAATATTGAAGATGATAATTACGTATTAAACCTTCATGGATTTGTGGGGTATTTTGATAGTTTAAAAAACAACCAATATGCTTTAGATGTTACGGCACCGGCAGATTTCGTTAGAACTTCAGCTTTAGAAACAAAAGGGAGTACTACCAGCGAAGATGGACAGTCTGTAACGACGAGTTATTTTGCTCCACGTTATTTTGATATTACCGATAATCCTATGATGTATGGAAAATTGGATGTTGAAGAGTTTATGGTAGGTGATATTAAAATTGTATTAAGCGTCTATTCTCCAAACGGGATTCATACCGCTGCTAGTCAGAAAGAAACCGTTTTTAAAATGATGGAAGCTCAAAAAGCCTATTTAGGAGACGTAAATAGTACACCACGTTATGATATTTATCTGTATTTATCAGATGGTTCAGAGACGGCACCTAAAGGTTTTGGCGCTTTAGAACACCATACGTCTACGGTAGTTGTATTACCAGAATCGTCAACTAAAGAAGCTTTAGCGGCTTCAATTGTTGATGTTGTGGCCCATGAATTTTTTCATATTGTAACGCCTTTATCAGTACATTCTGAAGATGTACATTATTTTGACTATAACCAACCTACATTCTCTAAGCATTTATGGATGTATGAAGGGGTAACGGAATACTTTGCACAGCACTTTCAAGTGTACGAAGGTTTAGTGGATGCCCAAACGTTTTACAACACCATGCAGTCTAAAATTAAGATCTCGCAACGTATGGATGATGCCATGAGCTTTACCGTAATGAGTGAGAATGTATTAAAAGAACCTTACGCTTCTAACTATTATAATGTGTACCAAAAGGGCGCTTTAATTGGAATGTGTATTGATATTTTAATGCGTAAAGAAAGTCATGGAGAACGTAGTATGTTGTCTTTAATGAAAGAATTATCGGCTAAATACGGTAAAAATAAACCGTTTGATGATGATAAGATTATTGCTGAAATTACTGCGATGACTTATCCAAGTGTGGGTGAATTTTTAAATACGCATGTACAAGGAGATGTGCCTATCAATTATAATACGTTTTTTGAAATGGTAGGTTTAGTACAAGGGGAAACTGAAGTAGAAACCAACTATATTTTTGCAGGTGGACAGAATATAATTTTTGATGCTGATCAGGAAAAAGGAATTCTTTTCTTTTCTGCAATGGCTTTAAAGAATTCTTTCTGGAAAGCTCAAGGCGTACAAGAAGGAGATATCATTAACAAGGTTAATGGTAAAGAATTAAACCTATTAAACGCTAAGGAAGTGCTTGGTGGGATGTTTTCATGGCAAGAAGGTCAGGAAATAACTATGGACTTAGAGCGTAATGGCGAACCTGTTGTAATTAAAACAACCTTAACTAAAGCTTTCGCAAAATCTGAAGGTCTTGTTGAGAATCCAGAAGCAACAGAAGGTCAAAAATCATTAAGAGCTGCTTGGTTAAAAGGCTAAGTCTACTCTTATTTATAAACCTAAAAAAAGCTGATAAATTTAATATTTATCAGCTTTTTTATGTTTTAAAACTGGCGGTGTTTATATGGTTTGTGCAATGCTGAAACTAAAAGTACTTCCTTCTCCTAATTTTGAAGTGACACTTATCTGTCCATTGAGTTTTTCTACGAGATTTTTTACCGTACTCAGTCCAATACCTGTGCTCGATTTTATCTTGTCGTTTTTAACGGTTTTAAAAATTTCAAAGACTTGTGTCTGCTGGTCTTCAGGAATACCAATACCATTGTCCTTAACGCTAAAATTATGGTGCGTATCATCTTTATGATAAGAAACCTCTACAGAGCGTTCTGTTTTATCATTGTATTTAAGAGCGTTGTCTATTAGGTTAATTAATATCTGTGTTAAGGCTGCTTTATTGATGTTTTCAATGAGGTTGTCGTTATAAATAAGACTATCATTTTCAGAAATAAGAATGAGTTCTATATCTTCCATAACCGTGCGTAATTCTATATCTTCGGTTTTAGAATTTAAGAGTTCATCTGCAGAGTAATACAGTAAAATACCATCAATATAATCCTTAAGAATGGTGGTAGACTCTTCAATATAATCCAAATACTGAAGGGAATCTTCCGATAAGTTATTTTGGTTCTCGTCTTTTAATAAATCGGTTAAAGAAATGATATTAGATAAAGGTGACTTTAAATCGTGAGACACTAAACTGGCAAACGATTTTAGCTGCTTGTTCCGGCGTTCTAATTCCTGTTTAATCGCTTCTAAATGATCGTTGTTTTTCTTTAATTCAAAGAGATTAACCACCTGTTGGGCCAAGGTTTTAAGCGCTTTAATTTGAGAACTGTTAAGCTGTCTTGGTTTTAGATCATAAACACAAATGGTTCCTAATTTATGTCCTGAATGATTAATAAGAGGAACTCCTGCATAGAAGGATATGTTCTGCTCGTTAATTAAAGGATTGTCAAAAAAGCGATCGTCTTTAGTGGCATCTTCAACAATAAAAATATCATCTTCAAGAATGGTATGGCCGCAAAAAGAAACATCGCGTGGTGTTTCGGTTAAAGGGGTTCCAAAATGAGATTTGAAAAAATTCCGATTCCGGTCTAGAATTGTAATTAGGGCAATAGGAACGTCGCAAATTGTAGCTGCTAATTCAGAAATATTATCATAATCCTTTTCAGGAGCCGTGTCTAATATGTTGTAAGAATTTAAAACCGCTAAGCGTTCGTTTTCATTACTTGGAAATGTAGGACTTTTCATAGGTATCAGATCAATTTGGAAAAACTATATACGGAAAATAAGGTCTTAATGGTTTCTTAAAATTGTAAGTTTATTCATATTTAGCAGATGTTCCGTTTGAAGAAGACGCTTTAATAAATTCTCTGAGGTCATCATTCGCCTTAATTAAGTCCTCATGTCTTAAATACATCATATGTCCACTTCTATAACCTTTAAAAAAGAAGCGATCTTTCATTTTTCCACTAGGATCAATTTGCCACTGTGAGTATTTTGCGGCAAAGTATGTGGTAGCCCCATCGTAGTAGCCAGACTGTGTAAAAACTTTTAAATAAGGATTCTGAGCCATGGCTTGGCGCAGATTGTCTCTTGTTCTGTCATTACTGTTGTCCCAACGCCCAACGTTACCAAACACATTGTATTTTACATCGGTTTTAAACCCTAATTCATTTTGAATATAAGCATTGATCGCCGGAGTAAAAGAGTGGAGCCAAGAGGTTAATTCCGGATTGTAATCTGGTCGTGTGCCAGCATCGGTCTTGTCAATGCCGAGATATCTAGAATCTAAGCGGCCTATTGTTTTTCCAGAAGTGTCTCTTAAGAGTTCTTTCCAGAAGAAAGATGTAGGCACATCGAGGTTGTGTTGTAAAATTACATTTTCAGATAGTCCAGAATAGTAACTCATTTTTTTAGCAATAGCAGCTTTCTCGTTCGGAGCAATGAATCCGCCTTTTGCTATGGCTGGCATAAGATCATTTAAAGCAAACTCTTCTACTTCTGGTAAAACGTCCAAAAGGTCTTTTTGCTGAAGCGCTTCGGGCAATCTGTTGTGATACCAAGCCGTTGCTGCGTAATACGGCAAATTTAAACTAGATGCCAATGGGCCACCGGTACGCAATACTTTGTAATCTGCAGGCGATACCATAATTACCCCATTTAAGTACATCCATTGTTTATTCTGTAACTCTAGAGATAAGCCCATAACGCGGGTCCCCCCATAACTTTCACCTATGATGTATTTTGGTGAAGACCATCGATCTTTACGCGTGGTAAAGGTATTCATCCAACTAGCTAAGTACTTAATGTCTGCATTAATTCCGAAGAATAATTTATCGGAAGGAAGCTTTCCGTCCTTATCGGCCACTTTTCTAGAGTAACCTGTATTTACCGGATTAATGAAAACAATATCCGCAACATCTAAAATAGAATAAGGATTATCCTTAACGCCATACGGTTGAATAGGGTAGCCCTCATCATCAATATTTAATACTTTAGGACCTGTATAAGCAATATGCATCCATACGGAAGCAGAGCCAGGGCCTCCATTGAATGAATAGATAATTGGTCGGTTATTGGTCTTAGTAATATTGCTGCGCTTGTAGTAGGTGTAATAGAGTGACGCAATTATTTTGCCCTCATCATTCCAAACGGGTTGAAAACCTGTTTCAGCAGTATAATTTACAGTTTTTCCTTTAATGCTAACACTGCCTTGTGTGGTGTAAGCGGTGTCTATTGGAATTTTTAAGTCTTGCGAAAAACTAAATAGAAAACTAAATAAAAGTAAAAACGAGGTGTACCATTTCATATGTTGAGCAATTTAAAATAAGCTTTAAAGGTACTAATTACAAATGGATTATCAGAAGTTTTCAAACACGCCAAGTCCAAATAAGGCAAAATCATATTTTACGGGGTCTGTGGGGTCTAACTTTCGTAAGGTTTTATCTAATTCAGCTAAGGCTTTACCATCATTTTGTTTCCGTTTTAAAAGGCCTAATTTCCGAGCTACATTTCCGGAGTGTACATCTAAAGGACAACTTAATACTGCGGGCGAAATGCTTGTCCAAATTCCAAAATCAACGCCTGTGTTGTCTGCTCTAACCATCCATCTTAAAAACATGTTTATACGTTTTGCTGCTGAATTTTTAAGCGGATCACTAATATGTTTCTGGGTGCGTTTGAGATGTGGAATTTCAAAAAAGCAATTTTTAAACTCGTGAATACTACGCTGGATGGAATCCTTTTCTACATGAGCTTTAAAAACGGCTTCTAGGCCTTGGTGCTGCGCGTAGATGTGTTGTAAGCTTTTTATAAACTGAATAAAATCTAGGCCATTAAACGTACGGTGTACAAAAGTTTCTAAGCGCTCTAAGTCGGAATCTTGATGCTGTGTGATAAACTGGTAAGGCGCGTGGTCTAACAGGTTCATCATTTTATTTGCATTATTAATAATGCTTTTACGGTTACCCCAAGCTATGGTTGCTGCCAAGAAACCGGCAATCTCAATATCTTCTTTACGTGTGAATTGATGTGGAATTTGTATAGGGTCACTTTCTATAAAATCAGGTCGATTATAAAGCTCTACCTTCTCATTAAGAAAGGCTTTTAGCTCAGCTTTTTTTAGTTTCAAATTGCAAAAAAGTTAAAGGGGCATTACCCGTTATAGACTTGGTTTTCTTGTTCTGCCACACGTATAAAAGTGGTTCTTTTGGTCAGCTCTTTTAATCGTGCTGCTCCAACGTAGGTACAGGTACTTCGAAGGCCTCCTAAGATATCTTGCAAGGTGTTTTGTACGTCACCTTTATAAGGGACTTGAACGGTTTTACCTTCACTAGCGCGGTATTCTGCAACACCACCGACGTATTTGTCCATAGCTGTAGCAGAACTCATGCCGTAAAATTGCTTGTATTGTTGATTGTCTTTAGTAATGAGGTCTCCACCGCTTTCCGTATGCCCAGAAAACATTCCGCCAAGCATTACAAAATCGGCCCCTGCTCCAAAAGCTTTAGCAATATCTCCGGGGGTTGCACACCCGCCATCGCTAATAATTTGCCCGCCTAAACCATGAGCCGCATCGGCACATTCTATAATGGCGGATAACTGAGGATAGCCTACACCTGTTTTTACACGAGTGGTACAAACACTTCCAGGACCAATACCCACCTTGACAATATCTGCACCCGATAAAATAAGTTGCTCTACCATTTCGCCGGTAACGACATTCCCTGCAATAATGACCTTATCCGGATAAGTGGCTCTTGTTTTTTGTAAAAATTCTACAAAATGCTCGGAATACCCATTGGCGACATCAATACAGATAAATTTTAATTCCGGATGCGCTTTAAATACTGTTTTTAGTTTTTTGGTATCCTCAGGTCCGGTGCCTGTACTTATAGCAATATAATTTACAATATCTTCTGGGGCCTCACTTAAAAAGGTGCTCCATTGCTGTGGTGTATAGTGTTTGTGTATGGCGGTAAATAGTTGTTGTTTTGCTAAAGCGGTTGCCATTTCAAAGGTACCCACCGTATCCATATTTGCAGCCATAATAGGAATACCTTTCCAACTTGTTTTGCTGTTTAGAAAGTTGAAGTCACGTTCTAAAGAGACCTGCGATCTACTTTTTAAGGTGGAACGTTTTGGACGAATCATCACATCTTTAAAGCCTAATTTTATATCGTGTTCTATATGCATAATCAGAATGAATTTTGGTGCTATTCAAAAATACAAGTTCTTTACCTTCAGACGGCACAAATTTGGATAGAACAGCATTTGTTTTATTAACAATTGTTTATAGGGTAGAGGCGTAGTTGACTTTATAACAAAGCCCTTTTATTTCGGGGAAGGTAGAATTCTTAATATTAGTTTTTGAGATTAAAAAGTTATAAGGTGAATAGGGATACCTTCAAAATTATAAAGGGGAATAGGGGGAGGAAATTAAGAAAGAGATTTTAGCGGTGCGCGATACTTTGGAAAGAATCCTTTATCGAGGTCTTCTGATTTTAACTCAGTTTGTAAGTGAGACTCCGAAAGCGCTTTGTAAGCGTCTTTATTAACGATGTATTTCCAAATTTTAAAAATCTTAACATCCTTAGAGAATTTAGCTTTAAACTCAAATAAGGAATCTTCTTCACTGCCTTTTCCACCACCTAGGTTAAGGTAGTGATAGCCCTGAAGTGTGCCTTGAATTCGCATTTCATCAATAATGAGTTTAATGGGTTGAAGATCAAAATACAAATGGTTTAAGCCTGAGAGATGGTATTGAATAATGTTGCCCGATTTTATAAAAATAGCACCAGCAATAATTTCACCGGTTGCATTGTGTTTACACATCAATAATGAGGCTTCGTAATCGTCACTCGTTAGTAACTGGCGGTAATAATCAGTATCAAAAAAATAATCGTCAGTGGCTTCAATACGTCGCATGTTTTCATGATAAAGACTGATAAAAATATCCAAGTGTTCTTCAGTAGTCCCTTCAATAACCGTACATAATTTTCGCGCTTTATTGATATAGGTTTTTAAGCGTCTATTATAGCTAGCACGTTGCTCTTCTAGGGTTTTGCTGAGGTCTATATAAACCACTTTTCCTAAGGAGGTAATCTGTCCTAAATTCTGAAGCATAAATTCGGCTTCATCAATATAGGGGTGGAGTCTGGTGAAGACGGCTATAATCTTCGTTTTATTTAAAAAGGTATTTAAGGCCCTGTAAAAATTGTCTTTCTTAAAATTAGGGTCTATGTTTTGAGCTAAAATACCACAATACCCATAAACAGAGGTGGCATCTTTGTATTCTGAATTTTCAATATTTCTGAGAAGTAAGGGAAGAAAAATGACCGATTGCCCTTCATTATACTTCAGTAGAACAGGAAGTTCTTCCTCACGTTTTGAAAGTTGATGATAGCTATAAGTATGGTAGAAATCCACCGCTCCTATACGGTCTAATTCTGCATTCCACTCTTGTCTATTCGTAATAACCTCAATCATTTATGAAAAAATTTATGATTAAAGTTAACAAAATAAAAAGTAAAAAAGAGAATCTTTACGAATTAAAAAAACCTCTAGTCTTTTTCTCTAGATTTAGAGATTCAGAAAAGAGGTTTATTTAAGCTGTTTATTATTTTATAGCAATCATGCTAATTTCAACATTAACAAATTTTGGTAAGTTGGCAACTTCTACTGTTTCTCTAGCAGGCGCAGTGGCTTCATCAAAATAAGTACCGTAAACGGTATTGATATCTTTAAAATTATTCATATCACTGATAAAAATAGAAGACTTTATAACGTTTTCAAAACTCATGTCAGCAGCCTCTAAAACCGCTTTCATGTTTTCCATAACTTGCTTTGTTTCTGTTTGAATATCGTCAGTAACGAGCTCCATAGTTTCAGGGTCTAAAGCAATTTGTCCGGAGGTATATAAGGTGTTTCCGGTTAAGATGGCTTGGTTGTATGGGCCAATTGGTGCAGGTGCTTTAGGGGTGTTTATTACTTTTTTCATAGAACTTAATTTAATGTAGTGATGTGAGAGGTTTGATCTCGATTCTATACCAAATTTAAGATAAAATTTGAAAGTGCACTCTTATGAAGTAAAAAGAAGTAAGTTCTCTCGTAAGGTCTAGGACAAGAGGATTAATTCCCAACAGTTTTGTCCGCTTGCTTTTGCTTATCGTATTTTAAATCTTTTAATAAGTTAGATTTAATACCGATAAAGAAGTTCCAAGAGCTTTGGTCACTAAACGGAATCCATGAAAAATTCATTCGCCAACTTAGTAGATCACGCTCAAAACGTAATTGGGTGTATGAGAACCCTTGATTGGCAAAATCGTAACCTGAAGAGGCACCAATACTCCATTTTGGTGAAATGTCTACATCACCAGAAAACATTAATGAATGGCTAGAGATTTCGTTTTGGCGTTGCGTGTTGTTGTAATTGGCCGCATAGGCTAATCGTAAACTCCACGGCATTTTATAGTTGTAAAATTCGTTGTTCTCTTCCTTTTCATCTTCACTTCGGTCGTCATCTGAGAGGCGCTGATTGGCATAGTCTTGAGTCCGTCCAAATAAATCATCTGTACGGCCACCGGAACGTGCAGATTCTGCAGCAGAGGCTTCTTTTTCTTTATCATCCTTACCTGAAAAACTATCGTTAGATAAGGTGTAACTCATGCTGACGTTAGCTGAGGTTAATCGAAATAAACTTCCCCCATTATTAATGTTAAAGGTGTTGATGACGTCGTTATTGCTGTCTAAAGCATACGGGTTCATCGTCATGCTAAAGTTAACACTCATTTTATTGTTTAAAATCTGCGTTCCTCCCGTTAATCGTAATGGACTCCATTTTATGGAGTCGGCTGCAATATCATAAGCCGTAGAAAAATTAAGACTGTTTAATAAGGTTACTTTTTCAGGTTCGGTTTGTGTAGAATCTTTGGCGCGTACTTTAGCTTCAATATTATTACTTAAAGATAGCCCAATACTACTAGAAAATGCATTTCCTGGAGCCCCATAAAGCGAGTTTTCAAACCGTGAGTATTCTACTTGATCTGTGGTTGTCCCATCAGCATCAATAACGTCGTAGGTTTCGTAATACTGATCAAATGCCGGTGTAATGGAGTAGCTAATAGAAGGTCGCATAACGTGCCTTATAGCCTTTAGTTTCGCGTCTTTATTTTCATTTTCAAAATCGTACATTCCATAAATAGTGGTTCCTATACTGGCGCCAGCACTATAGGTTAAGTAACGATCAAAACCATTTTTGTTTACGGTAACGACTTCGTCATTCGCCTGATCGTAATAACGACTTATAGTTTTTAAGGTCCAATTTTCCTGAAGGCTTGCATTGGCACTTACACTAAAATAATCAAAGATTTTAAAATTGGTAGTGATTGGTAAGCTGTGCGACATACCTATTTCAGCATCGTCATACATTTCACTTTTTCCAAAAATAGAGTCGTTGGTTTGTATGCTATATTCCCCTCTGGTGGTAACTTGAAAGTTGATGTTTTCAATAATCCCATTTTTAGAGCCTGTCTTTGGGGCAAACGGATAAACCCGTCCCATAGACGCTTGTAATGTTGGTAGAGTTAAATTAATATCGCCAGTATTGGTATTCTGACTGTGCGTTGCCGTTAAACTTAAATTAACTTGTGGGTCCCCCGTAAAGGTTTTGGAATACGATACAGAAGACGCTAAGGTGTTGTTGAGAAAATTAGATTGGTTGAGCTGATTAATAGACTCTTGGTAATAGGTACTACTTCCTAAGTTTACAGAGGCCGAGAATCTAGAATTGGGGTTGGCCTTTGTATCTTGACTGTGGGACCACCTGATGTTGTAAATGGTACTCTGACTAAAGTCGGGGAAACCACGCTCTTCATTAAGAAGATTTTCATATCTAAAGCTAATATTTCCTTTAAACTTATAACGTAGGGCATAGTTGTTTTCTATACGCAATCCGTAACTTCCGTTGGTATAATAGTCTCCAAGAACGGCCAAATCTAAATAATCACTTATAGCAAAGTAATACCCTCCATTCTGTAGGTTGTACCCTCTATTGCTGTCTTCACCGAAGGATGGAAAAATAATTCCGGAGGTTTGCTTTTTGGTCATCGGGAAGAAGGCAAATGGCAACGCTATGGGTGTAGGAACGCCATAAATTTCCATATAAGTAGGACCTACAATAACTTTTTTATTCGGGACCATTTTCATTTTAGTGGTCACAAATTGATACTCTGGGTCCTCTTCATCTTCAGCCGTGGTAAAACGACCGTTTTTCATAAAGTAAACCGAATCATTTTCTTTCTTCGTTATAGGCGAATAAACCTTAAAACCTTGTTGCTCTGTTCTCGAATTAAAAACCAAAGCTTTTTTTGTTTCGGTATTAAAGACAATAGAATCGGGTTCAATAACGTTTTGTCCTTGTGTAAAAACCGGGCGTTGGCTATATCCTGTAGAATCTTTTATACGACCAGCATAAACTAAATTCTTGCTGTAATCAATTTCAATAACCCCAGCTTTTATCTCCATATCTTGGTATAAAACTTCGGCTTTATTGTAAAGGTAAATTTTGGTTTTCTTTTGGTTTAAGGAGACATAGTCCGCAGCAGTATACTTTACGGTACCTTCTAAAAGGCCTTTCTGTTTGGTAGAATCTTGCTTAGTAGAATCAATTTCTATGGTCTTTTGTGGCGGATTTACAATGGAATCTAACACAATTGAGGTGGTGTCTTTCTGCTGTTTAGCAGGAATACGACCTTCTTTTTTCGGTAATTCTTGTGCCAAGCTAAACGTGTTGATAAACACTGTAAAACTAAGGGTAAAAAGTATGTATAAGCTTTTTGTCTGCAATGCTTTTAAGTGTATTTTTGTAAAAGTATGGCTCGGTTTTTGAAACGCCAAAAGTACAGTATTTTTTTTGATTAGTTTATTAAAACTAGAAAATGAAAATTACGAACTTATTTAATGAGGACATTGTGTTAAACCAAGTTGAAAAAACGTTAAATTACATATGCAAACGATACCTAAACCTACAATAGTATTATTCATTCTTATATTTATTAGTTCTTTAACATCTTCGGCCTATTTACAGGCGCAAGACAATAAATTTGTTGTTGTTTTAGATGCAGGACACGGGGGTGGAGATTCTGGAAATGTTGGAAACGGACATAGTGAAAAGGATATTGCCTTAAAAGTTACCCTAGAGGTAGGGAAGGCCCTAGAAAAAAATCCTGATATTAAAGTGATCTATACTCGTAAAACCGATGTTTTTATAGAATTGCACGAACGTGCCAATATTGCCAATAGGGCAGATGCAGACTTGTTTGTCTCTATTCACTGTAATGCGCACAGCTCTCAGGCTAGCGGGACCGAAACTTTTGTTTTAGGTGAAAAAAATACGGGACGTAATTTTGATGTCGCTAAAAAAGAGAATGAAGTGATTTTCTTAGAGGATAATTACGAAGAAAACTATGCGGGTTTTGACCCTAGCTCTCCAGAGTCTTCAATTGCTATTGGTATAGAACAGGAAGTTTATGTAGAACAAAGTGTGGTTTTGGCTCGAAAAATTGAAGATAATTTTATCGGGAAGGCAAAGCGTAAAAGTCGTGGCTTAAAGCAAGCTAGTCTTTTGGTTATTCGTAATACCTACATGCCAAGTGTGTTGGTAGAGGTTGGGTTTTTAACTAATAATAGCGAAGGAAAATTTTTAAACTCTAAGGCCGGTCAGACTAAAATGGCGAACGCTATAAAAGAAGCGGTTTTAGATTATAAAAAGGAACTCGATCAGAACGTGGGGAGTAAAATTCTTCAGGTTGAAGCGGAATCCATGGTTGAGGAAAAAGAAAGTCCTCGTATTGTTGAAGGCATTGTTTTTAAAGTGCAAATTGCGGCCAGTTCTAGAGCTTTAGAACCGAAGTCCTATAATTTTAAAGGGCTTGCTGATATTTCAAGAGAAAAAGCAGGAGCTGTCTATAAATACTACAGCGGACAAACCTCTGACTATAATGAGGTTAAGCAACTTCAGAATCAAGCCAAATTAAACGGATATCCTGGCGCATTTGTTGTTGCCTTTAAAGACGGAAAAAAGATTGATGTTTCCGAAGCCTTAAAATCTGATTCAAATTAAAAACTTTATTAGTATATTTATTCCTAATTTTGTTTACAAACTAAATAAAGCCCATTGAAAATCTCAAGAGAAGTTAAAACCGCAATCCTAGTCCTAGCAGGCATTGCCTTTTGTATCTACCTATTCACCTTTCTTAAAGGTGAAGACTTATTTGAAAATTCAAATACCTATTATACAGAATTCGATTATAACGCCCTTAGTATGTCGTCTCCAGTGACCATTAAAGGGAATAAGATAGGGAAGATAGAACATATTAAATACGATTACGAAACCGGTAAAACACGTATTGCATTTACCGTAAATCCTAAATTAAAATTTTCTAATAATAGTAAGGTAAGACTTTATCAAGATGGTCTTATGGGGGGGAATGCCCTAGCTATTGTTGAAGGAAATAGTGGTGTAAACGCAGAGCCAGGAGATTTTATTAAGTCGGAAGTAAAGCCCGGAATGATTTCATCATTAGAAAAGAATTTTTCAGGGATTAGTGAAGATTTAGGCGTTACCTTAAGATCTTCAGATACCTTATTAACCAATTTAAATGCCTTAGTTGTTGATGAGTCTGAAGACGGGCTTAAACAAACTATCGCAGAATTAAACGCAACACTTAAGTCTTTTAAAACGGTTGCATTTGCAGCGAATAACCTTATTAACGAGAACGATAAAAAAATCGCCTCGCTTTTAGAAAATTTTGATGCGACTAGTGCAGAATTAGCTATTTTAATAAAGGATCTTAATGAGGCAAAATTGTCTAATACGGTTAAAAATTTAGATGCTATGGTGGCCAAACTTAACGGTCTTGCTGCAGGTCTTGAAGCCGGAGAAGGAACTATGGGGAAATTATTAAAAGATGATGGCCTCTACACTAATTTAGATAATGCTTCTAAAGAGTTACAACTTTTACTTTTAGATATTAAATTACACCCTGCGCGCTACAGACGTATTTTGTCTAAAAGAGAAATTCCTTATGAAGCGCCTACGCCAGAGCAACTAAATAATAATTAAGCCGCCACTTATGGAATACGTACCGAATATCATTTTTGCTGTAATCCTAATTGTAGGGATTGGTTTTTTTGCACGTAATATTAAAAAACTGATTCGTAATATTAAATTAGGACAAGAGGTTGATGCCAGTGATAACAAACCACAACGCTGGAAAAACATGGCCTATATCGCTTTAGGTCAAAGTAAAATGGTAAAACGTCCCATTTCTGGTTTTCTGCATGTTATTGTTTATGTTGGTTTTATAATTATCAATATTGAAGTTTTAGAAATTATTATCGACGGGCTTTTCGGAACCCACCGTATAGGTTTATCCGTATTACCCAATGCGGTTTATGGGTTTTTAATAGGCACTTTTGAAATTTTAGCGGTTTTAGTGCTCGTGGCGGTAACTGTATTTTGGATTAGAAGAAACATCATAAAAATAAAACGTTTCTTAAGTTCAGAAATGAAAGGTTGGCCAAAGAGCGATGGAAATGTTATTCTATATTTTGAAGTGGTTTTAATGGCTTTATTTTTAATTATGAATGCCACGGATACCGAATTTCAAAACTTAGGGATTGGTAATGTCATTTCTCAATTTATTGCACCGCTCTTTGATGGGGTTTCTCCTGAAGGCTTAAGTGCTATTGAACGTACCGCATGGTGGTTACATATTGTAGGCATACTTATCTTTTTAAATTATTTATACTTTTCTAAGCACTTACATATTCTTTTAGCGTTTCCTAATGTGTATTTTGGAAAGGTGGAGCCTAAAGGAAAGTTTAATAACTTAGAGGCTGTCACGGCAGAGGTGAAATTAATGATGGATCCGGATGCCGATCCTTTTGCGGCAGCCCCAGAAGGCGCAGAAGACGACGTGCCTGCTAAATTTGGAGCGAGTGATGTTATGGATTTAAGCCAAATTCAATTGCTCAACGCTTATACTTGTACCGAGTGTGGACGTTGTACAAGTGAATGCCCGGCTAATCTTACCGGTAAAAAATTATCGCCTCGTAAAATCATGATGGATACGCGAGATCGTTTAGAGGAAGTTGGTAAAAATATTGATGCTAATAACGGTGAATTTAAAGACGATGGAAAACAACTTCTAGGTGATTATATTACCAATGAAGAGCTTTGGGCGTGTACGACGTGTAACGCTTGTGTAGAAGCCTGTCCGGTAAGTATTAATCCATTATCTATTATTATGGATATGCGTCGTTATTTAGTGATGGAGCAAAGTGCGGCTCCTATGGAATTAAATACAATGATGACCAATATAGAGAATAACGGTGCACCATGGCCATATAACCAAATGGACCGTCTGAATTGGAAAGATGAATAAGAATGAATTATTTTCTTAAATTAAAACCACGCATTAGACTGCAATTAGGAATTGTGGTCACGGTTTTATCTGCAATAGCCTTTTATTACATTTGGAATAATGATACCGGTTTTTTAGGTGGATTTATAGCAGGCGCTTTATTAGGTATCGGATTTGGGTTAATTGTAACCTATAAGAAAAAATAAGTGAGACATTATGAGCGAAGAACTTAAAGTGCCAACCATGGCAAAGTATATGGCAGAAGGCAAACAACCTGAAATTTTATTTTGGGTAGGTTCTGCTGGAAGTTATGATGATAGAGCAAAGAAAATAACCAAAGCTTTTGTAAAAATCTTAAATAAGGCTAAAGTCGATTTTGCTGTTTTAGGAACTGAAGAAAGTAACACTGGTGATGTGGCTAAACGTGCAGGAAACGAGTTTTTGTTTCAAATGCAAGCCGTTATGAATATTGAAGTGCTTAATTCTTATGAGGTAAAGCGTATTGTAACCTGTGATCCGCATTCTTTCAATTGTATAAAAAATGAATACCCTGGTCTCGGTGGGCAATATGAAGTTATTCACCATACGCAGTTTATAGAAGAACTTATTGCCTCAGGACGTTTAACTTTAGGGGGAGACACCTACAAAGGAAAACGGATTACTTTCCATGATCCTTGTTATTTAGGACGTGCCAATAGTGTTTACGACGCGCCTAGAGATGTGCTCAAAAAAACCAATGCCAACCTCATTGAAATGAAGCGCCATAAAGGAACAGCGTTATGCTGTGGAGCGGGAGGTGCACAAATGTTTAAAGATGCTGAACCTGGAAATAAGGAAATCAATGTTTTAAGAACAGAAGATGCTTTAGAGACGCAACCGGAAATTATTGCGACAGGCTGCCCGTATTGTAATACTATGATGACGGACGGTGTAAAGTTTAAAGAAAAAGAAGCTGAAATTAAAGTCATGGATATTGCAGAATTAATTGCCAACGCCTAAGCGATACAGTTATTAATTAGTCTGCGAATTTTATTCTAGCAGATCAATGTTTTTGGACTTTGTAGGATAGAATGGAGGCTTAACTTGAAAGTTTTTAGGTCTATCTTATTAATCGTGATTTAGCGTTCTACAGAAGTGGTTATTGGAACTTATGGGTATCATATCGATAGTTTTTTAACTTCAGCATTAAGGTTTCAAGAATTAAAATTGAGTTGTATTTATTTTTCGTCCTAAACATTAATAGTAAAATGACCTTTATAAATTCTCAAATGCAAACGGAAGACTTACCTCGTGTTGAAGATGTGATTCTTAAGCCCATTTCAAAAGCCTATTTAAAGATTATTGCCCTTAATAAATTACTTATTTATACGGTTTTAATAGGTTTCGTTTTTCTCGGTAAATATCTTATTGAAAACAAAGAAATCTACTTGCCTATAAGTATATGGTATGTTCTGTTGGCTGTGGTATTGTTTTGTGTGTTTAATTTTTTGGTGAGTTTTTTGGCCTTTCAAAAGCGTAAATATGCCCTAAGAACACATGATGTTATTTATGCAAAAGGTCTCCTAGTGCATAATAAAGTGACGGTACCGATTTCTAGAATTCAACATGTGGAAGAGTCAAGGAGTTGGTTGGCCCGTTATTTCGGATTGGCAACCCTTAAAATTTATACCGCAGGAGAGTCTGGTAGCGATTTAAGTATAAGTGGATTGCCGCACTTGGAAGCTACGCAAATTAAAGAGGTTATAAGCGCAAAGATTAATGGAGATAACTGATTTTTCACATCCCATACGGCAATCGTCAAAAGGAATTATAGTCATTTTTGCGTTTAAGACCATCTCATTCTTTAAAAAGTTCTTTGTGCTTTTTATTGCTTTTGGATTGTCCATCGTTAAAAATCAGACCTTAGGCGGAGTCACACCGTTTAGATTACTGTTAGGTCTTATCACGGTTTTAATCGTCATCTTAATCATAGCTATTTTAAAATATTTAAATTTTAAATTCCATTTAAGTGATGACGATTTCCATCTAGCTACGGGGGTAATTAATAAGGACAATACAATTATTCCGAAGTCTAAAATTCAGAATGTTTATATCAAGCAGAATTTTTTACAGCAAGTCATTAATGTAGTTTCTTTAAAAATAGAAACCGCCGGCGATAAAAAATCTGAAATAGAAATTAATGCCTTAGATAAAGCTACCGCCCTAGATTTAAAATTCAAGTTGTTTGCAAAAAACAATGTTATAAATGCTGTGGAAAGCCCTACACAAGCCGTAGGAAACGATCGTGATGTTTTTTTTAAAGTGACGCCTATCCGTTTGCTACTCGAAGGTATTTCTCAAAATCATTTTAAGAGTTTTTTATTAATAACCACTTTTGTTTTTGGTTTGTATACCGAATTGGAAGACTATCTGAAAGCCTTAAATATTGAAGAACGTATAGAGGACTATGTGAATTTTGATGAAGAGACGATCTTTAATTTAATACTTACCAATGCCATCTTAATTTTAGGTGCTGTATTATTTTCATTGCTCTTTTCTGTGGTAAAAACCTTTATCATAAATTTTAATCTTGAAGTGGTAGAGCACCAAAAGACCGTGGAGATTAATAAAGGCCTGTTTGATAAAGTGTCTTTAAGTTTAACGCCTAGCCGTATTCAGAATTTAGTGATTAGCACAAACCGTCTAAAACAAGCGTTAGGCTTACATACTTTGGCCGTAAAACAAGCTATGGTCAATGTTAAACAGCAAAAGAACTTTAATATAGTAGCCTTAGAAAAAGAACAGCTTCATTATTTAATCAATAAATTATTATCAGGGTACTTTGAAGAAGAAGGCGAAAAACGAAAACCACGTCCGTATTATATGCGGATTGCCGCTTTAGAAATGCTTTTATTTTTTACGGTTCTTAATGGCTTAGGGTTTGCCTTTTTAGGGATAGACGCGCTATGGGTTAACCTCATTTTTATACCCTTAGCAGTTTTGTACGTGCTTACGTCTTACCGAAAAGCCTATTATAGAATTTCGGAAAACTTTATTACCATAGGCAGTGGCGTTATTGATACGACCACTCAGATTCTAGAAATTCATAAAATTCAAAGTGTGAAACTTAAGCAAAGCATTTTTCAAAGACCAAGAAAGGTGGCTTCGCTTGTAATTTCAACCGCATCACAGTCTGTAACCATTCCCTATATTTCTAAATCTGAAGCCCTTTCAATATACAATTATTTGTTATATAAGGTGGAATCTCAAGACCGAGATTGGATGTAAAGTCTTATTTTTGTGTCTTAGAAAAAATAATTTTATGCTAGTTGATTTTAATACCCTCCCCGAAGAGTCTAGAGTTTGGATTTACCAAGCCAACCGTTCGTTTTCAGATGATGAAATTGTACAATTAAAAGGACAGTTAGAAACGTTTATAGAAGCGTGGACTGCTCACGGAAAAGATTTAAAAGCAGGCTTTAAATTAGTGTACAAAAGGTTTATCGTTATAGCGATGGATCAGTCTTTAAATAGCGCTACAGGTTGTTCTATTGATGCTTCCGTGAATTTTATTCAACAGTTAGAACAGCAGTACAACGTAGACCTTATGGATAAGATGAATGTATCTTACAAACAAGGAGAATTTATAGCCTATAAACCCTTAGTTGATTTTAAGAAAATGGCACAACAAAAAGCGGTGTCTAAAAATACAATTGTATTTAATAATTTGGTGACTAATATTGCCGAATTCAACGAAAACTGGGAGGTTCCCGCGAGCGAAAGTTGGCACAGTCGATTTATAAAATAAGACTTTCAAGATAAAAATTTTTATATCTCAACAAGAATAGTCACTTTTACATTACAGATTAAAGGACTAACCCAAAACCTCAATTGTGGCTACAGACATTTTTTTATTAAACATTTCAGGACAAGATAAACCAGGATTAACTTCAAGCTTAACCAGCGTATTAGCAGAGTATGATGCTAAAGTTTTAGATATTGGTCAAGCAAATATTCATGATACCCTTTCTCTAGGGATTATGTTTGAAATAAAATCAGGAAAAAAATCGGCAGCCGTACTTAAGGATTTATTGTTTAAGGCTTACGAGTTGGAGTTGACCGCAAAGTTTTCTCCCATATCCTTAGAAGATTATGAAGATTGGGTGAACCTTCAAGGGAAGGATCGTTATATTGTAACCATAGTTGGCGAACGTTTAGCGGCGGTTCAAATTTCTGAAGTTACTAAAGTTATTTCAGAAAAAAACCTGAATATCGATTCTATTAAACGTCTTACAGGGCGTACGTCTTTAATTAATAAAGAAGAATATCCTAGAGCATCCATACAACTATCAATTCGTGGTCGAATAGGAGATAAGTCCGATTTTACTGAAAAAATGATGGCTATTTCTAGAGAGTTAGATGTTGATATCGCTTTCCAAGAAGATAATATCTTTAGACGCAATAGACGTTTGGTATGTTTTGATATGGATTCGACCTTAATTCAGACTGAAGTCATTGACGAATTAGCTGAATTAGCAGGTGTTGGTAATGAAGTAAAAGCCATTACAGAAGCCGCGATGCAAGGCGAAATTGATTTTAATGAAAGTTTTAAAAGACGAATGAAACTTTTAGAAGGCTTAAGCGAATCTGTTTTACAGGAAGTGGCAGAACGTTTGCCAATTACTAAAGGCGCAAAACGTCTTATAGATACCTTACATTACTACGGGTTTAAAACCGCTATTTTATCGGGTGGATTTACCTATTTTGGCCACTACCTACAAGAAAAATTAGATATAGATTACGTCTACGCTAACCAATTAGAAATTAAAGATGGTGCCTTAACAGGAGGCTACCTTGGTGATATTGTAGATGGTAATAAAAAAGCAGAATACTTACAATTGTTAGCTGATAATATGCACATAGATATTAGTCAAACCATTGCTGTTGGTGACGGTGCTAATGATCTACCAATGCTAAACTTAGCGGGCTTAGGGATTGCATTTCATGCCAAGCCTAAGGTTAAGGATAGTGCTCAGAGTTCTATTTCTAGTATTGGTTTAGATGGGGTACTGTACTTATTAGGCTACCACGACCGTCAAATTGATTTGGTGTCTGAAGGCTAAACAACGCCCTTTAAAATCGATATATAAATCTATCTTAAAGTCTTTTTAACTTCCTTTTAATTATGGTAATTTGGCACAATAATCGATGTCATTTTACGTACTAAATTTATAATCTTTAAAGATTGCTAATGCGATATATTGCCCTTTTTCTAATTTGTGGTTGTTTTCAATTTCTTTTTGCTCAAAACAGCGCGCGTCATCCCCTTCAAACTACCGATTCTATTCAACAAAAGAAATGGGTGGATAGCCTGTATAATGCGATGTCTGTAGAAGAGCGTATTGGACAGCTTTTTATGGTGCAGGTATTTTCTAATAAAGGAAGAGCTCATGAGACTAAGATTGCGCAATTAATAAAGAATCAACATATAGGGGGATTAATTTATTCTAATGGAGGTCCTGTGCGTCAAGCCCAATTGAATAATGAGCTTCAGGCAGCCTCTAAGGTGCCGTTATTAATAGGAATGGATGCCGAATGGGGACTAAGTATGCGCTTAGATTCTACTTATGCTTTTCCTTGGAATATGACGCTTGGCGCTATTTCCGATCCTAAATTGGTAGAGCAAGCCGGACGACAAATAGGCGAGCATTGCAAACGCCTTGGGGTGCATTTTAATTTTGCACCAGCCGTAGATATCAATACCAATCCTAAGAACCCTATAATCGGAAACCGTTCGTTTGGTGAAGACCGTGATAATGTTACCGAAAAAGGATTGGCCTTTATGAAAGGTATGCAAAGTGCAGGAACCTTAGCCAATGCGAAACATTTTCCTGGGCATGGGGATACAGAAGACGATTCGCATTTAAAACTACCGACCATTAATTTTAGTGCGAAACGAATCGATTCTATAGAGATCTATCCTTACCGAACCCTTATAAAAGAAGGATTAGCAAGTGTTATGGTGGCGCATCTTAATGTACCAAGTTTAGAAGCACGTAGAGATTTTCCATCGTCATTATCTAAACATATTGTCACCGATATTTTAAAAGAACAGTTGGGTTTTAATGGCCTAATTTTCACGGATGCTTTAACCATGAAAGGGGCAGCGGATTATGTGGCACGAGATGTTGATGGGTCTAAAACAAAAAGTTTGGTAAAAGGAGGCGAAATCGATTTGATGGCCTTTTTAGCAGGTAACGATGTGATGCTCATGTCTGAAGATCCTGCTGCAGGTATTGCAAAATTTGCCGAAGCTCTTAATCAAGGGGTGATTACGGAAGAACGTTTAGCTTATTCTGTAAAGAAAATATTGATGGCTAAATACAAAGTTGGACTTCAGAATTACTCACCAATAGGGATTTATAATTTAAAAAATGATCTCAATAGATTAAAGGACGATTTGCTATATGAAGAGCTTATGGAAAACGCCCTTACAGTGGTAAAAAATAATAACGACTTGTTGCCTTTTAGAGATTTAGAAACTAAGAAAATAGCGTATGTGGCCTTAGGTGACGACTCAGGCTCTGTTTTTCTTGAATCTTTAAAGAAATACACTAAAGTTCATGAGATTAAAGCTAAAAAATTAGATGAAGTCATTGCTAAACTTCAGAATTATAATACGGTTGTTGTTGGCTTTCACAAATCGAATGCGAACCCTTGGAAGAGTTATAAGTTTTCTCAAAAAGAAATGGCATGGTTATATGAAATTGCACGCACCAATACGGTGGTTTTAGATGTCTTTGCCAGACCTTATGCTTTAAACGATTTGCTTACTGTAGAGAATATTGAAAGTGTGGTGGTCAGCTATCAAAATAGTACTATTGCACAAGAAAAATCAGCGCAGTTAATTTTCGGTGCTATCGATGCTAAAGGTAAATTACCGGTAAGTGCAGGTCCGTTTTTCCCTGTCGGTACGGGGAAAAGCTATAATTCTATTATGAGTTTAAGTTATGGTTTGCCAGAACGCGTGGGGATGGATTCTGATCGTTTATTACGCATAGATTCCATAGCCAATTATGCGATAGAAGGAAAAATGACGCCAGGTATTCAAATCTTAGTCGCCCGAAAAGGGAAGGTGGTTTACAGTAAGAATTTTGGGTATCATACTTATAAAAAGAAGAATCCTGTAGATTTTAATGACCTCTACGATGTGGCGTCTTTAACCAAAATTTTAGCCACGCTTCCTGTGTTAATGGAGTTAGAAGAGCAAGGTTCTGTGAGTTTAGACGATAAATTAGGCGATTTAATGCCGGAGTTTAAAACCACCAACAAAAAGAATATTACCTTAAAAAAGATGTTATCGCATTACGCACGTCTTAAGCCATGGGTGCCATTTTATTATGCCACTTTAGATTCGCTAACCAAATTACCAGATCCTAAATATTACAAATTCAAAAGTACAGAGGGGTATAGAACAGAGGTTACGAGCACCTTATTTATGCGTGATGATTATCAAGATACGATACAAAAAATTATCAGAGATAGTGATTTGTTACCGAGTTTAAGATACCGTTATAGCGATTTACCGTATTACATCTTAAAAAAATATTTGGAAGATTTCTACGCGAAACCGCTAAGTGAAATCACGGAAGATCGTTTTTATAAAGCACTAGGGGCTAATTATACCACCTATAATCCAAGAAAGAAATTCAGTTTAAAGGATATTGTTCCTACGGAAATTGATAACTACTACCGTTATAAAGAAGTTCATGGTTATGTGCATGATATGGGAGCAGCAATGCAAAATGGGGTAGGCGGACATGCTGGTGTGTTTAGTAATGCTAATGACGTGGCTAAGATTATGCAAATGTACTTGCAAAAAGGGTTTTACGGAGGAAAGCGCTACTTAGATCCTGAAACTATTGATAAGTTTAACTACTGCTATTATTGTGGAAATAATAATAGACGTGGTATAGGTTTCGATAAACCTCAATTAGGCGATGAAGGACCAACATGCGGTTGTTTATCTATGACTAGTTTTGGACACTCAGGCTTTACAGGGACCTATGCTTGGGCCGATCCGGAAGAAGAAATTGTTTATGTGTTTTTGGCCAACCGAACGTATCCTGAAGCGGGTAAAAACTTATTGCTGAGAGAAAATATACGGACTGAAATACAACGTTTAATTTACGAAGCTATTATAGACTAAAGGGCGCTGTATTAGAGCGATACTTTAGGAACACTTTCTAAGTTTGAAATTATTAGGAAGGTGAAAGGGGTATGATTTACAATTTATAAGGCATCTACAGAAAGGAGTCTGAATAAATTACGACTATAACCTCAGATTTGGGCTGCGGCGCAGGTCATTTTAATATTAAATACAAAAAATGAAAATAGGAATTGTTTGTTACCCAACATTTGGAGGTAGTGGTGTCGTCGCTACAGAATTAGGTTTAGAATTGTCTAAACGTGGTCACGAAATTCATTTTATCACCTACAGCCAACCGGTACGTTTAGAATTGTTGAGTAATAATGTTCATTTTCATGAAGTTCATGTACCCGAATATCCTTTATTTTTATATCAACCTTACGAGCTGGCCTTATCCAGTAAATTAGTGGATATGGTAAAACTGCACGGTATAGAATTATTACATGTGCATTATGCCATTCCGCATGCTTATGCCGCTTATATGGCCCAGCAAATGTTAAAAGATGAAGGGATTTATGTGCCTATCGTTACCACCTTACATGGTACGGACATTACGCTTGTAGGAAGTCATCCGTTTTATAAACCAGCCGTAACCTTTAGTATCAATAAATCTAATGCCGTAACTTCTGTTTCAGAAAGTTTAAAGCAAGATACCATGCGTTTGTTCGATATTAAAAATGAAATTTCTGTCGTTCCTAATTTTATCGATTTAGAAAAACACGAACCTAAGTTTACCGATTGTCAACGTGGGATGATGGCAGAAGATGATGAGCGCATCATTACGCATATTAGTAATTTTAGAGAAGTAAAACGTATTCCCGATGTTATTAAGGTGTTTTATAACATTCAAAAAGCATTACCAGCCAAATTAATGATGGTCGGTGAGGGGCCAGAAAAAGAAGCTGCTGAACGATTGGCTGAAGAATTAGGAATCAGTGAACGCGTTATTTTCTTCGGAAATAGTAATGAAATAGATAGAATTCTCTGCTTTAGTGATTTGTTTTTATTACCCTCTCAAACCGAAAGTTTTGGTTTAGCGGCTTTAGAAGCTATGGCTAGCAGTGTTCCTGTAATTTCTACAAATACAGGAGGTTTATCAGAGGTTAATGAAGATGGGTATTCCGGTTATTTGAGTGATGTTAATGCGATACACGATATGTCTGATAATGCCTTAAAAATCCTTACAGACATCAAAACCCTAGAAACCTTTAAAAGTAATGCAAAATTACAATCGCAAAAATTCGATTTGCGTAATATTGTTCCTATGTACGAAAAAATTTATGAGGAAACTTTAAAAGCATTTTTAGTGACGGAATAAATGGATTCTTTCATAAAGAACTTAGTTAAATACTAATAAAAAAGGCTTCTCATTGAGAAGCCTTTTTTATTTAAGCTTTAAGGTGTTTTACCAAAGGTCGCTGACCTCTTGTTTAATATACGCAAGAGCAGCATTACTTGGAGCAGGTTTATCCATAAGTTCGGTTAATACCATTTCTCGTAATTTTGAGGCATTTTCCGTAGTATCGGGTAGGGCCGCTTTTCTAATAAGTTGAATGGTGGCATTTTTAGCCGCAATAGTGATAGACCAACATTGATCACTCACATAAATTTGTTGCGTTAAATTATGCTCTAATTCTTGCTCTATCGTTGCAATAAGTAAACTTTCGTAATCGGTTTTACTCGTAGAAGTTGGGTGAACACGCGTTAGAAGTTTAGAAGGCGAGATGCGTTCTAAAAAAAGTGTCATTCGTTCATAGGCTTGTAAACGTAGGGGTAAACTTTCTTTCTGCAGATCTTTATGCATTAAAAAATGCCGTCTATTATTTTCATTGTTTACGTGTTGCTTAAAAAAATAGTATGCCATAGCGCCTACAAGAGCTGCAGGTGCAATATTAAAAAGTAAGTCTATAATCCTGTCAAGATCCATTGAAATAGATTTTTTATTGAGTTAACATTAATTGATTCCCGGTTATAACGCTTCCCCTATTAAGGGTACCTTATAACGCCAAACTGTAAAGTTAATTTAATTTAAAGATTTAGAAATTTTATCTCCAAAAATATGAAGCATAAATATAAGAAATTAGCAATACTAGGGATTGTCCTTCTCTGTCTTGTTGGGGGATTAACCTATGTGGCTAATTATGTGGTAAGTCAAAAACTAGAAGCCGCCTTGGCTGATTTGAGTCCAACCGTAAAAGTAACGTATAAGGATCTTCATGTGGCCTTATGGGGAGGAGATGTGTCGCTTTCTCAACCTAAAGTTGTGTTAAGCGGAAAAACAACGGGTAAAACCTTATTAGATGCGCAATTGCAAACCATAGAATTGAATGATTTAAGTTATTGGGATTATATCGTGCATAATGAAATTACAGCTAAAAATTTAAATGTGGTAAAGCTCATTGCGACCTATAACCATAATCCTGTTGTGACGCGTAGTAGTTATGAGCAAAGCTTTTTAGAGGGATTAACACAGAATATTACCATTGAAAGTCTAGCTTTAAAGCAAGCCGGTATTTTAATCAAGAATGCTGTAAATGATAGTGTTATCTTGAGTACTTCAGATTTAAACTTTAAAATTTCAGAATTAAAAATTAAGGCCGAAGCCCAAAATAAAGACGAAAAGCTAGAGTTCAAATCCTATCACCTTCAAACTAAAGCTTTAAATTTTGCAGCAAACCCCTATGAAGATTTAGCTATTGATAGTGTTGATATTACCAACCATACGGCCCGTTTAAGCGGATTTCAATTCCGTACCAAATATTCAAAACCAGAATATGATGCAGTGTTAAAAAAAGAGCGCGATCATTTTAAGGTGTTTATTAAAGACATTGAATTGCAAGATTTAGATTTTGGATTTAATCAAGAAGAGCGCTTTTACTTCACGTCTAAATCTGTGCTTTTAAACACGCCTAAAGCTGAAATTTATAGAAATAAATTACTTCCTGATGATACCAGTACAAAATTACTCTACAGCCGCATGTTGCGAGACTTAGATTTTCAGCTCGGATTAGAAACCTTAAAAATTAAAAATGGGACGTTGTCTTATTTAGAGAAAGTGAAAGTAGATGAACCAGCGGGTCGCTTAGATTTTACAGAGATGAATGCCCGCATTTGGCATTTAGGAAATACATTTTTAGATGAAGACACTGTGATTAGTATTAACACACAATTTATGGATAGTGCGACTTTAAATGTAGATTGGAATTTTAAGGTAGCCGATTCTACGGATCAATTCATTTTTAAAGCCGATTTACAAAATTTTAAAGCGTCAGAATTAGCTCAATTCACCAAACCTAATCTTAATGTGGATCTTCAAGGAGAGTTGCTACAAACTTATTTCACTATTGGAGGAGATTCTAGAGTGGGGCAAATAGACTTAAAAGTGAATTATGACGATTTTAAAGTCGCTATTTTAAGAAAAGACGGAAAGGAAAAAAACAAGCTCTTATCAACGCTAGTGAATCTATTTGTTTCTAAAGATAGTGATGATGAAAAAAATAATTATCGTTTTGGACATTCAGAATCCGTAGAACGCGATACTACCAAATCGGTTTTTAATTTTGTATGGTTAAATATTAAAGCGGCTTTAATTTCTGCTATGGCGGGTGATGGGGAAAAGGAGTCCTAAATTGAAGCGACTCTTAATAACATTCTTAATAAATTATAGCAATTCAATGCGGAAAACTATGAGACTATCCGTAAATTTACAGCTTCAAAAAATATTAGATTGGAAAAGTATCTTAGTCAACTTAATGAGGCGCAATTGGCGCCTACCATACAGATTGATGGCCCAATGATTATCATTGCTGGTGCAGGTTCTGGTAAAACACGTGTGCTTACATTTCGTATTGCTTATCTTATGAGCAAAGGAATTGATGCCTTTAATATTTTGGCCTTAACCTTTACCAATAAGGCGGCCAAGGAAATGAAAGGTAGAATTGCAGACATCGTAGGAAGCAGTGAAGCTAAAAATCTTTGGATGGGAACCTTTCACTCTGTTTTTGCCAAGATTTTACGTTTTGAAGGGCACCATTTAGGGTATCCGAGTAATTTTACAATTTACGATACCCAAGATTCTCAAAAATTAATGGGGTCTATTATAAAAGAAATGGGACTCGATAAGGACATCTATAAAACCAAACAGGTTTATAGCCGTATCTCGTCTTATAAAAATAACTTAGTAACCGTAAAAGCGTATTATAAAAACCCTGAATTAATGGAGGCCGATGCTATGGCAAGACGTCCAAGAATGGGGGAGATTTATAAAGAATACGTGGATCGTTGTTTTAAGGCGGGAGCCATGGATTTTGATGACTTACTACTAAGAACTAACGAACTTTTAACCCGTTTTCCTGCGGTATTAGCGCAATACCAAGACCGTTTTAGATATATCATGGTAGATGAGTATCAAGATACCAACCACTCGCAATATCTAATTGTAAGAGCATTAGCAGATCGTTTTCAAAATATTTGTGTCGTAGGGGATGATGCCCAAAGTATCTATGCCTTCCGTGGTGCCAATATTAGTAATATTTTAAATTTCCAAAAAGATTACGACGGGGTTAAGATGTACCGCTTAGAGCAGAATTACCGCTCTACTAAATGTATAGTTGGAGCAGCAAACTCTGTTATAGAGCACAACCAAACTAAATTAGATAAGGTTGTTTGGACGGCTAATGATGAAGGTGAAAAAGTAAAAGTTCACCGCGCATTAACCGATGGTGATGAAGGGCGTTATGTGGCCAGTACCATTTGGGAAACTAAAATGAATGAGCAACTGAACAACAGTGATTTTGCCGTTTTATACCGTACCAATGCGCAGTCTAGGGCTATTGAAGATGCCTTACGTAAACGCGATATTCCATATCGTATTTATGGTGGTTTATCGTTCTACCAACGTAAAGAGATTAAAGATTTAACGGCCTATCTACGTTTAGTGCTCAACCCTTCCGATGAGGAAGCTTTAAAACGTGTTATCAATTATCCAGCACGTGGTATTGGGCAAACTACGGTAGACCGCTTAATTGTGGCGGCTAATACCTATGGGAAAACTATTTTTGAGATTTTACAAAACATCGATAAAGTAGATATAAACATCAATGGGGGAACAAAAAATAAGTTGAAAGATTTTGTGACACTTATTGAGAGTTACCAAGTGATGAATAAAACAGCGAATGCCTTTGACTTGGCTGAGCATGTTACAAAAACCAGTGGTTTAATTAGAGAACTGAACAAGGACGCAACACCAGAAGGTGTGGTGAAGATGGATAACGTTCAAGAATTATTAAACGGTATTAAAGATTTCGTTGAAGGACAAATTGAATTGGCTGATGCAGGTGATTCTTTAGCTGAATTCTTAGAGGATATTGCTCTAGCGACCGATTTAGACGGTGACAAGGGAGATCCGGATCACGTGGCATTAATGACCATTCACTTGGCAAAAGGATTAGAGTTCGGACACGTATTTATCGTGGGAATGGAAGAAGATTTGTTTCCAAGTGGCATGAGTATGAACACAAGAAGTGAACTTGAAGAAGAACGCCGTTTATTTTATGTGGCTTTAACAAGAGCCGAAAAACAAGCTTATTTAACTTATACCTTATCGCGTTACCGATGGGGAAAATTAATAGACGCAGAACCAAGTCGATTTATTGAAGAAATTGACGAGGAATTTGTAAATATCGTAACACCCTTAAAACAACAACGTGTCAACCCAATGTTAGACGATTCTATCTTTGGAGACATAGAACCTAATCGCATTCGATTTGCGAAACCAAAAACAGCAAAAATTTTGAGAAAAGATTCTAAGAAGAAACCTGAAAAATTTCAAATTAGTACCCCAAAAAAAATGAAACCCCTTGCCGATACTGACAACAGTGCAAGCTCTTTTGATACCAAATTAAAAGAAGGAAACACCGTAAATCACGATCGATTTGGTAGAGGTGAAGTTTTAAAACTAGAAGGCACCGGCGCTGACGCTAAAGCTGAAATAAAATTTCAGAATGGCGATGTCAAAAAACTTTTATTGCGTTTTGCTAAATTAGATATCTTACGTACCAAATAAAGATGATGATTTAATAGGAGCGTTAATGCTCAACTATTGAAACTATTCAAAATATTTAACCCAATTTAGAGTGCTTATAAAGCCTTTAAGTTGGGTTTCTTTTTTCTTTCATAGAATCACATATAGAATGACGATTAAGGGTTAAAATTTTGATAGCGACTTATCAATTAAGAACCTAGACCGAAGTTTACATGAATTTTTTAAAGACGATTTAAAGAATTAGTTCCTTCCTATAAAAAAAATATAGTTACTTTGTATTTCTTATTGTAAAGACACAAATTATGGCTGAATTCATTAAAATATATCCTGAAAACCCCAATCCAAAAGAGATTCAGAAAGTCATAAAGGTTTTAAAGAGTGGCGGACTAATTATTTACCCTACCGATACGGTTTATGGTTTAGGTTGCGATATTACCAATATAAAAGCTTTAGAACGTATTGCTAAAATTAAAGGTGTAAAGCTTGAAAAGTCTAACTTTTCTTTTGTTTGTGAAGATTTAAGTAATCTTAGTGATTATGTGAAACAGATTGATACCACCACCTTTAAAATTTTAAAACGTGCCTTACCTGGGCCTTATACATTTGTGTTACCAGGCTCTAAAAATTTACCAAACCCCTTTAAAAAGCGAAAAACAGTTGGGATTAGAGTACCCGATAATTCCATAGCCTTAGCAATAGTTGCTGCCCTTGGTAATCCTATTGTGTCAACCTCTATTAGAGATGAAGATGATGTCTTAGAATACACGACAGATCCCGAGCTTATATTAGAAAAATGGGATAATCTGGTAGATCTAGTCATTGATGGAGGTTACGGCGATAACGAAGCGTCAACGATTATCGATTTATCAACGGAAACCCCTGAGATTATTAGAGAAGGCAAGGGGAGTTTAGATATTTTTTAAGCGACTATTATCCTTTTACTCGTACAGGTTTTTTTACACTGTAAAATAAGATCAAACCAATAATACCGGTAATTAAGAATCCTAAGAACAGCGGTAAAACAGAGGTGGTAATAAAGCTACCAATAAAATTCGCAATCGGAACAGCCATGACAGTGGAAATAAATCCATTTAAGGCCGACCCAATACCTGCAATATGCCCCATAGGCTCCATGGCTAAAGCTCTATAATTTCCAAATAGGAAAGCAACGCTCGCAAATTGTACCATTAAAAAGCCTATTAAAACGCCAATAGGAGGGTTAACGCCCGACCAGAATAATACCACATAGATAAAGGCCGTACTGATAAAAACGAGTAAGGCAATATGGACTAAATTCCACATTCCAAAACGCATCACAATAGCACTATTTAGAAAGGTAGACAGACCAATGGTGACCGCCAAACTCGCAAAGATGTAGGGGAAATATTCCCCTAAATTATACTGAACTTGAAAAATCTGTTGCGATGTACTCAAGTATACCATAAACGACCCGGTAACCAATCCGGAGAGTAAAGTATAAATAACGGCAGATTTAATTCTGAAAAACGTAATAGATCCTGATTTAAAAATGGAAAGGTGAAATGTTTTCTGATACGATTTATGCAGTGTTTCGGGTTGCCGTTTCCAAAACCAAATCATTACAAAGGATCCGAATATTAAATTAACCGTAAAAATGGAGGTCCATCCAAAATGAAGCAATAGAAACTGTCCTAGCATCGGAGCAATAACGGGTACTAAAATAAAAGTCATCGTTACGATGGAAAGAATCTTAGCCATATGATCGCCACTATAAGAATCCCGTACTATGGCGATACTCATGGTTCTTGGAGATGATAAGCCAACACCTTGCAAAATACGACCCAGTAACATCATCTCAAAACTACGAGTTGTCATACAGATGATAGAGGCAATGACAAAGATAACAAAGCCACAATAGACCATTGGTTTACGGCCAAAACTATCCGAAAGCGGACCAAAAAGGAGCTGACCAAAACCAATACCTAAAAATATAGTGGTAATTAACTTTTGGTTTTCAGTATCTCCAGTGCTTTTTAAATAGGCACCAATATCTGGTAATGCAGGTAATACAGCATCAATAGCAATGGCGACCATAGCCATTAAGGCAGCCATTAATGTAACAAATTCTAGTTGTGACCTTTCTTCTTTTTGCATTCCGCAAATGTAAGGCTATTGTGTGTAGTGTAAAATGCCTTAACGTTAATTTAAATTTGATTTTAATAGTGCCTCTAAATTTCTTTTCTAGAAAATAAAAAACCTGATAAGGCATAATATCTTATCAGGTTTTTAGTAGGCTTATCTTAATGCGCTCTTATAAGGGAATGTTACCGTGTTTACGATCCGGCTTCGGAACCGCTTTATTTTCTAACATTTTAAAAGCCTTAATTAATTTACGTCTTGTGTTTTGTGGCAGAATAACATCGTCTATAAATCCACGTTCGGCAGCACTATAAGGGTTGGCAAATAGTTTGGCGTATTCGGCCTCTTTTTCTTTTAATTTAGCCTCTTTGTCTTCTGCATTTGAAATCTCTTTCTTAAAAATAATTTCGGCAGCTCCTTTTGCACCCATTACAGCAATTTCAGCATTAGGCCAAGCAAAATTCATATCGGCTCCAATATGCTTAGAGTTCATTACATCATAAGCTCCACCATAGGCTTTACGTGTAATGACCGTCACTCTTGGTACGGTAGCCTCACTAAAGGCATATAATAATTTGGCGCCGTTAACAATGATACCGTTCCACTCTTGATCGGTTCCGGGTAAAAAGCCAGGAACATCTTCTAAAACGAGTAATGGAATATTAAAACAGTCGCAAAAACGAACAAATCGGGCCGCTTTTTTAGAGCTATCGACGTCTAAAACACCCGCTAAAAACATGGGTTGGTTGGCCACAATACCGATACTTCGACCGCCTAAACGGGCAAAGCCAACGATGATATTTTCAGCGTAATCTTTATGAATTTCATAAAAAGAATCTTCATCAATAATCCCTGTAATTACCTCATGCATATCATAAGGCTTATTCGGATTTTCTGGAACTATAGAATTGAGATCGGGTCTTATTTCTTCTTTCAGTTCAAAAGGGAGTGAATCGGCTTTTTCTTTATGACTCTGTGGGAGATAGCTAAGAAGTTTTTTGATGTCTTCTAAACATTCTACATCATTAGTCGCGGTTATATGTGCCACTCCAGATTTTGAAGCGTGTACACTAGCACCACCTAACTCTTCACTGGTCACGGCTTCATTAGTTACGGTTTTTACCACATTAGGTCCTGTAACAAACATATAGCTGGTATCTTGTACCATCATGGTGAAATCGGTCATTGCAGGCGAATATACGGCACCACCTGCGCAGGGTCCCATAATCGCTGAGATTTGCGGAATGACTCCTGAGGCTTGCACGTTTTTATAAAAAATATCGGCATAACCTCCTAAAGAGCGTACTCCTTCTTGAATACGAGCACCACCAGAATCGTTAAGCCCTACTAAAGGGGCCCCAACATTAATGGCCATATCCATAATTTTACAAATCTTTTCAGCATGAGTTTCAGATAAAGACCCTCCAAATACGGTAAAATCTTGAGCAAACACATAGATTAATTTACCATTTAAGGTCCCATAACCTGTAACAACACCATCACCGTAATATTGTTGGTCTGCCATTCCAAAATCTTTGGTTCTATGAGTGACTAAAGCACCAATTTCTTCAAAAGAACCTTCATCGAGTAAGTACATCACACGCTCTCTAGCGGTTAGTTTTTTCTTTTCGTGTTGCTTGTCTATTCGGGCTTGACCTCCGCCTAATTTGGCTAAGGCTAATTTATCATTGAGTGTTTTTATTTTTTGATCCATGGGATTTATATTTTAATCTTATCGCAAGGTCTATTGCAAATAAAATTTAACGTGTGTTTATTGGGTTCCTTTTTTAGGCTATGTAAAGCTTTATTTATTGCGGAACGCGTAACATTTGTTGTGCTTTTAAGTATTCTTTTAAGGCTATTTTAGCGGCAATTTCGGCCTCTAATTCGTCTTGTTGTTTTAAGAGGTCCGGAGCGTAATATTTTTCTACAAAATGCGTATCAAACTGTCCACTTTTAAAAGCGTCGTGATGACAAACAAAATGCCCGAAACCTAAGGTTGTTTGCACGCCAACAACGTTAAAAGCTTCAATAGCCTTAATCATTTGCGCAATAGCCTCGTCTCTTGTGTCGCCGTAGGTGATAAGCTTAGAAAGCATAGGGTCGTAATAAATAGGAATGTCCATACCTTGCTCAAAGCCATTATCGACTCTAATATTTTTACCTTCTGGCCATTGATACACCTCTAAGTGGCCTACGCTAGGTAAAAAATCGTTCATAGGATCTTCAGCATATACCCGAAGTTCTAGGGCATGTCCGTTAATTTTTAAATCCTCTTGTTTTAAATTGAGTTTTTCACCTCTAGCAACTTTAATTTGAAGTGCTACTAAATCCACCCCTGAAATCCATTCGGTCACCGGATGTTCTACCTGAAGCCTCGTGTTCATTTCTAAAAAATAGAAATTATGATCTTCATCTAAAAGAAACTCTACCGTTCCTGCGCCAATATAATCGCAAGAGCGTGCCACGTTAATGGCGGCTTGCCCCATTTTTTCTCTTAATTCGGGTGTTATCGCAACAGACGGCGCTTCTTCTATAACTTTTTGATGTCGACGTTGTATGGAACATTCGCGTTCAAAAAGATGAATTACTTGACCGTGCATATCGGCCATGATTTGTATTTCAATATGACGAGGAGAAGCGACATATTTTTCAATAAAGACGGCTCCATCTCCAAAGGCCGATTTAGCCTCACTTATGGCTCTGTGCATTTGACTTTCAAACTCGGCTTCGTTTTTTACAACACGCATTCCTTTTCCACCACCTCCGGCAGAAGCTTTTATTAAAATAGGAAAACCAATGCCTTTGGCTATGTCTTTAGCACGTGGAATATCTGTAATGGCATTTTCCGTACCAGGAACCATAGGAATATCGTAGGCTTTAACGGTTTCTTTTGCCGCCAATTTGCTTCCCATAACTTTAATAGCCTTAGAGCGTGGTCCAATAAATATGATGTTGTTCGCTTCACAAAGTTCCGCAAAGGCAGCGTTTTCACTAAGGAACCCGTAACCCGGATGGATGGCATCAACGTCTAATTGTTGTGCCACTTCAATAATTTTATCGGCTTTTAAATACGACTCGCTAGACGGTGCAGGGCCAATACAAACAGCTTGATCGGCATATTTTACATGAGGAGCGTTTCTGTCGGCTTCAGAAAATACGGCTACGGTTTCAAGTCCCATTTTCTTTGCCGTACGCATAACTCTTACAGCAATTTCTCCTCTATTGGCAACTAATATTTTTTTCATGAAAGATTGTAATTGGGTCGTCCTAACAATTTAGGAACAGATTGAATCTATTATTTTACGTTATAGACAAAGGGTGTGTATTGAGTGCGTGTTTTGTTTCTTTAAAAAACATGAATTGCGCACTAATCCCTTCCGCAGTCTTATTCAAATGCAATAAGAAGGGCATTTTTGTCTACAGTTTCGCCTTGTTTTATGGTGACAGATTTTATCACACCTTCACGAGGGGAATGGATCACATTTTCCATTTTCATCGCTTCTAAAATGAGTAAGGTGTCATTCTCTTTAACTGCATCACCCGCTTTAACATGCACTTCGAGTATTAGTCCAGGCATTGGAGCTTTAATTTCATGGATTTGTTTAGAGGCACCAATCTCGAAACCTAAGGCTTCTATTTGCTGATCTAAGGCATCATATAAATTGACCTCATAGGTGTTGTTATTGACTTTTACCGTATAGAATTTCTTGTTGAAATTAGAGGTTAAGATTTCTGCCTTAACACTGGTATGTTCATGAAGTAAATGATAATGTAGGGGCGTTGTTTCTATAATATCTAAGGTCTCTAAGCTTTCTTTTGAGAGATTGAACGTGTGAGACGAATTAACTTTAATTTTATACATCGTAGAAATTTTACGTGATTAATTATTTTGACCTAAATCTATTGCAAAATAACAAATTTACACGGCGAATTATCATATAGTATTGAAAATATGATAATCGCGCTTTGTCTACCGCTGCTGGAATACTAAATTAAAGTGATCTAAAATGAGAATTATCTTGATGGGCCTTTATGGCTTTTTTTGAAAGAAAAATTCCGATAATTAGAGAGATAAAGGCCCCAATTGAAATGCCTGGAATAAAATTAATAAATAAGAAGAAATCATAAGCGCCATGAAATAACACGGCTAAAAACAGTCCGGTTAAATTAAATAAAACGCTGCGGTTTGAAAATTTTGATTTCCCCATATAAAAGCCCATAATGATGCCAAAGACCGCATGGGCCGGAACAGCCGTAAGCGCTCTTAATAAGGCTACTTGATAACCTCCATTAATAACATACAAGATGTTTTCCGTACAAGCAAATCCCATAGATACCATAACGGCATACATAATGCCATCATAAGGTTCATTAAAAGCTTTTTGCGGTTGGGCATAATATTTTACAATAACGTATTTACTGAATTCTTCGGCTAAGGCTACCACTACAAAAGCCTGAATAAATTGTTGCCAAATACTAAATTCGTCAGTTAAAGGGATAAATCGGCCTGTAAAAAGATAGAGTACAAATACAATGAGAATACTTACCACGGCCCCAAGGGCAAAGCTGATGGCTAAAAGACGTTTTGGTTCCTTATCATATTTATCTTGAAAATAGATATAAAGAATAATACTAAAAACAGGAGCGATGGCAAGAAGAAGTAATGTCATAGATTAAATAAAAGATAAGAGTTGTCGTCTGCTCTTACGATCTAAGAACATATATAGAATATTAGTGGAAAAATGGCTGAGGAGTACCGCAATGGCAGCACCTTCGACTTTAAAAATAGGAATGAGCAAATAGCACAAAACAACGTTAACGGCGCAGCCTAAACTAAATCGGTAAACATTTTTATTAAGGTCATTAGTGTTAATAAGGTGTTTTTCATAGATCATGCCTATAAATATAATTAGTGGCGACCAGCAGAATATGAGCAAGGGATTTAAGGCTTCAATATAGCTTTCTGAGAAATATTCGCTTAAAATATATCCTCCGAAAAAGGTGTATAATAGACCAATAGCTGTCCCGAGGATGAGCATAATTTTAAACAGGCGGATGATTTTTTTTCGATACAAGGCCGTATCGTTTTGATACGATTCTGCGAGAGAAGGGTAGAGGGCGTTTATAATTGAAAATCCTAAATTCCAACTTAAGGCAATTACTAAAAATTGAACAGTAGCAAATATGCCATTAGCATGATCGCCTATAAAATATTTTAAAAACAATTCATCAATCGTAATGTAAAACATGATGATTGCATTAGAAATCATTAGGGGAAAGGCCATTTTTAAAAGGGACTTACCTAAAGGCCAATTAAAGCGCCACGATTGAAATAAAAAGGGTTTCTTCAGTCTTAAAATAAGAAAGTAAATAAAACCTTGAATAAAAAAGTCAAGGACTATAAGTTGCGCAAAATAGTCCACACTTAAATGGTTTTTAACACCGTAATACTGTAGCGCCACAATAATACTTAAGGTTGTAATTTTACAGATGAATATGATTTTGGTCCATTTTTGTGCTAGTAAATAATATTCAAAAATATCCGTGAGTTTAAAGAGATAGCTGAGAGCAATAATGATATATAAATGGGATAACGGACTACTCTTCGCTATACCAAAGTAGATAAAGACGCCGATGAAGATTAAAAGCCAACTGACAAGTCTAAGGTAAAAGGCTGTCGATAAAATTTGAGGGCTCTGTTTGGGTTTAAAAATGATTTCTCTGATGCAAATGGCAGATAAGCCCAGTAAAAACAAAGGTGTAAACATCCCTAATACCGATTCTACAAATTTTAGTTTACCGATATCAACAGTCCCTAAAGTGCTAAAAATTTTAGGAACAATAAAAACACCGGTTATAAACTGGATGATTTTTTCAAGGGTAAACCATTTTGTGGCAATAAAATCCTTTCGGCTAAAAACTGATGTCATGTCTTCTGTATAGGCTGTCAAATATATAAAACCGATTCCTTTTAGGCATTTAAAATATTATGATTAAATTGGATTTTTTTATTTCAGAAAATTAATGACCCCAGAGTTTTTACGCCGCTACTATATTGTACGTATCATATCTAATCCTAGTGTTTACGGTATTCATAATAATGGCTATGTGCCATTAGAAGAGTTACAGCGAACATTAGATCGAATTCGCGCCAATCATAATGAAGATGATTTGTACGACAAATTAAACCTTCATAGTCAGAAAACGATAAAACGCGATTTAGAAAAAATTAAATCGTATTACTATACGATAATTTTACACAAACGTAATTACGGTTATTATGTAGACAGTGCTGGAATTAGTGAAAAGCTCAAAGAGGTTTACGAAAAGACCGAACTTTATTTGCTGCACCACCACGCTCATGCTTGGAAAGCACATTTAAGTACGGCGCGGAGTTCCTTAAGCTCTCGGGTAGACTTGGTTCCTTTAATTCATGCCATAGATCAGAACTTTAGTATAGAATTAGAATATCAGGGATGGTATGAAGATAACGGCTTTCAGACGATTAAAGGTTTTTTTCAACCTCTGCATATTAAAGAAATTAATAAATCGTGGTATTTAATGGCCCATAACGAGCAGTATGGAATTTATGCGTTTAGTTTAGATGACCGCATTAAATCCTTAGTAATAAGCAAACGCCATGTAAAAAATCCTATAGATTTTAATCCTTCAACCTACTTTGAACATGCCATTGGGGTCTTAAAGACCAATATAAAACCGGAATGGATTCATATTCAGGTAGCTAATCATCATTTTAAATATTTAGAAAATAATCCCTTACACCATTCTCAAAAAATTATTTATAGGCCTAAAGCAATGGATACTAGAAATTTAGATTATAAAAACCCTAATATTTGGGGTGAAATAAAAATCTATATTGAACCTAATTATGAGTTTTTAATGGAAATCTTAAAATATAATCTGTGGGTTAAAGTTGTAAGTCCTCAGCCCATTAAAGAATATGTAAAGCATCATTTGGCTTTGATGGTTGATTATTATTAAGTTATGTTATATTGAAAAATCCCTAGGATATTAAAATATAGTGTTGTATTTTAGTACTTATGGGATGAAATCTAACTTTTTATAAGACAGGGAGGAATTTTAGCGATGGAAATTTCTTTAAAAATGAAAGAAAGCGCCTACAGGTATAAGGTTAACGTTCTGAGCGCGTTATCTGCCAAGCCGAAAAAAAGTAAGTATTTTACTCATAATAAATTTGAAAAGGACACATTTTGTCCATTTCGTTTGTATTTTTGTGTCAACCAAATCGTAATAAAGATATTCTTATGAACATCGTTTTTACATTTTGATATAGTCATAATTCGAGGTCATACATTAGATATAGGGGTATAGCTATTAGTCGAAGGGGGACTTATTGACTGAGAAGAACTGACTAGATATAACCTCAACCTTAACGGGTTGGGGTTTTTATTTTTTTAACCCTGTTTTAATGCTCACTTCAGAAGTAATCCGCTCAGTATGGTTTTTAATCTGTAGTCTTTTAACCTATTCTTTAGGTAATTCTAAGGTGGTAGATATCGCTTCTATAACCTTTAAGTAATAATCGCGGTTACTCGGAATAAAGTGTCCGTTCTCTGCACTGTGGTCTAAAAGCATTTTAAATTCTGCTATTGAAACTAACTTTATAGCTTCCACTTCAGATTCTTGTATAACTAAATGGGCTATAGGTACGTTTAATTGGGCTTTGAATACCTGATGAAATTCATTATCTTGAATACGGCCTTCGGCGTAACGGCTTTCATGGAGAAAAGTGCCTACTTTTTCAAGGGCATTGGCTGTTAATTCTAAACCTATTTCTTCTTTTGTTTCGCGCAGTGCTGCTTGTATGAATGATTCCCCAGCATCTATATGTCCGGCAACCGACACATCCCAAAGTAAGGGATATATGGCCTTTTTATGCGAGCGTTGTTGTAGTAAGATTTTGCCTTCTGGCGTGTAAAGCCATAAATGAATGGTGTTGTGGTAAAGCCCTTTAGTATGCGCTTCAGATTTTAAAGCTTTATACCCTAAAGAAACACCTTGTTTGTCAACGATATCTAAGAATTCATCCATGGTAAAAAAAATAGACCTGTTAGATTTGAAATCTCTAACAGGTCTTTTTAATTAATTATTTAAAATAGCTGAAGGTTTCCCCGTTCTCAATTTTCAATAACGATTCATATATTAATTTAATCACGTTCTCTACGTCATCTCTATGTACCATTTCTACAGTGGTATGCATATAACGTAGCGGTAAAGAAATTAATGCTGAAGCTACACCACCATTGCTATAGGCAAAGGCATCGGTGTCCGTTCCTGTTGCTCTAGAGAGTGCGGCACGTTGAAAAGGAATATTTTTCTCTTCGGCAGTATCTGTAATTAAATCGCGCAATTTCTGTTGTACGGCTGGGGCATAAGCGACAACCGGTCCTTTACCAATCTCAGCGTAACCTTGCGTTTTCTGATCTATCATTGGTGTAGTCGTATCATGGGTCACGTCCGTTACAATAGCAACATTTGGTTTAATGGTCTGCGTTATCATTTCTGCACCACGTAAACCAATTTCTTCTTGTACAGAGTTTGTAATGTAAAGTCCAAAATCTAACTCTTGTTTGTTCTCTTTAAGTAAACGTGCAACTTCAGCAATCATAAATCCGCCCATACGGTTATCTAAAGCTCTACAAACAAACTTATCTTCGTTTAAGATGTGAAATTCATCAGGGTAAGTGATAACACAACCTACATGAACGCCCATTTTTTCAACTTCTTCCTTGTCTTTTGCTCCTATATCAATACAAATATTGTCAGGTTTTGGAGCTTCTTCTTTAGATTTATTTCTAGTATGAATAGCTGGCCAACCGAAAACCCCTTTAACAATACCATTTTTGGTATGAATGTTTACAATTTTACTCGGTGCAATTTGGTGATCACTACCACCGTTTCTTACCACGTAGAGTAAGCCGTTATCAGAAATATAATTCACATACCATGAAATCTCATCGGCATGTCCCTCAATCACCACTTTATATTTGGCTTCAGGGTTTATAACAGCTACCGCAGAACCATAAGTGTCAGTGATAAACTCATCAACGTAAGGTTTTAGGTAATCCATCCAGATTTTTTGACCCTCCCATTCGTAACCTGTAGGAGAGGCATTATTTAAATATTTTTCAAGAAAATCGAGTGATTTTTTATTAAGTATGCTTTTAGAAGCCATATGTAAATTTTTGAATTTCTGTAAAAATAAAAGGATTTATTCAGCTATAAAACGCTTTAAGAAATTTTTGTAACAAATTCAGCTATTTTTAGACCTATATTACAATCATCCAAAACGAACCCAATTATGAAGCTGGTAATTAAAGACCTTACTAAAACCTATAAAAATGGCGTAAAAGCTATAGATCATCTTAATCTTGAAATCGGAACCGGAATGTTTGGGCTCTTAGGGCCTAATGGAGCAGGGAAATCGTCTTTAATGCGCACCATTGCCACACTACAGAAACCCGATTCTGGTACTATTACCTTTGGTGATATCAATGTCTTAGAAGACAATATGGCTTTGCGTAAGATCTTGGGGTATTTACCACAATCTTTTGGCGTTTACCCAAAAATGTCGGCCGAAGCGTTATTAGATTATTTTGCCACCTTGAAAGGCATTCATTCTAAAACGGAACGCCAAGCCTTAATTAAAGAAGTTTTAGAAATTACCAACCTCTATGAGATGCGTAAAAAATACGTGGCTGGCTATTCAGGAGGGATGAAACAGCGTTTTGGAATTGCTCAATTGTTATTAAATAATCCGAAATTAATTATTGTAGATGAGCCTACCGCAGGCTTAGATCCGGCAGAACGCCATCGTTTTTTAAATGTTTTAAGAGAAGTGGGGACCAATTGTACCGTTATTTTCTCTACCCATATTGTAGAAGACGTTAAAGAACTATGTAATGATATGGCTATATTGAATGGAGGACGTATTTTAAAACAAGCCACTCCAACGCAAGCGCGCTTAGAATTAAAAAATCGTATTTGGACTAAAACTATTGATAGAGATGATTTAGAAGCTCATGAAGCCCAATTTAATGTGTTGTCTTCTAATTATAACGAAGATAATTCTCTTAATATCCGTGTGTTTAATGACGTGCAGCCAAGTGCCGATTTTATAGCTGTAGAACCTCAGCTAGACGATGTTTATTTTATTGCCTTAAAGTCAGACGAACCTGTTGCAGCCCTTTAATTTTATTCATTTAAACGTACGTCTATGTTTTCTACAATATTTTTTCATGAATTAAAATTCTGGTTAAAAATGCCTGTAACTTATATTTATATGGCTATTTTTTTCGTGATTGCCGTATTTATGGCCGCAACTACAGCGGGTATTTTTGATAGTATCACCGCAACGACGGGTTCATCTCGAATTGTAAACGCACCGCTTGGGGTTAATGGTTTGTTTAACGGATTAGCCATTTTAATTTTCTTTTTATTTCCTTCAATTATTGGAGCTTCTATAAATAGAGATTTTAAAAGCGAAATGCATTCCATTTTATATTCTTATCCGTTTACCAAAGCCAATTATTTATTCGCTAAATTTTTTAGTGCTATTGTGGTGGTCTCTCTAATTGTAATGACTATTGGGGTTGGTATGGTTATCGGGTACCGACTGCCTGGCACAAATGCCGATTTAATAATACCTTTTGATTTTCAGTCGTATCTCAATACCTATTGGCTGTTTATTTTACCTAATATACTCTTGTTTGGTGCTATTGTTTTTGCGGTTGTGACCTTCTCCAGGAATATTGCAGCGGGTTTTATTACCGTTATTCTATTGTTGTTTGTGCAACGTATTACTGACAACTTTCTCTACGATCAAGACTACCGTTATTTAGCGTCTCTATTTGATCCTTTTGGGTCATCGGCAGTGAGTTATTATACCCGTTATTGGACGGTTTATGAGCAAAATGAACTGCATATTCCTATTAAAGAAGTGATTATGTATAACCGTTTGCTCTGGTTAGGTATTGCGAGTTTAATTTTTGGAATTGTATTTAAACTGTTTTCATTCAGCCAAAATGCAATGTCATTTTCATTTTTCAGAAAGAAGAAAGGTGAGCGAGCTACAAAGCGAAATTTTGGCGGTATTGTTAAGATCGATTTGCCAAAGGTAAGCTATGATTATTCTTTTATTCAAAACTTAAAGGCGACTTGGAAAATAGCTCAAGTTGAATTTAAATATATTGTAAAAAGTTGGGCATTTATCAGCATTGTGCTGGTCGGACTTATTATTGTTTTGGTGGCCTTATCTGAAGCCGGAAGCCAAGTTGGCGCCTCTTCTTATCCAAGAACCTGGCTTATGCTACAAGGCGGAGGAATATTTGTCATCGCCATAAATATCTGTACCTTTCTCTATGCCGGAATGTTAGTCAACCGGAGTAAGATTGCTAATATTAACGGATTAGAAGACGTCACACCCATACCCAATTGGTCCTTGTTTGCCTCTAAATTTATAGCCCTTGTACTCATGCAGATTTTGCTGCTATCAGTAATAATGGTCGCAGGAATTTTATTTCAACTTTATCAAGGCTATTTCGATATAGAATTAGGGCTGTATATCAAAGAACTGTTTGGTTTAAAACTTATCAATTATGTCATTTGGGCCTGTTTAGCGCTTATGGTACAAACCTTAATTAGAAATCCGTATTTAGGATTATTTGTTTTATTGGTGCTTTCCATCGGAATTCCATTGTTGAGTTTGGCGGGTATTGAGCAACCCTTATTTAAATATAATGATGATTCTGGGTTTAGCTATAACGACATGAATGGTTATGGAGAGTCCTTACCGCGTTATATGTTTTATAAGTTGTATTGGACCCTTGGAGGATTAGTACTCATGCTTATCGCGGCTTTATTTTGGGTTCGTGGTCTTCCGAGTTCCTTTTCAGAACGTATTGAGATCGCGAATGCTCGGTTTAAAACAACATTTGCCATCACTTTTGTAGCCGTTTTAGTTGGATTTTTCCTTCTAGGGTATACCATTTATCACGAAACCAATATTCAAAACGATCGCTATTCTTCTAAAGAACAAGAGGAATTAAGAGTGAATTGGGAAAAGAAATATAAAAAATATGAGGCCTATGCACAGCCTCGCATTATCGCTGTAGATGTGGACTTAGATCTATTTACGGAAGCACAAAATTTTGAAGCTTCAGGACGTTATACCATGATTAATAAAACGGAGCAGGGTATAGATAGTATCTTTCTTAACTATAACGATTATGACAGTACTTTTAAATTCAACAAAGACAATAATCTGGTTTCTGAAGATACCTTATATAATTTCAATATTTATCAATTAAAGCAAACGCTTCAACCTGGGGATTCTTTACGCTTAGAGTTTACGGTTAAAAATAAACCGAATACCTTATTCCTTAACAATTCGCCTGTTATAAAAAATGGAACTTTTGTGAGTAATATGGAGCTTTTTCCTAATTTAGGTTATAACGGAGGCGAACTTACTGACGATAAAACTCGTGAAAAATATGGCTTAGCTCCAAACCAATTAAAACCACATCCTTCAGACTCTACAGCGTTAGGGAACACTTATCTTTCTAAAGATAGTGATTGGATTGATTTTGAAACCACGGTGAGTACCACAGAGGGACAAATTGCCATTGCTCCGGGTTATCTGCAAAAAGAATGGGTAAAAGAGGGAAGGCGCTATTTTCATTACAAAATGGATAGTAAAATCTTGAATTTTTACGCTTATAATTCAGCAGAATACGAGGTTAAAAAAGACAAGTGGAAGGACGTCGATCTTGAAATTTATTATCACAAAGGACACGAGTACAATCTCGAAAGTATGATGGATGGGATGAAAGCGTCCTTAGCTTATAACAGTGAAAACTTCAGTCTATATCAGCACAAGCAACTGAGAATTGTTGAATTTCCTAGTGGCGGATTTGCCCAGTCCTTCCCTAATACCATTCCGTTTTCTGGAGATGCCGGGTTTATTGCCGATGTTGAGGATAGCGAAGATGGCGATCTTAATTACACCTACGCTATTACGGTACACGAAGTGGCACACCAGTGGTGGGCTCATCAAGTTATTGGCGCTGATGTTTTAGGAGCAACCATGTTATCTGAAAGTTTGTCGGAATATGTGGCTCTTAAAGTTTTAGAAAAGGAGTTAGGAAAACCTCAAATGCGTAAATTTCTTAAGCGCGCTTTAGATGATTACCTCTTTCAACGCACCTTTGAGAGTAAACGCGAAAAACCATTGATGTACAACGACGGACAAGGTTATATTCGTTATCAAAAAGGCTCTTTGGTGTTTTATGCTTTAAGTGATTATATAGGTGAAACGGTTTTAAATGCCGCCTTAAAAACCTATGTAGAGAAGGTGAAATTTCAAGAACCTCCTTATACAACGTCTATAGATATGGTAAATCATATAAAAGCCGTGACTCCTGATAGCCTTCAATATGTGATTAAAGATATGTTTGAAACCATAACGCTTTATGATAATAGCATAAAAAATGTGAGCAGTACGGCCTTGGACAACGGACAGTATAAAGTGGATATAGAATTTGAAGTAAGTAAATATAGAAACGACGAAAAAGGAAAGCAATTATTTTCTGAACCTGGTAGAGATTCTATTTCTTATGTGCCTGAAGGGAGAACCAAACCTATTTTATCTCTGCCTTTACAAGACTATATTGATGTTGGCGTGTTCACGAGCCATAATGTTGATGGAAAAATGGAAGAAAAGCAACTTTATTTAAAGAAGCATAAAATAACGGCCATTCATAATACCATTTCTATCATTGTAGATGAAAAACCAACCGAAGTGGGGGTAGACCCTTATAATAAACTCATTGACAGAAACTCTGTAGACAACCGTCAGCAGTTGTAAATCGTATTAAAATGATGTTAAAGACCTTTCAGATGTATGTATTCTGAAAGGTTTTTTTATACCTTTTAACTTCCATACACAGCGCTCATCACATAAAAAAAAGAGGAGAATAAGTTGAAGAATTTAAGTCTAGAGCGCACAAATATTAGTAATTTTGAAATGACACAAAAAGCATTTTTGGAACGATTTTAGTAGGCTATTTATTCATGAAGTACTGTACTTATATAGCATTGTTTTTTTCATTGATTTTGAATGCCCAAATAGATCCCGTTGAGCAAGACTCTACAGTGGTGCATTATATGATTATTGAAGGCGACTCTATTCCTGTAACCAGCGTAGATTTAAATGAGGTTTTGGTTTTGCCACCTCTAAAATTTTCTGATCGCAAATCTCGAATCCGTTATATTATTTTAAGACGAAAAACCTTAAAAGTATATCCGTATGCCAAATTGGCTGCAGAACGTTTAGAAACGCTTCAAGCCAGATTGGAAGGGTTAGAAAGTAAGCGCGATAAAAAACGTTATGCTAAAATAATTCAGAAATACATACAAGATGAATTTTCATCAGAACTAAAAAAACTCACCAAAACGGAAGGGCAAATCTTAGTGAAACTGATACATCGGCAAACCGGAAGAACCACCTTTGAACTTATTAAAGAACTCAGAAATGGTTGGCGTGCCTTTTGGTTTAATAGTACCGCGAGTTTATTCGATATTTCTTTAAAACGAGAGTTTGCTCCAATTGATGTTGAAGAAGATTATTTAATTGAAGATATTTTGCAACGGGCCTTTCAAAGTGAACGTTTAAAGCGCCAAGATCCGGCTTTTGATATTGATTTTTATAGCTGTGTAAGTAAATGGGCAGCACCAAAAGCAACGACTTCAGATAAGCATTATTAAAGATGAGAATTCAAACAAAACGAGAAGAGTTACTCAATGCCTGGACGCATGGTATTGGGGCCTTATTAGGGGTTGTAGCCTTAGTCTTATTGCTTCTTAATGCCGATAAGCTTACGCCGTGGAGCGTGTTTAGCGTCATCGTTTATGGGCTGTCTATTATAATTTTATTCTTAGCCTCAACCTTGTACCACGCCGTTGAAGATGAACAACGCAAATACTATTTTAGAATTGTAGATCATATTAGTATTTATGTGCTTATCGCAGGGACGTACACGCCTGTATTATTGCTTGTTCTTCCCGATAGTTTAGGTTGGGTGTTGTTTTATACCGTTTGGGGTATCGCTGCTTTTGGTGTGATTTTAAAACTGTTTTTTACGGGCCGATTCGAAATATTTTCAACATTACTTTATTTGGTAATGGGATGGCTTATTGTTTTTGATTTTTCAAACCTTTCCATTGAAATGGGGTCTGATGGTATATTATGGCTTTTTGCAGGTGGATTATTCTACACCGTTGGCATTATTTTTTACGCCATTAATAAAATTCCGTATAACCATGTGATCTGGCATTTGTTTGTGTTAGGTGGTGCCATTTGCCATTTTTTTATGGTGTATTGGTATGTGTTATAAGGCGTAGGTCTTAATCATTTCCATAGACTAGCGTTAAGAAATCTGATTTTTCAAGAGTTCCAAAATAATGCTCGATAGCCACGGATTCTAGGGCTTTACTTATTTCATGTTTGTCATAAGGCACTCCAATGAGCAAGTTTTCAAGGTCTGAAACCGGTTGTCTTCCAAAGAAATCACCAAAGATTTTAAAATCTGAAATATGACCTTTTTCAACAAAAATACGAAGGTCAATTTCGCCGATAGGAAATCGTTTATTCCGCTGAATATTAAACTTCGGGGAGCGTCCGTAATTCCAGTCCCACAGATCATATTTTTCGGCTTTTAAGTCATAAACCGCTTTCCATTCGGCTTCGGTTAGCCTATAAGTTTCAAAAGGCTCACTAGCTTCGTATAAGCCTTGAAGTAACTCCGATTTAAAATCGGTCATGCTTAAGGGCGTCTCTAAAAAATCACTAATATTAGCCACACGACTGCGTACAGATTTGTGCCCTTTAGATTGTATTTTGCTCATTTTAACTTGAAGCGCTTTTACCACTTCACTCATATCTGTGTTAAACAACAAGGTTCCGTGACTAATCATGCGCTTTCCAGTAGAGAATTGTGCGGTCCCCGAAATTTTTTGTTCGTTTACTAAGATATCGTTACGACCTTTTAATTCTGCGGCAACCCCCATAGCGTTTAAAACCTTAATGACCGGAGCTGTAAATTTTTTAAAGTTGCTAATGCTTTTTCCATCGTGATTCGTGATAAAGCTAAAGTTTAAGTTCCCCAAGTCATGATACACCGCACCGCCACCAGAAACCCGTCTTACCACATGAATATTGTTCGCTTCAATATATTCTTGGTTAATCTCTTCTAAGGTATTTTGGTTACGACCTATTATAATGGAAGGGGCGTTAATATAAAACAGTAAATAGTCCGTAGAGGCATCAAAATGTCTAAGAATGTGTTCTTCTAATGCCAAGTTTAATTTAGGATCTGTATGCCCTTCGTTATCAATAAAAATCATAAAACCTATTGTTTTGGATGCTTTACAAAGATAATATTCTCCTTGGGCTTAAGAAGAGTTGGCTTCTAAATATTGTGTAAAACATTAGGATTTTAACGCGGCATAGGCATCTGCCACATCGCTAACATTAGCATTCTTAAAATCTTTATTTTCTATACGTTCTACAAATTCTGGACTGTCTTTAAAAAAGAGGGCCATTGCTTTTCGTACTTGCCCGTTTGAAAAGCCTTTAGCGTTTACAATGTAGGTTTTGTCTTCTTCACGTCGCTGTAAAGTGAAATATAAAAACTCCCACATGGAATGGGCTCCTGTTATAGAGTGCATCATACCATTTTTGTCTAATTTATAGCGTTGCGCTAAGGCATAACAGTTGAGAAGATCATTGGTATGGAAGCGCAATTGCCAATGTTTTTTTGTCTTTTCCATTTCGTAATCTTTTCCCAAAGATTTAAATAAATGGACTACGTTGAGCCTTTCAAATAAAAATTGAACGCCTTGCTTAGATGTGATAAGGATTTTTGATAATTCGCTATCTTTAATTTTTTCCGTTTTTCCTTTCTCTGTACTTTTAAATTTAACACTATTTTCAAAAAGTTTATTAGATGGTAGTTTGGCATAACCCTGTAAGATACTGCCATCTGTTAATTGTAATTGCGCCTGAAAATATTGGGCTTGTAGGAAAAGAGAAGTAAGAAGTAAAATTAAGGTCAATATATTTCTCATAAAAGGGTTCATTAATTAAAGATTGATTGCCGGTTGTATTCTTAGCTTATAACTTTGAATATGTGACTAATATAATCAATAAAATTGAAAACTAACAGGCCCTTTATTAAGGAGGAGGAAATCTTTAAAAGGATAAGGAAAAGGCGCTTTTACGGCTTTATATTGTATAATAAAAGAGGATCTTCACTTTCAGGGAATGCAATTTCTCCAGCGGGTTGTAGACCTAATTTTTCAAGAAGCCTTTGTGAAGCGAAATTATCTTTATCCGTAATAGCACAGACTTCCTGAAGGTTAAAATCATTAAAAGCGGCAGTCAATACTCGGTTTGCAGCTTCGTAGGCATAGCCTTTTCCGGTATAGTCAGAAAGAAAAGCAAAACCGATATCAACACCTTCTAGACCTTCTCGATCGTACAATCCGCAGGTTCCAATTTTTGTGAAATCTTGCTTTCTTATAATGGTGTAATTGGCAAACCCTAACCGTTCTAGTTGTGCTGTAATTTTTTGGCTGATATAATCCTCGGCCTCCGCTATGGTATGTACGTTTCTGTCGCCAATATATTTTAACCAAGAAGGACTATTTAAAAGCTGAAGTATAAAACTAGCATCCTCTAAAGTCGTCGGTCTTATGATTAATCTGTCGGTTTCAAAGGTTTTATAGCTCATACAGACGGCTTTAAAAACAATTAAGGCTTATCGTTTTATTGCGGCTAGGGCTTCCGTTAAAGTTGCTAACGCTCTTGCTTTATTATTTCCATTTTATACCACAACCTAAGCTCGGTTTTTGGTCGGGATCTATAGGTGTATTATTCACTAAGGCGGTCATGGCGGCTCTGAGGTCTTTTCCGGTTACAGGAATACCATTATCGGGTCTAGAATCGTCTAGTTGTCCGGTATAAACCAAACTTAAATCAGAATCAAACAAGAAAAAATCTGGCGTACAAGCTGCTTCATAAGCTTTGGCTACATTTTGCGTCTGATCGTATAAATAAGGGAAAATATAATCTTCATTAATAGCGTGTTCTGCCATTAACTCTGGTCGGTCTTGTGGGTAATTAGCAACATCATTACTTGAAATTGCAATACAGTTAATCCCTTTAGAAATATAATCTTTTGCCAATTGCGATAACTCTGAACTTACATGAAGTACAAAAGGGCAGTGGTTGCAAATAAACATTACCAAAGTACCTTTAGTGCCTTTTAATTCTTGAAGTGATTTTTTAGTGTTATCTACAGTATCTGTAAGTTTAAATTGAGGGGCTTTAGTGCCAAGGGGCAACATGTTAGATTCTGTGCGAGCCATTATTTCTGTATATTTGTTTTTAGCGGACAATTAAATTGCCCTTTGTTATAGACATGGAAAAGATAGTAACATTTGAAGACTTTACAAAAGTTGATTTACGAATAGGAACCATTATAAAAGTTCATGACTTTCCTAAAGCGCACCGGCCGGCATATCAGTTAGTCATTGACTTTGGAGCCTTAGGGGTGAAAAAAACGTCTGCACAAATTACAACACAATATCAAAAAGAAGATTTGTTGGGACGGCAAATTGTGGCTGTTGTGAACTTCCCAAAGAAGCAAATTGCTAATTTTATGAGCGAATGTTTAGTGGTTGGTGCTGTTAAAGCTAAAGATGTCTTTTTACTACAACCCGAACAAACGGTAAAAAATGGAAGTGTCCTGTCTTAAAATGTAATTAATTATAAAACCCTGATAAATATATCAGGGCTTTAAAAAGGTTATTTTAATACGATTGGTTTTAAATATCGTCAAAACTGATATCTGTAAAACTTTCTGCGTTTTTAGTATCTTCTGGTGTTTTAGCTTCAAGCGTTACAAATTCATCATCACGCTTAAAATCTTTTTGGTGACGTTCGCTAATCACTTCTTGACCCTTTTCGCTAATGATATAGTCTGTCATTTCAGCTAAGATCTCTTTAAATTCTGTAAAGTCTTCTTTGTATAAGTAAATTTTATGCTTTTTGTAGTAGAAAGATCCATCATCATTCGTAAATTTCTTACTCTCAGTAACCGTTAAATAATAATCTCCAGCTTTGGTAGCTCTAACATCAAAGAAATAGGTTCTTCTCCCTGCACGTAATACTTTAGAGTATATTTCTTCTTTGTCCGTCATTTCATAATCACTCATAACTCAATCTATTTTAATTTCAATCCAAAAATCTAAAAAAAAAGTAAGCTAAACAACAAATAACTACATTTCTTTTTCAGAGCGTTGTTTGTTGTATAACTCCTTATAATACCCGTCAGAATTAATAAGCGTATCGTGGTTTCCAGACTCTATAACTTTTCCATCATCGAGGATAATAATATGGTCTGCGTTTTTGGCAGAAGAGATACGGTGACTTACAATAATGGTGGTTTTATCTTTCGTTAATTTTACCAAATTCTTTAAGATTTTCTCTTCGGTTTCTGTATCTACCGCAGAGAGGCAGTCATCAAACAACAATATTTCAGGCTGTTTTATAATGGCTCTAGCGATGGAAACCCGTTGTTTCTGACCTCCAGATAAGGTAATGCCACGTTCGCCTAAAACCGTATCATAGCCTTTAGTAAAGCCAATAATATTTTTATGAACTTTAGCGTTGGTCGCTGCAGCAATAACCTCTTCATCGGTAGCGTCTTCTTTTCCGAATTTGATGTTGTTTTTTATACTGTCTGAAAATAGAAAAGCATCTTGTGGCACATAGCCGATACTTTCTCTTAAACTGTTTAAGTTTAATTCTGAAATCGGAGTTTGATCTATTAAAACTTGGCCTTGATCAATATCATACAAACGACCAATGAGATCTAAGATGGTAGATTTACCCGAACCTGTTTTACCTAAAATAGCCAATGTTTGCCCAGATTGTAATGTGAAACTTACATCTTTTAAGGCTTCTATATTAGTGTCAGGATAAGTGAATGATACATTCTTAAAGGTAATATCGCCTTTAATTGGGGTTAATTCAGGGGTATTATTCTGAATATCGGGCTGGGTATTTAAAAATTCATTAATACGCTCTTGTGATGCTTCAGCTTGCTGTACTAAAGACGTCACCCAACCAACTGTTGCTACGGGCCAAGTAAGCATATTTACATAAATAATAAATTCTGCAATGGTTCCTATTTTTTCAATTTCACCAGCCATATATTGCATCCCACCTACATAGATAACGATGAGGTTACTTACACCAATGAGTAAAATCATCATAGGGAAAAATAAGGCTTGTACTTTAGTTAAGTTAATTTGCTTTTCGCGATTGGTTGCAGAAAGGTCTTCAAACTCTTTATTTGTTCTAGGTTCAATACCATAAGATTTAATCACAGAGATGCCACTGAAAGTCTCTTGAGAATAAGTTGATAATGTAGATAAGGATTGCTGTACAATGGTACTTCGCTTATTAATTAAACGACTTAATCTATAAATCACTACCGATAGAATAGGGAGCGGGAGTAAGGTGTATAAGGTTAATGATGGTGAACGGTCTATCATATAAATAATAGCAATAACAAATAAGGTGACTGTATTAATGGTATACATAATAGCAGGACCAACATACATTCTTACTTTACCCACATCTTCACTAATGCGGTTCATTAAATCACCTGTTCTATTGGTTTTATAAAAGTTGAGGGATAAGACTTGGTAATGCTTATAAATCTCATTTTTTAAATCAAATTCTATAAATCGCGATACGTTTATAATGGTTTGGCGCATTAAAAAGGTAAATATTCCAGCTAAAATGGCCGCTCCAACAAGATAAATGATGTTGATTGTTAAATCGTGCTTAAAAATTTCATCAGAAATAGTACCGTCCAATCGTTCGGAAACAATGTTTATAGAGCTCCCTATTAAACGTGGCGTAAACAGGGCAAACACCTTGGCTATGATGGTAATAATAATACCAATGATTAAACGATATCTGTATTTATTAAAGTATTTGTGTAGGTGTTTTAGTGCTTTCATACTAGGTTTTAATCCCTCAAAAGTATTACGAGAATCGTATTTAATAGTTAATGTTTTGCTAATCCTTTATTTATAATTTACTTTTGCATGCTTTTTAGAATATCTGTAGACACCCTTAATTTAAAGTAACATGACATCAGAAATAATTACTTCAAAAGAACTCCATAAAATAGATCCGGTTTTCGGACAAAATTCTTTTGACGATCATGAGCAAATTGTTTTTTGCAATGACAAAGATACTGGTTTAAAAGCTATAATTGGTATTCATAATACAGTTTTAGGACCAGCTTTGGGTGGTACAAGAATGTGGAATTATCAAAACGAGTGGGAAGCGCTAAATGATGTGCTGCGTTTATCTCGTGGAATGACCTTTAAGTCAGCAATTACCGGCCTAAACTTAGGTGGTGGTAAAGCGGTTATTATTGGCGATGCTAAAACCCAAAAGACACCAGAATTAATGCGACGTTTTGGTGAGTTTGTTCATTCTTTAAGCGGACGCTATATTACAGCTGAGGATGTAGGGATGGCTACTGAAGATATGGATACCGTAAGAGAGGTGACCCCTTATGTTACTGGTATTTCAGAAAGTAAAGGTGGTGCAGGAAACCCTTCTCCAATTACAGCTTATGGTGTATTTATGGGAATGAAGGCAGCTTCGAAATTTCAATTCGGATCTGATATCTTAGAAGATAAGAATGTATTTGTTCAAGGTATCGGTAACGTTGGTGAAGCTTTAGTAGAGCATTTGGTTAACGAAGGTGCTAATGTAACGATTTCAGATATAAGCCAAGAGCGTTTAGAAGAGGTGCGTTCTAAATATGGTGTAACCATCTATGGTGGTAATGATATTTATAGCGAGGAGATGGATATCTATGCGCCTTGTGCATTAGGAGCTACCATAAATAATGATACAATTCATAAGCTTAAAGCTAAAGTTATTGCTGGTGCAGCTAATAATCAGTTAGCCGAAGAAAATAAGCATGGTTTAATTTTACAAGAACGCGGTATCGTTTACGCGCCAGATTTCTTAATTAATGCCGGTGGTATTATCAACGTTTATGCTGAATTAGAAAATTACGACCGCCAAGAAATTATGCGTAAAACTGAAAATATCTATAATACAACCTTAGAAATTTTAGATAACGCGAAGGTGAATAAACTGACCACAAATGATGCGGCTTTAAATATTGCTAGAGAGCGTATTGAAACACGTAAGCGAGAAAACTTAAAATAGTCCAGATTAAATTCTGATATAAAAATTAATTAATAGTATTTTTGCAAGGTGAATCTTTTTAGAGATTCACCTTTTTTTAATAAACCATAAATAAAGTGAGTTCTTACACATGCTAAACAGAAGACACATCAGAATTAAAGTTATGCAATCTATGTATGCTTTTAAGGGGACAGAAAGTGATGATTTAATAAAGGAACAAAAGTTTCTATTACAGAGTTTAGATGGTATGTACGATTTGTATTTATCACTGTTGGCTTTATTAACAGAACTTCACAAGAAGAGTAAGAGTCATAACCAAAAGTTGCAGAATAAATTATTAGGCACAGCGGCAGATAAAAATCCGGATCTTAAATTTCAAGAAAATCAAGTTCTTCATGCCATCAGTAGTAATACGATGTTAAAGGATGTGATCTCTAGCCAAAAGCTGAATTTCTGGGATTTAGAGTTTGATTATGTCGATCTACTTTTTAAAGCCATTTTAAAGAGCGATATCTATAAGGCTTATACCGAAGAAGAGGAACCAAACTTTAAAAGAGATAAGCAGTTTGTAATTGATGTTTTTACTGAAATTATAGCGCCTAACGAGAAGCTTTTTGATTTCTTTGAAGATAAAAAATTAACGTGGATTGATGATTTACCAGTGGTAAACACAGCCATGCTTAAAGTACTTCGTAAACTTAAATTAAGTTCTCCTGAAACGGCTTTATTGCCTGACTTGTATAAAGATGAAGAAGATCGTGATTTTGCTATTGAATTATTTAAGAAAACCTTCTTAAACAATTCAAAGTTTGCAGAGGAGATCAGTAAAAAAACAACCAATTGGGACTCGGAGCGTTTAGCCAGTTTAGATGGTGTTTTATTGAAGATGGCACTTTGTGAATTTCAGAAATTCCCATCAATTCCTCATAAAGTAACAATTAACGAATATTTAGAAATTGCCAAAGAGTATTCGACGCCAAAAAGTAGCTACTTTATTAATGGTATTTTAGATAAAATTGTTAAGGAATACCAAGCCGATAATATTCATATGAAAACGGGGAGAGGTTTAATGTAGTTAAGCCTTCTACCTGAGAACATTAGATATAAAGATTAAAGCTTATTACCTAGGAGTGACATAAAAAAGGGAAGAGGTTTAGAGCATTAAGATTTCGTCGCAGCTAAGGCAGGCCTTACAAACGAAGTGTTAACAAAGCGCTAAAAATTTTAATACCTTGAAATAATTATTAACTTCGCTTGCCGAAATTGAAATCTAATTTTAATAAATATTTAATAGTAATGAAAAAAGTAATTTTAGGACTTAGTGCATTATGCATGGTAGCGTTTACATCTTGTAAAGATGATGCAGCAAGCAAAGTAAAAGACGAAAATGTAGCGGTTGCTGCTGAAAGAGATGCAAATGCAGGTGATTTTGCTGTAATTTCTTTAGACAAGACCGAGCACGATTTTGGAAATATTGAAAATGGGACTCCACAAGAAACTGTTTTTAAATATACAAACACAGGAAACTCTATGTTAGTGGTTAGTGATATTAAAAGTACTTGTGGATGTACTGTACCAACAAACTATACAAAAGAAGTTCAGCCAGGAGAAACTGGAGAATTTACAGTTAAATTTAACGGTAGAGGAAACGGTAAAGTAACAAAGTCTTTAACGATGATTACAAATACTGAAAAAGGACAAATTCCTGTAAGAATTTCAGCATTCATTAACAAAGATCCTAATGCTGCTACAACTCCAGTAAGAACGACAACAACTAAAGTTAATCCTTTAGCGACTGATAATGCTGCTGCACCTAGAAAATACTCTACGCAGCCAGGTCATGAAGGACATAACCACGATTAATTATTACATATAACAAATTACTAAATGGACGCAATAGGATCATTTTTACCGTTTATCGCTATTTTTGCAGTGATGTATTTCTTTATGATTGCACCACAAATGAAACGCTCTAAACAAGAGAAAAAATTTGCCAGCGAATTAAAACGTGGTGATCGTGTGATAACCAAAAGTGGTATGCACGGAAAGATTGTAGAATTAAATGACAAAGATAATAGTTGTATTATTGAAACATTAGCAGGGAAAATTAAGTTTGACCGTTCTGCAATTTCTATGGAAATGAGTAATAAATTAAATGCACCTGCAGCGACTAAATAAGCTAAAGGTATTTATATAAAAAAAGACCATTCATTATTTGAATGGTCTTTTTTTTATGCCTTATACAGAACAGTCAAAGCTGTTCTTGGCAAAGCGTTTTAAGCCTTTAAAGTAATTCGTTTAAGACTTGCTTAAAGGTGTCCGTAGGTTGGGCTCCCGTTAGGGCACTTTTACGGTCAAAAACAAACGTTGGGACAGAATTAACGCCTAAATTCTTCCAATAAGATTGTTCGGTTCTAATTTTTTCTTGTTCTGATTCTAGATCTAATTTGGCTAAGGCTTCTTCAGCATTTAGGCCTACATCTAATAAGGCTTGCTTTAAAACCTCACGATCAGATACATCTTGACGTTCACTAAAAAAAGCGGTGGTTAGACGCATTTTTAAAGCGGTTTGCTTTTTAAAGGTCTTAGCATAGTCTAATAAAATATGGGCGTCAAAGGTGTTAACCATTCGCATGTCATCAAAGTAGTCAAAAGTAAAACCAAGTTCTTCACCATGTGCTGCCATTTGGGCTTGTGAGGCCTTTTGTTGTTCTAAAGTTGCACCGTATTTCTCATTGATATGTTCTGTGAGGTCTTGACCGTCTGCAGGCATATTAGGATTCAGTTCAAAAGGTTGCCATTCAATCTCTACACGGTCTTCAAGACCAAGTTCTGAAATGGCTTTTTCTAAACGTTTATAGCCAATAGTACACCAAGGGCAGACCACATCAGATACAATATCTATTTTTAAAGTCTTTGTCATTGTCGATAGGTTTAAAATTTACGTTTCAGTGTTGTAAAATTAATAAACCTTCCGATAGGGATCGGAAGGTTTAAACTATTAATCAATAGGGGTAAACAGGGATTATTTTAGCGCTTATTTAGACCAGCTAAATTTCTTAAAAGCGTCGTCTACTGGGGTATTTGCAATATGATTGGTGTAATTACTAATTACTTTTTGAGATAATCCTAAGATAATTTCTAAGACTTGTGCTTCGCCATAACCTGCAGCGTAGAACGCCTCTAAATCATCTTGTGTTACATTACCACGGTTACGAACAATAGTTAAGGTCATTGTACGTAAAGCTTCTAATTTAGCACTTTCTAATGGAGTTTCGTTACGTAAGGCCTCGGTGATATCATTATCAACTTTCATCATATGCGCTATTCCGGTATGTGCAGGTACACAATAATGACACGCGTGCTCTACGTTAATGGTTTGCCATACGACAGTTAATTCTTCCTCGTTAAATGAGGTTTGCGTAAACAATTCATGTAAAGTTTGGTAAGCTTCTAATATTTTTGGAGCTCCGGCTAATACACCGTGTAATCCAGGAATCATACCGTAAGCTTTTTGAGAGTTTTCTAATAATGCTTTTCCTTCTTCAGGTGCACTTTCTAAATCGTGAATTTTTAAAGTTGTCATAATTTTTCTTTTTTCTATTTAATTTATAATATCTAAACAATCGTTTAGTTTTGTTGTAAAAAAAACCTTAGAGGTTTTTAAAGGTCATTTCTATATAATCTTTAATTTCTTTTGGGGTATTAACCCTAGCTGCGGCCGCTAGACCGTGCTTTGCTAATAATAAATAATTAGCTTGTTTTAAAACGGTTTCCTGATCTTTATTAGGATCCATTTGTAGCTTTTCAATAAAAATGGCTTTTAAATCTTCCATAAACGAAGTCATTTGTTCTTTGATTAAAACGTCTTCACTTTCTGAAAATTCATTATACGTATTGGTTACTAAACATCCTTTTAAAGCCTCATCATTAAAATTAGAACGTACAGAGTCATAAAAGAATTGCTTAATGTCTTCTAAGCCTTTTGTGCCTTGTATTAAGGGTTCAAAAATAGAATTGATTCTCAATTTGTAATGGTTTAGGCTTTCTAAAAATAAGCCCTGTTTATTACCAAAAGCAGAATATATAGAAAACTTATTGATGCCCATTTCTTTTTCTAGCATCTGCATAGAAGTGGTCTCATAACCATTTCTCCAAAAGAGCTGCATCGCTTTTTCTAAAACCTCTTCTTTATTGTATTCTTTTTTTCTTGCCATTTCTGAGGTTGATAAAAACCTTTCTATTTAACTACAGGACAAAACTAACCAATCGTTTAGAAATAAAAAAATAATTAACATGAATTTAGTTTTTTGCAGCTTAAAATGAAAGTAGAGCAGCGGGTTTATTTCGGTTGACGAAGTATTTTATCCATTTTCCGGCCTTTAGCCAGCTCATCCACAAGTTTATCTAAGTAACGTACTTGTTGGGTTAATGGGGTTTCTATGGCTTCTATTCGATAGCCACAAATAACCCCTGTAATATATTTAGCGTTAGGGTGAAGGGTAGCGTTTTTAAAAAACGTTTCAAAAGTAACTTTAGTTTTTAGCAGTTGGGTAAGATCGGTTTCGGTATAACCGGTAAGCCAGGTTATGACCTGATGAAGCTCTGCTACAGTGCGGCCTTTTTTTTCCACTTTAGTGATATAGTGAGGATAAACGGAAGCGAAGGTCATTTCAGCAATACGTTTATCATGCGCAGGTGTCGTTGTCATGGTCTTAATCTTTATAATGAAACCCTTAGGATAGATTAAAGTTAAGCAAAAAAAAAGTTAGCAATATAATATTGCTAACTTTTAAAAGTCTTCCGTATTAGGGACACTTATTTTTTTTCAGCCGTTAATTCAGCAATTTTGCAAATTACTTCAACCGCTTTTTGAATACTTTCTACAGGAACATATTCATAACGTCCATGGAAGTTATGTCCACCAGCAAAGATGTTAGGACAAGGTAATCCCATATAGGATAGTTGTGATCCATCTGTACCACCTCTTATAGCTTTAATAAGTGGTTTAACCCCAACAGCTTTCATGGCTTCTTCTGCAATATCTACGATATGCATTACCGGAGCCACTTTTTCTTTCATGTTATAGTACTGATCTTTAATTTCAATATTAAAAATCTCACTTTCATATTTGGTATTAAGATCCGAGACAATTTTTTCCATTAAAGCTTTTCGGGCTTCAAATTTATCTTTGTCATGGTCTCTAATAATATACTCAAGCGTTGTGGCTTCAACATCACCTTCAATATTATGGAGGTGGAAAAAACCTTCATAACCTTCCGTGTGTTCTGGTGTTTCTAAACGTGGTAAAACATTAATAAATTCAGTAGCATAGTACATAGAATTGATCATTTTACCTTTCGCATACCCTGGATGTACAATTTTACCTTTAACGGTTACTTTGGCACCTGCGGCATTGAAGTTTTCATATTCTAGCTCACCAACCTGACTTCCATCCATGGTGTAGGCCCAGTCGGCTCCAAATGTTTCAACATCAAATTTATGAGCACCTCTACCAATTTCTTCATCAGGTGTAAACCCAACTTTTAAGGTTCCGTGCTTAATTTCAGGATGATTAATAAGGTATTCCATCGCCGTTACAATCTCTGTAATCCCGGCTTTGTCATCAGCACCTAAAAGTGTAGTTCCGTCGGTAGTAATTAAAGTTTGTCCTTTGTATTGCAACAAATCTTCAAAATAATCTGGCGATAGGATAATGTTTTGTTCAGCATTTAAAACAATATCTTTACCATCGTAATTCTCAATAATCTGAGGTTTTACGTTGGCTCCTGTAAAATCTGGAGAGGTGTCAAAATGCGATATAAAGCCAATAACAGGAACATCATGCTCTACATTACTAGGTAATGTGGCCATAATGTAGGCGTTATCATCTATGGTTACATCACTTAATCCTATGGCTTTTAATTCTTCTACTAATTTGTTAGCTAAATCCCATTGTTTAGCGGTACTCGGAGTGGTTTCTGAATTTGGATCAGATTCCGTATCAATAGTAACATAACCGATAAAACGATCTATGATATGCTGCATAATTTTATTTAAATTGTAATCATTAAAGTTTAAAAGTAACCACAGGAAGCTTCACGTGGTTTACGATATCTTCAGAAATGCTACCACTGAAAAAGTGATTTAAGCCTTTTCTTCCGTGTGTTATTACAGAAACAGCATCAGCTTTAGAACGTCTAATATAACTAGAAATTCCACCTTCTATACTATGGTCTGCTATACGTGCAATAGTAACATCTTTCTCTGTTAATTTCGCTTTTTCTAAGAATAAAGCTATTTTTTCATCAACTTCATCCGTACTTAAAAAGCCTAAGTTTGGTGTATTAATGTTTAATAGTGTAATCTCTTGACCTAATTCTTTTAATAAGTTTAAGGCTTTAGTTATAGCAGGAATACTTTCTTCTGAAAAATCTGTAGCCAATACAATATGGTTAAAGTTAACAGCGCTTGGTTTAGACTTTACAATTAATACTGGCGTGTCGCTATGCCGAACTACTTTTTCAGTATTAGAACCTGTAAATACACCGTCGTAATCATTATGACCTCTAGAGCCCATAACAATGATATCGGCATTCACCTCTTTAGCCACTGTAGCAACTTCATTTAATACTTTTAAATATTTAATCATTGGAGTAACCTTAAGACCTTCTAGATAAGGTTGGTCTAAAAATGTATCAAACTCCTTTTTAGCGACCAAAAGCATAAAAGCATTTTCGTCATTACGTTCTGTTAACGAAGCTGAAAAGATAGATTCAGACATTTCTAGCATATGCATTACAATTAATTCTGCATCGTGTTGTTTCGCTAATTCAGCAGCGGTTTCTAAAGCATATTCCGAATGTTTTGAAAAATCAACAGGAACGATAATTTTTTTCATGATAATTTGATTTTGGTTTGGATTTCAAAGTTAAGAAAATTCTTAGCTAAAAATAATGATATATAACAGTTTCTGTTAAAATTATTAGCTTATGGAATGCTTTATTTTAGCGAGGAGTTGTTTATTTTTGTCTCGCAAAATTCTTCTTATGTATAAAGCTATTATTAGACCCATATTATTTTCTTTCGATCCTGAAAAAGTACATTATTTTACCTTTTCTATGGTGAGAACCTTATCTAAAATACCAGGATTTAAAGCCCTATTTAAAGCGCTGTTTGTGGTTGAAGATAAACAACTAGAACGTCAGTTATTTGGACTTACCTTTAAAAATCCTGTAGGCTTAGCGGCTGGTTTTGATAAAAATGCGGTGTTATATAATGATCTTGCTAATTTTGGATTTGGCTTTATTGAAATAGGAACCGTAACCCCAAAAGCACAAGAAGGAAACCCTAAAAAACGATTATTCCGTTTAAAGGATGATAAAGGGATTATCAATAGAATGGGCTTTAATAATGAAGGGCTTGAGGCGGCAATAACGCAATTAAAAAAGAATAAAGGCCAACTTATTATTGGTGGAAATATTGGGAAAAATACGCAAACACGTCCAGAGGATTATACCAAAGATTATTTGGAATGTTTTAATGCTTTGCACCCTTATGTCGATTATTTTGTACTTAATGTGAGTTGTCCAAACGTAGGAAGCCATGCTAAATTAAACGATAAAGACTATTTATTAGAGTTAATTTCTAGCGTGCAAAGTGCTAACGCTAATTTTGATACCCAAAAGCCAATTCTTCTTAAAATCGCACCCGATTTAAACGACATACAATTGGATGAAATTATAGAATTAATTGCAGAAACCAATCTCGATGGCGTTATTGCAAGTAATACATCTATTGATAGAACAGGTTTAAAAACGAGTGACGCCCGATTAGACGAAATAGGAAATGGAGGTTTAAGTGGACAACCTATTAAAACAAAATCAACCAAAGTCATTAAATACTTAGCCGATAAAAGTAACAAGGCGTTCCCAATTATTGGAGTAGGAGGGATTCATTCTGCCGAAGATGCTTTAGAGAAATTAGATGCTGGTGCCGACTTGGTTCAGGTGTATACCGGCTTTATTTATGAAGGGCCTGCTTTAATTAAACAAATTAATAAGGCTTTACTAAAGTAAACGATGCCTTAGTTTTGCGTCATTTGAAATTTTTATGCTGATCCTTTGAGTTACGATATTCTTATTTCTTTTATCATAGCCACTTCTGCACTGGCGCTTTCGCCAGGACCAGATAATATCTATGTTTTAGTGCAAAGTATCGCAAATGGGAAGTCTTATGGAATGGCCACGGTTTGTGGCTTAATTTCGGGATGTATTGTTCATACTACTTTACTCGCTTTTGGGATATCTGCCCTTATTAAAGCTAATGAGAACTTATTTTTAGGAATTAAAATCTTAGGCGCCTGTTACCTTTTATTTCTCGCTTATAAAGTATTTAGGTCTAATGCTGAAATCCATTTTAGTGCTGACCATATGCCCAAGAAGAGTCTAAAAAAATGTTTTGTACAAGGCTTTTTTATGAATGTGCTTAACCCTAAAGTCACCATTTTCTTTCTGGCTTTTTTTCCTGGGTTTTTATTTAGCGAGACTATGAATACCGTGATTCAATTCTATATTTTGGGTGGTATTTTTATGCTCGTATCTTTTATCATTTTCACTGCCATAGCCCTATTGGCAGGTAAAATAAAGCGCTATACCTTAAAACATAAAAATTCTGGTTTAGTCTTAAAATGGCTTCAAATAATTGTTTTTGTTGGCATTGCGATTTTTATTTTAACTTAGTGAAATGCTAAGGTTTAAGATTATTCCGAGATTTATTATTGCTATTTTCCTCTCTTTTATGCTTTTTACTGTTATCGGTACGCTTTCTCATGAATGGGGTCATATTGCCGTTGCAAACTATTTTGGTTACAACACAACCTTAAATTATGGCAGTATGGGATATAGTCAAGATTTTTCTGAAGATCAAGAGGTACAAGCAATTAAAAGACTATCTGAACCCTACGGTGATCTAGATTATGATGAATGGCCTGAAGATGTAAAAATAAAACTTCAAGCTTTAGATAAAATTGTAATGGAAAGATATCCCTACAATGAAACCTATAAATTACACGACAAATTCATTACGCTAGGAGGTCCCGCTCAAACCTTACTAACAAGTGGTATAGGTATATTACTTCTTTTTTAAGACGAAAAAAATGGCGGGTTCAATTTAGGACTCTAGATTGGCTTGCTGTATTTATGGCACTATTTGCGCTTCGTGAGGTCTTTAATTTTATACTAGCTTCTTATGAAGCCCTATTTTATTCTCAATCGAATTTTCAGGGAGATGAATTTAAGATTTCTAGAGATTTGGGTTTTAATGAATGGATGATACCAACACTAACCTTAGTGATTGGACTACTCATTTCAGGTTATGTGGTATTTAAAATTATACCCTTAAGCTATCGGTTTTCATTTATCCTCGCAGGAGGTCTTGGTAGCGTAGCAGGTTACGCATTGTGGTTTGGTTTTTTAGGACCCGCCGTGTTCAATTGGTAAATAGGCTCTGAATACCAGTGGTATGTCTAAAATGAGTATTTATTTATACCAAAGCAATGGCATTTACAAGTTGACTATTTTATTTTGAAATCTAATTTCGAGTTTAAATTCAATTTCAATTAATGTATATTTGAACTAATGAACAAGCCGGTTAAAATCATAGAATGTCCAAGGGATGCCATGCAAGGCATTAAAGCTTTTATTCCAACAGAAAAAAAAGTACAATACATTCAATCCTTATTACGCGTTGGTTTTGATACCATTGATTTTGGAAGTTTTGTATCCCCAAAAGCGATTCCGCAAATGGTAGATACTGCCGAAGTATTAGCTCAATTAGACTTAAGTAAAACCAAGAGTAAGCTCTTGGCAATTATTGCTAATACCAGAGGTGCTAACGATGCCTCTGTACATAAAGCGATTGATTATTTAGGGTTTCCGTTTTCAATATCAGAAAACTTTCAGATGCGAAATACGCATAAGACTATTGCAGAATCTGTAGTAACGCTATCTGAAATCCTTGAAATTGCCGATAAGAGTAATAAGCAAGTTGTGGTGTATATTTCTATGGGATTTGGAAATCCGTATGGTGATCCATGGAATGTAGATATTGTAGGGGAGTGGACTGAACGCTTATCTAAAATGGGTGTAAAGATTCTATCCTTAAGTGATACTATTGGTAGTTCAGATGCTGAAAACATCAATTATTTATTCTCAAATTTAATTCGTGAATATTCAAATATAGAATTTGGTGCTCACCTCCATACCACACCAACAACGTGGTTTGAAAAAGTGGATGCGGCTTACCTTGCCGGATGCAGACGTTTTGATGGGGCTATTCAAGGTTTTGGCGGATGCCCTATGGCTAAAGATGAATTAACAGGAAACATGCCTACCGAAAGAATGTTTTCTTACTTTACCCAAAAGAAAGCTCATGATCTTAATGCCATGTGTTTTGAAAGTGCTTATAATGAAGCCTCGAAAATTTTTAAGTTCTATCATTAAAACATAAAAACCCTCACAAGAGTTGCGAGGGCTTCCATAAAAAATAGATGTACTGTTTGCTATTTCAAAATTAGTTTCTTTGTAATGCGCTTCTTATCAAAAGTAAACTGCATTAAATAAATACCATTTTCTAAAGACGTCAAATCTAGAGATTTTATGTATTCATTAAATGAATTAACCAATGCTGTTTCGTATACCTTTTGCCCTAAAGAAGAATAAATTGTCACTGCATTTATAGATGAATTTAAGTTGTTCTCATCATAAACTAAATTAACTGTTTTGTTTACTGAAGGGTTGGGGTGTAGCAATAACTGTGTATTATGAGTGACATCTTCAATACTTAAATTTTCATTCTGATTAGTATAAACTTTCGTAATTGCATCGCCGTTACTGTTAAGTCCACTTAAAACAAAATCCATATCTCCATCGTTATCATAATCAGACCAATGTGCAGAGCTCACGTAGGTGGCATAAATACCGGTATTTGCGTTTGTGTCTTCTGTAAATACATTATTTATGTTATTATAAAATTTTATATGAGGAAGCGTGTTTTCGTCAGCACCAGTAATAAAAATATCTAAATCACCATCATTATCATAATCTACAAAATTAGTTGCTCCCCAATATAAATTAGCTAAATTAATTTCTGTATTGATGTTGAAATTTGCATTACCATCATTGTTATATAATGCAGTGAATGGCTTATATGTGGAGTCATAACCAGAGATTAAAATATCTTCATCACCATCATTATCATAATCAGCAGCGCTTAGTGCAGAAAAATATACTTCAGCGATACCCGCATTTATTTTTTCTGTAAAAACAGCATTACCATCATTAAGATACAATTTTGTTTCTGGTGTATAATTATTACTAAAACCTGTAAGAAGTATATCTAAGTTACCGTCATTATTAGCATCAAAACTCAAAATACTTCCGTAGGAATTACCAAAAAAAGGAGTCGGAGTATCAGTAAAAGTACCGTCATTGTTTTGTAAGTATAGTTTAGCGATGTATGTGTAATTCGCATCCATACCGGTAATAATTATATCATCTAAATTATCATTATTGAAGTCACCAACTTTCATTTCGCCTGTTGATGTTCCAGGAATCGATAAAGTTTGTGAGGTAAAGGAACCATTGGTGTCGTTAACATATAACAGTGTTTCTGGTAAGTCACTAGAGTTGAATCCATTTATTATAAAATCGGTAAAACCGTCATTATTAAAATCTAAAATTTCAATATTTGAATTGGAAAAAGCTTCTATGTCGAAACTCATTAGCCCAATAGTTTCAGGTTGATATGAATACATAGCTGATGTGCTATTGTAATAATCATCATATCCAGATATGATGAGTTCTTCGCTAGAATTATTATCTATATTTATCCATTGCGCTTCGCCATAAACGATACCATTTAATTCAATTTCAGTGTTCTCTGTAAATTGTTGAGCGTAAGAATATTGAATAATAGTAAAGAACAGTAAGATTAATTTATATGTTTTCATTATTGTTTTATTTAGAATGATTCTAAGTTTTGGTTTTTTGAAAAAAAGAGAAGAGTTTGAATTAACTCTTCTCGATTTTATGATGAGATTATAGAAATTACTTTAAAATTAGTTTTTTAGTTACAGTGTTATTTCCAGAAGTAAATTGTAAAACATAAATACCACTAGTTAATGAAGATAAATCAAGTGATTTATTATAAAATCCTGAGTTAGAATTTAAGTTCGTTTGATATACTTTTTGACCTGTAGTAGAGAAAATAGCGACCTCATTGTTATGAGAAGATAACGTATTTACATCATAAACTAAATTTACTTTTTTGTCTGTTGTAGGATTAGGATATATTCCGAAAGCCACAGAATTATTAACATCTTCGATGCTTAAAGCGTTCGTTACATTTTCAAAACCAAAAGAAAGGTTTCCTGTACTGCTTCCTTCAAAGGCTGTAAAATACAATCTGTAAATAGTATCGTCTGCATATTTTATGTAGTAAGCCTGATTAGAGCTTACATCGTAAGCCCAAGCGTCATTTAATGTTTTCCAATCGTAACCGATAGTATTGATGTCTTCAGAATAAGTTAATGTTGGGTTAGCTTGCATACCACTTTGTTCATCGTTTTGTGCCACGGTAATTGCATCACTATGTAAAACCCCTGTTACGGGGTAGAAAAAACTTCCATCACCAAAATAATCGGTTGCATATTTAGTGAATACAAAATCCCAATCTGAAATAGCAGGTTCAGCCACAACTTCTTCATTATTTTGTAAAGAATAATAATTGAATTTGTTATTTGGATTGTTTGAATTTGAGAGTGTTACCGTTTGGTCTTCGCTCCAAGTTGACGTTTCTGCATTCCAAGTGGCATACTTAAAGGTGTAACCGGCTGCATAACTTTCATTAATGAATTTTCTATAAGTTCCGTCTGCATATTTTAAAACAAATACAATACTGCCTTCTACACCATGGGTAATAGGATTATATTCTCCAAATCCATAGGTTGCTGAGCCTTGCTCAAAAGCCCCGTTACTCCATGACGTTTCACTGTTATAAAGAGCAGTCCAATTTGCTTCGTTAGCGACATCAATAGTGTTATAACTTGCTGCCGTATTAGCGGCTTCAAAGACTTCAATACCAATACCACTGTTTACGCGCATTCCAAAATTGTAAGCACTTGTTCTTAAAAAAGCGATATCCCAAGAGTTTGCTGTGAATGCGCTTGCTGTTGCTGTACTTAATTTATAATACACCTGATCTGTGTAACTCGGTTGCATAGATAGGTTAACGATGGTTTCTTGTGCAAATGCTGTAGCACTAAGACATAGCAGGGTTAAAAATTGTAAAATTGTTTTCATAAGTTTCTTATTTATAATGATTCTAAGGTTTGAAATGAGTTGTAAAAAAAGAGCAGCGAACTACTCTTTTTTTATAGTTGTGAATACGTCTACTGTAATAAGCTGTACACAAATTTAGGATGACCACGTTCGCCATCATCACTATACATGGCTAAAAATTGCATTTTATAATAGTTGCCAGCGCTATCTTTAACGATATAGAAAACGTTGTCTATTAAGGCAGGTGAGCTACTTGGACCTCCACCAACTCTCCAAGAACTACCAATGTTGCGTTGGTCAGTATCAAAAGCTATGGATAGGGCATCGGTTAAAGTAAAATCCTCATAAGTGTAAGCCTCCGTTTCGGTATCAATTTTATAAGAAACAGCACCGCCTTTGGTATTGGTCACCACAAAATCTGAATAGCCATAAGAGCCATAACCTTCAATTTCATTCGTAAAAACGGTGAAGTTTAAGTCCCAATTTGTTTTTATCGGTTCTACACTAACTTCAGATTCGGTATTAAAACTAAAGAAGGTGAAATTGTAAGCGCTGTCTTTTGAAATTGTAATGTCTTGATGTGTACTGGCATCTAAGTCGGCATACTGAAGCACATAGTCATCTCCATCTCGTAGAATTCTTATTTTTTTCCAACCTCTTGCATCACCTGCCACAGCGACGCTTCCGGTAGGAGCAGCCTCGGTACCGACTTCATAACCTAAATTCACTAAATACACAGGGTTTTCATCAGCCACAGATGAAACTGTTTCAATAGCCGTTTCTGTAATTTGACCGTAAGGCGCGTCAATAAATTCCATATTATCAGCATCAAACGTCCCAATGGCAACAAGAGGTTGTAATTCTTGGACTTCTGCAGTTGAAGAATTTACCGCATCAATATCCGTAGTCGATAATGCTGAAGTGGCCATATAAATAGAGCCGTTGATGCCCACTCTAAATTCATCACCAGAATAAAAACCTAAATCCCAAGAATCGCGTTGTACAGCAATTGAGGTATCTGTGCTTAAGTCTATATACACTTGGTTTTCTTCATTAGATCCACCAACTTCTGGCGTTACTGTTGCACCTTCTATAACAACAGAAATTGGTCCTGAAATTGTATCATCGCTACTACAGCTATTCAATGCCATAATACCAAAGCATAAGGCAACTTTTAAATATTTGTTTATCATAATTATTAAGGGTTTAAAAATTTAAATTATATAAGAGTTTAAGATAAAATGAACGACCGTAGCCTAGTAAAAGGGAGTTGTTACTTGTGCTATGTGTCCCTCCTGTGGTGCTGCTGCTAACATTAACATTGGTCACATCAAAAAGGTTACGAGCACCAAGGGTGGCCTCAATTTTACGGTCTAAAAACGATTTTTTTACGGATGCATCTACCCAACTATAAGCCTCAGTTTTGGCTAATGAAAAGGTTGAATTTCCTTCGGAATCTGTTCCTGTAGCGTAATATTGCTCTTGGGCACCATTGTATTTTAACAGGAGGGTAAAAGCCGTCTCTATGGGTTTAACAAAGTAGGACGCGCTAGTGTTTAATTGAAGGTTGTAAAGAAACTTGTCATTACTATTAGCTTCACTATTATTTATTCTGGAAATCCCTTGAACAGTAGCACCTAAATTGAATGAAAGATCTTCCATTTTTAAGGTGTTTTCTAAGGTGAAACCAATCAGTTTATACGTGTCAATATTGATATATTGGTATTGTAAAGGAGTTGCATTTACAACGGCAAGATCTATTTTGTCTGAAACATCTAAATAGCTTATTTTTAAATTGTTGATGAGCGATAGGTTGTTAATCCAGCTTCGTTTTTTTAAATTTAAAAATGCCGAGTAACCATTTTCGGGTTTTAAATCTTCATTACCTTGTACATCATGATTAGAGTCAACAAAATAATAATAGAGTTCTTCAAAATTAGGAACGCGGTATGATGTGCCGAGGTTTCCACGCAGCTCAAAACCGTTCGCCATTAAATAACGCGCGCTTAATGAGCCTAAAAATTTAGAATAGAAAAGCGTATTGTATTCATAGCGTATACCCGGACGTAAAGACATTTTTTGAGATAACTTAAGCTCAGAAGTCCCAAAGACCGCAACATTGGTCTGCGTATTGGTTTTGTCTTGTTGGGTGATGCTGCCCGAAGCTTGCGTATCAAACCCTTCCATATAACGCGCTTCATAACCCAATTGAAAGTTAGAAGCGTCACGTTTAAATATATTATTGAGGGTTCCCTTAGAAAATAAAACCTTACTCGATTGGTAAGTTTCATCGGATTCATTACTGCGTTCTCGACTTAAAATATAATAGTTAAATTCGTTTAAATCGCGCTGTTGTTGTTGGTACGAGAGCGCTACATTATAATTTGCACCAGAGTTTAGCTGGCCGTCTATATTTAAGTTATTTACAAACCTATTCGTGGTGTATATTTTATCGGTAGCAGAAGGATTACTCGTTTGGTTTTCGGTGTCTATATTCGCTCTTACCGAAGCATCGTAAAAATTAATACGCTCATTAAAATATTCAAATTTATAAACCAGTCTAAAATTGTTGCCTTTATAGTTGAGTAGGGCATTGCTGGTTAATTGTTCTTTAGGTAACCATTCATAACCTCTAAGACCATCGTTTTGATAATAATTTTCGCCTTGCTTTTGATTTAAGAAACCTGCAAAATCGTTACGATTGACGCCTATTTTCGCCATCCATTTTTCATTTATATTATGCGCAATGTTTATAGATTGTATATGTCGGCCTTGGTCAAACCAAGTATATTCATCGCTAACGGTTTCTTCTTGTATATAGGCTTGTATACGCCAATCATGGTCAATAGATGTTTTAGTGATAATATTAATGACTCCAGAAACGGCATTAGCCCCATATTCTACACCCATAGCACCTTCAACAATTTCGATACGTTCTATATTATCGAGATTAATTTGAGTTAAATCTATATTATTCCCAACCCCATTATCACTAACCATAGGGATGTTATCAATAAGAATATTGAAATATTCGGAGTCCAAACCAAAAAATGAAATGGTAGATCGTCCGGTTTGAACGTTAGGGATAATATTAAGATTGAGGTTGAAATTTAATACATCAGCCAAATTGTTTGCGGCAACTTGCTCAATTTGTTTACGGTTGATAACAATGACGTTATGTACTGATTTTTTTATAGACGTCGGATTTATTTGTCCTGTTACAATAACTTCATCTAGGGAGGAATTGCGTATGCTATCTGTAGGAAAGCCCTTCTCTTGAGCAAAAGACCATGAAAAGAAAATAATTGAAAAATAAATAGATATTTTATTTTTATTTAGACTCATTCTTGATAAATTTGTCGCAAATATAGAATCTTATTTTAATTCATTCTAAATAAGAATAGTTTTTTTAATTTTTTTTTAAACCTAATAACTCAAAATAAATGATGAAGAGATTTATCCTAGTTTTATCCTTAGTGGTCGCCCTAAACTTCGGTGCTCATGCTCAACAAAAGAAAACCCAAGATCAAGAGGCCATAAAAGAAATGTGTGGTTGTTTTGAAGTGACTTTTAATTTTACGGAGACCTTCAACTATAGTCAAGATTCGCTTTATAGACCTTCAGAAACTAAAATAGATAGAGGCTTAGAGTGGGCTCAGTTGGTAGAGGATGATTCAAATAAAATATCTATTCAGCATTTATTGCAAGTAGGCAATCCGGCTGAACCAATGATTATAAAGCATTGGAGACAGGATTGGTTGTTTGAAAATCAAGATTTTTATATATACAATGGTGATAATAATTGGACCTATGAGAAAAAATCTAAAGACGACGTAAAAGGCCAATGGACACAAAAAGTGTATCAAGTAGATGATAGTCCACGTTATGAAGGCTCAGGATCTTGGGTTCACGTAGATGGAAAAAATTATTGGGAAAATACAACCACAGCACCATTGCCAAGACGTGAATATACTAAACGTAGTGATTATAATATAACATTAAGAGGTAACCGTCACGAAATTACTAACTTTGGTTGGGTTCATGACCAAGACAATGAAAAAGTAATTCGTGTAGCTGGTTCTGATGATGTAATTTTAGCAAAAGAAAAAGGTTACAATACCTATAAGAGAGTTGATGATAGTAGATGTCAAGCTTCAAAAGATTGGTGGAAAGAACACGAAGCAAAATGGAAATTGGTGAGATCTAAATGGAATGATGTATATGGAAGAGATAAAGATCTAACGTTAGAAGAAAAAGTAGATAATAAAGTGTTATACAAATACTTATTTGATGATGAAATTATTGCAGAAAAAGAAATTAATAGTATTATTGAATCTTTTGTAAAATAAGACGAAAATAAACCCCTATAAATATGAAAATTTTAAAACCCCTAATTATAGTGCTTGTATTAGTATTGGCGCTTCCAACTCACGCTCAAAAGAAGAAAGAGAATATCCTTTTAAATCGTGATTTTTGGGGGACACAACCTAGTGTCGCGTTAGTAGAAGCGAAAATTAAGGAAGGGAATAATCCTTCCGAAGCGAATAAAGGAAACTTCGATCCTGTAGTGTATGCCATTTTACAAGATGCACCTACAGCAACAATTAATTATTTATTGACGCAAAAAGGAAATGACGTTAATAAATTGACTCATGATGGTAGAACCTACCTCTTTTGGGCAGCGTATAAAGGAAATTCAACAATTGTTGAGCAACTTTTAAAACTCGGCGCAAAAACCGATTTAACGGATGACAAAGGGAGTACTGTTATCCATTTTGCTGCTAGTGCAGGTCAGCAAAACATTGAAGTCTATGAGCTTATATTAAAGGAAAATTCAGAGTTAGTACATGAAACCAACCCACATGGTGCTAATGCATTGTTATTAGCGGCACCAAGTGATCCCGACTTTAAACTGACTTCATATTTTCTCTCTAAAGGCTTATCTATTAAAAGCACGGATAATGATGGAAATGGAATTTTTAATTATGCCGTTAAAAAAGGGCAGTTAGATTTACTGAAAATGCTTGTAGATAAAGGTTTAACAGGAACTGATCAGGCCTTTATTATGGCGGCTAATGGCGCTAGAGGAACCACTAATGGTGTTGAGGTCTATACGTTTTTAGAGTCAGTAGGCTTAAATCCTAAGGTTACTAATAAAGAAGGTATTTCTCCATTACATATTGTTGCAGCGAGAGGTAAAGATTTAAAAGTTATAGAATACTTAATGGCTAAAGGTTTAGATGTGAGTACTCCAGACCATAAAGGGAATACTGCATTTATGAATGCCGCAGGGAACAATAATGTAGAGCTTGTAAAAACACTAGCACAGCATTTAAACGCCGTTAACAATACCAATAAAAAAGGACAGTCGGCTTTAACTTTAGCAGTAGCAGCCAATTCTCCAGAAGTTGTAGCATACTTAATTGACAAAGGATTTAAAACGGACATCGTAGATGTTGATGGGAATAACTTAGTGGCTTACGCCATTGGGTCTTATTCGGCGCGTAACAAAGCGGCTTTTTCTAAAAAATTAGAGATCTTAAAATCGAATGGTGCAGATGTAACGGCTGTACAAAAGAACGGAAACACTTGGTTCCATTTAGCCGTTGAACAAAATAGTCTTGATTTATTAAAACTTGCCGTAGACATGAACCAAGATATTAATGCTAAAAATAGTGAAGGCAATACCGCTTTACATATTGCAGCACTAAAAGCTAAAGACACAACCATTCTTAAGTTTTTAGTAGATCAAGGCGCAAAGAAAAACCTTGTCACTGATTTTGAAGAAACAGCTTACGATTTAGCTAAAGAAAATGAATTGCTTAGCGACCGTAACATCTCTATTGAATTTTTAAAGTAATATAATTACAACCATGAAAAACACAAAAGCATTAGTTTTAATTTTAACGCTTACCTTAGGCTTAGTCTCATTCCGTCCGTTTAAAGACGTTACGAAGTATAAGTGTATGATTCAAATGACCAACTACACCGGTGAAGGTGCTTATATTGTAATTTCGCTTTTAAATCCTGAAGGCGAATATGTAGAAACCTTAAACGTTATTGGTGATGATGATGAGTGGTATAACACTGTTGAGTCTTGGTGGGATTTTTACGGAAAAAAACGAAATAATATCGATGCCATTACCGGAGCAACCGTAAGTGGTGGGGAGCGTACCATTAATGTTATTGAAATTGATAACGATAAATTAGACAAAGGGTACAAGCTGCGTTTTGAATCTGCTGTTGAAGATCAAGAATATTACGAAAGTGATGTGGAGCTAGAACTTACCTCTGCAAACGTAAAAAGTAAAGTAGAAGGTAAAGGCTTTATCCGTTACATCCGTATGATGCCTCAAAAATAAGATTGCAAATGACTCTTTCTATTTGGAGATTTAGCCATCTTATCTTGGCTATTGTGTCTTCTCTTTTTATTCTTTTAGCCTCTATAACAGGAACGATTTTGGCCTTCGAGCCTTTGTCTAACCAGTTACAGTCCTACCAGATTAATGAGAATACCACTTTAGCAACCACAATAGAAAGTCTTAATAAACGCTACGATGAAATTATGACCATCTCCACGGATGAGAATAATTTTGTTGTAGCTTCTGTAATTACTTCGGAAGGAGATAACGCCACCTTTTATATCAATCCCGAAACGGGTGAGAAGTTAGGCGAACTCATAGAAAAAGCGCCACTCTTTAGGTTTACCACAAACTTACACCGCTCCTTATTTTTAAAATCAACCGGACGCTTTATTGTCGGATTGGTTTCTTTTTTCCTTATTTTAATGGCCATTACGGGCGTACTCTTAATTGCCAAACGGCAGGGCGGAATGCTTCGTTTTTTCTCAAAGGTCGTCAATGAAAATTTTCAGCAGTATTACCATGTTCAGTTAGGACGATGGTTTTTAATTCCTGTGATTATAGTAGCGCTCACTGGTGTTTATTTATCCTTAGAAAAGTTTTCTCTTTTACCAGAATCAAAAATTACACATACCTATCCTGAAGATATCCCTGAGGCTATAGCTAAAATAGCATTTTCAGATTTCGAGCTTTTTAAGTCTATACCTATTTCAGAAGTTAAAAATTTAGAATTTCCTTTTTCAGAAGATGTTGAGGACTATTTCTATCTCACGTTAAAGGATAAAGAACTTTTAGTAAATCAAGTCTCTGGAGAGGTGGTGAGTGAACAAACATATCCTATCGTTCACCGTTTATCGCAATGGAGTTTATGGTTGCATACAGGGCAAGGGACCATCGTTTGGGCGCTGGTTTTAGCCTTAGTAGGGATAGCCTTAATTTTCTTTATTTATTCAGGATTTGCCATGACCTTAAAACGTCAAAAATCAAGTGTTAAAATCAAGAATTCATTTAAAAAGGATGAGGCGGAACATATTATTCTCGTAGGTTCTGAAACCGGAAGTACTTATAAATATGCTGCTAGTTTCTACGAGGCATTGTTAGCGGAAGGGAAAAGTGCTTATATTTCAGCTTTAAATACTTACACCACCTATAAAAAAGCTAAAGAACTAACGGTATTTACAGCAACCTATGGAGAAGGGGAAGCGCCGATAAATGCGAATAAGTTTGAAAAACGTCTAGCCAGTACAAGTCAAAATAATACCATGGCCTTTTCAGTAGTAGGTTTTGGGTCGCTATTATATCCTGATTACTGTAAGTATGCTGAAGATCTCGATCAACTCTTGCAAGTCCACCCAAATTTTAATCAGAAAATGGGCTTGGTTAAAATTCATAATCAAAGTTATGAAGCCTTCTATAATTGGGTCTTAGCGTGGAATAATAGCTCTGGAGAACAACTTCAGATTGTTCAACCTATAGAAAAAATTGATCCTAAAACAACGCGACGTTTTAGCGTGGTAAAACGGACAGCGCTTAATGAAGATGCGACCTTCTTATTGCAGTTGCGACCTTTAAAACGGATTGCTTTTCAATCGGGAGATTTGCTGGCTTTTAAACCTAATAAAGACGAAGCGGCTAGAGAATATTCAATTGCTAAAATTGCTAATGGCGATATTTTACTGAGTATTAAAAAACACGATCAAGGATTGTGCTCTACCTATTTTAGTGGTTTAACCAAGGGGGATACGTTTACGGCCACAATAAAAAGCAATGCAGACTTTCACTTGCCAAAATCTAAAGCTGCTATTTTAATTGCCAATGGTACAGGTATTGCACCGTTTTTAGGAATGATTAATAGCAACAAAAAACAAAGAAACATACATCTATTTTGGGGCGGACGCACTAAAAGCTCCTTAGACTTGTATGCTGAGGTGTTGCAAAATGCCCTCAACACGCGTAAATTAACGCAGCTGTTTACGGCATTTTCTCAAGAGCAGTCTCATAAAATCTATGTGCAAGATGTCTTGCTTCAACAATCAGATTTGGTGGCCGCTCACCTAAAAAATAAGGGAACAGTAATGATTTGTGGTTCTGTTGCCATGCAAACGCGGGTGTTAGCGGTCTTAGATGAAATTACCACGTCGCAATTAAACGAGCCCTTAAGTACTTTTGAAGCGCGGTCACAAATTAAAATGGACTGCTATTAATTTCTTATTACTGTTAAAATCTAAACGCCGTATCTAAGGGGATAAGTGTGGTTTACTGTTGTTCTTCAAATGGTATAGAAACATTCTTTAATTTTTTATTTAAAATTAATCTAAATAAAGTGCATCGAATTAATTTTTGTCTTATTTTCGCGTGAAATTATTTATACCAAGTCTTAATAAGAATAATATAATAGTAAAAAAATGAAAAAAATTGCCTTAAGTTTATTTACAATAGCAGCAGTATTAACATCATGTTCTAGTGATGATGATAATGGGGCTTCAGGAGCACAAGTCAATACACCTGTAACTTATGAGTTTTCAAGAGACGGAAATTCTACGGTAAGTTTTAGTGGTCAAACCACAAGGATTGCAATGGGTGAGGAATTTGTAACAGCACTTAAAGATAATGCCTATTCAGAAGCTCAATTAGATGCTATGTTTGCGCACGTTGAAGGAGCCAATGATTTTCTAGATTCAGATTTAAATGCTTCAGATAAAAGTCTTAGAAGTAAAGTGGCGGCTTCTCAAGATTATTTCTCGGCAAACACTACCGATGCGAATGCTATAAAATCACAATTTGACGCTTGGATTTCAGATCAAGCAACAAATGTATTTTCAAATTGGGATAATACAGCAAGTGCAGGAAATGCAGGACAATTACAACAAGCTGGTGGCGGAACGGTAAGATATATTAACGCTAAAGGTTTTGAACTTAATCAATTTGTTGCAAAAGGTTTAATAGGAAGTTTAATGACAGATCAAATTCTTAATAATTATTTAAGTCCTGCGGTTTTAGATGAAGCTTCTAATATTTCTAATAATGATAATGATATCGTTGAAGAAGGAAAATCTTATACAACGATGGAGCATAAATGGGATGAAGCATTTGGCTATTTATATGGTGCGGAAGCTGATGCGACTATGCCAACTTTAGATGCAGATTCATTTTTAAGCGAATATATGGATAGAGTAGAGGCGGATGAAGATTTTGCTGGGATTGCTGAAACGGTTTATGATGCTTTTAAATTGGGTAGAGCTGCAATTGTGGCGAAAAATTATACCGTGAGAGATGCACAAGCTGAAATCATAAAAGAAAATATTTCTAAAGTTTTAGCCGTTAGAGGTGTTTATTATTTACAAAGAGGAAAAGAAGTCTTAGCAGAAGGCGATATGGCAAGCGCATTCCACCAATTATCTGAAGGTTTTGGATTTGTGTACAGTCTTCAATTTACACGTCAACCTGGTACAAACAGTCCTTATTTTAGCAAGTCAGAGGTTGATGCATTTATGGCACAGATCTCTGCAGGTAACGGATTTTGGGATATAACTCCAGAGACTTTAGATGCTATTTCTACTGCAATTGCAGATCGTTTCGACTTTACCGTTGCGCAAACTATTAACTAAGAAATACGCCAAAAACTTCAAAGTATAAACCTCCTTTTATTAGGACGTTTATACTTCGTTGTTTTTACAATTGAAAAAATAATAACTATGTTAAAGAAAGCTTTTTTAATCTTCACAATCACTGCACTAGCCGTGGCATGTAGCTCTTCAGATGAGAGTTCAGGAGGTGTAACCGATAATTTTGACAGAACCGCGATGTTAACCAATTGGGCGGATAATATTATAGTTCCGGTTTATGAAGATTTAAATATAGCAGTGACCAATATGGTAACTGAAAAAGATAATTTTGTAAATGCACCTACTCAAGCCAATCTAGATTCATTTAGGACAGCTTGGTATAATGCCTATAAAATATGGCAATCTGCTGAAATGTTTAATATCGGTAGAGCGGAAGAGATTAATTTTGGGTACCAGATGAATATCTATCCTACAAATATTACAGATATTCAAAATAATATTCAATCTCAGAATTATGATTTAGCTAATGTTAATAATAATGACGCAGTTGGTTTTCCTGCTTTAGACTATATGTTATATGGTTTGGCGGATAACGATATGGATATATTAAACTTTTATACATCAAATGCAGATGCGGCTAAATATTTGGCTTATGTTTCAGATTTAGTAAATCAAATGGAATCGCTAACGCAAGATGTTACGCAAAGTTGGGCAACCTACAGTCAGACGTTTATTGATAATGCCAATAATACGGCTACAGGATCTATTAATAAACTGATTAACGATTTTATGTTTTATTACGAAAAAGGATTAAGAGCCAATAAAATTGGGATTCCTGCAGGTAATTTCTCTACAACGCCGTTGCCAGATAAAGTAGAAGCTTATTATAGAAGTGATATTTCAAAAACGCTAGCAACAGAAGCATTAACTGCTGTGAGAGATTTTTTTAATGGAAAACATTATAACAGTTCTACCACAGGAGAAAGTTTGTCCTCTTATTTAGACTATCTAAATACCATAAAAAATGGGGAAGACTTAAGTGTACTTATAAATAATCAGTTTGATACCGCACAATCTAAAATTAATACCTTAGATGATAGTTTTGCAGATCAGATTGCTATGGATAACACTAAAATGACCGAAGCTTATGATGCTTTGCAAATGGCAGTGGTTTTACTTAAGGTTGATATGTTACAAGCCTTAAATGTAAGTGTCGATTATGTTGATGCTGATGGGGACTAGAATTAAAAAATTAAATTCAAAAAGGATTCTTATTCAATAAGAATCCTTTTTTTTGCATTATGCTAATTAAACTTACATCCTATTTCAATAAACAAACCCATCCTGCACCGTTGGCGGTGTTCAGAATAGGTTTTGGTCTTATGATGTTGGCAAGCATTATTAGGTTTTGGTCTTATGGTTGGATTGAAAAACTGTACTTAGAACCTCAATTTCACTTTTCGTATTATGGTTTCGAATGGGTAAAACCTATCGGCAATTATACATACCTTCTATTTGTAATATGCGGTTTATCGGCACTCTTTGTGGCCTTAGGATTAAAATATCGCATCGCCATTATCACGTTCTTTATAAGTTTTACCTATATCGAATTTATGGATAAAACCACATACCTCAATCACTACTATTTTATAAGTATATTGAGTTTTTTAATGTGTTTCTTACCCGCCAATGCGTACTTCTCTTTAGACGCTATAATTAGAAAAAAGCAATACCATCAAATTCCAAAATGGACTATTAATAGCATAAAACTGTTATTAGGGATCGTTTATGTCTATGCCGGTTTGGCCAAAATAAATAGTGATTGGTTGTGTAAAGCTATGCCTTTAAAAATATGGTTGCCTTCCAAATATGATTTGCCTTTTATTGGCGAAAATGTGATGCAACAAGAATGGTTTCATATGGCCATGAGTTGGTCTGGAATGTTATATGATCTAACCATTCCCTTTTTTATGCTTTTTAAGCGCACACGAGGTTTTGCTTTTGCATTAATTGTGTTTTTCCATGTCTTTACAAGAGTGTTGTTTCCTATAGGCATGTTTCCTTATGTCATGATTGTCGCAACTCTAATTTTTTTCGATGCCGATGTACATGAGCGTATTTTAAATGGATTCCGAAAATTATGCAACGTTTTAAAGCTAAAAGCCTCTACAATTGAAATTTCGAATTATAAATTTCAAAATCAAAAGATAATTTTGCCAATTTTAGGTTTATTTTTTACGATTCAATTACTTTTGCCGTTTCGTTATTTGTTGTATCCTAACGAATTATTTTGGACCGAAGAAGGCTATCGGTTTTCTTGGCGCGTTATGTTAATGGAAAAAGCAGGGTATACAGAATTTAAAGTGGTTGATGCAGCATCGGGACATTCATTTTCTGTAAATAATTCAGATTTTTTAACACCGTTTCAAGAGAAACAAATGAGCACACAGCCCGATTTTATTCTAGAGTATGCCAAATATTTAGAACAACATTTTGCAGCACAAGGGCATAAAAATATTGAAATTTACGTCGATAGTTTTGTGGCTCTAAACGGTCGCTCTAGTGAACGCTACATTGACCCCAAAGTGGATTTGCTAAAACAAACGGAATCATTTAAACCCAAAAATTGGATTTTACCATTTAAAGATGACATTAAAGGACTTTAGTACATTTATAATAATTGTTTTGTCTGCATTTGCACTTAATGCACAACAAAAGGTATCTGGTATTATTACCAATCGGGAAACACAAGAACCGGTAAAAAATGTAGAGGTTTATGATAAAGTTTCTGGGTTGTTGGCAAAGTCCGATGCCAATGGCTATTATCAATTCACAACCCAAAAGCAAACCTTGAATTTGGTGTATTTTTCTTATGAATTCAAAATACTAGAAATTACAATCACCGTTGAAAATGATGTTGTTTTAAATCAACAATTAGAGACCATTGGCGAAGCTTTAACAGTCGTTGAAATTACAGCACGAAGATCTAAAGTTTTTAACTTAAGTAGATTAAAGGATGTTGAAGAAACCGCCATTTATGCCGGAAAGAAAACTGAGGTGGTTTTAGTAGAAGAATCTATGGCCAATTTGGCCACAAATAATGCGAGGCAACTTTATAGCCAAGTGGCAGGTTTAAATATTTATCAGAATGATGATGCCGGATTACAACTTAATATCGGTGGTAGAGGTTTAGACCCTAATAGAACCGCAAATTTTAACACGAGGCAAAATGGTTATGATATTAGCGCAGACGTTCTAGGATATCCTGAAAGTTATTATTCGCCAGCTTCAGAAGGATTAAAACAAATACAAGTGATCCGTGGAGCGGCATCTTTACAATATGGAACGCAGTTTGGAGGACTTATTAATTTTGTAATGAAAGACCCCAATCCCAACAAACCATTAGAGGTCATTACTAGGAATACTTTAGGAAGTTTTGGCTTGTACACTAATTTTACCAGCCTTAGTGGGACGAGCAATAAATGGAGTTATTATACCTTTTTCAATTATAAAAAAGGCGATGGGTTTAGGCCAAATTCAGAGTTCGAATCTAAAAACATATACGCTCATATTGGTTATCAATTTAATAAAAATACGTCAGTTACAGCAGAACTTACATATTTAGATTATTTAGCACAACAAGCCGGTGGTTTAACTGATACCATGTTTAATGAAGACCCTTACCAAAGTAATAGAGCTCGAAATTGGTTTGAAGTAGATTGGTTGCTCTACAATTTTAAATTAGCACATCAGTTTTCAGAAGCGACTAATTTTACGTTTAATTTTTTCGGGTTGAATGCTTCAAGAAATGCATTAGGCTTTAGAACCAATCGTGTGGATCAGGTAGATCCGAATACAGAGCGCGATTTAATAAAAGGAGATTTCAATAATTATGGTTTTGAAGCGCGATTATTAAGCAAGTATCAAATATTTAATAAAGACGCCACCTTCTTAATCGGTTCTAAATTTTACAAGGCCAATAACAGTCAACAACAAGGGCCAGGTTCCGATGGAATAGGTCCCGATTTTAATATCAGAACCGATGAATTTCCCAACTATTCAGATCAATCCGATTTTGATTTTCCAAATCTAAATGTTGCAGTCTTTGGTGAAAATATCTTCTATCTGAATGATAAATTTTCTGTGACACCTGGATTTAGATTCGAATATATAAAAACACAAAGTGAAGGGGCTTATAAACGTATCAATACAGATGCGGCAGGCAATGTTATTTTTGAAGAGACGGTAGAAGATAATCGTGATTTTGAACGCAATTTTGTGTTATTAGGCTTAGGTTTAAGTTATAAACCCACTACAAATTTAGAAGCTTACGCTAATATTTCGCAAAACTATCGTTCTGTTACTTTTTCAGATATAAATATTGTAAATCCTGCTTTTGCCATTAATCCTGATATTACGGATGAAGATGGGTTTACGGTAGATTTTGGTTTAAGAGGAAATTATAATAATATCGTATCCTATGATGTTGGGGCCTTCGCCTTATTTTACAATAATAGAATAGGTTTTGTTCAAAAAGCACAGGAAGACGGAAGCGTTGTTAGTGAACGTGGTAATATTGGAGATGCCGTAATGTATGGTGTAGAATCTTTATTTGATTTTAATTTGAAGAAAATCTTAAAACTGAATACCGATTTCAGTTTCAATTATTACATCAATACTTCCTTTATTTCTTCAGAATATACCAAGTCTGAACAACCCGGAATTGAAGGTAATAAGGTAGAATTTGTACCCGATTTAAATTTAAAAACAGGCTTAAAATTCGGTTATAAAAACCTTATGGCTAATATGCAATACACGTATTTAGGAAGGCAATTTACAGACGCTACCAATTCGGTTGCATCCAATTTAAGTGGCGTTATTGGTGAAATTCCAGAATACGATATTTTAGACCTTTCAATTTCCTATCGCTATAAAATGTTCAAATTAGAAACAGGGATTAATAATGTATTGGATAAGGCTTACTTTACAAGACGCGCTACAGGTTATCCAGGTCCTGGTATCATACCATCTGCGCCGCGCAATTGGTTTACAACATTAGAAGTTACGTTTTAGTAACACTAGTTTGGAAATATTAGCTTATCTTTGCACGCAATTAAATCTTAATTGCAATGACAGCACACGAAAATAAAATTGTTGGAGAAGGTCTTACTTATGATGACGTACTCTTAGTTCCAGCATTTTCCGAAATTCTTCCTCGCGAAGTTAGTATTACAACTAAATTTACTAGAAATATAACCATTAACATTCCTGTGATTTCTGCAGCTATGGATACGGTTACCGAAAGTAAAATGGCTATTGCCATGGCACAGGAAGGTGGAATTGGTGTGTTACATAAAAATATGACCATTGCTCAGCAAGCCGATAAGGTGCGTCGTGTAAAACGTGCTGAAAGCGGAATGATTATAGATCCTGTTACGTTACCAATGACGGCTACGGTTTTAGATGCTAAGGCAAATATGGCAGAGCACGGTATTGGAGGTATTCCTATTGTAGATGAAGAAGGGAAATTAAAAGGGATTGTAACCAATAGAGATTTACGTTTTGAACATGAAGGGAGCAAAGCCATTGTAGAGGTAATGACCAAAGAAAATTTGGTTACCGCTGCCGTTGGAACGTCACTAAAAGATGCAGAACACATTCTTCAACAGAATAAAATTGAAAAACTTTTAATTGTAGACGATAACTTTAAACTTAAAGGCCTCATTACCTTTAGAGATATTACTAAAGTAACGCAAAAACCAAATGCTAATAAAGATTCTTTTGGTCGCTTACGTGTAGCTGCGGCTATCGGTGTTACGGGTGATGCTGTAGATAGAGCTTCTGCTTTAGTAAAAGCAGGTGTTGATGCGGTTATTATTGATACCGCTCATGGTCATACCAAAGGTGTGGTTATGGTTTTAAAAGAAATCAAAAAGAAATTCCCACAGCTTGAAGTCATTGTAGGAAACATTGCAACAGGAGCTGCGGCTAAATATTTAGTGGAAGCGGGAGCAGATGCTGTAAAAGTAGGAATTGGTCCAGGTTCTATCTGTACAACACGTGTCGTGGCTGGTGTAGGTTTTCCTCAGTTCTCTGCCGTATTAGAAGTTGCTGCAGCGATTAAAGGAACTGGTGTTCCGGTGATTGCAGATGGTGGTATTCGTTATACAGGAGATATTCCTAAAGCGATTGCTGCCGGTGCTGATACCGTGATGTTAGGATCACTTTTAGCAGGTACAAAAGAGAGTCCTGGTGAAACCATTATCTATGAAGGACGTAAGTTTAAATCTTACCGTGGAATGGGCTCTGTAGAGGCTATGAAACAAGGAAGTAAAGACCGTTACTTCCAAGATGTGGAAGATGATATTAAAAAATTAGTTCCAGAAGGAATTGTTGGTCGTGTACCTTATAAAGGTGAATTGGTAGAAAGTATTCACCAATTTATCGGTGGACTTAGAGCAGGTATGGGATATTGCGGAGCCAAAGATATTGAGACGTTGAAAGAAAACGGACAATTTGTAAAAATTACAAGTTCTGGTATTAATGAAAGTCATCCGCATGATGTAACCATTACCAAGGAAGCACCAAACTATTCAAGATAGAGAGACTTAGAAATCTTAATATAAAAAAAACAGCATCAATAAGATGCTGTTTTTTTTGTGCTTAATTTGAATGTTTTAAGCCTTGTTTGGCTTTACAGGGCAACCAATAGCTTTAGTGAAATTAGGACTTGGTAATTCGCCTTTATCCAGCGCTGCAATGGCATCTTTAACGTAGTTTACCTTTACATCTTCTGGTGATTTAGCGTTGTCATCTATAGTACCAATGTACTGCACTTTGCGTTCCGCGTCTAGTAAAAATACGTGTGGAGTTCTAACAGCACCATACTGAGGGTATATACTTTGCTTATCGTCTACTAAGTAAGGAAATGTAAATCCTTTTTCTTCAGATCGTTTCTGCATAGCTTCAAAACTTTCTTTCTCGCTGGCTGGACTATTTGGGTTAATAGCAATAACAGGATAGCCTTTTGGAGCATACTCGTTGTTTAACGCAATTAAACGGTCTTCATATAATTTTGAAAATGGACATTCATTACACGTAAAAGTAACAATATAGCCTTTTGCATTTTCAAAACTAGCTAAAGAAACCATTTCGCCATCTACATTTTTTAGGTTGAAATCCGTAGCAACATCACCAATTTTATACCCGCCAATTTCTTCTAAGGTCTTAGTTTGTTCTGGACTACCGCCTCTTGGAGGTCCTTTTCTATCGCCGCCGTGATGCGGTGGGCCTTTACGGTCTCCATCGTGTGGGCGTGGTGGACGTTCTCCTCGTGGCTCACTTTGTTGATTTTCAGCAGAAGGTGCTCCTTGTTTGTTTTCTTCATTTTTACAAGAGACGAGTACACTTGCAGATAAGCCAATGATGGCCATTAAGACACTGATTTTTTTCATAGTTGTTTTTAATTAAGGTTTTGGATTTGTGTTTCTATGTCATTTATACTTTCAAAAGAACGTTCAAAGTATAAGCGTTTATCTTTATTAAATAGTATGGTATAAGGAATGGCACCCGTCCAATTAGGGTTGATCTGATCAATCCACGAGTTGGCATCAGGATCATCAAGCAAAACTACTTTAGCGTTTATGTTTTTGTCTTCTAAAAAAGGTTTCAACTTTGTGTCTATATCCTTTGGGAAATCTAAGCTGACTAAAATGACTTCAACATCGGGGTGCTTTTCAGCAAAAGCTTCAATATAGGGCAGTTCCTTAACACAAGGGGCACACCACATGGCCCAGAAATTGACAAGATAGGTTTTATCGGTATCGGTATAAAGTAGGGGTTCAAATGTTTTAAAATCATATACCGGAATAGCCGCGTTGACTTCGCTAGTCGCAGTATTAGCTGTTGTGTTAGATTTTGAATTGCTGCAATTGGTAGTGAAAATAAATAGGACAACGATAGCGTATAGCTGTATTTTGCGGGGTAAAGAAAATGGCATATTGAAATAATATATTTTGTCTATTGTACTAAGACTACAGAAAAATACAAAGGTTTAATTAAAACTTTATTTTTTTAATTAGACCAAACGGCATAGCCTTCCCGTCGCAGTTCTAAGGCAATCTGTTCTTCAGCTTTTAAAGCTTCTGCACGAGTGAAGAAAGGATCAATATGATTATAAAGACTTGGGCGTAAATAGGTGCCGTAGGTTTCCACAATCTTTGAAGCTATTTTATAGCCTTTTTTAGATCTATGCCCTGTTTTATGTTGCATAAAGCGTTCTTTAGGGGTTTTACTCGTCATACCGACATACAAACATTCTAAAACGCCATGATAATGCGGATTCGCTTTTCTAAATTTAGCGTTTGCTGTAAAAACGCGTTTAGAGAGCTCTACAACATATATGGTATATAGTGTTTTTGGCATTATTGATTGTTAAGCATCTGATATTGAAAACTCATGAAGGCAAGCCGTTTTCCTTTCTTGGATACCACTTCTAAACTTTCAGTTAAACCCATATCATTTCTAGTAATAATACGTTTGCCACCTTTTTCATAATTAAGGGTAATCCCGTAGAGTTCGGCTTTTTGGGGATAAGAAAATTTGTCAATAGTGGTGAGTTTGTCTTTACATTGGTTCCCCACGATATAACGATTTTTGTTTCTTATTTTTTTACACTTTCCGTTGATGTGGTAGGTGTACTCATCCTGTCGTTTAAGGCGTCCTTTTTCATCATACCAAGATTTAGAAATTAACATGCCGCCATCGTTATAATCCCATTTCTGAAGGGTAAGACGTTTTTTGTTTTTAATGTTGAATAAAATACTGTCGTTTAAATTCCGATCAACGTATTTTAATTGCTGCACCAAAGTATCTCCTTTAGGCGCTATTTTTAAAAACTGTGTGTAACGCTGCGCTCTATGTCTTGTGATTATAGAGAGGTGTTTTAAGGCCTCATTGGCATCACGAATAGTATCGTATTTTGTTTGGCCATCTTCTGAATAATAGGAGCGTGTTTCAGTGATTAAATCGCCAGCAGTATTTAAAGTTTTAAAGCCTACCTGATTTCCATAACGGTCATACGTTAAAACGTGATGCTTCTGTTTTATAAGCTCGCCTTTATCATACTGAAACGCTTCAATCTGAGTTTGCGTTACCCCATACTTTATGCGCAGGTCTTGGTCTTTTTGTTGTGCGTAGGACTGGAAGACTATTAAACCTAAAAACGCATAAAGCAAGTAGTTCATAAATTTTATTCTAAATTTAGTTTTAAAGGTTGACGATGCTAATGACAGCATTAAGAGAGCAAATAATCTTTAAGCCCTTGATAGGTATCTATTTTTATAGCGGTCTTTTCTTTATGCATAACCGATTCTATCTGTGGCGGTAGGTCTACGTTTTCTCTAATCACTTCTTCCACTACATCTAAAAACTTAGTAGGATGTGCGGTTTCTAAGAAAACCACATGAGCATCGTTAGATTTTAAGTAAGTCTTAGCGCCCAAATATCCTACGGCTCCATGAGGATCTGCAATATAATTGTATTCATTATACAACTCTAATAGTGCAGCTTTGGTGTCTTCATCATTAAAACTGAAAGATGATAAATTAGCTTTTAAAGCGTCAAAATCGTTGTTATGCAATTCTTGAATTCTAATAAAATTACTAGGGTTCCCCACATCCATGGCATTACTAATGGTTTGCACAGAAGGTTTAGGCTCGTAAGACTGGGTCAGCATATAATTAACAATGGTATCATTAGCATTATTGGCTGCAATAAAATGTTTTATAGGTAAACCTAATTTTTGAGCCACCATCCCTGCACAGATATTTCCGAAATTTCCACTTGGTACTGAAAAGGCTAAATCCTTATGCTTCGATTTTAACTGCTTATAGGTAAACATAAAATAGAAGAGTTGTGGTAACCATCGCGCAATATTTATGGAATTTGCTGAAGTCAACTGCATTTGGCTAGTCAATTCAGAATCCATAAAAGCTTGTTTTACCATGTCTTGGCAATCGTCAAAAACACCATCAACTTCTAAAGCGGTAATATTTTGTCCTAAAGTGGTTAATTGTTTTTCTTGAATATCACTAACCTTTCCACTCGGATACAGAATTACAACGTTAACCCCTTTAACGCCTAAAAATCCATTAGCCACGGCACCTCCGGTATCCCCTGAAGTGGCCACTAAAACCGTTACATCTTTGGTGTTGTGTTCATTAAAATAGCCTAAGCATCGTGCCATAAAACGTGCTCCAACATCTTTAAAAGCCATGGTAGGACCGTGAAAGAGCTCTAAGGTTGAAATATGCTCATTAATTTCAGCCACAGGAAAGTCAAAATTTAAGGTGTCTTCTACAATCTGCTTTAAAACATCTTCAGGAATTTCTGGGACAATAAATTGTTTTATCGCCTCAAAGGCTATTTCTGTATTGGATTTGTCTTCAATAGTTTCAAAAAATGAAGGATCTAAAGGTCTTATGATTTCAGGGAAATACAAGCCTTTGTCTGGAGCAAGACCTCTAACAACGGCATCTTCAAATGTGGTGTTGGGCGCTTTTTTATTTAGAGAATAATAATTCATAAGCTTATTGATTAACGGTATATTAGTTTATTTTCTTTATGCCTTCAGTATTAATTTTAGACACATAGGTTTCAAAGTCTATGGCGGTATTGGCATAGACATTACGCATGGCATTTTCCACAGCTTTGGCAGTGCTTTCACCTTTACTTAGCGCAAAAATAGAAGGGCCTGATCCTGAAATGGCACAACCCAATGCACCGGCTTCTAGGACCGCTGTTTTTACGGCATCGAAATGAGGTATGAGTTGCTTTCTATGCGGTTCTATAACCACATCATGTAGGGCCTCTTTAATTAAAGCGTAGTCAGAAGTATGAAGGGCGTGTACCAAACTTCCTACATTAGCCCACTGCGTAATAGCATGATCTAAGGGAATTTCTTTTGGGAGAAGCGCTCTCGATTCTGAAGTTTTAATTTCAATTTGCGGATGAATTAAGGTCGCATACAAATCGTCTGGTGTGGGTAATTCTAAAATCTTTAGAGGCTTTGCACTTTTTACAAGGGTAAAACCACCAAAAATAGCAGGAGCTAAGTTATCGGCATGTTCACACTGACTTGCTAAGGCTTCACCCTTCATAGCAAAATTGGTTAAAGCCGTGAAATCTAATGGCGATCCTAATAAAAGGTTCATGCCATATACACTTCCTGCAGCGCTCGCAGAACTGCTTCCAATACCACTACCAGGTTTAATGTTTTTATAAATCTCTATTTCAAAACCACAATCGGGCTCAAGCGCATTATACATGGCTAGAGCTGAAACTCCGGCTACATTTTTTTCAGCTTCATAAGGTAAATCGTAACCTTCAATTTTAGTGATTTTAATGCCTTTGGCTTCGGTTGTTCTAATGACCATTTCATCGCCTATGGTATCTAAACAAAACCCAAGCACATCAAATCCACAAGCAACATTCGCTACGGTGGCTGGAGAGAATAATCTAATTTCTTTTTGCATCATTTAATTGTTAGCGATTCTTATAATGTCTGCAAATAATCCTGAAGCTGTAACATCTGCACCGGCGCCGGCACCTTTAATAATAAGAGGTTGCTCTGGGTAACGCTGCGTATAAAACATAACGATATTGTCTTTTCCTTCTAGGTTGTAGAAAGGATGTCCTTCAGGGATTTCTTGTAAACCAACTTTAGCTTTACCATCATTAAATTCGGCAACAAACTTTAACTGGCTGTTGTGTTCTTGAGCCGATTTATAAAGGCCTTGATAGTAAGCTTCATCTGCTTTAAGCGTTTCAAAAAAGTCGTCTACACTATCAGAATTATTAGCGTTTTCAGTTAAGAAACTATCACTTTCTAGTTCAGATAATTCAATCTGATGACCACTCTCTCGGGCTAAGATTAATATTTTTCTTGCCACATCAATGCCGCTGAGATCGATTCTAGGGTCCGGTTCGGTATAACCTTCTTCTTGGGCTTGTTTTACCACATCGTAAAAGGTAGTATCGGTATTAAAATTATTGAAAATAAAATTAAGACTACCCGATAATACAGCTTGTATTGTGTTAATCTTATCCCCAGAAGTGATTAAATGATTTAAGGTATCAATTACAGGTAAGCCTGCACCAACATTGGTTTCAAATAGAAAAGAAGCATTGTACTGTCTTGATAGCGCCTTTAATTCATTATAGTATTCAATGTTACCAGAACAGGCAATTTTATTACATGCAATCACCGATATGCTTTCCTTGAGGTATTGCCCGTAAATGTTAGAAACAGCTTCATTAGCGGTAATATCAATAAAAACAGAGTTTCTTAAATTTAAAGCTTTAGCATGCTCAAAGAAGTTTTGTAGACTTGCCTTTTCTCCATTTTCTAATTCGGTTTTCCAATGTTTAAGATTAATGCCATCGTCATTAACCACCATGGTTCTTGAATTTGATAGGCCTGTAATTCTTAAATTGATTTTAAACTGTTCTTTAACATAAGCCTTTTGTTGCTTAATTTGTTCAATTAAACGCTCGCCAACATTACCCACACCCGTGATAAATAAGTTGATCTGTTTGGTTTTTATTTCAAAGAATTGTTCGTGTAAACTGTTGAGTGCTTTTTTCACGTCGTTTTTATGTATTACTGCAGAGATATTGCGTTCTGAAGCGCCTTGTGCGATGGCCCTTATATTCACGTTATTTTTTCCTAGCGTACTAAACATTTTTCCACTGATACCTTGGTGGTTTTTCATTTTATCACCAATAACAGCGATGATTGATAAGTCGGTTTCTACGACTATAGGATCTATTTTTTGTAATGAAATTTCATACTCAAATATGGCGTCTATAGCTTCTTTAGCACGTTGAGCGTCATTTTGTGAAATACCGAAGCAAATAGTATGCTCTGATGACGATTGCGTAATAAGAATGATGTTTATTTTCTCTTGAGCCAAGGTTTCAAATAAACGTTTACTGAAACCAGGAACACCAACCATACCGTTACCTTGTAAGGTTAATAATGCAACATTTTCAATATTACTGATGCCTTTAATTGGAGAATTTCCACTCGGAGTAACCTGTTTAGTAATGGTAGTTCCAACGGCTTCCGGATCTAAAGTGTTTTTTATGATAATTGGAATTTTCTTTTTTAACACCGGCATGACCGTAGGCGGGTAGAGCACTTTAGCACCAAAGTGTGATAGCTCTACAGCTTCCTGATACGACAGTTGCTCAATAGGAGAGGCTTGCTTAACAAGCTTTGGGTTGGTGGTATACATCCCACTCACGTCAGTCCAAATTTGTAATTCTTCAACCTCCATAGCAGCAGCAATTATAGCGGCAGTATAATCTGATCCGCCACGGCCTAATGTGGTTATTTCACCATGAATAGACTTAGAGATAAACCCTGGTAATAAAACAATAGGACTGGTATTCTTACTGAAAAAATCAGTGATGTTTTTATTTGTGACTTCAAAATTAACTGTGGCATTATTGAAGGTAGAATCGGTAAGAATAAGCTCTTGCGAATTTTTTAAAACCACATCTCCGGCGCGCGATTTTAAAGTATGATAAATTATTGTAGACGATAAGGTTTCTCCAAAACTAAGGAGTTTATCTAAGGTTTTAGGCGAGAGCTCATTGATGAGATAAATTCCATTTAAAAGCTGTTTTAAGTCGTTTAATTTTTCGGAAACAAGGTCTCTAAGTTCATCTTGTTGCTTACGCAAGGCCTCGTTATTTTGAGTAGTAGGGAACAAACCTTCAATAACACTGTTGTGTATGGACCAAATGGTATCATACTTTTGGTTGTATTCAAGGTTTTTCTGGCAAGCTAAATTTCCGGCTTCCAGTAATTTATCGGTTATGCCACCAACGGCAGAAACGACAACCGCAATGGCAGTATCTTGAGATTGCTGGTTTAATATGGCTATGACTTTATTGATGTTTTCGGCTGAACCTACTGAGGTTCCACCAAATTTGAGAACTTTCATATAATTTATATTTAAATAAGGATAAAAAAAAATGTCAAGGATGACACAAAGGGACGGAGAGCATATTACAGATTACCCCAAGGGGTAATAATGCTAGAAATAATGAACATAGACATAGACACGCGCATCATCGGCGTTAAAAAAATTTGTGTTATGTGGTTTTGTGTGCTCATTGTACGTATCAAATGTATTATTTTTATAACAATAAAAAAACAATTCAAATCTTTTTAAGGAATTCATAAAAATAAGGTTTTTCATTAAGAAAAATGAAACAAAATTGAATATTTGCAAAGAGTTTTAAATGTATTGCTGATAGATTCTCAGTGAGCGTATGGATTCTTAAAAAAAATCGAGAAAGTCGTTAAAGAAACAACAGATATAAAAAACAAGTATTAGTACATGAAATTATTTTCTAAAGCACAAATTTACGAAGGCGATAAACTAACCGTAGAGCGCTTAAATATTAGTTCTACCCAATTAATGGAGCAGGCAGGAACACAGTTGTTTAATTGGATTCATACCCGAATGCAAGGCGCGCAAGTTCCTATACATGTATTTTGCGGTATTGGTAATAATGGGGGCAATGGTTTGGTTATGGCGAGACATTTAATTACCCATGGCTACCACGTCATAACTTATATTGTGAATTACAGTGATAAGCGCTCTAAAGATTTTTTAGAGCACTATGATCAGATTAAAAATGTGACTAAAAAATGGCCCGTAATGTTAAGTTGCGAAGATGATTTTAGTGAAATTCAAATTGGGGGCGATGATATTATTGTAGATGCCGTATTTGGAATAGGTTTTAACAGGGCTGCAAAACCTTGGGTGGCTCAATTGTTTCAAAAGTTTAAAGCTTCAAAAGCATTTACTCTGGCCATTGATATTCCGTCTGGGCTTTATACAGATGAAGCTATTACCGACGATAAAGCTGTGGTTTATGCCAATTATACCTTAAGTTTTCAGTCCCCAAAGCTCGTGTTTTTCCTGCCAGAGACCGCAAAGTTTATTGGACAATGGGAGGTGATTGATGTGGGGATAGACCGCCAGTATTTAAAGGAGACAAAAACCGAAGTAGAATTAATTGGAAAACATGAGGTTTTACCTTTATATAAACCTCGTGAAAAATTCTCTCATAAGGGGAACTTTGGGCATGTGCTGATTTTAGGTGGAAGTTATGGGAAAATTGGAGCTGTACAACTCGCTAGTAAAGCGGCGTTAAGTGCTGGAGCAGGATTGGTAACGGCTTATGTTCCTGAGTGTGGATACCACAGTTTGCAAACGGCAATCCCCGAAGTTATGGTCATTACAGATGCTTCGGAAAAAGAAATTTCAAATATTGAATTTGATTTAGAGCCTAGCGTTATTGGAATTGGAGTCGGTTTAGGAACTTCTGAAGCAACCGTGAAAACATTTGAGGCCTTTTTAAAACAGAATTCAGTACCCTTAGTGATTGATGCAGATGGCCTTAATATTTTAGCGCAACACCAAGATTTATTACAATATTTACCAAAAGGGACGGTGTTAACACCACACCCTAAAGAGTTAGAGCGATTAATAGGGGCATGGAAAGGTGATTTTGAAAAGCTTGAAAAAGTAAAAACGTTCTCTAAAACTCATGAGGTTATTGTCCTTATAAAAGGCGCCAATTCTATTACGGTAGATCAAGATAAATTATACATCAATACCACGGGGAATCCGGGGATGGCCACAGGCGGTGTAGGCGATGTGCTTACGGGCGTAATTTCTGGTTTAATAGTACAAGGTTACAGTCCTTTGGCAGCGACAATATTTGCGGTTTATCTGCATGGGAAATCGGCCGATATTTCTTTAGAAGATTATGGCTATCAAAGTCTAATAGCTAGTCATATTATAGAGACTTTGGGCGAAGCTTATATCGATTTATTTAAACAACCAGAGCAGCCAAAAGTAGAGGAAGCACCTAAGAAGTAAATTTTAATAGGAATAAAAAAAGCCAGTTTCAAGAGAAACTGGCTTTTTTATTAAGGTCATTAAGACTAAAGGTCAAGCTTGTTAAAAAGCTTCATTAACTCAGGACTTGAAGGTCTTGGCGCATCAGCACTAACAATATTACCTTTAGGATCTATTAAGATAAATCTAGGAATACCATTTACTCTATAATCTTGAACAAATTGAGATTTAAAACCGTTATCGGCTAATAACTGTATACCACCTAAATTTTTATCGTACACCATTTTTTTCCACGCTTTATAAGCTGCGGCTTTATCGTTTTTATAACCTCTACCTTCATCAATAGAAATGCTTACAAATTCAATATTCTTGTCTTTATATTGTTCCTCAACACGTTTTAAAGAAGGAATTTCCTTTAAACAAGGTGCACACCAAGTAGCCCATAAATCGATATAAACATATTTACCTTGTAAATCTGAAAGGGACGTTGTACCACCATCATGGTTCTCATAGCCTTCAAAACTAGGAGAAGGAGATCCTGCCGGAAAGGCGCTGTTAGTGGCTTGTTTAGATTTTATAAAATTGCTAATTTGGCTGATGGTACCAGCAATCTTTTTGTCCATTAAAGCTTTGTGTGTAGAATCTACTTCGGTGTAGTTTTCTTTAAGGTTGTCATAGCTAGATTGATAATCTTCTAATGCCTTATTTAATACTTCAGCATCATTTGACGCCACCAACTTAGGTGAAAAGAATTTTTTAGAAAGTAAAAAAGACTGTACGGTGAAGTTATTAAGGTCAGAATCGTCACCTCCAAATTTTAAAGAATCTATGAAGTTATTGTTATCTGTCGTAAATGAAGACACATTGTCATTTTCTAAATAGATCTGACCATATTGTTTTCCGTGCTGAAAATTATAGTCTCCAGCAATAACCTTTAATGTATCTTTAAAGCTACCATCATCATCTAGAGAAATCATTTTTTCATAACCTCTCCCTTTAAAGACTTTTAAAGTTTTACTTTCATCAGGGTTAGAAATTTTCCCAGAAAGGGTTACATAATCTTTAGGCTCTCCTTTACAAGCCATTAAAGTTACAGCTATACAAAGTGATAATAATTGTTTCATAAATATGATTTTGTTTAAATTCAAAAGTAAGAAATATAAGAGAAAACTAAATTTAAAATTGTTATAAAGTTAAGGCGCGGCGTATTCAATGGGTTTTAGTCGCATTAGGCTTTTATATGCGCTACGTTTTGAGGTCTTAAAAGGTTTTAGTCTTGCTTAGGCTTTGGACGAGATGGTTTTCTTACAAAGCTAGGGTGATGATAAAGGGATAATAGGGGAGGCGCATGGTTATAATGAATTGATTTCAAGGAACTAAAAACAGGATTGCTTATGGGGTTTAAAGATTTCAAAATTGTTATGGTAAAACCCAAAATATTTCTCAATTTTGAGCCTCTATAAATTATAAACTAAATGGACAACTATCATATTATTTCTTCGGAAGCGCTAGACATTGTAACGATTTACAATATTTTTTATCAAAAGAAAAAATTAAAGCTTTCTGAAGCTTCTGCTAATGAAATTAAAAAATGTAAAACCTATTTAGATAATAAATTAGCTCAAGAAAAGAAACCGATGTATGGAATTAATACCGGTTTTGGATCTCTATATAATGTAAAAATCTCTGATGCCGACTTAAGTCAGTTACAAGAAAACTTAGTAATGTCGCATGCCTGTGGAACAGGAGAACGTGTTCCGGAATCTGTGGTAAAAGTGATGTTGCTCTTAAAAATTCAGTCTTTAAGTTATGGGCATAGTGGTGTACAGCTAGATACGGTTTTACGCTTAATTGATTTTTTTAATAACGATATATTTCCTTTTGTTTTTACCCAAGGATCTTTAGGGGCTTCAGGAGATTTAGCACCTTTAGCGCATTTAGCATTGCCGTTATTAGGAAAAGGAAAAGTGGTGCACCAAAATAAGGAATATGAGGCGGCTACGCTTTTAGAGGAATTTAATTGGAAGCCAATTCAGCTTGAAGCCAAAGAGGGATTAGCGCTATTAAACGGAACACAGTTTATGAGTGCCTATGGGGTGTACTTACTTTTAATGTCTCATAAAACATCGTACTTGGCAGATATTGTTGCTGGTATTTCTTTAGACGCTTTTGATGGCCGTTTAGACCCATTTCACGATTTAGTTCACGCGGTAAGACCTCACCCAGGACAGCGTAAAGTGGCCCGACGTTTTAATGAACTTTTAAAAGGAAGTGAACTTATTACGCGTGAAAAAGAACATGTACAAGATCCTTATTCTTTCCGTTGTATTCCTCAAGTGCATGGTGCCACGAAGGATACTTTAGATTTTGTTGAAAAAGTAATCTTAACCGAGATTAATTCGGTGACGGATAACCCTAACATTTTTCATGAAGAAGATTTAATTATTTCTGGAGGGAATTTTCATGGACAACCCTTAGCCTTAGCTTTGGATTATTTAAAAATCGCTATGGCCGAAATAGGAAATATTTCAGAACGTCGTGTGTTTCAATTGGTCTCTGGATTACGCGGTTTGCCAGCCTTTTTAGTGGACAACCCAGGTTTAAATTCCGGATTTATGATTCCGCAGTACACGGCCGCAAGTATTGTAAGTGCCAATAAGCAAATGGCATCTCCCGCGAGTATAGATAGTATTGTGTCTAGTAATGGACAAGAAGACCATGTAAGTATGGGAGCAAATGCCGCAACCCAAGCCTATACTTTAGTTAAAAATGTAGAGCGTGTCGTGGCTATTGAGTTGATGAATGCTTCTCAGGCTTTAGAATTTAGAAGACCATTAAAAACCTCACCTTTGCTAGAATCTTTTCTAGAACAATATAGAAAAGTGGTTCCGTTTATAAAAGCAGATGAGGTTTTGCATGATTCTATAGAAGCTTCAATCCAATTTTTAAAAGATGTGGATATTGAGATCGAAGAATTATTTCTAAATCATTATGATTTAAAATAAGCCTTAATAGGTCTTAAGCTTAAATTTTATCTTGAAATAAGCATTTGGCCCCAGCGGATGGCATCATCAATATCAGAAAAAGTTTCAAAGGGTTTAGAAAAGAACATCTTTTCAATACGCGCATTTACTTTTGCTTGATAATTGGTGGAGACTATTGCTAAGCCTTTTAAGTTTTTAATCTTAGCCGTATCTAAATAGATTTCAGGATTTACGGCATAAGAATTTACTCTGTTTGAGATATAAACAAAAGGTTGATCATCGAAGTGTGTTTCTGTAACATGAATTAGGGTATGATTCATTTTAGGTGTTACAGTAACCCCTTCGTTAAAGGTTACAATCATGTAAAAATCAAAAACTTTGATATTACAAAAATCGAATGATAGGGATGCATTCATTGGTGTTGTATCAAGGATGAAAAAAAACTCTTTCATAGGAAAGAGTTTTTTTCTTTAATATTTAAAATTTCTTAGGATTCAGTGGTCTTTTCAGAAGATTTAATTTTAATACTTAAAACCTCATTATCCTCTTCTTTGTCCATTGAGATGGTATCACCTTCATGAAGTTTAGAATTGATAATTTCTTCAGCAAGCGCATCTTCTACGTATTTCTGAATGGCTCTGTTTAGAGGTCTTGCTCCATACTGTTTGTCAAATCCTTTTTCGGCAATATAATCCTTAGCCTTTTCAGTTAAGGTAAGTTCATAGCCTAAATCTTTGATTCTTGTAATTAACTTAGCCATTTCAATATCAATAATCTTACCGATATCTTCTTTTTCTAAGGCGTTAAACACAATGACATCATCAATTCTATTTAAGAACTCTGGTGCAAAAGCTTTCTTTAAAGCATTTTCAATAACACCTTTAGCATACTCTGTCTCTTGGGCAGCACGAGCTGAAGTTCCGAATCCAACACCGGTACCGAAGTCTTTTAACTTACGAGCTCCAATATTAGAGGTCATAATAATGATGGTGTTTCTAAAATCAATTTTTCGACCTAAACTATCCGTTAAGTAACCGTCATCTAATACTTGTAAAAGCATATTGAAGACATCGGGGTGTGCCTTTTCAATTTCATCTAAAAGGACAACAGCGTAAGGCTTACGTCTAATTTTTTCCGTTAACTGACCACCTTCTTCATAACCAACGTATCCTGGAGGAGCACCAATTAAACGTGAAATGGCAAATTTCTCCATGTACTCACTCATGTCTATTCTTACCAGTGAGTCTTCACTTTCAAAAAGTTCGCGAGCCAATACTTTAGCCAATTGGGTTTTACCAACACCAGTCTGACCTAAAAAGATAAAGGAGCCAATTGGTTTGTTTGGGTCTTTTAATCCGGCTCTGTTTCGCTGAATGGCTTTAACCACCTTTGCAACCGCTTGATCTTGACCAATAACCTTACCTTTAATTAACTCTGGTAATTGCGATAATTTGTTAATTTCAGTCTGTGCAATTTTATTCACAGGAATCCCGGTCATCATAGAAATAACATCCGCGACATTATCTTCAGTAACAATTTCTTTATGAAGTTTGGTTTCTTCTTCCCAAGTTTCTTGAGCTGTTGCTAATTCTTTTTCTAAGCGTTTTTCATCATCTCTAAGTTTCGCAGCTTCTTCGTATTTCTGTTTTTTAACAACGCTATTCTTAGTTTCTTTAACTTCTTCAAGTTTTTTCTCTAATTCTAGAATTTGCTTAGGCACATCAATATTAGTAATATGAACTCGTGAACCTGCTTCATCTAAAGCATCAATCGCTTTATCTGGTAAAAAACGTTCCGTCATATAACGGTTAGTTAGTTTTACACAAGCTTCAATGGCTTCAGGAGTATAATTCACATTGTGATGCTCTTCGTATTTAGCTTTAATGTTATTAAGAATCTCTATGGTTTCTTCAACCGATGTCGGTTCAACAATAACCTTTTGAAAACGACGCTCTAAGGCCCCATCTTTTTCAATATACTGTCTATACTCATCTAAAGTTGTTGCACCAATACATTGTATCTCACCTCTTGCTAGGGCAGGCTTAAACATATTAGAAGCATCTAAACTTCCGGTTGCGCCACCAGCACCAACGATGGTATGAATTTCATCTATAAAAAGGATGATGTCGTCATTCTTTTCAAGCTCATTCATAACGGCTTTCATACGCTCTTCAAACTGTCCTCTATATTTTGTACCGGCAACAAGGCTGGCTAAGTCTAAAGTGACAACACGTTTGTTAAACAGAGTACGTGATACTTTACGTTTTACGATGCGTAAGGCTAAACCTTCAGCAATAGCCGATTTACCAACACCAGGTTCTCCTATTAATAAAGGATTGTTTTTCTTTCTTCGACTTAAAATTTGAGAAACACGTTGTATTTCTTTTTCACGTCCAACTACAGGATCTAGTTTCCCTTCCTCTGCAAGGACGGTTAAGTCTCTTCCAAAATTATCTAAAACTGGAGTCTTAGATTTTTTGTTGCTCTTGTTAGACGGTCCACCAAAAGGATTTTGTTTTGCATCCTCTTCCTCTTCATTTATATCATCATCAGAAAACGATTCTGCTTTCGGTGTGTCTAGGTAATCATCTTCGCTTGTAATCATAGATTTAAATTCTTCTTTTACGTTATCATAATCTACCTTTAACTTATTTAAAAGCTTGGTCGTGGGGTCATTTTCATTTCTTAAAATACACAATAACAGGTGGGCGGTATTTATTGAAGTGCTCTGAAATAACTTCGCTTCTAGAAACGTTGTCTTTAAAGCACGTTCAGCTTGCCTTGTAAGGTGTAAGTTCTTTTTTTCGTTAGAAGTTGTTGTAACTATATTAGGATTCGCAGGACTTAATATCTCTACTTTACGTCTTAAGTGATTTAGATCAATATCTAAAGCACTTAAAATATCTATAGCCTTACCGTTGCCATCTCTTAATAGACCAAGCATAAGGTGCTCTGTACCTATAAAGTCATGACCTAATCGTAAAGCTTCTTCTTTACTATAAGCTATAACATCTTTAACTCTTGGGGAAAAATTATCATCCATAGTGTGTTCCTTTCTGCATTAAAAATAATAAAAACATATGAAGTACAGTTCAAAAACTATACCTAAACGTAATGAAATTTTAAAAGGATTCTAAATTCTCGAATTATAAGAGGTGGCACACAATTTAAAAATAGCCGGAAAGCGGTTTTGCTAATCTGTTATTTTTAAGTCATTTATAGTCATGTTGTCACCTTGTTGTTAAGACAATTTTAGAAGATCTTTTAAAGTCATTAAATGTTCTAAACGAAGAGACAGAAAAAGCATTTTAAATCAAAGGAAATACAGAGATACTTATTAACTAAAATGCGCGCTTGTATTGTTAATAAAAAATCCCAAAAATGATGAGGATTTTAGCGGTAAACAGTAGTATTTTGGTTATATTAGCACGTTATGAAGATTTACAAAAAAACTAATTAATTTTATATATGGCAGAAGGAGAAAAACTCATTCCAATTAACATTGAAGATGAAATGAAATCGGCTTACATTGATTATTCAATGTCGGTCATTGTGTCACGTGCGTTACCAGATGTAAGAGATGGTTTAAAACCGGTACATAGACGTGTGCTTTATGGTATGCATGAGCTTGGTATTAGAGCAAATTCAGCACATAAAAAATCAGCAAGAATCGTCGGTGAAGTTTTAGGTAAGTATCACCCACACGGAGATACCTCTGTATATGATGCCATGGTTCGTATGGCTCAAGAATGGAGTTTACGTTATATGTTAGTAGACGGACAGGGTAACTTTGGGTCTGTAGATGGCGATAGCCCTGCAGCAATGCGTTATACAGAAGCTAGAATGCGTAAGATATCGGAAGATATGTTAGCGGACATAGAGAAAGAAACGGTAGATCATAAATTAAACTTCGATGATACCTTAAAAGAACCAACAGTACTTCCTACACGTATTCCAGGATTACTTGTTAATGGTGCTTCTGGTATTGCCGTGGGTATGGCTACAAATATGCCGCCACACAACTTAACAGAGGTTGTTAATGGTACTATTGCGTATATTGACAATAATGATATTGAAATAGATGAATTAATTCAGCACGTAAAAGCACCCGATTTCCCTACTGGAGGAACAATCTATGGCTATGATGGTGTAAAAGAAGCTTTTCATACCGGTCGTGGACGTATTGTAATGCGTGGTAAAGCGGTTATTGAAGAGGTTCAAGGAAGAGAATGTATCATTGTGACTGAAATTCCTTACCAAGTGAATAAGGCAGACATGATTAAGAAGATTGCTGACTTGGTAAACGAGAAAAAGATGGAAGGTATTGCTTCTATTCGTGATGAATCGGATAGAAAAGGGATGCGTATTGTCTTTATTTTAAAGCGCGATGCTATTCCTAATATTGTACTGAACAAACTTTATAAGTATTCGGCTTTACAAACCTCTTTTAGTGTAAATAATATTGCCTTAGTAAACGGACGTCCGCAGTTATTGAATCTTAAAGATTTGATTCACTATTTTGTTGAACACCGTCACGAGGTTGTAGTGAGACGTACAACTTACGAATTGCGTAAGGCTGAAGAGCGTGCCCATATCTTAGAAGGTTTAATTATTGCTTCAGATAATATTGATGAGGTTATTAAAATTATCCGTGCTTCGGGTAATGCTGATGAAGCGCGAAACAGTTTAATAGAGCGTTTTAAATTATCAGAAATTCAAGCCAAGGCTATTGTTGAGATGCGTCTGCGTCAGTTAACAGGTCTAGAACAAGATAAATTACGTTCTGAATATGATGAGATCATGAAAACTATCATTGATCTTAAAGATATTCTTGATAAGAAAGAACGCCGAATGGCTATTATTAAGGAGGAACTAGAAGTTGTTAAAGAAAAGTACGGTGATGAGCGTCGTTCTATTATTGAATATGCTGGGGGAGATCTTAGTATTGAAGATATGATTCCAGATGCACAAGTGGTGATTACCATTTCGCATGCCGGTTATATTAAAAGAACGCTTCTTTCAGAATACAAAACACAAAATAGAGGTGGAGTAGGTCAGAAAGCATCAACAACCCGAAATGAGGACTTCTTAGAACACTTGTTTGTAGGAACCAATCACCAATACATGTTGTTCTTTACGCAGAAAGGAAAATGTTTCTGGATGCGTGTTTACGAAATTCCAGAAGGTTCTAAAACTTCAAAAGGTAGAGCGATTCAGAATTTAATTAATATTGAGCAAGATGATAAGGTTATGGCCTTCATTTGTACGCAAGATTTAAAAGATGAAGCTTACATTAACAGTCACTATGTCATTATGGCAACGAAAAAGGGACAGGTTAAGAAAACATCTTTAGAGCAATATTCTAGACCACGTTCTAACGGTATTAATGCCATTACTATTAAAGACGACGATGAGTTACTAGAAGCAAAATTAACGACTGGGGAAAGCCAAGTGATGTTAGCCTTGAAATCTGGTAAAGCCATTCGTTTTGAAGAAGCGAAGACTAGACCAATGGGAAGAGGGGCTTCTGGAGTCCGTGGTATTCGTCTTCAAGATGAAAACACAGACGAAGTTATTGGTATGATCGCCGTAGATGATATGGAAAGCAATATCTTAGTGGTTTCTGAAAATGGTTACGGAAAACGTTCTAGTTTAGAAGATTACCGAATTACCAACAGAGGAGGTAAGGGAGTTAAAACCATTTCTATCACAGAAAAAACAGGAAATTTAGTCTCTATTAAAAACGTTACAGATGATGATGATTTAATGATTATCAATAAATCTGGAATTGCAATTCGTATGGCCGTAGCTGATTTACGTGTTATGGGACGTGCAACACAAGGGGTTAAATTAATCAACTTAAAAGGAAATGATTCTATTGCTGCCGTTGCTAAAGTGATGAAAGAGGACGAAGAAGTGATAGAAGAATTAGACGCCGAAATTCTTGATGCTAATGACACGCAGGAAGATGGCACGGCTATTGATAATAACGAAACTGAAAACTAAAAACTATAATTAACAATTAAATTATTTAATACGAGATGAAAAAACTAATGACATTAATGTTGCTTTTGGCAATGTCGTCGATGTCTTTTGCTCAAAAAAATGAAGTAAAGGCAATTGAAAAAGCAATAAAAAATGCAAATTACGGAGATGCCAAGTCTGCGGTAGCATCTGCAGAAGCTTTATTAGGAAGCATGGACGATAAATTAAAAGCTAAATTTTATTATTTAAAAGCCCAAGCTTTATATGCGGATGGACAAGGGTCTGACGCTAATATTGATGAAGCTATCGAGAGCATCGATAATCTAAAAACTTTAGAGTCTGAAATGGGTAAATTAAAATATACTTCAGAGGCTAATAAGATGACTACTGATATGATGAACGCTTATTTAACTAAGGCCAATAAAGCCTTTACAAATAAGAACTTTAAAGTAGCCGCTAAAGGTTTTGAAAAGGTGTACAAAATGTCTCCTAAAGATACCATGTATTTATACTATGCAGCTTCTTCAGCAGTTTCTGAGCCAGATTATGATGCAGCTTTAGACTATTATCTTCAATTGAAAAATATGGGATATAGAGGTGAGCGTATGCTTTATACCGCTGTTAATGTTGAAACAGGTAAAGAAGAATCTTTTGGTGATAAAAACCAGCGTGACTTTTCTGTAAAAGCGAAATTACATAAAGATCCTAAAGACGAAAAATCTGAAGCTAAAACAGCTGAGATTGTAAAGAACATTGCGCTTATTTACGTTTCTCAAGGAGAAAATGAAAAAGCTTTAGGGGCTATGGCAGATGCAAGAGCTGAAAACCCAGATGATATAGGATTATTATTATCTGAAGCTAATGTGTACTTGAAAATGGGGAATAAAGAAAAGTTTAAAGCTTTAATGGAAGAAGCGACTGAAAAAGACCCAGGGAATGCAGAGTTACAATATAACTTAGGGGTTTTAGCTGCTGAAGGTGGAAACGCTGATCAAGCGATTAAATACTATGAAAAAGCCATTTCAATTAATCCTAACTATGTTGATGCTTACAATAACTTAGCCGTTGTAATTTTAGGTGGTGAAGCCGCGATCGTAGAAGAGATGAATGGTTTAGGAACTAGTGCAGCAGATAATAAGAAGTATGATGAATTAAAAGCGCAACGTTCGCAATTATATCATGATGCCATTCCTTATTTAGAGAAAGCATTAGAGTTAAGAAACACAAATCTAGATGCCGCTAAAACCTTAATGAACATTTATAGTGCATTAGGTGAAACCGCTAAATTTAAAGAAATGCGTGCTAAAGTTGAAGCGATTGAAGCTTCGGCTGCAGGTAACTAAGAAATAAGATAGATCAAAAAAAAAGCGACTGAAAAGTCGCTTTTTTTTATACTATTTTTTTAATCACTCTAAGTTTGTGCGTGTGTATATTTCTATCAATATTGTAAATACCACTATGGTCTAAGCGGTCAATACGGACCCTACCATGAGCGTGAATGATATAGTTGTTTTCCATAATAATTCCAACGTGGGTGATATTCCCTTCGGCATTGTCAAAAAAGGCAAGATCGCCAGGTTCACTCTCTTCAATAAAACTTAAAGGTTCACCCTGTTTCGCTTGTTGCGAGGCATCTCTTTGAATTTTATAACCGTTAAGCTTGTATACCATTTGTGTAAAACCCGAACAGTCTATTCCAAACGGTGTTTTACCACCCCATAAATAAGGAGAGTTGAGGTAAAGAAAAGACGATTTTACTATGTTTTCCTTCGGACTTTTAGAGGTCAAAGTTAAGCCGTCAAAATGATGGCCTAATAATTTTAGTCCATTCATATTAGAGCCCGCAGGAATTGGGTATAAGTGGTCAGCATCATCCGTTACAAATTCAACTAAATCTTTAGATAAGTTAATATTCGCTCTAGATAAATCTGCGTACTGAGAAGCATCAATTTCTAAAAATTGCTTCTTATCAATCCACCCTTCATAATTATCGTAAGCAAAACGAATACGGCTCCAATTTCTGCGCTGTTCTAGCACTTTAAAATAATCGCCATATAAGGCCTGCGTTACCATTTCACTAGTATCGGTAGGTTCAATTCTAATAGGTACAATCCCAAGATTGCAAATGCCGTATTGCATAGAGTTTTGTTAAGCGCGTTCTAAAATCATCGCAGAAGCACCACCACCACCATTACAAATTGCGGCTGCTCCAAGTTTTGCATTATTTTGGTGTAAGACGTGTATTAAGGTTACAAGGATTCTAGCTCCAGAACAACCTAATGGGTGTCCTAAAGATACAGCGCCTCCGTTTACATTAACGTTGCTATCGTCTAAACCTAAAATTTTCATATTTGCCAAACCAACCACAGAAAAAGCTTCATTGAACTCAAAAAAGTCAATGGCATCAAGATCAAGGTTTGCTTTGGCTAGGGCTTTAGGTAAAGCTTTTGCAGGAGCTGTTGTAAACCATTTTGGTTCTTGGGCGGCATCTGCATAGCCTCTAATATAAGCTAAAGGGGTTAAGCCTAATTCATCGGCTTTAGCTTTGCTCATAAGGACTAAGGCGGCGGCTCCATCATTAATGGTAGAGGCATTAGCAGCGGTAACCGTGCCGTCTTTACTAAAAGCAGGACGTAAAGAAGGAATTTTATCCATTCTTACGTTTGTGTATTCTTCATCTGTATCCACTAAAACAGGTTCGCCACGACGTTGTGGAACTTCTACGGGTACAACTTCATCTTTAAATTTTCCGGCGTCCCAAGCGGCTTTAGAGCGTTCGTAAGATTGAACAGCAAAATGGTCTTGAGCTTCTCTAGAAAATTCATATTCTGTAGCACAAGCATCAGCGCAAACTCCCATGGCATTTTTGTCATAAGCATCCACTAATCCGTCTTTTTGCATACCATCTTCTAAAGTTGCAGGTCCAAATTTAGTGGCGGTTCTTGCATGATAATAATGTGGAATTAAGCTCATGTTTTCCATACCACCTGCAACTACGATTTCTGCATCTCCAAGTTGAATAGCTTGTGCGGCTTGCATCACCGTTTTCATTCCTGAAGCACACACTTTATTGACTGTAGAACAAGGTACTGTGTTAGGAATTCCAGCATAAATGGCGGCCTGTCTTGCAGGGGCTTGTCCTGTACCTGCTTGTACAACATTTCCCATAATGACTTCATCTACCAATTCGGGTTTTAAATTGATTTTGTCCAAGGCTCCCTTAATGGCTGTAGCACCTAATTTTGGGGCAGGAACGGTAGATAAACGGCCTAAAAAACTACCTATTGGCGTTCTTACGGCTGAAACGATAACGACATCCTTATTCATAATAAATTTGTTTGATTGTTGTTTCGTGCGAAATTAAACATTTTTTGAGAGATTTGAGAATGTATTAATGATATTAGCCCTCTAAAAATTTAATATTTATTACATTTGATTGTATATGAATGTATTCTATAACAAGTGGTATAAGAACCACGCTCTAGTCTATAAAGTGTTGTTGTTTATTGTTACAACACTGTTTATTGTGTACCTGTTTCCTAAAACAGGAAAGTTTAAGTATTCGTTTGAAAAAGGAAAGCCTTGGCAGTCCGAAAATCTTTACGCGCCTTTTAATTTTGCGATTAAAAAATCGGCCAAAGAGATTGAAGAAGAAAAAGCTGAAATTACAAGTCGAAGTCTGGTTTATTTCGAGCTTGATAAAGCGGTTGAACAGAATGTCTTGTCGGATTATTTAGCGCGATTTAATCAAGTTTTTATTGAATCTAACGATTTTGAAAGTGATAAATCAGATTTGTATAAAAAAGGGCAATCCATTATTAAAAAACTCTATGATCAAGGGGTTTTAGATTTAGAATATAAGTATGATGATGATCGGGTGGTGAAGTTAGCTACGGCTAATAAAGTGGAAAAAGAAGTGCAATATGGCAGTTTGTATGAACTCAGTACCCTTAGAGGTCATATTGAGGCCGACCTAGGAAATGCTTTTCCTATAGAGATTAAGAAACGAATGGTGTCTATTTTTTTCGATGTCATTCAACCGAATATCAGTCTCAATGAAACCTTAACCAATAAAGCCCTTGAGGAAGAATTATCGCGGTTGTCTTTAACGCGTGGTCGTGTAGAGAAAGATCAGCTGATTATTTCTAAAGGACAGGTAATTGAAGAACCTCAGTACGATATTTTAAGCTCTTTAAAATCAGAATACGAGTCTCAAGAGTGGAATACCGCCAATTACAACTGGGTCTTGGTATCTTATACCGTATTAGTCGCCTTAACGCTATTAATGTTATTACTGTTTCTTCAAAAATATAGAAATGAGGTGTTTTTAAATAACACTAAAGTCACCTTTATATTTTTCAATATCGCTTTAATGATTTTAATTACTTCTTTAGTGGTTAATGTCAATTCCCAATTTATTTATATTGTACCATTGTGTATCATGCCTTTGGTCTTAAAAGCGTTTTTCGATGCCAGATTAGGGTTGTTTACACATGTCTTAACGGTCTTGCTTTTAGGTTTTGTAGTGCCTAATAGTTATGAGTATATGTTTTTACAAATCATTGCGGGGATGGTTACTATTTTAACGGTGTCGGAATTGTATAAGCGTGCAAACCTCTTTATTTCTGTCGGGCAAATTACCCTGATTTATATTATCGCTTATTTTGCCTTTTTCGTTATTCATGAAGGACAACTTACAGGATTAAAACTAGAAACCTTTGGGTTGTTTGTATTATGCGGATTGGCCACCTTATTTGTGCAACCGCTGATCTACATTTATGAGAAAATATTTGGTTTAGTATCGGATGTGTCTTTATTAGAACTTTCAGACACGAATACTAAATTATTAAAAGAATTATCGAATAGAGCACCCGGAACCTTTCACCACTCTTTAAATGTCGCAAATTTGGCTGAATCTTCGGCCAATGAAATTGGAGCGAATGCTATGTTGGTGCGAGTAGGGGCCTTGTATCATGATATTGGTAAAATGAACAATCCGACGTATTTCACGGAAAACCAGAGTACGGCTCTTAATCCGCATGATGAATTATCAAGCAAAGAAAGTGCTAAAATTATTATAGATCACACCATTAAAGGTATTGAGATTGCAAAGAAATACAACTTACCAGATCGGGTTATAGATTTTATTAGAACCCATCATGGTACCAGTTTGGTGTACTATTTTTATATGAAGGAGAAAGCGACAAATGAAAATGTAGACGTTAACGATTTTAGATATCCTGGTCCAACACCGTTTAGTAAAGAAACAGCTATTTTAATGATGTGTGATAGTGTAGAGGCGGCTTCTAAAAGTTTAAAGGAACCGACTAGTACTAAGATTAATGAGTTTGTAGAGAATATCATTAACAAACAGATGGAAAACGGACAGTTTCTTAATGCGGATATTACGTTTAAAGAAATTCAATCGATAAAAAAAGTATTAAAGTCCAAGTTGGCGAATATCTATCATTTACGTATTGAATATCCGGAATAATGAATCCTGCTAACGGACCACTTATAAATGGCCGCTATAACCCTCTATAAAAAATCAGGCTTAGAGCTCGCCATGTTTTCTGAGGTCTAGGAAACGTTTTAAATAGCTCTCAAGGAACACACAGCCAAAAGCGAGGTCTTATTGTAAATAAAGCGTGTAGGAGGGAAGCTAGACTTAAGTATGCTATTTCTATTTGAAAGCGAAGCCCAATTAGTGAGGTTTGTAAGTGCACGACTAACTTAAAAACTTAAACGCTTAAACTGAATTTGAATAAAACGGCCATTAATATTAAAACGGAAATGTGGACGCATCTCATTTCTGAATTGCAAAATCGCGGTTGGTGCGTTACGGCGAAATATTATGGGTTCGATGCAGGGATTGATGACGATTTTTTAATTCTAAGAAAAGGAATGAAGAAAATTGTTATGGGTTGGACCAATTGGTTGGAAGGAGAAATAAAATACAGTGCTGAAACTTTTACGTATTTAGAATCTGAATTCGATTTAAAGTTTGCATATGGTCCACCTGTTAGTTTGAAGCCAATGGTTATTTTGTCCTATCGCCTTCAATCTTTGCCATTAGGGTTGGTAAAAAGGTTGGGCCTTTTAAAATAGTGATCACACAAAACTCAGAAAGATTTATAAAATAAAGCCCCAAAACACACGCTTTAAGAAGTGATTCAATTGGCGTTGGGAATTTACCTTATAGCGCTAAACCAAAACATAAAAGCAATTATAAAGGTGTTCTGGATTTAGAATTTTAAGATCCGTTCTGCAATGCAGAGCGGATTGTTCTTTTACCGCGTTATTAAACACAAAAAAGCCTTACTAAAAATAGTAAGGCTTTTTGTGATCGCACTAGGATTCGAACCTAGGACCGCCTGCTTAGAAGGCAGGTGCTCTATCCAGCTGAGCTATGCGACCCTTTAGAGTTAAACTCTAAATTTACAATAAAAGTCGGGGTGGCAGGATTCGAACCTGCGGCCTCCACGTCCCAAACGTGGCGCGATAACCGGGCTACGCTACACCCCGAATTGGTTATCTTTAATTCAATACATACTGTCGCATAAGCTGCAGTAAATTTTGCGGAGAGACAGGGATTCGAACCCTGGGTAAGTGTTTCCACCTACGACGATTTAGCAAACCGCTCCTTTCGGCCACTCAGGCACCTCTCCAGTATTTCAATCTGCAATCCTTGAATTGCGGGTGCAAATATAAGAGAACATTTAGAAGGACACAACATTTTAGAGACTTTTTTTGAAAAAAAATTAGCAGATTTAGACGCTTATTTTTTAACTGTATATTTATCAGTTAGATATGCTTAAAAATAAATTGCACTTTTTTTGAAGGTTTTTGTGTCTACAGGCTAAAAGCGTAATAAAACTAAAGAATTGGAGCACTAAGCCTATTTTTATTTCTCTGAAAAATTTAAATGCTAGGGATCCTTTTTGGAGTACATTTAAAAATTAAAAAGGGATAAATTTATTAAAGCGCGTATTTTAATTGGGCTTCTAAATTTATTTTAAACTTTAGAGCAGACAATGACGATTTTTGAGTTGTCAGTGTCCGTGGTAAAAAATAAATAAATCTCGCCACCATCTTTAATTTTAAACTTCTTTCGAAGGTCTTTTACAGGAATTGGAAAATGACGGGTTGTAATATTCGCTTTAACAATCTTTTCCTTGGCAAGGGCTTTTTTGTTATACGGTAACACCTTCTCAATCTTAAAACGTCGTCCAGGAAATTCTAATAAGGTATTTGAGGTATATAAATGTGCGTGCTGGTGCAATTTATCAACCTTCAGTTTTTGACTCAGAATATGAAACCCTCCAGATTTTAGGGCGGCCGCATTAGGTTCGTACAAATAATCTAGTGGCTTGCTGTAGGTTGCTATAGAGGATGATTCCTCGTCTATATTAAAATCAAAATGTTGATGTTTAGATTTTAATAGGTTGATGGTTTTAATGTGTGGCCTAGCGGTAAAATCCCGTTCTAATATCCAAAGCAATTCTTTTACTTCATTTTGCAACGCCACAATATGAATTTCCTTAACATGCTCTAAATCGCGTAATGTGGCCGTAAGATCTAATAATGGTGATGTTTTAATCATCACGTTTTTACTTTGCTTTAGAAACACAGTTTTATAAACTGTGATATCAGGAGCGCAATCCGTTAATAAAAATACTTTTTGTTTGCTCTGATCTCTTCGAGAAGGATCAATATAAATCCAATCTAAAGGCGTTTTTAATTCCGTTACGGCTTGTACACCATCGGTACTGAGACAAGTAATGTGCTCGGCGTCTAAACTCTTAAAATTATGCGCCACACGGGCAGAGAGCTCAGTATTTATTTCACAATGGATAACCTGTTCTATTTGTTTTGAAAAATAATAGGTGTCTACACCAAATCCTCCCGTAACATCAATAAGGCTTTTTCCTGAAACAAGAGCCGCTTTATAAGCGGCGGTTTGTTCTGAAGAAGTTTGTTCTATATTTAACTTATTAGGATAGTATATATTTTCCGCCTTATACCACGTCGGAAGTTTCTTTTCGCATCGTTTTTTTGCTTCAATCTGTTCTATGATCAATTTAGGATCTATATCTTCAAAAGGAAGGCCACGAAGCAAAAGTTCGGTCGGGTCTGCATTGAGATGCTGATTAATATAGTCTTGAACTTGGGGTTGGAGCAGTGCGTCTTTCAACATAAAATTATAAACCTTTGGTCAGTTTTTTTACGATGTTATAGTCCGATAAAAATTCTTTTAAAACTACTTTTATGGCAGTATAGGTTGGTATTGCAACTACCATACCCACAACACCGAAAAGAATTCCGGCAATGATAATGACTAAAAATATTTCTAAGGGATGCGATTTTACACTCTTTGAAAATATATAAGGTTGACTAAAAAAATTATCGACCAATTGTGCAAAGATAAACCCAATCATCACATAAGTGGTTTTTGGTAAAATAACGTCACTAAAATTTTCCCCCAAATTACTAGACATACTTAAAAGAAGCATTAGAAAACCACTCACTACAGGTCCTATATAAGGCACCAAATTGAGCAAAGCACATAGAAAGGCAATCACAATAGCGTTATCAATATCAAATATTAAAAGAACGATTGTATAAATGATAAATAAAATTAAAATCTGAAATATTAAGCCTACAAAATAGCGTGAAAGAAGATCTTTTATGGCATTTATAGAACGTTTTGAACGCTCTTCATTGCCCACAGGGATAAAGGTCATAAGGCCGTCTTCAAACAATTTACTGTCTTTTAGAAAGAAGAATGAGATAAAAAGCACTGAAAATAAACCAATACTAAAACTTCCTAATCCACTTATAAATCCGTTTAAGAAATTAGGAATAATAGCAAAATCGAGTTTAGCAAAAAGGTTAGAGTCTTTAATGGATTGCTCAACATCAATATGGTTAAACTGGAAATACGTAATAATTTGATCGTAGAGATTTTCAATATTGCCTTGAAGCTGCTCAATATTCAGCAAGGCTAAATTATGGCCTTGTTCAACAATTAATGGAATAAATAAGCCCACTAGTCCTACTAAAAGTCCTACCAATAAAAGCATTGTGGTTACGACGGCGATGGTATTATTAAACTTAAGCCTATTCCTTAAAAATAGAATGATAGGACGTCCAATTAACGAAATAACCACAGCAATAGCGATATAAACAATTACGGACTGAATTTTAAATAAAAAATAGAGGACAAGAAGCACCGCTACGATGATACCGAGCGCTCTTAACAGGCCTTGGGAAATTATTTTTGAATTCATAAGGTTAGATTTACTCAAAGATGCTGAATTATCTCGAGCAAGGCAAATTTAAGCATTAAGTTGCTTGGTTAATTCGTAGAGCGCAATACTTGTGGCTTGTACCACATTCATGCTGCTGTTGTTTCCATACATATTAATATGAATAGTGGCATCGACTTGACTTAAAATGGTGTCAGAAATGCCAAACTTTTCATCGCCCAGAATAAGGACAATAGGGCGGTCGGTTTTTAGCGTAAACGTGCTTAACGGTTGGCTGGTTTCAGAAATTTCAAGCGCAATAAGGTAATAGTTATTAGATTTAAAATCGTTTATAACGGTTTCAATAGTTTCATTAATTCTATGCGATACATATTTTTCGGTTGCACGCGAAGTTTTTGCCATACGCCTGCCTAACTGAAGGTCTGTACCACAAAAAATTAATTCCTTTACACCAAAGGCGTCTGCTGTTCTAAACAAACTGCCAATATTTGGAGCATTATTAACGTTATCGCATACCACAGTAATAGGATGTTGCTGTTGCTTAAAATTGGTAGTGTAATGGTCCAGTTGCATAGTGTAATTCTAAAAGCGCTTGTAAGAAGGTGATATAAAACCCTACTGAAATTTAGTTTTCGAAAGCATATTTTACAATGTTAGCACCCATTTTTAAAGCCTTTTCTCTAACATCTTCAGGGTCATTATGCACTTCTTGGTCTTCCCAACCATCACCCAAGTCACTTTCATAAGTAAAAAGTAAAACAAGCCTATTGTCTACAAAAATACCAAAGGCCTGAGGCGTTTTTCCGTCGTGTTCATGAATTTTAGGAAGTCCGTTATTAAATTCAAAAGCAGTATGGAATATTTCATGGTCGCGAGGAATTTCTATCAGTTCCTCATTAGGGAAAACTTTTTTTAATTCCTTGGTCACATAAGGAGCCATACCATAATTGTCATCAATATGGAGAAAGCCTCCTGAGATCAGATAGTTTCTTAAATTTTCAGCATCGTCATCATTAAAAAAGACATTGCCATGCCCCGTCATATGCAACAAGGGAAATTGAAAAATATCGATGCTACCGGCTTCTACCGTTTGAACATTCTCCTTAATATTAGTACCAATTTGGTCATTGCAATACTTCACTAAATTAGGGAGTGCTGTAGGGTTACTATACCAATCCCCGCCACCTTTGTATTTTAAGATAGCAACATCTTGAGAAAATACATTTAAAGCAACGAAAAGACTGAGTATGGAAAAGAAAACTTTCATGCATTTATTCATTTAAAAACGCTACAGAATGGCAAGCTGCAATTGCGGCCGTTTCCGTTCTTAAACGCGTTTTACCCAAAGTTACGGGAATAAACTGATGTTGCAACGCCATTTCAATTTCTTTAACGCTAAAGTCGCCTTCCGGACCTATTAAAATGGTGTAACTGCCAGAAGGTTGTAATTGTGATTTTAATGATTTTTTATCAGTTTCTTCACAGTGGGCAATAAAGGTTTGGTCTTTAAAATCTTGATCCATAAACGTTTTAAAGCTTATAGGAGCGTTTAAAGTGGGCAAGTAATATTGTAAGGATTGCTTCATGGCCGATTGTATAATCTTCTCAAAGCGTTCTAATTTTACAACTTTACGTTCGCTATGCTCACAGATAATAGGGGTGATGCTGCTTACGCCGATTTCTGTGGCTTTTTCTAAAAACCATTCGTAACGATCGTTAATCTTTGTAGGTGCCACAGCGAGATGTAGATCGTAGTCACGTGGTGGTTGTAAGGTTTTAGAAAGGATACTTACGGAACACTGCTTTTGGTGTGCAGAGGTGAGTTCCGCTTCAAATAACCAACCTTGACCGTTGGTTATTTGTAGCGTATCTCCGACGGTTTTTCTTAAAACCTTTACAATATGCCGACTTTCATCTTTATCAAAACTAAAGTCGGTGTCTTGTGCCGTAATATGTGGATTGTAAAATAACTGCATTAATCGATGTTTTCACTAAATTTTAAAACCGTAATCTCTTCAATAGAGGTTATAGGCTCAGTTTGGATAACTAGATAATATTTATTGTTGGCCGCGTCGTCTACCATAAAAGCTTCATCAGAGGCGTGATTTTCATGAAAAGCTTCTGCGTCAAATTCTGGAGACATTTCTCCTTCTTTAATCCAACCGGTGTCACCACCCATTTTAGCGGTAGGGCCTTGAGAATAATGTTTGGCTAAATCTTTAAAACGATAGCCTTGTAAAAATTGTGTAAGCACATCTTTACGCTCGTTTATGGCTGATTCTTTTGAAGTTTTAGCGGCATCGAAAACAATAATTCTAAATTTTGAATAATTAACGTTAGCCTTATCAACAACTTTATAGTAGGTTTTTTTATAGTTGCTTTTAATCACTTTTTTGCCACCTTTAGACATGCTAAACAATTCGTCGGCTAATTTGGTTTTATGCTTTGCTTTGTTAAAGGTGAAGAGTTTTCCTTTGTAAGGTTTCTTCTCTTTTAAAAAGGTTGTGGCTTCTTCTGGTGTTGAAATGGAATCGAGTTGCTCCTCAAAGTCAGATTGAGCCGCACAGATAAAAGGCATGAAAAGTAATAAGGTCAGTAAATGTTTCATAATTAAAAAAAGTGTTTGATTTGGGTGTCTTACAAAACAACTAAATTTTAAGCGATTATGGAACGAAACGACCTAATATGTTATACGAAGGGGTAATAATTATTAGAATTGTGACCTCCTGGGCCTTTCTAGCCCATAAAAATCTTCAACAGAAATAACCTACAAACTTTAAACCTTACAGTTTTAAGCGTGCTGTGGCCATAACATCAAAATCAGAGAAATCTTTTTCTAAGTATTTTAAATACCCCACAATACCAATCATGGCTGCATTATCGGTGGTATATTCAAACTTTGGAATATAGCTAGTCCACCCAAACTTCTGCTCAGCATCTTTTAATGCCTTGCGTATACCAGAATTGGCAGAAACACCACCACCAATGGCAATTTGCTTAATGCCCGTTTGTTTTACAGCGATTTTTAGTTTATCCATCAATATACCAATAATCGTGTATTGAATAGAGGCACAAATATCATTTAGGTTTTCTTCTATAAAGTTAGGATTGGCCTTAACCTCGCGTTGAACGAAATAAAGAATGGCGGTTTTTAATCCTGAAAAACTAAATTTTAAACCATCTACTTTAGGTTTGGTAAATTTAAAAGCCTTAGGATTTCCCAATTGCGCGCGTCTGTCAATTTCTGGTCCGGCAGGATATCCAAGACCTAAAACCTTTCCACTTTTATCATAGGCTTCACCAACGGCATCGTCAATAGTTTCGCCTAAAACCTCCATATCAAAATAGCTATTCACTTTTACAATTTGTGTATGGCCACCAGAAATTGTCATCGCTAAGAACGGGAACGAGGGTTTTTGCTGATGCTCTTCATCAATAAAGTGAGCCAAAATATGAGCCTGCATATGGTTGATATCAATAAGTGGAATATCTAAACCATAAGCTAAAGATTTGGCAAAAGAAGTGCCTACAAGAAGCGATCCCATTAATCCTGGGCCTCTTGTAAAAGCAATAGCATGGAGCTGTTCCTTCTTTATTCCGGCTTTTTCTAAAGCTTGATGAACAACCGGAACAATATTTTGTTGGTGTGCTCTAGAGGCTAATTCGGGTACCACACCACCATATTCTGTATGTATTTCTTGATTGGCAACAACATTACTTAAAATTTGAGCGTTACATAGCACAGCAGCAGAGGTGTCATCGCAAGAGGATTCAATTCCGAGGATGTAAATATTTTCTTTTTCCATAGTCGATATTAGGCACAATAATTGTTAATTTTACCATTTATAGTCCAAGGCCATATTTAACAACGTATTGTAGGGACAAAGGTAATAAGATTTCACACATTAAAACGCATTAATTCTATCAAACGGATACTGAAAATAATAGGAAAACTAGCAGGAATCATATTGCTACTTTTTTTTATTTTGTTTTTGATACTTTCTATTCCAGCGGTGCAAACCCGTTTGGGGAGGTATGTGACCGACCGTGTGAATGCCGATTTTAAAACAGACATTAATATTGGGCGTGTTGGACTTCAGCTTAATGGCGATGTAGAGCTAAAAGAAATCTTAATTAGAGACTATAAAAAAGACACCCTTATTAGTGTGGGGGAGTTAAACAGTTCTATTATTAGTTTTAGAAATCTGTATAAGAGCAAACTTAATTTTGGCGATATCGATCTTCAGGATGTAGTGTTTAATTTAATTACTTACAAAGGGGAATCCGATACCAATCTAGATGTGTTTGTCGCTAAATTTGATTCCGATAATCCACGTGTTGGACCAAGCGAGTTTCTGTTTTCTTCTAGCGATGTGTCTATTGAAGATGGTATTTTTAGATTACTTGATGAAAATCTTGAGACGCCTAAAATATTTGAGTTTACCAATTTAAACGCGAATACCACCAATTTTTTAATTAATGGGCCTGAAGTAAGCGCTCGTATCAATAAATTCAGTTTTAAGGACAGTCGTGGCATTGCGGTGAAAAACCTTATGGCTAATTTTGAATACACCTTGGAACATATGAGTTTTGGGGATTTAAATATTGAAACAGGAGCTTCAGAATTAAAAGGAGATTTAAGGTTTAATTACAACCGTGAAGATTTTAAATACTTTAGCGATAAGGTTAATGTGGAAGCCAGTTTTAGAGATTCTGATATCTCTTTAACAGAGTTAAATGTCTTTTTTGATGAATTCGGAACCGAGCAGCACGCTAATTTTAATGCCGATTTTTCTGGAACTTTAAATAATCTTGTAGCCAAAAACCTCAATGTAAGTACTAGTAGTAACACAAGAATTATTGGCGCTATTACCTTTGAAAATTTATTCAGCAAGGAAGATGATAGTTTTGCCTTACGTGGAAATTTTCAAAACCTCGCTTCTAATTATCGCGATCTTACAGCATTGATGCCAAGACTTCTGGGGAATTCAATTCCAACGGTGATTTCTAAGGTGGGGAATTTTAAAATCAAAGGAACGTCTTTTATAACCACTAAACGTGTTGAGGCTGATTTAGAGATTGATACCGATTTAGGCTATATTAAATCGAATTTAGAATTGACTAATATTGATGATATCGATAATGCTAATTACGTGGGGAATGTGGTGTTAGAAGAATTCAATATCGGTGCCTTAATAAATGATCCTTTAGTAGAAAATACGTCCTTAAATTTAGATGTGAATGGTAAAGGATTTACCATAGAAAACCTAAACACCGAAGTAACAGGGGATATTTTTATTCTTAACTATAACCATTATACCTATAGAGATATTAAACTCTCTGGAGATTTAGGAAATAGTATTTTCAATGGGGTCCTCGATGTTGAAGATCTCAACTTACAACTCAACTTTAATGGTTTGGCTGATTTTTCAGAAGACCTTAAGAAATTCGATTTTAAAGCCAATGTGGGGTACGCCAACCTAAGCGCCTTAAATTTTGTAACTCGAGATAGTATTTCAAAATTCAGAGGTTTAGTAACCATGTCTGCAGTAGGAACTACAATTGATAACGCTGTAGGATCTATTAATATTAAAAATACCACCTATAAAAATCAAGATAGCGATTATGAATTTCAAGATTTTGATATCGTCTCTACTTTTGAAGATGAAGAGCGTACCATAGCCATAAATTCTCCAGATATTATAGAAGGAAGTATTACAGGACAATTTAAAACCAAAGACATATTAGGTTTAGTTGAGAATTCTGTTGGGAGTATTTATACCAATTTTGTGCCTAATGTGGTGGACAAAGGGCAGTATATCGATTTTAGATTTAATATTTATTCTAAGATCGCGGCTGTATTTTATAAAGATCTTATTCTTGGAAAAAACACCTTTATTGAAGGTAAAATTGAAACTGATGAAAAAGGCTTTGAGCTCACATTTAATTCGCCAGAAATTAAGTTCAAGGATTATTTTGCAAATAACATTAATGTTAATATTGATAATAGCAACCCGCTTTACAATACCTATATAGAAATTGATAGTTTAAATGCAGGGATTTATAATGCATCTCAGTTTAGTCTAATTAATGTAACAAGACGCGACACACTACTGATTAAAACGGAATTTAAAGGCGGAGAAAATAATAAGGACGATTTTCAGCTCAATCTGTTTTACACCATAGATAAAACGAATAAATCGGTAGTGGGAATTAGAAAATCAGATGTGCGTTTTAAAGGGTTCAACTGGCTTTTAAATGCTAAAAAGGACAGTCTAAACAAAATTCAGTTTGATAGAGATTTTAAAACCTTCAACATTTTTCCTATTCGTGTAACACATGAAGATGAAGAAATAGTCGTATCTGGCGCCATACAAGACTCTTTAAATAAGAATTTTAATGTAGATTTTAAAGACGTAGAGTTGGTGAAGATCACTCCTCGTATAGATAGTTTAGCGTTAAGAGGACTTGTAAATGGGAAGTTAGATGTGGTACAGAACGATGGGGTGTATCTCCCAAAATCAGATGTAGAAATTTCTAGTTTGTTTGTTAATGATTACGATTTAGGAAATCTAAACGCTAAAATAGAAGGGAACAATTCCATTACCAATTACGATGTCGATGTGACGTTAATTAATGACAACCTAAAATCTTTTGATGCAAAAGGAACCATTGATGTGGCACAAAAAAATCCGACGATAGATTTAGATGTCACCTTTGAAGAGTTTATGCTAGATCCTTTAAATCCGCTAGGGGAAGGGGTTATTAGTAATATTAGAGGTTTAGTTTCTGGCTATGCCAATGTTACAGGGAGTTTAAATAAGCCTGCCATTTATGGCGAGCTGCTTTTAGATCGTGCCGGCTTATCCATTCCGTATCTCAATGTAGATTATGGTTTCGATTTCGATTCTAAAGTGTCTTTGCGTGGGCAGCAATTCATCTTTAATGATGTGGCCATGACGGATTCTAAATATTTCTCTAAAGGAAGTCTTAATGGTTTTATTGCTCATAATAATTTTTCCGATTGGAAACTCGGTTTAGAACTCACTACAGACCGTTTATTAGTGTTAAATACCGAAGAGTCTGAAGACGAGTTGTATTACGGAACAGGGTTTATCTCCGGAAAAGCCGAAATTAAAGGCCCCACCGAACAATTGGTTATTAAGGTGATTAATGGACGTACCGAAGCCGGAACGGAATTCTTTATACCTTTAAATGATGCTGAAAGTTTTGGGGACAACTCCTTTATCCATTTTTTAAGTCCTGAAGAAAAAGCCAACAGAATAAAGGGTGAGATCACAGAACAAATTGAAATTAAAGGTCTGGTCTTAGATTTTGATTTAAATGTGAATGAAAACGCTACTATAGAAATTGTTATTGATAAAGAAGCCGGAAGTACCATTAAAGGTAAAGGTGTGGGGGGACTCAATTTCTTAATCAACACCAACGGAACCTTTAATATGTGGGGTGATTTTGTGGTGCTCGAAGGCTTTTACAATTTTAAATATGGTGGTTTTGTAGAGAAGAAATTTAAAGTTGAGCAAGGAGGGAGTATCGTTTGGGAAGGAGAGCCTATGGGGGCCGAAATCAACTTAAAAGCCCTTTATGCGGGTAATGCTAACCCTTCGGTGTTGTTAGATAACCCTATAAACCAGAGTATAGATGTAGAGGTGGAAATTCATTTAACAGGGAAGCTAGAGCAACCCGATCCGCAGTTCGACTTCCGTTTTCCGAACGTGAGTTCTACGGTAAAATCGGAGTTAGAATACCGTTTGTCCTCTAAAGAAGAGCGCGATAACCAAGCTTTAATTTTCTTAATGTCTGGAGGCTTCTCTAGTGGCGTAACCGGAGCTAATTTTACAGGGACCATTTCCGAACGTCTTACGGGAATTGTCAATAACCTTTTTGGGACAAGCAATGGCAACCTAGATGTCGGTTTCGATTTTGAAATTGGTCAAGACACCCCAGAGCTTCAAACCGATAATAAGGTTGGAGTAACCCTTCAAACTAAAATAAGTGAAAAAATATTGGTTAATGGTAAGGTGGGGGTACCTTTTGGAAGTGCCAGCCAAACGGTGATTAGTGGAGATGTACAAATAGATTTACTTTTAAATGAAGATGGAACCCTAAGAGCAAAAGTATTTAATAGAGAAAATAGCATCCGTAACTTCGGAGAAGAAATAGGCTACACCCAAGGGGTCGGTTTATCTTATAATGTAGAGTTCGATTCGTTTAAAGAATTATTGCGAATTATTTTTTCTGGAGAGAACAGAAAAGATAAAAATCCACCCCAACAAGAATCCAAACCAAAAGCAACAGAAGAGAAATTGCTTCCTGATTATATGATGATGAAGGAGGAATAATCTTAAATCAAACTATGAAATTCATAAATTTTTCAATAATATTTTGAATACTTATTAACGAAAACGATTGAATTAGAAATTAGTCCATCTTTTTATGATAATAGTCAGTTTAATCTATGTAGAGTTTATTAATTTTACTGTAAATAAATAAGACAATGCTACAAACAATTAAAAAAATAGGTGTTTTAACATCAGGTGGTGATGCACCAGGAATGAATGCTGCAATTAGAGCTGTAGTTAGAACTTGTGCATTTCACTCTATAAAATGCTACGGTATTTATAGAGGATATGAAGGAATGATAGATGGTGATTTTGTTGAAATGGATGCCCGAAGTGTAAAAGGGATCATCAACAAAGGAGGAACAATTTTAAAATCGGCACGTTCAAAAGCCTTCAGGACCGTTGAAGGACGTAAAGCGGCTTACGATCAATTAAAGAAAGCAGGAATTGATGCTTTTGTGGTTATTGGTGGTGATGGTAGTTTTACCGGTGCTATGGTGTTTAATAAAGAATTCGATTTTCCTGTAATGGGTATTCCAGGAACCATAGATAATGATATTTATGGAACAACACATACCTTAGGATACGATACCGCTTTAAATACCGTGGTAGAAGTGATCGATAAGATTAGAGATACAGCAAGTTCACATAACCGATTATTCTTTATTGAAGTTATGGGACGCGATGTAGGGCATATTGCCTTAAACGTAGGTGTAGGAGCAGGAGCAGAAGAAATCTTAATCCCTGAAGAAAATTTAGGATTAGATCGTTTGCTAGAATCCCTACGTCGTAGTAAAACTTCAGGAAAATCATCAAGTATTGTGGTGGTTGCTGAAGGGGATAAAATAGGAAAAAGCGTATTTGAGCTTAAGGACTATGTAGAAGAAAATATGACAGAATACGAAGTTCGTGTTTCTGTATTAGGCCACATGCAACGTGGTGGATCTCCATCTTGTTTCGACCGTGTTTTAGCCAGTAGAATGGGTGTAAAAGCTGTTGAAAGTATTATTACCGGAAAGAGTAATTATATGGTAGGTCTTAAAAATGATGGAATGGATTTAACACCATTTGATCAAGCCGTAAAAGGAAAATCAAAAATAGATAAGGAACTTTTAAGAGTTTCAGACATTATGTCAATTTAATAAGAGTAACAATTAAAATAAATTAAAAAAATGGGAAATTTGAAATTAGGAATCAACGGATTCGGAAGAATAGGAAGAATTGTATTTAGAGCAACGGTTAAACGTGATGACGTCGATGTTGTAGCAATCAATGATTTATTAGATGTAGAGCACTTAGCATATTTATTAAAGTATGATTCTGTTCACGGAAGATTTGATGGTACAGTTGAGGTTAAAGACGGTAACTTAGTTGTAGATGGAAAAACAATCCGTATTACTGCAGAAAAAGATCCTAAAAACCTTAAATGGGATGAAGCTGGAGCAACAGTAGTTGCAGAATGTACAGGGATCTTCACCACTTTAGAAACAGCTCAATACCATATTGATGGTGGTGCTAAAAAAGTAGTTATCTCTGCGCCAAGTAAAGATGCTCCTATGTTTGTAATGGGGGTTAACTGTGATACTTTAAAAGCTTCAGATACAATTGTATCTAACGCGTCTTGTACAACAAACTGTTTAGCGCCAATCGCTAAAGTAATTGAAGATAACTTCGGAATTGAAGAAGCTTTAATGACTACAATTCACGCAACAACATCAACACAATTTACTGTAGATGCACCGTCACGTAAAAACTACCGTTTAGGTCGTTCTGCACTGAACAACATTATTCCAAGTTCTACAGGAGCAGCTAAAGCTGTAGGTAAAGTAATTCCTGAATTAGACGGAAAACTTACAGGTATGGCATTTAGAGTACCAACTGTAGATGTTTCTGTTGTAGATTTAACAGTGAAAACTAAAAAAGAAACAACTTTAGCAGACATCAAAGCTGCAATGAAAAGTGCTTCTGAAGGAGGAATGAATGGTGTTTTAGGATATACTGAAGATGCTGTAGTCTCTCAAGATTTCGTGAGCGAAGTACAAACTAGTGTTTTTGATGCTGATGCGTCTATTGAATTAAATTCTACATTCTTCAAGTTAATCTCTTGGTATGATAATGAGTTTGGATATTCTAACAAATTAGTTGATTTAGCTCAAAAGGTAAATAGCCTTTAAGACATATTATTAATTCTGAAAATTCCGTAGAATTATGTCTTGTCATAAACTACGGAATTTTTATTTATATACATTATCATGATTTTAATTACAGATGGTGGTTCTACCAAATGCGATTGGATTGCAATCGATAAAGATGGGAATCAATTCGGGGATAAGATTAGAACCAAAGGTTTAAATCCTGCTATTGTTGCAGAAAAAAAAATTAATAAAATTATAAAGAAAAGCAAAGCATTAATGGCTATTGCTGAAGACGTAACACATGTGTATTTTTATGGTGCAGGTTGTGGTACGGATAAGCCTAGACTGTCATTACAATTTGTTTTAGAATCTTATTTTGTCAATGCTAAGGTAGAAGTTAAGGAAGATACCTATGCGGCCGTAAGATCTTGTATTAATACTAATGATGAAGCTGCTGTAGTTTGTATTTTAGGTACAGGTTCTAATTGTAGTTATTACGATGGTAGCAATCTTCACCAACGTGTGTCTAGTCTTGGTTTTATTTTAATGGATGATGCCAGCGGAAACTATTTTGGTAAGCAGTTAATTAGAGATTACTTCTTTAATAAAATGCCAGATACGATTAGAGTAGCCTTTGCGCATAAACATAATCTAGATGCCGATTTTATAAAGTATAACGTTTATAAACAAGCCAATCCAAGTGCTTACCTCGCAGATCATGCCGAGTTTATGTTTATAAATAAAGATTCAGAATATATCAGTAACTTAATTACTAAAGGTATCCGTTTGTTTGCAGAAAATATGATTCTTCAGTTTAAAGAAGAGTTAGAGCAAGGGGTTCCTGTGCATTTTGCAGGCTCAATTGCATTTTTTGCCCAAGCTGAAATCAAGCAAGTTGCTGAAGAATTAGGTTTTAAAGTTGGGAATTTTGTAAGACGCCCAATTGAAGGTTTAGTCAATTATCACGTAAACAATTTATAACTATGGAAATTGCAATTATAGCGCATGACGGAAAAAAAGCTGAAATGGTTCAGTTTCTCAACCAGCACAGCGAAATATTACATAAAAAAGGCATTCATTTAATTTCTACCGGAACTACAGGAGAAAAAGTAACCAAAGCAGGTTTTGGTGTTAATGCTTTAATGTCTGGGCCTTTAGGAGGTGATGCACAAATTGCAGCAAGAGTCGCTGAGGGTAAGTGTCATATGGTCTTATTTTTTAGAGATCCATTAGATCGCCATCCGCACGAACCAGATATCTTAATGTTAATGCGTCTTTGTGATGTCCATAATGTACCATTGGCAACCAATCCGGCTACAGCAGATTTATTAGTGAAAGCCCTATAAATTTTAATAACCTTTGAATAAAACTAGGGATTGCTATTGTAAAACTTAGATTTTGGTTATATCTTTGTGCACACAAAACGTAAACGACACAAGAATTATGTTCGACTTTGATCAGTATTTAGGATTTTTAGCATTTTTAACCATATTAACTATTGGATTTTGGTTAATGATTTTCCTTTTAACCTTTGTAGTTCCTTATTGGCTTTTTGGGGCTTCTATGGAGCGTTTAAAAGAGATTAGAGAAGAGAAAAAAGCAAAACGTGAAGGTTTAACACAATAGTTGTATTGCGTTATCCTTAAGTTAAGATATAAAAAAAAGAGCGCTATTTGCGCTCTTTTTTTATGGCCCTTTTTCAAGGGCCATAATTATTGTCTTAAACTTGTAAAACACCCATATTAAAAGGTTTCTCAATAGGAGCGTGGTTAGCGGCTTCAATGCCCATAGAAATCCAAGTTCGTGTATCTAACGGATTAATCACGGCGTCTGTCCAAATACGCGAAGCTGCATAATACGGAGAGACTTGATCATCATAACGCGATTTAATGTTCTGGTAAAGTTCTTCTTCTTTTTCTTTAGTTATGGTTTCACCTTTTTTCTTTAAAGATGCCGTTTCTATTTGAAGTAAAACTTTCGCTGCAGAGTTTCCACTCATCACCGCTAATTCGGCACTTGGCCAAGCGGCAATTAAGCGTGGGTCATAGGCTTTTCCGCACATGGCGTAATTTCCTGCACCGTAGCTATTACCTAATATAATAGTAAACTTAGGAACAACAGAGTTACTTACAGCATTCACCATCTTAGCACCATCTTTTATAATTCCAGAATGTTCAGATTTACTTCCAACCATAAATCCGGTAACATCTTGTAAAAACACCAATGGTATTTTCTTCTGATTACAGTTGGCAATAAATCGTGTGGCTTTATCTGCAGAATCGTTATAGATTACACCTCCAAATTGCATTTCGCCTTGTTTGTTCTTGACTAACTTTCTCTGGTTGGCTACAATCCCAACAGCCCAACCTTCAATACGAGCATAGGCCGTAATAATTGTTTTTCCGTAGTCTTCTTTGTATTCGTCAAATTCAGAATCGTCAACCAAACGTTTTATGATTTCCTTCATATCGTATTGGTCTGCCCGACTCTTAGGTAGAATGCCATAAATATCTTCAGGGTTGTCCTTTGGCTTTTTTGCTTCAGCTTTATTATAGCCCGCCTTATCGTAATCACCAATCTTATCAATCAGAGATTTAATCTTATCTAAGGCAGCCTTATCATCTTTAGCCTTATAGTCGGTAACCCCCGAAATTTCACAATGCGTCGTTGCACCGCCTAAGGTTTCATTATCTATGGTTTCCCCAATGGCCGCTTTAACTAAATAGCTTCCCGCTAAAAAGATACTTCCTGTTTTATCTACAATAAGGGCTTCGTCACTCATAATAGGTAAGTAGGCTCCACCGGCAACACAACTGCCCATAACCGCAGCAATTTGAGTAATCCCCATGCTGCTCATTATCGCATTATTTCTAAAAATGCGCCCAAAATGTTCTTTATCAGGAAAAATTTCGTCTTGCATAGGTAAAAATACACCAGCGCTATCTACCAAATAAATAATAGGAAGTCGGTTTTCTATGGCAATCTCCTGAGCTCTTAAATTCTTTTTACCAGTAATAGGAAACCAAGCTCCAGCTTTTACTGTGGCGTCATTAGCAACCACAATACACTGCTTGCCTTGCACATAACCCATTTTTACAACCACACCACCAGAAGGGCAGCCGCCGTATTGCTCGTACATGCCTTCACCTGCAAAAGCACCAATTTCAATAGATTTAGATTGAGGGTCTAAAAGGTAGTCTATACGCTCTCGCGCCGTCATTTTTCCTTTAGCATGATGTTTTTCAATGCTCTTTTCGCCACCTCCTAATTTTACACGGACTAATCTCTTTTTGAGATCCGAAAGTAAGAGTTTATTATGGTCTTCATTAATGTTGAATTTGATATCCATTGACAAAATTGTTTTGCACGAATTTACGAAAATGTTTAGAGGTTTGGAAAGTGAATATTCTGTTAAAATAAAATTCAAGGCCGTATTTAGCTTGGAAAGTATAGGCTGCTTTTGTACTTTAATCTGAAATTATAAATATGAAAGACATAATTGCCTTTGCAGGAAGTAATAGTTCCGATTCCATTAATAAACAATTAGCCACTTACGCGGCAAGTTTGGTAGACACAGCTGAAGCTACCATTTTAGATTTAAACGATTTTGAACTTCCCATATATGGTAAGGACTTACAGGAAGCAGAGGGTATACCTCAGAATGCTGCCATATTTTTAGATTTAATAAAGAAAAGCGATGGCATCATTCTGTCTTTAGCTGAAAATAACGGTGCTTATTCCGCAGTGTTTAAAAATTTATTCGATTGGCTCTCGGTTATCGAGTCAAAAAACTGGTTTAATAAACCGATGCTTCTTATGGCGACTTCTCCAGGTGGTCGCGGTGGACAATCCGTATTGCAGATTGCCTTAGATCGTTTTCCTCGTCATGACGCCAATATTGTTGGCTCATTTTCATTACCCTCTTTTAGTACGCATTTTAAAGACGGAGAAATTAGAGATGCAGAGCTTAAGGAAATGTTGCAGATTGAAATTGAAAAATTTAAAGCCCAATTGTAAAGCTCCTATTATAATGTCCTTAGGTTGAAGCGTGTGTTGAACAAAAAACAGGCGGTAATTCATTAATATTAAAATTTCTAAAACTTAAATATGGAGGAATGATTCCCTTCATGTCTTGGAGGTAGTATGGTGAGCCTAAATATTTCAATGTGAGTAGGTTTATGGGCTTAGAAAACAATGATTATTATTGAAAGCGAAAAACGTTAAGCTTTTAAATTGATAGGCATAGGGCAGATCTTAAGCTATAAATACAATGAGTACTGTTAATTGACTGATGATTTTATATATTTTCTTGCCAAAATTCACGATATTTGAAAATTAAATAATTATTAAATTTTAGATGGACTATGGCAATGAATAAAAATACAGTTTTAGCTTGGGCAACATGGATAATGGTGTTTGTAGGGTGTGGATTAATAGCGCTTGGAGCCTTTAGATATGATGAGGTCGCAGGTTGGGGTTTTGCTGCTGTTGGTGGCGGATTTTACTGTATTGCGTGGGTTTTTAACGCCCTAAAAGGACGTATGTAAACCCATACAAGTAATAATGTAATGCATAACTTTGCAAAAAATTAAAAACAAATTATGAGTGACGATAAAAAAGTAATTTTCGCGATGTCTGGTCTTACCAAGACCTTTTCAGGAGCGAATACACCCGTTTTAAAAAATATATATTTAAGTTTCTTCTACGGAGCCAAGATTGGTATTTTAGGTTTAAACGGATCAGGTAAATCTACCTTATTAAAGATTATTGCTGGAGTTGATAAAAACTACCAAGGTGATGTGGTTTTTCAACCTGGTTATTCTGTAGGCTACTTAGAGCAAGAACCACAACTCGATGATGAGAAAACCGTTATGGAAGTTGTTAAAGAAGGCGCTGCTGAAACGGTAGCAATTCTTGATGAGTACAATAAAATTAACGACCAATTTGGTTTAGAAGAGGTTTACAGCAATCCAGAAAAAATGGAAAAGCTGATGAACCGCCAAGCGGAATTACAAGATCAGATTGATGCTTCTAACGCATGGGAATTAGATACCAAGTTAGAAATTGCCATGGATGCTTTACGCACGCCAGATGGTGATAAGAAAATCGGAGTGCTTTCTGGTGGTGAGCGTCGTCGTGTAGCTTTATGTCGTTTATTATTACAAGAGCCAGACGTTTTACTATTAGATGAGCCTACCAACCATTTAGATGCCGAGTCGGTACATTGGTTAGAGCATCACTTAGCACAATATAAAGGAACCGTAATCGCTGTAACACACGATAGATATTTCTTAGATAACGTAGCGGGTTGGATTTTAGAACTCGATAGAGGTGAAGGGATTCCTTGGAAAGGAAATTATTCTTCTTGGTTAGATCAGAAATCAAAACGTATGGCGCAAGAGAGCAAAACAGCCTCTAAGCGTCAAAAAACCTTAGAGCGAGAGCTCGATTGGGTACGTCAAGGAGCAAAAGGGCGTCAAACAAAACAGAAAGCGCGTTTAAAGAATTACGATAAATTAATGAGTCAAGATCAAAAACAACTTGACGAAAAATTAGAAATCTTTATTCCTAATGGTCCGCGTTTAGGGACTAATGTTATTGAAGCCTCAGGCGTTGCTAAAGCTTATGGCGATAAATTACTTTATGACGATTTAAACTTCAATCTACCACAAGCAGGAATCGTTGGGGTTATTGGTCCTAATGGGGCGGGTAAAACCACGATTTTCAGAATGATTATGGGAGAGGAAGATCCGGATAAAGGGGAATTCAAAGTGGGTGAAACCGCGAAGATTGCCTATGTAGATCAGAAGCACTCTAATATAGATCCTGAAAAAACCATTTGGCAAAACTTTAGTGATGAGCAAGAATTAGTCATGATGGGCGGAAAAGAAGTGAATTCTAGAGCTTATTTAAGCCGATTTAATTTTTCTGGAGGAGAGCAAAATAAAAAAGTAAAATTACTTTCTGGAGGAGAGCGAAACCGTTTACACTTAGCAATGACGCTTAAAGAAGAAGGGAACGTTTTACTATTAGATGAGCCAACCAATGATTTAGATGTAAATACCTTAAGAGCTTTAGAAGAAGGTTTAGAAAACTTTGCCGGCTGTGCTGTGGTAATTAGTCACGATAGATGGTTTTTAGATAGAATTTGTACACATATATTAGCTTTTGAAGGTGATTCGCAAGTGTATTTCTTTGAAGGTGGCTTTAGTGATTACGAAGAGAATAAGAAAAAACGCTTAGGTGGTGATTTAATGCCTAAACGTATTAAATACAAGAAATTGGTGCGTTAAGACCCAGTTTGTATACATAAAAAAGCCAGCGATTTGCTGGCTTTTTTTATTGTGATAAATGTTACTTTTATAAGTTTTGACTTAAGGCTAAAAGTTATAGAAAATAGAACTTCATTAATATAAAGGATTTAAATATACAGACTAGTTGATTGTTTTACAACCTTAATTATCGCCGTACAAATGTCCATTTGTAAAGTCAGTATAGGTTTCTTCTTCCTCTTTAATACTGCTTGTTTCCATTAATTTTTTGTTTTCCGCTTTCAGCTTGTACATTTTTATAATCGCTACAAGGATAAAAATGAGAAAAATAGAAGCCACAGTAATTAAGATCAAGGTTAACTGTGTTGTGGTTACCATTAAAACTTTAAAAAATAATGAATTAAGCATGAAGTCAATGTTTAGATTTGGATAGCCTTTCTACACGGCTAATATAGGAAAAATCTCATTCTTAAACCTCTAATTCTAAATAATTTAGATAAAAATTGTGTTAATTTTATCGATTAAAGTTTGTTAAATATCGGCAAACCGCATTATTTACGCGCTGTAATAAGTTTTGGCAAGTCGCACAAAATCAGTATTTTATTGATACCAATCTAGAAAAACTACAGCTACAGTAGGCGCTTTTTCATTAACGATAGACTTAAATTTCTCAATATCACTTAAACCTTCGGTGCCTCTATAATGATAAGGATATACCGTTTTTGGTTTAAAGTCAATTACCGCACTGGCCGCACTTTCTACGGGCATGGTATAGGGTAAATTCATGAAAACAAATGCTTTGTCTATATTTTTTAAAGCCCGCATTTCGGGTATATCTTCAGTATCGCCAGAAATATAGATGCGCTCCTCATTAATGGTCAGTAAATAGCCGTTTCCTCTTCCTTTGCTATGGAATTTTAAGGCCTCTTCTCTTAAATTGTACATAGGGATGGCTTTTATAGTGATGCCTTCAAAATTATAAGTATCATCATTATGTAAGGTGACAACTTTGGCTTTTATCGTTGTTGGTAATTTTTCAACGACAGCTTCAGGAGCAATAAGCGTGGCGCCAGAAAGGTCAATAGCCTCTAAAGTTTCTAAACTTAAATGATCGCCATGGATATCTGTTATTAAGACTAAGTTGGGTTTTGCTTGTGCTTTAAAAGCCTCTAGTCCGCCTGTAGGATCTACATAAATGGTATTGTCTTCGGTTTGTAATACCATTGTGGCATGAGAAATAGGTGTTATTTTTAATTCCGCCGGACTTTCAATAATGGCTTTACTCGCTTTTATGGCAATATCCTTTTCTTTTTTTGTTTCTGTTTTACAACTCGTCGCAACAAGAATTGTGCAAAGTAATAAGGTGGTTTTCAGTAATTTCATCGGATTCCTAATTTTAGATAAAGATATTGAATCTGCATTTAAAATGAAAAAGCTGTAACAGATTTATAAGATTTGCTACATATTACTAGGAAGTATAGTTTTTATAATCATAAAAATTACCGAAATTGTTAACCTAAAATTGTTCAACCAAAATAAAACCAACACCTATGTCTGATGATTTTGATTTATTAGAAACCAACGCACAAGAAAAGACTGAAAAAGTCGATGTAAATTGGGGAAAAGCAATTGACCAAATGAAGTCGAAGCTAGCACAAGAAGATGATCCTGAAAGTCGTCAGAAAATACTAAATGCGACCTTAGATAATGTGGTCGATATGGCCGAAAAAGACCGTTCTACCTTATTAGATGCTATTAAGGATTTAACAGACTATCAAGACGAAGTCGGTATCATGTTTGAAGGTTTTTCGGCTTTAAATGCTACGGAACAAAAAGTGATCGATGATGCGGTAAGACGTTTAGAGCGTGCTAAGGTAGAACTTGAAAATGCTAATAATAAACCCGATACTTGGTGGAATAACCTTTGGGGACGCAAAAGCAAGATTAAAGATGCAGAGGCCGAACTCAAAAACGCGCAAAAAACACGTGATGCTGCAGATAATGAGGCCAAAGCCATGTTTCAACAACGTATAGAGACTGCTGATGTGCAGACCTTATTAAATGAATTGTCGTTTAAAAGTCAGGCGGCCATTAAGCGTTTAAAAGATAGAGAAATTGAAATTAAAGAAGTGGAAGAGAGCCTTAAAACGGCAATTGTAGATGCTTCTAACAACCATACCAAAGCGCTTCAGAAGAAAAAAGAAGTGGAGGAGAAGCTCGAGGAGCAGTATGCTTTATTAAAGCAAGCGCGCCAATCTTTAGAGGAAGTGGCCGATAAGCAGTCTACCGAATATTCAGATGCGTTAAGTAAAGTGACCACTTTAGAGCAAAAAGTAGAAGAGTTAGAAGGTCTTAAAAACGCCTACACCACACTTGCGGCATCTAAAGATAGTTTCGTTCATAAGCACAATTTAACCATCAAAGTTTTAACCTCGTTACGTAGTAATTTACAAACGCATCGTGCAAAGTTAAAGTCAGATACAGATGAGCGTCTTAAATATTACGATGGCTATGTAGTGGCGTTAAAAGCACGTACAGACCAAGAATTTGCTGCTATTTTAGAACATTTAGGAGTGAAAACCGATGAGCATATTGGCGAAACCTTAGCGGCTATGCATACGGCAAGTGCACGTGCACGTCAAGAAATGATGGATAATATTCCGGTTCACGAAAAAGTGATGCAAGGCGTTTACGGCAGTTACGCTGAGGCTTTAAGTGAAATTAGAGAAAAAGATAAATCAATTCAAAAGAATTTTGCGGAGCGTTACGGCATTGATATGAAAGAAATTTTCGAAGATTATTACGCTGCTGATGCCAACGCCCCTTCTGGAGACACAGCAGGGAAACCGGCTAGCGAACCAAAACCAACAGCTCCTGAAGATGATTTGTTAGGCTAAATTAATGAGGGCGTTACCTACTTTTGTTTTAATGACAAAAGTAGGTCAGGCTTTCCACTATATCTTTTTTCAGAAAAAGAAAAAAGGATGCCGTTGCAATCCTTAACGCGTCTACACAAGTGTCCTATATACAAAGCTTTGGCTTTAGAGGATACCAAGATGTGGTTTAGAAATAAAGACCAAACCGAGCTGGTCTTAACTCATCATTAACTGCATACACCCAATTGTTTACTAAAAATGATCGTTACACCTTTAGATTCCGCAATATTAGATTCCAAAGAGCAATATGTATTCTATCATAAAATGATAGATTTTGCACTCAAGGAACTCATTGTTGCTGTACAAGAAAAACAGATATTAAATCCGCAAGAGCTACGCTTATTTAAGCAATACTCAGATTTGTTGTTGTATTCTATAGAAGCCATGCGTGTAAAATATATGTATGACGATGAGGAAAATATGAAGGTCGATTTAACCGATTCTAGTTTTCCTAATTATTTAGAATTCCGCTATCTGTTTAATGATTTGGCCCTGCGTGAAGATTATTTAGAAAAACTCACCAATATACAGACCTTAAAAGAGGAGTTTTTAGACACGCTTATGCGAAAGAAAACGCCAATCTCTAAACGAAAACTCTTTCAAGCCGCATCCATAGTCTATTATTCATCGGCTAAAAAAGAATATATCTTTAATCGGTTTGTGCAAGGTAAAATTATTGATGCCCCAGAAGGATCTGTAGCAGAGCATTTAGTGAGTTGGAGCTTTTACGATATTTCGCATAACCGACCGTTTGTATGCTATATGTATTTTAATTACGATGGTAAAGACGTTCAAAGCTACAAGGAAGAGATTTATGAGGCTTTAAAAAATAGTGCCGATAGAGATATGGCTCTAGATACTATGGCTTATGGTATAGATAAACGCTTGCCAAAAGTATTTCCGAAGTTAATAAGACGTGTAGATCTTGGACCTATTCATAATGTATTCGCAAAAGATGAAAACAAACTAACCCATGCTATTTTACAGAGTATTGCTCAAAAAGAAATTCCTTTAGAGTCTTATGTGATCTCACTTAAGGTCGATGATTTAAAATCTGAAAGCGAATTCAAAGAAGGAAGCTTTTTTAGTAAGCAAACTTTTCAGCGTTGGGATACCGCTTATAGGCAGCATTATCTTTTTGCACCGCATAGAATCATTCAAATGTTATACAATAAAACGCCTGAAATTATGGATAAGTTGGCCATGCCACCTGTTCAGGTAAGCAGTTTGCAGGCTTCAATGGTAAATCATAAAAAGTAACAGCACCGATGTTATCCTTTAAGCTTAGGCTTTTCAAATCAAAAAAAACAGTTTAGGAGATGCCAAGCGTGAACCTCTTGAAACAGCATAAGAGCACGATGCTACTGTGGCAAAATCCTAATGAATTCAAGTTATAAAATAAAAACAAAAAAAAGCCTCAATAGACTACACGGTGAAGCACTGAAAATTGAGACTGAAAATAAATAAAGTAAGCGTAGGCGGCTACAGTAATTTTTGAAACCGACGTACGCATTACAGAGAAGACACGATACCTATGGAACACAACACTACTTTTCCTATAAAAATTAATGAATTAGATATGCTTCGCGATGAAGCCACCTCTTATTTAAAGTCCATTCAGTGGGAGCAGAGTCAGCGTGCAAAAAACAGAGAAGGCGATACTAAAGACCAGTCTATCTTATTGTATTTGTCTAGAGCAAACAATGGGAGCAACTTGAGTATTACCTCGGTTTCTAAAACGATATTATCATTAAAAAAACGGTTGTTACCAGAGTCGGTAGCCTTACCTATATTATTAAACCAGACCTTATACGCGGTCCAAGAAGGCTTGGTCTTAGGGACTTGGATTAAAGATTCGTATTACGATGCTTCAGGTTTATCGAGCTTAAGTGAAAACAAATCGGCTTTAGACCGTTCCGGACGTCGGGAGTATGAGAGTAAAATGCACACAGCAACGGCTTTTATGTTGTTTGCCTTGTCGTATAAAATATTACATGATTTAAAACCGCATACCTCCGATGATTTGTCGGTAATGAAGCAAAAATTTGCAGGAATTCCCGAGGTGTCTTTTTTAACACCCTTAAAAGGAATTTCTTGTCAGCTATTTTACTACGATAAATACTTAGGACATCCTGAAATTATAAATTCAGATCAAGATGTTTTAGATTTTACCGTGGTGTATTTTGAGGCTTTAATTGAAGAAATTCAATTGCGTAAAAGCAGTTTGGAGTATACCGAAACCATTGTAGATAGAACTTACAAACTAGAGAAGTCAGACTTTGCTATTTCGGGTTGGGACAATGTGTTTTCTGGGACGGCCAAAAGTATTGAATTTAATAAAATTCAGTTTGAACAAATTGTAGGAAATAGGGATGCCAAACATTTTGCACGACGTTTAACAGAGCGTATGTTGAGTTATGATTTTGAAGCCAAGAAAAATCCATTTCAAGAATTAGGCGGATTTATGCCGGTTTTTATGGGCTATGGTATTCCAGGAACCGGAAAAAGTATGCTTATTGCGGCCATTGCCACCCGATTAAAAGAACATGCAGACCATTTAGACATTCCATTTTTGTTTCACCCAATGCCAGACACCCTTATTAGTACGTTTCAAGGAGGGTCGGCAGAGAAAATGGTGGAGTGGATGAAGCCGATGCAAGACCCTACAAAACTGATTTTTGCTCCAATTGATGATGCTGAAAATAATTTACAAGAACGAACCACGCAAGGGGTTTCTGCCGGCGTTAAAGAAGTGATTGGGGTTTTCTTGAGATATACAGAAGGTGCTTATGCCGTTAATTATGGGAATAGCTCTATTGGCTTATTTACCAACCTTCCTGAAATGCTAGATAAAGCTGTCATTTCTCGTGTGCAAGGCCGTTTTAAAATTGATGGGGCACGTACCACGCACGATTTTGTAGATCAGGATTATATTTGGTGGAAGAAATTACAAGAGACCATGCCTGATTTTGTAAATATGAACGATCCTGAGGTGTATAAATACTTGTCAGAACAAGGTTTAGCCAACAGTATGGGAGAAATTCTTCATGCCTTAGATGTACCTTCAGAAGCCCGAGTTCACGAAGCTTTTGATAAGGCTGAACAACTTCATGATCAAACCGATCATATGTTTTACGCGGCGCTGTATAAAGAAATTCAGAAGATATTTCCGTTTTTCTCTTCAAGAGATGTTCGTAATATCCAATCGGCTATATCTTTACGATTAACAGATTTCGATTTAGAACAAGATTGGTTTGAGCATCCTGAGAAGTATTTCAAAAAAGATTACAACAGTAAGTTTCAAATGCTTCAGGAATTGATGAAGTCTAATATGAAAGGTTTAAATTTTTCGGATATTAGACGTCAAGAAGTGATTCGTTATTTAGATAACGTGGCCACCATAGCAGATACTGATTTTAAACGTCAAGTCGCTTCAAGAGTACACCAATTAGAAATAGAAACCAAAGCGAGAGCAGAGTTTAAAGGCTAATACGCTGGGTTTTAATAAGAACCTTTAATTTAGAACATATAATTGAACCCTTTATTTATGAATAAGATTAAAAACATTACAAAAACCATCCTTTCTGAGGAATGGGCAACATTAACTCGAATTGATTATGATTTTCAGTTTGAAGATGGCGCCTGGAAATCGGTATCGCGAGAATGTTATAATCGCGGAAATGGTGCGGCAATCTTACTTTATAATGTAGAGAAAGGAACGGTAATTTTAACTAAACAATTCCGAATGCCTATCTATGAAAATACCGAAGACGAAGGTATGTCTATAGAGGTTTGTGCCGGGTCTATAGAGCATAATGATGATCCTTTAGAGACCGTGATTAGAGAAACCGAGGAAGAAGTAGGCTATAAGATAAAGGACGCTAAGCAAGTGTATAAAGCTTATACCTCACCAGGGGCTTTAACCGAAAAAATGTTTTTATATGTGGCAGAATATTCCGAGGCTACAAAAATCAGTGAAGGCGGTGGTTTGGAAAGTGAAAATGAAGAAATAGAAGTATTAGAACTTCCATTTACCAAAGTTGTAGAAATGATAGCTTCCGAAGAAATTAAAGATGCCAAAACAATTATGTTAGTGCAATATGCGCAAATCCATAAGTTGCTGGGTTAAGTTAAACATCTTCTAAAAACAAAGAAGATGAGCGATTTTGAACAAAGAAAGAAGTAAAAGGAATTCCGATAGGGTATAAAATGAACAAATTAAAAGAAGCCAATTTATTTAGAAGTGAACTCATTCCTATTAATGGAAAACTGGTTGAGCGTTATAACAAATGTCTAAAAACCTTAGGGTTTAGTCCAACAAGCTTAACGTCGTTTTCAATTGATGGTATTGGGTGGAGCCCTGAAATTGCTGAAGAAAAAAAGGATAATCATTACCTTAATCATGGCGATGCGAACCCTCATGGTATTATCATTTCTCCTTTGCAGAAAAATAAACCGGTGTATTTGCCATACCACTCTTTTGATAGAGAGATGATGCAGTTAATTTTTAAAACTCATGGCGATAAAATTAATGATATTACGAGAGACGCTGCAATTTGTATTGATTTTGACCAAGGAATTGATGTGTTTTATGAGCCTTTAGAAGTTTTAAAATACAGCAGTGTTACAATCACTTTTAGGCTTATAGATCAGCTTGAAGACAAGCAAAGAGAGCAGTTAGCGCTTGTAGAGACCTTTAAAAACGGAAATAATTTTATTGACGAAACCCTTCAGCAACAACTGCTAAATTCGGCCAAAGCCTATGGCGATTTAAGACATCGAGATTTGCACTTGCAGGCCTTAAATTTTTCAGTGAGCTCCTTTTATACACGGGCCTTTGGTGGGGTTTATTTGCTTCGCGATTTTATAAAACCAATCGCAATTTTTGTAAGTAAAGCCAGTTATAAAGAAGCTATTAAAGACACCGTACACGAGGTTTTAATTTATCACATTTCGCAATCCGAGTTAATGGATAAACTAAAAGATCATATCATTATTGAGTGCGACTTAGAGGCTATTGTAAAAACGGCTAATTACGATCGTATAAAGAAGTTTGAATTGGCACAGTTTATTAAAGAACCTCAGCATCCTTTAGCGACGATTCTAGATGATAAAGTCTTGTTTAAAAGTTATCTTAACAAAATTGATATTGAAGCTCGGAAGCAAGTAATGAGTGTCGAAATTTATCTCGAAAAATTAGAGCGTAGCAATGCTTATAAAATTGAAGATATCGTAGAGCCCTCTTTATATTTTGCTTTGCACCAACCGCATTCCTCGTTGTCTGCGGTACATCGCGATTTAATTCATAAATTACTTATTAATATTGCGCCTAAAGATGTGCTATTTTTATATTGGTATGATAAAGAGCAGTTTTATAAGCATTATGCCACTTGGGAAGATTCTTTTAAAGATTGGGTTATTGAGCGTATTCGTAACAATATCTAAGTGTTTGAGACCAATAAGGTGTAGGACTGTATTTTGCTTAATAGCGGAATCTTAAATTAAAGTATTAATCGTGTCGAATGCTGTTGTGGAAGCGTTCAATCTAAAAAAAATAAAGCATGGGACTAGAACTCGTTATATTTATTACGGCTATTTTATTCGGAATTTTTCTGTACTGGAGAGAGTCTAATGGTAATGGTGCCTACCGTTTATTAAATAAAATGGTGAATAGTAAGGCTCTTCAAATGAGTCCGAATAATCCCAAAGGCTTTATTTACCAGCAGAGCTTTTTACCACGCTTGATCTTTGTGGTTAGTTTTGTGCTCTTAGCAGCACTGATCATTGAGTTTCTAACGCCTATCGCTGTATTTAGTTCTTACTATGGGGTTTCGGCGTTTGCATCTTTTATTGTGGGAACTTTAATCGGAACCTATGTAGCAAGTTTTGTAATTAAAACTTCTGAAGTTATAGAGGAACAAAGCGATTCTATAGAAGATAGGTTTGAAGATGTTGTAGAAAAAGGTAAAGATTTTATCGAAGATTTAAAAGTTAGAGATCCTAAAGTGGTTGAAGAGGCTAAGGAAGAAATTAAAACAAATCCAGAAACCGATAAGCCAAGTGCTAGAGACCGTTTAAAGGATAAAGGCTTGTTGTAAAGCCTAGGAGGAAACCCTATGGGGATAAAACATAATAAGAGCGTCTGCTGAATTGCAGGCAACATTAAAAAATAATATAATTAGAGTTCTACTGCGGTAGGAATAACAGAGAATTATGATAAAAAAGTATTGGAGTAAAGGCGGAAAGCAAAAAGGAATCGTCATTTTGGTCGGCTTAATTATGGTGGGTTTATTGTTCTTTTTTAGAGACGATTATCAACCCCTATTACTGTTTATTAGAAAATTCATTTTTATAATTCTATTAAGTAGTTTGGTGCTGTTCTTTGGCTTACGAAAATTTAGAAATTCATCGCAAGTCAGTACGCGTTTAGGCGTTTTAGCATTGCTTATTGCGTTTTTTGGATTGTTATACCTCGTGGGTTGGTATTTTAAAATGTACGATTACATGAAAACCTACAATGTGTTTAATAGCATGCATAAGATTGAAATTAATGAGTTGCCGCTTACCCAAAATGAACGTATTCAACCTTTGCGAAATATTCATTCTATGGGGCGTGAAAGTGTTGGTGAAACTAAAGATGTGTCTTTGCCTCATTTGGTGAGAGTGGATGATCAGAATAAATGGACAATGGCTATTCAGCCTAGTGAAAAATACGTGATGCAACGTATTAATGACAATACAGAAGAAGTATTTTCTGTAAGTAGTACAACACCGTTTCCGCGATTTTCAAATGAAAACCGTGTAAGTGTAACGTTTTCTATAGGCGAATCCTTAAAATTTAGTAGGAATACCTACAATGCCGTGGTGCAACGCTTTAACCCGTGGATGCTTTTTAACCACGAGCCAAGTGATACCTTTTATATGAAAAACGATTCAGGGGAATGGGTTCAAGTGGTGAGTTTAATTAAGTGGAAAGGGTTCTTTTTCCCGTATCCGAGTTTTGGTGGAGTTATGATTATTGAAAATGGAGAACATGATTTTAATGATTATTTAGAACGTATTACCATAGGAAAAGGGACTTATGTGAGCCCTGATGAGATAAAAAACTATCCTTTTTTAAATAAACAAAACACCTTGTCTGAAAAAGTATCGCAATTACAAGCCGAATCTTTAAAATTCTTAGGCGGATTTAGTGATCCATTACCGTGGAATATGGAGACTGCTGTAAAAATTCCTGTAATGCCAAAAGATCAGAACCAACAGCCTTACGTTACGGATTTTGATTTTTCAGGCTCTAATTCTAATGCCTATAGTGGTTTGTACCATTGGTTCGGGTTAGAACCCGTAGGGAATGAGCGTACCAGTTTAAGTTATAGTGTTTTTGTTCCTGCAGATGGTACTGATGAATTGTACTATTATGATCATGCCTCTAAAAAACAAGGGTATGCTGGGGTATCGGCTATGCCATTAAAAGTTAAAGAATCCCGCAAAGAGTACGATTGGAATGCGAGTACACCGGTGGAGTTTAGACCTTATATTAAAAATATTGCAGGCCGTAAACGTATGTTTTTCTTAGGAACTATTTCGTCTATAAGTGCAACAGACTCTCAGCAATTTGATGGGGCAGCAACCCCAGATTTGGTTTTAATTGATAGCGAATATAGAGATGTCATTTGGATTGATGTAAAACACCCAAGTACATGGGATGAAGAAGTTTATAATCAACTTAATGAGGCGTGGAGAGCTAGTGAAGGTATTGGCTATTATTTTAAGAAAGAACCGCAAGACGAAGATATTTTAATCCAAGCTACAGATTCTATAATAGCGATTCCTAAAGTAGAGGATCAAACTGAAAAGATTAACGCTTTGCAGCGTCAGTTAGATGCTTTAAAAGCAGCCAGTGGTCAGTAATCTACTAAAACGTCCAAAGAAAACCCGTTAGTGTTAAAAAACTAACGGGTTTTTTATTTTTACTGATTTGTGTAACAATTATACCTTAATGTAGACTTATAAGGTAAAGATTTATAATGGGTTACATGGGGTTAGGAATGCAAAAATGGATTTATGGGATGCGAGCGCGTGCCCCTTTTTCTATGCAACGCAAAAAGTCCTTTACAGCCTTGCCTACTTATAGTCGGAAATTTAAAATACAACCTTCAAAACAAAGGCCGATTTATGATTTTGGAATCATTTTCGGTTTCGTCTTAGGATTTATTATGTTGCTGTCCATTACTAATTTGGTACAAAGCTTTAAACAGCATCAAAATAAAGTCCAAATGCTAAACTTTCAAAAGGACGATTGGGCATTTAACTTTTTAATGAAATCTGGAGAAAACCGTTTAGCTAAAGGCAAAATCTCAGCGGCCTATTCTGAGTTTCAATTGGCTTACGCCATACGTCCTCATGATAAAAAACTTCAGGAACTAATGCACGTCACTTCAGGGCAATTGTGTCTTGAGAATTAAGCAAAGCATGTTGAAATGGCCGCTACGCTACTAAAGGCAATAAGAAAGAGTTACTTTTTCTTATTGCGTTTGTTATAGTTTTTATCACCTCTTGTTTTAGGCTTTTTATATTTTGCTGCAATCTTAAATTTATAAGAACCTCCTAAATTTTCCTTTTTGTTCTTTTCCTTTTTCTCATGGAAAGCCGGTCCAGGGGCATCTTCATCACGACGCTTAGTAGGATTATTACGCTCTCTAATCTGCGGACGCTCTTCTTCTATTAATTCGGTAGATATCGTTACCTCTTCCGGAATTTCAAGCGTCTCTATTTTCATTTGCATTAAGGTTTCAATACGTTCTAAACCTTCTTGCTCTTTAGCGGTAGAAAATAATAAAGATTGTCCTTTCTTTTCTGCACGACCTGTTCGTCCAATACGGTGCATATAGTTTTCAGGATAATCTGGAGTATCAAAATTGATAACATGAGAAACGCCTTCGATATCTAATCCACGCGCCATAACATCTGTAGCAACCAATAATCTGTTTTCACCTTCTCTAAACTGCTCAATACTACGTAATCTGTAGTTCTGTGTTTTGTTAGAGTGAATCACACAAGATTGTCCAGGGTATAAGTCTTCGAGCTGATCAAATAAGCGATCGGCCATTTTCTTATAAGCCACAAATATTAAGACTTTAGAAAACACCTCTTTATCTTTAAGTAGGGCTTCTAATAAATTTACTTTAGTGTAAAAGTTTGGGACATCGTAGCGCACCTGAGTGATATTCTCTAAAGGTGTTCCAGATACTGCAATGGCAATTTTAGATGGTTTCTTAAAGAAATCCACAATTAAATCGTCTACATCCTTGGTCATCGTAGCCGAGTACATGATATTCTGACGACGCTCTGGTAAGATGTCAAATATATTAAGAAGTTGGTGTCTAAATCCAAGATCTAACATCACATCAACTTCATCAATAACTAATTTCTGAATAGATTTTAATTGTAAAACACGACTCACGGCTAAATCATACAAACGACCAGGAGTAGCTACAATAATATCTTGCCCTTGTGCAACCGCTTGTTTTTGAGTGTTAATGTTGGTGCCTCCGTAAACTCCTAAAACACGATTATTAATGTATTTAGAAAGCTTTTCAATTTCACTAACTACCTGAACGACTAATTCTCGAGTTGGTACCAAGATTAAAACTCTAGGGTTGTCTTGCTTAGAAAAAGGGAGATTTTTAAGGATTGGAAGCATATAGGCAAAGGTTTTTCCGGTACCTGTTTGTGCTATACCAACAACATCTTTACCTGCTGCAACCACGTTAAAGGATTCAGCTTGGATAGGTGTAGGTGTTGTAAACCCTAAGTCATCTAAGGCGTTATATAAAGGCGTATTTAAGTTAAGATCGTTAAAAGTCACGTTGTCATATTTTGGTGCAAAGCTACTACTTTATTAATCAACTTACACTAAACGATTTTTTTCTATGCTAATATGGTAGGCTGCAGTGAAAGTTGAAGCGGCTTCAAGCTCTAAAATTCCGTCCTTATTTTTGATGTTTTGATCGGTAGTTTCAAGATCGGCATAACCTAACCATGGTTCTATGCAGACATACGGGGCATTGGGTTTAGCCCAAATACCGAGTTGCTTAAAATCTTCAAAATCAACTTTGAGAAGTAAGCCTTCAGACTTATGCTTTAAACTGATAACTCTAGAGTTTAAAGATTTGAAAATTAAAGCATCTTCGTCAAATAAATCGGGACGTAATTTTATGATGTTCCCTTCAGTAAAGACAGGCTTTGTGTGTTCCGTTAACAAACCGCTGCTCATATTGAGTAAATAAGATGGACTCTCTTCAGGTTTTTCAAATTCTAAATAGTAATCACTATACTCTTCATCGGCATTAATAGGGCAATTAAAAGCAGGATGGCCTCCTAATGAAAAATAAAGCGGCTTCGTATCAAGGTTTTTAACCGTATGATGTACTGAGAGCGTGTTTTCAGTAAGTGTATAAGTAATGTGCAACTCAAACTTAAAAGGGTAGAGGGAATAGAGAGTCTCATCTGATGTGAGTACAAACGTAATACTAGAATCGGTTTGCTTGCTTACCGTAAAATTTTCGTTATGTCTAGCAAAACCATGCTTAGGCATCTTGTAAGTTTGGCCCTCATAGGTATAGCAGTCTTCCTTCATACAACCAATAATAGGAAATAAGTTGGGTGCTGAGCTGCCCCAAAATTTAGGGTCGGCTTGCCACATAAATTCCGTTTGATGTTTCGCTGAGGTGATCTGACTTAATTCTGCACCTTTAGCTTTTATACCTATATTAAGGAGCTCGTTTTTTATACTGTACATGGACTTTAATTTTTGGTGAAAGATACAATTCTTCTCTAGGTTTTAAAATGGCAGGGCTTGTAAATTTATTTCCCTACAAGCTTTAATTTCGGTAAATTGCGGCAATTATTTAAGTATTGAGAACACAGCGTATTTATTCCCCAAAAGACCCAGAGATCTTTAAGCAAAACTTATTGCTTTGGGGTCAGCAATTTACAGATGTCATTTGGCTAGACTCTAATCAACATAAAGATGAATACAGTCGTTATGATGCTGTGTTGGCCGTAGAAGCCTTTACGTCTATCACTACAGATTACGATGAAGGGTTTAGTCGTTTAAGGGAATACCAATCAACAACTGAAGATTGGATTTTTGGTTATCTTACCTATGATTTAAAAAATGGTTTAGAACCTTTAAAATCTCAAAATTTTGATGGTTTAGGATTTCCGGATCTGTATTTTTTTCAACCTCAAAAGTTGTTTTTAATTCAAGGCGATCAAGTAGAACTGCAGTATCTTAAAATGGTAGATGATGAGATAGATCAAGATCTCCTAGCTATTGAAAACATGGTAGCACCTGAAATCTCAAAATCTAAAACGGCTCTTAAAATTAAATTACGTACGTCTAAGGAAGCTTATTTTGAAAAGTTAAACGACATGTTGGATCATATTCATCGTGGAGATATTTATGAAGCTAATTTTTGTCAGGAGTTTTATGCTGAAGACAGTAGTATTAATCCGCTTGAAACCTTTAAAACTCTAAATCGTATTTCTAAGCCGCCTTTCGCTACATTCTTTAAACATTTTGATCGTTATGCATTGTCGGCATCACCCGAGCGTTACATTCAGAAAACTGGGCAAACGGTGATATCGCAACCTATAAAGGGGACAGCTAAACGCGCTTTAGATTCGGAGGAGGATGCCAAGTTAAAGCAAGACTTAGTTGAAGATCTTAAGGAACGCAGTGAGAATATTATGATTGTAGATCTTGTGCGTAATGATTTATCGCATACCGCGCTTAAAGGGAGTGTGCAGGTAAAGGAACTCTGTAAGGTGTATTCCTTTTTACAAGTGCATCAAATGATTTCTACTGTAGCATCAACAGTGTCTCCAGATACTCATCCGGTAGATATTATTGCATCAACCTTTCCTATGGGAAGTATGACGGGCGTCCCTAAAATTTCAGCCATGAGCATTATTGAAGATTTAGAAGATGCTAAACGCGGTCTTTATTCCGGAGCAATCGGGTATTTTACGCCACAGGGAGATTTCGATTTTAATGTGGTCATTAGAAGTATCCTCTATAATGCGAGTGAAAACTACGTGTCCTTTTCTGTTGGAGGTGCAATAACCGCAAAAAGTGATCCGCTAAAAGAATACGAAGAATGCTTAACCAAAGCCAAGGCCATGCGTGAGGCATTAGAAAAGTAAGTCTGATATAAAATTACGTTTCACTTCGTCTCGAAAAAAGCCTTCAGCCTAAGGTTAAACATGCTATAGGTGCTTATTAGAAGGGAATGCTTAGTTATTCAATATGGCGTCTAAAGGTGCGCTTCACTTTATCAAAAATTGCAATTACACGTTTGGTTTCAATGTTTTTAATCTTAGCAATCGCTTCAAAGTCCAGTTTACCTATAATATATAAGTCTACAATATTAGACACGTTAAATGGAAGCCAAGTGTAAAGGTGCTTAAAGGCTTTGTTAGACTGACTCGAAGACAGGTTGTTAAGCTCAAAAGCTTTTAATAAAGACGATTCTTTATCGGCATACAGTTGTATAGGGTCTGATGTTTCTTGTTTATAAGAAATGTCGTTGAGCTCCGTATTTAAGATAAAATCAAAATCAGCATCAACCGTATAATCTTCATTAAGTTTAGCTAATTCATTTTTTAAGATATCATCTGTGCTAATCGTCTGTTTATGATAAGCTTCGTTTTTAAAAAGGAGGTTCATATAGTTGTCTACAATTTTAAACAACTCTAAACGTACGGCCATAGCGTCAGCATTACGATCAAATTCCTGATCATAAAGTAAAATGATACTTTCATCAATGAGTCCGTTAGACGAAAACATATTCTTAGGTAAAATGCCGGTGCTTTCAGCAATATATATTCTGTGTTTAACGTATGGATGTAGATGTGGGAGTGCAGAAAGGACCTTTTTGTCAAAGGTGGTTCTTGCAGATTCTGGTGATAATTTATCTGATACAGTCATAACCTTTTAATTATAAATTCTCTTAAAGTTAATTAAAAAGAAATGATTCTAATGTGATAATCGTCATTTGTTTAAACCTAAAAAAACCATTTCTTAAAATTGTGCTTTCATTTTAGTTACTGATAATGAGGTTTTAATAATTAAATTTTTGCTAAAATATGAAAATACACATTAAAGAATAGGCCGTTAAATTTTTAAAGCAGGTTCAATTTTAGAAAGAATAAAATTCAATACCTTTGAAAGGTGCGTAAAGACTTTAAGAATCATATCGAAAATAAGCTTTCTATACTTAAAGAAAGTAAACTTATAATTGCTATCTCAGGCGGCATTGATAGCGTAGTGCTAGCACATTTGTGTTATGCTATGGGCTTGGATATCGCTTTGGCACATTGTAACTTTAAACTAAGAGCTTCTGAAAGTGATAAAGATGAGGCTTTTGTTGTAGCACTGGCCGACACGTTAGGGGTAGAGGTGTTTGTACAGCATTTTGATACCCAGCAGTATTCAGAAATTCATAAGTGTTCTATACAGATGGCAGCGCGCGAGTTGCGTTACGATTGGTTTGCAGAGTTAGCGCAACAACTTCATTACGATTATATCCTCACGGCACATCATGCCGATGATAACCTTGAAACCTTTCTTATTAACTTTACACGCGGGACAGGACTCAACGGTTTAACCGGAATTCCGATGATTAATAATAATATTGTACGGCCATTATTGCCGTTTTCTAGACATCAGATTGAAACTTACGTTAAAGCCCATCAAATAACGTGGCGAGAAGATGCAAGTAATGCCTCCCGAAAATACCTGAGAAATAAACTGCGCCATGAGGTGGTGCCTTTATTAAAGGAGATCAACCCTCAGCTTTTAGCGAGTTTTCGGAGCACAATGACCAATCTGAAGGATTCTGCGGACATTGTAGAGGATAGTCTTTCCGATTTTTTAAAGAAAGCCTTAGTCGCCGATAATCAATATGGGCAAACCTTTAAGGTAGCTGAGTTTAAAAAGCACAGCAATCCTAAAGCGTATATGTTTGAAATCTTTAAACATTGCGGGTTTACCGAGTGGAATGATGTGGTGAATTTATTAGAGGCCCAATCGGGGAAAATGGTAAAATCGAACACACATCGTTTAATTAAACATCGAGAGTTTTTGATTTTAGCCGATTTAGAACCAGCTGAAAATGGAGAGACTTCAATCTTAATCGAAGCGGATAATAATGCTGTAGATACCCCAATTGGAGAGCTGCGATTAGAGGATGTTGAGGTGAGGCCTGAAGCTTCAAAAAACAGTATTTTTGTCGATAAGGAGCTCTTAAAATTTCCTTTAGAATTACGCCTATGGAAAGCTGGAGATGTGTTTCAGCCCTTAGGAATGATCGGAAAAAAGAAGGTGAGTAAATACCTGAAAGACGAAAAAGTATCCTTAGTAGAAAAGGAACAAACTTGGGTTTTAACCTCAGGAGATAAGGTGGTTTGGTTGGTAGGAAAACGTGCCGACGGCCGATTTAAAGTCACAGAAAACACAAAGCACATGCTTAAAGTTATAGTTCGGTAAATTGACTTATTAAATTGTTTTTAAGTTAGTTGAATTGTTTAGTTGTGCTTATTTTGAAATTATAAATTTAGAAATTTGAAATTAAAAGGAAACATTGTAGATATTATAAACCGTAGAATTTTTAAAGGTGAGATCACCATTGAAAACGGTAAAATTGCCTCTGTTGAAGCAAAGGACTGCGAAGAAGATCATTACATTCTCCCTGGCTTTGTAGATGCGCATATCCATATTGAAAGTTCAATGTTGGTGCCTTCTGAGTTTGCAAAAATCGCCGTGAATCACGGGACGGTTGCTACGGTTTCTGATCCACATGAAATAGCCAATGTACTTGGTGTAAAAGGTGTGGAGTTTATGATTGAAAACGGAAAGCAAACGCCTTTTAAATTTAATTTTGGAGCCCCATCTTGTGTGCCGGCAACAAGTTTTGAGTCTGCAGGCGCTGTAATAGACTCTGACGCTATTAAAACCTTAATGGCAAATCCGGATATTAAATATTTAGCCGAAATGATGAATTACCCAGGTGTGATTTATGATGACGCTGAGGTATTGAAGAAAATTGAATGGGCAAAACATTATAATAAACCAGTTGACGGTCATGCCCCAGGATTACGAGGAGACGATTTAACAAAATATATTGCGGCAGGAATTTCTACAGATCACGAGTGTTTTACTTTTGATGAGGGTCTAGAGAAATTGCAAAAAGGCATGAAGGTGATTATCCGAGAGGGGAGTGCAGCTAAAAATTTCAATGCCCTTATCGATTTGTTAGACGAACACTATGAAAATATGATGTTTTGTAGTGATGATAAGCATCCAGATGATTTGTTGCTCGGTCATATCAATCAACTTTGTGCAAGAGCGATTGCTAAAGGCAATGATGTGTTTAAAGTGTTGCAAGCCGCTTGTGTAAATCCGGTGAAGCATTACAATTTGGATGTCGGCTTGTTAAATATTGGTGATGCTGCAGATTGTATCGTTGTGGAAGATTTAAAAGAGTTTAAAACGCTTCAGACTTATATTGATGGCGAATTAGTGTCTGATCACGGCAGTTCAAAAGTAAAACATGTAGCCTTTGCAAACCTCAACAACTTCAATACGAGTAAAAAAGACGTTTCAGAGTTTAGACTCGAGTCGCAAACCACAAAAATTAAAGTTATTGAATGTGTGGATGGCGAGCTCGTAACCAACGCTCTTACGGAGAATGCGACTATTAAGGATGGAAATTTGATTTCTAATACGGAAACGGATGTTCTAAAAATGACGGTTGTTAATCGTTATCAGAATGACAAACCAGCGATAGCGTTTATTAAAAACTTCGGCCTCAAGGAAGGTGCTATTGCAAGTTCGGTAGGACATGATTCGCATAATATTATTGCTATTGGGGTGTCGGACGAAGCTATTTGTAAGGCTGTGAATCTTCTCATTGAAAATGAAGGCGGTATTTGTGCGGTTTCAGACACGGAGGAACAAGTGATTCCTTTGCCTGTGGCTGGAATAATGAGCGACCAAAATGCTGAGGTTATTGGTCAACATTATTCAGAATTAGATAAAATGGCCAAAACATTGGGTAGTCAGCTTCATGCGCCTTATATGAGTTTGTCCTTTATGGCATTGTTGGTGATTCCTGCATTAAAACTTAGTGATAAAGGCTTGTTTGATGGTGGTAAATTTGAATTCACCTCCGTAGAAGTCGCTTAGAGCAAGGTTTTAGTGGTTCATCAACCGTATATTTTAAATGCATTTCAATTAAATTTTCATTAAAAGTAACGCCAGCCTATTAGGTTTTAAAAACCTTGTGCTCATAGGATGCAAACTTCATATCTTTATAATTTTTAAAATCTAATCAGTATGATATTTCAAAGAATTACCTTCTTTTTATTAATTTTTATAACCCTTGCGAGTTGTAAGCCTTCAGAAACCTCAACCTTAAAAGAAACAACAGAAGTTGCTGTTGAGGCGGTTTACAATCCGAGTGAACATTACACTAAAAAAGAGGTGATGATTACCATGCGCGATGGTATAAAATTACACACCACCATATATTCGCCTAAAGACACGAGTAAAACCTATCCGATGTTAATGATGCGAACACCGTATAGTTGTAAACCTTATGGTGAAGATCAGTTTAGATCTAAAATTGGTCCTAATAAATACCTTATGGAAGAAGGGAATATTATGGTGTATCAAGATGTGCGTGGTCGTTGGAATAGCGAAGGGGTTTATGATAATATGCGTGCTTATATTCCAAATAAAACAGGAAATCAAGTGGATGAAGCTAGTGATACTTATGATACCATTGAGTGGTTGGTTAATAATGTTGACAATAACAATGGGAAGGTCGGGACTTATGGTATTTCTTATCCAGGGTTTTATGCGACGTATTCGCTTTTAGACGCGCATCCGGCATTAAAAGCTGTGTCGCCGCAAGCGTGTATTGGGGATTTCTTTTTTGATGATTTTATTCATAATGGTGCTTATATGTTAAGTTATTGGAGAGCAACAGGTTTATTCGGTTATATGAAAGATGAGCCTACAACATCGGCTTGGTATAGTCTTCCAAATCTTAAGACTGAAGATCAACATCAGTTTTTCTTAGATCATATGCCTTTAAGTAAGTTAGATCAGTATTACGACAGTACTAATGTGTTTATGGAGCAAATTAAAACCCATGTAACGTATGATGAATTTTGGCAATCTCGTGGCATTATTCAACATTTAAAAAATATAAAACCGGCTACCATGGTTGTTGGGGGCTTATTTGATGCTGAAGATTTATACGGTCCATTCAATACTTATAAGCATATTGAAGCGAATAGTGATAATTACAATACCGTTGTTTTTGGACCTTGGAGTCATGGCGATTGGGCAAGAAATAGCGAAAGACAGGTTGTTGGGAATATTCATTTTGGGGATGGAATCTCTGATTACTTTCAGAAGCATATTGAAACCAAGTTTTTTAATCATTTCTTAAAAGGTGAAGCTAATGGCGATACTGGTTTGGCTGAAGCTCAGTTTTTTAATACCGGTACAAAAGAGTGGCAGTCGTTTGCCTCTTGGCCACCTAAAAACGCTACTAAGGAAAGTTATTTTATGCAACCTAACGAGCGTTTAACAAAACAAGCGAATCGTATGTTAGCGGCATCAGAATTTGTTAGTGACCCTAGAAAACCTGTTCCTTATACAGAAGATATTGGTGTTGGTTTCACGCCGCGTAAATTTATGACAGACGATCAGCGTTTTGCGTCGCGACGTCCAGATGTCTTAACTTTTGAAACGGAACTATTAGGGGAGGATGTAACACTTGCTGGTGATATCTTGGCGAAATTAAATGTTTCTACAACAGGAACAGCGGCCGATTGGATTGTAAAAGTCATCGATGTATTTCCGGCTGACACTAAAAACACGGCTGATGTTCAAGATCATTTAAAATTAAGTAATTATCATATGATGGTGCGTAGTGAAGTGATAAGAGGGCGTTTTAGAAATAGTATGTCGCAGCCAGAACCTTTTGTGCCCAACGAGAAAACCGCAGTGAATTTAAAGTTGCAAGACGTATTTCATACCTTTAAAAAAGGGCATAAGATTCAGGTGCAAGTACAAAGCACATTTTTCCCGTATATCGATGCGAATCCACAAACTTACGTAGATAATATATTTGAAGCTAAGGAAAGTGATTTTCAAAAGCAAACGCATAAGGTGTTTAATGATTCGGCTATAGAGTTTACTATACTTAAATAACAGGTGCTAATTCAATAAATTCGTCACTTCGAGTGATTTTTGAGGAACGAAAAATTGTATCGAGAAGCTTTAGGGGATATTTCCGTTTATATGTTCTCGATACAAAATTGCAAAAAAGAAATTTCACTCAAACTGACGTGAATTCATACAATAGAAACATAAAAGATGCCAATATTAGAATCAACCTATAAACCACCATTTTGGGCGAAAAAAAGCTTTGTGTCAACCGTATTTTCTGGATTAGCTCGAAAGGTGAGCGGAGTAGAACAAGTCAGAGAACGTATCATTTTAGAGGATACGGATTTTCTAGATTTAGATTGGAGCTACGCTGAAGAAAAATCGAATAAAGTTATTGTTTTACTTCATGGTTTAGAGGGTAGTGCGCAACGTCCTTACATTACAGGAGCGGCAAAATTATTTAATGAAAATGCTATTGATGCCTGTGCTGTAAATTTTAGAAGCTGTAGCGGAGAACCAAACTTACTATTTAGAAGTTACCACTCTGGAGCTACTGAAGATTTAGAGGCGGTAATGCAGCATGTATTGTCAAAAGAGCAGTATGATGAGGTGTATATCAAAGGAATAAGTCTTGGGGCTAATATGGTGCTGAAGTATGTCGGAGAAGATCGTGTTCTTCCTCAAGAATTAAAATCGGTAATTGCGGTATCGTCTCCTTGCGATTTAAAAGGGTCTTGTGGAGCGTTATTAAGTTTAAAAAATAAACATTACGCTATTCGGTTTTTAGGGCATTTAAAGGAAAAACTTAAGCCTAAGTTAGAGCAGTTTCCTAATGATATTTCTATGGACGATTTTAATGCGATTAAAACCTTAAAAGATTTTGATGACGTGTATACGGCAAAAGCGCATGGGTTTGAAAATGCGTTAGATTATTACGAGAAATCTAGTAGTTTACAGTTTCTGCCGCATATAAAAACACCAACTTTAATTATAAACGCGCTTAACGATTCTTTTCTGTCGGCCGCCTGTTATCCCGTCAAAGAGGCAAAGCAAAACGCTAATGTATATCTAGAAATGCCTAAATATGGAGGGCATGTAGGTTTTGTAGATAAAGACAATGTTTATTACAATGAACGACGTGCTTTGGAGTTTGTGAAAAAAATGAATTAATCAGTTTTTAGATGTGCCTTCAATAATAGGTTTAGTTGCTGTTGGAATTGAAGATTTTAGCAAAACAATTTGGATTCTGTTGCACTAATTTTACGATTTAAAGTTTTAAAGCCTTTCAAGATTAAATTTTGAAAGGTTTTTTTATTGCCTTGATTTTCTTACATTTAGGAAAACTAATCATTCATGCTTAAGAAAGTATTTGCAAGTGCTGTTTTTGGAGTGGAGGCGTCAACCATTACCGTTGAGGTTAATGTAGACAAGGGAGTTGGCTATCATTTAGTCGGGTTGCCAGATAATGCTATCAAAGAAAGTAATTACCGTATAGCCGCTGCGCTTCAAAATAATGGGTATCGAATTCCAGGAAAGAAGATCACCATAAATATGGCGCCTGCAGATTTGCGCAAAGAAGGATCGGCTTACGATTTAACGCTTGCAATCGGGATTTTAGCGGCTTCTAATCAAATTAAAGCCGAAAACCTAGGGGATTATCTCATTATGGGTGAGTTGTCCTTAGATGGGAGTTTACAGCCGTTTAAAGGCGCGCTGCCTATTGCGGTGAAAGCAAGAGAAGAAGGGTTTAAAAATATCATACTTCCAGTTCAAAATTGCAAAGAAGCCGCCATTGTGGATGACATCAAAGTCTTTGGGGTAGAAAATATCACGCAAGTCATTAATCATTTTGACAAAGGAGAACCCTTAGAACAAACTATAATTAACACCCGAGAAGAGTTTTATAAAAGTTTAGATTTTCCAGAATTTGATTTTGCAGATGTTAAAGGTCAAGAGTCAATTAAGCGCTGTATGGAAATTGCAGCGGCTGGTGGTCATAATATCATTCTTATTGGTCCTCCAGGTTCTGGTAAGACCATGTTAGCAAAACGCTTACCAAGTATTTTGCCACCAATGACGCTTCATGAAGCTTTAGAAACCACTAAAATTCATTCGGTTGTAGGTCGGGTTAAAGCACATGCAGGACTCATGGCACAACGTCCTTTTAGGAGTCCGCATCACACGATATCGAACGTTGCCCTCGTCGGTGGGGGAAGTTATCCGCAACCAGGTGAAATCTCATTATCACACAATGGCGTGTTATTTTTAGATGAATTGCCAGAGTTTAAGCGCGAAGTTTTAGAAGTGATGCGTCAACCTTTAGAAGATCGGGAGGTCACCATTTCTAGAGCGAAATTTACGGTGACTTACCCTTCGTCTTTTATGCTTGTGGCGAGTATGAATCCTAGTCCGAGTGGCTTTTTTAATGATCCGGATGCGCCAATAACCTCATCGCCGGCAGAAATGCAGCGTTATATGGGAAAGATTTCAGGGCCGTTGTTAGATCGTATTGATATTCATATTGAAGTGACTCCCGTGCCTTTTGAGAAATTATCAGACGAGCGTCAAGGGGAATCTTCCGTGGACATTCGTAAACGCGTTACTAAAGCGCGGGAAAAACAAACCGAACGGTTTAAGGATTTAGAAAACATTCATTACAATGCGCAAATGAATTCTAGGCAGATTAGAGCTTACTGCAAATTAGACGATGCATCCATGTTGCTTTTGAAATCTGCTATGGAACGCTTAAATTTATCGGCGAGAGCTTATGATAGAATTTTGAAAGTCGCCAGAACTATTGCAGATCTGGAGAATGCTCAAGAGGTTTCAGGAGTTCATATAAGTGAAGCTATTCAGTACCGTAGCCTCGATAGAGATGGTTGGTTGGGTTAGTTTTTGCTTATATAGTTAATACTGATTTATAGTGTATTACAGGTTTTTGTTTAAAGTTTTAGTTTAATATTAAGTTTTTAAGTAATTGATGAAAAAACATTTTATTTTATTGGCGATTTTGATGGCTTTTAGTTGTAAAGACGCGGAGAATGTAAAGGAGAATACTAATCGTCTTGAGGAAGAAATTGAAGCGGTTGAAGTAGTGGAATTGAATTTAGAACAAGCAAATCGCTTAGCGCAATTGCCTTTAAATTGTATAAATACAGAGTATCCAAATAAATTAAGTCAGACAATTGGTAGTGCTTCAGATTTAAAAACACCTCAAGAGTTGCATCCTGCATTTTTTGGTTGTTTCGATTGGCATTCTGCGGTTCATGGGCATTGGAGTTTGGTGTCGTTGTTAAAGCAGTTTCCAGATTTAGACCAGAAAGATGCTATTGCACAAAAACTACTTCAGAATATTTCAGAAGAACATATCGCTCAAGAGCTGCTTTATTTTGAAGGTCCTCATAATAAGTCGTTCGAGCGGACTTATGGTTGGGCGTGGTTATTAAAACTAGCGCAAGAGCTACGAGAGTGGGATGCTCCTGCAGCACGTCAATTAGAAGCTAATCTGCAGCCTATGACGGATTTAATCGTCAATAAATATTTAGAGTTTCTTCCGAAGTTAAATTACCCAATACGTGTTGGGGAGCATCCTAATACGGCGTTTGGTTTGAGTTTTGCGTATGATTATGCGGTTGCTGTGCAGCATAAAGAACTCATGCATCTTATTGAAAACAGAGCTAAGGATTTTTATCAGAATGATCAAAATTGCCCTATAGGGTGGGAGCCGAGTGGGTATGATTTTCTGTCGCCATGCTTAGAGGAAGCGGCTTTAATGAAGCGTGTGTTGCCTACGGAAGACTTTGAGTTATGGGCGCGTAAATTTATGCCTCAACTTTTTGATAAGGACTTTAAGTTGCCTGTTGGTGAGGTGTCTGACAGAACGGATGGGAAACTCGTGCATTTAGATGGGGTTAATTTTTCCCGAGCATGGAGTTTGAATTATTTAGCTAAGGAAATGCCGGCGTTGAAGCACTTAACCAATGTAGCTAATCAGCATATCAATTATTCGTTGCCTAATATTGTAGGTGATCATTACGAAGGTGGCCATTGGTTAGGGAGTTTTGCTATTTATGCGCTGAACTCTACTAAATAATGATTTTAAAATTCTTAAAAAACATCGGTCCAGGACCCCTTGTAGCTGCTGCGTTTATAGGTCCTGGTACGGTTACGGTGTGTACGTTAGCGGGAGTAAACTTTGGGTTTACGTTGTTGTGGGCGATGCTTTTATCTGTGTTTGCTACCGTTATTCTTCAAGAAATGGCCGCACGATTAGGAGTGGTGGCTCAAAAAGGTTTGTCTGAAATTATAAAAGAAGAGATAAAGCATCCGCTAGTGAAAGGTGGGGCTATGCTTCTAATTATTAGTGCTGTGGTGCTAGGAAATGCTGCTTATGAAGCGGGTAATATTAGTGGTGGTGCTTTGGGGGTTGAGGCGATAACTGGAAATCTTAGCTGGACCATTGGTGCGCTACAGCTCAATGGAGCAAGTGTGATTATTGGGGTAATGGCGTTTATATTGCTTTATATAGGGAATTATAAAGTCTTAGAGAAAGCGTTTGTAGTCTTGGTAATTTTAATGAGTTTGGCTTTTATAATAACGGCGATTTTGACCAAGCCGAATCTTCTCGATGTTTTTAAGGGGCTTATTGTTCCTGAAACACCTAAAGAGAGTATTCTGACTATCGTGGCCTTAATTGGGACTACTGTAGTGCCGTACAATCTCTTTTTGCACGCCTCATTGGCTAAGACGAAATGGAAATCTGATCGTGATTTAGCTTTGGCTAAGCGTGATACGGTTGTCGCTGTGGTTTTAGGCGGAACGGTCTCTATGTGTGTAATTATTTCTGCCTCTGCAATACAAATGCAAGATATTAAAAACGCTTCTGATTTAGCCTTAGGGCTCGAGCCTTTATTTGGGCGGTTTTCAAAATACTTTTTAGCGGTTGGCTTGTTTGCTGCTGGAGTAACAAGCGCTATAACAGCGCCTTTGGCTGCTGCATTTGTTGCAAGTGGTTGCTTGGGGTGGGGTTCGGACATGAAATCTAGAAAATTTAGAGCGGTTTGGATGGTTATTGTTTTATTGGGAGTGCTGTTTTCTAGTTTGGGTTTTAAATCTATTGAAATTATAAAGTTTGCTCAAGTGGCTAATGGGGTGTTGTTACCTGTGGTGGCGGGGTTCTTGCTTTGGGTGATGAATAAATCTTCGGTTCTAGGAAAGTATGTGAATACTAAAAAGCAGAATGCCTTAGGAATTTTGATTATGGTGGTAACGATAGTTTTAGGACTGAAAGGTGTTTTAATCGTGTTTAATGTGATATAAGATGAAAGTTAGGTCAATAGATGTAAATGCAGATGTAGGTGAAGGTGTAGGGAATGAGACGCTTTTAATGCCGTATTTGTCGTCGTGTAATATTGCTTGTGGTGGACATGCTGGTGATATTGAAAGTATGACAAATGTGGTGCGATTAGCGAAATCTAATCAGGTGAAGATTGGGGCGCACCCCTCATTTTCAGACCGGTTGAATTTTGGGAGAACGGTAATAGAGATGTCTCCTTCTGATTTGTATACGAGTTTAAAAGCGCAAATAGAGCGTTTGCAGGTGGTGGCGCGTGCTGAAGGTGTTGTTTTAAATCATATTAAGCCTCATGGGGCTTTATATAATTTGGCGGCTAAAGATGAAGAGACGGCTCGTGTTATTTTGAAGGTGCTTAAAGCGGTAAATCCGGTATTGAAACTGTATGCGCCATGTAATTCGGTAATGGCTAAAATAGCTTTGCTTAATGATGTTGAGCTGGTTTATGAGGCTTTTGCAGACCGCGGGTATGAGGATGATTTATCATTGGTGTCTAGGGAGAAAAAAGGAGCGGTTTTGCATGATAAAGACTGTGTTTTTAATCGTGTTTTGAGGATGGTAAAAGATCAAAAAATAACGACCATAAATAGGGTGGAAGTAGCGACAAAAATTTCAACAATTTGTGTGCATGGTGATACCGAAAACGCGGTGGAAATTGTGAAGTATTTGGTGTGTAGATTAAAGGAAAATAATATAAGTATTCAATAGTGTTTTTATGGATTTTAAACTTCGATATTCGCAGTATAATGAGCGTTCTATTTTAATAGAGTGGCCGTCAATTATTGATGAGAATATTCTTAATGATGTCCTGCGCTTTAAGACGCTTGTTGAAATGAATACTATTAAAGTATTGGTTAATGTAATCTCTTCATATAATTCATTATTAGTTATTTATGGTAGTACTATTGATAATGTCAATGACAGTGTTTTGAGCTTGAAGAATTGGTACGCTAATGAAGAAATCCTGCCGCATTGTCGTCGAGGTTGTTTGAAATTCCTGTGTGTTATGAAGAGGAATTTGCGGTCGATTTAGCGGCGTATGCTAAAGCTGTGAATCGGTCTAAAGATGCGATTATTAATTTACATTCTAGTGTTATTTATAAGGTTTATTTTATTGGGTTTATACCTGGCTTTTTGTACTTAGGAGGTCTACCTAAAAGTTTACATTTAGATCGAAAAAATACTCCCGATTTAAACATAAAAAAAGGGGCTGTAGGCATCGGTGGAAAACAAACCGGAATTTATCCTCAAGATAGTCCCGGAGGATGGCACATTATAGGTAGTTCTCCGGTGGAGTTTTTTTCACCTCAAGAAACGCCACCTTGTTTCATAAAGGCGGGAGATCGTGTTAGGTTTAAGGCTATTTCGAAGTCAGAATATTTCGAACTTAAAAAGCACTATGCGAATGCGAGCATGAACCCTGAACAATTTTTAGGTCATGATTAAAATTTTAAAATCCGGATTTTACACCTCAGTTCAAGATCAGGGCTGTTTGGGGTTTGCGCAATATGGCGTGCCTAGCTCCGGTGTAATGGATCAATATGCTAGTAAGTTTGCAAATCAGCTCTTAGGGAACGCTAAGGATGCTGCAGTTTTAGAAATGACTATGATAGGCGCAGAACTTCAATTTCTCACAGCAACACGGATTGCTATTGCTGGAGCCGATATGGGGGCAACAATAAATGGGAAGGCCGTGGCGATGTTTAAATCTATTAAAATTCATAAAAACGATATTTTAAAATTTCGGCAGGCAAAAGATGGGTTTAGGACCTATGTTGCTGTTCGTGGTGGGATTTTAGCGCCTCAGGTTTTGGGAAGTCGTAGTATGTTAAAAGGGCTTACTGAGGATTTTAAATTAAACACAGGGGAGCAATTGCATATCGAAAATGAGTTAACACTTAAAAGCGCGAAGTATGCGCGATTAAAATTCAATGGTTCTTATCTTCAAACCAAAATCTTAGATGTTTTTAAAGGGCCGGAGTTTGAAAAATTAACGCCTACTCAGGTTGATGAGCTTTTGCAGTCTGACTATCAGGTTTCCAAATTTAATAGCCGTATGGCTTATCAATTGCAACCTTTAATTCAGAATGATTTAGAACCCATATTAACTGGACCGGTATTACCCGGAACGGTACAACTTACGCCTTCAGGTCAATTGGTGGTGTTAATGCGCGATTGTCAGACGACGGGAGGCTATCCTAGGGTATTGCAATTAACCGAAAAAGCCATTCATATATTAAGTCAAAAAACAACGGCTGATGATTTGATGTTCAGATTGGTAGCGCTCTAATGTAAGAAAGGTCTTATTTATATTTTTTATATAAGATAAAATTGATACTTTTCCCGTAATTAAACCACGAGAACGACGTATAATGAGAAATTTAGGATTATTTGTATTAGGAATTCTATGCGGTGCTTTGGCTGTATATTTTCTAATGCATAGGGAAACTGTTGTAACCTCTCCTCCCGGAGTTACAGCACCTTCAGGGGTAATTAGCCCTGAACAAATTAAAACCTTAGATCGTGCGTATAATGAGCGTTATAGCATCATAAATGATTCGTTGTTTAAAAATTCTAAAACCGGAGATAATCGATCGGCTTGGTATAACATAGAAGATTTAGAGGGGTATTTGGCTTACGCGAAACAACAGGCCTCAAATGAAGGTTATATTCTTGACGGCCTAAGGCTGTATTTAGGAGCACATCCGGATACAAGTGAGGGGAAAGGTCTTACAACTGTTCTTCTTGTGCCTACGGGCTATAAAAATGTCTCAGAAGGCGGTATGTTACTACTTCAAGATGGCGGTCATGATATTGAAGGGGCTGATGGTTTAGATTTTGCCGGTCACGGTAAGCCACCAGGAGCTAATTATCCGCAATAAAAAAGGTCTAGCATGTCTAATTATGTTCTTGCAATGCACATTGTTGAGCTTGTAGCCGCCTTAGCGGGGTCTTACTATAGCTTGAAGGTTAAAGATAAGACTTTAGTTGTTTTTGTGTGGTACCTATGGGTAACGGTCTTTGTAGAAACTTTTGGGATGTATGGCTATATTTTGCAGAATGATTACGATTATGAATGGTTTGTTTGGATAAAAAATTCGGTGTTTCGTTCTAATAATTGGCTTTATAACCTCTACAGCGCGGTGTCTATAATTTTATTCGGACAATTTTATGAGCGGGTGATCAAAGATCCCTCAGTTACAAAACTCATAAGAATTTTAGTAATTGCTTATGTCTGTTTTACGATCGTTTATTTTGCGATGAGCGGGACTTTCTTTAAATTTTCTTTGCCTTATGGTGTTTTTGTAGAAACATTTTTGGTGTTTGTTTTTGTTATGTTTTATTATAGGCAACTCCTTAAAAGTGATAAAATTTTACACTTCTACAAATTACCTGTTTTTTATATCAGTTCAAGCTTGTTGCTTTGGTACTTGAGTGTCACTCCGATTTTTATTTTTAATAGCTATTTAAACGTTATCAATGATAAGTTTATAGAATTTAGAAACTTCTATCTTTTTATAGCAAATATGTCCCTTTATTTATGTTATACCTTTTGTTTTCTTTTCACATTACGGACAAAAAAATAGTAAGCAACGAAGAAATAGCTTTAGTGTCTTACGTCATCTTTTTTGTGTTGACCATTTTAGTGGTCTTTGTGTTGTTTTTTCTCATGTTTCAAAAGCGAAAAAATCAATTATTGCTTGATAAAGTGGAGCAGCAGCAGCAATTTGATGCGGAATTAATAAAAACGCAGCAGGAAATTCAAGAAGAGACTTTAAAACACGTGGGGCGTGAACTCCATGATAATGTAGGGCAAATGTTGGTATTAGCGACTATGCAAATGAATGCAGTGGCAAGTGGTGTAAAAGTGGAGGATAAGTCTAAAGTTGATAATTCTGCTAAAGCCTTAAAGGATGCTTTAGAGGAAGTGAGAGCCTTGTCTAAATCCCTAAACAGTGATGTAATTTTTAAATTAGGGTTTGAAGCGACAGTTAAAAATGAAATTGACCGTTTAAATAAATCAGGCTTGATTCGGTCTGAATTATCTGTGGTAGGCGAGAAGGTGAGTTTTGAAAATAAAAAGGATGAAGTGATTTTGTTTAGAATGCTTCAAGAGTTCTTTTCAAATACGCTAAAATATGCGGAAGCCGAGCATCTCAATGTTTCACTAGCCTATGGCACGGAGAATTTAACGATTACGTTGAAAGATGACGGACAAGGGTTTGATATAGCTACTGTAGCGAAAGGCTCTGGGCTTATCAACTTAGAAAAAAGAGCCGAATTAATACAGGCACACCTAGAGTTAAAAACCCAGCAAGGGGAGGGAACAACCTTATTGTTACAATACCCGTATAAAACTAGTTAGTATTACACGCTTTCCAAAGCGGATCGTTAGGTAAAGGGGCGGTGATAAAAATATCTTCTTTTTTAACAGGATGAACAAAACTTAGCGTTCTAGCATGGAGACTAATACTTGCGTCCTTGTTGCTCCGATCAAAACCATATTTTAAATCGCCTTTAATGGGGCATCCTATAGTGGCTAATTGGGTTCGGATCTGGTGGTGTCTTCCGGTTTCTAAATCAATTTCTAAAAGGTAGAAGTTGTCTAAAGTTTGTTTTAATTTATAATGAAGAATTGCTTTTTTACTTCCGTTAACTTCTTTGCTGTAAGCGGTAGATTTATTGTTCTTCGGGTTCTTTTTCAACCAGTTCACTAAAGTGTCTTCCAGTTGAGGAGGGGCGTTTTTTACTAAGGCCCAATAGGTTTTCTTAGCCGTTTTCTCGGCGAATAATTTATTTAACCGTGGTAACGCTTTACTGGTTTTAGCAAACATTACAATTCCTGTGGTTGGTCGGTCTAAACGATGCACCACACCAAGGTATACATTGCCTTCCTTTTTATATTTCTCTTTTAAATACGATTTTACAACCTCGCTTAAGGGTTTGTCTCCTGTACGATCTCCTTGAACAATATCCCCAGCACGTTTGTTTACAACGATGATGTGATTGTCCTCATAGATGACTTGAAGGTTGTTTTTATTGGAAAGGGTTTTCTTAGACATTTTAGATTTTTAGACTTATAGAAAATATTAGATTAAAGTAGATTTAAATTTTGAAATCATTTTGATAATTTCACTTAATTCAGAAAGGCATGATTCGAGCTCGTTATCTAAGATAAAATTTAAATCAGCAGAAATAAGTCGCTGAGTTTCTATTTCGTAAGCAGAACCTATTGATATTTGTAAAAACCGAGCAAAATCTTTATTAGAATCTCTAGAAGGTCCTTCGGCTATATTTGAAGGAATTGAAACGGATGCTCTCCTCAATTGATTGGTTAGACCAAATTTTTCTGAATCAGGAAATTTAGAAGTAATAGCATAAATTTCAGAGCAGAATAATCTACTTCTTTTCCAAATCTGTAAGTCTTTAAATTTATGAGCCATTTCAAGGTTTAGCTGTCTAAATAATCTAATAAAGTCTAAGTGTCTAATATTCTAAACTAATACTGTTCCTCATCATTTGGGAAATCCTTCGACTTAACATCATCTACATACTGGCCAATAGCGTTGGTCATATCTTCATACAGATTCATATAGCGGCGTAAAAAACGAGGGTTAAATTCGTGTGTCATGCCTAACATATCGTGTAAGACTAAAACTTGTCCGTCTACACCAGCGCCAGCGCCGATTCCGATAACCGGAATAGAAACACTTTCAGCGACTTCTTTAGCTAAAGCAGCTGGGATTTTTTCTAAAACAATTCCAAAACAGCCCGCGCGTTCTAGCATTAAGGCATCTTCTTTTAAGCGTTGTGCTTCTTGCTCTTCTTTGGCTCTAACCGTATAGGTTCCGAATTTATAAATAGACTGAGGTGTTAGTCCTAAGTGGCCCATTACCGGGATACCCGCATTAAGAATACGTTTTATAGAATCTTTTACTTCTTTACCGCCTTCCATTTTTACGGCATGACCTCCAGATTCCTTCATGATTCGAATAGCAGAACGTAAAGCTTCTTTAGGATCACTTTGGTAACTACCAAAAGGCAAATCAACCACAACCAAAGAGCGATCAATAGCTCTCACGACAGAAGAAGCATGATAAATCATCTGATCTAAGGTGATCGGAAGGGTCGTTTCGTGCCCCGCCATAACATTACTGGCAGAATCTCCAACAAGAATAACGTCTATCCCTGCACCATCAACAATTTTTGCCATGGTATAATCATATGCGGTAAGCATCGATATCTTTTCACCTCGGGCTTTCATGTCTACAAGGCTCTTAACTGTTATTCTTTTGTATTCTTTTTTTGCTACTGACATTGTAATTCTATTAATTGAATGTAAAAATAAGAAATAGTTTACTGAACTCTGTTTATGTTTCAAGAGATTTAAAGCGTAAGACGAGGATAACGCTTAAAATGTCGTTTTAAACCTATATAACAAGCTGTGGTTTAAATAGTTTTAGAGCCTAATTTTTTTTGTTTTCTAAATTTTAAAAATGAAGGCTTTTAACAAATCAGCTTTTTGCTTATACACGAGTTTTGGTACAATAGGTGAAACACAAAACGGTTCAAGTTTATACCTGAACCGTTAATTTTAAAAGCTTCGTAAGTAGCCGTTTTAATTTCAATTAGTTTGTTGTAAAGCTTGCCGTACTTGTTCCGCCATTAGTAAAGGTCTCATCGGCATATTTTGCGTAAGGTCTAAAGTAGTATAACGTTTCAGATTGTAGTGGTTCTGCGACAGCTGAATAGCTGGTAACGACAATAGTTCCTTGATTGTGTGCTCCGCTAAAATTCTCCACTGCATTACTGCTGCTATTGCTAAAATCGCTGCTGAGGCTGTATTCAACACCAACTTCAATAGGCATTTCTTTTTCAACCGCATTAATATTGATGGTTACGGTAATAAAATTAGTTTGAATTAAAAAGGCTTCAGATTCTAGGTCTAAAGAGATCGTTCTATTGGTGCTAGCATCAATGTCTGTTGACACTTGCATCTCATTTCCGTAGAAAAAAGTCCCGTCATCATATTCAAAATAGCCTCTTATAAAATAATTTGCTGTAGGCGTTAAACCTTCAATGTATCCTGTAACAGAATCAAATTCGCCCAAAGCCATAGCTGTATTGTTTGGGTTAACTTCTGGTTGTGACGACATTCCGTAAACAAAACCTCGATTAATAACGTTGCCAATGCTACCGTTGTCTTGTAATGTTCCTGAGACCGATATATTCACGGTTCCATCTTTATTAATAAAGAAGTCTGTGGTCGCATTTGTAGTGAAACTTCTATCGTCCACAGGGTTTAGGGTTTCATCATCATTGGAGCAACCAACAATGGAAATTGCAGTTAAAAAAATAAAAACAGTTTTAATTAAATTTTTCATATCATAAATTATTAAAAATAAAAAAAGCACATACTCGAGTTATAGGATAGCATCCTTATAACTGAAGTATGTGCTTTTACACAATGTCTAAAAATTCAGTCCCTATTTCTTCTTCAGTGTTGGACTAAATCTATAAATCGGCTGCAAATTTATAAAATAAAATAGCATCATGCCATTCTGTTTGAAATTTTATTTAGTTCCCTGTATTAGGATTTACTGTTTAGAGGTCGCCCGGAGCACTTATAAATTATTGAAAGCTTAAGCTATTATATTCAGGTGTGTGGAGGTCTTAATCGTCTTGGTATTCCAACAATTTTACAGGAAGTTCTAAGGTTTCTAGTTTGGTTTTAAGATACGCTAATGCTTGGCTGTTGGGTTGGTCCTTGAGGGTGATTTCTCCAATTCTAAATTCTGTGCCACCGGAACCCCTTGCCGGTAATACTTTTATAAATTCAATAGAACTCGCGTTATCAAATAGGGTGAAGTCAAATTTAGTAGCCAATACGTATTTTTTAGTAGGGTCTGAATACATCAGGCTAACTTGTTTAGGACGCATTTCATTTGATAAGGCTTTCGGCGTTCTGAAGAGATTTGTATGGTATAAGGCTAGTTGTGCGGCTCTGATGTCCTCGTCCTTATCTGCTTTTGAAGCGTCTGCTAATTCGTAATGTCTTCGGAAGGTTTTTGTCTGAGAATACTCCAGTTCAAAATTGGCTATGACAGTCAATCCCTTGGTGAACTCCGTTTCTTTTTTGTAGAATGCGCTGAGGTAAGGTTTGGCCATTTCTATTTCGTTATACCAGCCAATGTAAAGCAACGCTGCGGTTTTTCCATACTCTTCATTTCTGATACCTCCATATACGGATAAGCCGATTCTGAAATCACCAAACCACCAATGCGGTGCGTAAGTTACATAACTACTGCTATAGCCTTCGTTATATTTTTTTCCTTTAGGAAGTGGATTTTCATGAATTCCATCTGGTGTTCCTAGAATAGATTCCAGTTGATCCATATAAGGAGAATGCGGTTTTTGAAGCCATCTTGTTTGGATAGGTTTTAGTTCAAATGAAATTGAAGATATTGGTTTATCGTAAGCAGGGCCGTAGAATTCACAGGATATGGCTTCTAATCCTAAAAAGCCCTCAGATTTTACTTTGTGTAATTTCCATGAGCTAGTCGTCTTGTTCAGATTGTCGCCTTCAAATAAATCGAATAAGTCGTTAAACGTTTGACCCCATTTAAATGGTTTGTTGTCTATTTTAAATTCTTTCCAATTCATTTTCAGCTTTTCGATAATAAGATTCTATTTCAAGAACATTTATTCTATAAAGAGGGCGTTTTCTACATTTAAAACCTTCAATGACCGTAAGTGTAGTTTATCAAATAGATGATGGCTAACAGTGTTAAAGCCATAAATATACTCGAAATTACACAGGTTACAATCGCCGTTTTGTTTTTATGATTTCGAATTGAAATGATAGAGAGAACGAACGTTACAAGAAACAACAAAGGTGATCCTAAAATAAAGGATTCGGGAATTTTCCATGATAGAGGATGATCATTAATCACTAATAATAGAACGATGACTAAGACGGATAAAATGAGAATAACGGCAATATTTAATTTTTTATAGGTTTCCATTAACTTTTTCGTTTTTATAATTTACGCGCCAATTTCATTAAGACAAATTCAAAACAATGAATGAAGCATGGTGTTGGCAGAACCTCTTTAATCCTTAACGCGTTTTAAATTCTGGATCGTATAGAACTCAAATCCGTTTATAGGCTTAATCTTTCGTTTTTTAATCCGGTAGGTGAGGGTAGAATTAATTTCCGTCCAATAATCGTCTAATCTATCGTCTTTCTCTAATGTTAGGTTAAGCGTTAGAGTGTTATTTTCAATGCTCCAATGCCCTTTTAGTTCCGAATAAATTATGCTGTGATAATGGTAAAACTTTATACGATGAAAAGTTCCGTTTTTATAAAGCACTAAACTGTCCGAATCAACATAATTCCATGAAGTTCCGTTTGTGGATTTTTGTTTTAATTTCTCTTTCTTATAAACATATTGAGAATGGATTTCTTGCGAAACCATACCAGTGCTAATAAGAGCAAATAGCACTATTAGAACTGAGGTTCTCAAAGGTATGCTACGTATAAACAATTAGCTTGGCGTTTTAATTTGTTATGAGCGTTTAACAATCGGTTAAGTGAACACCGACTGCTAATCCACCTTCAGAGGTTTCTTTGTATTTGGTATTCATATCTTTTGCTGTTTCCCACATGGTGTTTACCACTTTGTCTAGGGGGACTTTTACATTTTTAGGATCGGTGTCTAAAGCTAATTCCGCAGCGTTTATAGCTTTAATAGCGCCCATAGAATTACGTTCTATACAAGGAATTTGCACCAAACCTCCAATAGGGTCGCAGGTTAAACCTAAATGATGTTCCATGGCGATTTCTGCAGCGACTAAAACTTGCTCTGGTGTACCACCAAGTAATTCGCAAAGCGCACCCGCAGCCATTGCTGAAGAAACACCTATTTCGGCTTGGCATCCTCCCATAGCAGCACTGATCGTAGCACCTTTTTTAAAGATGCTTCCAATTTCGCCAGCAACCAATAAGAATTTTTTAATGTGTTCAAAATCGGCATCATGATTTTCAATCACTAAATAGTACATCAATACGGCAGGGATTACACCAGCACTTCCGTTAGTAGGCGCTGTTACTACGCGACCTAAAGCAGCATTAACTTCATTAACAGCTAAAGCAAAACAGCTAACCCATTTTAAAATTTGTCGGAATTTAACTTCTGTTTTTCTTATGGTTTCTAGCCATTCTTGCGGACTATTATAAGTATAGTCTCCAATGAGAATTTTATGGGTGTCAAAAGCACGACGTCTCACATTGAGCCCTCCTGGTAAATTACCTTCGGTATGGCAGCCTGTGTACATGCATTCTAACATGGTGTTCCAAATGCGTTTCAATTCAAAATCAATATCAGATTCCGCTCTTAAGGACTTTTCATTTTCTAAAACCACCCCAGAGATAGGTAAATCCAATTGGTTACAAAACTTTAAAAGTTCTTCGCCATAAGAAACTGGATAAGGGAACGTACAGTAGAAAATTATTTTATTGGCCTTTGCTAATTTACGTTCTTCTTGTACTACAAAACCTCCACCAATAGAGTAGTAGGTTGATTTGTAATTACGTCCATTAATACGGGCGGTAAATACCATCCCATTAGAGTGAAAGGGTAAGAATTTACGATTGAAAACAATATTGGTTTTAAAATTAAACGGAATTGCTCTTTCATTATTAAACATTAAAACCTCATCCGTTTTTACAGCATTAATAATAGTGTCAATGTTTTCAATAGGCATTCGCTCTGGATCGGCACCCGTTAAGCCTAAAATTACTGCGTAGTCCGTAGCATGGCCTTTTCCTGTTAAAGATAAAGAACCATAGAGGTCTACCGTTATTTGTTCAACTTTTTCAAAACGTTTTTTATCTTTTAATTCCTGTATCCAACGTTCGGCAGCACGCCAAGGTCCTAAAGTATGAGAACTTGATGGGCCAACCCCAATTTTAAGCATATCGAATACTGAAATACATTCCATTTAAATCGCAATTTAGTCGTGTTGCAAATATAGAAGATGTGACTTAAAAGAAAATAGTTCTAGACATAAAAAAAATCCTGAAATAGATTTTCAGGATTTTTTTATTGAGTCGGTTGGATTCTTCATTATAAGGCCTCAAAGTCCGTGATATTATAAGCTTCTATAACGGCATCGAGTTGAGAGACATCAATATTGAGATTAAGAAGGTCAGCCGGTAAAATCACAATTCTAAAAACTTGATTTTGGGTATAGGCACTGTCTAAAGTTGAAAGTTCAAAATTTCCATCAATCAATAATTCAACGTCCGCATAAGTGTGGTTAAATACATACTGAATAATATTAGCGTCCTCGAGGAAGAAATTCTGTGGTAAGGGAGCCCAAGCGTCCGTAGCTTGTCCGTTAACTGTAACGACATCTTCTAAGCGGTAGACTAAAACCACGTCACTATCGAGTAAATTATAGGGAAGGGCAATGAGCGCTTCTTGCAAACCGTTGTCGGGATTATATTGAAAGTCTACAGGGGAAACTTCGAAGGATAGGGCAGCGTATTCATCTGCTGATAGGCCATTTAAACCTGGAGGACCTTGATCGCCTTCACAGGCCATAAATAAAAAGGTGAGGCTTAATAATACATAAATGAAATTTTTCATAGGATTCTATTTTTAATGAAAGTTATAAAATTTATACGACGATTAGAATGCTACACTTGAATTTAACGTTATAGGAAGTGATCACATAAACGTTATAATAAAAAAACACCTTCAAGATTGAAGGTGTTTGGGGTTCAAGAATTGAATCTTAAATTAATCGATGATAAGTTTTAAGCTTTCTCCTGAGTCTATTTTTACAATATAAGTACCCGAGTTTAAGTGTGGTAATTGTAATGTTCTTGTGTTTGTCTTCTGAAGAATTTCGCGACCTTGTAGATCTACTAATGTTAAGCTTACGACTTTATTAAAATAAACAATGTCGTCAGATTTAGAAGGGTTAGGGTAGAACTTAAGTGGTTTAGACGCTATGTCATAATTATCAGTACCTAAGGTGTTATTCTGTAGCGCATAAAAACTGAGTGTAGAGCTCACCTCATTGGCCATAATCACTAATCCAGTTGCATTTGGACTGTCTTCGGGTTGGACATAGATAATTCCTTCAGGACCTAAATCACCGCCTTCATCATCACCTAAGGTTCTATTATTACTGTAGTTTTCAAACACAGGACTGTTAGGGTTTGTAATGTTGTAAGTCATAAAGCCGCCAACACGTTCTAAGGTAATGAAGGCGTAGAATTCGCCATTAATTTCAGCTATGGTAACACCTTCTGGTTCAGGTCCCTTGTTGTCACTTCTATTTTTGAAATTATTATTGCTATTACTGGCATTAAATAAAGTCCCGTAAGTTGGATGGTTAGCGGTGATACGTTCAAAATCATCACCACTATCATAAACTTGTGTTCCCGTGGTTGCATTCCAAATACTAAAAGAGCGGGATCCAAAAACATGAATCTCATCAAAGTCGCCATCGTTATCTAAATCACCATGAGCATTAGTCGCTGTTAAACGCCCTAAATTTTGATCTAATTGTAAAAATTCAGCATTAGGGAAAATTGTAGGATCTAAGTTTAAATCGCTAACACGTTCTTCCTCTTCAAACGTGTCGTATTCTCTAGCATCCCCTTCATTAGCGGTAACTAAATAGGTAGTGCCGTTAATTTCGTAAGAGGCGATGGCATCGGGCATATACATTCCTTTGACAGGCCAATTAGATAAGTAAATGAAATCCGTATCATCGGAAGCGTCTAAGCTATGACCTGCTAAGTTGTGATCTTTTAAGCCTAAGGGTAAAATGTCTGTAATGGTATTTGTTGTTAGGTCAATTACGGCAACGGCATTATTCTCTTGTAAGGTTACATAAGCGGTTTGAGAATTTGTAGAAAAGGTAATGTATTCAGGTTCGAAGTCTTCAGATACCGTAGCACCTGGTCCAAAAACTCTAACTCCTGCAGTTTTTAAAGTGATTATTTGGCTATCAAAACTATTAAAATTAAGCTGTGTAACATCAGCCTGTGAGATATTAGCTAAACCTCCGGTAACATCAATCACCGAGATGCTGCCTTCAGGATCAATAGAGTAATCCGCATTCGGTTGTCCTTCATTAGCGACTAAAAGTTGATTCCCATCAGGAGTAAAGCCTATCATATCGGGAAGATTTCCAGCAGTAACTGTTGCTAAAATGTCACCATCAATAGTACAGAATAACACAACACCATCTTCTAAAGGTCCTTTTGAAATGCCGATCGCTACCATATTATTCTTATAAGCAACACTAGTGGGGTCGCCATAACTCGATAAATCGATAGCGCTAAGGGTGGAAATCGCAGTGATATCAGAGAAATCTATAATTTCTAATTTCTGACCGACTGAGTTTAATACAAATAAACGTTCTGAAACAGGGTCGTGGGCAACAATTTCTGCAGACCCAGCAGCGTCAACCATATAACTAGATACATACTGAATATCTAAAGCATTGGCACTTGACGGTTCTGCGTTATCATCATCTAAAATGTAAATTCCCGCAGTGTGGGTACCACCAAGAGTGGCGTTGCTCGGGTTAGAAAGTTCAAGAATAAAGAGTTCATCCATTTCAGGAAGATTATCATCTATAATAGGAATAGTAATGCTTTGCGTAGTGGAAGAATACGCCGGAAAGATGAGCGTTTGATTGGTGAATGTAAAATCAATAACTCCTGTTGCGGTTAATAATTCTGAAACCAAATTAAGGTCAACTGAAACTAAGCTTGTAGGCGTTGCTGATAAGGCTACGGTAAGATCTATCGCAAGACCGTTTTCTTGAATCACATAAGTGCTTTCTGAAAAATTAATTTGAGGGAGACTTGTGGTAATAGGCGTGTAGCTTCCTGGAGTAGCAAATACATTATCTCCTAAGGAGGCTCCTACCAAATTATTAGCAGGAGCCCAATTGGTACCGTCAAAAAAATCAGCATTAGGATTTAATAGCTCTAAGGAAGGTCCATCCCCATCTGCTGAGGTTGGCCAAGGGGCGTCATCGCTATATTCAACCTGTGAAATTATAGTCCCATCAGAATTTTTAATTTCTAAGACTTCTCCGCCATTTCCTAAAGCATTTGAAATGGATTGTGGCATATCTAAAAATGAAACGCCATAAAAAGCTTCCGCCGTTATTTTATCTGTGGCTAATAAAACAGTGGCTTCTGGAGCTAAGGTCATTTCAGGAAAGGTAAAAGTGAAATTTCCTTCATCATTAACCGTTATACCACCTAAATAAAGTGGTGTAGTCGTGGTATTGTAAAGTTCTAAGAATTCTAAGGCATCAGAATCATCAGAAGGCGCGTTGTACATAATTTCTGTAAAGATTAAGCCTGAAGATAAATCATTGTAAAATAATGCATCACTTACATAAGCTGTTGCTTGCGTGTTTCCAGAAGCGTCTTCTAAATTGTTTACAGATAAGGTGTAGGCTGTACCGACTGTAAAACCAGAATGTGTAATAGTCGCAGTAAGTGTACTATTATTATAGGTTATGGCGTCGATACTAACGGTTGGACTAAAATTATAGTGACTTAAGTCTTCTGCAGTCGTTGAGGTTACCGCTTCCGTAAAGCTCACCTCCACAGTATATTGATTAATAACTGTGACCTGAGCAATATTTGGTGGATTAGTGTCTGATGTAGCAAGGGTAAAAGCGTCAGTATTAAATGGAACATCGGGTGTAACGTTGTCTATACTTTGGTCTCCGCTAGCATCTTGCATGTCATAATTACTCATGTCATTTAAAGCAACGACATACCCATTTGCGGTAAATCCGGTTCGAGGACCATGGTAAGCAGCGATATCGGTTCCGTTCGGGTAGGTGATTGCGGTAGTTCCTTCTACAAGTCCGCTGCCCAATAATCCGGTTCCTGCACCATCATCATAAGCAGAGGATGAATTGGCAACCGCCGTAATAAAAGTTGTGGGGGTGTCTATATTTGGTCCTTGGTATACAAACACTGCTTCGGCTGAAGCAGACATGCCTCCAGGATTACCTATAAGGGTTCCGTGCGATAATGTTGGTGTTCCACTAAGGGCATAAAAGGTCATTACAGTTCCTGCAGGAATGATGGCGCTTCCGGTTTGCCATTCGTAATTGGCTTCACCAGAGTTGAATGCGGTTCCGGTCCACTCTTTGTCAGAAAAATAAATAACAGTATTTGCAGGGAGGTCTACAAAAGTAACCAAGGCAAAGTCGTCATCGCCATCTGCATTAAAAGCCACAAAAGCAAGATCTCCGGTAGCGAGTTGTGCACTTGCTACGCTGCAAAAAAGGAATAAAAATAAGCGTAAATAATGTTTCATAATTTAGGTTGTTTTAGTTGAGGTGAAATTATCACCGCAACGTTGCTTTATGATGTGCTTAGTATTATCGCTGTATGAAGAAATTTTTAAGAATGTTAAGGGAAGGTTTCTTACAGTTTAAGACGTCTGTTTTTAAGCTTATAATTTCATTAGGTGACATCATGTCATATTTTTTGTCATGGCATAATCATTGACTATTAGTAATCGAGTTTAAAAATTAATAACACTATAATTTCCGTGAAAGCGGAAACCTATTAACAAATACATATTATGAGTAAGATTATTGGAATTGATTTAGGTACAACAAACTCTTGCGTTTCTGTGATGGAAGGTAACGAGCCAGTTGTAATCCCAAACGCTGAAGGTAAAAGAACAACCCCTTCAGTTATCGCTTTCGTTGAAGGTGGAGAAATTAAAGTTGGAGATCCAGCAAAAAGACAAGCAGTAACTAACCCTACAAAAACCGTTTATTCTATTAAGCGTTTTATGGGTAACAAGTACTCTGAGTCTAAAAATGAAGCAGAACGTGTACCATATAAAGTGGTAAAAGGTGACAACGATACACCAAGAGTAGATATCGATGGTCGTTTATATACACCTCAAGAATTATCAGCAATGATTCTTCAAAAAATGAAGAAAACGGCTGAAGATTATTTAGGACAAGATGTTTCTGAAGCTGTAATTACAGTACCAGCATATTTTAACGATGCGCAAAGACAAGCGACTAAAGAAGCTGGTGAGATTGCAGGTTTAAAAGTTCGTCGTATTATTAACGAACCAACAGCTGCAGCTTTAGCTTACGGAATGGATAAAAAAGGTACGGATCAAAAAATCGTAGTTTTCGATTTTGGTGGAGGTACGCATGATGTTTCTATTCTAGAATTAGGTGATGGTGTCTTTGAAGTATTATCTACAGATGGAGATACACACTTAGGTGGTGATGATGTTGATGAAAGAATCATTGATTGGTTAGCAGAAGAGTTTATTGCTGATGAAGATATGGACTTACGTAAAGACCCAATGGCTTTACAACGTTTAAAAGAAGCTGCTGAAAAAGCGAAGATTGAATTATCATCTTCTTCTCAGACAGAAATTAACTTACCATATGTTACCGCTACAGCTAGTGGACCAAAACACTTAGTACGCACATTAACACGTTCTAAATTTGAGCAGTTAATTGACGATTTAATCAAACGTACTATTGAGCCATGTGAGTCTGCATTAAAAGCAGCAGGTTTATCTAAATCTGATATTGATGAAATTATCTTAGTTGGTGGTTCTACACGTATTCCAGCAGTAGTAACAGCAGTAGAGAAATTCTTCGGAAAAACTCCAAGTAAAGGTGTAAACCCTGATGAGGTTGTATCTTTAGGTGCAGGTATCCAAGGTGGGGTATTAACAGGTGATGTAAAAGACGTTCTTTTATTAGACGTAACACCATTATCTCTTGGTATTGAAACTATGGGTAACGTTATGACGAAGTTGATTGAAGCAAATACAACGATTCCTACTAAGAAATCACAAGTATTCTCAACAGCTGCAGATAACCAGCCATCAGTAGAGATCCACGTATTACAAGGTGAGCGTGCTATGGCAGCAGATAACAAAACAATTGGTCGTTTCCACTTAGATGGTATTCCACCAGCAAGACGAGGAACACCTCAAATTGAAGTAACTTTTGATATTGATGCTAATGGTATCATCAAAGTTTCTGCTACAGATAAAGCGACAAACAAAACTCAAGATATCCGTATCGAAGCGTCTTCAGGATTAACAGAAGAAGAAATCCAAAAGATGAAGCAAGATGCTGAAGCAAATGCAGAAGCAGATGCTAAAGCAGCAGAAAACGCTAAGAAATTAAACGAAGCGGATTCTATGATTTTCCAAACTGAAAGTCAGCTGAAAGAATTTGGTGATAAATTATCTGATGATAAGAAACAACCAATTGAAGCAGCGCTTGAAGAATTGAAAAAAGCATACGAGACTAAAGATATCGCTGTTATTGAACCTGCTTTAGAGAAAATCAATGAAGCATGGAAAGTAGCTAGTGAAGAAATGTACAAAGCGCAAGCTGAAGCTCAAGGTGGTGCTCCAGAAGGTGGACCAACTGATGCAGGTGCTGGTGCTCAAGGACAAGCTGCTGATGACAGTAGTGATGTTGAAGATGTAGATTTCGAAGAAGTGAAGTAAGCAGAGAACCAGCTTTCGCTTTTCTGCGAAAGCTGTGTGAATCGCTTATGCCAACGTAGGTGGGTATCTCAGAGAACCAGCTTTCGCTTTTTTTGCGAAAGCTGTGTGAATCGCTTATGCCAACGTCGTTGCGCATCTCATTTAACACAAAACCTTAAAGTTGGACACCTGAAAATGTGGAAGACTATTAGATAATAAAAAACGCAATCATTAATTTGATTGCGTTTTTTTTGTTTGATCATGCCATATTACTGAGTCCGCATTAAAAACATTATCATTTAGTTTCGTACTTTCGAAGCCTAAAATATAAGAATGTCTTTTTCAGATCATATCCACTCTAATTACACACCAAAACGATTAGCCGTAAAGCTTAATGCCAAAGGCGAACAATTCGTTGTTAAAGGGCATCCTTGGGTGTTTTCCAATAGTATAGTAAAAATAAATGACGATGCTGAAACTGGTGATTTAGCTATTATTTTCAGTAAGAATAAGAATAAAGTCGTTGGATTAGGACTGTACGATAAAGCGTCTCCCATTCGTATTAAAATGATTCATAATGCCGAAAAGAAAGTGCAGATTAATGCTGAGTTTTTTCAACATAAAATCGCATTAGCTTTTGAGAAACGTAGAGAATTACTGCAAACCAACACCAACAGTTATCGCCTTTTATTTGGTGAAAATGATGGGTTTCCTGGTTTAATTGCCGATGTTTATGATACGGTACTCGTGGTAAAACTATACTCTGAAATATGGCTTCCGTATTTGGCGCCTATTTTAGAAAGTTTACAACAGATATCTACCGCTAAAACGGTAGTTATGCGCTTAAGTAGAGGGCTTCAAAATAGTGATAAGCACAATTTTAAAGATGGCGACGTCATCTACGGCGTTTTAGAAGATGAGGTGGTGCAATTTATAGAGCACGACGTTAAGTTTTCTGCTAATGTTATTAAAGGACATAAAACGGGATATTTTCTAGATCACAGAGCAAATCGATTTCGTGTGGGTGAAATGAGTAAAGGAAAGACGGTTTTAGATGTGTTTTCTTATGCTGGTGGCTTTTCAGTACATGCTTTAGCTAAAGGTGCTAGTGAAGTCACAAGTTTAGACATTAGTAAACAAGCCTTAGATATGGCGCGTGAAAACGGAAAATTAAATGCCTATTCAGGGAAACACAAAACCATTTCAGGAGATGCTTTTGAGGAAATGAAAGGCTTAATCGCTAAGGGTAAAACCTATGATGTAGTGGTTATTGATCCACCTAGTTTTGCCAAACAACAATCTGAAATAGATTTAGCCAAAAAGAAATATGCCCAATTGGCGAGCTTAGGGGAACAACTAACGGCTAAGAATGGTCTTTTGGTACTGGCATCTTGTTCTTCAAGAGTATTAGCGCAGGCTTTTTTCGATTTAAATGCTCAAGTGTTAAATGCGCAATCGCGACTGTTTGAAACCGAACTTAAAACAAAACACGATAGTGATCATCCTATAGCATTTCCGGAAGGGGCTTATCTAAAGTGTGGCTATTATCGGTTTTTAGAGTAATAATGGATGAGCATAGCGCCTAATCTTTATTAAAGGGGCTTGTGATGTTTTATGTCGATTTCATGGTTTTTTAGGGGTAATATTGCTGTTTTGGAAACATTCCGTGCTTTTTAAAGCACAATTCGTATTTTATGTTATGCGTGCATAATAAAATAAAGTATATTTGTGATACAAAAAGTAATGCATATGCAATCGGAACTTACTAAAATTCTCAACATAAAATATCCAATTATTCAGGCGCCAATGTTTCTAGTCTCTAACGTGGCGATGGTTCGTGAAGCTATGACAGCTGGTATTGCAGGCTGTATTCCGGCTTTAAATTATAGAACTTTAGAAGGCTTACGTGAGGCTATAAAAGAATTAAAGGCAGCTAAAGTTGAAGGTGGTGCTTTCGGGTTCAATTTAATCGTCAATAAATCTAATGTAAAGTATAAGGGGCAGCTTGAAGTGTTGTGCGAAGAAGGCTGCGATTTTATTATCACCTCCTTAGGGAGTCCGGAAGAAACCATAAAGCAAGCCCATGCGGCCGGAATCAAAGTATTTTGTGATGTTACGGATCTAAAATTTGCCAAAAAAGTAGAGCAATTGGGAGCTGATGCGGCCATTGCTGTCAATAACGAAGCAGGAGGACATCGCGGCAATTTATCTCCGGAAGAATTGACTAATTTATTAAGTAAGACCTTATCCATACCTGTAATTTCTGCAGGTGGCGTGGGTTGTAGAGCAGATATTGATAAGATGCTTAGTTATGGGGCTCAGGGTGTTTCTGTAGGAAGTCCTTTTATCGCTTCAGTAGAAGCAGGGGTTACGGACGACTATAAACAGGCTTGTGTAGATTATGGAGCGAAAGATATTATAATGACTGAACGCATTTCGGGAACACCATGTACAGTAATTAATACGCCTTACGTTCAAAAAATTGGCACGAAAGCGACTTGGATTGAAAACCTCCTAAATAAGAATAAAAGCTTAAAAAAATGGGTAAAGATGATCCGTTTTTCAATCGGTATGAAAGCGACTGAAAATGCGGCTAAAAAAGCGACCTATAAAACGGTGTGGGTGGCCGGACCGAGTATTGAGCACACCAAAGAAATTCGTCCGGTGAAAGCTATTGTTTCAGATTTAGTAGGAACTTCGTGATTAACCTTCTTAAATCAGTTCTAAAATTTTCTTATACAGTTAAGAGGTAACCGCTTAAGCCGGTATTTTAGAGTATTAAAACACTGACCGATGACTAAACGCTCTATTTTTTCACTCCTTACAATTATTCTCTTCCTTGTTATTGCACTCTTATATTGGTCTGCGCAACCTACAGAGGAGATTTTTACACGCTCCACCTTATATAATATTGAAGACTTAGAAACTGTAGATTTTAAAGCTTATGATTCCGTAGAGTTATCAGCTAGTGATTTGTATAAGGCAGATGCGGTAAAAAAAGTGATTCAAGGCGAACAATACCGAGCGGCTTGGTCAACCAAAATAAAAGTGCCTATTGTTTTTTTAGATACGCTTAAAGGAGGCATGTCTATTGTTGAAAAAGGAGGAGGAAAGCAAACACATTCCTTAGAACTCCTAGGGGTAGATGGTATCAGTTATACTTTACGCAGCGTTAATAAGGATGTGAATCCTTTAATTCCACAATTTTTAAAAACCTTACACTTAGAAAATATTGTTGTAGACGGTATTTCGGCGCAACACCCTTTAGCAGCTGTGTTAGTCGCAGAATTGGCAGATAAGGCGGAAGTCTTACATACACACCCACAATTGGTGTTTGTCCCTAAACAAAAGACCTTAGGAAACTACAACCAAGAGTTTGGGAATCGTCTTTTTTTATTGGAGTATGAAACAAAAAGTGATGTCAATTACACCCCACACCAAAATGTGATGGAAATTATGGATACGGATAATCTTCAAGAATTGAAACTTGAGCTTAAAGATTCGTTAGTGATTGATGAAGGTCGTTTAGTAAGAAGTCGACTTTTTGATTTACTTATTGGTGATTGGGATCGGCATACCAAACAATGGGGATGGGCAGTTCAAAAACAAGATCGTATTTATAACGCTATTCCGGTTGCTGGAGATCGCGATAATGCCTTTTTTAATGCCGATGGGCTAATACCCAAACTGCTTTCTAATAAACACATCGTTAAAGAATTACGACCTTTTGAAAAAGATATTGATTATATGGAAGGATTGGTTTACCCCTTTGATGTCTATTTTTTATCGCAAACCTCAGAGTCCACGTTTTTAGAACAGGCCAAAACACTTCAAGCTTTACTTACCGATCAGGAGTTAGAACAAGCCTTAAAGGTGTGGCCATCTCAGATAAGCGCTTTAGATGGAGAAGCTATTTTACTCAAAATAAAAGAACGTCGTAATAATCTGTTAGACTATGCCAAAGAATTTCATACCATAATACAGAAAAAAGAACTCCTCAAAGCCCCCTTAAAAGGGTCTGAAGATTTAGACTTAAACGCTGGATTGTTAAGTTGTTTTCAATGTGCTGATGAATAGGTTGAAGATTTTAAAATTTAATTTTTTATCGAAAATTCTTTCGGATTTAATATTTAGGTAATATTTAAGGTTTAAATTCGAAATATTTTATTTTAATGGTCTTTATTTATCTTTATAACGTATTTAAGGAAATGAGTTATAAGCGATTTAAAATCAATTATTTCTAATCATCTGTTTAACAAAATTTGTAGGATTTTTCAAAACTATTTTTGTAAATTGAATTTTATTTTAAAATTCAAAATAATGATATTTTTTTTGAATTATAAAAGTCTTTTTTTTAAGAATAAGTGACGTCTTATTTTTAGAATGGGTCTTAAATAAAAAAGAATTTAAGAATTCTAATAAATACCTTTTTTATAAGGGGTAATCGCAATAAATAAAAGCAGTTAATGAAGACACTTGAAAAATATATAAAAAGGAGATATGCACTTTTTATATTCACATTTATTGTAATTATCCTAGCGGCGATATTAATTATAAAAAATAGTATTGATGCTCAGCATTCTGATGCCTATTTAATTAATACTTGTGGGAAACAACGTACCATTAGTCAGCGCGTTGCTAAATTAGCCTATAAAATTGGGAGTGCAGAGCAGACGGAGCAGCGTGACATAGTCCATACCGAACTAGGGGACTTGATTACCGAATGGGAGCATATTCATCAGTATTTAGATTCCATAAACAACGGTAAGCATGAAGTTATAGATTCGCTTTTACATGTTAATAAAGAATATCAGCATGTGATGATTATTGCCAGTCAAGATCTTATGCAAGCTGAGACGAGGGAAACATTGGATAAAAACATTGCTATTATCTCTAGAGCAGAAGGCCCTTATTTGAGTAATACCGAACTTTTGGTTCAAGAATATCAGAAACTGGCCGAATCTAATCTCATCAATTTAAAAAATATCACCTATATCCTGGCGATAACTGCTTTGCTCATTTTGCTAGGCGAGTACCTGTTTATCTTAGTTCCGGCCTTACATCAATTGTTGCAGCGTGGTAATGCTTTAGCGTCTAGTAATAAAGAGTTAGCCGTTTCAGAACAGAAGTTAAAATCCAATATGGCAGAGCTTCAGAAGTTGAAAGTTGACTTAGAAACTAGAGAAACGTTTAATAAAGCTTTCATTGAGCAGATACCAGCAGCCATAGCCATGTTAGATAATGATTTACGCTATATCGCAGTGTCTAAAACGTGGATTAAGGATTATAAACTAGAAGGTAAGGAGGTTGTTGGTAGAACCCATTATGAAGTATTTCCGGAGATAGGGGAAGATTGGAAAGAGAAAAATAGACAATGTTTAAAAGGTGCTATTGATGTTTGTGATGAGGCCCCATTTGTAAGAAAGGATGGCACAATACAATGGATCAGTTGGGATACACGTCCTTGGTATAAGGCAGACGGAAGTATTGGTGGTCTGGTGATGCATACCTCTGATATTACAGAATTTAAATTCAATGAGAGCCAAAGGAAACAGGTAGAAAGAATATTACATGAGACCAATGAAGTTGCTAGAATAGGAACATGGGAAGTTGATTTAGTGAGCTCCCAATCGTATTTAAGTGAGGTTGTACGTGAGATTCATGGAATTTCTAAGGATTCTGAGATCAGTGTGGATAATGGTGTTCTAAGTTATAAAGAAGGTGAAAGTAGAGAGAAAATTCAAAAAGCCTTTTTAGAGGCTATAGATTATGGGAAACCCTATGATTTGGAATTAGAACTAGTTAACGCTGAAGGTGACGTTGTTTGGGTGCGTTCCATTGGTCAAGTTGAAAGAGTTAATGGGAAAACCGTTAAGGTATATGGGCTTCTTCAAGATATTAATAATTTTAAATTAGCGCAATTAGAACTTAAAAAAGTGAATACGCAATTAAAAGCGATATTCAATTCTAAAGCCGTCGCTATGGTGACCACCGATTTAGATGGGGTCATAAATCGTTTTAATCCTGGGGCCGAAATTTTAACGGGTTATACGGTTGAAGAAATGGTAGGGAAGGAGCGTCCTAATCTTTATTTGCTCAAAGACGAATGTGCAAATTTTGTAACGGATATAGCAAAACATTATAATAAGAAAGAAGAAGGTTTTAATGCTCAATATGAGTTAGCAAAACATAATAGGTATGATACGAGAGAGTGGACCTACAAAAGAAAAGATGGTAAGTTATTACCTGTTCAGTTAACATTGACGTCTATAAAAGATGAAGAAAATACCTTAATAGGCTATTTAGGAGTGTCTACAGACATTTCTGAGAAGAAAGCTGCAGAAAATAAATTGTTGCATAACAATCAGTTATTAAACTATGCGGAAGAACTGACCGCCATGGGAAATTGGAAATGGGATACGGTAAATGATCAAGTGCAATGGTCTAAAAACTTATATAACGTTTTTAAACTAGATCCTAAAACTGAAAACCAAAGTTTTAAAACTTATTTCAATTTTGTTCATCCAGAGGATAAAGAAAAAGTTAGCCTTTATTTTAAAAATACAAAAGAAGAAAAACACTTAAAAAGTTTTACACACCGGATTATTGACGGCGAAGGGAACTTAAAAATAATTCAATTATTAGGTGAAGTCATTACGGATGCTTCAGGAGAAGTTGTTGAGATGATTGGGACCTGCCAAGATGTTACGGATCAGAAATTGGTAGAAACAGAACTCTTACGTAAAAATTATATCCTCAATTTTGCAGAGCGGATAACGCAAATGGGGAATTGGCAATGGGATGTGGCTTCAGACACCTTAAAATGGTCCTCTAATCTCTATCGTATTTTTGAATATGATGAAAATATTACAGATCTCAACTACGATACTTTTTTCAGTCACGTTCACCCTGAGGATAAAGACTATATTGCTGATTTTGTAGAGAAATCCTTTAAGGAAAAGCAGTTTTCAAGTAAGTTTATACACCGTATTATCACGAGTAAAGGAAACGTGAAAACCGTTCATTTTTTAGGGGAAGTTATTCTTAATGAACAAGGCGAAGTAGTAGAAATGATGGGGGCTTGTCAGGATATTACGGAGCAAAAAATGGAGGAGAATAAGTTTAGAGGACTTTTAGAATCCGCTCCAGATGCTATGGTAATTTTTAATGAGCATGGAGTAATTCAACTAATCAATAAGCAGTCCGAAAAATTATTTGGTTATGCGGCATCCGAATTGGTAGACCAGCCTGTAGAAATACTTATTCCTTATCAATTTAATGACGATAATTCTGGCTATCACGATGGTTTTTTCGTGGGGCCGAGTGTAGATGCTATGGGCGTTGGTAATGCTCAAGAGCTTTTTGCGACCCATAAAAACGGGAATGAGATTCCGGTACAAATTAGCTTTAGTCCGTTACAAACTGAAGAGGGCGTTTTAGTTTCTGCCGCTATCCGCGATATCACGGTTCAGAAATTAGCACAAAGTAAAATAATCGCAGCCAAAAATGATCTTGAAGATTTAACGGAACGTCTTATTGTAAGAAATAATCAACTTGCCGATTTTGCCCAAATCACCTCGCATAACCTAAGAGCTCCGGTGAGTAATCTAAATGCGCTTTTAACCTTTTACTTAGAATCTGATGATGAAGATGAAAAGCGTTTTCTGTTTAAGAAATTTGAAAGTGTCATTAACCATTTAACCTTAACGTTAAATACATTAGTAGAAGCTATTAAAATTAGAAATAGTGTAGGTAAAAAGCAGGAAAATATTAAATTTGACGATGTACTAACTAAAACTAAAGAAATTTTAAGTGCAGAAATTTTAGAGACCGATGCACAAATTACAGCCGATTTTTCAGAGGTTCCGGAAATAAAGTATTATAAAATATATTTAGAGAGTATTTTTCTTAATTTGTTGGATAATGCTATAAAGTATAGAGCAAAGGATAGAATCCCTGAAATTACAATAAGATCCATGACCTCTAAGCGACGCACTAAATTAGTGGTTAGCGATAATGGTTTAGGAATAAATTTAGAACGGCATGGCGAAAAAATATTTGGTTTAAATAAAGTTTTTCATCGCCATCCGGAGGCCAAAGGATTAGGGTTGTATATGACCAAAACGCAAGTAGAAGCTATGGGAGGAGAGATTTCAGTGACCAGTACAGTGAATGAAGGTTCAACTTTTACGATAATTTTTTAAAAAATATGAATAACCACTTTAATATTTGTGTCATTGATGATGACGACATCTATCAGTTTACAATTACTAAAATCTTAAGTTCTATTAAAATGAATAAAAAGATATTGCTTTTCTCTGATGGCGAGGAAGCTTTAGATTTTATGATAGATAACTTATATAGTGATAGCGAACTCCCTGATGTTATTTTCTTAGACATCAATATGCCTATTATGGATGGTTTTCAGTTTATGGAAGAGTACGTAAAGCTTAAGCCTAAACTTAATAAAGAGATTACCATATATATGGTGTCTTCTTCAGTAGATCCTGTAGATATTGCAAAGGCTAAAAGTATTAGTGATATTTCAGATTATATTATTAAGCCTATTGAAGTTAAGCAATTAAAAGCGCTTATGGCGGACCTTCAAGAGAATTCAAATTAAGTCCAGACTTATTAGACTAATTTCTCTATATAATCAACGTTAACGACATGCTTTCCTTTAAAAGGTAGGAGGTTTACCCGTGATCCAAAAAGTTCATGGGCTCTTGATGTTTCTTCTTCAATACGTGCCTTGTTTAAATATTCGTCTTCGGTGCCGTAAATCAATTTCACCTTAGTAGCTTCAGATAAATAATTAAAATCAGAAGCTTTCAATTCCTTCGGAATCCCTCCAGAATGCAATACCAATTGTTCGCATTGCAGTTGGCGTTGGGCCAAATAGCGCATAGCTACGCTGACGCCTTGAGAATAACCTAAAACAATTAACTGAAGATTTTTAGGAAGCTTTTCGGCCTCTAAAACAGCATCAAAATAGTTGAGGATATTGGCCATTCCGGCTGCAGTTTCATCTTTAGTTAACCAATTAGCACCAACATGGCGCTTGGGTTGCAAGTAAAATTTACTGGGTGCTTGTGGGGCAATGATATAATTTTCTTCAGCATTTAAACTTTTAAAATATCTTAAAAAATACCGACTGAGGTAGCCCATGCCATGGAAAACCAACCAAACCCTCTTTGTCTGTGGTGTTAACGGATTAAGGGTAGAGTAGGAATTACTTGTGGTGTATGTGATTTCTTTCTCTTGTGAATTCATTATTCTTGGCGGTTTCTGTATCTTTGTAAAGGATTCAAAAATACTGTTTTTATATGCAAATGACTAAAGAGGATGTCTTAGCGAAAGCCAATGCGGCAAGCAAAAACACCCTAATGGAAACCTTAGATATTGTTATGGTGGACTATGGTGAAGATTTTTTGGTAGCAAGAATGCCAGTGACTTCTAGGGTGCACCAACCCGATGGTGTTTTACATGGCGGAGCCACAGCAGCCTTAGCGGAAAGTGTAGGGAGTTTTGCATCGCATATTTTTATTGATACTGAAAATATGTTTGTTAGAGGTTTAGAAATTACAGCCAATCATTTAAAGAGTGTAAAAGATGGATTTATATATGCTAAAGCATCTTTTTTGCATAAAGGAAGAACCACACAACTTCTAGATATCAAAGTGACAGATGAAGCCGGACAGCTGATTTCCATTTGTCGTTTATCGACCATTTCACTTCCTAAAAACAAGTAAGTTTATGGAGTCTGAAGATTCTTTTTTTGAAGCCTTAGAAGCACAATACTCTAAGCAATTACCTTTTGTGGTTTATAGTCGGCCTGTTAATTCCGTAATAAAATGTTGGTTACAGAAGGATGCAACGTTACATAAAACAGCGTCGTTTACGGAAAGCGGATTTGTATTTGCCCCTTTTAATTTTAATGAACAAACGGTTTTATTTCCTGAGCAGGATTGTGAACAGTTTCAAATTGATGCCTCGCAATTAACCGTGTCTACTGAGAATTCATCGTTTAAAACCTCGGAAACTGAAAAACCATCTCATGTAGCCTTGGTGGCTAATGGGATAGAAGCGATAACGGAAGGAACACTTAAAAAAGTGGTGTTATCACGGCGTCAATCTTTAGAGCTAAGCAACGATAATCCTTTTCATATTTTTAAAAAATTATTTAACACCTATAAAGAGGCGATGGTTTATTGTTGGTACCATCCCCAAGTAGGCTTGTGGTTAGGAGCTACACCAGAGTTGCTTTTAAAGGTCAATGGACCACAATTAACCACCATATCTTTAGCAGGGACACAAACCTATAAGGCAGATTCAAAGGTGAGTTGGTCATCAAAGGAAGTGGAAGAGCAGCAAATTGTTACCGATTATATTAGTGAGCAAATTGCACCGTATTGTAAAACTACATCCGTTGGTCAAGCCGAAACGGTAAGAGCTGGAAACTTAGTCCATTTAAAGTCCAAAATAACAGGAACTATGGAGCGTTCGGTAAATTTAAGGGCTGTGATAGAGGCTTTACATCCTACACCTGCAGTTTGTGGATTTCCTAAGGAAACTGCCAAAAACTTTATCCTTCAGAAGGAAAATTATAAACGGGAATTTTATACCGGTTTTTTGGGCGAGTTAAACTTAAAAGTTTCTAGAACCAGAAATACAAATCGTAGAAATGTAGAGAACAATGCGTATGCTGTAGTAAGGACGCACTCTAATTTTTATGTCAACCTACGCTGTATGCAATTAAAGGAAGGGAAAGCGCTGCTCTATGTTGGCGGCGGAATAACGAAAGATTCTCAACCTTTGGCAGAATGGGAAGAAACCGTAAATAAATCGCGAACGATTGGTGCGGTTTTAGTTTAAAAAAATGCACGGCACTAATTGAGCTTTATAGCGTCTTCTGTGCCTTGTAAGAGAACATTGATTTTATGATATATTCAAAAATACCCTTATCACAAACAGTAGTAACGCTTTGTAAAACACACGAGGTAAAACATATAGTGATTTCGCCGGGGAGTAGAAATGCCCCTTTAACCATAGGCTTTACGCACGATGCGTATTTTTCTTGTTACAGTATAGTAGATGAGCGTTGTGCTGCTTTTTTTGCCTTAGGCCTCGCGCAGCAGTTGGAAGAACCTGTGGCAGTAGTTTGTACTTCGGGTAGTGCGTTGTTAAATTATTACCCAGCAGTTTCAGAAGCGTTTTATAGCCATATTCCTTTGGTGGTGATTTCTGCCGATCGTCCTAAACATCTTATTGATATTGGAGATGGACAAACCATTAATCAAAAAAACGTATACGGAAGTCATGTGCTGCACAATGCAAACCTAAAACTTGATTTGCTAGAGGTAGAACAGGGGCATCCCGATCAAGAGGTGCCAATTTTAAAGAGTATAGAGAATAAGTTAGAGCGCTTCTTAGGTTTACAAAAAGATATTCAGTCGCATAATGAATCTGAAATTCATGATGCTCTAACAATTTCTAAATTACACTCGGGGCCTGTTCATATTAATTGCCCTTTTGATGAGCCTTTATACGATACGGTGGAGGAGCTGAGTATTAATCCTAAGCCCTTTAAACTTCAGCAAAGAGTAGAGAAAGTCGATCCTTTTGAAATAAAAAGTCTTTTAGAAGTTTGGCACAGTGCGAAACGAAAAATGATTTTAGTTGGTGTTTTACCACCGAATGCTATTGAAGCGCAGTGGATTCAGGAAATTGCGGATGATGATAGTGTTATTGTCTTTACGGAAACGACCTCTAATTTGCATCACCCTGATTTTTTTCCAGGGATAGATAAAATGATAGCACCTTTAGATGAAGCTGATTTTAAAGCCCTTCAACCCGATGTGCTTTTTACGTTTGGTGGTCTTATTGTCTCTAAAAAAATTAAAGCCTTCTTAAGGACTTATAAACCAAAATTCCATGCACATATTGATTTGTATGGTGCAAACGACACTTTTTTTACTTTAAATAAACATATTAAATTAACACCTAACGCATTTTTAGCTGCGTTTTTACCACAGGTTACACATCATACCAAGAGTACTTATAAGAGTACGTGGCTAGCCGTACGCCAAAAGCGCAGAAAACTGCAGAAAGCATACATACAGAGTTTACCATTTAGCGATTTTACTGTGTTTTATACGCTTCTAAAAAGCCTTCCTAAGCATAGTCAGCTTCAAGTAGGAAACAGTTCTGCAATACGGTATACGCAATTGTTCCAGGTTCCAAAGAGTATTCATGTCTTCTGTAATCGCGGGACTAGCGGTATTGATGGGAGCACGAGTACGGCTATTGGAGCATCTTTAGGTTCTGATAAACGCACAACATTCATTACAGGTGATTTAAGCTTTTTCTATGACAGTAATGCCCTTTGGAATGCCTATATCCCTCAAAATTTTAGAATTATTGTGGTTAATAATGAAGGTGGTGGGATCTTTAGAATTCTTCCGGGACAAAAAGATACCGCTAATTTTGATCGTTATTTTGAAACCAAACATCATCTAAGTGCATCGCATTTATGTGAAATGTACGGTTTCCAGTATGTTTCAGCAAACGATAATGAGGAGCTGAATACGGCATTAGAGACGTTCTACGCCGATAGTGATGCCCCAAAATTATTAGAAGTGTTTACGCCCTCGCAGCTCAATGATAAAATACTTTTAGACTTTTTTAAAGCTGTTAAATAAAGACGATTAAATTGTTAAGTTGTGACTTTTCCGTTTTAATTGTGTCTAAAAAATACTACCTTTAAAGACACAATTATTAACTTAATATAAATATAGACATGAGTAAAAGAGATGATTTAATCGTTAAATATGCTGCAGATTTAAAAGACAAATGTGGTGTAACTCCAGATATGGATTTATTAACTAAAGTGACTATAGGTTTAGGGCCTTCTATTTATAATGCAGATTCTTCTACAGTTTCAGGTTCTGATGCTAAAGAAATTGCAACGGTTAAAAATAATTTTTTAATTAAAAAATTAGGTTTAGAAGATAGCGAAGCTTTAGATAGCGCCATTGATTCCGTTATAGAGCAATACGGCCGTTCCAACAGATCGAAGTATAGAGTTGTTATTTATTACTTACTTACAAAACATTTTAATAAAGAATCGGTATACGCATAGAGCGTTGCACCGTCTTAAAAAAATAAAGCGTTTTAGAATGTATTCTATGACGCTTTTCTTTTGTTAAAATTATTTACGCTTGCTTTAAACTTTATCTTAAATCTCGTAAAAATATATTTACCTTTGCGCCATGATACATTTAGGAGAATACAATACATTAGAAATATTAAGAGACACAGAACCAGGATTATTTTTGGGTGACGGAAATGAAGGCGAAGTTCTTTTACCAAACCGTTATGTCCCTAAGGTATTTGAAATTGGTGATAAAATTGAAGTTTTTGTCTATTTAGATAATGAAGAGCGTCCTGTGGCCACCACAGATCATCCTTATATTAAAAATGGGGACTTTGCACTCTTGCGCTGTAATCAGGTTACAGAATATGGGGCCTTTTTAGATTGGGGACTTGTTAAAGAATTGTTTTGCCCATTTAAAGAGCAGGCGTTCAAAATGAAAGCAGGCGGCTGGTATTTGGTACACTGTTACTTAGATGAAGAAACCGAGCGTTTGGTGGCATCTAGTAAAACCAACCGTTTTTTAGATAATAAAGAATTAACGGTAGGGCAGTTTGATGAAGTAGACCTTATTGTGTCGCATCCTTCAGAATTAGGGATGAACGTGATTGTAAACAAAACCCATTTAGGTCTCGTTTTTAACGATGATATTTATAAAGATATCAGTGTTGGTGATCGCTTAAAAGGTATTGTAAAGAAAGTACGTCCCGATAATAAGTTAGACATTTCTTTAAACCAAATAGGTTATCGTAATATTGAACCTAATGCAGACTTTATTCTAAACGAACTTCATGATAATGGTGGTTTTCTACCGGTACATGATAAATCAGATCCAGAACTGATTAAAGAGCGTCTTCAAATGAGTAAGAAGAGCTTTAAAAAAGCCGTAGGATCTTTATATAAAGAACGCCAGATTGAAATTAAATCTGACGGGATTTACTTACGATAATATAGGGCTAGGTTCGGTCTCTAAGACCTCTTCAACCCATTGAATAGCATTCGAAAAATCTGTAAAGACCTTACGGTTAAAATTAAAGAAATGATCTTCAATTTCTATAATATTTTCTGTAAGGTCACTATAGGCGATAATGGCGTAAGCTTTTAAGTTTTGGTAGGATTTTTTACAAGCTAAAACATCCTTTAACTTAATTGCGTAAGCATTAGTTCTGTTAGCAATAAAACCAAAAGGTTTATTTCTATAACTTAACAGAATGATTTCAGAAATTTCATTGAAGCTTTCAAAATTCATTTCTACACCTTCATTGAATTCTGTAACGATAAAATTCTCATAAAGAAACACTTTTCCTATGCTAAGATGATACGATTTGTATGGTTTGGGGCTTATTTTAGGGTTGTAATTCATTGTTTTTGAGTAAAATAGAACGCAAAAATAATTCTATTAAATGATATGCTCAAATTAAAAATTGAGATTAAAGTATTATTATTATTTCCTTACTTTTGTGGCTAAAACATTGATAAATATGAGCCATATAGATTGGAAAGTTGCAAAATCTTATGAAGATATAACCTACCATAAATGCAATGGAGTTGCAAGAATTGCCTTCAATAGACCCGATATCAGAAACGCCTTTAGACCTAAAACCACCTCAGAGCTTTACGATGCATTTTATGATGCTAATGAAGATGTAAATATTGGTGTGGTGTTGTTAAGTGCCGAAGGACCGTCGTCTAAAGATGGGATTTGGAGTTTTTGCTCTGGAGGAGACCAAAAAGCAAGAGGACACCAAGGGTATGTTGGAGAGGATGGTTACCACCGTTTAAATATATTAGAAGTTCAACGTCTTATTCGTTTTATGCCTAAGGCGGTTATTGCTGTCGTTCCAGGATGGGCCGTTGGTGGTGGTCACAGTTTACACGTGGTATGCGATTTAACATTAGCCAGTAAAGAACACGCTATTTTTAAGCAAACCGATGCCGATGTTACTAGTTTTGATGGCGGTTACGGCTCGGCTTATTTAGCCAAAATGGTGGGACAGAAAAAGGCCAGAGAAATCTTTTTCTTAGGACGAAATTATTCAGCACAAGAAGCTTACGAAATGGGAATGGTGAATGCCGTTATTCCACATGAAGAATTAGAATCTACAGCTTATGAGTGGGCACAAGAAATATTAGCGAAGTCGCCAACCTCTATTAAGATGTTGAAATTTGCCATGAACCTTACCGATGATGGTATGGTAGGACAGCAAGTTTTTGCAGGAGAAGCAACACGATTGGCCTATATGACTGAAGAAGCGAAAGAAGGAAGAGATGCATTCTTAGAAAAAAGAAAACCTAATTTTCCAAAAAAGTGGATTCCTTAATTGAATGGTGATGAATAAAATAAAACCGTGGCTTTCTGCCATGCGATTAAGAACATTACCGCTTTCTGTTTCAGGAATCATCTTAGGAAGTTGTTTTGCCTTTTATAATGGGAAATTTAATGGGCTTGTATTTGCACTAGCTTTATTGACCACTATTGCCTTACAGGTGCTATCTAATTTAGCAAATGATTATGGTGATGGGGTTCGTGGGACCGACAATGATGAGCGTTTAGGGCCTCAGCGCGCTATTCAAAGTGGGGTTATAACGCCTCAGCAAATGATGAACGCTATACGATTAAATATCGCTATCGTGATTGTGGTCACCCTCTTATTGCTTTATGTGGCTTTTGGGGCGAATCAGTTTGTATACGTCTTGTTATTTACAGCATTAGGAGGCTTATCAGTCTATGCGGCCTTAAATTATACCATGGGTAAATCACCTTATGGTTATCGGGCACTTGGAGATGTGTTTGTATTTATTTTCTTCGGATTGGTAAGTACCATAGGGACGTATTTCTTATATGTACAGCAAATTGATCATTTGGTCTTATTACCAGCTGTAGCTTTAGGCTTATTAAGTGTAGCCGTTTTAAATCTTAATAATATGAGAGATTTAGAATCAGATACAAATGCTGGGAAAATAACTTTGGCTATAAAATTGGGTAAAAAAGGGGCTAAGCGCTATCATTTCGCTCTTGTCCTTGGAGCCATGTTTCTGATGGTTCTATTTTCAATTTTGTACTATGTAGAGCCTTATAATTTCTTATATCTCATTGGCTTTATACCTTTAATTAAGCATCTTAATAATGTAAAGAAAGCAGAGCAGGCCGATGATTTTGATAGTCAACTAAAGGTGGTTGCTTTATCTACATTTCTAATCGCTGTATTTTTAGGAGTTGGGTATATTTTATATTAATTTTAAAGTGTTTTGTTAAGCAGATAAATTTTAATTTTATGAAAATTACATTTTACGGTCATGCCACATTAGGCATTCAGATAAAAGATATAAATCTCATTGTAGATCCTTTTATAACAGGAAATGATAAAGCCTCTGCTATCGATATTGATAGCCTTAAGGCGGATTATATTTTGGTAACCCACGCGCATCAAGATCATATTTTAGATGTTGAGGCTATTGCTAAGCGTACTGGAGCGGTTATCGTTTCTAATTTCGAAATTATTTCTTACTACCAGAATAAAGGCTTAGAGGGACACCCAATGAATCATGGAGGGTCTTGGGATTTTGAATTCGGAACGGTGAAATACGTTAATGCTATCCATACCTCTTCATTTCCAGATGGCGCTTATGGCGGACAACCAGGCGGATTTATTATAGAAGGCGAGCATAAAACCATCTATATTGCAGGTGATACGGCCTTAACTATGGATATGAAATTAATTCCGATGCAAACCCAATTAGATTTAGCCATTCTGCCTATTGGTGATAATTTTACAATGGGGGTAGATGATGCTATTCTGGCGAGTGATTTTATTGAATGCGATAAAGTATTAGGTTACCATTTTGATACCTTTGGTTATATTGAAATTGATCATGAAGAGGTCAAACGTAAATTCTTTGATAAAAATAAAGACCTTATGCTTTTAGATATAGGAGAAAGTATGGAGCTCTAAGATTGTGGATTTTCCTTTTCGTTGGAAAGACGATAAGGGAAAACGATTTCTAATAAAAAGACGATAGGCTTAAAAAGTAGATAGAATCATAATTTGTGTTCTAGAAGCTTCTTTTAAGCCTTTTGTTTGTTATACAGCTTTCAATTTCTTCCTTTTTTTATAGACTATTGTGTCGATGACATAAGACGATAGTTGAAGGTTTACCTAATATTTTATTTTCCCTACGTAAAAACATAAGCCTTATAGTTAATTTTAGCAGCACTTTTTAAGGCTGTGATGTCAGAAGTTTCTACGCATTTCAAGCCTATTTCAAACTCAGTATCAAAATACAAGGATTTGGAACTTTTAAATGTTGCATTGTTATGATTTCTAGTTATTTATAGTTAATTTAGAGGAGGCTGTCAGATTGCGTTTTCAATGCGCTGTATGCTATAAAGTCTTCATGGATTAAACTTTAATCGCTAAAGAAGACTAGAATTCTAGGGGATGTTATTATGAAAATTGTGCTATTAGCAAGGTATTTACCTGCGGAAGGTTCTACAACTCACATGTATTCCGTGGCAGAGAATCTTGTGGAGCGTGGGCATACCGTTTATATGCTTTCGAGAGGGCCGGGGAAGGATGCTAGTGCCATGCAACTTTACCATCAGACCAAATCACGCGGAGTTAATTTTATCACCTTACCATTTCCGCTTTACAACAAAATCAACCTAATAACGCAGTTTAATCAGCTATTGCATTACCTGTTCGCTATTCCAATTGCTTTATTTTACTTCTTTAAGTTAAAGCCAGATGTTATCCATGCTCATTATCCTGTAACCACTTATTTAGCTTCGATTTATAGAAGTCTTACGGGGAAGAAATTTATTGTCACCTATCATAATATGCATATTCCTAAGCATTTGTTGAACAGGAAAGCGGACTATGCCATTGCAATTAGTAGAGAGTTAGAAGAAGATTTAGTCGCTAATTACGGCTACCAAAAGACTGAAGTGGTCCGGATTTATAATGGCGTTAAAGATCGGAATTGTATTTTGACGCCGCAGGAAATTCAGGATTTAAAAAAAGCCTATCATATCCCATTAGAGCCAATGCTATTTGGCTTTGTAGGAAGCTTAAACCATAGAAAAGGAATCGATATATTTTTAAAAGCAATGCAGCGTTGCGCACATCTCAATGTACATGGCGTGATTTTAGGAGATGGAAAAGATAAAGCTATGGAGAACTTTGTAAGGGAACATCATTTAGAGGAGCGCTTAACATTTATTCCTTTTAGAGATCCTTCTGATATTTATAATATGATGGATGTATTAATTCTTCCCTCTCGGGTAGAAGGGTTTCCTTTAGTTCCTTTGGAAGCGATGATGATGAAAACACCTGTTATTCGGTCTAATATTGAAGGGGCAAAGGATCAAATTCAGGATGGTGTCAATGGGTATTTGTTTGAATCTGAAAACGACGACGAATTGGCTAAGATTATTGAACATCTAAGTTCAGATCCTAAACGATTAATACTTTTGGGAGAACATGCCTATGCACATGCTAAACGTCATTTTTCTGAAGATATGATGGTAGACAAAATGTTGAAGGTTTATCAATGCAGCTTGTAGTGTCTTCTCAATACTGCCCATAAAGACCCCCACATAGTGGGTAATGACTAATGGTGTATTGCATGAATGAAATTAGGAGTTTACATGAAGGCAATTATGAGGTTTCCTTCAACATAAAACTGTATTTCTATTCGCTTGTAAGTCCTATTTTAGCCTGTCAAAGGCACTTAAAAACAAATTTAAATTCAGACTATTTTTTTAGAATAAATTAGCGTTTAGATACGAGGAGATGTGTATTTTTATGCTTTAATCTAAGACAACAAATCAATGAAATTAACCCGTATTTTATGGCTTTTATGCTTAAGTGTTTCTGGTCTATATGCCCAAGTCGATGAGTCTCAGACAGGCAGTTGGTATATGTACTTTTATAAACATCAGTTTAAAGAAAGTGCGTGGGGTATTCAAGGTGATTTTCAATATAGAGATTGGCAAGGACTCGGTGATATGGAGCAATTATTACTTCGTTCAGGACTTACCTATACGCCCAAAGAAACCAACGTAAAATTTACTTTAGGTTACGGGCATGTAACAAGTGGTGCTTTCGGCGAGAGTTCTGCGACCGCTGTGGAACATAGAATTTATCAAGAAGCATTATTACCTCAGAAATTAGGAAATAGAGTTTACTTAACCCATCGTTTTCGTTACGAACAACGTTTTGTTGACGATCAAGATTTTAGAACGCGTTATCGTTACAACCTTTTCCTTAATGTGCCTTTAAATGCTAAAACATTAGATCCAAAAACCATTTATGCTGCCTTATATAACGAGATTTTTATAAATGGAAATACCGATATAGGGGATGGCAACACAGTAGAAATTTTTGATAGAAACAGAACTTACTTAGGGCTTGGTTATGTCTTAAATCCCAATATAAGATTTCAATTAGGGTGGATGAACCAGAAGACCGTAAATTGGGGTAAAGGCCAATTACAACTAAGTATGCACCATACCATATAAGATGATAAAAGCAACATATAAAAAATACATTCTTAATTTTAATCGGCCTAGTGGTACCTCTCGTGGGGTTATGACCGAAAAAGAAACCTGGTTCATCACCTTAGAAGAAGGGGATCGCAGCAGTGTAGGAGAATGCGGAATTTTAAGAGGATTGTCTATTGACGATCAACCTTATTATGAAGAAAAACTTCAATGGGCCTGTAAGCATATAAATTTAGGTTTAGAGGCCTTGTTGGCTGAATTATCAGCCTATCCGAGTATTCAGTTTGGCTTAGAGACGGCTTTTAAATCTTTAAAGAGTCCGAAGCCTTTTGAACTTTTTCCTTCAGCTTTCACCGATGGATCTGCCGCAATTCCTATTAATGGATTGGTGTGGATGGGAAGCGAAGCTTTTATGCGAAGTCAAATTAAAGACAAGATTGAAGCCGGTTTTTCATGTATTAAATTAAAAATTGGAGCTATTGATTTTGATACCGAATTGGCCATATTAAAATCTATTCGTCAGGAGTTTTCTGTGGATGACATCGAATTACGCGTAGACGCTAATGGTGCTTTTGCGCCAGATGAAGCTTTAGAAAAATTAAAGCAATTGTCGGAGTATCAATTGCATTCTATAGAGCAACCTATTCAACCTGGGCAATTAGAAGCAATGGCAAAATTGTGTGAGGCAACACCGTTACCTATTGCTTTAGATGAAGAGTTAATTGGGGTCTTTGCAAATAGCGATAAAGAAAAGGTCTTAGACGTTATTCAACCTCAATATATCATTTTAAAGCCGAGTTTAGTAGGTGGTTTTAAAGGAAGTGAAGCGTGGATTGCACTTGCAGAATCTCAGAACATAGATTGGTGGATTACGAGTGCATTAGAAAGTAATGTAGGACTCAATGCTATTGCGCAGTGGACGTATTCACTTCAAAATCCACGACCACAAGGCCTAGGAACAGGGAGTTTATTTAGTAATAATTTTCCTTCGCCGTTAAGGGTAAATAACGGTACTTTGCATTACGATTTAAAATATAATTGGAAATTTAATTTATAATATGGGTTATATAGAACAAGCCTACAACGTGCTTCATGAATGGTGGAGATATTTCATTGGTTTAATTTTAATTTTTGTCTTTTGGCAGATTATAGGAATGATTCCTTTGCTTATTTTTATTGGCATAGAAGTCATGAATGGCGCCGATTTAGCGATGGCTACAGATGTAACACAAATGGCAAAGTTACTCGGGAATAATGTATTCCTGTTTTTAATGCTCTTGTCCTTTGCTATAGGACTCGTTGGAATTATAGTTTCGGCTAAAGTGATCCATAAACAATCCTTTTTAAAATTAACCACATCACGATCTAAAATAGATTGGAAGCGTGTAGGATTCATCTTTGTAATTTGGGGAATCTTCTCAATAGGAAGTACATTTTTATCGTATTATTTGGCACCAGAAGATTATGTCTATAACCTAGACGTACAGCCCTTTATCATTTTGTGTTTAATCGCCTTTATTTTTATGCCCTTACAGACCAGTTTCGAGGAGTATTTACTAAGAGGTTACCTTATGCAAGGCTTCGGTGTTTTACTAAAAAATAGATTAGCCCCTTTGATTATCACCTCAGTGATTTTTGGATTATTGCATGGTTTAAATCCTGAAGTCGATAAATTAGGACCTATAATAATGGTGTTTTATATCGGTACCGGACTGTTGTTAGGGATTATGACCTTGATGGATGAAGGCTTAGAATTAGCCCTAGGATTCCATGCCGCTAACAATATTTTCGTCGCTTTACTAGTAACCTCAGAATGGTCGGCCTTACAAACAGATGCCTTATTAACTTCGGTAGCAGATCCTAAAGAGATGGCTTTTTCTGAAATCGTTGCCCCTGTTTTAATTGTTTATCCTATATTGTTATTGATTCTTTCAAAAAAGTATGGTTGGTCCAATTGGAAAGAGAAATTAACAGGAAAAGTACAAGTACCAGCAAAAGAAGATTATAAAATAATAGAGTAATTATGACACCAACATTCGACAAAGTACATAATCGTTTTAAATTTAACGGGCTTCATTTTACACATGAAGAATTAAAAGAAGTGGCATACAGTCTTATTAAGGAAGGACAGCCTTTTGAAAAGGAGACGGGTGATTTTCTAATCGATTGGTTAGATCGTAAAGATCATATCTACGTTAGCACTTCGGGCTCTACCGGAAAGCCAAAAGAGATTAAATTACAGAAACAAACCATGGTCAATTCCGCCATTGCTACAGGTAATTTTTTCAATTTAGAACCTGGGGATAAAGCGTTACATTGTTTACCGAGTCATTTTATTGCGGGTAAAATGATGTTTGTAAGAGCATTGGTTTTAGGCTTAGAGATTGATTTTGTTGAGCCTTCTGCTCATCCTATTTTCGATTACGAGAAAACCTATGATTTCTGTGCTATGATTCCGTTGCAACTCAAGTATACTATTGGGCACGTTCATAATATTAAGAACATAATTGTAGGGGGCTCTAAAGTGACAAAACCTTTAGTAGAAAAGATTAAGCACTGTGAGTCTAAGTTTTTTGAAACCTATGGTATGACGGAAACTGTAACACATGTAGCCTTACGACAGTTAGAATCTTTAGCCGGAGAACGAGAACCTTATTTCAAGGCTTTAGAAAACATTACCTTTAAAAAAGATGATAGAAATTGTTTGGTGATCCACGCGCCTAATTTGGTCGATGAGGATCTTGTAACAAACGATCTTGTAGAATTACATTCAGACACGAGTTTTCAACTTATAGGGCGTTTTGATAACGTTATAAATTCTGGTGGTGTAAAATTATTCCCAGAGCAAATAGAAGAAAAATTACAGCCTATTATTTCGCAACGTTTTATTGTTGCTGGTGAAGAAGATGGAACATTAGGAGAGAAATTAATTCTTATTATTGAAAATCCAACGGATCCTTTAGAGGACATTAAGACGTCTATTAAGAACTTAAAAACCTTAGATAAATTCGAGGTTCCGAAGAAAATTTATACTTCTGAAAAATTTGCTGAAACCGTCAACGGAAAAATTCAACGTAAAAAAACGCTACAAACCGTTTTAGCACGTTAACTCACTGAAGGGTTCACTTCACTCATTGTAGATTTTTCATAGTAGCATTTATTAATAGGTTTACATAAACTTATAAATCGTCTATTATGAAAAATCTTACACTTATTTTTTGCCTCATGTGGTCCTTATGTCAGGTGCAGGCACAGCAGAAAAACATTACAGGTACTGTCACATCAGTATCAGATGGTCTTCCATTGCCTGGCGTTAGTGTTATTATTAAAGGGCAGACCGTCGGTGCGCTTACTGATTTTGATGGCCATTATACACTTAAAGCTCAAGTAGGAGACCTCCTTGTATTCAGTTATGTGGGTTTGAAAACGGTTAGTGTAACCGTAGGAAACGCAACAGTTATAGATGTAGCTTTAGAGGAAGATGTTCAGTTAGATGAAGTCGTTGTTATAGGCTATGGAACACATGTTTCTCGCAGTTATACCGGTGCTGCTAAACAGATTAGAACACGAAAAAACAACCAACGTCACCGAACACATTCTAAAATCGCTCAACAACTTAAAGGGCAGGTTACAGGTGTTCAAATTAGAGGTGTAGGGTCTGTAAATCATAAAGATCCCTTATATATTATTGATGGTGTTCCGGTACAAAAAACATACAATACGTTAGTCGATAGTATTGACCCAAAATCTATAGAACATATCAATGTTTATAAAGGTAACGAGGCGCTATCAATGTTTGGATTGTCTGCTAAAAATGGTTGTATTGTAATTACCACTAAAGGCGGAAACTACCGTATAGAAAACAACGAAAATTACGCGAATATTACAGAAAATGATTTCGAATCTACAGGTTTATCACCTTTATCTACCTTTTCTATAGACGTTGATAAAGCAGGTTATAGTAATGTACGCCGCATGATTAATAATGGAGAAACCATTCCTCCAGATGCCGTGAAATTAGAAGAAATGGTGAATTATTTTAACTATAACTATTCACAACCTACTGACGAGCATCCTTTTTCAATACATTCTGAAGTGGTTACAACGCCTTGGCATCAAGACACGCAATTGGTACGTATTGGACTTCAGGGAAAGACCTATGAAAATGACGACTTGCCTGCTTCTAACTTAACCTTTCTAATTGATGTTTCAGGATCTATGGGAGCCTCTAACAAATTGCCTTTATTAAAAAGTGCGTTTAAACTGTTAGTCAATCAACTTCGCGCTAAAGATAAAGTATCTATTGTGGTGTATGCAGGAGCTGCCGGTGTGGTGTTAAAACCAACGTCTGGAGATCAAAAAGAAACGATTTTGACCGCCTTAGATCAATTGCATTCTGGAGGTTCTACAGCGGGTGGAGCAGGTATTGAATTGGCTTACAAATTAGCACAATCCCATTTTAAGAAAAATGGAAATAACCGTGTTATTCTTGCTACAGATGGCGACTTTAACGTGGGAGCCTCAACTAATGACGCTATGGAAACGTTAATTGAGCAAAAACGTAAATCTGGGGTATTCTTATCCGTTTTAGGCTTTGGTTATGGGAATTATAAAGATTCTAAGCTAGAAATTTTAGCCGATAAAGGTAATGGGAACCATGCTTATATTGATAATATGCAAGAAGCTCAGAAAGTATTTGGGCAAGAGTTTGGGGGTACACTTTATACTATTGCTAAGGATGTTAAAATTCAAGTTGAATTTAATCCGAATAAAGTACAAGCCTATCGTTTAATTGGCTATGAAAATAGATTGCTTGCCGATGAAGATTTTGTTGATGATACTAAGGATGCTGGCGAATTAGGAAGTGGGCATACGGTTACCGCCTTGTATGAAATTATTCCGCAAGGTGTACCTAGTGACTATCTTAAGAATGTGCCTGATTTAAAATATACTGTGGCGGAAAATAAATCGGATTATAACGACGAGTTGTTTACGGTGAAATTTAGATACAAGAAGCCTAATGAAAACAAAAGTATTGAAATGGTGCACGTACAAGCCAATGCCTTAGACAACATCTCCACGGATATGCAGTTTGCTTCTGCTGTAGCATTATTCGGAATGCAATTACGAAATTCTAAATACGATAACGATGCTACAATAGACCAAGTTTTAGCCTTGGCAGAGAAAGGTAGAGGAGAGGATCATAACGGTTATAGAGCTGAGTTTATTAGGTTGGTAAAATCTTATGAGCTCTTAAACTAAGCTTATAAAACAAGAAAAAGCCCAATGCAAAACATTGGGCTTTTTTATTTTAAAATTTTGACTGCTTTTTATTTTTCAGACAAATTCTTCATTTCATTTTCAACCATTTCGTAGAATTGGTCAATTTTTGGCATTACAACAATGCGTGTACGTCTGTTTTTAGCTTTATGCTCTGCCGTATCATTTTCTACTAATGGCACATAGTGGCTACGTCCAGCAGCAATTAATTGTTGTGGGTTAACTTCTAAGCTTTCTAAAACTCTTACTACAGAAGTCGCACGTTTTACACTTAAATCCCAGTTATCCACTAATGGTGGTTTGTTGTAAGGTACGTTGTCTGTATGAGACTCTACCATAGCTTCAAAATCTGGCTTGCTATTAATAACCTTAGCAACTTTAGCTAATACTTCTTTAGCTCTAGTAGTTACGTTGTAGCTTCCGCTTTTAAATAAAAGTTTATCAGCAATAGAAATAAAGACCACACCTTTTTCAACATTAATCTCAATATCTGGATCGTTGATTCCAACGGCCTTTTTAAGACTTGTTACTACAGCAAGGGTTACACTATCTTTTTTCGTTAAAGCATCTTGTAATCTCGTAATTTTTAAATCACGTTCTTTTAAGCTTTCTAAAGATTTTTCCAGATTTTCAGAACCTTTTTTCGTTAAGATGGTTAAATCCCCTTTGGTGTCAATTAAATCTTGATTAGCTTTACGTAAATCGGCAAGCTGATCTTTCATCGTTTCTACACGCGCATTGGCCGCAGCAACATCAGAAAGGCAACTATTTAATTTAACGGTTGCTGTATTTAATAAATCTTCGGTTTTTTGATTTTTTTCTTGAAGTGCAGCATACTCTTTTTTCGACACACAAGAGGCCAAAAACAGCATAGAACATACACCAAATAACATTAATTTTTTCATAATTGATTTCTAGTTTAAAAAGTTAATTTTAACCTAACAAAATTATGCAAAAGAATAACGGCGCACACATGGATTAACAAAAACTTTAACAGTTTTATAAACAATCAAAAGTCCGTTTCTTTTTTATGAAATAAGACCATACAATAGACTTAGAATGGTAGTAACCATCACGCTTTGGTGCTGATTTTCTAAATTTTATAAGTCGAGGTAATTGAAGGTAAAAGGCAAAATGAGCTCTTAATATGGCTAAAAAAAACAAAGGCTTTAATTGGACTAAAAAGCGAAGCGCCGCCACGCCATCTAAAACCATTCTAATAAAGACTTTAAGCCATACCTGAGACGCTGCATTTTTTACTAAGGTAAAGAGGCTATTTCTGAAATTAAGAAAGATTTTCTTAGGATTGTCGGTCTTTAGGGTGGCACCACCGACATGATATACAGTTGAATGGCCAATATATCTAATTTGATACTGCTTATTGTAGGCGCGCCAACACAAATCAATTTCTTCCATATGCGCAAAAAAGCTTGCATCGAAACCGTCTAGTGCTTTAAAAACCGCATTCCTAATAAACATGCAGGCACCAGAGGCCCAGAAGATGGAAGCCTTGTCATTATACTGGCCTTGGTCTTCTTCAAGCGTATCAAAAATTCGTCCACGGCAATACGGATAGCCATAGGCATCTATAAAACCACCGGCCGCACCGGCATATTCAAAAGCAGAAGGTTTTTTATAATCTAATATTTTAGGTTGAATGATGGCGGTAGCTTCATGGCTGTTAAATTCTGTCACTATAGGATCGAGCCAATTTTCAGTAACCTCAATATCACTATTCAATAAACAGAGTAGGGGCGCATCAAGGTTTTTTAAGGCTTCGTTATACCCTTTAGCAAAACCAGCATTTTCACGATTCTGAATCAGCTGTACCGTTGGGAAATTAGACCTTACAAAGGCTACGGAATCATCTGTAGAGGCATTGTCTGCAACGTAAATTTGGGCGTCTTTTGAGTGCTGTATGACTGAAGGTAAAAACTGTTCTAAGAGGGTTTTTCCATTCCAGTTTAAAATAACAACGGCAATATCTTTGGTTTGTAGCATTTAATTTAGAGTATAATCAGGGATGTCCATTAAAAAGGCATACTGTTCGTTAGCCATATCCATTTCGCAATAATAATGGTTTAAACCATTGGTCACCATCAAATATTGGGCGTTGAGCACCATATTATATTGCGCAATTTGATCGAAAGTGTTTTGGTTTATGGTAATACTATGCGCTTTACATTCTACAATTAAGAAAATGCTTCCATCGGGATTGAAAATAACAATATCGTAACGTTTTTTTAAGCCGTTAAGATTCAGTTCCTTTTCAACATTAATTAGAGATTTTGGATAGTTTTTGACATTCATTAAATAATGAACGCAATGCTGTCTTACCCATTCTTCAGGTTGAAGAATGATGAATTTTTTACGAATCACATCAAAAATAGAAACTTTATTTTCTGTACTTTTGAAGCGGTATTCAAACTTTGGAAAGTTGAGTTCTTGCAACACTTAGAATAGCTAATTTTCTTCAAAGTTACAGCAGAATAGTACAAATCACAATATTCAATTGGTAAAATCTAAGGATTTCCTAGCTAGGGCATTGATAAGAACAAAAATTGAATTATTTAACTTGGTATTTTTTACAATTTGGACGAAATAAAACAACTAGTAGCCGCGATAAAAAAGGGAGACCTTAAGCCCATTTATTTCTTAATGGGAGATGAGTCTTATTACATTGATAAAGTGTCAGATTTTATTGAAGACACGGTATTAGATGAGACCGAAAAGGGCTTTAACCAAATGGTGCTTTATGGTCGCGATGTGACGATAGATGATATTGTTAGCAATGCAAAGCGTTACCCTATGATGGCAGAACGTCAAGTGGTTATTGTAAAAGAAGCTCAAGATTTAAGTAGAACCATTGAGCAATTGGCTAAATATGCTGAAAATCCACAACCAACGACCGTTTTAGTTTTAAATTATAAGTATAAGAAACTAGACAAACGTAAGGCGTTATATAAGGCATTAAAAAAAGTCGGTGTTGTTTTTGAAAGTAAAAAGCTTTACGAAAATCAGGTTGCCGATTGGATTAGACGTGTCCTCGCAGGAAAAAATTACGAGATTTCTCCAAAAGCAGCACAGATGCTCGTAGAATTTCTGGGTACGGATTTAAGTAAAATAGATAATGAACTTAATAAACTTAAAATTGTTTTACCTGAAGGGACTCAGATTACGCCCAACCATATAGAGGAGAATATTGGGATTAGTAAGGACTATAATAATTTTGAGCTCCGTAAAGCCGTTGGGCAACGGAATATTGTGAAAGCTCATCAAATCGCTAAATATTTTGCTGAAAACCCGAAGGACAATCCTATGGTGGTTTCGGTGTCTTTATTGTTTAGTTTTTTCTCTCAGTTATTACACTTACACGGTATGTCTGATAAGAGTCCGCGATCTGTAGCCTCAGCTTTAAAAGTGAATCCTTATTTTGTAAACGAATATCTTGAAGCTTCCAGAAACTACCCTATGAAAAAGGTAAGTTATGTTATTGAAGTGCTTCGAGAGTTTGATGTAAAAAGTAAAGGTGTGGGGTCTTATGCGGTTTCTCAGGGCGACTTGCTCAAGGAATTACTCGTTAAAATTTTGGGCTAGAACAGGATTTAATAGACTTATTACTCATTTCAAAAGACCTTATTGTCCGTTAGCATTTATACTGTTTCTATAATTCATGAGTCTTATAGTAGAAGATTAAATAAGAATCCTGAAAAAATAATAGCCAGTGTTATGACACCGAAAAAAATGGCGATCAGTTTTAAGGACATCACTTTTTTTAATAAGGTGGCTTCCGGAATGGATAAGCCAACGGTTGCCATCATAAAGGCAATGGCGGTACCTAACGGCACTCCCTTTGCAACAAAAACATCTATAATAGGTACAATTGCTGCGGCATTAGCATACATGGGTACTGCAATAAGTACGGCAAGGGGAACGGTCCACCACTGGCCACCACCGAGATACTGACTAAAAAAGTTTTTAGGAACAAAGCCATGCATCGCGGCCCCAATAGCAATACCTATTATAACGTAAATAAGCACATCTTTAACAATACTCCAAGCACCACGACCTATTTCAGGCAAGCGTTGGTAGAAGGTACGCGTTTCCGTTTCATATAAATTTTGTTGGGTATTCTGGTTTAAAATTTGTTTTACCCAATCTGATAGTAAAGGTTCTAAATGTAATTTTCCAAGAAGCCAGCCGCCTAGTGTACCTAATAAAATTCCTGATAAAGCATAGATTAAAGTAGCTTTAAGTCCGAACATTCCTATAAACATAGCAATGGCAACTTCATTAACTAAAGGCGAGGTAATTAAAAAAGAAAAGGTAACTCCTAAAGGAATTCCACCTTGTACAAACCCAATAAATAGCGGTACAGAAGAGCAAGAACAAAATGGAGTCAAGGCTCCAAAAATAGAGGAGAAGACGTATTCTAAGCCAAATAGTTTTGTGTTTTGAAGGTAGTTTTTAAGCCGTTCCACAGGGAAGTAGGCATTTACAATCCCCATAAAAAATACAATGACAAATAAGAGGATTAATATCTTTAGGGTATCGTATACAAAAAAATTAAGGGCCGTTCCTAAATGGCTTTCAGGAGCAATATTAAAAATGCTGTAAATAAGCCAATCTGCAAAATTTTGTAGCCAATTAAACATTTGCTGTTGTTTTAATAGTGCCTATTATGGCGCACGATTGTTCTATTGTATTGTAAATAGTGCCATGTTTTTCAATGTTCTTCTTTAAAAGTGGAACATTCAATCTGTCATCATTACTGTATAGGGTTAACTCATAATTGATCTGGTCCATTCTAGGGGGATGCTCTAGTCGTGTCGCTTGGACTTCAACGCTTGCTTTGGTATAAGAAAAATTCATCATGGCTGAAAAACGCTCTACATTTTTAAGCATACAGGCGCTGAAAGCTGCTAAAAATAATTCCGCAGGGTTTGCTAAGGTTTCTGAGCTCTGAAAGGTGGTTCCAAAAGTGATCTGCGATTGTTTAATCTGAATCTCCCCGGCTTTATTAGCAAGGGAGGTTGCTTTAATTGAATACGTCATTTTAGATCATATTAAAAGGGCTAAAACTTCATCTTTAGAAGGCACTCGGCCTTTTATGGTAATGGCATCATCGATAACTAATGCTGGAGTCGTCATGATGTTGTACTTCATAATGTCCATCATATCTTCAACTTTTTCAATGCTGGCATCGATGTTATTTTCAGTAATCACAGTTTGTACGACCTTAGTCATAGATTGGCATTTTGGACAACCGGTTCCTAATATTTTAATAACTCTACTCATGATGTTTTAAATTTTTATTTCAGGTAAATTATACGTTTGTTTTATAGCAGGTTTCAACTAAAAAATTGTTGAAATAAGACTTGGGCTTGCTGCCAATGGGTTTGGTTGATGCAGTATTTTATTTTTGGCGGATTCAGTTCCCCCTGAATCAATCCCGCATTTTTTAACTCTTTAAGATGTTGAGAGATTGTAGATTGTGCGAGGGGAAATATTTCTACCAAATCACCTGTATAACAACACGATTGGTTCTCGAGATGCTTTAAGATGGCAAGTCGAGTGGGATGACTTAAGGCTTTGGCGTATTTCGCTAAACTTTCAGATTCATTTATAGTATCCATGTGGCTAAATCTCTTTACGAATTAACTATCGTAAATTTACGATGAGTAGAGCTTTAGAAACATGACTTTTGTCACGTTCGTTATCTTTTTTTAGAGAAATTTAAACCTGTTCAAGTAGCGATGAAATCAAGAAAGTAGACGAAAAGCTAACGACAGTAATAGTCGTTTTTCTTCTTGGCTTGAGGAAGTATTAAAACCGAACCAATACACCGCCACCCCAACCGTAATGATTGTGATAATTACCTTGGATAGAGAAATTTCTAGAAAGGATATAGGACAGCGCCACAAGCCATTCAGTTTCCTCTTTATAGTTTACGTCTTCCTCAAAATCATTAACCCAACCAAAATCGGTTCTATATTCATATTCACCTTCCAGAAATAGCCTTGGGAATAACAATAGCTCCTTATCTAGCCTGATCATTGGACGCAATTGATGGTCTATACTTAGATCAACATTGAACATATAAGGCGTGAAGTATTTGACACCTGCTAAACCAACGGTATTTACGTTGCCAAAGCTATCTGGACTTTCATTTTCTGCATTCACAGCAGCATATAACCGCACCCAATCGTTAAGATATCTGTTGTAGCTCACTTCAATTTCTGCATTTTCGTCATAATCAAACTCGGCTTTTAGTCCAAATTCGTTTCTAATATTACTAGAGGTTAGCGTTAGTTCATTAAAATTTGATCCTAAACGGGCCATTCCCCAATGGTAATATTGATTGGTTTCATGAATTAGGTTTTCAACAGGGTAGGCTTCCATGCGTTCATCTGTTGGTGTGTCGTAGCTAAATATACGCGTCATCCCACTCATCATATGGTATAAGACGTGACAATGGAAAAACCAGTCGCCATATTCTTCATTATAGAATTCTATAGTTAACTCCTGCATCGGAGGAACATTTACGGTATGTTTAAGGGGGGAGCGTTCGCCGTTTTTATTGATAACCCTAAAATAATGCCCATGGAGGTGCATAGGGTGGTGCATCATAGTTGAATTATTAAAGGTAATCCGGGTAACTTCATCGCTATTAATTTTGATGTTGTCCGTCTCCGCTAGTGGAACACCATTCATGCTCCAAATATATCGGTTCATATTCCCAGTAAGATTAAGCAAAAGCGTGTTCACTTTGGCTTCTTCGGGAAACGTTGTTGGGGTCTTGGCTTTTAAAAAGTCATAATTGAAATATGTTTTCCGCATTGCGTGATCAAATGTCGTAGCTTCCTTTTGCATCGTGGACTGGTGGTGCTTATGATGTTCCATGCCTGCCATCGTCATGTTTTGCATTGTAGTGGAATCTTTCATGGTTGAATTCTGCATCATCATGCTATTGTGATTCATATCCATTTTCATCCCGTATCGGTCTTTTAAGAATTGAGGATCTTTCTTTTTAAGGTTGAATACAATAGACGGCGCGCCCATTTTCATATCCATTTTTGCCATTTGTTGCATCATGGCAACCTTATCCGGTCTGTCAATAACCATTGCAGGAAGTAGGTTGCCTTCTCCCAGTCGAATAGACGTATGTCCCGAACCATCTTGTGCGGTTGCGGTAATCTCTAATGTGCCATCTGGAATTGTCACCAATACATCGTAGGTTTCAGCAATAGCGAAAAGAAATCGGTCTTTGGCTACGGGTTGCACGTCTAGTCCATCACTTGAAACAATTTGTGGATTACCAGCGCCAAAATCTAACCAAAAGTAAGTAGATGCCGAAGCGTTGATAAAGCGCAGCCGTACTTTTTCTCCAACTTCAAAATTCGGATAGTTGGCTGTAGCCTTCCCGTTACTTAAAAAAGAAGGGTAATAAATATCAGCAATATCTGCACCTTCCATGCGGTCTCTCCACATCTTTAGTTGCGCACCAAAGGCACCTCTTGCTATAGCGCGGCTTAAGGGGACAGCGGTTCCTTTTTTTATTTGATACCATTCATTCCCTCTTTTAAGATTTCGAAGGACGTTTTCTGGTTTTTCATTGGTCCAATCGGATAAGACTACGACCAATTCTTTATCATATTCTAAAGTTTTTTCCTTGGGCTGGATAACGATTGAACCGTACACGCCTTTTTGTTCTTGAAGCATGGTGTGCGAGTGGTACCAATAGGTGCCTGTTTGGTTTATGGGGATTCTATATTGAAATGTGGTACCGGGTTTTATAGGTGGCGTGGTTAAATAGGGAACGCCATCATAAAAATTAGGAAGGATAATGCCATGCCAATGCACAGAGGTTTCTACATCCATATTATTTGTGACATTAATAATAGCAAGATCGCCAATGGTAAACTCTAATGTTGGTGCAGGAATCCCGCCATTAACCGTCATCCCATCCGCAGTTACGCCAGCAAGTGTGACCTCATCTTGATTTATAGTTAAATTGTAGGTCTTTATTGGTCGTCCTTCTTCGGATCGGTCGTCTCCATTTGTTCCTATTTGAGCAATGACACTATTGTTGTTTAAAACAAGAAGTACAAGGATTATGATGTTTCTTAGCATTCTATTTTTCGTTTTCAAGTCGTTGAATCATTTTCTTCATCTCGGCAATTTCTCTTTCTTGCGCTTTTATAATATCCTCTGCTAATTTTTTGACTTCAGGATCTTTAATATCGGCTTTATTACTCGTTAAAATAGCGATAGAGTGATGCGGAATCATGGCTCTCATCCACTTGATATCATCAATAGGAATTTGTTGTCTAACCAAATAGGTTGGGATTATCATGAGCAGTATGCTCCCAAGAACAAGAGCTCTATTTTTACCTTTATCGTTGTACATGTTACGCATAAACAAAAACATAATAAGAGCCATTCCACCAATCCCAATGAGGGTCATATAGAATCTAGTCCAACTAAAAAAGACATGACTAAATTCATAGGTGTTAAAATACATAGTGATGTACATTGATACTGCCGAACAAAGGAGCATGAGAATAAATTTCGTATAATTTGAAGTGTTCATTTTATTGAAATTTTAAAGGTTGATACACAGGGGGTAAGTGTACGATTGGAAATCATCGTCTACAGGTAATTTAACAAATTAATGCCGAATAAACGAATGGAAAGGGTAGAAGTTAGGGATGTATGTCTTGAACGCTAACTAAAACATCGGCGTCGGAAGACCATGGTCATTTTGCTAAAAGCGCTTATTTGACCTTAAAAAATTAAAATGTGAACTTGGTTTAGCTTGCTTTTCGGTGAAGCCGATTGTTGTTGATTTAGAATTGTGACTCAAAGGCCTAATTCCAAAATTTCTTAGAGATTTTAAAACTTTTTTTATCAATAAAAACCCAATTTGTATCTTTTTTGGTCACGAATTCTGGATTAATGGCTTCACTTTTATTAATGCGTTTAAAATGACTTTCAGGGAGTTGTGTTTCTAGCTTTGCAAAGGTGGTTCTTAACAACATAGAGGAAGTTCGCGTAAAATGTAAGGTGATATATACGCCTTCAGATTCGGCATATAAAAATTCCGACATATTAAGATGATATTCCGTTTTACCAACGTTTAGCGTAATGTTTTTTGTTGTGGTATGGGCCAATGCTATTTTCATAGCTGTAATAACATTGGTTTCTTGTACAGGTTTAGAAATATAGGCGCTAGGAGCCGTTTGTAATACCTTTGCTAAGGTGGCATCGTCTGTAGAGGCGGTTAAGTAAATAAAAGGAATGTGATAAGTTCTATTAATTTGCATGGCAACGTCAATACCGCTTTTACTTTGGTTTAAGGTAATATCAATAAGCGCTAAGTCTATAGGTTTAGAGGCTAAGCATTGCAAGGCTTCATCATAATTCTTAACCACTTCAACCGTATTGAAGTGTTTCTCTATCATTTTTTTTATAGAATATGCAATAAGCATTTGATCTTCTACAATAAGGATATTAGCTGTTTTTGGCATAAGGAATAGTGATGAAAAATGTACTTTGTTCTCTTGTATAGCTTGCAGATATTTGGTTCAGCATACCTTCTACAATATAAAGCCCCATGGCTTCAGAATTTTGAGGTGTTGGAAATTCAGCTCCATTATCTTTATAAATAACCTGTATGTTTTGGTCTTGTAAACTAATGTTTAAGTTCAGCGCTAAAACCTTAGCATTACTGGGTTTGGCATGCTTAATTGAATTGGTAATAAGTTCGTTTAACACCAAGCCAAAAGGAAGGGCAATATCAACCATGAGTTCTACTTTAGAGGCCTCAATGTCGTAACTAAAAGGTTTAGTCGTGGCAGAACGTTTAGTTTCAAAAACCGTTTTGGCATAGGTTTCCATATTCACAAAGGATTTCTCTGCCGTATCAAGGTCGTATGAAAAAAGTTGATGCCCAAGCGCTATGGTATTAACACGATCGTGAAGTTGCTTAATCTGCTCTTCCGTGGTTTTATTGCTTTCTTGACCCTGAATTTCGATTAAGCTCAAAATTACAGCCAAATTATTTTTAACCCTATGATTGATTTCGTGAATCAGAAAGGTTTTATCCTTAACCGTTTGTTCTAGCTTTAAAGCCTCTTTTTCAATGATGAGTTTTTGTCGGTCCGTTTGCTTTTTTCTTTTGATTTCTTGAATTAAAAAAGCTAATAAGACAAGGGCTATGATAAAAATTAGAAGAAGATTTTTGTAGAGGGTTTTATTTTCTGTTACGACCTTTTCTTTTTCAATCTGCTCTTTTTTTAGTTCAAAATCTAAAGTTTGCTCATTGATTTTAATTGTTTTTAGATTAAAATTGTGCGCTTTTTCATAGTCTACAGCTGTTTTGTAGTAATATAAGGCCGAGTCTAGCAATTGTCGGGCTTCAGAAGCTTCACTTTTCATTTTATAACTCGTCGATTTAATTTCGAGATAATCGGTGTTCTTAATATGATTAAAGGCCGAGTCTATATAGATGTTAGAGAGCCGTTCCTGATCTAATTTTTTATAGATCCCACTGAGGTTTAAGTATAAGTAAGTAACGCTTATTTTGTTGTTTAGCGCTTTTCCCACAGCGATGGCTTTATTGTTTAACGCAATAGCCTCGTCGTAATTTTTGTGGTCTGAATGGTAAAAAGCGAGGAGAATACCGGCCTCAGAGCTTTTACTAAGATTGTGCTGCGCTTCTGCAAATTCCTTAGCTTTTAGCGCAAGGTGATAAGATTGTTCTTTTTTATCTTGAACCCGATACCATGAAGACATCCGTATTAACCATATGGCGTAGTACTTGGTTTTAATACGCTGGTCTTTATCGATATAAACTTTTGCAGCACTAAGATCATCAAAAGACTTTTGGAACTCCTCTAAAATTTCGTAGATCAGTGCACGCTGAATTAATAAGCTTGTGAGATGGTAAGGCGTTAAATGATTTTCTGATAATATTTCATTAGAAAGGGCTAGTCCTTCATCTAATAAATTGGCATCTACGAGCGCCTGTACTTTTAAGACCTTCAAGTTCTCAATTTCACTTGTGCTATACCCATCCGGATTATTAGCCAGTACAACATTGATCTCATCTAAGAGCTTGGCATGCTCATGATAAAATACGCGTTTTTCAATCGTTTTATAAAATTCATCATAGTTGCTGTCTTGCGAAAAACCGCAAAAGGAAGAGAGTAGTGCTATGAGGATTAAAAAAACTTTCAAGTAGGCTTTATTGCTTAACGGTTTGGGTTATTTATTGGTTTTTAAGGCCTTGCATTTAAAGTATACCGCATAATGTTGGGTGTGGAAAAGAACCTCTAAAAATGTGTCATACTTTAAAGTTAGCAAATTTACCATTTTAATGACACGGTAAAATTGTAGCGTCAAGTTTTCATATCAAAAAATATAGGTTTTGTATCATTTGTTATATTTTGAAAGTAAAATTTGAAGACAAAGACTAGATTTGGAGTAGCATAAACGAAGTGACAACGCCTAATATCTATAAAAGGTGTTACTTTTTTAAATACCGATTAAATTGAAAAAAATGACCCAAATCTTTTTTATTTCGATTGTTAAAGCTCTGAAAAATTCTTCAGAATCTTTAACGCAATTTCAAATAGGAGAACTTGACGACCAATCTATAAGCGAACCAACGCTTCAATTATTCTTAACGCATAGTCTTAATCTTAAGACCAAAACGGACCTCACGTTAAGTTCCTAATCTTAAATCTCATTTCCAATATTTTGTACGTCTTATAAAAGATGTGGGTAGACTATTAATCGGGTTCTATTCGCCTCAGTCTTTTGATGTCTCATGCTCATGAAACGCTTCTGTTTTATGTAGCTCAACACGTAAACAATTAACTCTAATTATAACTAAATTTAAAAATTAAAATTATGAAACATTTCTACTTAACAACCTTTTTACTGATTTCTTTTTTTTCGTTAAAGGCCCAAAACAACGCTTTAAATTTTGATGGTAATGACGATTATGTTGAGTTTCCTAGTGATGCCATTTTCGATATTACCTCTGAAATTTCTCTGGAAGCTTTTGTTTATCCTACGCAATATGCCAACGAGAACTCTATCATTACCAAATATGGAGATGTAACGTACCAAGATTCTTATCTCTTAAGACTTCAAAACGGTATTCCTACGTTTCATCTTAAAATTGTAGGATTGGGTTGGACCCAAGTTGATGCTACAGACGTTGTAAGTTTGAACACTTGGACGCATATCGCTGCGGTTTATGATGGGGCGACTATGAAAATTTTTGTAAATGGGGTTTTAAGCGCCTCAAAACCACAAACGGGATCGATAACCGTTAGTTCTTCAAAATTAAAAATAGGAAAATGGTCTGCTTCGGATGCTTTTCATGGGCATATAGATGAAGTAAGACTATGGAATATAGCCCGTACAGATTCTGAAATTTCACAACATTATACCACGGCCTCTACGGGTACTGAAACCGGATTAATAGGGTATTATACTTTTGACCAAGGGACCGCAAATGGCGATAATACAGGAGTAACGACGTTAACCGATGCTTCAAGCTCAGGTGTAGATGGAACTTTATATAATTTTGAATTAACCGCAACAAGCTCTAACTGGGTTGGAGGTGTAGAGGTTGCTACATTGTCTTTAGACGATCAGTTAACGCCAAATACGCCTAGCATTTCGTTATATCCTAATCCTGTTAGTGATTATATTCAGGTTTCAGGAATGACAGCTAATGAACGTTTTTCAATTTACAATATTTTAGGGTCTAAAATGTTTCAAGGGACGGCGTCTAATAACGATAAAATTGAGGTTTCTAATTTTCCAGACGGTTTATATATTATAAAGTTTGAAAATGGGAATACTATAAAATTTACCAAACGCTAAATAGGGGATTACGCGAATGTAAAAGGCCTTCTTAGCAATTTTTAAGAAGGCCTTTTTTTGTTTGAACCGAAAGTTGACATCATGGTTCTTATATGGTTGAGTTAAACATGGAATAGGAGGTCTATTCGTTAAGAATGCTAAAAATCAATAAGCTATATTCGGAATTTGAAGAGGAATTATTTTTCGTTTAGGGTTTCTGAAGGTGTAAAATAGGAACCGTATAAAGCTTACCCTTTTAAAGCTTTCGGATAGATGTAAAAAAGGACTCAAATAATTTGTAAATGCGGCTTAGTTGCATTAAATTAGTATTTATGGGAATAATTAGAAAAACAAAATCGGTAGCTGCTGTACTTCAAATTTTTGAAGAACAAGAAGATGCGCAATCCGTTGTTCATCTCATAGAATTGCTGAAAGATGAGATGAATAGAACCACGGTTTATCGTATTTTAGATCGGCTTGAAAAAGATGGAATAATTCATTCGTTTAATGGAAAAGATGGATTAAGATGGTATGCGAAATGTCATGGCTGTGATTCTAAACATCACGTAGATGCCCATCCGCATTTTCAATGTACGGAATGTGATAAGGTGGAATGTTTATCTCTAGAAATTGAAATTCCACAAGTTAAGAATCATAAAATTGATTCTACAGATATTCTTTTAATGGGACAATGTGAAGCTTGTAGACACTAAGCTTTTAGTCCGTAAGCTTATAAATAGTATAGGGCGTTTGATTAAAAATCAAACGCCCTATTTTTGCTTTAGATGTTCTTCAATTATTTACGTTTAAAAGGGTTTATAAGTAGCACATCAAAGGCAATATAGTGCACATCAGTTAACGATGTTGTCCCTATAAGATCGGTCATATAGCCAACATTTAGAACGACTTGCGGTTGGGATAAGGCAACGGAATAATAAAAACAAAAGCGGGTATCTTGATATTTAAAGGTGCTCCATTGATTGGTTTTAGTTGTGGCATATAAGACCTCGGCTGTAGTTATAAATTGCTGTGTTTTTGACGAATTAAGAAAGAATGAGGCTTTAGCGCGTAAACGCGATCTAAGCTGTGTGTTTTTAGAATAAGGACTAAAGTCGGGATTATAAAAAAAACGAAGTTCGGGTCTAAAACTCAAACCATAATTAAATTTCCCTACCGAATTATGATAAGAAAATCGGCTGTAAGCTCTTAATTCTTGACGTGCGTCAGGGGAACTTTGGGCATAGGGCGGTGTGCTGTTGTATTGGTATTGATAGCGATAACTTAAGGCAGCTGCGTAGGACCAATTTTTATGAAATCGGTGTGTAACTTCTTGATTAAACACATAAATTGCAGGTTTTTCAAAGCCGTTGTAACGGTCTGGTGTGCTTATGCGTCCTAAGCCTAAGTAAGTTTTAGAGCTTAGTGTTCCGCTTTTATTAAGCGGTTGTTTTAGACCAAGAGCAAACCAACTTGCGGTATGAGCTTCGCCCAATCCTGGTGGAGAGAATTGAGCAAAGCCCTTGAAAATAAAGCTAATTACCAGTAGGGGCGTTAAGATAATTCTTAGCATTTCTGAAGTGTTGTTTAGTCCGCTATTTTACTAATAATGTGGCCTTCAGAATCAATAACAACGTCCCAATCGGTTGTGGTAAAGGCATTAAGTTCCATTTTATAGATCACGTTGCCACGATCTGTAATGCGTTCTAAATCATCTATAGTATAACCATAAAAATCTGTTTTTATGCGTTGACGTACGGCTTCAGGTAAGTCGGATTTAGAAAGATCTTCCTTGTGTCTCACCATTTTTCCTTCGGCATTATACCACACATCATGATCTTCATTCCAATGCATTTCGAAATCGACATTGTATAAATTCCCATCCATTTCCCATTCTAAATCTATAGCCTTAGGAAATTGTTTATGAAAGGCGTTGACGATAACAGATGGAACTTGACTTTGAGGAATGTCTTGGGCATGTAACGCAGAAAATAGGGCTAGTGCCGTGGCATAAATTGAAATTTGTTTTTTCATCTTGTAAAATTTTTAGATTTATAATTTATTACGAGACAAAAGAACAACCTGAATTTGGAAAGACTTGGGAAGACTTAAGCGGTTGGCGGGAAATTTATCTTAAAACTGTGCCTATTGTTAGTATACTGATATGAAATTTTAAAGCCGTAGAGGTCTGAAATGGCTTTTACAATAGCGAGGCCTAAACCTGTACCTTTAGTATTGTGATTGGGTTTGTAGAATCGATTAAAAATAAGCTTGCCATCGAGCTTTTCAGTATTACTGGTATTGCTAATAGTTAGGCTGTTTTTCGCGATATCTATGGCAATAGTACCACCGTCATAATTATGAAAAATAGCATTTTTAAATAAGTTTGAAACAATGACGTTGGCCAAAGCAGGATCCATTTTAACCCCAAGGTCATCATGCTCAGTATAACGGAATGAAACCTCTTTAAAGTTGGCGATGTCTTGGTAATCTTGGATGCTGTTATTGACAATTTTGTTTAGAGAAATGATTTTATGCTCTAAAAATTGTTTGTTTTCTATTTTGGTTAAAAGCAATAACGATTTATTCAAGCGGACTAAACGCTCAATAATGGCCATTACTTCAGCAATGTTTTCAGCTTGTGTCTGCTGCAAGTTCCCATCTTCTAGGAGTAACTCTAATTTGTTAGTGACAATGGCTAAAGGGGTTTGTAATTCGTGTGAAGCATTACCGATAAACTTTTTTTGTTGCTCATAGGTGGCAACCGTGTGTTGTAATAAAGTATTAACCGCATTCTGAAGATCGGTGAATTCCTTGGTATTGGTCTGTACTTGAGGCAAATTTTTAGTTTTTCCTAAGCGGTAATCTTTTAACTGATGTAATAAATTGTAGAAAGGCGTCCACAATTTCTTTAAGACAAGGTTGTTAATGAAAATGATGGCGACGATTAAGCAGATGTATAACCAGATAATATCGTAGAGTAATTCTTGCATTAAATCGTCCTCTTCTACCATAGAATTAGCCACTTTCAGCTTATAATAAGCGTTATCTAATTCAAATGCGGTAATGAGCATTCTTACAGGTTCAGCTTCAGGAGCATCATCATCAGCATCTTGCATATTTAAAAAGGTATCGAGATATAAATCTTTAATACCCAAGGCTTGGTTCTTATCGATTTGCTCAATGGTAAAGAAACTTTCGTCAAAGTAGTTTTTGGTCAGTATGGTGTGGTCTTGCTGGGCATTTTTAATGATAACACGTTTATGATTTTCAAGCCCTTCATCTATACTGCTTTTAATTTCGCTTAGCATATTAAAGTAAAATACAGTCGCCCATAACGTTACAATAGCTAAGATTGAAACCGATAAATAGGTCATAGATTGGTTAAGAAGCTTCATACTACAACAAGTTTATAGCCTACGCCGTAGACCGATTCAATTTCTATCTCAGCCTTAGACGATTGTAATTTTTTCCGTAGATTTTTAATTTGATAATAAACAAAATCAAAGTTGTCAGCGCCGTCAGAATGGTCGCCCCAAACGTGTTCGGCTAAGGCCGATTTGGTTACGAGTCGGTTTTTGTTCAGTAAAAAATAATTCAATATATCAAACTCCTTTCGGTTTAAAGGAACGACCTTATTTTGAACCATAAAGCTACGTTCGGTAATGTCTAATGCAATGTTAGCGACCTCAATGGTATTTTTACCTTCCATTTTCTGTCTTCTTAATACGGCTTTTACGCGAGCATTGAGTTCGGCTAAATGAAAAGGTTTTGTAAGGTAATCGTCAGCACCAAGTTCTAAGCCTTTAAGCTTATCATCTAAAGCATCTTTGGCCGAGATGATAATGACATTTTCATTCTTTTCCTTTTTTTTAAGTTCAACTAAGATATCAAGACCATTGCCATAGGGCAGCATAATATCGAGCAGAATACAGTCGTACTCATAAATAAAAATCTTATCGATGGCACTTGGGTAGTCGGTAGCTGTTTCTACTATAAACTTCTCTTTTTCAAGAGATTCTTTTATGTTTTTGAGCAATTGAGGCTCGTCTTCTATTACTAAAATTTTCACAGCATAAATTTACTTCAAAAACTTGGAAAGAAATGGGAATGCTTTTGGTTTAACGTTAATGCTCTTAGCTTTCTTGACGGTATCTACCCTTTATGTAAAGTTTCAAATTTAAATAAGCTTTTCACCAATAACACCAACCAAAAAACCAATTATAGCGCCTAAGGACGTTAAATATGTCTTGTCTAATTTGCTTTCAGGGATAATGTCCTGAATCAATAAATATAAGATACCACCACTGGCAAAGGTCATGAGGTGAGCCGTTAAATTAGGATAATCACTTAAGAAGAAATGCCCAATGAGTGCCCCTGCAATACCGAAAAAACTAAGACAGAAAAAGATGACTAGTGTTTTTTTAACGGGGAATCCGCTTTGAACTAAATCTCTAAAGGAATTAAAAGCTTCAGGAAGGTTTTGTAAGCCAATAAAAAGGGCGAGCAAGGTGGCCATTTTAGGCTCTATGGCAAATACAGCACCGAGGGCAATAGATTCTGGAATAAAGTCCATAAGCATTGCTAAAAGTGTAGCCGTCTGGTTGCCTTTTTTAGACAGATATTGGTCGATCACTAAAAACAACAAGGCTCCAAAAAGGAAGGAAAGTGTAAAGGGGAGGAGCTCTAATTCTTCAAGACCTTTAGGGATGAGGACTAACGCCAAAGCCGATAAAATAATGCCAGCTCCAAATGACATCATGGTATGGGTAATTTCATACTTAACCGGACTTTCCTTAATATGATGATTAAAATAATTGGCTAAAAGTCCGCCGATAAAAACAGTAATGCCGGCAAAACCTGAGTATAGAATAAGTTCTTTCATTTTAAGCGTCTTGGGATCTTAATTCACAACTGAAATATAGGTCTTATTTACAGTACGATTATACCTTAAAATTAGCAAATAAATACGGAATATAAAATGTCTAAACAACCGTAAACATCATGTTTTAGGATGAATCTTGCTTAAACACGTTTCACAGGAAGGTTTACTCTTTATCTGTGCTAAAAATTTTCTCAAATGCGTTATAAACGGCGATATGTAAGGCATCGCCATGGGTTTTATCTTCTAGAAACTCATAGTACAATTGGGTCTGTGCACCTTTGTTTTCTGCTAATTTTTGATAAAGAGTTTTTGCGGTTTTTTCCATAATCTCGCCTTCTTTTCCACCAGCGATATAAATAGATTTTTCATCGTTATAAGAAGCAGGAATTTCAGAAAGGAGATTTTGATCGTCCCACCATAAACTTGGGCTTACAATGATGTAATTATCAAAAAGCTCTGGTGATTTAAATAGAATTTCTGTGGCTAAAAGCCCGCCTAAGGATTGCCCTATAAGGGTTTTAGCGGTTGTGGTTCTGTATTTGTTTTCTATAAAAGGTTGAAGTTCTTGCTGAATGAATGCTATAAACTGTTCGGATTTTCCGGAAGTCGGGAATTCTTTTTGATCTAATTTATTTTGAGACGGATAGGTGAAATCTCTTTTTCTATCAACGTTTGCGATTCCAACAACAATAGATTCCGGAAGTATATTGATCCAAGAAAAACTAGCAAATTGAACAATGCCTGAGATATGTATAAAATCCTCCGTTTTAGAACCGTCGAGTAAATAAATAACGGGATAAGTTTTAGCTTTGTCTTCAGTATAACTTGACGGTAAATAAATATTTAAAACACGATCCTCGTTTAGGATTTCTGATTTAATTTGAAGGGTTTTACCAATGGAAAATTCAGTTTCTTCAACAAGTTTGGGAGGGTTTTGTCCAAACGAGAGTTGGGTAATCCATAATAATATACCAAGTAAGTAGTGAATTTTCATTTTAAATAGGGTTTAAGGACTGTATAACTATCGCCTAATGATTCGTTGTTGGAACTAATGTAGTAAACAAATAGAAATTTGTGAGGATTCCTAAGTTATTTTATAGATAATAGGAGGCTTTAGCTCTTAATGCTGTGTTGCTCTGAAACAAAAAAACGTTATGCCATAGCACATTATTTTATATGCTAGGCTTAACGTTTTTAAGGTTTACAATAGTGCTGTTTAAGCTTATTCTATTTCGTGTTTGGCTAAGAAATCTAATATCAGTTTTGCAATTTCTCTTGTCTTTTCTTCAGCCGCAAAATGTCCTGCATCTAGCAAGTGTAATTCAGCATTGGGGAGATCTCTCAAATAAGCTTTGGCGCCTTTATAGTTGAATTTTACATCTTTTTTACCCCAAGCAATCAAGGTTTTTGGTTGTTGTGTTTTCAGCATGTTTTGCCACTTCGGGTAGCGTATTAAATTGGTATTGTAATCTTGAAATAGTTGCACTTGAATTTCTCTATCCTTTTTAGTGCTTAAAAACGCCAGGTCGTGGGTCCAAGCATCCGGACTTTGACTGTTTCTGTTTAAAGGATCTATGTCAAATAAATATTGCTTGTTTATAATAGCATCTTCACTGGTTAAATTATACAGAAAATCATGCTTTGCTTGCGTTGTATCTGTTTGTGCGGTTCTAAAAAACTCTTGACGTTGTGGTGTTAAGCCGTCTAAATAAGCATTCGCATTTTGAACAATTAGAGCTTTTATGCGCTGTGGGTTTTTCATCATTAAACGATAGCCAACAGGAGCGCCAAAATCTTGCATATACATCACGTAGTTTTTGATAAGTAGGGTGTCTAAGAGCTTTTCGGTGTAATCGGCTAGCAAATCGAAGGTATGTTTGGTCGTTTCAGGATCTAAATGCGTACTGTAACCCGAGCCTAAATTATCTGGAGCAATAACGTGGTACTGTGAAGCCAACATAGGAATGAGGTTTCTGTACGAGTGTGATGAGGATGGATAACCGTGAAGCAACACGATGGTCGGTTTATGTTTAGGTCCTGCTTCTCTGTAAAACAGCTTAACCGAATCAATCTCTACATAATTATAAGTTGTTGGCGGTGGCAAAATATTGGTCTGTGTAGTACTGTTGTTTTCAGTTTTAGGATTCTGGCAAGCCCAAAGCGTTAAAACGATAAAGGGGATTAAGATCAATGGTTTCATAAGGTTGTTTTAGGGTTAGGGGAATGGTTACTTTTAGTTTAGACGGTTTTCTGCGTTGAGCTTTCTCATAAAGCTTCTTATTTTTTGAATTATAGCATCGCCCTCTTCTTCTAAAGCAAAATGTCCGGTATCGTAAATATTGTAATCTTGTTATAAAACTTTTCGATATTGAAAAGAAGATGCGGGAAAACCGTGAAGCAAAACTAGGGTAGGGTTTTGGGGATTACCCGCTACGCGATAGGCAATTTTTAAGCCGTTAACTTGAATTGTTTTATAGGTTATCATGCATTGTTGTTTTGTGGTTTGTGTAAGGGTTTGCGCTATTGTACTGTCATTAGCTTTACAAGTCAATAGGATCAAGTCAATAGGATCAAGTCAATAGGATCAAGCGAATAGGATCAAGGCGATAATTAGAGCAAATAGGGATTGTTTCATGCGTTGCGTCTCTATTTTATACTTTTAAATGCATGTTAAAAAAAAGCCATGACCGCAGTCAGGGTCATGGCTTATATTGTGTAGGTTGTTTTTAGTTTCTTCCGGCCATAACTCCACCGTCAGTATCCCAAATAGCTCCCGTGACCCAAGCGGCCTTATCGGAAAGTAAGAATGCAATACTATTGGCTATGTCTTGCGACTCCCCAAAACGCCCAATCGGATGAAAAGCATTGAACCCCACTAAAGCCTCTTGTGCGGCCGCTTCACCACCAAAAACGCCGTGGTAAACTGGTGTATTAACTAAAGCTGGTGATACAGCGTTTACTCTAATATTATCGTCTGCTAATTCCATAGCCAGGTTTTGCGTTAAAGAATGTAAACCTGCTTTTTGCATAGAATAGGCTGAAGAAGGCGTTGCTTTTACGGCTTGTTTTGCCCACATGGATCCGACGTTTACAATAGATCCGCCATTGTTGACTTTCATCTTTTTAGCAGCGCTTTGTGTTATGAAAAAGAATCCACGATTGAGGTCTAAATAGGAATTATAATCTTCCATAGTATGGTCTAAAAAAGGTTTAGGACCAAAAATTCCAGAAGCATTAACCAAATAATCTAAATGATCAAAGGCATCTATTTTAGCGATTAAGGCCTCAACATCATTGGTGTTTGATATGTCTGCGCTGTGCTTTATTAAGTTTGGAGCCTCTTCAATTTTGTCTGTATTTCTACCTACAACGTGAACAGTAGCCCCACCTTGGAGTAGGGTTTGGGCAGTTGCTTTACCAATACCACTTGTTCCGCCAATAATTAAGGCTGTTTTGTTTTCAAATTCTTTCATAGCAATTTTTATTTAATAATTAATTATAGACAGACAAGTCTGTCTTTGTTCTGGTAAATTTTTTTAGTTGATTATTTTTTGACATAAATTTTTAGACTCTACAATAGGCCAATCGTCTTGATGGAGGTGACTTTCGCCAACAGCACTTTCATAAAGGAGGTAAATTTGTCGGGCAAGAGAGGGGATTTGTTCCGCCTTAATATCTTCTAGGTTGTTGTCAATAAGTTTCGTAATAAGAGTAATGAAACCGTTTTTTTGAGATTGAATTTCATTGCGAATACGTTCATTATCTTTTGGTATTTCTGAAACTGTTTTAATACACCAGCACCCGTTAAAATCTTTATCTTGATAAAACAATTGTAAGAAATCGAACATCGCTAAAATCTGTTCTTTCCCTTTAGGCTTTGAGCTTGTAAAGGCTTCAAAATTTTTTAGAAAGCTGTTATTTTTATGCTGAAGGTAGGCAAGACAGATGTCTTCTTTAGATTTAAAATGATTGTATAGCGTGGCCTTGGCAATTCCTGCTTCAGCAATAATTTGATTAATACCTGTAGAATTATACCCATTTTTATAAAATAAAAAAGAGGCCGTTTCGGTAATTCTATGTTTTACTTCGGCATGTTTCATGGGACAAATATAGACAATATTTTTAAAAATAGACAGGTCTGTCTATTTTTTTGTTTTTCAAGAGAAAATAACTTTGTATTACATGTTTTTAATCAAAAGAAACTTTTGGTTTAGACGTTGTTGTGTTCTCTGATTAAAGCTTACCAGGGTAAATTAAGAGGTTTTACTTCTGTTTGGTAAAATTGTTCTAATTCGGCAATAGTGTTTTTAGACAAGGGATAATTTACACTTTCAACATTAGTTTTTAACTGATTACAATTGGAATTCCCTGGAATTACTGTAGAAACAGCATCGTAACTTAGGCAGAATGAAAGTGCTTTTTGAGCGAGATGAGTGTCTTCACCTGTGATGGTTTTAATTTTTTCTATGAGCTGTGCGCGGGTTTCTATATCTTTTTTAGCCCAACGGCTTCTAATACCTTTAAAGTTAGAGTTCTTGTTATATTTTCCGGATAACCACCCTGAATCTAGCGGGATTTTAGCAATGATCGCGACATCTTTTTCTTTTGCCAAATCAAACCCTCTAGCCGTGTCTTGATGTAAAATATTGAAAAAGGCTTCAATAACCTTAGCATTAGTGGTGCTTATAAGTAGTTTTATATCCTCGTAGGTGTCTACGGAAGCGCCATAAGCCTTTATTTTTCCTTCTTCAATTAAGGTTTCTAAGAGTTCATAGTGGTCGTTTTTATAGCCATCTAGGTAGGAAGACGGTGGATTATGGATAATGAGTGAATCGACATAATCGACTTGTAGACGTTTAAGACTTCCTTCTAAAGATTCTCGGATGTAACTGGCCTCGTAATTGGTGGTCCCTGTATGTGTATGCCCAAATTTTGTGTTTATAACAATCTTAGAGCGGTCGGTCGTTTTTAAGGCTTTTCCTAATCGTTCTTCTCCTGAACCATGTCCATAATTTGGGGCTGTATCAAAAAAATTAACGCCATAATCGATGGCTTTTTCTACCAGTTGTATCGCCTCATTTTCAGACATACTTTTCCATCCTGAATTCTGGCCTAGCTGCCATGCGCCAAAGCCAATTTCAGAAACCTTAACGGTGTCTTTTATATACGAATTGTATTTCATAAGGGTGAATTATAGACTTATTAGCGTTGTGTTATGGGTTGATTAATACTAAGTTAAATAACCTATAAGATGTGAAGTGTGTTGTTCGGTTTTTATGTGATTAATGGACAAATAATACGGAAATTGCACCAATGAGTACAGCTATTAACACCATAATAATAACAAATTGCCATCGGTCATGATTTAATATATTTAGTCTTGACTTTAAATGATTCTTAATGCTCTAAATTATAAAATTGATTTTATTTTTTCAACTACGACCTTAGCATAATTTTTTAACTGCATTGTGCTTGGGTTAGAGTTAAGTCTCAGTAAAGGTATGATGTAGCAACTAGGGGCTAAGTTAACGATCTTAGTGGGGCGTTCCGGAAATTTTTCATCGAGATCTGAAGAGAAGGCTCTGATGAATTTATAGACTTTTGTGTTGGTTTGACATTCGGGTTCTATATAGGGCTGAAAGCGATGCAAGGCTATAATTTGAGCAATAAATTTTAAAACCTTTTCATTGGGATGTCCGAGTAGGGTATTTATGATTTTGAAATATTCTGTTGGATTGTTGTCAAAAATGTACCAAAACCAATTCCAAATAAATTGATTGAGATGATTCTCTGAAGCGCCTGCCATTTCAATCTTTAAAAGCTCGAAGTACCATTTGTACATAGAATTGTGGTTATACTCTAAACGTATGTCAGTATTTGGATCACTTGTGCTTGGCTTTAGTTCTGTAGCCAACAAATCTCCGTTTGGTGAGAAGTATTGCATATTGAAATGGTCCGTTGTATTCCCATGACGACTTCTTACTTTTCCATTTTCAAAAAAATAGCAATTATCTTTTTGATAAAGGATACCTTTTGGGGTCCATTTGTAATAGGAGCCATCTCGCAGTTCTGATTCTTTTCGTCCTGTAGGGTAATAGTCAATGTAGGCTATTAGATCTCCGTTGTCGTAGTTTTCTACACGTTTTAAGGCGCCCGTACTATAGTGCGTTGTATAAGCGCCATGCACGCAACCATTTTTATAATTGATGGTTTCTAAGCCATTAATAATGGTGCCTGTAAAGGGTTTGTTTTTGTAATAAACGCCTTCTAGGGTGTTGGCTTCATTTCTGCATTCAATATGAGGGTCCTTAAATGTGCTGGTCATGAGTTCTTAGGATTAAGGGATGTCTGAAATGATATATTTGCTACTTTATAAGAGCTGTAATTTCATGGTATTCATAAGGCGCCATTTGTTACGGATGTAGTAGGTTTTTTTTAAGGTGATTATAAAGGTTTTGTCACCACTAGTGCATTCAAGAATAATGTCTCTCCGTTCCACATTGATTCTATGATCTGGATTCGATTTTGATCTGACGTCTTTTAAAATAATTGTGTTCCAATTGATGCCAAGGTTTTCTCCTTTTTTGATCACTTTTATAAAATTCTCACTGGCGTCTGTCTTAAAATTAGCAATGACAGAATCGACTTCCGGAATTTTTTCTTCTGGACGGGCCTCCTTAATTAGAGGGATCAGATATTCAATATCTTTCTTAGTAGGGAGCCGCTTCAAGAATTTTTTTTCATTCTGTTTTTTTAGCGCTTTAAAAACAGAGGTGACCGTTTTTGACCCTTGAAGATTGTCTTGGGCAAAACTTTGATTGCAGAGTAGAAGTGAAAATGCTAGGATGACGAGTGTTATACGGTATTTCATGAAAAACTGACTATTTATGGGGTAAATTTAAGGCATATTAAATTTACTAGCCCTTAAACAGGGTTGCAATTTTATGAATTATTAGTTAATCATTTAATGGTGTTATGTGTTGTTGAACCTATAGTTTTTAGACTAGTTTAATCTGATAGTTTGACTTTATACACTGTTAATATTTTTCTAAAACCCTATCAATAGGGGCGCGATAGACCTGATTAGGAATGGTCGGAGTTAAATGCAACACTAGGGTAGATGCTTATAATTACAGCGTTTATAAAAATGTTAGAGAGAATTTATTTTATCTAGATTCAATTTCTTTTAATTTTTCTAAAATATTTCTATCCGCATTAGCTAAAGTCGTTTTCGTTAAGAGAATATTGATTTCATGATTTAAGACATTATTAGATTTGGCCATCCAATCTTCCATTCTCATTTTTCCTTTTGATTGATTAATGCTTCTTAAGGTCACCGCAACATTTCCTGGACAATTAACAAGTTCAGCGATTTCAGTATTGGTTAGACGGTCTCTATAAGTCATAAAAATAGCTTCCGAAGACCGTATGTGCTCGTAATCATACCTATCGCCACCACGCAAGGTTTTTCCAGTGTAGCAATCGGTATAAAGCGCAATACCATCTCCACCTTTAGTTAAAGCTTGCTGATGCATTTGCGCTTTTACTATGGTGAAGCGTTGGTCTATCTCTGCGCGGTGGTATGGGCGGGATGGGTTATTTTTCAATTACTAATATTTTAAAAAAAACTCTAAAAAGTAAACTACCTTACTCCTTAAAAGATGTCTCTAAAGCTCTTTTATCAAATTTATTAATACCGAATGAATCTGAAATTGTATCTAAAAACTCTTGCTCATCAACTGTTACAATATTATCGGACATCATTACTCTACATAAATAAGAGTAAAATTCATCCTCTAATTCATATTTTGCTACGTACCGAGTAATTTTCTTTATTGTAAAGGGATTTTTAATCCTCTGAGCTATATTTTCTTCGAATTTCTCTACAGACAATCCTAAGTAATTAAGTAATGGCTCTTGCATATATCCATTTTTAGATAAGCATAGCTCATCGATGATCTCACTAACCACTTTCATTTTATCTATACTCAAATGTTGATTAACCTTTGCTCCTTGACCTAATAAACTTGAAATCATTTCTGTAAATTCAAATATAATATCAAGATCTTTTTCAGTTAATTCTGGTAAGTCATCTTCATCTTTAAGAAAATTTTTAATCGCATTTGAACCTTTTTTAGCAAATTGAGAAAGCCCTTCCATTGCTTTTTCATTTGAAGCTATCTCTGTTGCTACCGTTAAAATCGTAAATAATGCCATAGATTTATGATGCTTTTTTATTAAACTTACCTAAAAATACTACTGTATTTTCTATTGCTGACTTTACCTTCATATGTTCATCTATTAAATTATTTACTTCAGTCAATTTTTGATTTATAGGGGCGTTATATTTACTAACTAAATCTTCCATACGATAAATATCATATCCTACCCAAGCGAAATATGGGACAAAGAACCCTGTAAATCCCAAAAGTGCTGACAGCATTATACCTATTATAAAAGTAGATACTAATAATAGAATTTGTTTTCCTGATTGATCTAGGTAAGAATAATGATTTGCAAAAAAGAATGATTTTTTGATTGCGATAGATTTTATTTTCAAGTTTCTTAATAATTTCTTTTTTTCCTCTTTTAATTCTGAAATATTATTCATAATTACCTTTCTATTTGTTTTTCTATACTTCTTACATCAAATTTGGTTAGTTCTAATTCATTTGCAAATACATTTAAAAATTCTCGTTCATTTTTAGTTTCGATTCCATCTGCCATTACGATGGTGCAAGCTATTGAATAAAATTCTTCTTCTTTTTCTGTATTCGTTGCAAATTTAGCTATCTTCTTTAGACTGTTAGGTTTACTGAATTTGTCATAAACCATATTTCTAATTTGTTTCTTTGGTATTTCAGAAAATTCAATAACAGCATCATTCAAAAAACCATTTTCTGAAAAACAAATATTGTTTATAATTTCTATAGCAACATCCATCTCATCGTCTTTAATTTCTTCACTATCGACAGTTGAGATATGTCCAATTATGCTTGAATACATACAAGAAAATTCTAAGAGAAAATTAAAATCATCCATATCGAAATCACCATCTCCATCGGTATCTCTAAATTTCCCGGATACACTTTGACCTAAAGCTTTTATATTATTAGTCGCTTTAATTGTTGTTTCATCTGTAGCGAAATCAGCAATTGCCTTTGCTGCTGTTAAAATTTTAAATAATCCCATATTTACATTTTATTAAATTTATTATTAATCAGTTATTTAGAACAGAATAGTAGTTCTTTTAAATTGATCTATACTCCAAATACCCCAAACTCAAATACCCTTCAGGTTTTAAGTCAATGCCATGAACTCTTTTAAAAGCTTTATCTATTTTGTCTACTTCGTCAAAAGGGTTAGAAAACATACTATTGACTTGTACAGATAAGCCAGCATCTACATACTTGCCTTGTACATTCATTGCCCGTTTGGTTTTAATCTCGAATGTGGCCATATTTTTGTTTTGGTTAAGTTTTGATTTCAGTTGTAAATCTAGAATCCAAATAGACAAAAGCTGTCTGTTTAAACGGGTTGAAAAATAACTTTGAATTGTAAGGTTGTATATTTCTGTATATCAGCATTTTATTTTTTAAATAAAATTCATAAAATTTTGAAGCATGTAGTGATTAATGATGGTATTTCTTATGAAATTGAATGTTATGACTATCGAAGATTGTTGGAGTAGGGGTAAAACATCTGCGTAGACTTAAAGTGAATCGGTTGTCCTTTCCCTAATCAAAAGGAAATTCCAGTTAGAATTTTGGTGCGTCATCTTACACAAAATTTAATAGAACGATACCAACTAATTTCTTATTAAATAAGCAAGGATTTCATTGTACAGTTTAATACTTCTTGTTATAATTGCAACTTAATTGCGTTAGTGTAATTTAGATATACTTGTGCAAGCTTAATTAACTTATTAAATCTTTAAAACAGAAGAAACTAAAACATGATGAAATTAAATTTAAAACAAAATGCCATTCTTTTATTATTGATGCTTGGGCTTTGCGCTTGTAGTAGTGACGATGTGTCTGAACCCTTAATGCCTACAATCTTTAATGTAGAAGTCGGATTACACGATAATGAATTGGGTGTTTTGGGTGAAGATTTTCACTTTAACGCCGAAATATTAGCTGGTGATGTTATCGATTTAGTAAAGGTTAATATCGTACAACGCACAGATGAGACCTATTCTCATGACTGGTCTTATGAGATTATTTGGGATCAATACCAAGGCGTTAAAAATGCTCAAATTCACCAACATTTTGATATTGATGCCAACGCCGCAAGAGGAACATACGATTATATTATTACCGTTATAGACCAAAATGGAGCGGTCTTAGAAGAGGTACGAGAAGTGAATTTAATTGATGCTTCAGATTACCCAGAAGTTACTCCTTACGTCCAAGTTTTCGGAGTCGATAAAATAGATGTCAATGGTACAGGCGGTTTTAATAATTTTTATAATAATGACGATTTTAGAGACGCGGATAATCCTTCGTTTAGCATTGATGAAGCATTATGGGCTTCAATAGAAATTGGGAGTATTAAAGGTGATGGTATTATGTATGGTTTATTAATTAAAAAGAGTCATAACCATAAACCAGAAAACATTGAGGCTATTGATTTTTCAAAAGCTATTGTAACTGAAATTAAAGAGCATACGGGTTATGAAGAAACTAGAGGAATGAAAAACAGTTTCAACATCAATTATAATAACCATTATATGTACGGAGCCCCGCTGACCATTGGTGCTACTGAAGATAATCTTTTGCCAACTCCTAATCCTATAACTGGCGGTAAAACTTGGGAAAACGGAACCTATTATTACGGTGTAGTATATACGAATATTACCTATAACAGAAGCACATTTAAATATATTGAGTTTGAAATCAATGGATTTTAATGGTCTAAATTAATTATTATTTGAGTCTAAAAATAGCTCCTTTATAAGGTGAATCTCATTCATTTTATTCAAGGGGCTTTTTTTTGCATTATGCTTGTCGGCTATATTCTGTATGTTCTCATTCATCTCTAATTAGATATTTTTTTATAAACGTGGTGGTAAGAGTGGGAGATGTTGTTTGTTTTAGCCCATTGAAATGGTAAATTTTACTTCTGAAGAGTTTGCTTGTGTCTTAGTGTAAAATAGTGCTCTGCAATTTTATTCCGATCATCTTCAGAAATAGGAGGGACCTGATAACGCTGCGATTTAAGATGCAAGGTGCTGTCAGAACGTTTAACAATTTGGTACGTTGTTGAACCTCCAAGAATTGTGCTCGTTAGCGTCATTTTATCTTGAGTGTATCTCCCCTTAAAAATTTGAGATGGGGTTTCTGCTTGTAGCGAGGTCTTTTCTTTTCCTTGAAAAATGGACGGTTTTATTTTCGGCTATAGGTTTCAAATTCATGTCGATCTATTTTTTTTGTTATCGTTGGCTTTGCAAACTTTAGGCGTCCAGATTTAGTAACTGAAAAATCCGTGTTGTTGGGTTTTTCTAAATAATAGTCTAGGGTATTATTTCCATAATGGTATGTAGACCAAGCAAATGTTCCTTTTTTATTTGGGACTGTGTAATAATCCGTCTCAGATTTTGCATTCAGTATCCCGTACTCAATGACTTTTTTAAAATGCGGGTCTTTAGCGTTCTTGTTCCACCATACTGTGGAAAATTGGTCATCATCATTGCTTCGCTTTTCCCAATCTGGTCCGAGTTTAGGTATTCCTAGTTGTTCACGTTTGGTGTTGAAGGCCATACCATGATCTTTGTTAAAGGGGACGACTAATTCATAGATGCTATTCAATGCGAATAGTAAACCAACGTATACGAGACCTAAAAGTATGGCTTTTCCTATAGATTGCGCAGCGGAAGTAAATTGTTGTGGTTTTTTTTTGTAGTCATAATAATAGGCGATCCCTATAAGGATTATGAAGAAAAGTAAGCTTAAAATGATATAGTGCATTGGGGTGAATCTATAGAATTAGTGGATGATAGTCCGTGGCCTACTATTCATATTTAATTTTGTTAGTGGTTGGTTTTCTACAGTGGTTAGTAAAAAGTGTTGTGCCTTTTATTTGTCCTAGTTGAGAGAGTTCCTCCCAATCGTTACATGCTAAAACCAATTTTCCTGTTTCATAATGAATCGCAGCTCTGTTATAAAGCGCATCTATATTTTTAGAATCTAGTCGATAACTTTTGCTGAAAAATGTAATAGCATCCTCATATTTTTTCTTCTGGTAGGCTTTTAGACCTTTGTTGAAATGTGTTCGTGCTTTTTGAATTACCCTTATGTCGCCACCGTAAAAATTATCGAGCTGATAAAAGGAATCCGTAAAGAATTTCACGGTAATGCCTCTATAGTTTTTTGTTTTCTCGTCTTTTAAAACAAACGGCATTTGCAAGGTTTCAATATGTTTGAATTTGTCTAAATTCCAAAGTGAATAAGAATTGTTAATGATTGTCTTAATACGCTGAAGATTGCTAGAGTCAGCTGTAGTAGCATCATGTATTAAAGTATTTATCTTTTCGTTTTTTAAATCGATTGTTATCGTTCCTTTGACCTTAAAATTGCTATGCTTTTTCTTGAACCCCTTATTCAGTTGAAGCATAAGACTAGAGGTTAGAACAGGGGTGTAAAATTGGTTTGCAATTTGATTTTTACGATCCCCTTTTTTCTTTTTTATGTCATTAAACAACTTTTGTGCTCTAACAAAATAAAATCGTTTTAGTTTGTCATTTTCAAAACCTTCCATTCTTTCACTAAGAATTAAAGTATCATTGGCTATACGTTCTATTTGATACCCGGAAGTTGAAGATGTTTTGATATAATCTTCTTGTATGGTATACGGTAAACAGGTCATGTTTACATGATGCGTGGGATTTCCATTAATACACATCTTTTCCTCTTTGAAGCTAAAATTAAGATAGGAGGAATCTGTAAGAAAGCGATCAATTAATTGACTCCCGTCTTTCATTTCTATGTTGTATTTAATCCAATTTCCTCTTAATTCGGGCTTATCGTTGTTTTGACCATATACGTTTATGGTTATTAGAAGTAATACGTTAAGAATGGTCTTTGTCATTATAATAAGCTGTCAAATAAAAGTTTGTGTAAGTGTTAGAGTGTTGTTTTTTATAGATCAATCATCAGCATTATGCCAATTGAATTCAAGTTTTTCATTTTCTGTTTGTCATTTATGCCCACATTGTTATTGGTTTCAAATTTGCTAAAATCAGATTGACCGCTATAATTAAGACCAGCGCTAACACCATCGAACATTTTAAATACAAAACCAAGGCCTAGTTGAGTACCAAAATTCCAGCCTCCATATACATCTTCTTGAGTACTATTTAAAAAACGATATTCATCTTTAACTATGGTTTGCCCGTAAAAACCAAAATTTGCAAATAGGGTAAAGGTGTCTGATATTTTTGAGTTTAAGGTTAATACTATCGGAATTTTAATTAAGGTTCTTTCTTGATAAAAATTACCAACAGAATTAAATCCATTTCCAGATAATTCATTTAGACCTAAACCGGTAGCGATGCCTAAGTAACGTGCCATGTTATAGTTTAATAGCAATTCTCCGCTATTGTTATTCAAATTATAATTTGGTTCGTTCTCATTTTCAACAATACCATAACCAATGCCGCCAGAGGCAATTAATTGAAATTTAGAAACCTTTATCTCCTCTTGTGCAGATAATGCATAAAAGGTTAACAAAAAGGCAAATACTAAAATGTAATTTGATTTTTTCATGGGTTTTATTTTTAATTAGTGTGGTGAACTGCTTGGTCTCAAATTAGTGGTAGTGTTAAGCAACTAAGTTAGTAAATAAAACATGATTAGGAAATTTTTTTGGATTTTTGAAACTGGATTGTTGTCAGCTAAATCAGTCCTGTATTGTAAGGTGTTTTTACTTTTTTAACATGGTTTTTAAATCGTCTAAAGTGCCGTTGTAGTCATTACCATCTACGGTTGTACTTATACCTTTAACGATTGCTTTTTCTGTAAATTGATGAAAAGTCCAACGTTCATGTTTTACGCGATGTTTACCGGAATATGCAGCTATCCATAGCGGATAGTCGTCTACATGCCCTTTTAGAATATGTTGGTAGAATTTTAAACCTGTATAAATCATAGGTTTTACACCGTACTCTTCTTCTGCTAGTTGTAGCCAATTTAAAACGCCTGTTCTTAGGTTTTCTCTTCCAAATCGACTTTCTTTTTCTATATCAAGGATAGGAACAAAATCGCCTTTATTTAATTTTACAATGGATTTGTAATTTTCAAACTGTAATGTAGAGTTCTCGTTGGGTCTATAATAATGATAAGCGCCTCGTATGTAGTTGTGTGCTTTGGCGTTTTTCCAATTGTCTTCAAAATGTATATCCGTCCCATTTTTCCCCATGGTTGATCGTATAAAGATATACTCAATGGGGTGATGAGAGGTCTGCATTTCAGTCCAATTAATTTTGCCTTGATAATGTGATATATCAATACCAAAAAGGTACTCTGAACTGGAGATTGATGGATTTTCCCTTAAGTTTTTTATTGGATAATAATTAGTCGTTATTGATGAAGCGAGTGCGATAATGATGATCAATTGCCCTAATATGATGCCTATAAGTAAGCTGTTTTTCTTTAAAAAACGGAAGTAGCGGTTCTCCTTTGGCTTATCTATTTCTGGATTTAGGTTTTCTTCTTCAGCATTTGCTTTAGATTTTTTCTTAGTGGCTATTTTTTTATGATATAAACCGATAAGATGAGGAGGAGGAGGACAACCAAGAGAATAATCCAAAATCTTATGGGATGGATTTGTTTGTAATCTATAAGTCTATAATAAATGTGTCTCATCTAAAGTTTTAATCGGTTTTAATGATAGTCAAGAAGCTTAAATAATTACGAGAATGGTATTTGTTATACTGTTTTAATTCTCTAAGACTGTAATTTGTTGACTTGCGAAAGCCTTAGCGTTTTCATCTCCAAAGTGGACCATCTTTTTATAATACGCAATAGCTTTTTGCTTATCGCCTTTAAGTTTGTAGCCTTGGGAAATATTTCCAAGAACGATATAATCTTTAGGGTTTAATTTTTCGGCCTTTAGAAGCGGCGCAATGCCTTTATCGTATTGTCCTGTTAGTAAATAGGTGACAGAAAGATTAGATAAGCTTTCTACATGATTGGGATAATATTTGAGCACTTCATTGGCAATTTCGCGCATATTAATCAACAGATCATCATTTCCTGTATTGTATAATTGATATTGATAATCTTGAATATCTAAAAGAAATTCTTTTTCCGTGCCATCATAGGGTTCATGGTTAGTCCAGGTCCATTGGTTATTGTTTGCTGCAGAATACGCAATGGTCTTAATGATTTCTGAAGTGAAATTTTCCCAATCTAGAGCTTGACTTAAAACATATATTTTACCAAACCTCATATCAAGGCGGTTAGGATACAGTGTAATTCCTTGGTCAATTTTATCGAAGCCTTTTTTTAACTCTTGTGGGTTGTAGTATAGTTGGCTTTCTAGATAAGCTGTTGTTTTATTGAGGCTATCTTTGAGCACCATGGCTTCCTCGTTAGGTGTATTAGTAGTTAGCGCTATAACTTCTTGCATAGATTTCATAACGTGATAGTTGAAATAGCTCGTAAAAAGTTCAGCGTCTTTTGGGTTTTTAGATTCCCATTTGGTTAATACATCTAACTGTTTAATACTGTCCTTAGCCTCACAATATTTTAAAAATTCAGATTGGTAATCTTGGCTAAAGCTGATTTGCACAAATAAAATGGCAATTAAAGATCCTAATAGGTTTTTCATTCTTGTTGTTCTGAAGTTGTTGATAAGGTATTGAAATTGCGCAACTTTACTTGCTTTGATGAAGCTCTAAAATTAATAAATTAAAACAAAACAGAATATCTATTTGGATTTTTAATCTAAAAGAGAACTGACAATGCGTTGTTCAAAGCGGTCGTTAACGTATTTTAATGAGTTTAATATTGCTTAAGGCTTTATTATGTTTTCTTCCAAGTAAATGATTTGAAGTTTTATCTATGATCATTGTACTGTCTGTCAAATGCTTTATTCGCCAAAAATTTTCTTGGACGTTATAGTCGATATGATGATTTGTTAAATTCATTTTTATAAATTCACCAGTCGTGTTGATCTGGATTTTTGATTTTGATCTATAATAGTTATAGTCTAAATAAATTGAATCGGTATCTATTCTATAACGTGGTATATTGTGAAAATCACTTTCTGAAAACCCCTCTGGTGCAGGAGGTTTAGGGGCTGGTGGTGGTTTTGGGATACTGTCGTTGGTATAATAATCAAATTGATTTTTTTCAACCCAAGTCCCTGTTAAAAGTTCTTTATTCCATTTTGGCTTTCTTTCAATCATTTCAAAATCATTTTCATAGGAACCTATATATCGACAACTAAAAGTCGTGTCGTTCGTTTTTCTTATTCCAATAACCCTATTCCGTAGAACTAAAAAATTGACATTTTCATAGCGGGTAAGGCGCCAAGGAATTTCTCCATTCCAGAAATTACCATATTCTTGATATGTTGAATCTTTGAATTCGTAAAAAATAGTGTCGTTTTGAGAAGGGATCGGAACACTGAAGGTTTTGTTGCGTAATTGACTTTCAACGAGCGGTAAATCCGTTTTTTTTTACAACTTACAATTGCAAAAATTAGTAGTGTAACTAGAATTAATTTATTCATGATTGTAGTTGTATTAAGGATTGGGGCGCGGTTGTTTTATGGGGTGAAGGTTATTGAATAGCGTGGAGGAGGAGCATTGCGTTATAATGATTGGATTAAAATTTCTCCACCTTAATCGCTTTATTATAGTTAAATATTATTACAAGCTAGTTTTTCGCCACTTATAGAGCATTACTCTTTTACGATTTTCAATATCATTAACACGTACTGCGGTAACATCTTCTATTCTGTATCTGCCTTTTTATTATTCACGAGTAATTGATTGTTTCATCAACACCTTTCATAAACTCAGGGTTGTTTTTTCTTCTGAAGGCAATTTTAGCGTCAGTTTGTTCTTTCAGTTTTTGCATTATATATATAGTTAATTACCTGCAACGGATTGTATATGGTTTACTGTGCGCAAATTAGGGATAAATATTCGGATAAGCCTAATAGACGCTTTGTAACTAAAACCCTAAATATTAACGACAACTATGTTTTTGTCTCCTAATAGTCCAAATAGAATTTGTACACTTTTAGATCTATTGTACATTTTCTATCGCTAACCGAAATTGTGTTTAAGATGGAGCTACATGATTAAACGGTTATAATGCTAATTGCATATTTAATCTATTATAATATTTTTTACCCAAAGTTTAAATTCTTTTACTCCAAAAATGTGATACTCACCATTATTATGAAGAATCTTATGCGGAGTATAACCACCATTATGTAGATATCTCCAAATAATATTTCCTTCGGTATCAAAATTTATTAATGTAGCTTTATTTGATAAAGAGCAACGGTCTAAAAATAACACAATGAAATTATCATCAGATTCTGAAATAATATCATAACCTTCATAATCACAATTACCGGGTTCTTTAAATTCCCATAATAGATCTCCTTGATTGTTTCTAAATTGAACTAATCGATATTTATCATAAGAATCACTTTCTTTTCCTATAGTTACCACATAATTTTGATCGACTAAAACTTGATTTAATGTATCATCGCCGTTAATTTCGGTATTATAATGTTCCGACCAAATCAGTTCATGATTTTGGTTGTATTTTTCTATTAATCCTATGGTTGAATTGTAATTTGAATTAAAGTACGGTGAGCCATAATTATAAATGTTACCTTCATCATCATACACGATATTAAGAAACTGGTCATTACTATCAGGAAGCGTTTGTTGTGATATGATATCTCCATTAAAATCTAAAGTGTACTCATGATAAAATTTATTAGTAGCATCAGAATAAGTCGTATCAACTGTTGTCAGAAGTTTTAGGTCACTACCATTTCTCTTGAATCTCACAATGTCGTTCCACCAAAATGAAATATCTGTATTATCTGCGTAATGATAATACTTTGTCCAAAGTGTATTTCCTGAATTATCAATTTTAATAGCAAAAGATTTTGTATTGTATGTACCTACATTTGTAATTCCAGGTCCAGATCCAAATATAATATATTCACCATTTTCTAAATCAATGATGGATTTGAAGTTATTGGTATCTCGTTCCACTATTTCTTTTGACCAAACAAGGTTAAAGTCATTATCTATCTTATGCACAAAAAGTTCTCCATATCCAGTAACAATTATGTAACCATCATCTGTTTTAAGTACTTCTTCAATACTACTAGTTGTGATGGAGCTAGCAATTTCACCATTAAATAATGTTGGGATTTCTGAAGTTCGTGTAGAAACGGCATCACTATAATATGCTTCACCATCAATTTCTGCAACAAGCTTAAAAACATAATCTCTGTTTGGTTTTAAATTATTGATTGTTGTACTTGCATTGTTTGTTGAAATATCGATTTTTTCAAGATAATTATTCGTATCTACATCGCTGTCGTAATCATAAATTAATTTCACATTTTCAAGTTGTGAATTATAACTGTATTGCAAACTAGAGCTATAAGAGTTAATGCTCCTTAATGATAAATTTAATTCAACGACAATTTCTTCGTCAGGTGTAGTATTTACTTGATCATCTTTTGAACAAGACTGGGATAAAATTAAAAGTGTGAAAATGATGATAAATTTTTTCATTTTATTTTTGTTGTTTTCTGTTATAATTTCGATACATATTTAGGCAACTAATTTAATACTAAAAAAAACAAATAGAATATCTGTAAGGATTATATACGTTAATGGTAAATCGTTTTTCAATATTTCATATCAAATTCTCCTTCTCTTATTTCTACAATTACACCGTTTTCCGATTAGTTTATTTTCGTGGTTTCTATTATCGGTTTCCCAGCTTAAAATAATAAGCAAAACAAAAAAAATATAAGTATGTTAGCTTCTTCATTTTTTTGTTATTGCTGTTTAATTTGGTTTAGTGATAAAGATCTAATTTAGGAAAAACGAAATGAACGAGCGGAAATTTATTACAAATTTCTACAATACAAGATTCAGGAAATTAAATATATAAGGAATTGTAGAACATTTTTAGTTATACAATTCATTGATTACTTCTTTTGTTAAATCAAGATTAGAACTTGGTAAAAAGATAAATTGTGGCCCTTCGCCATTTCCTATACCTAACACTCCATAATTGAGATTGAATAGTATTGGTCCAGTGGCATGACCGGTAGGGGCTTCTAATTTGTAAGGTCTGAAGTTAAATTTTGATATTTTATGATTTTGGAATTCAATATCCGAAGTGATAAGGTATTCTTTAAAGTTGAAAACTAGTTTTTTAGATCTTTTATGATAAGAAAACCTCATATTCATCTCTGTATCTTTTAGATTGTTATAAGCATATTTGGTGATTGAATCATTCTCTGAAATTACTAATTCGTAGTCCATAATTGGTTTTGCCATTTCAGTATAAAAAACGAAAAGTGTTCTTTTTTCAGTGCCTAATAGAGGGGGAGGTATTGTTTTTTCATAAACATAATTATCAGCTTTCTTTCCCATTGAAGTGCCGATAAAAATTGTAATTCCGATTAGAATTAGGCCGCCGATTCCAAGAATGAGCAATAGGATGTTCAGGGTTTTCTTCAATTATTTTATAAGGTTTTTGTATAGAATTAATGGTGATAATAAACAACTATGTGAGTAAAAAGACCCTAAGGCATTGCTATTTAGGTCATCCGTAAACCATTAATCATTTACGTTTTTGGCTTTAGGTTTTATTCAACTAAATTCAAAGGATAGACTTTTCGTATTTTAGATAATTGTTCATTGGTTAAACTATCTAATTCAAGATCATATTTTTCTTTAGATAGTGTTTCTCTTAACATGCGAATTTCACCAACTATGGCATTTTGTACATCGATGTAAGTACTGTAGCTAGATTCCCGCGAATTTTTTATAGAAATGATTGATTTAGATTTGTTTTTACTTTCATATTCGCGAATTTTCGTTTTCAGTGCATCAATATCTGCCTTTTCATTATTCACGAGTAATTGATTGTTTCCTTCTATGTAAATAGTTATCGCTTTGCTTAAGTCGTATTCCGTTTTAGTTTCAGAAATTTTAGGAAGTTCTTTAACAAGTCCTTTATCATTTATACAGCTAACGCATGCTAGTATAAATAAAGAGCTAATAAAGTTTATTAATTACATTTTATGGAGTTTTTGATTTTGCTAGGATTTTAGATAGTTGATTGGTCAGTAATTAATTTTGTGGGGAGTTGGATATTGTTACTTTTTTAAGAGTTTTTTTAAATTAGTTGAGTCCGTTTTTTTCAGTTCAATTTGTAGTTTACCTATTGTGTTTTCGTACAGCAGGATTCTATTGGTGAAAATTTCTTTATTCTTCTTAGCTATTACAACTAAAGAAGTTTCATTTTTTAAAGGTATATCGGTGAATTTTAAATTATTTGGCTGGCGATAATCTGATATGAATGAATTTAAATCTTGATAAATTAAATATGTAGATACGTTATCTAGGTTTGATTGGTTCAGGTTTAGTTCGTAGGAGATAATTGCATCTGGCTCTATAATTTTGTCAACGTTTATCCAACCTAAATCACTAATCAAAATAGAAGGGTAATCCCACCAGTTTACAGCATAAAGTTCACTTGTTGCATCAGATGGCATATCTAGATTTAACTGAGAATAATAATCTAAAGAATCGATTGATATTATTTTGTTTTTATAAGTCTCTACGCCATATAATTGACTTGTTTCTACAGAATCAAATACAGGAAAAGTTATATATGCTTCTTTATCATCTTTCCAAGTAATTTGATTTATGGAATCTAAAACGCCGTTAAAAATCCTGTCTCCTTTTCTGAATTTTTGAGCAAATTCGATTTTTAATTTTTTGTCTTTTTTAAGCTCGATTTTTTTGTCTCCAACCTTTAGGTTTAAATATATCACACCGTTGGATTCTAACAGTTCATTTTTGTCGGTTATTGTATTTAAATTATCAGAAATTAGCTCCAGTCGATTATAGTATTCTTTTAGTTCTAATGTTACTTTATCATTTTCATTAATGTCAAAATTCTCTCGCTTGAAGTATATTATTGTTCCCTTTTCTCCAGTAATTTTTTTGTAATTTAGAGTGTTTAAATCAAAGATTTGTTTCTCTATTACAAGTAGATTTTTAAAAGGATTTGTAGGTTTAAATTCAACAGTTTTTTCTTTGCAAGTAAATATCGATATGGATACCAAAAAGTATATTAGGATTCTGTTTATCATAATTTTGAAAACACTTTTATTGTGGTTACGGTACTAATTTAGTAAAAACGAACCGCACTTGAGGAAATTCCTAAGAAATTTTCACATAGGTAAGACTAAGCTATTGAATATACAAATTGTTAGCTATAGTTTTTATAATTCAAGGTGTAAATGGATTTTTAGCCACTTTTTTCATAACACTGTAATCGTCTTCATTTCCATTCTCAACTTTAATCCACAACGAATCCTTTGTTTTATTCAGTTTGTATTCATAATTCAACTGGTCTTTTAAAACTGTATCTTTAAGTCGAACTTGTTTGAGATAAATTTTACTCTGGTCAACATCCCATTTATAATTCGTTCTCATATCCCCTCCGAAAGATTCCGTAATGACTGAATCCATGAAAAAAGTCAAAGCAATTTTATCGTGATGAGTTTCGTAGGATTCCCAAATTCCGATTAAGTCATTTTTACGTTCGTAGGTTCCACATGCAATCAGGGTTAATAGTCCGATAGCTAATATTAAGATTTTTGTGAGTTTCATCGGAATTATTGGTAACGTGTTTGTGTATGATTAGTTGCGTGGTTTAGCAACTAATTTAACAAACTTTTACGAACCTGAGAATATTCCGAAGGAATATTCCAGATGAGCACTTACAAAGCAATTAATTATACACGGTGTTAGCATACGTATTTTATTTCGGTCTGTTATTTTCGTTAAACATTATTGGTATAGTGTACTTAACATTTATTACTTCTCCTGCTTTGATATAAAAATCAAATTCAGGTAGTAATTTTAATATTCTTAAAGCTTCTTTTTCCAATTCTTTGTATTCGGTCCTTGATTTTATTTCTAAGCTAAATTCCGTCTTCGATTTTCCAGATTTTATAAGTCCATAAACTTTATGAATTCCTTTTTCTAAACGTGGTATTTTATTCCAATTGATGTTTGTTGTTATGAAATGATTTAAACTATCTTGATTTTTTGTGTAAATAGAAATATGACAACTTGAATTGTCGAATTGTTTTTCATTGATGACTTGTCCTTTTTTTATTCTTAATAGCCATTCTGATTCATAGATTTTCAATTCTTTATTTATTAATTTTCCATTCGGTACTGAAAGTTTTCCAGAATACCAATTTGCTAATACAATTCCATTGTTATATTTTTTTGGAAACAATTTTTTCAAATCAGCTTTAGTTTTATTTTCTGAATAGAAATAATCACAACTGTAGATATTTGATAAGTAAAGTTTATTATCAATAATTTTCCACTCTGCAATATATCCTCTCCAACAAGCGGTCGAATATCCAGCATCTTTGTCTCCAAATAAATTCAAGTCGTCTAATTTCGAATATGAACCTAATGGATTGCTATGTAAAGAAATTGTGTCATTTTTCCATATCAAAATATCAGGAATTTGTTCGGTAGCGAAACCAAATGTAGAAACCAATAATATTATGATACTCAATATTCTTTTCATATGTTGTCTAGTCCTGAAATACGGCTACAGGTTAAAATTGGTTTTACGCTGATAATTTGTGTACCATATTAGGTGTTTTATAGTCTAAAGATAAATGTAATCTTATTTCGTTGTATAAATTAATTGCATTTTTTGCAGCTCTCTTAGCGTGAGCA
>NZ_JBHTKM010000017.1:0-1181 GCF_042675845.1 Winogradskyella rapida | reverse complement strand
CATAACAATGATTTTCTTCTGTCATACTAATATCTATCTTTTTTCTTTTGAGTATTTGTGTGTATTGATTGCTGCAGTACTGTATTCCTCTGTCTGAATGATGATTGAGATGCTTAATGTTTTTAGCTTGATAAACAGCCTTATTTAGGGCTCTTACACATCCTTTAAGTTCCAAGCTGTCACTAATATCATAACCCACTATTTTTCGTGAATATATATCTGTTATTAGTGCTAAGTAACAAAAGCCTTTAATGGTTCTTATGTAGGTTATATCGCTTACCCAAACCTGATTTGGCCTTGTAATTTCCATATCTTTTACCAGGTTATTGTATTTATAAAAACGATGATAAGAGTTTGTAGTTCTGGCACTTGTTTTCTTTCTCAGTGTAAGCATATTATGCTTTATAAGCACACTAAATAAAGTGTCTCTTCCCACTTTAAGATTGGCTTTATAAAACTCATTCTCTAAAGATCTAATGAATTTACGCACACCTTCTCTAGGAAGGGATTTACGTTTTCTACTGACTATTTCTATAATCTGTTGTTCCAGTGTTAAACGCTTATCAGCTCTAGATTTGTATTTATAATACGCATCACGTTTAAGACCAAAACAACTTGTTATAGTTGATAAAGATGTAAATCCCTTAGATTTCTCTTTAGCTTTGATTAAGGCTTTATACTTAGCTTTTTTTTTAGTTCAGCTACAGATTTATAGCCTAAGTCTTCGGCTGCTACTTCAAGGTATGAATCTAATGCTAAAGTATCTAAATCCTTTTTAATCAGTAGTTTTTTAAGCTGTTCAATTTCCTTTTGAAGTGCTTTAATTCTAGATATTTCGTCTTTTGTTTCCACTTTTACTCTGGTGTTCATTAAGTCTTTACGATTGTACTTTTTAATCCACTCATTAACCGTTGTAGGAGCAATGGAGTAGAGTTTACAAAGTTCGCTCTTAGTGTGTTTACCGGTTGTAAGTTCGGCTAAAATTTTCAGTTTGAAAGGTTCTGAATACCGTCTGATTACTTTGTCATTTTTGTACATAATGTTTAAAATTATGTAGCCTTTATTCAGGACGGGGCATAATGTCTAGTCCTGAAATACGGCTACAGGTTAAAATTGGTTTTACGCTGATAATTTGTGTACCATATTAGGTGTTTTATAGTCTAAAGATAAATGTAATCTTA
>NZ_JBHTKM010000016.1:0-882 GCF_042675845.1 Winogradskyella rapida | reverse complement strand
ACAACGTGTTTGTGTATGGTTAGTTGCGTGGTTTAGCGACTAAGTTAGCAAACTTTAACGAACCCGTGAAAATTCCGTAGGAATTTTCGCAAGTAGGGAAGAACAAAGCAATTAATTATACACGGTGTTGGCAGTTCGTTTTTTATTCAACAGGATATTTTGATAATCCAGATTCGCTATGTTCAAAAAGTCCAGACTCATAAAAATAGTTAGCCATTGCTAATCCGTCTCCATTAGATTCTTTAGTTGCTCTCAGTTCAAACCATTTTTCCATAAATTGATTTTGCTCAACTAATTCAGTATTTGTTTCAGAAATCATTTGGTTTAAATCTGTCAAATCGTTTTCGTCAAAAACTTTTACATAAAAATTACTTCCATAAGTATTTATACACAAATCTCCCATTGGTTCCCATATCGCATTATTGCAATCATCGGTTATCATTGTGAAATGAGTATATGAAATAATGTTATTTTCATTTAAGTCCGAAATTATTTGTGTTATTTCTTCGCAATTTTTTGAGGTGTTAAGTTTTAAAGGTATTTCCTTAAATTTATATTGGGTAATATTATGAATAGTGTAATTGTAGTTTTGGTCAAATATGTTTGTTGTTGAAATAAAATTTTCGATTTCATTATCACTATAAGTAGTATCAACAGCTATTAAAATATATTCATTTGACATTTCTCCCAAAAAGTCTTGAGTTCCGTTATAATATTTGAAGTTTATAAAATCACAACTGCTTTGTACTAGTTCAGTTTCATCATCATTAGAGCAACCAATTAATATAATTCCAATTAATAAAGTTAAAATATAATATTTCATAATATTTTTTTTAGTAAATGGTCTTTTGTCCGTTTGGTTGCGTTAAATGACTGCCAACG
>NZ_JBHTKM010000014.1:0-7254 GCF_042675845.1 Winogradskyella rapida | reverse complement strand
GTTCTTCCCTACTTGCGAAAATTCCTACGGAATTTTCACGGGTTCGTTAAAGTTTGCTAACTTAGTCGCTAAACCACGCAACTAACCATACACAAACACGTTGTAAGCAAGCTGAAAAGCCAGCCGCACAAACAGCACATTTGCTTTTTTGCCGCCACATAAGCCAACGCTGAAAAAACCAAAAGAGCTGTTTTTTGCCAACGCACGAAATGATAAATTAAATTTGAAGAATGAATTTTAATCAAATAAATATAGAGTTAAATAATGAGCGATTGACATTAAAGCCAATTACTCAAAATGATAGAACATTTATAAACGAGGTGTTTCAAGACAAGGATATAAAGCATTACTATATTGTGCCAAAGGAAGCTCAACAAGATTATAGAAGACTTGTAGATTATTGGTTAAATGATAACAAAAATGGAGCAGGAACTTGTTGGATAATTTATGAAAATGCTACAAATATCTTTTCTAGAAATAAGCCTTGTGGTTTTATCGCATTCGAATTTAGAGATACATTAAAAAATGCTCGAATTAGTTACGCAATACTTCCTAAATTCAGAACAAAAGGTATTGCAACTTTAGGGTCTGAATTGATTATTACCAAGTTAAAAGAACAGAATGTATTAACAATTGAAGCTGATATTGACCAAGATAATTTAAGTTCTGAAAAAGTAGTTGAAAAACTCGGATTTACAGCTAATAAAGGTCACGCACTTGTTGACCCGGAAATGCTTAGAGATGGCGAAATACGTTTAAGAGCATTATGGAAAAAACACCTTGTAGAAATTAATACAACTATATTAAATAATCAACTAGCATTAGACACTTCTAATGAGAAAATTGTGCCTTTACTAAATCAATTAGTAACTGAAATAGAATCTAAAGGACAACAACCAAAATTGATGCTTCGCTATTTCTATTTATTAGGGCGAATTAAATTTAATGAAAAAAATTATGAGGAAGCTAGGTCTCTTTTTGGAGGATGTAATATGACTGTAGGAAATGATGAATTTCCAGACACACACTTATACTTTTATTGGCTAGGTAGAATTAATGAAGCTGAAGAAAGTATTGAACTTGCTGTCTCTTGTTATGAGCAAGCGAATGAGAAATTCAATATTGACTCAACTGACGTATCAAAAAATGATATTGAAGTCGCATTAAAAAAGCTACAATAACAAAATAAATTCAGCTTTTTGATATGAAAAAATATTCTGCTAATTACTCTTACACCAACCATAATTTTGTCATTCAGAATCTAACCAATCCGAGAAAAGAATCAGAATTTTTATCGGCAATTCTAATAGTCAAAAACTTAATTCAAAGAGGAAAACCTACTTTGATGAGCCAATATTTACAAAGTATTTATGGTTCAATTCACAAAGAAACAGAGCTCTTTAAAAAACCCTTTGTTTTAATAAATCAGTCTAACCTAAAATGGAATAACACTATAAAAGGAGATGAAGAAAACAACTATTTTCCTGCAAGAACATTTTTAGAAGAGAGAATTAGTGAAGATTTATCAGAGTACGATTTTATCAAACAATTAATAATTCCCGAAATTGAAATTAATCAAATCACGCAACGAAATGATGAAAATTTCAGACATCAATGTGTTGATTTTTTCTTGCCACAAGCAAATTTAGTAATAGAAATAGACGGACAACAACACAAAGAAGAAGTTGAACGAGTTGTCGATTCTATCAGAGATAATCATTTAACCTTATCAAAGATTTTAACTGTTAGAATTGACACGAGAGATTTAGAGGAAAAAAACTCAATTTACTTTGAGAAAATTGAGCAAATAAAAAATCAACTTGACAAGTATTCAAGGTTTCTAAATTTATATAAAACAAATTTCAATCTCAGCTTCGCAGAGATTCCAAAAGAAATAAAAAAAACAAAATTATTGCCTACGGCAATAATTCGTTTTCAAGTTTTGATTCTTGAATTACTCGAAAATGGCATCTTAAACTTTGAAGATGATAAATGGGTTTTTGAAATAAAAAATCAAGATGTTTCTGATTATGAAAATCATTCAATTGAAGATATTTTTGAATGGATGTACCACCTATTAAACTTGCAGAAAATTCCATTTAAAGAACCACAAATTGAAATTAAAAACGTTAAAGGTTTTAGTAATGATAATTGCGTAAAAATAGACTTTAGTATATTTCAAAGATGGACTGACGAAAACGCATTAAATGATGATGTAATTTACGTGAGAACTGACTATTTAGACTTATTTCATAATCGAAACAAAAACAAATTAGACCGAGTTAATTACTTTACACTAAGTACTTCAACAAAATATAATTATAAACTTCTTTTTAATGAAGAGTCTAATGATTTAGAAAATTTAGGGTTTTTTCTAAAAAATATTTTTGAATACGATAAATTCAATAATGGTCAAATTTCAATAATTCAAAACGTTTTAGAAAACAATACAACAATTGGTTTGCTTCCAACAGGTGGTGGAAAATCTTTAACCTATCAACTTGCTTGCCTTTTACAACCTTGTATTAGTTTCGTAGTTTGTCCGATTAAATCTTTAATGTATGACCAAATTAAAGACCTTGACCAAGCATACATACAAAATATTGAATCAATAAATAGTGACGTAATTGGTGCTGAACGAACAGAAATATTAGACAATTACAGCAATGGAAAATATTTCTTTGTATTCATTTCGCCAGAGAGATTTCAAACAAAAGACTTTAGAGAAAGGTTAATAGCAATAAATTCGCAGTTAAATTTTTCATACGCAGTTATAGATGAAGTTCATTGTTTATCAGAATGGGGACACGATTTTAGAACTTCTTACTTGAATCTATCCAACACTATCAAAAAATATTGCCCAACAATAAATTTTTTAGGACTAACAGCAACTGCATCAGTTAACGTTTTAAAAGATATTCAATTAGAATTTAATACTGACCAAAAGAATGTAAAAACTCTAACTGATTATACTCGACCAGAGTTAGAGTTTATTGTTATAAATGACAACGGTAAAAAGTATCAAGAAATTACAACTATTGTAGATAACCACAATCAAGTAGATAATATCTTCGATTTAGATTCTGAAAGCCCAAAATGTGGTTTAATATTTACACCTTTTGTAAATGGTACAAATGGGTGCTTTGACTTATCAAGTAAACTAACCACTAATTTTAATGTTCCAGTAAAATTTTATTCTGGTTCAAAACCCAAAAATTATCAAAACGATTTAGATTTTGAAAAATACAAAGTAAAAGTTCAAGACGAGTACAAACAAAATAAATTCACATTACTTACAGCTACAAAAGCTTTTGGAATGGGAATTAATAAGAAGAATATAAGTTTTACAGTCCATTATGGCATGCCAGCTTCAATGGAATCACTTTATCAAGAAGCAGGTAGAGCTGGAAGAGATAAAAGTGATGCAAAATGTTATGTTTTACTAACAGAAGAAAATCCCGAAACTAATGTTGAAACAATATTTAACCCAGAATCGACTTATGAAGAAATTCAATCTTTAACAGAAAAAGTTAAATGGGATGGTCAAGACGTTTTTCGACAAATTTTCTTGTATCAAAATGGGTTAGATTCAATATCTAAAGAATTAGAACTCGTTACACTACTTCATAATACATATTCAGAATCAGGTACATCAAAAGTTGTTTATGCAAGAAACTTAGCGTCTAATAAAGCTAAAGTCGAAAAAGCCATTTATCGATTATCAAATTTAGGTGTCATTGCAGATTGGACTGTTGATGATTTTTTCAATGGAGTTTTTACTGTTACATACAACACTTTTACTGAAGAAAGTATAAAATCTACTTTACTCAAATTCATTAAAAAATATATTGATGATTTTGAATTCGACAACAATCCTGATAGAATAAAATATACAAATATTTTAGACGATAATAGCTTACCAAAATTTGAACGTTTAGTGAAAATTTTACTACAATGGTCTTATGATAAATTTGGAACGAACAGAAGAGAATCTTTAAAAAATGTTTATGAAAACTGTTTAAAATATGATGATACAATTGAAGGTAAAGAATCCTTCAAAAAATCATTAGAAGCATACTTTAAGTTCACAGAGGCAACTTACATTTTACAACACATTGCAGAAAATAATAATAAAGACATTACAAAATGGTTTCAAGTGTTTTATGACGAAAACAATAACTTTATAAATAAGGGTTCATTAATCGACTTAAAAGGTAATTTACAACGCTTTTTAGAGAGTTTTCAATCTAACACAGGTCTGAACTTAATAAACGGATTAACCAATTTACTATTATCAGAATCATTTAATAAAATTGAAGAACAAAGGTTTTCAAAATCATTCGATACAATTTCAAATTACGAAGATTCAACCTTTGATTTTATTATCGACCACATTCTTGAAATATCTAAAAGAATAGAGCAAAAAGGGAAAATAGTATTGTTGAAGTTCTTGTACAAATTCAGTAAAACAGAAGAAGAAAAACTAAGATTTGCAAAAGAATTAGGAGACACAGAAACGATATTAATTCATTACAACAATAGACTTAAAAGCATTAATAAAAATATAGAATATGGATTTAGAAAAATTGGATAATGTTGTGAATGATTTAGAACACAATTCGAAACAACTAAAAGATTTTACCGCTGTTTATTCAGAGATAAGTTCGCTTCAAACGAATATTAGCCGAAACTTAGAATTAATCGAAGAAAACAATAAAAGTTTAAACTCAGTAAGTGATGTAATCAAAAAAAAGACGGAAGAAAATACTGAGCAACTAAAAGTTACAAATGATTTTCTGGAACAAAAAATTGGAGAGATTTACAAAGACAATAAATCTTTTCAAAAAGAACTTGACGCAACACTTATTACAAGACTTGACAAACATAAATCTGACATTCAAGTTGAAATTAGAAACGAAGGAACTCAAATTCAACGTGCATTTGAAACTACTTTAAATTCTAACTTTAACACGATGGAAAGTAAAATAAAAGAACGTTTTGAATTGCAATCTAAGGAGTTGAAAACATTGAAAATTTTAGTTTTTGTTTTAATCGCAATTGGAATAGGCCTAGGAGTTGGTTTATACTTGAAATAGCCAACGCTAAAAAGCCATACACATTTGCAATTTGCACCATCCAACGCTACGCCAAAAATTGCAAAAGAGGATGTCTTGCCAACGCACCCTTCCGAACAAGCATTAAAACTTCGGAAAACCAATCAGGACGTGGAAAGCCAGCTTACAACAATGTATAAAAATAATAGCGGTTTTATCGCCAAAACAAAAGTAAGTAAATATAAATAAGGTCTGTGTTTAACCGAAAAGTTAGTGCAATTTATCCGCTACTATTCTTATACTAGACCGTTGGCAGTAATAGAAAAAAAACTAACCAAAAACCAATATTATGAAATCAAAAATTTATTTAGTCTTATTTGCTCTAATTATCGGAAATATGACTTTTGCTCAAAAGAAAGTACAAATACCATATTTTGAAACACTTTCTGGAACCGAAATTTGCGGAACAAAGAATTGTAATCCAACAAACGGGATTTGGCAAAAAATTAAAGGAGGTTATTTATTCGATGGCGATTTAACAGAAATATTTGGAAGAAAATTCAAAAAAGGAATTTTTATAAATTCTAAATGTGCTTCAAGAAAACCAACAGAAAATGAATTTACTACTTTAAAAAGTGGAAGTTTAAAAGGTACTCTGAAAACTGAAAAGAAAAAAGAGTTTGATTCAAAAATCAATGCTGACCTTTCGAAGATTATTAATGACAATATTGACGCTGACGCATCCGTAAAAGCTGAATTATTAGCTGAACTTAAAAGAACTATTGAAAGTAAATCAAATTCAAAAATTGAATTAGAGTATAAAATTGTCCAAATCAAAAACAATTATTTAGACAATGAAATTGATGAATGCCAGAAAAGTTTAAAAAAGAAAGAAAGAGTTATTATTGGAGTTAGTGTTATAACTGTAAGCGGTAGTTGGAATTCGGAAACATTAAAAGACGTATTTGCGACGTTTGAGGCTAATGCAAGTGCTTATGAAACGATGACAGCGGAATTAAAAACTAAATATGAATTAGATAAAGAGAAAGCTTTAAAAGCTAAATTTGACCCATTCTCAATGATATTTAATGTGTCATATTTATTTGCGGAAAATGAATAACTACTACTGCCAACACCGTGTATAATTCATTGCTAGTTATAGCCTACTTACGAAAGTCCTCGCGGACTTTCTATCTGTGATTTATTTGCTAACTTTAGTGCTTAAACACGCAACGAAATCATACACAACAACGTTGGCAAACATATAACCGAACAATGAGATTCATCTACATAATTCTATTACTAATTCTAACTTTTGGTTGTTCCCCTAACAATAACACATCGGAATTTGAAAAAGTTTTAGGAAAAGAAAATAACGAAACTCTGACTTTACTCGTGAACGACTTTGAAAATGACTTCCTAAAAAAGCAGTATCCTAATTCTGAGCTAAACGAATCTTACAAAAGATTCTTGATTGATTATAAAAATGGAAGCCTCGAAAATTGGGTACCATTGCCAAAAAAAATAACAGAAAGATTTAATTCAAGTCAATTGGAAAAAGAAATGTATTATCATCCAGATTCAGTTTGGATTTTACCAAATAGTTCCTTTGATAAAGTAGAAGAAGATTCCTTGATATTTTTAGAAATAAATCGACCTTATATAAAATTAAGAAAAAAAGACTTGATACTCTCGAATCCTGAAAAAACAATCTATGAATATGAACGTCACCAATATCTAAAAATAGATTCTTTAACCAATAAGGATTCGCTTATTAACAAGTTTTTAAATATAAAATATACTAATAGATTTGGCGGAAAATATGTTATAGCTACTAATTATATCAGAAAACTAGGTGGATTTTACGAAAAGTTTTCTGACCGTAAAGGAATTATAAGTAAAGAACAATTTTGTGAGTTAGTCTTAACAGAAGCTGATTTGAATGACGAACTAGTTCGGAAATTAATTTTATTGGAATTAGTATTATAAATACGATTTGCCAACACCGTGTATAATTAATTGCTTGTGACTTGCCTACGTGGAAATTCCTGCAGAATTTCCTCTCGTTCGGTTCATTTTTGTTAAATTAGTTGCTTAACCACGCAACTAACCATACACAAACACGTTGTAAGCAATTACAGATTTTACGCGGTCAATATCTCCAAGGGTTGCGGAAAAAGGGAAAGGACGGATTATTTAT
>NZ_JBHTKM010000013.1:0-5471 GCF_042675845.1 Winogradskyella rapida | reverse complement strand
AACCGTTGTGCACAAGTTAAAAATCGAACTTATAAATGAAATTTGAACTGCCATTTAAAGAACAAATCTATAACGAGCAAATGACTCTGAATTTCAATACTGCTTGGAATGATAATCTGAAAAAAAACAAAAAAAGGCTGATTTGGGCAATTCCAATGATTTTGTTGGGTGGACTAATAATTTATGGAGAAAACAACCTTGGATTTTTATTCATCGCAATCGGAATTCATTACTTGATTAACTTCTATGATTATTATTCGTTTTACAAGAAAAGTAAGAATACGTTTTTTGAATTAGTGGAAACGGAAAAAAACGGACAAATAAGTGCGAACGAAAATTCAATTTGGGAATTTAATGATGACCATTTTAGATATAAAGACTATAAATACGAGACAAAAATAAAATGGCAAGCTTTCAAAAGTACTAGAGTAATTGATAAGAACTTGTTTATCGACCTTGACATTGGAAATAACTCATCTTACGTAATAGGAGAAACCGAATTAGGAACTGAAAATTTCAATAAAGTGGCTGAATTTGTAAAAACTAAAATCGAATAAAAAAACCAGTGCACAACAACGTGTATAATTAATTGCTATGGCAATTGCCTACTTGGAAAATTCCTTCGGAATTTTCTCTGGCACGTTTTTGTTTACTAAATTAGTTGCTTAACCACGCAACTAACCATACACAACAACGTTAGCATTTATTATGAAAAAAAACATTACAATTCTATTAATACTTTTTTTAACAATAAGTTCTTGCCATTCTCAAATTCCAATAAAAAAATATCGAACCGAAATTGAAAAACTAAATACGGAAAAACAGATAAGCGAATATTGGAATAAACTGCATAAAATTGACCAAGAGATTTTAGTTAACACTCGTGAATTAAGAATTGCTGACAGTATTTCAATATCAAATATGATAAAAACTGCTTTAATTTTCGATATACACGGAACTAAAGGATATAACTCAAATGGATATAGTGGATTTGTACCAATTCTCAACCTTTCCCATAACCAAATTGGACAAAGTCAAATAGCATATTGGCCAATTATTGAAGAATGCAAAGAAATAGGTGGAGCTATCGAAAGTTTTGGAGGAAAATATCCAGCGTATCAACTCGAAAGTGTGACATTAACTTTTTACAATTATTCTGTATTTAATCAGGAAGAAAAATACCCAAACCTCATAAAAAAAATGAGTGAATTAAAAACTGACGATATCGTCAACGAACTTTTAAAAACATATGAATACCAAAATGAATTACGTAAATTAAGTGAAGTTGCTAAATTAAATAGTTGGCATCTTCAAAATCATAGAGACCGAATTGACGAAGGCGAATTTTCTATTGTAAAAATGTCAGATGATAATTTGTATTTAAAAAAATACGAGCGAATTCAAAAACTTGAACTACTTAAAACAAATAATGCCTCGAAAGAATACAGAATTATAAACGAACCGTTTGGTTGGAAATATGTCTATAGAGAAGATGGCAGTTTAAGTTTAATTGACGAAAAAGATAACGAATTAATCAATTACACTCTAATAAAATAACAAATGCTAACACCGTGTATAATTAATTGCTTTTTACGTGCTTACTTGTGAAAATTCCTGCGGAATTTTCACGGGTTCGTAAAAGTTTGCTAATTTAGTTTCTTAACCACGCAACTAACCATACACAAACACGTTAGGTGTAATTTGAAAATGATACTGAAATTTAATGATTGACATAGAAACAATATTTACACAAGTTTTATTTAAAAACCTAATAGATAAAGGTATCAAAGGAGTAGACTCTTTCTTTGATAAGCAACTAGCAAATATTAATTCTAAAGCAAAAAAGAAATTAAAAACAGAAGAGTTTAACTTTTTCAAAGAAAATTATGACCTAGATATTTCTGAATCTACAGTCATTACACATATCAAAAATAATTTAAACGCTGCTATAACTTGGTCTAATGAAATTAACTTTAGCACTGCTATATCTTCTAAAGAATTAAAAAATATTTTCGTAGATATAGATTTATATTTATCCCCTTTAAAAACACGCTTTGATACAGATGAGGAAACGGATAAAATAAGTAGCAAAAAGTTTTTAAAAGAATTCCAAAAAAACAAAATAGTTTATGGAGGAGCTGGTGCAGGTAAAACAACTTTGATTAAAAAAGTATTTAACGATTATCTAGCAAATCATAAAGAATTTGATTTTTCCTTCCCGCTTGTTATTAGATTTAGAGAACTAGATTATGAAAATCATATCAATCAAAAATCATTTGGACTATTCAAAATATTGGTTGATTTACTTGGAATACATATAAAATTTCCAGTAGAATATCTTGACGATTTTGGATTTGAATATTATAATCTGCTTAAAAATACTGTTATATCATTTTTCAATGAGAGTAAAGTACTTCTTATTGCAGATGGATTTGATGAAATTCCTGATTCTGAACTAAAATCTAGAATTGAAAGGGAATTTCAAGAACTATCCTTAAACCTTGTTGACTCAAAATTTATTTTAACGTCAAGAAGTAATGATTTTTTGTTGCAATTAACCAACACAAATACCTATGAAATCTGTCCTTTAAATGACCGACAAATAAAATCACTAATTGGCAAATGGATTACAAACAGAAAAAAATCTAAAGACCTATTTGACAAAATCAAGGATTCACCATATTATGATACTACAATGAGACCGTTAACATTGTCTCATTTATGCGCTATTTATGAGAGAAAAAAAACTATTCCGCCAAAACCGAGATATATTTATGATTTTGTTTTAAACCTTTTATTAGAGGCTTGGGACCAACAAAGAAGTATTGTACGACCTTCAAAATATGCTGATTTTTATATTGAAAAGAAAAAAGAGTTTTTAGCTAATCTATCTTATTGGCTTTCATTTCATTTGGGTAGAAATGTATTCAGTAGTGATGATATTCGTAAATGCTATAACAAAATTCATAAAAGTCATAACTTACCTAGCTCTCAAGCAAAAAAAGTGGTAACTGAATTAGAAAACCATACTGGTATTTTTGTTCAAACAGGTTATAATTCTTATCAATTTTCACATAAGTCATTACAAGAATTTTTGACAGCAAAATATTTAAGTGCTTCACCAAGAATTCCCGAAGTAAAGGTGTTAAAAAACTTACCAAATGAAACAGCAATATTAATGTGTTTATCTACACATCCTAACTATTATTTTGAAGTTTTAAATAAAAATTTCAAACAATTTGATGAGCACTTTTGGGGTGTTTTTTTTAATAGACTTATAGAAGAAAAACCAGACTTTGATGAAAGTCCAGGAGCTATTGTTTTCTTTTTAAATAATATATGGCATCAAAGAGATTTAGTTTTCAAAAAAGCATTTCTTAAATTGTTAGATTCTACTAATTTAAGAATTGGATTCAAGGAATTTTTTAAACTCTACGATGCTAACGGAACCTTTGAAGAATGTTCATCATATATATATAATAATATAAAAATTCCATTATCAGAAAGGAATTATTATCCTACTCAAATTTACATTGATAATGAAGTATCTGAAATAATAAAAAACTACACCTAACAATGGCTATAAGTAATTGCTTGTTCTCGCCTACTTCTGAAAATCCTCGTGGATTTTCAGTTTGGTGTGTACTTGCAAAGTTTAGTGCTAAACCACGCAACTACTCATAGCCGAAACCGTTGTGCACAAGTTAAAAACCGAACTCATAAATGAAATTTGAACTGCCATTTAAAGAAGAAATCTATAACGAGCAAATGACTCTGAATTTCAATACTGCTTGGAATGAGAATCTGAAAAAAAACAAAAAAAGATTGATTTGGGCAATTCCAATGATTTTGTTGGGTGGATTAATAATTTATGGAGAAAACAATCTTGGATTTTTATTCATAGCAATCGGAATTCATTACTTAATTAACTTCTATGATTATTATTCATTTTACAAGAAAAGTAAGAATAACTTTTTTGAATTAGTAGAAACGGAAAAAAATGGACAAATAGAAGCGAACGAAAACTCAATTTGGGAATTTAATGATGACCATTTTAGATATAAAGACTATAAATACGAAACGAAAATAAAATGGCAAGCTTTCAAAAGCACGAGAGTAATTGACAAGAACTTGTTTATCGACCTTAATATTGGAAATAACTCATCTTATGTAATAGGAGAAACCGAATTAGGAACTGAAAATTTCAATAAAGTGGCTGAGTTTGTAAAAACAAAAATCGAATAAAAAAACCAGTGCACAACAACGTGTATAATTAATGGCTGGTTTGAGCTTGCTTACGAAAATCCTCGCGGATTTTCTATTTGGTTTTTATTTGCTAAATTAGGTACTTAAACACGCCACTAATCATACACAAAACCGTTGTCTATAATTTATGAAAACACTTTTGCTAACATTAATGTTTCTGATTTTAATTCCAAATCCTGAAAAGATTGTTGGAACTTATCAAATTATTGACGAATTAAGTGATGATACGCTTGAATTAAAGAATAACGGAAATTACGTTTATAAAGAACGTGGAGATAGCTGTTGGACTTGGTATGATTTTGACGGAAAATGGGAAATTATCGATAGTAGTTTAACTCTAATAGATAAAAGAGAATATGAAGAGGAAACTTCATCAATCAAAGAAATAGAAAACGAAAAACCTTCAAATAAAATTATTGTAAAAGTAATAACGATTGACAATAAACCGATTTCAAACTTTGCTCTGACACTCAAATCAACTGATTACAAAATTGAGCCACAAATTCATTCAACGAACCAAGATGGAATTGCTGAATTTGAAAAGTTCGATATAGTTTATAATGAGTTTGATAATTCATCATTAAGTTTCAAATTTAAAGTTAATGAAAGTGAAATTTCTTCCAATTCAGTAATTTGGAGAAATTCTGACAGTATCCATCTGACTTTAAATTACAATCCTAAAATTATAAAAGAAACTCTCAAACATATATTTGAAATCGACAAAGACGAATTAATATTGACAAAATCGGAATCATTGATTGAGGGAAAGAAATACAAAAAACTATAGACAACACCGTATAAAATTAATGGCTAGTTATCGCCTACTTACGAAAATCCTCGCGGATTTTCTATCTGGTGTTTATTTGCTAAATTAGGTGCTTAAACACGCCACTAATCTTATACAAACACGTTGGCAAAGATATAATCGAACAATGAGAATCATATATATAATTCTATTACTAATTCTGACTTTTGGTTGTTCCTCAAACAATAACATATCGGAATTTGAAAAAGTATTAGGAAAGAAAAACAACGAGACTCTGACTTTACTCGTGAACGACTTTGAAAATGACTTTCTAAGAAAACAATATCCTAATTCTGAACTAAATGAATCTTACAAAAAATTCTTGATTGATTATAAAAATGATAGCCTCGAAAATTGGGTGCCTTTACCAAAAAAAATAACAGAGAAATTTAATTCAAGC
>NZ_JBHTKM010000012.1:0-5461 GCF_042675845.1 Winogradskyella rapida | reverse complement strand
TCTTCAAATTCCGCTATAGCTTTTTCGTTTGAACAACTAAAAGTCAGAAGTAAAATTATAGTTAGAAAGATGAATTTCATTGTTCGGTTATATGTTTGCCAACGGTCTTGTGTATGGTTAGTTGCGTGGTTAAGCAACTAATTTAGCAAAAATGAACCGAACGAGAGGAAATTCCGCAGGAATTTCCACGTAGGCAAGTCACAAGCAATTAATTATACACGTTGTTACCACACGTTTTTTTAATCAGATTATGAAAGCAACTAGGATTTGCAATAGAATCGACAAAATCGCAACAACTAAAAAGAATATAAATATGTTTTTCGAGATATTCTGTGTTTTTAAAAGTCGGAACTGGTTAAGATTGTTTAAAATCAACAATTCTTTTTCGTCCATTGCTCGTAATTCCGATAGCTTTTTGTATTTGCTGTATTTATCAAATTCAGTTGGCTCAATGTCATTAACATTTTTAATATTTTCCATATAGTGTTATCAATTTTTTAATTTTAAAATCAAATATATTATGTCAAAAAAAGCAATAGAGTTATTAGAAAACTCAAATAGTAAACTACAAGAAATAAAAGAAACATTAGAAAGAGTTCAGTCAGATATAGACTTTCTTAATTCCTATGCTTTTAACTATGTGGTTACAATTAAGAGTAAATCGAATTCATTAAGTTAGAAACTTCTGAATCGATAATTTTTTCAATTACAGTTTGAGTTTTTTTGTCAATATTATCATTACTTAACGAATCTAAATATTCAGATAATCCTTCTGTTATTTTTTGAACTTGTTTTGTTTTTTCAAGAGGCATACTTAAATAATTGAAATCATTATTTGAGTTAATAGGTTTTAAATGTAATTCTTTAAGTCTATTAATTTCGGCTTTTAGTTGCTCTACTTTGTCATTCATAATGTTATTTTTAAGCGTAATGTTTGTTCAAATGTGTGGTAACGTGTTTGTGTATGGTTAGTTGCGTGGTTGGGCAACTAAGTTAGCAAACTTTTACGAACCCGTGAATATTCCGCAGGAATATTCGCAAGTAGGGAAGAACCTAGCAATTAATTATACACGGTGTTGGCAACCGTATTTTATTTAATTATTACTTTCTCATAAACCATATCAACAACCAAATTTTTTCCTATTTCAACTTCCTTTTGATTGAAAACGGGATTTTTATATTCACAAGAATCACAGTTCGTAATTTCTATGGTTAAATTATATCGTTTCTTTTCCTTTATTTTTTCAATGACTTTACCCTCTATTAAACACTCAAAGTCGCTCGAGTCATCTGCTGTATATAAATAACTGTGCAAAGTAGTAGTGTCAGTTCCGTCATATCGCCAACTTCCAGAAAATGCAACTTGAACTACAGTTCCGATTTCTAATTCCTTAAATTCTTGCTTTAAGCTTTTCTTTTTATTCTTTAGTTCATTCCAATATTCTTTGTAGACACTTATCTGTCCATCAAGGTCAATTGGCTTGTTATTCAAGTCTCTGTGAAGCGAAGTTAAAATTAACGAAGACATATCGTCAGGATGATAAATTCCTTTAGATTTAAAAAATTTTGATATTCGGTTTTTGCCTTTCCATAATTCCCAACTATTTCTAATTCCCATTCCAGTTCTAAAATGTAATTCGGTTACAGCATCGCTTTCTTCTTTGTTTTTGAATTCCGTTTTGTCAGATTCCGACCATTCACAATTCAAATATTCGATTGCGTCTTTCAGATTTTTCGGAATATAATTTTCCTTATAATTTTTACAATCATCTTGTGAAAAGACTGTTCCGATAACAAAAAGTAATATGATTGCAATTGTGTTTTTCATATGGTTGCCAACGTGTTTGTGTATGGTTAGTTGCGTGGTTTGGTAGCTAATTTAGCAAACTTTTACAGACCAGAGAAAATTCCGCAGGAATTTTCGCAAGTAGGGAAGAACCTAGCAATTAATTATACACGGTGTTCTACGCAGTTTTTATTCCGCTTTCATATATTCATAAATTTCATTCAATTCCGATGATTTTAATGATTTTCCCCAAAGATTTCTGTGATAATCAATTCCTAATTCCTTGATTTTAGAACTGTCTATTTTTTCGTTTTTTATAGTCATCCATTTCCAAAGTAGAGTAGAGTCAGTTTTAGCCAAAGCTGGTCCAGTCATATTTTTGGTCAGTTTATGACAAGCTGCACAATTAGCATTAAAAATCTGTTTTCCTTTTTGAGCATTTTCCGTTAAATTCGGCGAAACGGTTCCGCAAACAAATTCAGGCGTTTCAGTTCCGCAAACCAAGTATGTCGGTTGGCTAATATTATATAGAAAGTAAGAAATTCCAATTACTAAAATCAAAAATCCACTTGAGATAATTAAAATCCGATTTGTTAACTTTTTAAATAGATTCATTTTTGTTTTTTTAAAATCCCGAACCATTTTAGATTTAAAAAAATCATTATCGCTAATATTATTCCGATGATTACATATTGATTCATTGGTAAGTTTTTAAAATCCGGTCGTTGAATTTTGTCAATTAAAAATGGAATGTATAAAAAGACTAAAAATATTGTAAACAATAGAAAAATCCATTTTCCAATAGATTTAATTGTATCCAAAATTTGAAGTTTATTCATTCGTTTGTTGTTTTGGTCCAATTGCGTAGAACGTGTTTGTGTATGGTTAGTTGCGTGTTTAAGCAACTAATTTAGTAAACAAAAACGAACGCGAGAAAATTCCGAAGGAATTTTCCAAGTAGGCACTTGCCAAAGCAATTAATTATACACGGTGTTGTGCTTTCGTTTTCTCACATAGCCTCAAACATTCCGGCTATTTCTTTTATTCCATCTTCCTCTTCTGCAATGGCAATATCAACATAGCATTCCCTAATACTCAAAGCGTTTCCTTTTAAAACTTCACTACATAATTTTGAAAAAATGATTTTTCCTTGAAATTCTATTTTCCAATCATCAGAATTTAATAACTCTTCTAACCTTGTTTTTTCATTTTCAAGCCATTCCAATGTTTTGGCTTTTTCCAATTCTGTCGAAAGTAAATTTAGATTAGTCTCTAGACCATCTGAAATTAGAGTTTTTATTTCTTCAAGAGTTTTTTGATTTATTGAGGTAACTTTTGGTACTTTGATTGAATAATTGGCTCCAATGTGCTCTTTGAAGTTTTTATATAAGTTAAAACCAACTGTCTCACTAGCAATTCTTTTCATTTCCGACTTAATATGTTCTACGGAAATATTAGTTCCATTTTTACTAAGGTATAAATGATTAGCTACTTTATGAAGAATTTCTTCATTCAGGAAATAGTTCTCAATATGTCTTCTTTTAAGACATACTAATTTTTGACCTTCTTCTAATTCATCAATTTGATCTTGCCTTAAGCCATCTCTGTCTCTTAACATATACATATCAACACCAAATACGGAATTTCTTAGCTGTTCTTCAACGGTTTTAAGTGCTCCAATATTAATTACAGAGCCAACTGGACTTATTTTTAATTCAGGATTAACTGATAAGGCAATTTTGTGATATGTAAGTCTATCAATACTAGAGGATTCTCCTTCAACAAAAACTAATTTTTTACCGACCGCAAATAATCCAAGATTCTCTCCAATTAGTTGAACTAATTCGTGATGACTGTGGTTTAAATCGCTTAATCTATGTGCTTGATTTGTTCCAGTTTGAGTTGAATCAATAAAGTATACATTTCCAGTAGAATAATATGTTGAGATTAAGTCAGCTGAATGAGTCAAGAAAATGAATTGGTTTGTATGCTCACCAATTGACTTTAATGATTCGATTAATTTAAAGGTAAGAGTAGGATGTAGGTGTAATTCAGGTTCATCAATAATTATTACTGAGTGTTTAATTTCTTTTCTAGCAACATCAAACAAAACCTTTACAACCTCCTGTTCTCCAGAGCTTAGAGCATTAAAAGGTAATGGTTGTCCAGATTCATCTTTATATTGAAATTCTCTTGGTTGCGCTGGATTAATATTAAGCAATTCTTTTCCAGGAAGAAGGTCTGAGAATATTTTTTTATATTTTTCAAAAGGGTCTGGATTTTTTTCAATTATTTCCTCTCCTTTTGTGGGTTCTTTCTTTAGTGAGTCAGCTAACTTTTTATCTCTAGAAGCCGATTTCTGATGAATATAATTGACGAAATTTTGCCAACGACCAGAAAATGCACTAAAGTAGAAATTACTTGGTCCAACAGCGTCATCTGGGTCTCCAGCTAACCAATTTACTTGACTATAACTAATAGCTTGGATACTTCGGTTTGAATCAATCTGAACTAAAGAACCAACGTATTTCCCAGCGCCATATTTTCTACTGTTTATATAGTTTTTTAAGACTTGGTTTTTTTGTCCTTTTTTGACCTCTATAATAGAGCCATTAAAATATTTTGGTTCTACTTCTTCTTTCCTAGTAGCTTCAATAGTCATATCCATTATCGGACTTCCTTGGAGAGTTTGAACAATGGCTTGTTTTAATCTAGTCTTACCTGCTCCATTTGCACCAGCGATAATTATGATATCTCCTAAATTATCCATTTCAATATTTTTTATGGGTTTGAAGTCAGTAATTTTAAAAGATTTTATTCTCATATGATATTTTTCTTTAATGAAGCACAACGGTCTTGTGTATGGTTAGTTGCGTGGTTAGGCAACTAAGTTAGCAAACTTTTACGAACCCGTGAAAATTCCGCAGGAATTTTCGCAAGTAAGGAAGAACCTAGCAATTAATTATACACGGTGTTGTATGCAGTTATTTTATCAGTCGGAATGAATTCAGAAACGGTTCAATTAATTCTTGTTCTTCTCCAAAATAGGTTAGTTGGTAAGACCTATTTCCAACAAAGAAAATTTTTCCTTTAATTCCTCCTTTTACTCCTCTCGGAACATTTGCGTCTGGGTTTAAAGAGTATTCAAAATATATTCCTTCCAGATTATGTTGTTCGGTTGATTCTTTTTTAGATCGCTTAAAAACACCTCCATATTTTGCCTCAAGTGTTTTAAGGATTTGATTGTAGGCTTGGTCTTTATCCCAAGATTCCATTATATACTCTGGGAAATCGATATATTCAGCCATATAAATCATTTGTTGACCAGCTACAGCTTGATAATTATAGATTTTGTATTTATCAGTACCTATTTGATTGTCAATAACTCTCAAAGTCGGTTTTAATGGGAAATCAATTATAAAATTCCCACTTTCGGAAGAAAACTCTTCAGATTCCGTTTTTTCCATTTCGGCTTTGTCTTTCGTTTGTGATTGACAAGAATTAAAAGTGAAAATTGTCAGTAGGATAATCAATAAATTTTTATTCATAAAGTTTGGTTTTAATTGCATACAACGTGTTTGTGTATGGTTAGTTGCGTGGTTAGGCAACTAAGTTAGCAAACTTAAACGAACCCGTGAAAATTCCGCAGGAATTTTCGCAAGTAAGCTCAAAAAA
>NZ_JBHTKM010000011.1:0-2034 GCF_042675845.1 Winogradskyella rapida | reverse complement strand
AACTGACAGAAGAATACAAATTAAATCCTCTACGTCACTTCAAGTGAAATCTCGTTTTTTAGAGATTTTGTATCGAGAAGCTTTTCTACCACTAATCATTCTCAATACATTTCTCCCCGACTCCAAACACTCGAACTGACGAACGAATACAAATTGAACCCCAAACGTCACTTCGAGTGAAATCTCGTTTTTTAGAGATTTTTTATCGAGAAGCATTCTACCTCTCATGGTTCTCAATACGTTTCTCCTCAACTCAAAACACTCGAACTGACGAAGAATACAAATAAAACCCCAAACGTCACTTCGAGTGAAATCTCCTTTTTTCAGAGATTTTGTATCGAGAAGCATTTCTACCACTCAGGGTTCTCTATATATTTCTCCCCCACTCAAAACACTCGAACTGACGTAGCAATACAAATTAAACCCCAAACGTCACTTCGAGTGAAATCTCACTTTTCAGAGATTTTTTATCGAGAAGCATTCTACCACTCATGGTTCTCGATACGTTTCTCGCACACTCGAAACACTCGAACTGACGGAAGAACACAAATTACCCCCTATACGTCACTTCGAGTGAAATCTCCTTTTTTTGGAGATTTTGTAGCGAGAAGTTTTTCCACCACTCATTGTTCTCGATACGTTTCTCCCCCACTCGAAACACTCGAACTGACGAACGAATACAAATTGAACCCCAAACGTCACTTCGAGTGAAATCTCCTTTTTTAGAGATTTTGTATCGAGAAGTATTCCACAACTCATGGTTCTCGATACATTTCTCGCACACTCCAAACACTCGAACTGACGCACAAACACAAATTGAACCCCAAACGTCACTTCGAGTGAAATCTCCTTTTTTCAGAGATTTTGTATCGAGAAGCATTCTACCACTCATAGTTCTCGATACATTTCTCGCACACTCGAAACACTCGAACTGACGAAAGAACACAAATTGAACCCCAAACGTCGCTTCGAGTGAAATCTCCTTTTTTGGGAGATTTTGCATCGAGAAGCATTCTACCACTCATGGTTCTCGATACGTTCCTCGCACACTCCAAACACTCGAACTGACGAACGAATACAAATTAAACTCCAAACGTCACTTCGAGTGAAATCTCCTTTTCAGAGATTTTGTATCGAGAAGCATTCCACAACTCATTGTTCTCGATACATTTCTAGCGCACTCGAAACACTCGAACTGACGTAGCAATACAAATTAAACCCCAAACGTACTTCGAGTGAAATCTCCTTTTTTTGGAGATTTTGTATCGAGAAGCCTTATGTCTTAAATTTCTTTTTAGCCAGATTCGGTAATGCCTCGTAAGCTCCATCAATTAAAGCGTCTTTCTTCGCTCTAGACCATTTCTTTATTTGTTTCTCTGTTTGAATCGCTATAGTTATATCAGTGAATTCTGCATAAAATACTAGTTCAACAGGTCTCCTGCTATAAGTATAGCTCTCTATATGCTTTCCTGTTTTATGCTGCTCCAACCTGTTCATGAGATTAGAAGTCAAACCCGTGTAATAGGAATTATCTGAACATTTAAGAATGTAAACATAGGACTGTTTCATGATAGCAAGATAACAAAAACAGACTAAACAACTGTATATTAGTGACTAACTAAAATTTGGTTCTCGATACATTTCTCGCACACTCTAAACACTCGAACTGACGTAGCAATACAAATTAAACCCCAAACGTCACTTCGAGTGAAATCTCACTTTTCAGAGATTTTGTATCGAGAAGCTTTTCTACAACTCATTGTTCTCGATACATTTCTCGCACACCCGAAACACTCGAACTGACGGAAGAATACAAATTAATCCCCTCAACGTCACTTCGAGTGAAATCTCGTTTTTTAGAGATTTTGTATCGAGAAGCATTCCACAACTCATGGTTCTTGATACGTTTCTCCCGCACTCGAAACACTCTAACTGACAGAAGAATACAAATTAAATCCTCTACGTCACTTCAAGTGAAATCTCGTTTTTTAGAGATTTTGTATCGAGAAGCTTTTCTACCACTAATCATTCTCA
>NZ_JBHTKM010000010.1:405358-407339 GCF_042675845.1 Winogradskyella rapida | reverse complement strand
GTTTTTTTATAAGTTTACGTTACTTACACAACAGATATCATGTAATTTTTTCAATATGTCAACAATATTAGTGTTGATTATTTATAACAACCCAAGTTCTGATAGAATCAGAATAAAGACTTAAGGTGGTTATAGCGACGGGGCTCACCTCTTACCATTCCGAACAGAGTAGTTAAGCCCGTTTGCGCCGATGGTACTACTTTACTGTGGAAGAGTAGGTCGCCGCCTTTTTTAAGAACCCTTACTAGATAACTAGTAAGGGTTTTTTGTTTTTACACCTTTTTTAAAAACCACCTAAATAACCACACCTTTATATATTGCTCGCAATCCTACCCATAATCCCAACTTCATTGGGAGAAGATCAAGACCGAACTGGGAGTTGGATATTTAATTCTGCACAAAACAAAGATTTACCTAACATACGATTTAGTAATCAGCTTTAAAATTAAGGTTGATCAAAACCTAAAACCAATCAAGTGGAATTATGGCGCTTCATCTTTAACTGGGGGCAACTTAAAAAAAGGAATAATATTATTAGGTTGGGTGTTGATTCATAAAAAAGTAAAATCAAGGAATTTAAAACTAAAATGAGGTTGAATAAACTCGTCTAACAAAAAAATGAAATATACTTTGTCTTAATATTTGGAATTAATTGATATCGGGTTTAAAATAATTGGAGTTTAAAAAATAGGATCCTAATATAAAATCTCCATCACATCTTATTAAATCTCCTTACTTCGAATTAGGTTGAGCTAAAAAATAGTAATTTCTATAAAGTTTAGTGATAACTGCTGATAAGGGAAATCAAGAAAAAGCAATACAGTCTGACAAAATTCAAATTTGTAAGTCCGAAGAAAACTAAAAATTAAGATGAACCCGTAAAATGAGTTCACTAATATAAATTTCTACTTCGTTTGTTGAATTAAGTTCTAAATAAGACAAATTGAATCCTGACTATAAATGAGGTAAACGATGTAAATCGAAATAAAGAATAGTATTACCTAAAATAAGTTTAGCTGATACTATTATTATGGAAGGCAATTATGATCCAGAAAAGTGTTGTTGATTTTATTAATATTTCCTCGAGTAGGGGATAATCTTAACGAATGAAAATAGTGGCATTTAAAATCAGAGGCATAAATAGATCCAATCAATCCTATACAAGATTCTTATAAAATTACTATTCATATAAATCTGCTGTTCTGAATCAAAAAATATAAAATGCAACTTTAAAAAAAAAGAAAATTTTGTTGGAAAGAGTAATCGAGATGATCTAAGCAAAATCTTTAATGTTGTTAATCTTCCAATTAAAAAGAAAACTTCATCTAAAATTAGAGAACCTACTAGTAATTAAAAATCCCTAATCTTTATTCAGGATCCATAGTTCAAAGGAAAATATAAAGGAATCTTCTCAGAAAATAGTTCAAAATAAAGAATTATTCAATCCGCTCCAGTTCGGTTAACAATTGAATAAAACCAGCTTCGTATAAATAAAACTCTTCAGCGATGACGAGCTTATAAGATCTGTCTGGGTTACCGGCTATTTTTATTGAACGATTTATTAAAGTAATCCTATTCAAATTATAAAAACCTTCATCAAAAACAACGTCGTTAAATTAATATGGCAGGAATTGAGAACGAACGCTAAGAAGATCTACTCCGTTAAGCATTATAAAATGAGAGAACTTCCACGCCAAATGAAAAAAAATTAAACAAAAGGGATTTCCTCAACCTGCCATTATCAATGAAAACCGATACGTCTTCTATAACTTGATAAACCGTAAAAAAGACCCTAAACCATCAGGATTTATAGGCTTTGAAACAAAAAGTAATAAAACGCTAAAACTAACTCACAGTAAATAAGCCAATTAAAAATAAAACAAAATAAAAGGCCCTTTGATGTTGTGGGTTAAGAAAAGGGTTCTATATTTGCACCCCCGAAACAAAGACAGCAAGTCAAGTTTCGCACGTTCATTGTCAT
>NZ_JBHTKM010000010.1:0-405348 GCF_042675845.1 Winogradskyella rapida | reverse complement strand
AGTTAAGCCCGTTTGCGCCGATGGTACTACTTTACTGTGGAAGAGTAGGTCGCCGCCTTTTTTAAGAACCCTTACTAGATAACTAGTAAGGGTTTTTTGTTTTTTATACTTGATAGCAGTAATTTTACGAAAACCGAAATTTGAAAAACATACTTCTTTTTATATTCTTTATTACACTTTTTTCTAGTTGCGAAAAGGAAAAACCTGAACAGCTTCACACATTAGTTATTAAAAAAGAATATTGCGTTATTGAAAATGAAGGAATCATATTTTTACCAGAATTTGAATTAAGAAGAAATGATTCTTTGATTAGCACCCACAAGACGGAAATAATTACGAATTATTATAATATTGAAAATTTAAAATCTGGAAATTATAATATTGTATATACTTCATTGTTTAAAAGAACGGAATCGCAAAATATTATTTTGAATAATAAGAGCATTGACACTTTAATAATTTGTCTTGATAAAATTGATTATAGCTCAATCGACCATATACCATTTATTGATAGACTCAAGGAAAATGAGAATTATCTAATAGATGTTTATAATCAAGGGTGTTTTTCTTTAGGAGGTGCGACTATGAAAATTAGCAAAACCCAAAGCAAAATAATTGCAGAAGCTGATGAGAATAAAAAGGAATTAACATCGTCAGAAATTCAATATGTGAGACAATTTGAATTAGAATTAGTCAATATGAATTCTTGTTGTTGTACATCAACCGACTATTATTCATTGGAATATAATGATGAAGTTCTTAAAATAGAAGATGGTAGTTGCAATTGGTATGGTTATGGAAGGCTTTACAACAATCTATTCAATGTGGAAAATTAAAAACTATAGCTAACACCATGAATAATTAATTGCTGCATTGAGCTTACTTGCGGAAATTCCGGCTTAATTTTAACACGTTCGTAAATGTTTACTAACTTAGTTGCTAAACCATGAACTAACCATATACAAACATGGTTACAAAACATCGAAATAACCAAGCCTTTATATATAGCTCGCAATCTTACCATACTCCCAACTTCACAAGTAGCAGACCAAGACGTAACTTGATATTTAATTCTACTCAAAAAAATTACCTAACATACTATTTAGTAATCAGCTTTAGAAATAGGGCTAAGGTAGCACACTCCATATATAGTCAGCTGGATTAAAACTTAATTTTATATGGTTAAATAAATAAGAATGCTATAAGGAGACTTGTAGAATATAAACCTCTGCTTAAGGTCTTATACTTATATTAAGATCTTAGTAAAAAAGGCTTTATGCTAAGCCTTAGATAGGGTTTTTAGGTAAAAGCGGTTTCTCTATCGATAAAGCTAAAAAGGCAGTGCGAATGCCCCTATAGATTTACGTTTGTGCTATAAGAGTTATGTAAAGTGAAATCACTGATATGAACCCTAAAAAATTGAAATCGGTGGAATTATTTTTTCTTTTTAAACATGCTGTCTAAAATGGTATTGATACCCAAAAATAACATAACAACGGCGCCAATACATAATAGAAAGCCTAAAATAAGTAAAGGTATATAAAGTGATTTATCGCTATTATCTAAAGCTAAATGAACGATTGTGGGGCCTAAAAACATAAGCCCTAAACAAATTCCTAAACGTTTAACTCCTTTTACTAAAATGTCTTTATCGGTGTGATTATTGTCTTCCATGAGTGATACTATCTCTTACATTTTTATGCGTTTCTAATAGGGACGCGGCTTCGGTTTCAGAAATATTTAATTCATCCATAATCATCGTAATGGCGCGCTTAACGAGCTTATCGTTACTGAGCTGCATATCGACCATTTTGTTTCCCTTGACTTTGCCTAATTGAATCATGGTCGTTGTGGTGATCATATTAAGGACTAATTTTTGTGCAGTCCCTGCTTTCATTCTAGAACTTCCGGTTAAGAACTCTGGCCCAACGATAACTTCTACAGGAAATTGTGCGGTATGTGCTAACGGACTATTGTTGTTGCAGGTAATACAACCTGTAATGATATTATGTTTGTTACATTCTTCAAGGGCACTTATAACGTAAGGTGTAGTCCCTGATGCAGCGATACCAATAACCACATCTTTTTCTGTAATATGATAAGCTTCTAAATCTAACCAGCCTTGGGTTGTAGAATCTTCAGCATTTTCTACCGCTTTTCTTATGGCATGATCGCCTCCTGCGATGATGCCAATAACGACCTCATGGGAAACACCAAATGTTGGTGGACATTCCGAAGCATCTAGTATACCTAATCGACCACTGGTGCCTGCGCCCATATAAAACAAACGGCCACCTTCTTTTAATTTTGTGACCACATTGGTAATTAAGAGTTCTATTTGTGGTAAGGCTTTTTCTACAGCTAAGGGTACGGTTTGATCTTCTTTATTGATAGCGTGTACAATCTCGTTAACACTCATGTTTTCGAGATTATTATAATTTGAGGCTTGCTCTGTAGTTTTTATAAAAGTCATGGTTTATGGGTAAGCAATAAGGTTAGCGGATAAAGCGCATTAGCGGTAGTAACGGCATCCTTTTTACAAATTTAATTAATTGCGTGAGGGTGCCCTCGTTAATTTGAGTTTTTCTCTGTTGTTCTTTAAATTTCCTTAGGTTGTAAAAAGATATAGTGGATGACGCGACCCACCTTAAGTGGGGAATGCCCAAAAGCTATTATTCTACGGTATAAATAACTTCATCGACTTCTGAGAGTCTGAAATACCCGTAAGGAAAATTATCGGGATTGGTGGTATTGATACAATTGCCTCTAATGGTGGCGGGTTGAGTTTCAAATGGTCCACCGCCAGCGTCTCCGCCTTGTTGTAAAAGAATAAACATAAAATCATAGAATTGACTAGAAATACCATAGTTTCTTATGATAACCACATCTCCCGCTTCTAAATCTTCTTCGGTATAAAATCCAAATATTTCGTTACCATCTGTAAAGGTGTCGTCGTAGACCGCTAGGGTGGGAACTACGGGAATATCGCTAATAAATTCGAAAAAATAATAGTTATCTATTCCGGCCGGGTCGGTGTAAAAAGCTTTGAGTTCTATGTCTTCACCCGAAAAGCCACCTTCGTTATTCTGTTCTATAGAATTGATGGGAACCACGGACGTAAGGGTTTCAGTGGCCGTATAAATCTCGCCTTCATAATTGATAACCAAAGTATAATCTTCATTAATGACCGGTATAAAATTGGTATTGTAGTAAATCCCTGTATCGCCATCTTCTATAAAATTAAAGGTATTCCCTGAGCTGTCTGAAACTTGAATGCTTGCACCGTTGGCCGGCGGAATGCTGTCATTAAAAAATGGCGCAGTTAAGGACAACTTTATACTCTGCTCACTTCCGGTTGTATTTTTGAAATAATTAATAGATGCTTCAATGACCAATTTAGGTTCAGCTGTATTGAGGTCTACGTCTATGACATCTTCGCAATTAGTGCATAGTAGGAAGAAAGAGGTTATATAGAGGAGTTTTTTCATGATTTTAAAATTTAAAATTATAAGAGAAAGAAGGGACAATACCGAAAATAGATAAGCGTGTGGCTTCATTGTTTCCGGTATTTCGGTTTTCGCCGAAGGAAATACTAGCGGCATTTTTTCTGTTATAAAGATTATAGAGTCCGAAAACCCATTCGCCTTTAAACGCTTTTGTGGTATTGGGTTTTGGCGTATAATTAACGGCGACATCTAAACGGTGGTAAGCGGGAAGACGGCTTGAATTTCTGGCTTCGTAATTAGGAATGATAATATCGTTATATTGATACTGCCCGTTTGGAAATGTGGAAGGCTGGCCAGTTTGAAAAATAAAGTTAGAACTAAACGACCACTTTTTGTTGAGCTGGTAACTGGCTGTTACTGAAATATCATGGGTTTTATCATGTGCGGTGTTATACCAATCTCCGTTATTAATTCCGGTTTCTACAGGTGTTCTTCCTGGAGTTCGCTGTTCTGATTTTGATAGCGTATAGGCCAACCAACCCGTAAATTTTCCTTCATTTTTTTTAAAAAGGACTTCTAAACCATAGGCTCTTGCTTCTCCGTTAAGAATAACTTGCTCAATGGCATTGTTGGCAATAAGATCTGCCCCATCTATATAATCGATACGATTTTGAATGGTTTTATAAAATGTTTCAATTTCTAAGGAATAACGGTTATTGTTATAGGTTTTAAAATAGCCTAAGGCGACTTGATCTAATAACTGAGGTTTAATATATTTTCCGCTTGGCGTCCAAACATCTAATGGTGTAGGCGAACTGGTATTGGAGAGCAAGTGTAAATATTGACTCATACGATTATAGCTTGCTTTTACCGACGACGATTGATTTAATTGGTAGGCCATGGCTACACGAGGTTCTAAATTGGCAAAGGCGCTGATAACATCACTTCTGTTATAGGTTTCGGTCCCGATAGGTTCTGCTTTTTCGTAAATACCAATGGCTTCATTAAAAATTACTGGATTGTCATTTTCATATTGGTTTAATTCATCTTGTCCCATTCTATGAAAGACACTAAAGCGGGCGCCATAGCTTATAGAGAATTTATCACTTAATTTGTGTTCGGCATCTAAATAAATGGCATTTTCAAAAGCATATTTATCAATGAGTTTAAACGAATTTATACCAGACGCTTCGTTTATAGGTTCGATATCGCCGGGATTAAATTTGTAATACATACTGTTTAAGCCATATTCTAGCTTAAAGTTGTTATTGATATAATGTTTAAAATCGTACTTAAGATTAAAATTTCGAATGCCCGATACCCAATCGAAACCAACGAAGCCTAATTGTAGTCCGTAATAATAGTCCGAATAGATAAGGGATAGGTTAGAAAACAATTTTTCTGAATAGAGGTGGTTCCACCTAAAATTTAAGACGGCGTTTCCGAATGAATTTTCAAAACTATCTGAGATTTTAAAAACATCACGGCCAAAATACCCTGATAAGTACACACTGTTGTTATTGTTAATATTGTAACTTAATTTGGTATTTAAGTCGTAGAAGTAGGCAATATTATCTAAATCAAAAAGTGGTAAGAACAAGTGCGCATAACTGGTACGCCCCCCGATTAAAAAGGAGCCTTTGTCTTTTTTTAGTGGGCCTTCTGCAAGGAGTCGACTTGAAATTAATCCAATCCCGCCATTCATATGAAAAGATTTGCTATTACCTTCTTTCTGGTAGATATCTAAAACCGAAGATACGCGTCCGCCATACTTTGCCGGGATTCCTCCTTTATAGAGTTTAATATCTTTTATAGCATCCGGATTAAACACGGAAAAGAAACCAAACAAATGCGACGAATTAAAAATGGTGGCTTCATCTAAAAGAATAAGGTTTTGATCTGCTGCGCCACCTCTAACATTGAATCCGGATGCGCCTTCACCTGCATTAGTTACTCCAGGCAATAGGGTTATGGATTTTATAACATCGACTTCGCCCAGGACGACCGGCATACTCTTTATCGTTTTTATGGATAAGGAATTTACGCTCATCTGTGGTTTTTTGATATTTAATTTTTCAATATCCTGCGTGACCACGACTTCTTCTAAACTTTCTGTAGCTTCATTGAGTTTAAAGTTTTGAACCAAATTCTGATTAAGAACGATGGTTTCTGTCAGCGTTTGAAATCCGAGGTAACTGATTTGAATTTTATACGTGCCGGCGGGCAGGGTAATGGAGTAGAAGCCGTATTCATTGGTTACGGTTCCGGTTTGCTGTGACGGAACAATAACATTAACACCAATGAGCGTTTCATTGCTTAAATTATCGACTATGCTTCCGCTAAGGGTATAATTTTCTTGCGCAACAATAAATAAAGGACAGATTAAGATAAGATATCGTAGTCGTTTAAGAACTTGAATCATAAGATGTGATTGATGACATTTATTGAGGCGCTTCTATTCAGAAATGTCTCAAAATTAAGTGATTGTTATGATGTCTTAAAAATAACTTAAAAGCACAAAAAAAGCTTCCCGTAGGAAGCTTTTTAACATAACATTAATGTGTTATTAATTATGCGTTTATGATGGTATTTAAGACCTTACTTGGACGCATTGCATTAGAAACTAATTCTTCATTAGGATAGTAATATCCTTCAATATCATTAGGTTCTCCTTGGCATTCAATAAGTTCTTTTACAATAGCTTCTTCGTTAGAAGATAAAGCTTCATAAAGCTTAGTAAATTCAGCTTTTAATTCTGCATCTTTATCTTGGTTTGCTAAAGCTTCTGCCCAATATAAGGCTAGGTAGAAGTGACTTCCTCGGTTGTCTAATTCATTAACTTTTCTAGAAGGGCCTTTTCTGTTTTCTAATAATTTATCTGAAGCATCATCTAAAGCTTCTCCTAAGATTTTAGCTTTTTCATTAGAATTAACTTGAGAAAAATGTTCAAGTGAAACGGCTAAGGCTAAAAATTCTCCTAAAGAATCCCAACGTAAGTGATCTTCTGATAAGAACTGTTGTACGTGTTTTGGAGCCGATCCACCAGCACCAGTTTCAAATAAACCACCACCACTCATTAATGGTACAATAGAAAGCATTTTTGCACTTGTACCTACTTCTAAAATAGGGAATAAATCGGTTAAGTAATCTCTAAGTACATTTCCGGTTACCGATATAGTATCTTTTCCTTCTTTAATACGTTTTAGTGTAAAGTTTGTCGCTTCCACTAAAGATAAGATTCTAATATCTAAACCTTCTGTATCGTGATCTTTTAAATAAAGATTTACTTTTTTGATTAACTCAGCATCATGCGCTCTTTTCTTATTTAACCAGAATACTGCTGGAGTTTTAGAAGCTCTAGCTCTTGTTACAGCAAGCTTAACCCAGTCTTGGATTGGTGCATCTTTAACCTGACACATTCTCCAGATATCACCTTCTTCAACTTTATGCGTTAATAATACTGTTCCTTCAGCATCAATAACTTCTACTTTTCCTTTAGAAGAAATTTCAAATGTTTTATCATGAGATCCATATTCTTCAGCTTTTTGAGCCATAAGTCCAACATTAGGAACCGTTCCCATCGTTGTAGGATCAAAAGCACCATGCTTTTTACAGAAATCTATAGTTGCACTGTAAACACCGGCATAACTACTGTCTGGAATTACAGCTTTAGTATCTTGTTGTTTTCCTTCTGCATTCCACATTTGTCCAGAGGTTCTAATCATTGCTGGCATAGACGCATCAATAATTACATCACTAGGAACATGAAGATTGGTAATACCTCTATCAGAGTTTACCATTGCTAAGTCTGCACCGTGGTCTAGCGCAAAACGAATATCTTCTCTAATAACATCTCTTTTATCTTCTGGAAGTTCGCTTAATTTTTCAAGTAAGTTTCCAAATCCATTATTAACGTTCACACCAATTTTTTCGAACGTTTTTCCATGTTTCTTAAATAAGTCATCAAAGAATACACGAACGGCATGACCAAAAATGATAGGGTCTGAAACCTTCATCATGGTTGCTTTCATATGTAAAGAAAACAATACACTTTTATCTAAAGCATCTTCAACTTGCTCTTCTAAAAACTCTAATAAAGCTTTTTTACTCATTATTGTAGCGTCAATAATTTCGCCTTTCAATAATGCTAAATCACTTTTTAATGCGGTTTTATTCCCTTTAGCATCGGTATGAATAATATTTACCGAAGTCGCTTCTTCTAAAGTAACGGATTTCTCATTATTAGCGAAATCACCTTTAGACATGGTTGCCACGTGAGTTTTTGAGTCTGCAGACCAAGCTCCCATGCTATGTGGATTTTTCTTAGCGTAGTTTTTAACGGCTTTAGGAGCACGTCTATCCGAGTTCCCTTCTCTAAGCACTGGGTTTACAGCACTACCTTTAATTTTATCGTAACGCGATTTAATTTCTTTCTCGGTGTCGTTTGAAGGCTCACTAGGGTAATCAGGTATTTTAAAACCTTTAGCTTGAAGTTCTTCAATGGCAGCAACAAGTTGTGGTACTGATGCACTAATATTTGGTAATTTAATAATATTAGCTTCTGGTTTCTTAGCTAAGGCTCCAAGTTCTGCTAATGCATCTGCTACTTTTTGATCATCAGTTAAAAAATCTGGAAAAGTGGCTAAAATTCTAGCCGCTAAGGATATATCTTTTGTCTCTATAACAATCCCCGAAGACTTGGTAAATGCTTCCACAATCGGTAAAAATGAACGTGTTGCTAAAGCTGGTGCTTCATCCGTTTTTGTATAAACAATCTTTGCTGTTTTTGTCATAAGTCTTTAAAATAAAATGAATATAATTGCGCTCGAAATTGAGCTGAGCAAATATACGAAAAGGATATAGTTTTGTAGGTATAAGTTTGTCAGTAAACTCCTTTATATTTTATGAAAATGATAATTTGAGTCTTAAATATTTGTATTTAATCTAATATCTTGATATTGAAGGCATTTAGGAGTCCTGAAATATTTTCTTTTGAAAATGTCGCATTTTTGAGGATATTTTCTGACGGATTAATGGAAAAATTTACGGCTGTTGAAAAATCAGCATGCTGTAATTGGGTGTTATAAAAGCTAGATTGATATAAATCGCAGGACTTAAAAATGACGTGTTTGGCTTCAGATTTTGTGAAATCTACATTTTTCATAAGGCACTTCTCAAATACCGTATAATTAATTTTCAATTGATTAAAAGCACAAAAGTTTAAGGTACAATCGTTAAATTGAAAGGCTAGGAGAAAGGGATTACAATATTGAAAGTTGACCCCTAAAATTTTACAACGTGTAAAGACAACGTCGTTAAATGCGGTATTTTGAACCTGCACATTACTCAGGTTACAATCTAGAAACTCACATTCTATAAAAATGATATTCGCTAAACTGCTATTCTCAAAATTACAATTGGTAAAGGTGCAGCAACTATATTCGGCAAGCGCTAAGGGATTTTTACTATAATCCTTACCTCTAAAATTTTTTTGATAGACAGAATGTTCCATGCTACAAGTATACAAAAGAAAACAGAGATTCGATAAGAACTGGGGTGGGGCATTATGTCTTTGTAAAAGAGAATGGCACACAAGAGCGAGGGAACAGGACTTTAAACCTAGTGGGAGAGAAGTTGTGTGGTGATGCTACAAATAAAAAGCCATATCACTCAGAAATCTGTGTTGATATGGCTTTCATAGAAGTAGTTCTTACGTGACCAATAGAGTTAATTCGAACTCCGTTGAATGATTAATTAATGTCATCAACATTTATGGTTCAAGAGACCTAGCTTCAAAATTGAAACAATTCATAACTTTCAAAATGTATTGACCTGCTATGCTTTTGTTTCATAGGTTTGTTTTTTTTGATGTCTTACTTATAAATATCCTATAAATGAGTATTAGATGTAAAACATTGCTCATAATTTTCGAGTACAATTTTCATGATACAGTACTAATTTTGAACTTTTCACTTTAAGTCGTAATAGAAATCATTCACTTTAAGTGTCATGGTTGACTAACAAAAATCTATTCAAAAAAAGAATACATTATTCTGCAACCTCAAAAAACAATCCCAATACATAAAGAACGAATCTTTAGTAAGCAATTAACATAAATCTCAAATAATATTGAGAACTAAGTACATCTTGTTATTAATTGTTATGTAAATATACGCAATTATATATGAATTCGATAATATTTTAACACATTTAATATCAACAGTTTATAAACAGCACTTATTAACAAAAGTTCATAAATGAAAAAAGCCTTCTAAATAGAAGGCTTTTTGATCATTGTATATAAGTTGGAAACTATCTTCTAACTTCTTTAATTCTTGCTTTTTTACCAGTAAGACCTCTGAAGTAGAAAATTCTAGCTCTACGTACTTTACCACGTTTGTTAACTTCTACTTTTTGTAAAGCAGGTAAGTTTACTGGGAAGATACGCTCTACACCAACGGTACCAGACATTTTACGGATTGTAAACGTTTCAGAAGATCCACTTCCTTTACGTTGTAATACAACACCTCTAAAGAACTGTGTACGAACTTTTTCACCTTCTCTAATTTCATAGTATACTGTGATTGTATCACCAGCACTAAATTCAGGAAAGTCTTTACGGGTTACAAATTCGTCTTGTACAAATTTTATTAAAGAACTCATTTTATTTTATTTATAATTGTTTGATCTAAAGCAACATTCACGATTCTCGCCAGAGGTTGGTTCAAATTGGTTTGCAAAAGTAATACTTTTTTAAATATACACAATACTCTTGGGTAAAAAATAGAAAAATTAGCGCTAAGCTTGTTGTTTAAAGCTCCCCTTCTAATAGGTCTGGTCGTCTTTCTTTGGTACGCTTGTAGGCCTGTTCTTCTCTCCATTTCTCTATTTTAGGAAAGTTGCCACTAAAGAGGACCTCAGGGACTTTCATACCATCGTATTCTCTAGGTTTGGTGTAAATAGGCGGTGCCAATAAATTATCTTGAAAAGAATCTGTTAATGCAGAGGTTTCGTTTCCAAGAACCCCAGGGATTAAGCGGATTACAGCATCGCATAAGACCGCAGCACCAAGTTCGCCACCAGATAAGACGTAGTCGCCTATAGAAATTTCTCTAGTGATAAAGCGATCACGTACACGCTGATCTACACCTTTGTAATGACCACAAAGAATAATGATGTTTTCTTTTAGTGAGGTTTGGTTGGCAATACTTTGATTTAAAGTCTCTCCATCGGGCGTCATATAAATAAGTTCATCATAATGCCTTTCACTTTGTAATTTGGTAATACATTTCGCAATAGGCTCAATCGTCATAACCATACCAGCGCCACCACCAAATTGGGTGTCATCTACAGATTTATAGCCTCCTGTAGCATAATCTCTTAAATTGTGAAAATGAACCTCTACTAAACCTGCTTCAATAGCTCGTTTTAATATGGAAGCTTCAAAAGGACTTTTTAAAAGTTCTGGTAATACCGTGATAATATCTATGCGCATAACTTCATTTTATAAGGCTGCGAAGATATGTATAATTGATGTGATTTTTTAGCTATTGCAGCACTGAGGTGTAATTTTATGTTGGAAAAAGGGAATTTTAACCTTGGTATTAAGATTTAAGGAGTTGCTCTTTAATTCTCAATCCGAAATTTTTTACTTTATTCCAGTCGGTATAATCAATGGCCGTCTCAGATTTTGTGGGGCCATGGGTTAATTTCATAATGAATTGAATCATAATACGATCTAAAAAGGAATAGGACTTATAGTCAAGTTGCCCTGCAAACACTTCAACACTATTGGGTACCCATTGGGTTTGTTTTAAAAATTTGATAAGGTAAGGGTTGGTCTCTGGACTGTTTTTATCTTGATTACGTGCAACTAAATTCACCGAAAAAAAAGCTGTTTTAATATGGTTTAAAGCGGTACCGTTTTGGGCTATAAATTTTAGAATCTTTTTATGGTGTTTGCCATAGCGGATACTCGCTCCAATAATCAAGGTATGAAAATCTGAAACCTGAGCATCAAAGTTATCTATGGAATAGAGGGTTGTACGCATATTTTCTTGGCTTAAAATGCGCTGTAAATGTTCACAAATCTTTTTCGTATGTCCATCTACTGAAGCATAAATAATTCCGATGTTAGGGGCTTCCATTTTTAAATACGGTATTTGTGAAAATCGTATTTAAAGTTAATCAATTTTGGGCATTTTAAAGTGGGAAACCGTGAAAAAAAATGATGTTATTTATCGCGGGAATCCATATGATAAATCGCCATAGTTTTAAAGTGTACAAGGCTAGAGAAAACAGGCTATACTCACGGAAACGTTATAAGGCTAAACGATGCGGTACGTCTAAAAACAAAAAATCCGTAATGCAAGATTACGGATTTTAATGTGTAGTTTGTGTTATTAAGACTTATGCTTATTAAGCTCATCTTGTAATTGACGTCTTACTTTTTGTTCGCGTTCTAGGGCGTTGCGTCTATGTTCTTCAAATTCAGTTTCTACTTCTCCAAGTTTAAATTTGGCTTCACGTGTTGCAGAATTACTGCCTTTAAACTTATAAATAAAGAAGAGGAGTAAAGCTAATAGGGCTCCAATAATACTCCACATTAAGGCTTTGTAACTTCCTTTATCGGTTTGAATACCAAATAGGGAGATGTTATCTTTTTCGTCGTTTGTAGTATTCAATGTGGCTTCAGTACTTGATAAATTACTTTTTAAAGTTTCAATTTCTTCAGCTTGTCGGCTCACCACCGCTTGTGTATCTGTAAGATCTTTATGCACCGCTTTTAAAGAATCTAAGGTGTGTGCTTTTAAAGCATAAAGCCAAGTTTTTTTAACCGTTTTATATTCTTGCCAGCTATTAGAGCGTCGGATTACAAATTCAAATTGATTGTCGATACTACCCTCATTTAGAGATAGTTTATCTTCTTTATCGACATCTGTTTGTGCGCTTACAAATTGCAAACTTAATGTAACTGCAAGAACCACAGTGACTTTAGTTAAGAATTTCATCTTAGGTGTAATTTAGAGTTGTGTTAGATTTAAAAGTATGCCAAGATAATAATTTTATGAAGACTTCATAAAATTATTAGTAAACAAATAGCCTTACGGTGAGGTAAGGCTATTTATATACGAGACAAAATTTAGTTTAGATCTTAAAAGCTTTTAGAAGCCTAAATTTTTTGTTTGAAAAACCCCTAAGAGCTTTAGTCTCAGTTTCTTTTTTGTTGAAGAAAATTAATAATAGGTATAACGTCTCACTTTAGAAACATACTTGGCTAACCGAATGACTTGCTGACTATAGCCATATTCATTGTCATACCATATATATAGGATGGCATTTTTTCCATCTTTTCTTACAATGGTCGCTTTACTATCGTATATAGAAGGGGCAGAGCTTCCAACAATATCGCTAGACACCAACTCATCACTCATTTCATATTTAATCTGTTCCACAAGATCTCCTTCTAATGCATACTTTTTCATTACCGTATTAATATGCGTTACAGAAGCTTCATTTTCTAATTCCAAATTAAGTATAGCTAAAGATCCATTAGGGACAGGAACACGTATAGCATTAGAGGTTAGTTTACCTTCTAAGGAAGGAAGTGCTTTGCTAACGGCTTTACCAGCTCCGGTCTCGGTAATAACCATATTTAAACTAGCGGCTCTTCCACGGCGGTACTTAGAATGAAAATTATCAACTAAGTTTTGATCATTGGTGTAAGCATGTATGGTTTCTAAATGTCCCGTTTTAATGCCGAAAGAATCTTCAATAGCTTTTAACACTGGGGTTATGGCATTTGTGGTACAAGATGCTGCAGAGAAGATTTTTACCTTATCAGGGTTGTGCTCTAAGTGGTTAACACCATGCACAATATTAGGGATGCCTTTACCTGGCGCTGTTAAAAGAACTTTATCTACGCCTTTAGATTTTAAATGGCGACTTAAGGCTTCTTTATCTCTAAAGGCTCCAGTATTATCTATAATTAGCGCTTTATTTATACCATAAGCGGTGTAATCTATACTTTCAGGGGCATTGGCTGATATAATTTTTACCGTAGTTCCATTAATAATTAAGGCTGAATTTTCGGTGTCTACATTTACAATTCCAGAGAAATCTCCATGTACCGAGTCGTTTCTTAATAAGGACGCTCGTTTTTCTAATACCGTTTCATTAATCTCTCCTCGCGTTACAATTGCTCTTAGTCTTAATTGGTTGCCTTTGCCTGTTCTTGTCATTAATTCACGGGCCACTAAACGTCCAATTCTACCAAAACCATAGAGTACAACATCTTTAGGTTCTATATTTTTATTGTCTTTAGCGTTACCTAATTTTGAAGCTACAAAAGCGGTCGCATTGGCGTATTTCTGATCTTCTAAATGAAATTCATAGGTAAGTTTACCAATATCTAGCTTGGCAGGAGGCAGGTTAAAGGTACTAATGGCCTGAGCTATTTCTACAGAATCGAAAATAGAAATTGGCTTTTGAACAAATTTACCGGCGTACTCATGTAAGTTTAAAATTTCACTGACGTTTCTATCTATTAATTGGTTTCTAAACAATACCAATTCTATGGATTTATCATACCATAAATCGCTAACAATTCTAATAAATTCTACGGTGGCTTTTCGTCGATCAGCTTGAAATGCTAATTCTTTTTCATAAGTGGTATTAAATCCCATGTTTTCGTGGTTTAAGTGATTTAGATTTTGCGCAAAAATAATATATTTCAAACGTTTTCGTAGCCTGTTTGATGTAAAAATAAAACCCCTTCAGAAACGTAAATTCTGAAGGGGTTTTAGGTCGATATTTCTTCGTGTTTTATCTGAAATTATAAACGACTTTCTCTCCGTTTTTATTGATGACTTCAATTTGAAGCGGTTCGTTATAACGACGGGTTTTAATCGCGCTCTGTGCATCTTCAACAGTGTATAGTTTTTTACCGTTTATTTTGGTAATAATACTTCCTTCTTCCACACCACTTTTTATCCAGTTGGCTCTGTAGTTTTCATCTAATTCTGAAATTTTAACTCCGTAATCCGATTTAAAACGCTTTAATTCCTTCTCTGTAGGATTCTTAATTAAACCAATAGTCGGGAGGGTATAACTTGTTGGCTTTAATAAAGTCACCGGTACTTCCTCCAAGTCGCCATCTCGTAATAATGTAACATTAACCACATCGTCAGGGCTCTTGGTTTTTAAATATCCTGTTAGGTCTGAAAACTTATGAATCTCCACTTTATCAATTTTCTTAATAATATCTCCAGATCTTATACCTGCTTTTGAAGCTCCAGTATCTTCTTGTACTTCACTAACATAAAAGCCTTCAGTAATATCAGTCCCTAATTCTTTTGCAGCAGCACTATTTAGAGCACCACCCACAACGCCTAAAATTCCATTTTGTACATTACCATATTCCATAATATCATTCACAATCTTACGTGCAATATTACTTGGTACGGCAAAAGAATACCCTATATAAGAACCTGTTTGCGATGAAATTGCAGTGTTAATCCCAATTAAATCTCCGTTGGTGTTTACTAAAGCACCTCCAGAGTTTCCAGGGTTTACAGCTGCATCGGTTTGAATGAATGATTGCATATGCTGTCCTGATAAATCTCTAGATTTCGCACTGATAATTCCCGCAGTTACGGTTGAGTTTAAATTAAAAGGGTTACCAACGGCAAGAACCCATTCGCCAACCTTAGCATTATCAGAATCTCCAAACGCCATAAAAGGTAAGTCTTCATCAGCTTCAATTTTTAATAAGGCGATATCGGTGGTTTCATCGGTTCCAATTAATTCAGCATTATAGACTTTATTATTATTTAAGGTGATGCTAATTTCATTGGCATTTTTAATCACATGGTTGTTGGTTACAATATAGCCGGTTGGCGAAATAACCACGCCGCTTCCAGTACCAACTTGAGCACGTTGCGACTGACGTCCGAAAAACAAATCTTGCATAGTAGTCGGAGCAGAAACTACAGAGGTGTTTTTAACATGTACAACCGCATCTAAAGATTTTTCGGCCGCGTTTACAAAATTTGGGGCGCTACTTGCATTTGTATTTAAAGTGTTCGTTGTATTGGTCGGGACAAATACAGGGAAATCGGAGCGCTGCTCAACCAAAAGATCTTGCCCGTTTTCCTCCACAAAAAGTTTGTATCCTCCTAATGTTAATAGACCACCTAATGCAGAAACAAACACCAATGTTATAATCTTCTTCATAATTTTTCAGATTTAAGTTTAACTATTTAATTATATTTCTAACGATTAAAATTAGAAATTTATTGATTTTGATTTTCATTTTAACGACTATTTAACGCCAAATTTAACGCCCTATTAACAGCTATTTTTACGGTCTAATATGCTTATATTTGTCACTTATTTTTACATATGACATTTTACAAATACCAAGGAACAGGAAACGATTTTGTAATCGTAGATAATCGCTTACAAACTATAGACAAAAATAATACCAAACAGATTGCACAGCTTTGTGATCGACGATTTGGCATTGGAGCAGACGGCTTTATTCTCTTAGAAAATGATGAGAATGTAGACTTTAAAATGGTTTATTATAATGCGGATGGTAATGAAAGCAGTATGTGTGGTAATGGCGGACGTTGCATTGTAGCCTTTGCAAAATTTTTAGGCCTTATTGACAATGAAACGGAATTTATAGCTATTGACGGGCTACATAAAGCTAAGATTGAAAACGGTTTGGTGCATCTTCAAATGCAAGATGTTTCAGACGTTGAAACCTACGATACACATTTATTTTTAGATACAGGATCGCCACATCATGTAACCTTAGTGCCAGAATTAAAGGCGTTAGAAGTAAAAACTACGGGAGCAGAAATTAGATATGGTGCCCCTTATTATGACGCCGGAACCAACGTTAATTTTGTAGATCAAATAGGTGATGATCATTTTGCGGTAAGAACCTACGAGCGTGGAGTGGAAGATGAAACACTTTCTTGTGGTACCGGTGTCACAGCAGTGGCTTTAGCCATGCATCATAGTGGTAAAACCAAGGCACAAGAGGTGCGTTTAGAAACAGAAGGAGGACCTTTAAAAGTATCCTTTAAGTCAGGAGCTGAAGGCTATAATGATATTTGGTTGGTTGGCCCTGCACAACAAGTTTTTAAAGGCGAATTTCCATGGTAAGTCTTCAAGGAGAACGCATTTATTTAAGAGCTCTAGAGCCCGAAGATCTCGAGTTTGTATATGCTATTGAAAATAATACAGCGCTATGGGCTTTAAGTGACACCCAAACGCCGTATTCTAGATTTTTAATTAAGCAATATTTAGAGCATGCTCAACAAGATATTTTTGAAGCCAAACAACTTCGTTTAGCCATATGTAATCTTAATGATGCTACGATTGGCTTAATTGATCTTTTTGATTTCGATATAAAAAATAAGCGTGCTGGGATTGGCATTTTAATTCAAGATGAAGACCAACGTCAGCAAGGCTATGGTAAGGAAGCCTTAAGTATGCTGGTTAACTATTGTTTTAAAACCTTACATCTGCATCAAGTTTATGCCAATATTTCAGAACATAATAAAGCCAGTCTAAAATTGTTTGAAGGCAACGGTTTTAAAATCATTGGATTAAAGAAAGACTGGAGCTTTGACGGCACAAAATACACAAACGAATACCTTTTACAACGCATTAACGATTAACTATGTATATTAAAAAAATTTTATGGGCTGTTGCTCTTATTGGTTTAGCCATTTTTGGAGCCTTTGCCTATTATATTTACAGCACCATGTTTTCTCCAAATACAAATTTTGAAAACAAAACAGCTTACATTTATGTGCCTACTGACGCTAAGTATTCTGAGGTAAGATCGCAGCTAGAACCTTTGCTTAAGGATATCGAGGCTTTTGATGCTTTAGCAAAACAGAAGAAATATGTTTCTAATATTAAGGCAGGTCGTTTTGCAATTACCAAAGGAATGAATAATAATGATATTATAAATTCTATACGAAGTCGAAATCTTCCGGTGAAAGTAGCTTTTAACAATCAACACCGTTTGAAAGATTTAGCGGGGCGCATAAGCATGCAGATTGAAGCGGATAGTTTAGCCTTGTATACAGCGATGACGGATTCCACATTTTTATCTAAAAACGGATTTACTAAGGCTACGGCTTTAGGGATGTACTTGCCAAATAGTTATGAGTTTTTCTGGAATACCTCTGCTGAAACGTTTAGAGAACGTATGCTTAAGGAATACCACCGTTTTTGGACGGAAGCCAGATTGGCTAAAGCTAAAAAGTTGAAATTATCACCTAGTGAAGTGATCACTTTGGCGTCTATTGTTCATGAAGAATCAAAACAAGCCGATGAGCAACCTCGTGTTGCCGGGGTTTATTTAAACAGACTGCGTATTGGTATGCCTCTACAGGCCGATCCGACTTTAAAATTTGCAGCTTATCAATTGCCCGAATATGAAAATACAATTATTAGACGCGTTTTAAATGTGCATAAAACCATTGACTCACCTTATAACACATATAAAAACTTAGGTTTACCTCCAGGACTTATTGCTATGCCCGATTTATCGGCTATAAAAGCGGTTTTAAATCCGGAATCTCATAATTACCTTTATTTTGTAGCGGATGCTCAGCGTTTAGGTTATCATAAATTTGCAAAATCTTTAGCACAGCACAATAGTTATGCAAGAGCATATCACCGTTATTTATCATCTCAAGGGATTAATAAATAAGGTGAATCGGTTTTTATGCTATAGCGTTTGCTTTTTAGGCTTTAGTGTTGGGCTTTATGCACAATCGAAGTTCGATGCTTTTTTAACGCCTAGTGACACCTTAAACATTTCTAGAAGGAATACCGTCCTTATTACGGAATCTATAATGGCCACAAGTACGTTATTGGCGTTAAATGAATTGTGGTATGCGGATTATGAGCAATCTAATTTTAAAACCTTAGACGATAGTGGCGAGTGGTTGCAATTAGATAAAATGGGCCATATGTACTCGTCTTACCATTTAGGTAGGTTAGGGGCACAGGCTTTAAAATGGTCTGGAGTACCAAAGCAAGAGCAACTTATGTATGGCGCAACCTTAGGTTTAGGTTTTCTTACCGCCGTTGAAGTTATGGATGGTTTTTCGGAAGAATGGGGTTTTTCTTGGACAGATATGGCTGCCAATGCCGCCGGAACAGGTTTATATATAGGACAAGATTTACTGTGGAATGAGCAACGTTTGCTCTTAAAATATTCGTTTCATCAAACAAAATTTGCGGCACAGCGTCCAGATCAATTAGGAAATGGCTTAACGGAAGAATTTTTAAAAGACTATAATGGACAAACTTATTGGTTAAGTGCCAATATTAATTCGTTCTTAAAAACAGAAGGGATTCCTAATTGGTTAAATGTGGCATTTGGTTACGGAGCCGATGGTATGTTAACGGGAGAAGCTCAAGATCCCTTATTTTTAAATCAGAACAGGCAGCGGCAATATTACCTCAGTTTGGATGTCGATTTAAGCCGAATTAAGACAAATTCTCACCTGCTCAAAACACTATTTGACGTTTTCAACCTTATTAAGATCCCGTTTCCTACCCTTCAATTAAATGGCGATGGTCGGATAAAGTGGCACTATATCTACTTTTAAGTTAAAAATTTAACACTTAAAGCCTTGGTTTTCAGTATTTGAAAAAATGTTGTATATTTGCACGCGAATTTTGTGAAATGGTTCAAACAACCGTTTTACTATAATAATTTAGCTGTTATGATTAAAAATAGCGTAAAGAATATAGTATTACCATTTTCAATTTGTTTACTTATGGCTTTGGCCTTGTATCCAGATTCAGCTCTTAATCCAGACGTGTATTCCACAGAAGGATTGGAATTAGATTTTACAGTTTCTGAAGATTTAGCGATGGCAACGCCAGATCACAGCGTTAAATCTAATGTATTTACACCTTACTTAGGAAAATCCTTTGAAGGGTTTAAAGAAGCCTTAGCCTTTAAAGAATCTAGAGGTGATTATTTTACCGTAAATACTTTAGGGTACTTAGGTAAATATCAATTTGGGGCAGAAACCTTAAAAGTATTAGGAATCTATAACCCTAATCAGTTTCTCTATAATCCAGAATTACAAGAAAAAGCATTTATTGCGAATGCGGAACGTAATAAGTGGGTTTTAAGAAACGATATTAAGCGTTTTGAAGGTAAAAATATTGCGGGTGTTAAAGTTACCGAGTCTGGTATTTTGGCAGCAGCGCATTTAGCCGGACCAGGAAGTGTAAAGAAATTTTTACGTAGTTATGGCGGACAAAATTTCTCTGATGCTTATGGGGCTTCTGTAAAGTATTATATGAAGAAATTTTCGGGTTATGACACCTCAATGATTAAGCCCGATAAAAAAGCTAGAGTAACCCTTTAGACTTTAGAATCAAAATTAGAAAATGCTCTAAATTTTAAACGATGGTTTAAGGTTTAGAGCATTTTTATGTTGTAGTGTATTGAGGTCTGTGCGGCTTTTAGAGGCCGTCAAATATGCCTCCAATAAATTCGCCAATGCCTTCAAATAGTTCGTCAAAACTACTCCCGAAATCTAACCACGAAGCGTCAATATCGATATCAGAAATGGCTAACCAATCATCGGAGGTAGAAATGGCCAGTCCGCTTAACATTTCGGTTTTCATTTCAACATAGTTGCAAACTTCTCCTGTGATTTTGTGATAAGCGTCAAAGTCCGTATGAGATGAGAAGGTACACATAGCCCAACAATGCCAATCAATCCCATTTAAAGAATCATAATATTTAGATTTTTTTGAAGCTTTTTTGACGTCTTCTGGCTTATAATAGTTGTGCTTTCCGTGTTCAGCGACTAGTAGCTTTCCAATAGTGGTGATATATTCCTTTTTATTGGGCGGTGCTGCAGGACATTGGGTGTTACTCTTTTTATTTTTCATTTAGTTGGTCAAAATATTTTTTCCGATAGAAGTCATTTACATCTCTTTTTATAGTGTCTCCTTTTGCTTTAAGGATATAATATTCAAAATCCGAATCCATTTCCTTATAAAGGGAGTCTCCAATCGTCAGTTTTTTGTATAAGGAAAAAGGTATTTTCTTTTCTAATTTATCATCAATGAGAATTGCTCTTGAGCGTCCGTTATTATTATCAGGCAATAGGTTTGTTACTTTTCCTGCGTAGGCCTTATTTCGAATTTTTTTATATTGTTTTTCAAGATAGGTTTTCGAATTATTTTGAAAAATAGATATCGAGATCAGTACAAGAAAAATTGGAATAAATACCATTGCAAGACTTTTTCGGATGGTCTTGTCTTGTTGTTCCAGTTTATCTTTGTTTTCCGTACTCATTCGTTGTTTTATTGATGATGTACGGGATATACTTAGTTTCGTGGTTAAGCAACTAATTTAGCAAATAAAAACCGAATAGAACTGAGCGTAGCGCATTAGAAAAATAAAATCTTTAGGATTTTTGTAAGAAGAGGAGAACTAGCCATAAATTATTTATGGTGTTATGTGCTGGCTTTTAATCTCTGATTATTTTTAATAGTTCTTGTATTTCTATAGATGAATCTAGTTTACTATATCCATTTAATGTCAATTTTTGGATTTTTTTGAATTTGTGCAAATTATTTATAACACCTGGAGTAGTATATAGAATATCAAAACACCAGTGGTGGTTATCAAATTTTAAATTTAATTCACTGAATATATTTTGAAGACCTTCTAGAATTTCCCAACTTTCTTTTAAGGAAATATCATATTTATAAGTTTTTTTTCTCTTGTCGTTGTGTGCATAATATTTATTCCGTAAACCTTCTATTTGATCAAATTTCGTAGAAATCGTTGATAAATTATCGCTGAAATTATTTAATTCTTGTAATGAAATTGAATTTGCCCAATCTATTCTTTTTAAGTTTATTTTACAGAATTCAAGAAGCTTTTGAATATTGTGGTCTTCCTTTTTTCCAATTAATTTAAAAACATCTATAATGAATAGTCTTATATAGTTTCTATATAATCTATTAAAAAATATAGATTCAGTTAAGATTTCTTTCTCTTGTGAGTTGTAACTTTCTCTTAAACTTTGAATATCCTTTTTTACATATTCTAGTTCGAGTAATGTATTTCGAATTTCAGATAATCTTTCTTTCAATTTTTGTGTTTCCGGACTCATTTTTTTCTCAGTTTACGCACCACAAAATACCATACACCACTGTCAATGGCCAAAGAAAACAGTATTTATAGTGATTTAGGTTTTAAAGCGTCACGGACTTAGTCTTTTTGAATGATAAAGATGGCTGGGCGCTTATGGAAATCTTCCTTATTATGTTTCCAATCCTTAGCGGCTTTGGTTTTTATAAACTCGGTAGGTAAGGTTAAATCGCAAGCCACACAAACCCGGGTATTAGGGTGTAGTATAGATACCAAATCCTCTAACATCTTCATGTTTCTATACGGAGTTTCAATAAATATTTGCGACTGGTTGTGTTCCGAAGATAAGCGCTCTAAGGTTTTTAATTTCGACTTACGTTCACTTTTATCTATAGGAAGGTAGCCATTAAAGGTAAAGCTTTGGCCATTCATTCCAGATCCCATTAAGGCCAGTAGAATAGAGGAAGGGCCTACTAAGGGCATCACTCTTATATCCATTTCGTGCGCTAAACCAGCAATGTCTGCTCCTGGATCTGCAATAGCCGGACATCCTGCTTCCGATAATAAGCCTATTGAAATACCTTCTAAACAAGGATTTAAAAACGTATTGCGTTCTTCTTCAGTGGTATATTTATTTAAGACTTGAAGCTTTAGATTGGGTTGCGATTTGCTTGGCGAAATACGCTTTATAAATCGACGTGCTGTTTTTTCGTTTTCAACAATATAATAATCGAGTTCCTCAACTATTTTTTTTATAGAAATAGGTAAGACCTCTAGAGGAGGGTTGTCTCCTAATCGCGTTGGAATAAGGTATAGGTTGCCTTTAGAATTGCTCATTAATATTTAATTAATTGGTGTAGGTTTTCTTGTCCGTTTTTAGTGCTAATTTTAATAATATAGATACCATTCGCTAAGGAAGAAATATCTATGCTACTAGTGTTTAACTGCGGCACAGAAATGCTTTTTAAGTTTTGTCCTTGTAAATCATAAATTTGGATAACACTTACAGCATTTAAAGACGCATGTGAGCCAAAGTTAATATTTATATTGTTTTGTGCAGGATTTGGATACACAGAAGTTTCAAAATAAGATAAATCGGAAAGACCAAGCGCAGGATCTTTAAGTTTATAGATTAATCCGCCGTTGAGATCAGCAATATAAAGTTCGCCATTGAGATCTTCTCCAAAAGCGGACCAGTTTCCCGAAAAGGCTTCTAAATGTCTTGTCCATGTGTTAGTACTGTTGTCGTAAACAAGATAACCAATTTCTTCACTGCAATAATCGGCAAAAAAATAAGCCCCTTGAAAATTTGGATAATTAGTGCCTCGATAGACATAGCCGCCTGTGATAGAACATTTGGAAAGTCCGTCGTTAAAATGATTATAACCTCCAACAGGGAACGTGTAAGTTTCATTATCATTGCAAGCTGTTGAGCTAAATAGGGTATTACCTTCATAACATTTCCAACCATAGTTAAGACCTAATGCCGCTTCGCTTTCAGTGGCATAGTTTATTTCTTCATAATTACTTTGTCCCACATCGGCAATCCAAAGCGCACCATTAAGACGGTCAAATGAAAATTTCCAAGGGTTCCTTAAGCCATAGGCCCAAATTTCAGGGCGTGCTTCTGAATTATTTATAAAAGGATTAGACGTTGGAATACTGTAATTTTCGGAGGCGGTAAAGGTATCTACATCAATGCGCAACATTTTTCCTAATAAGCTTAATTTATTTTGCGCGTAATTTTGTGGATCGCCAGCAGAACCCCCATCTCCGGTAGAGATGTATAAATAATTATCAGCACCAAAAGCCATTTCTCCACCGTTGTGATTGCTATAAGGCTGGGTTATAGTAAGGATTATTAATTCTGAATTTGGATCGGCTTGAAGCTCATTCTCTAAGCTTCGTGTGTAGCGCGCTATAATAGTGTTGCCGCTATTATTTATATAGTTGACGTAGATATAACCATTATTGGTGTAATTAGGATGAAAAGCCAAACCTAAAAGTCCTCTTTCGTTTCCTGAGTCAGAAACCTTAGCATCTATATCTAAAAAAGGGGTGGCTTCTACATTGCCATCGGTTTGAAGGACTTTAATATAACCATCGCGTTCGGCAACATAGAGTCTTTCAGAGCCGTCATGTTTTATATTAACAGGATTATTAAGCCCAGAGGCGAAGAGTTCTAATTCTAAGGTTTGTCCATAGAACGTTGTCCAGGTAAGCATCAAAAAACAGAGCAGTAAATTAGAAGTTTTCATCTTAACGGAATTAAGGTTCTCTACTAATTTACAAAAAAGAGAGGTGAAAACTGCTTATCTATAAGTAAATCAGTTCTTTGTGAAGTATTTTAGAGGTGTCGTTAATTAAATTGTATACATATTCAAAATCTGTTTCATCACCGTAATACGGGTCTGGAACATTTTTATTTTGAATGCTGCTATTAGCCTCTAAAAATAGTTTTACTTTATTTTGGTCGGCGGTATTTCGGGCTAGTTTTAGGATGTCGCGGTAATTAGCATCATCCATAGCATAGATGATATCGAAGGTATCGAAATCCGAAACTTGAAACTGACGGGCACGTTGTCCACTAATATCAATATGGTGTTTACGAGCTACAGCAATAGAGCGTTTGTCTGGAGATTTACCAATATGGTAAGCTGCAGTACCTGAAGAATCTACATAAAATAGATCTTCAGGTAATTGCGCTTGCATTATGCCATGTGCTAACGGTGAACGGCAAATATTACCTAAACACACCATTAAGATACGTGTCATAATAATTAGGTTTAAAGGGCTAGTTTTTTAGACAAGTCCTCTACGTATTTTCTAAATTGTTTGTCTGTAGAAGAGAGGTTGTCAACAGTTTTACAAGCATGTAATACTGTGGCATGATCACGTTGTCCTATTTGAGAACCAATACTTGCTAAGGACGCTTTAGTATATTTTTTTGCAAAAAACATAGCTAATTGACGTGCCTGAACAATATGACGTTTTCTTGTTTTAGACTGTAGCGTATTCACATCCATTTGGAAGTAATCTGAAACCACTTTCTGAATGTAATCGATAGAGACTTCACGTTTGGTATTTTTAACAAACTTCTCTACGATATCTTTCGCTAAGTTTATTGTAATCTCTTTTCTGTTGAAAGATGATTGCGCGATTAATGAAATAATAGCACCTTCAAGTTCTCTAACATTACTTTTTATATGTTTTGCAACATAATCAATAATGTCATCTGGCATTTCAACACCATCTCTATAAAGTTTGTTCTTTAATATAGAGACTCTAGTTTCAAAGTCTGGTGTTTGCAATTCAGCAGAGAGTCCCCACTTAAAACGCGATAATAAACGTTGTTCAATATCTTGCATATCTACAGGAGCCTTGTCACTTGTTAAAATAACTTGCTTCCCGTTTTGATGCAGGTGATTAAAAATATGAAAGAATACATCTTGAGTACCTGTTTTACCAGATAAGAATTGCACATCATCAATGATCAGTACATCGATAATTTGATAGAAATGAATAAAGTCATTTCTATTGTTTTTCTTCACAGAGTCTATATACTGTTGCGTAAATTTTTCAGCAGAAATATAGAGTACTGTTTTCTCAGGATATTTGTCTTTAATGTCTACCCCAATGGCATGCGCTAAGTGTGTTTTTCCTAGACCAACACCTCCAAAAATAAGAAGCGGGTTAAAAGAGGTTCCACCAGGTTTGTTGGCTACAGCAATTCCTGCATTTCTAGCCAATCGGTTAGAGTCTCCTTCTAAGAAATTTTCAAAACTATAGCTCGGGTTAAGTTGCGATTCAATCTTAACATTTCTAATTCCAGGAATTATAAATGGATTTTTAAGCTCAGGGCTTTTGTTATTGAATGGCACATCTACATCTTGAGATTTTAAGGCTGATCTATTAGCACTTGGTATCTTCTCTGTAAATGGTTGTTTATTCCCGTAGGTATTCTCCATTTTGATCACATAGACCAATTTGGCATCTTCGCCCAGCTCTTTATGTAACGATACTTTTAAAATCTTTACATAATGTTCTTCTAACCACTCGTAGAAGAATTTACTTGGAACTTGAATACTCAATGCATTACCAGAAAGTTTGACAGCATCTATAGGTTCAAACCAAGTTTTATAGGCTTGCGGTTGTATATTATCTTTTATAAAAGCGAGACAATTACTCCATACAGATTGCGCTGTGATCCCCATTCGTTAACTTAAGTTTTTTATTGATAAATTAGATTAGTAAAAAAAAAGAGAAATGATTTCTCTTGTAGTTTTCAACAGGGCAAATATGTGAACAAAATTCTTAAAAAAAAAATCTAATTTCGTCGAATCTTTAGATTTTTTTTCCCATGTTTAAAAAACATTTTAAATGTACAAAATTATACTTATTAAAGCTAAAATATATGGATTATAATGAAACTAAATTAAAAGTACGTTACGGCGAAACAGATCAAATGGGTGTGGTCTATCATGCCAATTATGCGGCCTATTTTGAAGTGGGAAGAACCGAGTGGTTACGCGAGTTTGGCCTTAGTTATAAAGGTATGGAAGACGATGGAATTATGCTGCCTGTTGTTTCATTATCCATAAATTACAAGAATTCTGCCCACTATGATGATGTTCTTACCGTGAAGACCATGCTTAAAAAAATGCCTACTGCATCGATAGAATTTTCCTACGAAATATATAACGAATCTGAGGTCTTATTAGTCACCGGAAACACCGTTTTGGCTTTTGTAAATATGGAACGAAATCGACCAACACGATGTCCAAAATATCTCTTAGAAAAATTGAAAAATTACACCTTATAAAGACTTAATTTCAACACCAAAAAAATGTGAAAAAAGTTCAAATATTTTTTCACTGTGATTTTTTCTAACTGATATTTCTAATAAACAATCAAGTTCTAAAATTTGATTGGTGATTTGCACGTCATTTTCTTTTAAAATACGCATCACTTTACTCATGTTTTTATACTCAAATTGGAGTTGAAAAGAGGAGTTAATGGTGCGTTCTATAATTTCGCACGCTTCTAAAGTTAATTGCGCACTTGTTCTATAAGCATTAATTAAACCACCAACACCAAGTTTTACACCGCCATAATACCGCACAACGATAATTAGCGTATTGGTGACTTCAAAGGATTGGAGTTGCCCATAAATTGGCATTCCGGCAGAATTGTTGGGTTCGCCATCATCATTTGCTCTATAATTAAGGGTTTCTGTACCAATTTGGTAGGCGTAGCACCAGTGTCTGGCCGCATAGTGCTCCTTTTTTATGGCTTCTAAATGCGCTTTAACCTGGTCTTCATGAGTAACAGGAAAAGCAAAGCCATAAAACTTACTGTTTTTATCCTTAAATAATTCACCTTGAGCCGGTGCTTTTATGGTTTTGTATAAATCGTTTTCCATTATGCTAAAGTAACTAATAAGATGGCGATTAAGGCTAGGACTATGCCTATCCAGTTTTTTATTGAGATCTGTTCTTTAAAGAAAAGGAGCCCTATTATAGTAGAGAGTGCTAATATCGCAATATGGTTTACTGTAAATAGGGTAGAGCTTTCTGTGTTTTCTACACGTAAGGCCATTAACAAAAAGTGAATGGAGCCATAATTTACAATCCCTAAGGTAACCCCAAAAGGGATAGCTTTAAGCGTTAGGTTGTTTTTGGTTTTTAAGGCTCTAAAACTTAGAAGCAAAACGCCGATTAGAGCAGCCATGGCAAATATTGTTGCTGAAAACAGCGGGATTTGATCATCTGGCGCAAAATAATTGATTGAGGTATCTATGGTTCCAGATCCAAAAAACAAAATCAAGGGCAAATAGATAGACTGTTTTAAGACGACGTTTCCTTTTTCTTTAAGGGAAGTGAGGAAGACCGCCACTAAAGCGATAAGGATCCCTATAATTTTTTGCGCTCCGATACTTTCATTAAAAACAATTATACCAAAAACAATAGGGATAATCACACTCATTTTACTCGATACCGAGGCTACAGATAATCCATTTTTTTGAGCCGTTAAGGCCATAACATTAAAGATGGCTATAAACAAGAATCCGAGCATTACAGCCGCGAAAAACCAACTAGTTTGTACGATCTCAGATGGATTTACCTCGCCATCATAGTATAGAAACCCACAAAAGAAAGCTATAAAATAATTTATAACGATAACTTGAAGCGTATCAATATTAAATTTCTTTAAGAGCTTAAAAAGCACAAAAATGGCTGTAGAGGATAGGATGCTTATAAGTAAGTAAATCAAAAGAGGTCCTTTTTAGTTTCAAAAAGTGTGACAACATCTTCTTGGGTTTCATCAATATTCCAGGTATGAAAACCGAGGCGTTCCGCCGTATCCGTATTGGCTTTAGTATCGTCTATAAAAAGACATTCTTCGGCTATTAGATTGTTTTCCTTCAGAACAAATTCAAAAATATCGGCATTAGGTTTTCTAAAATGAATTTCTTGCGATAAATAAAAGACATCAAAGCAATTTTTAAAGGCTTCAAAAAATGGAACACTAGCTTTTACCGCATCAATATGTAAGTGATTGGTATTGCTTAACAGAATGAGCTTATATTGCTTTTGCTGTGCTAAATTCTGAATAAACTCTAAACGATGTTCTGGAAAATCTTTAAGGATAGAATTCCACACCTCTACAAGTGTTTGTTCATCTAAATGCGGAAACCTGGTTTTATAAAACTGAATAAATGCTTCGGTAGACATTTTCCCCATTTCATAATATTCATTGGTTGCGTTTATTTCTGCATCTAAGGCTTTAAGTTGAAATACATTTAAAGCATTTTGTAAAGCGCCTTGTTTATCTAGGTTGATAAAGACATCGCCAAAATCGAAAATTAGTGTTTTAATCATTGGTGTTTCCCTTTAATAGAGGGGGGATTAGTTGTGTTAATTGGTTATTTAGACTTTGGTTTAAAAATCTTTAGCGTATCATCTAAAATAGGCTGTTCTGAAACTAAAAGTCCGTTGAGTTTAGGCGCTTTCACCCCTTTATTAAATTGCGACGGTCCTATAAAGACTCTAGCTTCGTCCCAAAGGTTTTCGTCTATAAAGGTTTGTAGCGTTTGAGCGCCACCTTCAATAATGACAGAATTTATATTACGTTGGTATAAAACCGCACAGATTTGTTTCGCAATGTCCTGTTTTAAGCTCCAATCTATAGAGACGTTAGACTGTAATGTATCTTCATGCTCATGATTTGCACTTCCAATAACGAGGGTTTCTGCGTCGGTATTAAAAATGTTAGCTTCAGAAGCTAATTTAAAATCTTTATCTAAAACAATTCTAATAGGGTTGGCTCCAGACCAATCTCTAACGGTTAAGCTAGGATTGTCTTCTGTCACGGTTTGGGTTCCTACTAAAATGGCTTGCTCTTCGGCACGCCACTTATGCACAAGCTGACGAGAGTACTTATTTGTAATCCAAACTGGTTTCTGTTCGTTTCTTGATTTAGGCGCTATAAAACCATCTTGTGTTTCGGCCCATTTTAAAATAATATAAGGCCGTTGTTTTTGATGGATGCTAAAAAAACGCTTGTGGTGTTCTTTGCATTCCGCTTCTAAAACACCCACAGTGACATGGCAACCTGCTGCTTTTAGTCTTGCAATGCCTTTTCCGGCCACTTCCGGATTATCATCTACACAACCAATAACCACATTCGGAATTTTACGGGCTATAATTAAATCGCTACAAGGCGGTGTTTTTCCAAAATGGCTACAAGGTTCTAAGGTGACGTAAATCGTGCTTTTTTCTAAAAGTGAAGGGTCTTTTACGGCGTTAATTGCGTTTACTTCGGCATGGTTGCCTCCATAAGCACTGGTAAATCCTTCACTAATAATCTGGTCTTTGTAAACAATAACAGCACCTACCATAGGGTTGGGCCTTGTACTGCCTAAGCCATTTTTAGCAATTTGTAAGCAACGTTTAATGTAAGTGTCGTGAGAAGTCAATCTTAAAATTTTATTTTTACATCTTGAATTTCATCTAACGTATAGGTAGAGGAGTAACCCAAAATTTTATATTTAATAGCGCCTTTATAATGCAGTTGTAGGCTTTGAGTGAGTAGGCTTCCAAGGAGACTGCCCAAGTTTTTATCGTTCATTATGCTTTCGGTGGCCACCTTTACGGTTAGCGGAATGGTGAATTTTTCTTTCCTTGGCACATCAAATTCATCAGAAATAACCGAAGCCAATTCTAAATCATTAAGGTAGACTTTTAAGTCGTCCGTTTTTAAGGTGCCCCCAACATCATTCTTATTTAGAAATAGGGCTTCCGCTCTAATGGTGATCTGTTTAGAATTAGAGTCAATGACTTCAATGTTCTCTAACCTAACAAATTCGGGCTTTTTAGTGAAAGAACAACTGACCAATAGTGTAAAAAATAGGGAAAACATTAAGACTCTTTTCAGCATAAAATTCTTTTTATATGTATCTTTCTCGCCGAAAATAATTCAGCCTTAAAAATTAAAGTTTAGTGCGTAAAGATACTATTGTTATTCGAGAAATTGAAGCGAAGGATAATCCTAAGATTGCCAAAGCTATTCGGAGTGTTTTAATAGAAATGGGCGTGCCTAAAGTAGGGACGGCTTATGAAGATGCGGCTTTAGATTGTATGACGGAAACCTATAATGAAGCCAATAAAGCTTATTTTGTAGTGGCACATAACGATGAGATTATTGGTGGAGCGGGAATAGCACCTTTAGAAAACTATGAAGGAAAGGTGTGCGAATTGCAAAAAATGTATTTTATGCCTGAGGCCCGAGGCAAAGGACTAGGAAGCCAAATGATGGAAACCTGTCTTAATTTTGCAAAACAAGCAGGATTTGAGCAGTGTTACTTAGAAACCTTACCTTATATGGAGGACGCGAGGAAACTTTATAAGAAAGTCGGTTTTAAACCGTTAGAAAAACCAATGGGAAACACCGGACATTATTCATGTACCGTATGGATGTTAAAAGCGTTGTAAAGATGAAATTATTAGAGCTTAAAGGTATTTTTCATAACGAATTAGATGCTATATATGGGACGCATGAAGTGGGCAGTTTTTTCTATATGTGCACGGAACATTATTTAAACGTGCCAAGAATTCAACTCAGCTTAGAGCCAGAATTTACCATTACTAAAGATGAAACAACAATCTTTATAAAGGCCTTAGAGCATTTAAAGCAACAAAAGCCCATACAGTACTTGTTAGGGGAAACCGAATTTTACGGTCTTAACTTCAAGGTGAATGAAAATGTATTAATTCCACGACCAGAAACTGAAGAGTTGGTAGATTTAATACTAAAGGCTCATGCTTCAGATGCTAAAAACCTAAAAATCTTAGACATCGGAACAGGATCGGGCTGTATAGCGATTTCATTAGCCAAAAATTTGCCCAATGCTCAAGTTTACGCCTTAGATGTGAGCTCAGACGCTTTAACGGTGGCCAAGCAAAACGCAGAACAGCATAAGGTAGACATCACTTGGATAGAAGCAAGTATTTTAGATGATGCTGCCAACGCGGCTTGGGCCTCAGAGATCAGTTTTGATGTCATTGTGTCTAATCCGCCCTACGTAAGAGTTTTAGAGAAAGTAGAAATTCAGCCTAACGTGTTAGAGAATGAACCTCATTTAGCGTTGTTTGTAGAAGATGATAATCCGTTGTTATTTTACAAAGCCATTACTAACTTCGCCCTTCAGAAATTAAAATCTAAAGGCGCGCTGTATTTTGAAATTAATCAATATCTAGGCGAAGAAACTAAAGCCTTATTAAAAGAAACTGAATTTGAAAATGTAGTTTTACTGAAAGATTTTAGTGGAAACGATAGAATGCTTAAAGGACTAAAAATATAATATGAAAAGTATAGCTGTTTTTTGTGGAAGTAGTGATGGTAATGATCCCCAGATTATAAATGAAGCCTTTCAATTAGGGCACACCATAGCTCAAAAAGGAATGGCCTTGGTGTATGGTGCTGCCAAAATTGGGCTTATGGGAAAGGTGGCGGAAGGCGCTTTAAATGCAAAAGGTGATGTTATAGGTATTATTCCTAATTTCTTAAAAACAAAGGAGATTGTACATACAGGCCTTTCAGAATTAATTATTACCGATAATATGCATGACCGTAAGGTTATTATGTACGATAAAAGTGATGGTTTTATCATAATTCCAGGAGGATTTGGGACTATGGATGAGTTTTTTGAAATTACCACCTGGGGCCAATTAGGCTTGCATACAAAGCCAATAGGTATTTTAAATAGCAATGGCTATTATGATGCGCTTATTGCTCAAAGTAAAATGATGGTGGAGCGTGGCTTTCTAAAACAAGAAAATTTAGATGCGGTCGTTATCGATTGTACAATTGAAGGGCTATTAGAAAAAATGAATAATTACCAACCTTTACCTGCACCGCAGTGGTTAAATAAAGAAGGTCTTTAATCTGAAGCCATCCAAAGTTTAAAGCATGCAAAAATTAGTACTCTTATGTATAGTCCTGTGTTGTTTCTCCTTATATGGCGAAACAACCAAAGCGCCATTAAGACTTGAGGAGGCGCGTACTTCTCAGTATCTTAATGTTGAGAAAAGGCAGCGCATTGCGAAGAGGGAAAATACTTTTGTATGTGCTGAAAATGGCCTGAATGTAAGAGACCAAAACAATCAAATTATTGGCAAGTTGCCTAATGCTGCTCAAGTTGAAATTTTAGGGTATACCGATGAGGTCTTTGAGGTTTATGATCAGGGGCAAGTTATAACAGGGCGAAAAGCCATTATAAACTATTATTTAGAAACGGCTAACTCCAGTCGTCATGTAAAAGCTTATGTTTTTGAAGGGTATTTATGCAGCGCTGAAGCAGTGAGAATTTACGATTCAGAATTGTGTCAATATTATTTTCTTACTGATGAGTATAATGCACCAACAAAATGTTTAAAGAAGCTCTTAAAATTAGAATTGGTGGCAGATGGCACTATGCCTAAGACGATTTTAAAACGGGAAACTGAATTTACAAACCCAGAGGCCTATAAGAAAGAAGCCGGAGTTTTAGCATTACCAACAGCAAGTGGCACCTTGCGTATTGAAGATATTAATGATGAAAATGCCGAAGATAGCCAGCAAATTTATCAGTACTTAGGAGACCTAGAGGTTTTGAACAGCTATGTAGTTTCAGGACAATATTGGGAGAGTGGTGATGTTAGCTTGTACGATAAAACAACAGGGGAAGAGGTGGCACTTTTTGAAGTTGCCCCACAAATTTCACCGGATCAAAAACATATTATTTCCCTTAATTTTGAGCCTTATGAAGGCGGAGGAATTGTACAATGGGGAACTATTGAAAACGGAAAGTTAAGCACAATGCACAATTTAAATTTTTTAAATTGGACCATTGCAGATCAACCGGATTGGGTTTGGTTGTCTAACCATTCCTTTTTAATTAACGTAGTACACATTAATGCTTATTGGCAAACAAATGGTGCTTACAATGAAAATTACCAACGCTTAAAGATTACGATTTTATAACACCTATGAATATACAAGAGAAAATACATACGCTTCGCGAAGAGTTACGTCAGCATAACTACAATTATTATATTTTAGACGAAGCTACTATTAGCGATTACGATTTTGATATTAAATTAAAAGAACTTCAAGCATTAGAAGCGGCGCATCCTGAATTTTTTGATGCCAATTCGCCTAGTCAAAGAGTAGGTGGTGCGGTAACTAAAAATTTTAAAACTACAGTACACGACTCAAGAATGTATTCTTTAGATAATTCGTATTCTAAAGAAGATTTACAAGATTGGGAAGCGCGTGTTAAAAAAATGGTAGATGGCGATGTAAGTTATACTTGCGAGCTAAAATATGATGGAGCGTCTATAAGCCTTACCTATGAGCAAGGTAAATTACTACGTGCGGTAACACGTGGTGATGGTGTTCAAGGTGATGAGGTAACGAGTAATATAAAAACGATAAATACGGTGCCTTTACAGTTAACGGGCGATTTTCCGGAACGTTTTGATATTAGAGGAGAGATTGTATTACCAATTGCAGGCTTCTTAAAGATGAATGAGGAACGTATAGAAAATGGTGAAGATCCTTATAAAAACCCTCGTAATACGGCCTCTGGAAGTTTAAAATTACAAGACAGTGCCGAGGTTGCAAAGCGTCCTTTAGAATGTTTACTATATAGTATTGTGGGCAATAACCTTAATATAGAATCGCAATTTGATGGTTTAGAAAAAGCGCGATCATGGGGTTTTAAAGTGCCTCAAGAAGCCAAATTGGTCCATTCTATAGATGAGGTTTTAGATTATATTAATTATTGGGACACCCACCGATTTGATTTACCTTTTGAAATTGATGGGGTTGTGGTTAAAGTTAATAATCTTCACCAGCAAGACGAATTAGGCTTTACCTCAAAAGCGCCACGTTGGGCTATGGCTTATAAGTTTAAAGCCGAACAAGTTTCAACCCGATTAAATAAAATCACCTATCAAGTGGGGCGTACAGGGGCTATTACGCCTGTAGCGAACTTAGAACCGGTACAATTGGCGGGAACGATTGTAAAACGTGCCTCGCTACATAATGCCGATCAAATTGAAAAACTAGACATCCGTGAAGGTGATGAGGTATTTGTAGAAAAGGGTGGTGAAATTATACCAAAGATTATCGCCGTAGATCTTACAAAACGACCAGAGGATTCTTTGCCTACAGAATATATAAGCCATTGCCCGGAGTGTCATGCAGAACTGATTCGTTTAGAAGGCGAAGCCAAGCATTACTGCCCTAATTACAATGGCTGTCCTACTCAAGTGGCAGGTCGTATTCAGCATTTTATCTCAAGGAAAGCTATGGATATTGATGGTTTGGGTGGTGAAACAGTAACACTATTGGTAAAAGAAGGTTTAATTTCTAATTACTCAGATTTATATGACCTAACCGTAGAGCAAGTGATTCCATTAGAGCGAATGGCTCAAAAAAGTGCGGTCAATTTAGTAAATGGTATTGAAGCGTCTAAACAAATTCCTTTTGAGCGTGTGCTATTCGCTTTAGGAATTCGTTATGTGGGCGAAACAGTGGCTAAGAAACTCGCTAAGCACTATAAGTCTGTAGAGGCTTTAATGCAGGCGTCACTTACAGATTTAGTTACCGTAGATGAAATAGGGGAGCGTATTGCTCAAAGTGTCGTGGAGTTTTTTAATGCTGAAGAAAATAAAGCCATTATTGAGCGTTTAAAAAGTTTTGGTGTACAATTAGAAATTTCTGCAGATCAACTTGCCAACCAAACCGAGAAATTAAAAGGACAGACTTTTGTGGTTTCAGGAGTTTTTGAAACGATTTCTAGAAACGAATTAAAAAAGCTTATTGAAGATAACGGCGGAAAAGTATCGTCGTCCATTTCATCAAAAACGAGTTTCTTAATTGCTGGAGATAAAATGGGACCTAGTAAACGTGAAAAAGCAGAGCGTTTGAATATCAATATTTTAACGGAAATGTCTTTTTTGAATAAAATGAAATAAATTCTTACAGAAAAATAACATTTATTCGGTGAATTACGCAGTTTTACCGTTGAAAAGTTAGATATTTGTTTATATTTGCTAGCGTTAATAAGGGATAATTAATGTTAGTAAAGAGAATTTTAAAAATAGTATTACTGCTATTGGCGGTGACCTATGTTTTTTTTCAAACGATGTCGTTGGAGTTTGAGGGGGCTTTAACAAGTGCTGTCATCATGGTGCTATTGACTATTTTGTATGTGGGCTGGACCCCTAATGTTTCCAAATTATTTTTATCGTTTTTGGTGTTATACGCTTTAGCTGAGGTTATTACTGTCGCGGCTTGGTCAAAACCTGAGGTTGCGATAGAGAATGTAGATTGTATTTATTTTAGTATTAATACACTATATCTTATCGCTTACACGTTACTTATTGTTCAGATAATTAGGCAACTCGATTTTAAAACGGTTTTTAAAGAGCTCACTATACCGATCATCATCTTATTGGTTTTAGACGTGTTTAGTGTTACGCTTATTTCTAATACAACAGAAGGCTTTTTCAATTTATATGAGTACGCTTTAGAGTATACCTATAATGCTGTTGTGATGCTGTTGTTGTCCTTAGCCTTAATTAATTATATGTACCGCAACACCAATAAATCGATGCTCTTTTTAATTGGGTCTATATTTTTAGTGTTTTCGGAAATTATTCAGCTAAGCTATTATTATATTTTAAAAGATGATAATTTAGGCTTTATCTATTCGCTCTTTTTTATGATTGCGTTGGCCTTCTTTTACTTGCAATCTCAGCAAGAGTTTTCAGATCCAATACAAGATTACACCGATGAAAATTACAGCATAGATTAAATCTTTGCGGTATTTTATCTTAAAAATCTCATGAGAACACAGCCGTAAGCACGATTAAAACTACGCAGCGTTAGATTTAAACGATAATAGAAGCGCCATCAGATTTTACTTTTCTTCCTGGTTCAAAATAAAAGTCAACACGTCCTAAATACAACCCAAAACAGCCCACTTGGTTAACTAAAACACTTTTGCCAACACTATTAGTTTCTACGGTTGGTTTAGGTAAAAAAGTATGGGTGTGGCCTCCTATAATAAGATCGATGTCTTTAGTCGCTTTTGCTAAAGAAATATCGCTAACTTTCTGTGGTGCATTCTTGTATTCATAACCGAGGTGCGATAGGCAAATGACCAAATCACAACCTTCATCTTCACGTAAAATACGAGACATATCCTGAGCTTTTTCAATAGGGTCAAGGTATACCGTTTCTTTATACATGTCTTTACCAACTAAGCCTTCTAACTCAACACCTAATCCAAAAATTCCAATTTTAATACCGTCTTTAATTAGGATTTTATACGGTTTTACATGCGTGTCCATCACGGTGTTTGTAAAATCGTAATTGGCGGAAACAAATTCAAAATCAGCATGTGGAATTTGAGCGTACAACCCATCAATTCCATTGTCAAAATCATGATTACCAATGGTAGCAACATCATACTTTAACATGCTCATGAGTTTAAATTCTAACTCACCACCGTAATAATTAAAATAAGGCGTTCCTTGAAAAATATCTCCGGCATCTAATAATAAGGTATTCGGATTTTCAGCTCTAATAGATTCTACTAAACTAGCACGCCTAGCAACACCACCTTTATTGGCGTTTCTACCATCTTCTGGACCAAAAGGGTCAATATGGCTATGGACATCGTTAGTATGTAGTATGGTTATTTTTTTTGTTTTGGAAGAACTAAAAGATTGTAAGCCTAGACCACCAACACTTGCTAATACAGTTGCTGCTGTTGATTTTTGTATAAATTGTCTTCTTTTCATGGGTCTTTTATTTACGGTATATTATAAGGATGACTTCGTAAAATAGATTTAGATATAAGTGAATGCGTTTTATAATTTAATAAAACGTTGGTCTCTTTTAGGATTAATGGTATCGTATTTTTTAAAATGGTCAATAAGGATGTTTCTTATTTTATAGTTTAAAACATATAGACCTTCATTAGGATGGAAAAACGTCATCCCATCACCGCCATCATAAAGATAATCATTTGTAGCCACATAGTAGGTCTTGCTCTCATCAATAGGAGCACCATGAATGGTAGCGGATTTTACTTTTCCGTTTTCATCTAAGGTTAACTGTAATTGTTTTGATATAGGATGCGCTCGTTTTCCGCGAGAAAGGTATTCCATCATTTCCATAATTTGAGTGCCTTTTAAGCCAGCGACTACAACAGAGTTTTCAAACGGCATAACACCATAGGCAGTTCGGGTGGTAATATTTCCTTTAGAAATTATAGATCGGATCCCACCATAATTTAATAACACAAAATCAAGATCTTTTTGAGTCTGTTTTTTAAATACGGGATTTCCTTCAGCATAAACGGCATCGGCCATAAAGTTTCCTATAGCCGTATTAAATTTACCATCGGTTTTAGAATAGGTTTCTGGCGCGTAAGAAATAACGCTATCCATGTCTTTATTAATATGAAGACGGTAAGGTTTTATAAAATCGTCAATGGCCTGATCGGTCTTTAAAGTGGCATCAATATCTAAGCGTTTGCCTTCAATTTTAGAAATTTCTGACGAGGCACAAGAGAAGATAAGCAGTAGTACACAGAGGTTTAAAAGATGTTTTATAGACATTAGAATAACTTATAAGAAGTTTGTAATAAAGTTGAAGTGCTTTTACTAAATTTGCACAAAGGCTAAAGGTAAATGATTTTAAAAGCATTTAAAGAAAAATCGAATCGAAAATATGTTAACAATTTATTGGCTGCACGTAAATCTAGAGTTAACCAAACTAAAATTAAAACGGTTGCTGTCCTTTTAAATGCTAACGAATTTCATGAATTTGAAGTCTTTAGAGTCTTTTTTAAATCTTTAGGTTTAGAGTCTCCGAAGCACAAAATTATAGCTTTTACTTTAGATGACAAATTAGAGCATAACCAATGGAATACGCATGTAAGTCCAAAAGACTTTGGTTGGAAAGGAAAAATTAAAAATGCCGACTTAGAGACTTTCATTAAGGAGCCTTACGATTTATTAATTAGCTTTTATAAAAATCCAGTGTTGCAGCTCGATTTAATTACGGCAGCCTCCAAGGCCCAATTTAAAGTAGGCATTACAAGAACCGATGAGCGGTTATACGATTTAATCATAGATGTCGATTTAAAAGACATCAACATTTTTAAACAAGAATTAAAAAAATACTTAAATATCTTAAATAAATTATAATGACTGAATTTATAGGAACAGGTGTGGCATTAATTACACCTTTTAACGCTGACTTAAGCATTGATTTTGATGCCTTAGAGCGTTTAGTAGAATATAATATTGAAAATGGAACGGACTATTTAGTAATAAGTGGAACCACAGGAGAGAGCGTAACAGTAACGCCAGAAGAGAAAAAAGAACTCATTGCATTTATATCTAAAGTTAATAAGGGAAGACTTCCTTTAGTATTAGGAATAGGAGGGAACAACACCTTAACAGTACTTGAAGAAATTAGAACCACAGATTTTACAGGGATTGATGGAATCTTATCTGTAACACCTTATTATAGTAAGCCAACACAAGAGGGGATTTATCAGCATTTTAAAGCTATTGCTGAAGTATCTCCAAAACCAATCATCTTATATAATGTTCCAGGACGAACGGCATCTAACATGACTCCTGAAACCACTTTACGTTTGGCTAAGGATTTTGAGAATATCGTAGCTGTAAAAGAAGCCGGAAATAATGTTCACCAGTATTTAGAATTATTAAGATCTAAACCAAAAGGCTTTTTAGTGTTGTCTGGAGATGACGATTTAGCTTTAGGTGTAGCCTTAGCAGGAGGATCGGGTGTGATTTCGGTTATCGGACAAGCCTTACCAAAAGAGTTTTCTGAAATGATCCGTTTAGGAATTGCACGCAAAGCGAAAGAAGCGTACGATATTCATTTTAAATTAATGCCAATTACCGGATTAATCTTTTCTGAAAATAACCCTTCAGGAATTAAAGCTGTATTAAGTGCGCTAAATATTTCTAAGCCTGTTGTGCGTTTACCGTTAGTAGAAGCAACAGATAACTTAAAATCTAAGATTGCTGCAGAACTTAAAGTTTTAGGTAAAAGTTAAACTTAGCATAAATTGATTTTTTGCGCTGAGGCAAGGTTTATTTTAGCGTATAATAAATTTTTTTTAAATCCGTTTATAATGTTTACTTTTGCACACTGTTTATTATTTATGAAGAGAGGAATATACATATTACTAGTCAGTATCTTATTTATTTCTTGTAGTGATTTTCAAAAGACGTTAAAGTCTGATGATACCGCTGCAAAATATGAAATGGCTACTGATTTATACGAGGCTGAGAAGTGGAATAAATCTTACAGATTGTTAGATCAAATTCTTCAACAATTTAGAGGAAAACCACAAGCAGAGAAGATTACTTTTATGCATGCGATGTGCTCGTATCAATTAGGGGATTACTATATTTCTAGTTTTCATTTTGATAAATTTACCGATGTGTATCCGCAAAGTGAAAAAGCTGAAGAAGCTGCTTTTTTAGCTGCAAAAGGGTATTATTACAACTCACCGGTATATTCTAAAGAGCAAAAAGAAACGGTTGAAGCGATTGAAAAGTTACAATTGTTCTTAAATCGTTATCCAAATTCTGAATACTTAAGTGAAGCCAATACTTTAGTAAAGGAGTTAGATTTTAAATTAGAGAAGAAAGCTTTTGAAATCGCAAAGCAATACAATACCATTGGTGAGTATAAAGCGTCTATTAAATCGTTTAATAACTTTTTATTAGAGTTTCCAGGGACATCCTTAAGAGGTGACGCCTTTTATTACCGCTTTAATTCTGCTTATAATTTAGCGATATTAAGTGTGGAGCATTTAAAAGAAGAACGTCTAAAAGATGCTATAAATTACTACAATGCCCTTAAAAAAGGCTATCCTAATTCAACCTATTCGGAGATTGCGGATATGATGAATGCGGATTTACAAAAAGAATTAAATACGTTTACTACAAAAAGTTGAACATTATAATGATGGATTTAAAAAAGACAGATGCACCAGTAAGTACAGTGACTTACAACCGAAATGAAATTGATGCTCCTACAGATAATATCTATGAAGCAATTTCTGTAATTGCTAGACGTGCCGAACAGATTAATACAGACATTAGACGTGAGTTAATTGACAAGCTTGAAGAGTTTGCAACTTACAATGATAGTCTTGAGGAAATTTTTGAAAACAAAGAACAAATTGAAGTTTCTAAGTTTTACGAAAAATTACCTAAGCCACATGCTTTAGCGGTAAAAGAGTGGATTGATAACAAAATTTATCATAGAAACACTGAGGATCCTCAGCCATAATTTAATAACCTTAGATGTCTATTCTAAAGGATAAGAATATTTTATTGGGCATTACTGCTGGTATTGCCGCATATAAATCTGCGAACTTAGTCAGATTATTTATTAAAGCAGGCGCTAACGTTAAAGTCGTTATGACGCCTGCTTCTAAAGATTTTATAACACCGCTTACACTTTCTACCTTATCTAAAAATCCGGTGTGTTCTTCATTTGTTGCTGAAGATGAGCAAAATGAAGATGATCAAGTTTGGAACAACCATGTTGATTTAGGACTTTGGGCCGATCTTTTTATTATCGCGCCCGCAACGGCAAATACTATGGCTAAAATGGCCAATGGTGTATGCGATAACATTCTTTTAGCCACCTATCTTTCTGCTAAATGTCCGGTGTATTTTGCACCTGCTATGGACTTAGATATGTATCAGCATGCGTCTACAAAAGCGTCGTTTGTAAAACTTCAATCTTATGGTAACACCATGATTCCGGCAGGAACGGGTGAGCTTGCTAGTGGTTTAATTGGAGAAGGTCGTATGGCAGAGCCAGAAGCCATTGTTGGTTTTATTGAAAAGGATATCTTAGATCAATTGCCATTAAGAGGGCAACACGTTTTAGTTACAGCAGGGCCTACCTATGAAGCTATAGATCCTGTTCGGTTTATAGGAAATCATTCCAGTGGTAAAATGGGCTTTGAGATTGCCAAAGCAGCTGCCAATTTAGGGGCTGAAGTAACTCTAGTCAGTGGGCCTACGCACCAAACAATAGATCATCATTTAGTCAGCTTGAAACCTGTGGTTAGTGCTGAAGAGATGTATAACGAAGTGCACAAGCATTTTTCAACAGCTCATATTGCTATTCTTTCTGCTGCGGTTGCAGATTACAGACCTAAAGAAGTGGCCAGTCAGAAAATAAAAAAGCAATCGGCAACGTTTACTATAGGATTAGAGAAAACTAAAGACATTTTAAAATCGTTAGGAACGCTTAAAACCAGTCAGTTTTTAGTTGGTTTTGCTTTAGAAACGAATAACGAATTAGAGCATGCTAAAGGCAAACTAAAAGCTAAAAACTTAGACCTTATTGTCCTTAATTCGTTACAAGATAAAGGCGCCGGTTTTGGAGTGTCAACAAATAAAGTTACATTTATAACGTCAGCAAATGACATTATAGAACAGGAATTAAAATCTAAAGCCGATGTCGCTAAAGATTTAATGCAATTGATCTTAAAACAAACCCATGCGTAATCTTTTATTGATTTTTACTTTCTTCCTTACTTTAACAAGTGTAGCACAAGAACTCAACTGTACAGTCAACGTCATTGCACAGCAAACCGGGAATGAAAACGATATTATTTTTAAAACCTTAGGGACACAACTTACAGAGTTTATTAATAATACCAAGTGGACCTCACAAAGCTTTGGCCCCCAAGAGCGCATTAATTGCAGTATGGTTATAAATGTAAAAGAGCAAAATAATAATGCCTTTTCAGCCACGCTTCAGGTGTCTTCATCACGTCCTGTTTTTAATTCAACCTATAGCACTCCGGTGTATAATTATAACGATAGAACTTTTAATTTTGAATATGTAGAATTTCAGAATTTGGTGTTTAATGAAACACAGTTCGAGTCTAATCTCATTTCAGTATTATCATTTCATGTGTATATGATTTTAGGAATGGATGCCGATACGTTTCAGCTTAATGGGGGCGACGACTATTTTACACAAGCACGGACCATTGCCAATTATTCACAACAACTCAGTGGTCAAGGTTGGAAGCTAGAAGACGGATTACAATCGCGATTTGCACTCATTAATAATTTAACCTCGCCAATGTATAAAGGCATTAGAGCGGCGTTATACAAGTATCATATTCAAGGATTAGACATCATGAATGAAGATGCTAAAGAAGGAAAATCTGAAATCATTTTAGCCTTAAATGAGCTTCAAAGCGTACATAGTGTAAGACCTAACTCTTACGTTATGCGTGTATTTTTCGATGCTAAAGCCGATGAGATTGCCGATATTTTTTCAGGTGGACCTAGCGTTAATATTAGAGACACCGTAGATCTTTTGGCTAAAATTGCGCCTATGCACTCACAGAAATGGAGAAGCATTAAGTACTAAATGCCTGCTTTTATTTAAAAAACGCGAGTGGCTTGCTTGTTGTGTTTTAAGCCTACCGAGTGTAAGACCGCTTTTAATGGCGAGTAAAACACTTAAAAATTAGAGTTATTTTTTAATTTTATATTCTTAAATCTATAGACGCTTGTTAACATCACTTCACATAAAAAATTACGCCCTTATAGATGAACTTAAAGTTTCATTTCATAATGGTTTTACAATTATTACAGGAGAAACCGGTGCGGGTAAATCCATATTATTAGGAGGTTTATCGCTTGTTTTAGGAAAACGTGCCGATTTAAGTCAGGTAAAAAATAGCAAAGAAAAATGTGTTATTGAGGCCGTTTTCGATATTGCCAATTATAATTTATCGGCATTATTTAAAACCTTAGATTTAGATTATGATGTACAAACCATCATTAGGCGAGAAATTTTACCTTCCGGAAAATCTAGAGCTTTCATTAATGATACACCCGTAACCTTAGAAAATTTAGGAGCTTTAAGTGCTTATCTTATAGATATCCACTCGCAGCAGCAAACACAACAAGTTACGCAAGATGATTATCAATTTAAAGTCATCGATGCCTTGGCCGAAAACCAATTGAATATAGAGGCGTTTTCAAAACAATTAAAGCATTATAAAAGTTTAGAAAAAACTTTAGAGCAGTTAAAGCAGTCTAAAGCCGAATTGATTAAGGAATATGATTACAATCTCTTTTTAACAAAAGAATTGACCGAAATTAATTTAGAAACTGTTGATTTAGAAGCCTTAGAAGCAGAATATGAAGCGCTTAATAATGTAGAAATTATTGGCGAAAAACTAACAAGCGCTAAGGCCATTTTAAATGCTGAACAATTGGGGGTTTTAGATCAGATTAACGCGTCTAAACAAGAGTTAACTAAAATTGCTTCCTTTGGTGCAGCCTATGAAAACCTAAAAGAACGCATTGTAAGTATTGGTATAGAGCTCGATGATATTTTGGTTGAAATTGATGACCTCGAAGAGAAACTTTCTACAGATCCTGAGGCCTTAGAGGGGATTAATACCAAACTTCAAATTATAAATAATCTGTTTCAAAAGCACGCCGTCTTAGATGTTAAAGCTTTAATTGAAATTAGAGATGCCTTACAATTAAAATTAAACGATACAGAAAGTTTAGACGATGCCATTGCAGATAAAGAGCAAGAGCTTGTAAAAGCCCAAGAAAAGCTTAAGCAAATGGCGCTTAAAATTCACAAGAATCGAAAAAAGGTCATTCCTGTATTCGTTTCAAAATTAGAAGCTATTCTTTCAGAATTAGGCATGCCAAATGCGAAATTTAAAGTCGAGTTAGAACCTTTAACGCACTTTGTTAAAAACGGAAATGATAATTTACAGTTCTTGTTTATGGCCAACAAAGGGTCTAGTTTTAATGAGCTTAAAAAATCTGCTTCTGGAGGAGAGTTGTCGCGTATTATGTTAGCCATTAAATCTATTCTAGCAGATTACATACAGCTGCCTTCCATTATGTTTGATGAGATTGATACGGGAGTTTCTGGAGAAATTTCTAATAAAATGGGAGATATCATGAAACAAATGAGTCTAAAAATGCAAGTATTTAGTATTACCCATTTACCTCAAATTGCAGCAAAAGGAAGTGCGCACTTTAAAGTGTTTAAAACCGATATTGATGATGTTACGCATACCAACCTTAAAAAACTATCAGAAGAAGAGCGTATTGTAGAGATAGCTCAGATGCTAGGAGGTGTAGCCATTACAGATTCTGCCATGGCACATGCCAAACAATTATTAAATTAATAAACAACAGATCAAGTCTTAATCAACGGGTTTTAGGTTAACATTGCTTATAGGCTTTGAAACCAATATATAAGCGAGGGAAGGCCTCTAGAGTGAATTTTAAAGTTTCTAACGTAGAATGAAGCTTAAACCGCTGTAAAGAAACCTATTGTAATAATATTAATAGACGTAGAGGTTAGAAGAAGGGAAGGCTAAAGGGCCTATGCTGGTCATATGGCAGATTTAGGAATTAAAACCGACTAATAAGTTTAAAGTTTTATTAACTTTGAACTCTTAATATAGCTTATCAATAAATAAAAAATAACATGTCTTATAATTTATTAAAAGGAAAACGAGGAATCATATTTGGTGCCTTAGATGAAAACTCTATCGCTTGGAAAACAGCAGAACGTGTACATGAAGAAGGCGGAACATTTGTTTTAACAAATGCACCAGTTGCGATGCGTATGGGGCAAATTAATGAGCTTGCAGAAAAAACAGGTTCTCAAATCATTCCTGCAGATGCGACTTCTGAAGAAGATTTAAAAAACTTAGTAGAGCAATCTATGGAGATTTTAGGAGGTAAAATTGATTTTGTATTGCACTCTATAGGGATGTCTATTAATGTAAGAAAAGGAAAACATTATACAGATCAAAATTATGCATGGACTCAAAAGGGAACTGATGTTTCAGCCATGTCTTTTCATAAAGTAATGCAAACCTTATACAAAGCAGATGCTATGAATGAGTGGGGAAGTATTGTTGCTTTAACCTATATGGCTGCACAACGCGTATTTCCAGATTATAACGATATGGCAGATAATAAAGCCTTTTTAGAAAGTGTTGCTCGTAGCTTTGGTTATTTCTTCGGAAAAGATAAAAAAGTACGTGTTAATACCATTTCACAATCGCCAACACCAACAACTGCAGGTAGCGGGGTTAAAGGGTTTGACGGTTTTATTGCCTATGCTGAAAAAATGTCGCCTTTAGGAAATGCTACGGCATTAGACTGTGCAAATTACACCGTTTCTCTATTTAGTGATTTAACAAAACGTGTAACATTACAAAACCTTTACAATGATGGAGGTTTTAGTAATATGGGAGTTAGTGATGCTGTTATGGAAGCTTTTGTAGATCAGCAACAGTAGAAGAATAGAATTAATAATAAACGATTAGCCATTATGTTTAAGCATAATGGCTTTTTTTATGTCCGTAAATTGATGAATTTTAAAATAGAACTTAAAGCTAATGTTAAATATTTAACACTTTAAAAGGTTAATGTTTTTTGTCGGTATTTTCTTCATTTAAACGAATTGAAAGTTAAAGCTAAGTATATTACAGGGAATTAACATATTTTTAAAGAATAACTAACTTAAATTATTTTTTATGAAGAAAATTACTTTATTATTATTGGTGTTATTTGCTTTTTCATGGCAGAGTAATGCTCAAATTTTTATCGATGAAAGTCTCGATTCAGGCTTTCCTTCTGGATGGACACAATATAGTTACTTTACTAACAGTATCTCCACATATTTATGTGAAGGAACAGGTAATATCGCTGATAATATGTATAGCTCAGCATCGAATGATGGTTCATTGACCTCTCCAAATTATGTAGGGATTTCAAATGGTACTGATACATTAGTTGAATTTGATTGGTTGGCTAGACCTTATGCATCCAATGCAGTTGATTACATTATATATGTTGAATATTCAACTAATGATGGTACCGATTGGAATTTAATTTCTTCTTTTGCAGTTACAGAAACTACAGCTTGTACTACTTATAGTGAAGTTATTACGGCTGACAATTTAATATCAGGATCAGATTTTAAATTTAGAATTAGAGGTGAATGGCAAAGTGGAGATAGTTATTTTTATTTAGATAATCTTTATCTTTCTCAAACTATAAGTTGTCCACAACCTTCAGATTTATTAGCAAGCAATATCACATTAGACGCTGTTGATCTTAGTTGGGTTGCAGGTGGATCAGAAACTGATTGGACATATGAATATGGTGTTTCTCCTTATACACAAGGAGATGGTGGTATTACTGGTTCTTTAACGAGCCCAATGTTAAGCTTATCAGGTTTAACAGCAGGTGAAAGTTATGATATTTATGTACAAGCTAATTGTGGCGTAGATTCTGGTGATAGTAATTACGTTACTTTATCATGGACACAAGCTAATATTGGTGATGATTGTACAAACCCAATCGTTATAAACGCTTTGCCGTATAACACTACAGACGATACTGTAAATTATAGTAATTTTTTCGGGAATGGTGATAGTGTTTGTAATGCTAATTATTTAAGTGGAAATGACGTTGTGTATACATATACACCAAGCGCAGATGTTAATATTAATTTAGATTTAACAGAATTAACAGCTACGTGGTCAGCCATTCATTTATTAGATGGATGTCCTACGGATGAAGCAACCGCTTGTGTAGGTTTTGTAGGTTCTAGTGGTAGTGCTGATAGAGGTATTGAAGCTGTAGATGTTCTTGGAGGAACTACATATTATATTGTGATTTCTACATACGCATCACCAAATTCTGTGGGTTACACTTTAGATATTACAGAAAACACTTGTACAGATGCTACAGCGGCATACACTGTAGTTAGTGATTGTGAAGCTAGTGGTGGGTTTAACATAGAAGTAGATATTACGGATATGGGAACAGCTACAGATATTACAGTAATTGACGATCAAGGTAGTGATGCTCAAGCAGCAACGGAAGCAACTACCTTAACTTTTGGTCCTTATGTAAATGGTACGGACGTAGTTATTACAATAGCTGATGATAATGATGAAAGTTGTGAACAATCAAGTGATGCCTTAACGCAGTCAGTGTGTCCTCCATCTAATGATGATTGTTCAGGTGCAGAGGTGTTAACTGTTGAAAATGAAATAACTGATTTAGATTCTGCTACTCAGATTGCAGCATCTATAGATGGAGCGACAGACTCAGGTATTGAAGCCTGTGCAGGTAGTAATGCAAATGATGATGTTTGGTTTAGTTTTGTAGCGACGTCAACAAGTGCTAATATTGATGTAACTGATGATTTTGATGGTGTAGTTGAATTATTTAATGGAGCTTGTGGTAGTTTAGTATCAATTGAATGTGATGATTATGATTCTACATTTGGTAATCCAAGAATTAGTCGTACTGATTTTGTAGTTGGTGAAACTTACTATGTAAGAGTTTTTCATTATTATGGTTACACAACAGCTTCACCAGATTTCACAATTGCAATATGGTCTCCTGATGAAGCTTTAGGAATCAATGATTTTGAAAAAGAAGCCGCATTTACTTACTATCCAAACCCAGTTAAAAACACATTATCTTTAAATGCTCAAAACTCTATAGAGCAAGTGACAATGTACAATATGCTAGGTCAAGAAGTATTAAGAGCTACTCCTAATACTGTTGATAGTGAATTAGATATGTCTCAGTTACAAACGGGTACTTACTTTGTTAAAGTAACTATTGCAAATGTGACTAAAACGATTCGAGTAATTAAGCAGTAGAAACTGTCATGCATGATAAATGCATAACTTAAATACGCTATTTTATTATTATAAATGAGTTAAAACCAGAGAAGATCACTTCTCTGGTTTTTTTTTGTTTAAGGTTATAGGTAAGTGAACTTTATTATTATTATTATTATTATCAAAATCATTAAAATCAAAAAAGTCTTAGGGGAATGGGGCTCAATTTTTATAAGTTTTGTAGGTCTAATAAGTTCATAGTCTTGAATGAATAGACTTATGGTTTTTTAAATTGGTGATTTCATCGAATTTATGAGCTGTTTGGCGATTGGGTAATTTGTGATGAAGTATTCTTGTTGTTTTAACATATTTTTAGAGAATAATCTTACTTAAAATACATTTTTATGAAAAAAATTACTTTATTACTTATTGCTTTGTGTCTCGGATCTGTAGCGTGGGCGCAATGTACAAGCGGAACTCCCTATGAAGGCGCTGTTTTGGAAAATAATGGAACTATAGAACAGCAATCTATTTGTAATTTTTCTGGCGAGTATAGCGAAACTACAGGGATTATAGATGGTGACACCTATACGTTTTTCTCAGATATAGATACTGATTTCCTAACCATAACGAGTTCTGATGGTAGTGTAATCTATGGTTATGGGATAACCCCGGTAACGCTAACGATTAATACCATACCCGATGTTAATGATCAAGCTGTAAATGTATATTACCATATTAATGAATATTGTTCTACGGATATCTATACTTGTCGTCGCACAAGTGTAAGAAATGATACTGTTGCTGAAGGTGCGTGTTTATCTCCTCTTGAGGTTGAACTCAGTAATATAGAAGATGCCTCTGCTGAACTTTCTTGGGAGACCAATGGTATTAGCGTTATTGATTATACAGTAGAAGTGTATTTGGTAGGAGAAAGTGCATCTAATTCAAATACGCCTGTGTTTGCTAATGCCAACGTTGAAGGTGAGAGTGTTCTACTAACTGGGCTTTCTGCATTAACAGAATACGATGTTTATATTAATGCCAACTGTGGAGGGGCTACTACAACGAGTGGGTTAACAAGTTTAAACTTTACCACGACAGCGTCTTGTGAGCCAACTTCAGACCTTGATTTAGAAAATGTTATGTCTAATTCTGTTGTGGTGACGTATACACCAGGTACAGGAAATAGTACTTTTTTAGTTGAAATTTATCTTGAAGGAGAGAGCGCAGCCTTAGGAAATACACCCGTTTATTCTAATGCTTCGGTGACAGAAGCTTCAGAGTATGTGGCTAATTTAGTTGAAGAAACAGCTTATGATGCTTTTGTTACAGGATTTTGTGATGGTGTCGCTACGGATTTGGTAGGCCCTGAGTCATTTGCAACAGTTGCGACTCCTCCAGCAAACAATGATTGTTATAATGCCCAAATAATTGTTCAAGAAACGGAGATTAGTGATGAGGACGCTGCAACACCTACATTAAGCACTATAGAAAATGCTCTACCATCTGGTGTTCCGGCAGAAGTATGTGATGGTTTTGAAGGTGATGCAAATGATGATGTTTGGTTTTCTTTTGTGGCCTTAACAGAGAATGTAACTATTAATTACGACCTTACTTTTGATGGGGTTGCTGTGTTATACACCGGTACTTGTGATAACTTAACCTATGTAACTTGTGCTGATAATTACGGGAATTCGGAAACAATTAATGCGACGGACTTAACGGTAGGTGAGACGTATTATACGCGTATATATCAGTATGATACAGCTCCAACAGAAGGTAAAACTTTTGAAATAAAAATTTGGTCATCAGATGAGAGCCTATCTACAACTGATTTTGAAAATGAGTCCGCATTTACTTACTATCCTAATCCTGTTTCGCAAAGCTTAACTTTAGATGCTAAGCGTACTATAGAACAGGTAGTAATGTATAATATGTTAGGACAAGAGGTTTTAAGTCTAACACCTCAGACTTTAACGAGTCGTATAGATATGGATCAATTACCATCAGGGACCTATTTTGTAAAAGTTAGCATTGCTAATACTACGGAAACCATTAGAGTGATTAAAAAATAAGAGAAATCAACTTAAGTTTATATAAAAGCCGCTTTAAAAGCGGCTTTTTTTTGGCGTAAATCGTATATGTTGCGGAGCCATAAAAAACATGAAAAATGGAACTATTTAAAGTGGTTTTAGCTTTAATTGTCACCTTAGTATTATTTACCTTTGTAAGATATGGCAGCGATATATTTTTCTTTTATTATACCCGTTTATAACAGACCTCAAGAGGTTAAAGAACTTTTGCAAAGTTTTTTAAGTTTAGAAGGGCAGCATCAGTATGAGATTGTTATTGTAGAAGATGGCTCTACAGAAAGTTCAGAGCAGGTTGTAGATACGTTTAAAGAGCAGTTAGAAATTTCTTACTTTAATAAACCAAATTCAGGACCCGGCGATTCTAGAAACTATGGAATGCGAAACGCCAAGGGAAATTATTTTATCATCTTAGACTCTGATGTTTTATTACCACCACACTATTTAAATACAATTTCATCATTTTTAAGGGAAACCTATTACGATTGTTTTGGCGGACCAGACGCGGCACATTCGTCTTTTACACCGCTACAAAAAGCAATTAATTTTGCTATGACTTCTTTTATTACAACTGGTGGAATTAGAGGAGGAGCGGAGAAGATTGAAGATTTTCAACCCCGAAGTTTTAATATGGGCTTATCTAAAGCCGCGTTTTTAGCCACCGGCGGCTTTGGTAAAATCCATCCCGGTGAAGATCCCGATTTATCACTTCGTTTACAACAATTAGGTTACAAAACAGTTTTAATTGCTAAAGCTTTTGTTTACCATAAGCGACGGATCTCTTGGTCTAAGTTTTATAAACAAGTCCATAAGTTTGGACAAGTAAGGCCCATTTTAAATCAATGGCATCCAAGTTCTAAAAGTGTGGTGTATTGGTTACCAACCGTATTTAGCTTAGGAATGCTCATCGCGGTCCTTTTAGCTTTGTGGTCCTCTTATTTCCTCTTATATTTATATGGTGTTTATTTTGCGTTGGCTTGGATCTTAGCTCTAATTTCAAATAAAAATATTAAAGTGGCTTGTATGGCATTATGCGCTATAAGTATTCAATTTTTTGGCTATGGTTATGGCTTTTTAAAATCGACAATTGCACTCGTTATATTAAGAAAGACGCCAGAAACGGCATTTCCTCATTTATTTTTTAACTAAACAATGAATTCAAAAAAAAAGACTAACATTATAGATTACCTGAAAAAGAAAAATTTTAAAAGGTTCAGTCTCTTTTTTCTTGTTGCCTTTGTGTTTTTAATTTTCTCTAAACTCTCTAATGATTATAAACAGACCATACGTTTAAAGGTGAAATTGATTCATGTAGATGATGAAATTTTAATTAAAAAAGATTCCTCTAATAGTATTGAAGCTTATGTAGAGGCCAAGGGGTTTTCGTTAATGCCTTTTATTTTTGATAATACTAAAGCCTTAATTGTTGATGCTAAAACAGATGTTACGGTCCGCTCTGATTATTTTGTTTTTGACGTTACCAAGCACAAATATCTTATAGAGCGACAATTTGGGGATGCTTACCATTTAATTTCGGTAATTCCAGATACGTTGGCGATAGCCTATTCTAAACGCGCTTCAAAAAAACTTCCTATTACATTTAAAAAAGAAATAGCGTATAGTGTGGGCTATGATTTAAAAGGTGGCTTTGCCTTAGAAATGGATAGTGCAAAAGTGGTGGGGCCTGTAGAGGAGATTTCAAAAATGGAAACCATTACAACAGAAACCTTAAAGCTTAACGAGGTGAAAACGGATATTAATAGCAGTGTAGGTTTAGACATCTCGGCTTTTAAAAATGTAGAAGTCTTTCCTAAAACCATAAATGTTAAAGGAAAGGTAGCGCGTTTTACCGAAGGGGTCATAGAGGTTCCTATTACTATTATTAACCAACCCGAAGATGTGGTTATTAATTATTTTCCTAAAACCGTTACATTGAGCTATTATGTAGATTTAGATCAGTATAACCATATTAAGGCTTCAGATTTTAAAGTGGCATGTGATTATTTGGACCGCGAAGAAAATCAAAGGTTTTTAGTTCCAAAGGTGGTGCAGTCTTCAGAATTTGTAAAGTATGTAAACATTAAGCAGAAACAAATTGATTTTATAGAATTATAATATGGTTGTAGGATTAACAGGAGGCATAGGAAGTGGTAAAACCACCATTTTAAAATATTTTAAATCCTTAGGCGTACCGGTCTATATTGCAGACCAAGAAGCTAAGGCCTTAATGAATTCATCAACAGAGATTAAGCAACAGTTAATCCGTTTGTTTGGTGACGAGGCCTATAAAGAGGGCGTGTTAAATAGAGCGTTTTTATCGGCAAAGATTTTTAGCGATAAAGCCTTACTCCAAAAAATGAATGCCATAGTACACCCTAAAGTGGCGGCGCATTTTAAAACTTGGTTACAGCAACAAGAGGCACCTTATGTCATTAAGGAAGCAGCCATTATTTTTGAAAATAACCATCAAGATCAGTACGATTATATTATTACCGTCATAGCAGATGAGGCTTTGCGTATACAACGTGTTATGGCTAGGGATGGGGCTACCGAAGACAAAGTAAAGTCTATTATTAAAAATCAATGGTCAGACGCAGACAAGGTAAAAGCTTCAGACTTTGTTATCGTTAACAACAGCTTAAAAGAGGCCAAGGATAAAGCCTTGCAAATTCATAATTCCTTACTAAAAAAGTTAAATCCCTAATTATACACTTTCATTTGTTAACATTAGGTTAAACCTAATTTGCACTAAATGTTAAAATGTTAAATTTGGGAAATGAACAAAAAACTATTCGTGTTATTAATAGTCCTAATGAGTTTATCGCTCATAGGGATTATTTTTGTACAAGCATTTTTCATAAACAACAGTTTAGAAAATGAGAATAAAAATTTTACGTTTAGTGTAAGACGATCATTAAGTTTGGTGTCTCAGGCTATTGAAGACTATGAGTATCGCGATTACTTTATGAAGCTTCAGCCTTACTTAAGTCAAGACAATAAGGCCGATTCCTCAATCATTAAACAATTATTTATTGCTACGGAAGATGATGTTAATGATAAGACCATTATTCACCGTAATACCGTTTTAGAAGAACGCTTTAAAGTGCCTTCTTTGTTCTTTGAAATTGATGCCGATAGTTTTAACGTTAGTAAATTATCTAGTGAACGGGTTACCGAAACATATAATAATACCAGTATTGATGGTAATAGAAGAATAGACCCACAAACACAATTAAGAGAATATTCGTCTTTAAGTGCTTTAGATAAGCAGGTATATGAAGATACCTTTAAGACCTTGTTAAAAGACACTCCTGTTTATAAGCGTGTTTCTGCTGCGCAAGTAGAAACCTTTTTAAAGCGCGAGTTAAGAGCAGAAGGAATTGATTTAGATTTTGAGTTTGCCATTTATGATGATGATTTAGCGACTAAAGTAAGATCTGAAAATTTTGAGTTAATCGATGGGGAAGCCTATGGAGTGCCTGTTTTTTTAGATGGTAATAATGAAAGTAGTTACAATCTTTGGGTTGACTTTACAGGACGAAAAAAATACCTGTTGTCCTCAATTTTATGGATGATTGTATTGTCTATTGTTTTTACAGGAATTATCATTTTAGCTTATTCTAGCGCTATTTATCAATTGATAAGACAGCGACAGATTTCTCAGATTAAGACCGATTTTATAAATAATATGACGCATGAGTTTAAAACCCCTATTGCGACTATAAATTTAGCTTTAGACTCTATAAAAAATCCTAAAATTATTTGCGATCAAGAAAAGGTAAGACGTTACTTAGGCATGATTAAAGAAGAGAATAAGCGGATGCATGCGCAGGTAGAAAATGTGTTGCGTATTTCTAAGCTTGATAAAAATGAGCTGAATATTAGTAAGGAACGCCTAGATATGCACGACTTAGTAGAGGATGCCATTACCCATGTGGAGTTAATAGTAGAAGATAGACAAGGTTATGTAAAAAGCCATTTAGACGCAGAGCATACTTCTATATTGGCTAATGACACGCATTTTACTAATGTGGTGGTTAATATATTAGACAATGCTATAAAATACTCGGATAATGCACCAATGATTGATGTTTATACTGAAAATGTAGGGAATAGCATTATTTTAAAAGTGGTAGATCAGGGTAACGGAATGTCTAAAGCGGTAGCAAAACGTGTGTTCGAAAAATTTTATAGAGAACACACCGGAAACGTACATAATGTAAAAGGACATGGCTTAGGTTTAGCCTATGTTAAAAAAATAGTAGATGACCATCATGGTCATATTTCAGTAGAAAGTGAAAAAGGAAAAGGCAGTACTTTTATAATAAAGATGCCGTTAATATCATAAAAACGAATTATGGAAGAGCAAAATAAAAAAATTCTTTTGGTAGAAGACGATCCAAATTTTGGAACTGTTTTAAAAGATTATTTAATGATGAATGATTACGAAGTAGTCCATGCCAAAAACGGAATGGAAGGCTTTGAAAAATTCAAAAAAGATGATTATGATCTTTGTATCCTAGATGTCATGATGCCTTATAAAGATGGCTTTACCTTGGCTAAGGAAATTAGAGAAAAGAATGAAGATGTGCCTATTATTTTCTTAACCGCTAAGGCTATGAAAGAAGACGTTCTTAAAGGTTATAAAGTGGGGGCAGATGATTACCTTAATAAGCCTTTTGATAGTGAAGTTTTATTGATGAAAATCAAGGCCATTATGCAACGTAAAGCTAAAGACACCGTTGCAGATAGCAAACAATTTGAATTTAAAATTGGGCGCTTTGATCTTAACTCTAAATTGCGTTTCCTTAAATTTGATGGTGGCGAACCGTCTAAATTATCTCCTAAAGAGAATGAATTATTACGCCTTTTAGCTTTACATGAAAATGATTTAATGCCTAGAGAATTAGCATTAACAAAAATTTGGCGTGATGATAACTACTTTACATCACGAAGTATGGATGTTTATATTGCGAAATTACGTAAGTATTTAAAACCAGATCCAAGTGTAGAAATCTTAAATATACATGGAGAAGGATTTAGATTGGTGGTAAACAAATAAGTCCAAATAAATTAGATTTATAAAAAAATCCAGTGGTTAATTCCGCTGGATTTTTTGTGTTTTATAAGACAAACTTCAACCTTTCAAAATTAAAGTTGAGCTTCTATATAACTTATAATTTGTGAGATATCGGTTTTATAATCAAACCATTCTATGGAAGGATCTTTCCTAAACCAGGTAAGCTGGCGTTTAGCAAAGCGTCGTGTGTTCTTTTTTATTTCAGAAAGGGCAAAATCTAAACTATGATGGTCTTCAAAATATTGAAACAGCTCTTTATAACCCACCGTATTTAAGGCATTGAGATCTTTATAAGGGAGTAATCCTTTTACTTCATCTAACAAGCCATTTTCAACCATAAGATCTACACGTTGGTTAATACGATCGTAGATTATAGAACGCTCGGCATTAAGTCCAATACTTATAGTTTTAAACGGACGCTCTTTTTCAGGATCGGTTAAAAAGGAGGTATAAGGTTGTCCAGTGCCAATACAAATTTCTAAAGCTCTAATAACCCGTTTAGGATTATCAATAGCAATGGTACGGTATGCCTTAGGATCTAAAGTTTTTAATTGCTCATGAAGAACTTCTAAACCATCTTTTTCAAATTTGGCATTAAGATCTGTTCTTATCTGCGCATCAACCTCCGGAAAATAATCTAAACCATCCTTTACAGCTTTTACATACAAGCCCGAACCGCCTACCATGACTACAACGTCCTGTTTTTGGTGTAACTCTTGAAGTTTTAAAATGGCTTCACGCTCAAAGTCTCCAACGTTATAAGTGGTCTGTATCGATTTATTTTGAATAAAATGATGTGGAGCAGCCTGCAATTCTTCAGTAGAGGGTACCGCAGTACCAATATTCATTTCTTTAAAGAATTGACGCGAGTCGGCCGAAATAATTTCGGTATTAAAATGCTGCGCTAATTTTATACTTAAAGCCGTTTTGCCAATAGCCGTTGGGCCTACAATAGAAATAAGAAATTTAGGGGATGGGTGTGCCATTGGTATTTTAAAAGGTTAAAGGTGGAGTTGGTTACCACAATTGTAACAAAAGTCGGCATTATCTCTATGATTAGAGACATGACAGTTAGAACAATGTTGCGAGTTCAGATGAATGGTTACATGTTGTGTAGGGTCATTTTCCTGATCGTAGTTATTAGATTCTAAAGACTTTTTTTCATCATCGCTCTGTTTTCCAGATCTAATGTACTCAGCAGAAACAATTCCGGTAGGTACAGCAATAATTCCGTAACCCAAAATCATAATAAAAGTTGTAATAAGTTGTCCTAAGGCCGTTTGTGGCGCAATGTCTCCAAAACCTACAGTGGTTAAGGTAACCACACACCAATAGATACTTTTGGGTATGTTGTCAAAACCATTAGCCTCGCCTTCCACCAAATACATAATGGTTCCGAAAATGACCGACGTAATCATCACCGCAAATAAGAATACCATAATTTTTACGCGGCTAGCAATAAGTGAGGCTTTTAAATGATTAGAAGCACCGAGATAACGCGCCAATTTTAGAATTCTAAAGACTCTTAACAGACGAAGCGCACGTAAGGTGACCAACGCTTGTGAGCCTACAAAAACAAAGGATAAATACATAGGTATGGTAGAGAGAAAATCTACGATACCGAAAAAACTAAAGACATATTTTAAGGGTTTCTTTACGGAAATGATGCGTAAAATATATTCAACAGAAAACAAAATAGTCACCACCCATTCACCGACATATAAGAGTTGATGGTATTCTTCATCAATACTTGCAATACTTTCTAACATCACCAAAATGATACTGAAGATGATGAGTACCAATAAAATAATATCAAAGAGTTTACCAGAGGGTGTGTCGGCCTCATAAATCACTTCGTGAATTTTATGTTTCCATTTTTGTTTTTGTTGAGAATCCATAGGCATTAAAAGTCTAAAAAAGTATCACTATTGATTTTCTAAAACAATTACTGAATTGTTTTGAAGTTCTACAACCTTATCCATAAATTGTTTTAGATAAGGATAATATTCAGGTAAATAAATGGGTTTATTAAATTGGATTTTAAAATAAAGCGTTAGTACTTCATCTTTCATATTGGTATTAAATAGTATTCGTCCGCCATTATTAGGTAAGGCATAATTAACGGAAGAAGGCATTTCTACTATTTTTAAATTATCATTAAGATCTATTTTTACTTTATACATAAAAATGCTTTTGTAACCAAAATCTATAGGGTATGTTCTTTCTTGTAATTGAAAAGGGTTCTTATTAAAAAATTTTAAAATAAAGGGGTTTAAGTAAATTTTGTTACCTATAATTTCAGGTTCTAAAGAAAAATTTAAAGTTTCATTAAATTCTGACTTTGTTTTATCGTAATCATTAATGTTATGATCAATGATTTTAATATCAGTGTAATTATTAATGCTGTTCTCTTTATAATTTGTAGAGTTTTCCTCAAACTGTTTTTTTTTATTATATGAATAATACCCTTTAGAATTACTGTTTATTCTTCCTGTAAAATGGTCATCTTCATATGAAAATAACTCTATACTGTGTGATTTTAAAGAGTTGTCATTAACAATGATATCTTCCCAATGACTTCCATTATCAAAATCTATAAGTCTTCCGTATTGATTTAAAGTTCTAAAAGGTAATTCTCCAAAAACGAGAAAAGGATCAGTAGCATCTAAATAATAGCTTTTTTCATCTATTGTAATTTTTAGGATGACATAGTTAAAGTCACTAAGTACAGGATAGATTTTAGTTATTAAACCATTTTGTCTGGTAGATATTAAGATAGGGTAGGCTTTGATACCTTCAATATTTAATAAATTTTCTAAGAGTAAATTAATTTCAAAAGAACTTCCTACTTTCTCTTTATTTAAAGTTTTTATTGAAACATCATACCTTTCAGATTTACCGTTCCATTTATAATTATCAAGAACAAATTGATAAATAGCTTTCGCTTTAGTTAGCTTATCAGAAATTAGAGAAATGGACTCTGGTAATACATTTTTTACGAGACTCTTTTTACTAATCTGTCTTCCAAAATCTCCATCGGTCTCTAATTCTTTATCCGCATTTTTCCATGTTTTGGCTATTTTCTTAACAACGCCATCAAATCCACGGAACACACTTAGTTCATATTCTATTCTAGAAATATAATTTAACTCTGTAGTGGTATAATCTTCCAATTTATAGGCGGGTATATTTTTCATCACATACTTAGAAATCCCACAGTCTGAATAACCATTACGCCCCACTTCTAAACATTTTTTTTCTAAACTAACATCATTAGTGTCTAAAGGAATACCACCAACTAATTTTACATGATATTCGTAATTACCAGGAATACTAGTGTTGTATTCGCTGTACATTACAGGGTCTTGTCCTTGGAAATACCACGGCTGATATTTAGACATAAATTTAGATTGTGTTTCATATCTAACCGTTAAAACACTTCCTACTTTTACTTGTGGCAAAGCAAACTTTACTAAAGTATAGTTTTCATTTTCCTCTTTAAAAATAGCGTCCTTAGATAAATGACTTTTAACAATTTTCCCATTAACTAAATTGTAGGTCGTAGCACTAATGTTTTCAATTTTTTCTTCAGAAGATTTTCCTTTATAGAGTTTAACTTCAAATTGGCCTCGTTCTATTCCTTCGGGTCTTAAAATTTTTATTTTTCTTTGATTTTGTACTCTAAGCCAAAATGTATTTTTATCCACAAAACTGTTACCATAATCGTAAATAACAAGAGCATTTGCAGTAGAGTCTTTACTGTAAGAGGTGAGTTCTAAATCACTTCTAGAAACAGACATAGCCGTATTGTATTCTTGAGAAAAACCAATAATGCTGATAAAAAATACAACGATAAACAACCTTAATTTCATGAAAATCTATTTTAAATCTACTATTTTTAATCGCTTATTACGCCTCATATAATTCTGAATAATATGCTGCGTATCTCTATTGTTTTCCATCGGCGTAATGATTGACGATAGAATAGCTCTATTATTGATTTGATGATTTAAATCAAAGTATCCCATTCCTTTAAAAATACCGTTCTCAATTAAAAACACGGTTTTTTCTTCAATGGTACGTCCTCGATCTATAATCAGCATGTCCTTGTTTTGGTAGCTATACTTGTCAATAAGCTGCTTTACACGTTGGTTGTATGCCGCCACAGGTTCCTCATTAATGCAAGCCCCTTCGCATTCTTTAACATCGTATTTAAAACAACCGCTTTTAGTGGTATATAAACCGGTTAATTTCTGACAAAGCTCAAATTGGTCTACCGCTTTAAACAAAAAGTTTTTAGCACTTAAGCGCGTACTAAAAGTGATTATAGGCGTTTCTTGACGATTAGATTTGTCTATTTCTAGATTAATATAGCCGTTGCTGTCTGTATATTGGTATAAGGCATGTGTAAAAATGGTACGTCTTAAAGCCCTATTAAAAATAGGCTTATGCGTTTTTATTTCAGCACTTTCTTTTAATAACGCGGCGAGTTCACTACCCGTTTTTTCATAGGTTACCGTATTGACTAAGCGTTGTATTTTTTTTGATTTTGAATTGGTACCCGTAAAATGCTGAACAATACGTTTTCTTATATTATTGCTCTTACCGATATAGATAATTTCGCCATCCGCATTATGGATGTAATACACGCCTGTATCTGAAGGTAAGTTGTCAATGATATCTTTTAAATTAGGCGCTATGCTCGATTTTTTTTCCACCTTAATAGCGTCCTTAACAATAGCTTTATCTAAATCTTTATGAAGCAACATTTTAAATAACTTCACCGTAGCCATAGCATCACCATTAGCACGGTGTCTGTCGCTCATAGGTATGCCTAAAGAACGGGTGAGTTTACCCAAACTGTAAGAGGGCATATCTGGAATAAGTTGTTGTGAGAGCTCAACAGTACAAAGGGTCTTGCGTTTAAAAGGAAAGCCTAAACGTTTAAATTCGGTCTTTAGAATTCTATAATCAAAAGAAGAATTATGGGCAACGATGATGCAGTCTTCCGTAATTTCAACAATGCGTTTTGCAACTTCGTAAAACTTAGGCGCATTTTTAAGCATATTAGAATTTATGCCTGTTAAATTGACGACAAAAGGTTGAATTTCGCGCTCCGGATTAACCAAAGAAATAAACTGATCTACAATGGCGTGACCGTCAAATTTATAAATTGCTATCTCAGTTATGCCTTCTTCATTGAACTTACCACCGGTGGTTTCTATGTCTAATATTGCGTAAATAACGTTATAAATTTTAAGGTTTAATCGTAGGCAGAAAACTGCTACAGCATTGAGAACTAGTTATTGTAATTCCGAGATCCAAAGATACGACTTCCTACACGAACCATAGTACTTCCATTTTTAATGGCCAGCTCATAATCACCACTCATTCCCATACTTACAATTTGAAGTTCTGAATGCTCGGCTTTAAGCGCAGTAAAAGTGCGTTTTAAGTATTGAAACTCATTTTCAACCTGTTCAAGGTCTTCTGTAAATGTAGCCATTCCCATGAGACCAACAATACGAATATGTTTTAATTCTGAAAATTCTTCCGATGCTAACAGTTGTGAAGCCTCATCAGCAGACATTCCGAACTTGCTATCTTCTTCGGCAATTTTAATTTGAAATAAGCAGTCTATAATGCGGTTGTGCTTTTCGGCTTGTTTATTAATTTCTTTTAAGAGTTTGAAGCTGTCTACACCATGAATTAAGCTTACAAATTCGGCCATATATTTAACCTTATTACGCTGAACGTGTCCAATCATATGCCACTCAATATCTTTTGGCATTTCGGCATGTTTCTCAGCCATTTCTTGGATCTTGTTCTCTCCAAAAATACGTTGACCAGCATTGTAAGCTTCCATTAAATCTGAAACAGGTTTTGTTTTAGACACTGCAACCAATGTTACAGTTTCCGGTAGGCTTGCTTTTATTTCTTTTAAATGTTTTGTAATGCTCATGAGTTTGTAAATGAATTATAAAATGCGTTAGCTTTAATAATTTGTAGTTCTTTAATATTCATAAATGGTAATGCCGCTCCTTAATTTTGGTAAAATATAGGTGCTTTTTGGCGGCATGGTTAAACCTTCATCGGCAATTTGTTTCATTTGGTGTACGTTAGAGGGGCATAAACCAAAACCCACTTTAAACGCACCGCTATCTACACTGCTTTTTATAGTCACCATTTCGTGTTGACCATTAACATACGAAATTCTGTCGTTATGCCTTAAATCGTCAATACCTAATAAAGGCTGAAGAATGGTTTTATATAATATCTGTGCATCTAAGGCATCTAATGCCGTATGAAACTCATAGGCCGTTTTTCTTAAAAATAAAGAATAAAATTCACCATCTAAATACATACTAAAATGATGCGCCTCTTTAGGCTGATAAGGCATAATGCCTCTATTTTCTATCCTGAAAGTGGTATCGAGCTGAATTAAAAATTCTTCCTTAGTAAACCCGTTGAGATCTTTTACCAAGCGGTTAAATTCTTGAATAACCAATTCCGATTCCGGAATTAAATAAGACATAAAATAATTGTAAGACTCATTGCCTTGATGCTTCGGGTTTTTAGCTCTTTCATCTTTATATAAAAGATAGGAGGATGCTGAGCGGTGATGTCCATCGGCAATGTAAACCGTTTTCATCTTTTTAAATTCCTCTTGTATAATACCAATAGTTTTAGGGTCTTCTACTTTCCAGAGATAATGCGTATCCCTATAGGTCATAGTAAACTCAAACTCGGCATAACCTTTTTGCGTGTCTTTTATAATCGCTGCAATGACGGCATTGTCAGGATACGTTAGTAATACAGGCTCAGCGTTAAAGCCTACGGTTTGAAGGTAAGATTTAAAGGTTTCTTCACGTTGAGCAATAGTGTCTTCGTGCTTTTTTATCAGATTCTTTTCATAATCTTCAGCACTAGCTGCCGCTATAATACCATTAAACTCATGCCCATGTCTATTTACAATTTTATAGACATAAAACGATGGGGTTTCATCTTGAACAAAAATACCGTCTTCTTTAAATTCTAAATAACGATTTTGAACCATTCGGTAGCGTTCTTTACCGGTAACTTCCTGATCATATTTATAACCTGGATTGACGATATGAAGAAAACTAAAAGGATTATAGGCCATTCTGGACTCGCGCTCATCTAAAGTATAACTTTGATAAGGGCGCGCCGCAACGAGGCCTACAATGGCTCTTGTGGGTTTTACAGCTTTAAATGGAATAATATTCGGCATGGATATTTAAAAGTATAAGTCTTTAAGTATGGAGTTTGAACTAAAATAACGATGCTTTTTGTTATAGACGCTACTTGGGTTGAAGTCTTATAAATTGCTGTTACGCCTTTTGCTTTCAATTAAAAATGAACCTACATTAAAATAAGAATCCTTTTAAATAGAATCGTGTGGCTTCAATACCATCGCCGAGGGCTAAGCTTTACAGCTCTAAAAAAAAACTGTAAAGCTTAAAATTGGGCTTTAGTGTTTTGCAAACTGTTCAGACACTTTTTCTGCTTTTCTACTTTCTGCATAATCATAAAATCCTTCTCCAGATTTAACGCCTAATTTTCCAGCCATTACCATATTGACTAACAGTGGGCAAGGGGCGTACTTTGGGTTTTTAAATCCGTCATACATAACGTTTAAAATCGATAGGCAAACATCTAAACCAATAAAATCAGCCAGTTGTAATGGTCCCATTGGGTGTGCCATACCTAGCTTCATAACAGTATCTATTTCTTCAACTCCAGCAACACCATTATAGAGGGTTTCTATAGATTCGTTAATCATTGGCATTAAAATACGATTGGCTACAAAACCAGGGTAATCATTGACCTCTGTTGGAACTTTACCAAGTGTTTTTGAGAGTTCCATAATGCTTGTGGTCACTGCATCACTCGTGTTATAACCTCTTATAATTTCAACCAATTTCATTATTGGCACCGGATTCATAAAGTGCATACCAATAACTTGTTCTGGTCTTGAGGTTGCCGCAGCAATCTGAGTGATTGATATTGATGAGGTGTTGGTTGCCAAAATGGTGTGTGCTTCACAAACCTCGTCTAGTTGTTTAAAAATTTTAAGCTTTAAGTCTAGGTTTTCCGTAGCGGCTTCTACAACTAAGTCTACATTTTTAACCCCTTCTTGGGTGTCGGTAAATGTAGTAATGTTGCCTAAGGTCTCTGCCTTATCAGCAGCACTTATTTTTTCTTTAGCAACCATACGGTCTAAATTACGAGCAATGGTATCCATTCCACGTTTTAAAGAGGCGTCGTTAAGATCAATAAGTTGTACTTTAAATCCAGATTGTGCAAAGGTATGGGCAATACCATTCCCCATAGTTCCTGCACCTATAACAGCGATGTTTTTCATAAATAAAAAAGCCCAAATTAGCCTTCCTAGAGCGAAGGAATTCTTACGTGGGCGAAATAAGAATTTTGTTAATGCTTTATCTATTTATATAAAGTAAAGCGTTTATTTAGTTATACTATAAAGCTTTAAGCTAAGGGTTTTATTTTTAAATAAAACCCGAAGGCCTAAACGTTGTAAGTCTTAAAATTGATTGATAATCATATTGGCAACACGTAAAGCTTCTGTACCATCATGAAGTGTTACTATAGGTTTTGTGTTGGTATTTATAGCTTCTGCAAACGTTTCAAGTTCATCTAAAATCGCGTTGTTATTAGCAATGTCAGGATTATCGAAATAAATTTGTTTTTTAACGCCTTCTGCGTTTTGTAAAATCATATCAAAATCGCCAGGAGTTTCCGGAGCATCTTTCATTTTTACAACCTCACATTTCTTTTCTAAAAAGTCTACCGAGATATACGCGTCTTTTTGAAAGAAACGTGTTTTTCTCATGTTTTTAAGTGAAATTCTACTCGCGGTTAAATTAGCGACACAGCCATTTTTAAACTCGATACGTGCATTAGCAATATCGGGCGTTTCACTGACCACAGATACACCACTTGCAGAAATGTGGGTAACTGTAGATTGTACAACACTTAAAATAATATCAATATCATGAATCATAAGGTCTAATACCACCGGAACGTCGGTTCCACGTGGATTAAATTCAGCCAAACGATGACACTCTATAAACATAGGGTTTTTAATCTGATCTTTTACTCCGGTAAAAGCAGGATTAAAACGTTCTACGTGTCCTACTTGTCCTTTAACACCGTGTTCTGCAACCAAAGCTCTAATGGTTTCAGCTTCCTCAACAGTATTGGTTATAGGTTTTTCTATAAATACATGTTTTCCTTGTTTTATGGCTTGTTTTGCACACTCGTAATGCGAGAGTGTCGGTGTAACGATATCAACCACATCAACGGCTTTAATTAAAGCGTCTATAGAATCGAAATAGGTATAACCAAATTCTTCAACAACGCGTTTTGCGTTTTCAGGATCGGCATCGTAGAAACCAACAAGATCGTATTTATCCGATTGGTTGAGTAATCTTAAATGAATTTTACCAAGGTGACCAGCACCAAGAACACCAGCTTTCAGCATGTTTTTCTGTTTTTAACAAAAATAGTCGTTTTCACTTAGAAATTGAAATAAGAACCTACAAAATCTCAGGGTCTAAAACGGGGTGAAATAGTGCGAATTTTAAGGTGATTTTTAAGACTCTACAAGCTCATTAACAGCATAATTTGCCAATTTAGTGTTGTGAGATATTCTGAGTTTTTACTTATGACATGGGGATTTTAGGATAATAAAATGCGTTTATTGGGGTTGGAAATTGCTTTTCTTTGGTTTATTTTAGCAGAAACTAATCTACGCTTTGAAAGATACATTTAAGCATCAAGGGATGCGTCAGCAACTTGTTGAGGTCCTTGTTAATAAAGGAATTAAAGACCATAAGGTATTAAAAGCTATAGGGAAAATTCCTAGGCATTTATTTATGGATTCAGGATTTATAGACCATGCTTATCAGGATAAAGCGTTTCCTATTGCGGCAGACCAAACCATTTCACAGCCATATACCGTGGCCTTTCAATCGGAGTTGTTACGAGTGAGTCCGGATGATAAAGTTTTAGAAATAGGAACAGGGAGTGGTTACCAAACCGCGGTACTTTTAGAGCTCGGAGCAAAAGTCTATAGTATAGAGCGCCAAAAAGAGCTTTATAAAAAGACTTCTAATTTTTTACCTAAAATTGGGTATCGGGCGAAACAGTTAATTTTTGGTGACGGTTATAAGGGTTTACCAGAAGAAGCACCATTTCAAAGTATAATTGTTACAGCAGGAGCGCCTTATGTTCCTAATCCGCTTTTAAGTCAGTTGGCTATTGGTGGTCGTTTGGTTATTCCTGTTGGAGAAAATGTACAGGTCATGACCTTATTTATTAGAAAAGGCCCTAAGGAATTTGAAAAACATGAGTTTGGAGATTTCCGATTTGTACCTATGTTAGAAGATAAGAACTAAAGCTGAGGCCTAAAGTCATCTTATAAAAATAGAACGCCTAAAATTGTCAATTCAATCGTACAATTTTAGGCGTTTCTTTATTTAGGGTTTAGAGATCTTGTGTTCCCAATGGAGTCCACTAATGTCCGTTATTTTCAAGGTATACGTTCCTTTGGCTAAAGTTTTGAGTGTCTCATTTCTAAAATGTAAACGGGCCTTGGCCCCTAAAGGCACAATTAAACTATGTTTTCCAGGTTGTATCTGTGCGACATAATAATTATCAATAGCACCTTCGTTTAAATGGGCTAATTGAGACTGATCTAAAGACCATATCACATCACCATTGGCATCACTTAAGTCCATTTTAATAATCCACGCCCCATAAACATCTACACCTTCGGTTCTAAAGAGATCGAAAGAAAGATGATCTTGTTGGAGCTGCGCTTCTGTAATTTCTAATTTAGGTTTAACGGATTTATTATGTAAAGTTCCCCAAAGTCCTCCGTGAAACACCTGATTGGTGTATAAGGTAAGTCCTAAGATGAAAAACGAACCGATAAGCACTATTTTTGAAAATAGACTATTCTTTAAAGGAATAAGGCCAGAGCCCAACCAAGCAAATCCTTTTGTTTTTGTGATTGTGGCTTGCTTTTTTAAGAGGTAATAGTCTATGGAATAGCGGCCGCTTCCGGTTAGGAATAGGACGAATCCTGTTGCAATACCAAGGACGCCTATTTGCCATTCATCTAGGCAGGTGGTTCCAATCCAACCAGAGCCTAAAAGAATGCCCATGGCAAGTCCGAATACGCCAATACTCATTAAGCGTGTGAACAATCCGAAAATGATAAAAAGTCCTACAAGGCCTTCTATTATGGTGAAGGCAACCATATGATACCATAAAATATCAGGATTTTCAACGAGGTAGAGAATCATGGGTTTAATGCCTAAGGCATTAGGGAGGAAATGGTTGAATTTTTCGCCAATATAGCCTGCGGTTTCAGGATCTAATTTGTCGGCTAAAATGGTGCGTCTAAAAAAGGCTGAAAAGTAGGTCCAACCGACCACCATACGTAAGGAAAGGGTTAAAAAACCCGAGTCATTTTTAAGAGGTAATTTCATTGTATATATCTATAAATGTGTAAACTAATTTTCTGCTAGCGAAAGTCGCTAGGATGCTGTTTAGAAAACAAATTATAGATAAGCCTTACAATGTTTATAGAGAATATAATAAGGCGCTAAGGGAGGTATTTCGCCTCTAGCGCGATAAGTTAGTGCCAGCAAAGGCTTTAAGACAAGACCACGATATAAGCTAAAGTTTTTTAAATTGGGCGTTGTGGCAACTGAAAATTGAAGTTTCTTATAAGCTGTTAAGTGGCTATTGTAGGCTTCTACAGAAGACTTGCAGAGGGTATTTGTTAATGAAGAAATACTTTTATTAGAAACTTTGGTAATTGGAATTTCTAAGGAGTTTTGAATTGTATTTCTGACTTTACAAGGTGAAAATACCAACAAAACCATGAGCCCTAAAAGGGCTAGGGCACCGCTGATTTTTTTTATGTGTAAAGGTAATTTCAAGGCACAAATATGAAATGATAATATTGAAATACTGCAAAATTTAAGTTAATTCTGCATTAGTCTTCCTGTGGTAAATAGGTTGCAGGAATTGGTGTGTCTTCGGTTTCTTGGGTCCATAATAAATTGATAATCCACCATCGTGTACCGTCATTGAAGAGTTGTATACTATTGATGCCTTTTAGAAAAGGAACCTCGTCTGTCTTAGTTTTATAGGCTTCATAAGTGCTAAAAACTTGGGTGATGGCCCCAAAAGATTCAACCGTTCTATGCACTTCTCTTTCATGAAATCCATTGGTTTCTAACCATTCTCCTGAAGTTGAAATATAATCGTCAACACTCATATAGCGGACTTTCAATTCATCCTTTCTCGATTTTCTAGCAGGAATAAGTTTAGCATTCTCATGAAACAAATGCTTAAATAAATCCCAATCGCGTTTAAAACCTTTATCGCCAGAAATTACGGTGTATAGCGATTCAATAGTGCTGTTTAAAGTGGCAACATTGGATGTGTAATCTTTTTCTTCAACATCGTCTTGGGCAAAAGCTCCAAAAGACAGCGTGAGTAGGAGGGCTGTTAAAACAATTTTTTTCATGGGGTAAATTTAAAAGAATTTCAAACCAAATACAACGGCATCACTTTGAAATCCGCTTTGGTAAGAGCGCAAATAGTCAACGCGTAGAAATTTCCACTTTCCCCAACCAATATTGTCTACACCTACAGAGTATTCTTGGTAAGGACTGAAATTAGGTTGTGCTAAAACATGCATTCCTAAAACCAAATTAAAATTTAAATTGTTCAGTAGCGGGAGTTTTCCAAGGATATAACCATTAAAGTCGTGCTCAATATGGCCTTCAAAATAAGCGTCATTGGTGCTAGCGGTATAGTAATCTAAATTGTTAAACACATTGGTGTAATTTCCAGAAGTGCTTACATGAGTTTGGTTGCCGTTAAAATGTTGGTAATCCATAAACGCAATGTTATCGGCATTAAAAAACTTTCCTGCTTTTAGGTTATAATGGAAACGGCCTTTGTCTTTAATGTTGAAGGCTTGTTTGAGGCTTGCTTTAATTTGATGGTAATTATAGTCCTGATCTGATGCCGCAAAACTGGTCTCGTAGCCTAAGTATAAGGTTGGATAATCTTCATTATTCACATTGTATTTAGCATCGGGATAGCTTAAGTATTTTTGTCCAAAATTAATACGGGCATCAAGATTTCCTTTGAGGGTATGGTGGGTGTTAAAAGGCGCAGTCCCAAAAGCGAGGGCGTCTAAAGGATTGTTGCTGGTGTAAGCATCATCGTCATCATTAAAAAAGGTTTGGTCTGTGGTGTTAAAGATAGCTTTTCGTCGTTCATAACTTAAACCAGCATAAATTCTGAAACCGTTAAATAGTTCTTCAGCATAATTGATGGCTAAGTAGCTTTTGTCGTATAACTTTATGTAGTTGTCTTCAAAAAATAAGGTACTCACCGTATTTATCAGTGGAGTTATGGGCGTAGAGGGACTAAATTGTTCTGCGCTAACACCACCCGATAACACTAAAAATGAATTTGTAATACTATTAAATTTGTAAATCATAGATGCTGAAGCCCGAAATCGCTGATCTGAAAATCCATATTGCAGAGAACCATCGATATTGAAATACCGATTATAGGCATCGTATTTTTTGGTGTAAAACACATCGGCATTAGCGGTATAACCTTGTACGGTGTTAAATTGTACGGCTTTTAAGGTTGGAATGTTAAAACCTAAGCGGTAATCTTTAATGGAGTTTTGATAGGTGTAGCCAAGAATGTTACTTACTTTAAATTTGTTTTTAACGCGGTCTACAGAGTCTAAATAAGGTTGCGATTCGCGCAGCACCTGAAGACTATCTTTTTTTGTGTAATCGGTACGTTCTTCAGCCGTTAGTGGGACCGGTCTAATGCTGTTCCAAAAAATAGAATCTTTGGTATTGGCCTCTTTTTCATACGTTACAATTTCACGTGTAAAGTCTTTATTGCTGAGTCCAATATTAAATTCATAATTGCTATAAACGGCAGTGAATCGGCCTTCACCTTTAATGCCAAAAAGAGCATATTTTAAATCGATACTCTGAGAAATTAATGCCCAAAGCTCATGATTTTCAGAATACGAAAAACTTTGCTGTAACGATAGCTGATCAACAATAGGAATTTTAGCTTGAGTTCCGGTAAGGCTCAATTCTATAGCGAAAAGCGTCCATTGCTCTTCAACAATATAGATAAATCCAGAAAAAACCGGATCATTTTTGCGCTTAGGAATTACCTTTATTTTATTAATGAGCTGACCTCGTTCGTTATAAAACATTCCTTCAAGTTTATAATTGTAATAGGAAAAAGCATTATTGGCAATAGGAGAGATGATTTCATTTCCTAAAGAAATTGTATTGTTATAAAAATTGTAGTCTACGTCTAGTGCACTATTAAAACTAAATCCATTACTATCACCACTTACTTTTGAAGCTGTAATTTTTTCTTTCAGCTTATTGGGATTTAGAAATTGAATTTTAGAAATGGTTTCAGATAAATAAACAATACCACTGCGGGTAGAGTCTAAGCCACCACCCAAATCTCCTAGCTCTTGACCCATTATTTTTTCTGGCGCGTCTACAATTTTAAGTAATCCGCGCGAATAGAAATCGGCTTTAAAGGATTCTATTTTAGCAAGGTTGGCTTCTCTATGGGCAATGGTTTGGCGTATTATGGCATTAGCCGGATCCGTTTCAGAATCGATAAGCACCTCGTTTAAAGACACGGATTCTTCTATAAGAACCATATCTAATTCATAAGGAAACTGGCTAATCTGTACCTCTTTTTTTACCGTTTTATAGCCTAAATAGCTAAAGACAAGCGTATAGGTTTTTGGAGTGGTTATGTTTAGTTCATAAAAACCATCGTCATTACTCGTTGTGCCTTTGTAGGTATTCTCAATTAAAATATTTACAAAAGGAAGTGGTTGATTGTTTTGGTCGGTGACTTTTCCTTTAATTTGGGCTGAAACGAGTGTGGTGGCGATGAGGCACAACAAACCGAAGAATTGTTTTTGCATAGACGATGAGATTGATGAATTAATGTACGACCCTTTTAGTCCATTAAACCACAGGTAAAGTGATCTAAATGTTAGGCATCATAAAAGTCGCAACTAAAAATGAACGTTAAGACCCTAATTTAAGGCCAGATAAATATAGACGAAAGTTTAAAGTAAACGCGAGTCCGCCCTAAATTTAACGCAAAAAAATAAAATGAAGTCGATGCTGAGAAAGCGCTTAGCGGAAGTTCTTCTTAATACGGTCTAGGTTTCGCTTATTGTCACGATCCTTAATGGTATCGCGCTTATCGTAAAGTTTTTTACCTTTTCCTAAGCCTATAACAAGTTTAGCCAAACCACGGTCGTTAATAAACAAGCGTAACGGAACAATAGCATTCCCTTTAATATTCACTTCCTTTTCTAACTTTTTTAGCTCTCTTTTATTCAGCAATAGCTTGCGTTCAGCCTTAGGTCGGTGGTTGTAATAGGTACCGTATTTGTATTCTTCAACCGTCATGTTAATTACAAAAAGTTCACCTTTGTCATTAAATTCACAAAATCCTTCAGCGATAGACGCTTGTCCAGATCGTATCGATTTAATCTCCGTACCAGAAAGCACGATTCCAGCGGTGTATTTATCCAAAATTTCATAATGAAACTTGGCTTTTCTATTGAGTATGTTGACGGTTTTTTGCATGGTGGGCAAAGATAAGAAAGTATGTGTGAAGTTTGAAGTCTTATAGATATAAAAAATGAAAGGGATTTCTGTTTGGGTTTTAGATCGTCTTTAGCGTCATGCTTTCTGGGCGTTTTGTAAACCTTTTGAAGCAACCTTTATCATGAATTTAGGATAATTCTGTAATCTAAGCTATACATTAGCGACTGCAGTATTGTAAAACCAATGATATGAAAAACTACTTCTTCCTCGCAGCCTTAATCTTTATTTTAGGATGTAAAAATGAAAATGCAAAGACGAATACCGTAACACCTACTGAAACGGTTGAAAGCGCATTAACGGCAAACCAAATTATTGATAAAGCTATTGATGTAGCGGGAGGTGAGCGATTTCAAAAATCGAGTTTGAAGTTTGAATTTAGAGATGTTTATTACCAAGCGCTTCGTAAGAATCATGAGTTTTTATTGGTAAGACTTAAAGTGGAAGGGACAGATTCTATTTTTGATATGTTAAGCAATGTGGGGTATGAGCGTTATAAGAATGATGCTTTTGTACAGCTTGAAGATTCCATTGCTAAAAATTATGAGGCTTCTGTAAATTCTGTTCATTATTTCTCTGTGCTGCCTTATGGCTTAAACGATAAAGCCGTAAATAAAACGCTTTTAGGGACAGAAACCATTAAGGACAAAGCTTATTATAAAATTAAAGTCACCTTTGATCAAGACGGTGGAGGGGAAGATTTTGAAGACGAATTTATATATTGGATTCATACCGATAGCTTTAAGGTAGATTACCTTGCTTATTCTTATGAAGAGGAAAGTGGAAGAGGGCAGCGCTTTAGAGAGGCTTATAACGAGCGTTACCGCGGTGGACTTCGATTTGTGGACTATAATAATTTTAAAACCGACGATGCCGCTTTAAAACTAGAAGATTTAGGAAAAGCCTTTGAGGCCAATTCATTAAAATTATTGTCTAAAATTGAATTGGAGAACGTTACTGTAGAATTAGTCAACGACTAAGAGCTCCGATTTTGTTTGATCTTCAGAGCGTGTCACAATATACAAGTTGGCATTATTATCATCAGCAATAGCCTCATATTTCTCTTCACCCAATAAAGCATTAACAAATTTTGGGGTGGTGTTGCTATGTCCAACGATTAACACGGTTTTGCCTTGGGTTTTACTGATAAACTTGTCGATCTCAAGGTCTGAAGGATTATAATATTGAACCGCTAATTGCTTAGCTTCTGCTGTGGGTTGTGCTGTTTGTTCCGTACGCTTATAGGCGGTAGTATATACGGCATCAAAAGGGATTGACTTAAAATAATCTGCCCAATGTTGTGCACGTTTCAGTCCTTTTTCGTTTAAATCAGGATTTTTGTTAGAAGCATCAGACCGATCTTTTTCAGCATGCCTAATGAGGTAATAGGTGCTTGTACTCGCAGTATTAGATGGCACTTGGTCTTTGCAAGAGACTAGGCCTATTGCAGCAATTAATAAAATTATAATCTGTTTTCTCATAACTGTTGAAATTGGAGAACTTGTGCGTATTCTAAATTTAAGCCAATTCTAATGCGACTTCAATCATATGTTTAAAGGTGGTTTCGCGCTCTTTACTAGTTGTTGATTCTCCTGAAACCAAAGAATCTGAAATAGTTAGAATGGCAAGGGCATTTACCCTGTGTTTAGCGGCAATGGTATATAAGCCGGCGGCTTCCATTTCTACACATAAGACACCGAATTTAGACCATTTTTTAAAGGACTCTTTATCGTCTTCATAAAATTCATCTGAAGATAGAACATTTCCGGCTTTGATAGGAATATTTTTAGAACGGGCAGCTTCTACGGCTTTAATAAATAAACCGAAATTTGCAGTTGGCGCATAGTCCGCACCGCCAAAACGTAATTCATTAACCCCAGAGGTTGATGAAGCTGACATGGCCAAAACCACATCTCTAATTTTAACGTCGGCTTGGTAGGAGCCAGCGCTTCCTACTCTAATAAGATTTTTTACGCCATACTCGGTAATAAGTTCGTTAGCGTAGATAGAAATACTTGGGACGCCCATACCTGTTCCCATTACAGAAACACGTTTTCCGTTATAGGTCCCTGTATAGCCATACATGCCTCTAACTTCATTGAAACAAAATGGATTGTCAAAATAAGTTTCAGCAATCCATTTTGCTCTTAATGGGTCTCCTGGTAATAGGATGGTCTCTGCGATGTCGCCTTTTTTTGCTCCGATGTGTACACTCATAGTACAAAGTTAAGCAAAGTAGCGCAATTAATAAGCAGCTTTAGCGGCTAACTCATTCATCATGGCAACACCCGCCGAAGCTCCGATGCGGTCAACACCAATATCAATGTATTTCTGAGCTGTTTCAGCATCTCTAATACCTCCAGAAGCTTTAATTTTAACCTGGTCACGAACGGTTTTACGCATAATTTTTACCGCTGTTAGGGTTGCGCCACTTTTAGAAAATCCGGTTGAGGTTTTTATAAAATCGGCTTTAGCATCCATACAGATTTCACAAGCTTTTACGATTTCATTTTTAGAGAGTTCGCTAATTTCTAGGATAACTTTAAGGGTTGTAAAGCCAATAGCGCGCTTTACGTCACTGATATCCTTAAGAACTGCGAGGTAATTTTTACTTTTTAAACGACCGATATTTAAAACCATATCGATTTCAGTAGCGCCTTGCTCTATGGCATTTTTAGCTTCAAAAATTTTAGCTTCAGTAGACATCGCTCCAAGAGGGAATCCTACGACAGTACAGATTTTAACATCAGAATGTCCTAAGGCTTGTTTGGCGAGGATTACATTGCTACTATTCACGCATACGGAATAGAAATTGTATTTCAATGCTTCTTCGCAAAGTTGTAAAATGTCTGCTTCGGTGGCAGAGGCACTTAATAAAGTGTGGTCTAGGTATCGATTTAAATTCATCTATTATATAAGTAGGGTTATACTATAAATTGAATGATGTCGTCATCTCATTAAAGATTTCAGTACATCGGTAATAAACTTAAAGGGAAGGATTAAATAGCTCGACAAAACTAAGTATTTCTCCGATAAAAAGCACAATAAATTGGGTAAATTTATAGTGCATTTGGTCGAAAAGTTAAAAACACGGCTTTAAACCCCTTAATTTTAGGGGTGTATGAAATTTGATTAAAAAAATGTTTCTTAACCATTTAGGAGTTGTTTTACCTAAAATAAAGTCAATACCTGCATTGTTTTTCTTAAATGTCTTTTTTGATTTCTGAATTGAAGCCTGAATTATTACAACTTATTTTCATAACATGTAATGGATTTTATGCTCCTAAATCAGTCTTTGTTTTAATATATTTTGAAATTAAAATTGAAGTGTTTTTCCTAAGTTTTGAACGTTTATTTGACTTATGAAAAGCCCTTAGTCTGATACTAGAATGTCAAAATTTTAATATAGGCCACCGCTTGTAGTCGTACTTTTATTTATAAGTTTTTAGCGTAAAAAAAGGGCATGAAAAAAGCAACACTCTTGGTTTCCTATCGAAAACTAAATGTTGCTTTTAAAGGTGTTTAAAAATGTAATTTAATGCCTCAAAGTTTTAATTTAAAACTCTTCAGTGACTAAATCCCCTTGATTTCTAAAGACCAATTGCTTATCAAACTCATCAAGTAGAATAATGCTATCCGTAGAGACTTTTCCTGATAAAATCTCTTTACTCAATGCGTTAAGAACTTCTTTTTGAATCACACGTTTTACAGGTCGTGCGCCATATTCTGGATGATAGCCTTTGTCCGCTAAATAACGTGCAGCTTCCGGAGTGGCGTCAAAAGTGATTCCTTGTTGCGCAATCATTTTGGTGATGCCTTTAAGTTGGAGTCCTACAATGTCCAAGATGTTTTCTTTAGACAGTGGCGTAAACATTATGGTATCATCAATACGATTTAAAAACTCTGGTCTTACCGTTTGCTTTAATAGAGCCAAGACATCAATTTTAGCTAATTCCATAGCAGAAGCAACATCTTTTGTGGCTTCAAAACGCTCTTGTATAATATGGCTTCCCATATTAGAGGTCATGATAATGATGGTGTTTTTAAAATCGGCCACACGCCCTTTGTTATCTGTCAATCGGCCTTCATCTAAGACCTGTAAAAGAATATTAAAGGTGTCGGGATGGGCTTTTTCAATTTCATCTAACAAGACCACAGAGTAAGGTTTTCTTCTCACGGCTTCTGTGAGTTGTCCGCCTTCATCATAACCCACGTATCCTGGAGGTGCCCCCACTAAACGACTTACGGCATGGCGTTCTTGGTATTCACTCATATCAATCCGAGTCATCGCATTTTCATCATTAAACAAATATTCTGCTAATGCTTTTGCTAATTCGGTTTTTCCCACACCTGTAGTTCCTAAAAATAGGAAGGTACCCACCGGTTTATTCGGATTTTGTAATCCAGCGCGAGAGCGGCGTACCGCATCACTAACAGCTTCAATGGCTTCTTCTTGTCCTACCACACGTTTGTGCAGTTCATCTTCAAGTTTAAGTAATTTTTCACGATCACTCTGTAGCATTTTGGTCACCGGAATTCCAGTCCATTTTGCAATAACATCAGCGATATCTTCATAAGTAACTTCTTCTTTAATTAAAGAGGTTTCTTGTTGTGCGGCAAGTTGTTTTTGGTAGTTTTCAAGTTGCTCCGTCGCTTCTTTGATCTTTCCGTATCGAATTTCGGCAACTTTACCGTAATCGCCTTCACGCTCGGCACGTTCCGCTTCAATTTTAAAGGTTTCGATATCTTGCTTAATATTCTGAACGTTTTCTACAACTTCTTTCTCTGATTTCCATTTCGCATTAAGCTCGTTACGTTCTTCTTTAAGGTTAGCAAGATCCGCTTTTAAACTTTTAAGTTTTGTTTCATCTTTTTCACGTTTAATGGCCTCATGCTCAATTTCAAGTTGCATAATCTTACGGTCTAGAACGTCTAATTCTTCAGGTTTAGAATTGATTTCCATACGTAATTTAGAAGCTGCCTCATCCATTAAGTCAATGGCTTTATCCGGTAAAAATCGATTGGTAATATAGCGCTCAGAGAGTTCTACGGCACCAATAATAGCTTCATCTTTGATTCGCACTTTATGGTGCGTTTCGTACTTTTCTTTAATTCCTCTTAGAATAGAAATCGCACTTTCGGTATCTGGTTCATCAACGGTTACTTTTTGAAAACGACGCTCTAAAGCTTTGTCTTGCTCAAAGTATTTTTGATATTCGTCTAATGTTGTGGCACCGATAGCTCTTAACTCACCGCGGGCTAAGGCAGGCTTTAAGATGTTAGCGGCATCCATGGCGCCTTGTCCGCCACCAGCGCCTACAAGCGTATGGATTTCATCGATGAATAAAACGATGTCTCCATCACTTTCCGTAACTTCTTTTATTACAGATTTAAGACGTTCTTCAAACTCACCTTTGTATTTAGCACCAGCAATTAGTGCCCCCATATCTAAGGCGAAAATTTGTTTATCCTTAAGGTTTTCAGGAATATCTCCATCAATAATTCGATGGGCAAGCCCTTCAGCAATCGCCGTTTTACCGGTTCCTGGTTCCCCAACTAAGATGGGGTTGTTTTTAGTACGACGCGATAAAATTTGAAGAATACGTCTAATTTCTTCATCGCGACCAATAACCGGATCTAATTTGCCATCGCTAGCTAATTGATTTAAATTCTTAGCGTATTTTGATAGGGAGTTGTACGTGTCTTCTTGACTTTGAGAGGTAACTCTATCGCCTTTTCGAAGTTCTTCAATAGCTGCATTTAATCCTTTTTCTGTAACGCTTTGATCTTTTAAAATCTGAGCTATTTTGCTTTTAGATTTAAAAATAGCAACGATAAGATGTTCAATAGAAACAAAATCATCGTTCATTTTTTTTGCAATGATTGACGCTTCATTTAAACTTTTACTCGCTTCACGCGAAAGCATCAGGTCACCACCCGAAACTTTAGGGAAACTCTCCAATTCTTTATCTAAAACTTGTTGAAGCATTGTAACGTTGACGTTCAACTTCTTTAAGATAAAAGGGAGGACGTTTTCATCAACATTAAAGAGGGCTTTAAAAATGTGTTCGTTCTCTATTTGCTGATGACCAAAGCCTTGAGCCAGTTGTTGCGCTTGCTGTATGGCTTCTTGCGATTTAATGGTGTAATTATTAAAATTCATCTTTTTTATGCCTGTTCTAAAAAACAGGTGTCTTTTTTAGTTTAACATTTGGTTTCGTCATTCAAAAGACATCTAGAAGTTAGACCGCTTTTGATAGACCTTAACATCGCCTCAGATGGCGTTGTTTTGATAAGCTATAGTCAATTATCTTACCATTATTAAAAAGTAGGTAAAGCACGACAAAATGTCTTATTTTGAATGATTTATAATGACGTTTTGTCTTTTTGTAAGAATACTACTTTATTTCGACTTAAAGTATGACTAGCGTCAGTTTAGGGCTTTTATTGTTTTTGAAAGTAAAAATTAAATTGTATTATAGTGTAGAATGTGCGACCTTATATTTAGGGGGAACACGATTAAAAGATAAAGTATGTTTAAGAAAATATTCGGCAGTTCAGAGCCAAAAGAAGAAAAGGTGTTACCATGGCAATCTTTAGAAGAGGTGGCGCAATTAGATGTTATTGCTGAAAAATCTATGGTTAAACCGCAACTCCTATTTAAGCATTCGACGCGTTGTGGAATTAGTAGAATGGTATTGAAACAGTTTGTTTCGGATTATAATTTAGACCTTAATATAGACTTACATTTTTTAGATCTATTAAGTTACAGAGCGGTATCTGATGCTATTGGGACAAAATTTGAAGTCGTACACCAATCTCCGCAAATGTTAATTATAAAAAATGGTGTTGTGGTGGCTCACGGCTCTCATGGGGCTATAAATGAGATGGATTTAGAAAAATTTATATAGACCCTAAAAATAAACAGCCCTTAATGTAGTGTTACGTTAAGGGCTGTTCATTGAAGTTGCTATAGCTTTAATGGGTTGTCACTATAATCTTTTTATGAGTAGTCTTGTTTTTTGTTTCTACCTTAAGAATGTAAGTGCCTTGAGCAATATGCTTTACAGGAATCCGTACTTGGTTAAGACTATTTGAAGTTGGGTTTGTCCAACTTGCGACGGTTTGGCCGGCAATATTAACAAGTTGAATCGTTTTAATGCTATCCTCTAACGGAGCTTGTACAAAAATCGCTTTAGATTGATTTAAATACCGAACTGTAACGGCGTTAAAAGTCGCGTCTGAAATCCCTAAAGTTTCCTGATCTTGAAAAGCTAAATAGAATCGGTCCGTATAGGTGCCTGCTTCCAAATATTGTTGGTAACTAACAGTATTGAATCTTGTATAAGTTTCTAATAGCGCATCGTAAATATAGACATCAATAGGAGTTTCAAAATTTTCAAGAGTGTGAAGACTTATTTCTACATTCCCCGAGAGCCCTAAAATCATATCTAAAGGATACACTTTAGAGGCTTCAAATTCGCCCACACCTTGAATAATATAGCGTTCTCCTTCAATATTGAAAGATAAGTCACTAGGGAAGGTGTCTGCATTTAAGGCGTCATAACCATAGTCTACACTGTCTGTAGCCGCATTGTCTGATGTAAATCCGAGTAAAAGCTGTCTTACGGCACCTTCTGGCGTGGTAAAATTGAAATAAATACGTCGTATAACGCTTTCTTCAGTATTTGTTTGGTTTAGGTCTTCTGTATTAAGCGTTCCATTTGAAGGTCGGAAGAACAACGAGGCTCCTGAAGCTTCTGTTTTAAAACAACGCTGATTGTTGTTGAATGTAATTAAGCCTCCATTTGCATTCCCTGAGACAAAGAACCCTTGTCCTATTGGGATATAGCGTTCTGGGATTTTACTCGCATTTCCAGCGCCGTAAATTTCGGATGGTGCGGTGACCGCTGGAGCACCTCCTGTATAGTTGTAATACGAATAGCGCCCTTCATAGTCCGCCAACATATGCGAATTATTGCTCGGTGCTTGTTCCCAAAAGGTAATTGTTCCGTCATCCAAAACGTTTTCGTTATCGGCTATAAATTGATCTGCATCTAGGGCCGATGGATAAGGGTTTCCTAATAAGGTATAATTAAATCCTCCTCCCATAGAAATATTAATTTCTCCGTTGTTTGGTTGCCCTTTAAAGGTGTAATTCTGAAAATCTTCACTAGAGCCACTGCCTTTCATGGTGTAGCCCAATCCAATAGCTACTGCGGTGTTTTGAGAAATAGAAGACCAGTTGGAATAGTCGGATTCAGCATCATTAAAAACATATAACCATCGCGAACTTATGGTTAATGGAGAAGGACTTCCGTTGTAATTAGGGGTCCAATTTACCGGGGTGTTGCCATCAAACAGAATGCTGCTCAGTTGGTAGGTTCCCTCGGCATTGCTAACCGGGCTTCCCCAATAGTTGTAATTAAATTTATTAGTTGTGCCTTGTTGATCTCGTTCTAAGATTCCTGTTCCATTAGTGTCTACAATACTGCCTTCGTGCTGTATCAATTGCGACTCACCAACCAAATCTAAAGTACCGTCGATTTTTAAATATTTACGAACCACGAGAGGTTGGTTGTTAGAAACCGTTAACGTATGATTAGTGTCTACAATTAACCCCAAGAGTTCCATAGGTCTATCTATTGTAACATTGTGAGTCGTTTTTACAATATTCCAATACACATCGTTGGTATTAGGCGCCATAAGATGTGTACCACCTTGCCAAGTGTTCGCCACATCCCAACTCCCATTGGTTTCGGTAACATAGGGGAGTGGAGCTTTAGCAGATTGTAAAGCGCTCATATTATTTAATTGTCCAGACGCTCCCGTATTAGCGTTTAGAAAGCCATTTGTAATATCCGTCGTTCCTTGATTCATCTTGTAATAGCCTACTAAATTATTCCATGATAAACCGGTTGTCACTTCAGGACCTGTAATACTTCCAATAACACTATTGTTATTTTCAATTTCTTGATTCATCATAATTCTAATTTGCTCTGTAGATAGCGCAGTATTCCATATACGGATTTCATCTAGCCATGCATCTAAATGATGGGTGGGCATGTTGTCTTCACGGGCCATTGCTCCGATAAGCATATCGTAATCGTTAAGTAATGGGGCAGCGCCTGATAGTGTTGCTTTTTCTATACCATCAACATACATGGTATAGCTGCCGTTGTAAGTAATGGCAATGTGGTACCAACGGGCTGTACTAATATTTCCTACGGAGATGCTTGTATTGTTATTAGCGTTAAAGGAAATTGTACCATTGGTAAGGCTTAAATCGTAACCCGTATTGAGTTGTTCTGCGTGACGTTTAGATAAAATGGTTTGTTTGGAATTACTTTGCGTGTTAGGCTTTAGCCAGAGTTCAATACTAAAGTTTTGAGGTAGGTTATAATGATCTCCAAAATCGATATACTCTTCATTTCCAGCGAAAATTAAATTACTTCCACAGTTAGGAATTGTAAAGGTTAAGCTGTCTGTATCGTTTTCACATACGGAAGCAGTATTAATAGCATTCCATGTTAACTGATACGTGGTGCCGCTTTCACCAGTAAATTGAGAGTTTGGGGAAGTAGGATCGGAGAAATATCCGGTTTGAGGTGTGGCAGACCAAAAGCCTGAGACCTCATTGTTTGCTGCTAATGTAATTGTGGTATTCTCACAACTTAATGCAGTTTGGTCAGGACCAGCATGGGCCACATTATAAGGTATAATTTCAACATCTAATGTTTCGGTAACCGCATTACATGGTCCGTTAGGGGGGGTGCTTGTAAATGTAAAAGTCTTAGTTCCGCTAGAACTAATGAGGTAGGTTGCCGTGGCACTATTTCCAGTAACTGTGGTCGCTAATGGAGTTCCCGAAATACTCCATGTTCCACTTGTGGCAGTACCACCTAAAATTGCTTCTAAATTTATAGCGTCTTCTGAAGCACATATAATAGGGGAGGCTGTGCTTAAGGTTACCGTAGGGATCGGGTTAATATTTAGGGTTCCTGATAATGTTTTTTGACCACAACTTAAGTTTGAAGTTATGGTATAATTAAAGACTCCTGTTTCTGTAGGTGTACCACTTATTGTAAATGTTGTGCCATTATAATTAGTACTTAATCCTGAAGGAAGACCTGTTACTGTTGGGTCGCTAAGTCCATCACCAACATAGACTGAGAGCGTTTCAATTGGCGTGTTTTCACAAAGGGTCTGGTGTTGTGTCTCTGGTGCTGAGGTGAGATGAAAAAAGGGTAATTTTGACATAAAAGAAATATCATCTAAACCAAAATCATTTCCTGCTAAAGCTGATTGTAAATTACGAATTTCAATATCGACTACAGTCTCCGAAGGTCCTGTAGTATAAGTACCGTAAAACTGGGTCCAATTATCGGCGTTTAAATTATTATTGTTGGGATGCGGATCTAGGACAGGGGAGGTTCCAATATTAGTACCGTTAATATTAAATGTAAGTTGCGCATAGGGTCCATGGCTATTTAAGCTCATAGCCCAAGCCGAAAAGTAATATTCTGTGTTCGGTTCTACAGTTACATCATTTTGAGCCCACACAATTAGTGAAGTGCCTTTACCATTAACGGCCATAAAATAACCCTGACTATCTCCTGTATGATCATAACCCCAAAAACTGTTATGTACATTTTGACCGTTTTGGGTTATAGAGTAACCGCGGTTGTCTTGGTCATTTTGTAATTCGTTATTCGTGTTGTTTTGGTCTTCAATATAAAGGTAGTCTGAAACAAAATGAGCGTTACCTAAGTTAAAATCTCCATTAATTATAAGATCTTGAGACATGTTATATAAGGTGCTATTGGTACATCCATGACTTGTTGTTGCAGTGATGTTGTAAGCTCCAGATTGACTAATGTATATTGTTGAACTTGTCTCGCCTGTGCTCCATAGCCAACTTGAAATATTTTGATTCGCTGTAGCGGTTAACTGCACCATATTGCTTTCGTTTTGTGGTGTACTTGGAAGGTCTAACGGACAGTAGTTTGCGCTGATGCTTATTTCTGGTGTGGCATATATTGAAATTGGATTAGCGCTATTTGTAGTACCTATTGGGGTGGTTACCGTTATTAATCCTGTTGAGGTATTAGGTGTCACGGCTGTAATTTCAGTATCGCTATTAACGGAAAAAGAAAGGGCTTCAGTGCCATTAAATTTAACGGAGGTGGCATTGGTAAAATTCCGACCCGTTAATGTTACTGTTTCGCCAACACATACGGCAGATGGAGAGAAATTATTAATCACTGGACGGAGAATAATCTCGTATGTAATGATAACCTTACCGTTGGCTCCTGCCCCGCCATCTTTAAAGCTTGAGTTTCCTAATCCAAGACCTGAATGAAAAGCACCACCGCCGCCGCCGCCGGGAATATGACCGGGGCTTCCGTCTGTAAGAATGCCACCGTTACCGCCAGTGTTAATCGTATTTCCAGAATCTCCACCTTGTCCACCTATTCCAATTCCGTTAGAACCACCGGGGGACCCTGGTATGTTGGTAGCACCTCCAGTTGCAGTTCCTCCAGCACCTCCATCGTTGTTAAAGCTATTACTTTGGTCTCCTCCTTCACCGCCACCTGCGGTTATCGATGTTCCGCTAATGCTATGGTTTAGTGTAGATGCGCCTCCGGTATTACCAGGTCCGGAATTATCAGCGATAGCACCTCCAGCACCGATTTCATAGGTTATCGTTTCGCCTGCTGTGACTGTAAAAGTTTGCGTAGCATAGGCGCCACCTCCGCCACCGCCACCGCCGCGACCTGTTTTTTTGGAGCCTCCACCAGAGCCACCTGCGCCCCATATTTCTACGGTGGCAGAAACGGCGTCAAGTGGAACGGTACTGCTGTAAGTACCAGGTGTACTTGAGTCTACATTTTGAGAAAAAGTCTTTGTAAGGAATAGTGAGAAAAAACAAAGGCTTAAAACTTTTACGAAATGAATTTTCATGTTTTATATAATTATACCTTAAGAAAAAGAGACTTAAACGTGTTGTGGGGAAGGGGTAATTTCTAACAACGTTACAATCTGATTTCCTTAAAAAAAATTTATAAAAAAGGACTATTCAAATTAGTTATAAGGGTATCCCAATATAAGACGTTAAATGTTAAAATCAAACAAAAATCATCGATAAAATGTAAAATACATCGTTGAAATACTATTTTTTGTGGGTTTTGATGTTGGGAATGTTAAAATTTCGTTGTGTTAAAACCTGAGTAAAATCAAGGGATACGCGCTATTAATAGGGTAGAGAATACCCCTTCTTAATGGGTTGTAATTTTTTTTGAAAAAAACAGAAAAAAACAGTATAAAATTGCATTTATTATAGTGTTATGACTCTGATTTTTAGTGATTTTAAATGCTGAAAAGCAAGAAAAAAAGCTAAATATTACAGAAAAGGGTAAAAAAAACGCTCATATAGATTTATATGAGCGTGCTATTAAAATTAAATTAGTTTCACATCGTATAGGACGTTATAATACGTTTTAATTGCCGCTTTAAATCTTCACCTGTATCATATACCATATCTTCATCAGACGGAAACTGCAGTTCTCTTTGATTTAGTATGGTGCGATCATCGGCGTTTAGGGCACGACTGTCGCCTTGGTATCTTCCGAATACATTTTCGAATATAAATTCGCTAGCAATAGGAAAAGCATCAAGGACTTTGTTCTGTTTTAAGTCTGAATAAACCACATTGGCTACAACTTGTGCTGATTTGGTTTGTGAAACTTCATAAAACCTAGCCGTTACGGTTACAATTTTATCAATTTTAATATCATTACCAAGACTGTCTTTTTTTACATTTCCAGCACGATCTAATTCGTATTCCCAACCATCAACAATGTCTCGTTCTCTAATAATCTGACGTTCGCTCATACGTTCTGGGGAAATTGAAATTTGCTTTAATTGCAGCTCCATGGCGTAATCGTAATTCAAATCGCGCTCTTGAAACGAATGGTAGGTGGTCCAAAACTGATCTAAGCCATAGGTATTAAAATCTAAGAGCTCAGACTCTAAACGTCCCGGAATAATCTGCTGGGTTTGATTCTGAATAGAGACATGTACATAATCCATTCCTTTTTGGTGCGCTTCAGTCATTAGACTTCTCGTATTCTCAAAATTAGGATTAATCTGTTCTATATAATTAAAGATCTCATAGGCTTCCCGTGCATTATATTTATCATTAGAATCTAATAGGCTAAGTCCTTGACTCTTCAAATAATTAGAAGTTTTATAACGGTAAGAAACTAAATCACTACTATAATCCTTAAACTTAAACTCTATAGTTTGGCCGTCAATTTGTAAGGGCAAAACTCTTTTAATCGCCGTTTGCCTTGCGTCTAAATTAGAATAGAGGCTATAGATGGTTTTGTATTGCTCCGGATTTCCGTCTTTCTTTAAATGTTTTATGGTTTCTAGATCTTCTTCAAGCGCTTTATAAAACGCTTCTTCTAACAAAGCAATGTATTCTTGTTTGCTTTTTTTGTCTTTATTCGTTTCTAATTTTTCTAACGCATCATCTATGGCTTGGTCAAAATTTCCATCGCTAATAGCGCTTTTAATTTGTTTTTTAGCGCTACAAGATCCAAGTGCTAAAAAAAGAATAGATAAGAGTAAAAGTTTTTTCATAATCTTGTGGGTTTAGGTTCGTGATTTAGCGAATCCAATTATGATGCCAAAATAAATAAAATATATGAGTTCCGTGAATTTAGATGGGTAAAGCGATCATTTTATTAAAATGTTTTATAGGATATTAAACGCCCTATTTTGAAGCGATGATTTTTACGGTTAGGCCTTATAGCCCTATATTATTTCGTTTCTTTGCACGGTAATACGAATTAATGATGTTTAAACCGGAAGACAATTATTTTCACCCTTTAAAGTTGAAAGACGCTGTAAATTTACCTCAAGAATTTACCTATCCATTCTTATATGTTCCACATCCTTATTGTGTGGAAGCTGCTGATGAGGTTAAGGCGTATTTGAGTTCTCAACAGGATTTTGAACATAATTTTGGATTAGATCCGGCTCTTAAAGGTTTACAAATAGGAAAGATGTTTGGGGTTATGCTGGTGTTAAATGTTGAAGGACAATTAGGCTATATCAGTGCGTTTTCGGGGAAATTAGCGGAAAGCAATCATATCTCGGGTTTTGTACCGCCAGTCTACGACACTTTAGATCCAAAAGGATTTTATAAAGAAGGAGAGGCTTACTTAAACCAATTAACGGAGAAGATTTCGGAATTAGAGCAGCATCCCGATTTAGAAGCGGCTAAACGTAGCCTTATAGCGGCGCAGGAAAACCAAGTTCAGAAAATTACAGAGTTTAAACACCAAGCCAAGGTAAATAAAAAGTTGCGTCAACAACGGAGAACACATGAGGCTCAAAATTTATCTGAAACGGAGAAGTCTTTATTGTTTGAAGAATTAAAACAACAGAGTATCCAAAGTAATTTAGATCTTAAATATTTAAAATTAGACTGCGATTCTGAGTTGGAACAAGCACAAGAACAGTTAGACTGTCTTTTAGAGCCTATTGAAAAATTAAAGCAAGAACGTAAAGCCTTATCAGGCCAATTGCAGAAACAGATTCATCAAGAATATCGGTTTTTAAATGCTGATAAGGAGACGGACGATTTATTATCTATTTTTCAACAGACGGATTTAGGGTATCCTCCTGTGGCTGCGGGAGAATGTGCAGCACCAAAGTTATTTCAGTTTGCATATCAGAATCAATTACAACCTTTAGCAATGGCTGAATTTTGGTGGGGTGTAGCGCCTAATAGCGAAGTGCGACGTCATGGGCAATTCTATCCGTCATGCCGGAGTCGTTGCGAACCTATTTTAGGGCATATGATGAAGGGCTTAAATGTAGAACCTAATCCTATTGCCTCTGCCGGACGCTTTGATGGCACTTTAGAGATTATATATGAAGATGACGCTATACTTCTGGTAAACAAGCCTCATGAATTCTTATCCGTTCCCGGAAAAACCATAAAAGATTCTGTGCTTACAAGGATGCAAGAGTATTTGCCTGAGGCTACAGGTGCCTTATTGCTTCACCGGTTAGATATGTCTACCTCAGGGCTGTTACTTGTGGCCAAGACGGAAAGGGCACATAAGCATCTTCAGCGCCAATTTATTAACCGAAAAATTAAAAAACGTTACGTGGCGGTGTTAGATGGTGTATTGTCGTCTACAAAAGGAACGATTGATTTGCCACTTCGGGTAGATTTAAACAACAGACCCCGTCAGTTGGTGTGCTATGAGCATGGCAAATTAGCAACCACAAACTATGAGGTGATAAACGTTAAAGACCATAAAACCAGAATTTATTTTTATCCCGTTTCCGGACGTACCCATCAACTTCGGGTGCATGCCGCCCATGTAAAAGGGTTAAATACCCCGATAGTCGGGGATGATTTATACGGACAGCCTTCTAACCGCTTGCATCTTCATGCTGAAACCTTAAGTTTTGAACATCCCATAACCAAAGCGTGGATGCACTTTAGTTGCGCCCCCGATTTTTAGAAGATGTTTGTTATTGAGCTATTTTAAGGCAAAAGTCTATTTATGAAACAAAGGCCTCAGTATTTATGTTAGCAATGACGTTGAAAGTTATACGTTAATTAATGTCAATTGTCTACTTCTTGAGGTGTATATAACGTTATAAAACAAAAAAGAAGATTAAAGTACGGTACTCTAATCTTCTTTTTATAATGGTATAAGTCTAAAATTTATTTCTTTTTCTTCGGATTAAATATTGGAAGTAACTGTGTTTTTACCGTTCCAAATCCAATACGTGTACCATCGTTTTCACAATGCCCTCTCATAATTACAGAGTCGTAGTCATTGATAAACTTTCGTTCGGTACCATCTTTCATAGTTAAAGGTTTGGTTCCTTTCCAGCTTAATTCTAACATAGATCCATAAGAGTCTGGAGTAGGACCAGAGATGGTTCCACTTCCCATAACATCTCCTGAGTTTACCGGACATCCGTTTACAGTATGGTGTGCTAATTGCTGAGCCATATTCCAATACATATATTTGAAATTTGATTTGCTCACAATAGTTTCTTTAGCACCTTTTGGCTGAATAGCAACTTCTAAATTAATATCGAAACTTTTCTTTCCTTTACTTCTTAAATACTCTAAAGGCTTAGGATTTTGTTTTGGACTTTCAGTTCTAAAAGGCTCTAAAGCGTCTAAAGTTACAATCCATGGCGACATTGATGAGGCGAAACTTTTTCCTAAAAAGGGACCTAATGGAACGTACTCCCATTTTTGAATATCTCTAGCTGACCAGTCATTGAATAAAACCAATCCGAAGATGTATTCTTCAGCTTCTTCAATAGGAATTGGTTCTCCTAAATCATTAGCATCGGTGGTGATAAACGCCATTTCAAGTTCAAAATCTACAAGTTTTGACGGTCCAAAAACAGGAGCATCAGCATCTGGAGGTAGGGTTTGACCTTGAGGTCTATGTACTGGAATTCCTGAAGGGATAATAGAAGAACTACGGCCGTGGTAGCCAACAGGCATATGTACCCAGTTTGGCATTAAAGCATTATCAGGATCTCTAAACATGGTCCCCACATTGGTTGCATGCTCTTTACTTGCGTAAAAATCTGTATAATCACCGACTTGTATAGGCAGTTGCATTTCTATTTCGTCTAAACGGAATAAAATAGTTTCTTTATGTGGAATGTTATTTTTTAAGGTGTCGTTTTCAGCATCAAAAATCTCAGCGATTCTATTTCTTACCAGACGCCATGTTTTTCTTCCATCAGCAATGAAATCATTTAAGGTATCTTGAAGAAAAATATCATCGGTAAGCGGTATGCCTTCAAAATAACCTAATTGGTGTAAAGCTCCAAGATCAATAGCCGTATCTCCAATTCTAGTTCCTATGGTAATGATGTCATCTCTAGTAAGAAAAACCCCAAAAGGAATGTTCTGAATCGGGAAATCTGAGTTTTTACCAACATGTAACCATGAGGTACGATCTGGATTGTTTGCGGATAATGGCATATATTATTGTTGATTAATTGTTCATTAAATTCAGTCAAACCTACATAATTTTTGATATTTAAACTAATGTATTCACTATTTTTGTATTGATTTAACAAACACTTTATTTATGCAACGCGACGAACAAATATTTGAACTCATTCAAGCTGAAAAGGAACGCCAAATTGATGGTATAGAATTAATAGCTTCAGAGAATTTTGTAAGCGACCAGGTTATGGAAGCTGCAGGATCTGTATTAACTAATAAGTATGCTGAGGGGTATCCTGGTAAACGTTACTACGGGGGCTGTGAGGTTGTCGATGAGGTAGAGAATATTGCTATAGAGCGTGCCAAGACCTTATTTGGTGCTGCTTATGCCAATGTACAACCACACTCTGGGAGTCAGGCAAACACTGCAGTATACCACGCATGTTTAAAACCTGGAGATACAATTTTAGGTTTCGATTTATCTCATGGTGGTCATTTAACACACGGATCTTCAGTAAATTTTTCAGGTAAATTATATAAGCCAACCTTCTACGGGGTAAAGAAAGATACGGGGTATATTGATTACGATATGCTTGCGGATCAAGCTCAAAAAGAAAAGCCAAAATTAATTATTGCTGGTGCTTCAGCCTATTCTCGTGATATTGATTTCGCTAAGTTTAGAGAAGTTGCTGATAGTGTAGGAGCTGTATTATTAGCTGATATCTCTCACCCAGCCGGATTAATTGCAAAAGGAATTTTAAATGATCCAATGCCGCACTGTCATGTTGTAACGACTACAACTCATAAAACCTTACGTGGACCAAGAGGGGGAATGATTATGATGGGAGAAAATATTGATAATCCTTTCGGAATTACTCTAAAAAATGGAAATCTACGTAAAATGTCTAGCTTATTAGATTCTGGTGTTTTTCCAGGAAATCAAGGTGGACCTTTAGAGCATATTATTGCTGCTAAAGCGATTGCTTTTGGTGAAGCGCTTACTGACGATTTTATGCATTATATGTTACAGGTGAAGCACAATGCTAACGCTATGGCTAAAGCTTTTGTGGCTAAAGATTATAACTTAATCTCTGGAGGTACGGATAACCATATGATGTTGATTGACCTTAGAAATAAAAATATTACAGGTAAAGATGCTGAAAACGCTTTAGTAAAAGCAGATATTACTGTGAACAAGAATATGGTACCGTTTGATACGGAATCTCCATTTGTAACTTCTGGTATTAGAATTGGTACTGCAGCGGTAACAACAAGAGGTTTAAAAGAAAGCGATATGCCTTACGTTGTAGATTTAATTGATGAAGTTCTTGCTAACCATGATAACGATACCGTTTTAGAAGGTGTGGCTAAGAAAGTAAATGAATTAATGAGCGGACGTGCTTTATTTAATGCTTAAAATCTAGTCCTGTAGATTTTTAATATACAGGAGTCTTAATATAGAAAAAGCCTTTCAATTTATTTTGAAAGGCTTTTTTATTTGTTAGCGTTGTTACTATTCTAGCTACTCGTCAAAAGTGGTATGGATGTAAGCACCAGCGTCTATAGCGCCTGAACGTGGATTGCCAAGTAAATCTGTAGCAACGGTAAATTCAGAACTACCAATACCTATAGCTTCTGAATCGGCACCAATACGTAGCTTATTATCATAAGGCGCTTCAAAATCGGGATCTTCATTAAAAACATTGTTCGCATAGAAGGTGCTGTCTTCAAAATCGTAAATTCCATTACCTGAAAGATTCAAGTTATTAAAACGGAGAAGAGAATTTGAAAATTTAAATTGAAAGACGTCGCCTTGTTGCTCTAATAAAAATTCAGGATTATCATTACCATATATAATACAGTTGTTAAAATTGGCTTCGGTTAAGTCATTCACATAAACCGTATTATTTTCATCAACAATATAATCGTTTAAAAGTAGGGCAGGGTATTCTCTAAAGCTGCTGTTCCAGTAATTGGCAATGGTACAATGTGTAAAATTGTATTTTCCACCATAAGTTCCCGCAAAAGAAGATTGTCCGGAGTTATTAAGGACTACATTTTCAGCGCTAATGGAGGTGGCTCTTCCTAAGATACCAAAGCTGCTAGTGTTGTAGATTTGAGAATTGGTAATCGTTAATTTGTCTGTAGTTGCATTCGGATTCCCTTCCACTAAGAGTCCAACCGTAGCATTCTTAATTGTGGCATGATTAATACGGTTATTTGTACTTCCGTTATAGAGCCAAATAGTACCCCATTGTCCGGGAATATCCTCGTATAAAGGTTCTAAACGATCCCCTTCAATAATAACTTCGTTTTCTAAGAGGTCAGGATTACTACTAAGCGCACCATCAATGTGTAGCGAGGCTCCATCGGTTATGATAATTCCAGAATCGGCATGAAAATGAACCCGTGCTCCGGCTTCCATGGTAAGAGTTTTTCCGGGATTAACACCAGCATAACCATAGATAACATAAGGTTTTTCGTTGGTGAAAGTTAATTCTTCATCCGTTAAAAATCGACCTTGAGTAGTCGTATCATCAATAACGCCATCGCCATCAATATCAAAACTTAAGGTTTCTATAGTTCCTGTAATTTCGTCTTTACTTGGATAGATAAAAACAGCATCCTTAACTAAAGTTACCACATCAATATCTTGCTGATGATTCCCCGCGTCAAAAAGAATTCTATCGGTGTATAAAAACTGATTCTCTAAAGCTCCAAGAGTAGTGATATCTATAGTAGTTTCAATAAAAATATAAAGGCTATCGTTGGCCAATAGTTCTACGTCTTCAAAGAATTTTCCTTCTTGGGCACCTTCTAAACCGGTTTCGCCATCGACATTCATTCGGTATCGTGAGTCAGTTCCGTTTTCAAATTGAATGGTAGGGATTACAATATCCTCGTCGCTACGGTTATAAACTTTAAGGTTGTACGTGCTCGACCCAATATTAGAAAACACCGTATCTAAATAGATGGTGTCTTTGGCAAATTCTAATTGCCCTTGACTCGGTGAGAATTCAAAATCGTTACGACAAGAACTCCAAAAGATTAAAATTCCAAAACAAAACATAAAGGATAGCAATCGCTTCATAAAAGAGAAATATAATTAAGGCTTAAAAATATAACTTTTGAAATTAGATTTTAGTATTGTGGCCTATAAATTACAAGACCCTAGCATAAAGGCGTGGGGGAGGCCGTGTATTTATGGTTATAAGGTTCGTGGTTTCTAAGGTTGGCATTTGTCCTTATAAAGGGAAATGCTAAAAAGTCTACCTTTTGAGAACCACTAGAAAGCGCTTACTCTTGTTTTAAGCTTTCTTCGCCGTACTCTTCTAAAAGAATTAAGAATAATTGACTGTTTACAACCAATGCTTCTAATAATTGCATTTTATTTTCTTCTTTGAGCAATTCTGAACTGAGTTGTTTAGAGGCGCAATAATCTAAAAAGAGATAATTATAGGCTTCAGGGATTTTAAGGCTTTGGGTTAATAACTCCAGATTAAAAAATGAGCTTGTTTCAATAAGGGAGGTGAAATTCTTGTAAGTAATGACTGTGGGCTTTTCAGTCTTTGGTTTTTTAGATTTTATTAGGTTGTAGAGTTTTTTAGCGAGGTATACAAAATCTACACCTTGATTATTACCTAAAGGCGCATATTTTTCAGGATGATTTTTAATATCTTCTTGAATTATATTTTTAAGCTCAATATTGTAGGTTTCTTCGGAAAAGACAGGCTGTTCGGGTTCTGCTTTTACTTCTACTTCATCGAGTTCATTAAGAATTTCTTTCAGCTCAAAGACGGCCATACTTCCAAAGTGAGAGGGTTTTAAAACTACGGTTTTTTGATGATAGAAAAGGGACTGAAAAATAATACTATCTTGAACTTTAGCTTCAATTTTAAAATCACCATCAGCATTGGTAATGGTCATTCGGTTTTGCGTTTTATTAATCACCTTTATATTTTTTAGTACACTTTTGGTGTCGTAGACTTTACCGTTTAAGGTTTGAGAGAAGTGAATAAAAGGAAGGAGACAGAATAAAAGGCTAACCGTAATGTTACGCATAATAGGATGGATTGATGCGTTAAAGAAAAGGGTTTAAGCCCTAAATGTTGCGCTTATTAGTTAAACTTTAACCTAAAGAATTGTTAATTAAATAATTCTGAAATTTCTGGGATAATACGTGTTGGCCGTAATGTTTTATTATCAATGAGGCACCACTTGGCTTTAGAAGCGACTACGATTTGGTCCGTTTTGGCATTGATAATTTCTACATGCCGTGTTGTAGATACGCCTTCTACCACCGGAACAAAGGTTTTTAAGATTAAAACATCACCAAGTAAAGCTTGATTTTTATATTCAATAAAATGGTTGACTAAAAACCAAGAGTAGGTGTCTGTTATTGTTTTAGGGGCATAGGTGAGCCAATGTTCTTTGGCAATATCTTGTACCCATTGCACATAACGCACATTGTTAACGTGATTGAGATCGTCAATATCGTCCTCACAAACGGTAATGGTTTTTTGAAATACTTGCACGGATGTCTATTTTTTTTGAAGTTTGACTTCAAATAATTTATCCCAATTTTTTCCGGTTACAAAAATGGTGTTACGTTCTGGGTGGTAGGCAATACCATTTAAAACATCGAGTTCTGGATGTTGTGTGACTAATTTACGTAACGGTTTAAAATCGATAACGCCTTCAACACCTCCTGTTTTAGGATTGATGATAACCACACCGTTACGTTGGTAAATATTCGCATAAATTTTACCATTGATCCATTCCATTTCATTAAGGTTCGGGATTTTTCCTTTTTCCGTATAAACCTCAATATGACCTTTTTCATTTAAGTTGTCTGGGTTAAGCAGGTAAATTTTTTCAGTCCCGTCTGATTTGTATAATGTACTTCCATCATTACAAATACCCCAACCTTCTTTACTTGTACCATAATTAAAAGTACTGAGGCGTTCAAAGGTATTAACGTCGTAAACAAATCCGCGTCTAGCTTGCCATGTTAATTGATAGATTTTATCGTTTAAAATGGTCAATCCTTCACCAAAATAGGAATCATCTAGGTGGATGTTTTTTAAAACTTCACCAGTTTCAAAATTTACTTTTCTCAATTTAGATTCGGTACGTTGTCCTGTACTTTCGTATAATTCGCCCTTATAAAATTCTAAGCCCTGCGTATAAGAAGTCATATCATGCGGGTAAACATTTACCACTTCATAAGTGTAATATGATGGAATAATATTATTAAAAATCTGAATGGATTGTGATAAGGTTTCTTTTTTACCGCCCACCATAAGCTCGGCCGTAATATTTTTTTCGCCTAAAGTCACAGCATTTAAAATAGCATTCTGCTTTATAGGTTTCCCGTTTAATTGATAATTGACACTTGAAATCTCTAAATTTTTAGGATTGTTAATAGAGAGGTTAAGGGTATCGCCAAGCATTAAAGATTGTGCGCCTACATTAATAGATAATCCAGATTGTTTTGAGGCGTTGGTATCTCCACATTGGAATAAAAGGAAGCTGAAGGCTAAGAGAAAAAGATAATTATAGTGGCGCATGGCGAATATTGGATTTTTTTGGCAAGTTATTAAATAAAATTCAGTTTGAATATGCTTTTTAGCGTCTAAATTCAATGTGTATTTAGCATTTTTCTAGAGGAAGAAGAAGGTGAAATGGGATAAAATTTCAGCGTAGAATCTCAAAATAATAGATTTTTATGAGTAATTTTTATCTAAGATTCTCTTAATTAGAGGGTTAAAAATTTTAAAGATTTTATGGAATTTCTTTTGGCAAATACTCTGAAAAGATTGTATCTTTGCACCTGGCAAGTCCTACACAACCAGCTCCTGTTGAATCCTCCAGGGCGGGAACGCAGCAAAGGTAAATGGTCGTAGCGGTGTGATGTAGGTAGCTTGCCTTTTTTTGTACCCAAAACTCAAATCTTGAACGCTATAGCTCTTCGAGATTTTTTTAGTTTAAAACCTTACTATTCTTCAATTAGTTAAGGAATAAAAGGTCTACTAATTTCAGAATTTGTAATTTTCAAAATTATAATTTATATCATCATATGTCTAAAGTTGTATTAATAACAGGGGGCTCCTCTGGAATCGGAAAATCTGTTGGTGAATTTCTTCAAACTAAAGGATTCAAAGTATATGGCACGAGTAGAAATCCTAATAATTATCCGCAAAGTAAGTTTCCTATCGTGGCTTTAGATGTAACGAAACCTGAAACCATTACGGCTTGTATTAATGAGGTTTTAACTGCTGAAACTAAAATTGATGTCCTTATTAATAATGCGGGTGCCGGAATCACGGGACCTATAGAGGAAATCCCTGATGCGGAAATCAAGCGAAATTTTGAAACCAATTTATTTGGTCCTATAAATGTAATTAAAGCAGTTTTACCAAGCATGCGTCAGCAACAATCTGGCTTAATTATAAATGTAACGTCTATTGCGGGCTACATGGGATTGCCGTATCGTGGTATTTATAGTGCAAGTAAAGGGGCTTTAGAGTTAATAACCGAAGCTTTTAGAATGGAAATAAAAGGCTTTAATATTAAGATGACCAATGTGGCGCCCGGCGATTTTGCAACCAATATTGCTGCCGGACGTTACCATGCACCGGCTTTAGAAAATTCGCCTTATAAAGAAACCTACGGCAAAACCTTAAGCCTTATGGATGAGCATGTTGACAGTGGTGGAGACCCTAAGGAGATGGCAGAGGCTATTTACAAAATTATGCAGACGAAATCGCCTAAAATTCATTATAAGGTTGGGGCCTTTTTACAAAAATTTTCTATTGTTTTAAAAAGAATTCTTCCAGATGCTATCTACGAGAAGATGTTAATGGATCATTATAAATTATAATCAACACATTGTTTTGATGGGCTTAAAACCGTAAATTTGCGGCAACTAAAAACACAACAACTTAAATAAAGTTTTATGAAATTTTTTATTGATACTGCAAATTTAGAGCAGATTAAAGATGCTCAAGATATGGGTATTTTAGATGGGGTAACTACAAATCCATCGTTAATGGCTAAAGAAGGCATTACAGGAACTGATAATATTATGAAGCACTATGTGGCTATTTGTAATATTGTGGAAGGTGATGTTTCTGCAGAAGTTATTTCTACAGATTTTGAAGGCATGGTAAGAGAAGGAGAGGCCTTAGCTGAATTACACGAGCAAATCGTTATTAAATTACCAATGGTAAAAGATGGGATTAAAGCGTGTAAATATTTTTCAGATCGTGGTATCAGAACAAACGTAACCTTAGTATTTTCTCCAGGACAAGCTTTATTAGCAGCTAAAGCTGGTGCAACTTATGTATCTCCGTTTATTGGACGTTTAGATGATATTTCTACAGATGGTTTAAACCTTATTGCAGAAATCCGTCATATCTATGATAATTATGCTTTTGATACGCAAATTTTAGCAGCTTCTGTCCGTCATACGATGCATGTTATTGACTGTGCAAAATTAGGAGCCGATGTTATGACAGGACCATTAAGTTCTATTACTGGTTTATTAAGACACCCTTTAACAGATAGTGGATTAGAGAAATTCTTAGCAGATTATAATAAAGGAAACTAAGACAATTTCAACCTATATAATTTTAAAGAGCATCTTGTTTAGCGATAAGATGCTTTTTTTGTAGTAATTCTTCGAGAGTATCGTGAAATTCTGAGCTAAAAATGTTAGCGTTAGGGTGTAAGATAATACCATCTTGGTCTACAACAATACATTTATTCAGATAGTTTACCGCTAGCGTTTTACGCGCTTCTTTAGAGTTTTTAAACTTAAACTCGTTAATGGTAGGGAACTTATAATTATCAATAATGTTTTTCCAAAACTTATCGTTGTTGTCATTTACATTAATAGAGATAAAATCGGTTTGCGGAAATTGAGACTTTAATTGGTCTACCATAAAATGACTGTTGCGGTACTGTGACTTAGAGTTAGAGGACCAGAAATAAATAATCGTCGGTTTGGTAATGATAGAGTTTATACGGTGTTCCGTGTTGTTATAATTAACGATTGTAATATTAGGCAACGGATTTCCTTGACGTAATAATTTTAAAGAAGATACTAAATCTTTCATATACAATTTGTCTTCTTCATTGGTGCTCTTAGACAAATAATGCTCTAAAATTTCATTAGCTTCATCTTCTGTGTGGTTATAGCTAATATACTCTCTTGCCTTATATTTAAGTAAGTTATTTTTTATTACCGGATCTGAAATAATACTATCAATTAAATCGAGTTTAGACTTGTTATAGCCCATAGCATGTCGGTTAAATTTACTATGGTAGGCATTATCTTTATAGTAATCATGAATGGCCAAATTATCAATGTGCGAAAATAAAAAGCGGTTGTAGGCGAAAAAGCGGCTTAAATGCGTGGCATTATAATCGATATGCTTTCTGTGGGCGAAAAAATCTTCAGGAAGATCCTTAATATGAATCAGTTTATTGTTACCAAAATAAGCAAAAGGATAAATTTCCTTATCCGCATAGTTGTTGTAATTAATATTGGCTTCAACAATAGACTTAAAAAATTCAGATTCTTCGGTCTTACTTAGAAAGGTGTGAAAATCACGCAATTGTTTTAATCGACGTTTTTCAACAAAATCATTAAACGCCTCCGGTTCCATTTTAGAATAGCGCACTAACTGTTTCGCCTCTTTTTCGTTAGATAAATACGTTTTAAGAAGGTAGTTGTTTTTTCTAGCGCCATGACCGGTAAACACAAGCGACTCATCAAAATCATAAGTATTAATACGGAACATAATACTGTCACTAGGCTCTAGCAACAACATTTGGTATTCACCACCATGGGTAATAGAGTGTAGGCCAGGATGTAAATTGTCTATTTTGTAAATAAAACGATTGTTATCGTCTAAGGTAATAGAGTCTAAAATCTGACCTTTTGTATTGTAAATAACAACACTGTTATTTTTCGGGTTTATGATTTCACCTCCAATATATGCGTAATCTGTTGTTTTACTACCTTTAAATTGGCATCCAAAGATGGTAGACATTATAGTTAAAGCAAAAACGAAACGTAGACTTAGCATGTATATTTCATAAAAGTTAGGCTAACAAAAATAGAAGAAGCTTTGCAAATCCGTTGTTAATACCTCGTTAAATGTTAGCAAACTCCCACAATATTAGGATAAAAAGAGCGTATCATCGGTATAAAAGTCAGAGAATTTAAAAGAATATTTTCCGGCTTAGGATATTTTCTGAAGGCCATTTTAAGTCCTCATCGGCGTTTTAGTTTTAAGATTAAGCCTTTAATGGATTTTTTCTAATTGAAGAGGGCCTATTATAAGAGTTTCTGCTTTTAATTTTCTACTTTTGCAATCTTAAAAATTCACCTTTACTATATAAGGTTAACAGAATAAAATTTTACAACATGTTATCAGTTTCTAATCTTTCGGTTCAATTTGGAAAACGCGTACTTTTTGATGAAGTAAGCACCACTTTTAATAATGGTAATTGCTACGGAATTATCGGTGCCAATGGGGCCGGGAAATCAACGTTTTTAAAAATTATAGCGGGAAAAATGGACCCTACTTCAGGGAGTGTGCATTTAGAGCCAGGGAAGCGTATGTCTGTTTTGGAGCAAAACCACAACAAGCACGACGATGATACCGTTTTAGAAACCATATTAAAAGGAAATAAACCGTTATACGATCTCAAAACTCAGATCGATGCGCTTTATGCCGACTATACCGATGCTAATGCTGAAAAAATTGGAGAGCTTCAGGTACAGTTTGAAGAAATGAATGGATGGAATGCCGATAGTGATGCTGCGGCCATGTTATCAAATCTAGGAATTAAGGAAGAGTACCATTATACCTTAATGAAAGATTTAGATGGAAAGCAGAAAGTCCGTGTGTTATTAGCGCAGGCTTTATTCGGGAATCCAGATTTACTAATTATGGATGAGCCTACCAATGATTTGGATTACGAAACCATCTCTTGGTTAGAAAATTTCTTAGCAAACTATGAAAACTGTGTTATTGTGGTATCTCACGATAGACACTTTTTAGATTCTGTTTGTACCCATATTTCTGATATTGACTTCGGAAAAATTAATCACTTCTCAGGAAACTATACCTTCTGGTATGAGTCTTCGCAATTAGCGGCCAGACAACATGCACAGCAAAATAAAAAGGCTGAAGAGAAGAAGAAAGAATTAGAAGACTTTATCCGTCGTTTTTCTGCCAACGTTGCAAAATCTAAGCAAGCAACGAGTAGAAAGAAGATGATTGATAAATTAAATATTTCTGAAATAAAACGTTCTAGTCGTCGTTACCCAGCTATTATTTTTGAACGCGACCGTGAAGCTGGAGATCAGATTTTAAATGTTCAAGGTTTAGGAGCTAGTCTTGAAGGCGACGTTTTATTTAAAAACGTAGACATCAATTTAAATAAAGGTGATAAAGTGGTGGTTTACTCTAAAGATTCTAGAGCAACAACCGCATTCTACCAAATACTTAATGGTAAAGAACAAGCCGAAGAAGGAAAATTTGATTGGGGTGTTACCACAACACAATCGTATTTACCTTTAGATAACAGTGAATTCTTTAATAATAAATTGACGTTGGTCGATTGGTTACGTCAATGGGCGCAAACAGAAGAAGAGCGTGAAGAAGTAAACATAAGAGGTTTCCTTGGAAAGATGATTTTTAGTGGTGAAGAAGCCCTTAAAACTTCAGATGTGCTATCAGGAGGAGAAAAAGTACGTTGTATGCTAAGCCGAATGATGATGATGAGAGCTAACGTTTTAATGTTAGATGAGCCTACAAACCACTTAGACTTAGAAAGTATTACGGCGTTTAACAATTCCCTTACTAACTTTAAAGGAACGGTTTTATTAACCACACACGATCATGAGTTTGCACAAACGGTGGGTAATAGAATTATAGAATTAACTCCTAGTGGTGTTATTGATCGTTATATGACTTTTGATGAGTACATGGGAGATAAGAAAATAAAAGAACAACGTGAGAAGATGTATGGTGTAGCTTTATAATAAGCACTCTATAATAAGTCGCTATAGATTTATAGTATAAAAAAAGCTGGTATGAAGATACCAGCTTTTTTTTTGCTTTAAAGTGACGGTATTAAGGCCTAAAAAACATTAGAACCATTTCCTTTATTATAGATACAAGATTAAGAGGCTTCCATTTCAGCCTTCAGCCGATTTATAATGCCCATGGCTTTAGCTAATTCGTCATTATGTACAAAAACTTCTTGGTATCCCTGATTTAAGGAAGCAAAACCTGCCAAACGTTGCGATTCCCCTTCGTCTTTAATAATAGGAACGATGCCAGAGGCTTCTAATTCATTCTTTATTCTCGTAACTAAAATAAAATTTCCGTAATAAACTTTGGTATATTCTGTAGTGCTCATAGCTATAGGTATTGATTCATACTTAAAAGTTACGAAATTTTCTTGAGATTTCAGCCTATAAAATGCTTTACTTATTTGTGTTAACTATTGTTTTTTAATTAACCATAGTTTTTACCTATCAAAAAATAAATTAAAAAAATTACGTATCTTAAGCCTAAGGTGGATAATAGCATAATTTTATCAAAAATTAAATCAAAAAAAAATATATAGGATATGGAAAGTAATTCGCATTCAACCAGTGCTCCCCAAGGTAAAAATTTCGACATTAATGAAAGTGCAGCAAAATGCCCGTACTTAAGTGGTACTGTAAAACAAACCGGTGGTGGTGGTGTAAAAAACCGTGACTGGTGGCCTAATGAATTGAAACTAAATATTTTGCGTCAACACGCTGCAAAATCGAACCCAATGGGTGAAGATTTCGATTATGCTGAGGCGTTTAAAAGTTTAGATTATGACGCTTTAAAAAAAGAGCTTACAGATTTTATGACCGATTCTCAAGATTGGTGGCCAGCAGATTATGGACATTATGGAGGATTAATGATCCGTATGGCGTGGCACAGTGCAGGAACCTACAGAGTAGGAGACGGACGTGGTGGAGCAGGAGCAGGGAATCAGCGTTTTGCACCAATTAACAGTTGGCCAGATAATGGTAACTTAGATAAGGCACGTTTGTTATTATGGCCTATTAAACAGAAATATGGCAATAAGATTTCTTGGGCCGATTTAATGATTTTAGCCGGAAACTGCGCCTTAGAATCTATGGGATTCCCAACAGTTGGGTTTGCCGGAGGACGTGTAGATGTATGGGAACCAGAACAAGATGTGTATTGGGGAAGCGAAACGGAATGGGGTGCGAATGAAGACCGTTATAAGGATGGAGATTTAGAAGATCCATTAGCCGCTGTAATGATGGGGTGGATTTATGTAAATCCTGAAGGACCAAACGGAAATCCTGATCCTATGGGCTCTGCACACGATGTTAGAGAAACCTTTGGAAGAATGGCGATGAATGATGAAGAAACTGTGGCTCTTGTTGCGGGTGGACATACCTTCGGAAAAGCTCATGGTGCTGCAGATCCTAATAAATACGTAGGGAAAGAACCACATGGCGCTTCCATAGAAGAAATGAGTACAGGTTGGAAAAACTCTTATGGTACAGGCGTATTAGATGATACGATTACAAGTGGTATTGAAGGGGCATGGACGCCAAACCCAACACAATGGGATGCTGATTATTTTGATGTCTTATTAAACTACGATTGGGAATTAACACAAAGTCCGGCGGGTGCACACCAATGGAAACCTACAGCTGCTTCTAATGCTAAAATGGCTCCTATGGCTGGTGATGCTACTGCAAGACAAGATCTTATGATGACCACTGCAGATATCGCGCTTAAAGTAGATCCTAAATACTTAGAGATTTCTAAACGTTTTCATGCCGATCATAAAGCCTTTGAAAAAGCCTTTGCAAGCGCTTGGTACAAATTAACGCATCGTGACTTAGGACCAACATCACGTTACTTAGGTCCTGAGGTACCACAAGAAGAATTGTTATGGCAAGATCCAATCCCTACTGTAGATTATACCTTAAGTGATGCGGATATTGAGACTTTAAAAGGGTTGATTTCAGATTCAGGTTTAACAACGTCGCAATTAGTGACTACAGCTTGGGCTTCTGCATCTACATTTAGAGGTTCAGATAATAGAGGTGGTGCTAATGGAGCTCGTATTCGTTTAGAACCACAACGTAGCTGGGAGGTTAATAATCCTGCGGAATTAAATAAGGTATTAACCGTATTAGAGGACATTCAAAATAAATTTGAAGGCGATGTGTCTATGGCCGATTTAATTGTTTTAGCCGGAAATGTTGGTGTAGAGCAAGGACTTAAAAATGCCGGATACGATCAGAAAGTCGAATTTTCTCAAGGTCGTGGTGATGCCACTCAAGAACAAACCGATATTGAACAATTTAGCTATTTAGAGCCTTTGGCTGATGGTTTTAGAAACTATATTAAAAGCGATTTAAAAATTGCTGCTGAAGATTTATTAGTAGATAAAGCTAACTTACTAACGCTTTCTGTACCAGAATTAACTGTTTTAGTAGGAGGATTACGTGTGTTAGGTGCTAATTATGATGGTTCTGATAACGGCGTGTTCACCGATAATGTAGGGCATTTAACTAATGATTTCTTTAGAAATATTTTAGACTTTACCTATACTTGGAAAGCTACTTCAGATGATGATCGTTATTTTGAAGGACGTCACCGTAATACAGGAGATTTAAAATTTAAAGGCACACGTGCTGATTTAATTTTTGGTTCTAATACCGAATTAAGAGCAATTGCTGAAGTGTATGGTGCTAATGACGGACAAGATCGTTTTGTAAAAGATTTTGTAGCTGCTTGGACCAAGGTGATGAACTTAGATCGCTTCGATTTAAAATAAACCGTAGAATAATTAAATATGAAGAAGGAGTGAGTGTAAAATCTCATTCCTTTTTTAATTAACACATACATTATGAAAGATATTGATATTTTTTTCGAAGCCATTAGAGTTGGTGATCAAGACCGCATTGAAGCCTTATTAAATATAAATCCTAAGCTTATTAATGAAAAAGATGCTCGTGGCTTTACGCCTTTAATTTTGGCAACCTATTTCGATAATGAAATAATTACGGATGTCTTGTTAAAGCATCAAGCCGATATAAATGCTAAGGATGGTTCTGGGAATACCGCTTTAATTGGCGTAAGCTTTAAAGGAAATGAGGTTTTAGCGCGAAAATTGATTAACCATGGTGCCGAGGTTAATGCCGTAAATGCAACTGGAGTTTCAGCCCTAATTTTTGCTACCATGTACAATCGTGCGTCTATTGTTAGTCTTTTATTAGAGCATAATGCCGATAAAAGCCTCACTGATGAGCACGGAAAATCAGCTTTAGATTACGCTAAAGAAAAAGAATTTGATGCTCTTGTTGCCTTATTGCAATAATGCATTAATAGCACAATGGTATAAAGTCACTTCGATTGAAGTGGCTTTTTTGTTTGAAGTTTTTTACGCAAGCTTTGGGGCTTAGGTTATGCGTGGTTGTTTATGGTTGGTTATGAGTGTTTTTGTCAGTAGGGAAGAAGCTAGCAATGAATTAAATACGGTGTTGTACGTTCGTGTATTATTCATCACAATATTTTTTAACGTGATTTAGTTGCCAGTTATATAAATATTCGTTCAGAATATTAAGGTCTAATGTGATTTCTGACTTTTCTTTTGGAAGATATGTCAAACTTGCAATTGGTGGATATATTTTTAGATTTTGATAAGCTAGTAATTTATGATGTCCATCTAAAACAAAATAGTCTGAATGTATTGAATAATCTGTTTTTGAATTGTCTTTATTTATTCTAAGGTCTGAAAAAAAGTAATTGTATATTAATATGAAAGGTCTAGAACCATTTCTAATTTCATTTTCGAAATATTCCACTCGTTTCCAATCAATTTCTTCTTTAGGCTGTGTAGCTAAAAAGAAAGTGTCAAATCCAGAATAGAAATTATAAGTAGTATATTCTAAAATGTCCGAGGGATAAAATTCCTTTGTTATCGCATTTTTTATGAGAAATGCTTTATGTTCTATTTGTTTTTTATTTTCTTCTTTTTTAATGGTTAAATTACCAAAATGTAATTCCCAATTACTTAAATGAGTTTCAGTAAAATTATCTCTAGAAGTTTGATATTTAAATAAGTTTTTTTCTTCGGAATTATGAAATTTTAGTGAATATTCACCATTAGGAAATAGTCTAAACAAAGGAAGAAGTATTGCATGCAATTCTTCTATGTTTTTGGAAAAGTCAATATTGAGATTTGAAGTGATGGAGTTATGTATCTCGTTTCTATATTCTTCAGAAAAAGGTAAAGCACAAAGATATTTTCCTACCGAACCACGATTGTCATACCAGCAAAATGTCAATGGACGAATAAATGCAAAACAGTCAACATTTACACCAATTTTTATTTTACCTAAACCATCTTTAATTTCAAAATTCATAAGTTCATTTGTAAATTTAGAGTCTGTTGAAAATGACGCAAGACGGTCTCGGCTATGAGTAGTTGCGCGATTTAGCACTTAATTTTGCAAGTACACACCAAGTTGGAAATTCCGAAGGAATTTCCAAAGTAGGCGAAAACAAGCAATTACTTATAGCCATTGTTGTACGCAGTTTTTTATAATTAAATATTAGTACTCAAACTTCATCAATCGAAATAATTCTGATTCTAAATCCTCCTCTAGAATATATATACCAGTGTCTAGTATAAAACTGTTATAGTTATTTTTTTTAGATTTCACAGATTCAAAGTATTCAGAAACACTAGGAGAAATAAATGATGCAAAAAAAGTATTTACGTTTAAATTGTTTTTTCCATAATCCTTTTTTGAACTATAACCTGTCGGAAACGAACCGCCTCTAATACCTTGCAATTTTATATTACTTACTTTGAATTCAACTTTTTTGTTTTTAGTTACTTTACCATCACTGTTGTTTAATAAAAACATAAAGGAATAATCATGATTTTTATTACTAATTCTAATACCTTTTTGCTCATTTTTTAAATTAAAAAATTCTACACTGGTAAAATATGACACAGAGTTTTTGTTATAATCCTTATCCTTAATGCTATTGAATGAATCCCAAATCAAATTTCCATCGAATGAATATTTTTTTATATAGAATCCATTATTCCTTGCATTATAGAGGTCTAAATCTTTTTTATTTGAATAAAGTCCAAATACATAATATTCTTTGTTATCATTATCTATGTAGATATTTCCTGTAGCATTTTCGCCAAGTTTATGATGGCTAAAGTTTGGACTATAAACTTTTGTAGATGAGCCAAAACCACAGTTTGAAGTTGTAAAAAATTTGTTCCCTAATGTGACTTCAATTGAAATACTGGACAATAACTCTCCTTCATAGCTATATTTAATTAAGTTATATATATCTATGGCTGATTCTTTATCTAGAACCTTATTCAATAAGTAGAATCCATCTTCATCAAAAGAATGTAAACCTAATCCAATTTGTTCTGCATCTGTTTGAATAGGTGGTAATTGTAAAGCGACTTTTTTTGTTGATTGATCCGAAAGACTTCTTTTAAAGAAATAAATATTATCATCTTGTTGTACATTCTTATTTTTACGACTCCTTTTTTTTATTTTACCTAAATAACATGCATAGTTGTCGCTGTAAAAAGAAAAGAATGTTTTTATATCTTCAGTTTCATCATCTTCATCAAAATTAAATTGGCTTTGTTCACCTTCACGATTAATTATAAATCTATCAATGTTGGAAATCAAATATTTACCATTGGTAGTTGCGTACATATCATAGTAACTAGGTAAATCATTCATACCTCTTCCAAAAAATGCAGGTAATGGTTCATATTTAGATTTATTATTTTGCTTCTCATAGATTAAATCAAGGTTTTGATCATAATTTAAAATTTTTATTTGCGCTTTTGGATTTTTTCCCTTTCCAGTTGCAATGTAGAACAAACCATTCTCTGAATACTCGAATCCTAAAAATTCTGTTTTATTGGTTGGTTTAATCTCGACTAATTTGTCCTGCGAAAATGCATAATTGAAAATTACTAATAATGAAAGTGTAAATATAAATCTCATTCTTATTGGGTTTTGATTTTAAGTTTGCTAATATATGTATATAAAAATTTGTTAAATGTAATAAACATTTATATGTTAATAGGTTAGTTGAAATTGCGTACAACATCAGGTGTATAGTTAATTACCTGGTTAAACAACTAATTTAGCAAAAATGGACCGAACGTGAGGGAATTCCGCAGGAATTTTGGCAAGTAGGGAAGAGCAAAGCAATTAATTATACACGGTGTACCCATAGTTATTTTACTAATTTTATTAGTTCTTCAGCTTTTTTTAAAATCGAAGTCAATAATATTAAATTCACTGTCAATTACAATTTTTGTCGGAAATGAATAGACCTTATAAGCAACTTGTATATCTGAGTTTGGTCCAGCGTACAAGTCAGTCCATTTTATTCCATCGTCTTTAGAAACCTTATTCCATATGCTTGGGTCAGTATCGATATTTATTCCGATAATTTCAATATTATTTTCTTTAAGTTTTGAGTAAACAGGCTCACTTTCTTTATTAAATTTTCTACATGGTGCACAATTACTCCACCAAAAATCTAAAACTGTATATTCATTATTCTTTATTATCTCTGATAACGTAGAGTTTCCTCCTCTTATGTTTTTGAGTGTGAAATCTTTAAATGCCATTAGGGCTTTAAAGTCAACCAAGCTATTTATTGTCGATTTAAACTGTTTAAAATCTTTGAGCGCAATTTTATTTGAATCAACTTTATTTGATATTTGTTTCAAATATTTTTTATCACTATCATTTATGTAATCCTTATCAAATTGTGGTTGATTCATAGAGAGTAAATAATTCCAAAAACTTACATAAGCAATACTGTTTTTTTTATCATAAATACTGTCGAACTTTCTAAAGAATTCAATCTTTTCTTTCGAGTATTTATGTTTTTGAATACTATCTCTATTTTCTTGATAATTATCTGAATAACTAAAATGATTTATAAGGTTAGGTGAGTAGAGTTCTTCATAAAATATTTTGTTATTGTTTCCGCTAATTATTTTAAGATCACTGACATCCTTAAAAGCACCGTATTTACTTTCAGATATTCCTAATGAAAGTTTGATTTCATTGGGTTCAATAATGACAGGAATATAAGATTGATTCGAATTGTTGTTTAAAACATCATATTCAAATTGAATTTCAGCAAATTCTGGTTTTTCTATAAAACCATTGAATTCAAATTTTCGTTTAGTATTTTCGTTTTAATTCTTTTATCTATGCCTTGACTTGGAATTACTAAAGAAATTTCAATTCCATTTGCTGTAGAATCTGTTACAATTCCAGAAATATTATAATTAAACCCTGGGTTTTCATTCTTTTGGCAAGAAACCAAAATTAATAGAAGCAAGAACAATATTTTAAGGCACGGATTTTTTTTCATGATTATGGGTAACATCAGGTGTATAGTTAGTTGCCTGATTAAATAACTAATTTAGCAAAAATGGACCGAACGTGATGAAATACCGCAGGAATTTTCACATATAAGCCCATAAAAGTAATTTATAACGCACGGTGTTCGCATATACTATTATTGCGTTTTATTCACCCAATTTAGAAAATCTTGAAAAACATCGTTCCAATGGTCTTCAAATTCGCCGTTTTCTAATTCCATTTCAAATCCGTGGTCAAGATTCGGGTATGCTTTAAAAGTTAAATTGTCTTTTTTATTTCGTATAAATTCAATTGGTATCAAGTAAGCAGATTCAGGTGCTACGGCTTGGTCTTTTGTTCCGATGGCAACAAATAATGGTTTATTAATTTGCAATAGATTCTCAATAGGCGGCTCCGAAAAATGACTCCATCGCTTATAGCTATTATCGTCTCCTTGCCAAAATTTGTCAGTTGCATTGGGATGAGACATAATATCTCTTAAGTCGTTAAATAGCGAATCTATTTTTATTGTTGCTTGTTCTTCCGTTAAAATCCCTTTTTCAACATCTTTTCTTATAAATGTTACAAAATCAATAAATTGGGTATTCCCGCCACCTGACCAGTATCCATAATGTGTTACTTTTTTATTTATAGTTCCAAGTTTTGCAACAACATCACTACCCTCAGAATGTCCAAGTGCTATTATTTTATCTAATTGTTTGTTGTATATTTTATGTAAGTCATTTATGACCAAATTTGCTTGATTGGCTCGATATTCTAGTGTTTGATTCTCAAAAAATGATTCCGGAATGGGAAATGGCTTATCTATTTCAGTAGAAAATGGAAATCCTTTACGTGATATTACAACGAATAAAAAATGATCTGGAATTGTGGCTAAATCAAAAGGTACGGTTGTTGCAATGACTATACTACCTTTTTCTTTTTTGACTTGGTATAAAGATATCGCACTTGAACCTTGAATATATAAGAGAATGGAATTTAGATCATCTGTTTTTACCTTAGCGTAAGTATGATAGTTTATGGTATCATTTTTAGTAATGATGGAGTGATGTTGGTAATTCTGTAATTCACTATATTTCTGTGCAAATACTGTGAAATTACTGGTCAAAAATATAATTGTTATAACTAATAGCTGTTTCATTCTCAAAGGTATGCCAACATAAACACATAAGCAACAAAAAGCACTAAACCTCTGTACACTTAGAAGGAAAACCAATAAGATACCCATTCTAAAAGATCGTTTAGACCTTCAGGTTTGCATTAGAATAGGTTGGAGTAGGGATGGAACCACGATTCAAATGGCATAAGGCACAAAAAAACCCTTCGATGGAAGGGCTCTTATTTAAGCGGAAATTTTTCTTTTTTTATTTATCTATAGAACCAAGAACACGAGACATAAAAGTATTCAGTGCTTCTTTTTTAGGCGTTCCGTCCTTTATCATTTTTTGGACCTCTACAGCGCCATACATATTAGAGATTAATTCTCCAATAACATCAAGTTCTTCATCTTTAAGAGAAGGGACTTCTGTAAGTTGTTCTAGAGTTTCAATAGTTTCTAAAACATAATCTTCATCATTCTCTTCAATGAATTGCGTTAAATGCTTAATTACAGGTAATTTCATAATTAAATAGCTTCTTCAACAAGTTCTTTAAGAACGTCGAACTTATTAGTTTGTACTTGATTTTTAAACGCTCCTTTTTTAAAGGTGGCGAAAGTTGGTAAATTATCAACCGTCGCTAATTTTCTACTTTCAGGAAATTTTTCAGCATCAGCAATCACAAAGGCAGTACCTTCATTTTCTGTTGCTAATTTCTTGAATTTTGGTTTCATAATTCTGCAATTACCGCACCAAGTTGCAGAATACTGTACCACTACAGTATCGTTATTATTAATAATATCTTGTAGGTTGTCTTGTTCTAATTCTTGAATCATAACGTTTTGTATTTTTTTTTAAACCTGAGCTATTCTTACAAATAACCCAGGTTTATATCATTTTGGATTAGTGAGCAGCTAAATAAGCAGCAGTGTCTTTAGCGTTAGCTTGCATTGCTTCTTTTCCTTCTTCCCAGTTTGCAGGACAAACTTCACCTTTTTCTTGTACGTGTGTTAAAGCATCAATGATTCTGATGTATTCATTTACGTTTCTACCTAATGGCATGTTGTTTACACTTTCATGCTGAATAGTTCCTTCTTCATCAATGATGTAAGTGGCTCTAAAAGTAACATTGTCACCTTCTACAGTTACTAATCCTGTTTCTTCATCATATTGCTCATTAAAAATATCTAAAATTCCTAATGCAGAAGCAAGGTTACGATTAGAGTCTGCAAGGATTGGGTAAGTTACACCTTCAATTCCCCCGTTATCTTTAGAGGTGCTTAACCATGCAAAGTGCACTTCAGCAGTATCACAAGAAGCACCAATTACAATGGTATTTCTTTTTTCAAATTCTCCTAATGCGGCTTGGAAAGCGTGTAATTCTGTTGGGCAAACAAAAGTAAAATCTTTTGGGTACCAGAATAATACTACTTTTTTATTATTGTTCTTAGCTTCTTCTAGAACGTTCACTTTAAAAGTGTCACCCAATTCATTCATTGCGTTTACGTCTAAATCTGGAAATTGTTTTCCTACTAATGCCATGTTTTTATAGTTTTAAAATTATTAATTATTTTACACTACAAATATACTTCGCATCAAGGGAAATAAACGTTAATCGAATTTTAATTTTTTATAAGGAAATAGGCATTGGCTATGATAAAGTTTTGGACTCTATACAGGCGTTTTATTGCGCTTTAATCATCTTGATTTTCAACTTTAAAGCCGCAAAAATTAAGGTGGTTACCGGACTTAACCAATTAAATATCGCATAGATAAAAAATTCTCCGACGCCCACACCTAAAACGCCACTATGGTAGGCACCACAAGTGTTCCAAGGAATTAATACTGAAGTTACTGTCCCCGAATCTTCTAAAGTACGACTCAAGTTTTCTGGGGCTAAACCACGATCTTCATAAGCTTGTTTAAACATTTTACCAGGAATAACAATGGCTAAATATTGATCTGAAGCGACAATGTTTAAACCAAGACAGCTCGCTACAGTACTCGCAAATAATCCAAAGACCGAAGTTGCAATAGATAATAAGGCTTTCGTAATTCTAGATAGGGCACCGATACCATCCATAATTCCTCCAAAAATCATGGCACAAAAGATTAAGTAGATGGTCCAAAGCATACCGTTCATTCCTCCAGAACTAAATAGTTTTTTCAGCCTTTTAATGGTGATGAGTTTATCTAAATTTTCAACTTTAGTTTCAATAACCTCGGGATCACTATATGAAGTCGCAAAAAAGCTTTTTAAATTTTCTGTGGTATAGATTCCTTTTAAATCATTATCGCTAAATAAATTGGCTAAACGGCCTTCATCATTATTTATATTTTCAATATCAGCTGCGGTAAAAGTATCCTTATAAACTTCATCTGAAATCGTAACATTAATATCTGTTAAAACCGAAGTGGTAATAGTATCTATTGAAGAGTCTGAAATGCTATTAATAAGTTTCGGTTGAAAAACAAAAGCAAAAACAATGGCTAAGACCACCCCTGAAACCAAGGCTAATAAAGGTTTTGTCTTTAATAAAATAAGGCCTACAACCGCTACAGGCACTAAGAATAACCAAGGCGTAATATTAAAGTAACTACGGATGGTTTCTAAGATAAAACCAGTATCAGAACTTCCTGTGGTATCAATATTAGCACTTATAATCGCAAAGACTATTAAGGTAATGATTACGGTGGGTACCGTAGTAATCCCCATATATTTAATATGTGTAAACAAATCGGTACCGGCCATAGCGGGTGCTAAATTAGTGGTATCACTAAGCGGAGACATTTTATCGCCAAAATAAGCTCCAGAGATCACGGCCCCAGCAATCATTCCAGGATCAATCCCTAAAGCGGTTCCAATACCTACTAAGGCAATACCTACTGTTGCTGATGTGGTCCATGAACTTCCCGTAGCGATAGAAATTATGGCTGCGATAACGACTGAGGCTGGTAAAAATATAGCCGGACTTAACACTTGCAGGCCATAATACACCATAGCGGGGATTACACCACTAACGAGCCAGGTCCCGGCAAGCGCTCCTACTAATAAAAGGATTAACACCGGAACAAAAATGGTTTTAAGATTTTCCCAAACTTCGGTAATCATCGTTTTTAAGCTGGTTTTATTGAAAAAACCAACACCTGCGGCAATAGCACCTCCTATAAGAAGTATAATTTGATTGGTATAGGCCCCGAACCATTCTTGACTTTCAACGAAAAAAATGTTGTACGCTAAGAGCCCCATTAAAATAACAACTGGGATAAGGGCTTCAAGTAGATTTAATTCTTTATTGTCTATGATATTTTGATTGTCAAAATCTAATTGAGAGGGCTTATCTGGCATTTTATCTGAGTTTAGTGTCGTAATGTTACGATTTTGTTAACTCATTTGCAAATGAAGAAGCGTGAGGCAAGGCTTATAACTGAAAAAAAGGTTAGATTTTCATTTCTGAAAATACTAACCTTCAATTATATTACCTGTTTTTATAAATTTTATAAAATATTTAATTGGGTCATACACGCTTTCATTTTTGTGAAGGTCCGTTCAATATCGGCGTCCAATCCAATTGAAAAACGTATTAGACCGTCGCTTAGTCCCATAGATTTCTGTTCTTCTTCAGGAATTTCTGAAGATGTAGAACTCCCCGGAGCGCTAAATAAGGTTTTGTAAAAGCCTAAACTTACGGCGAGATAGCCTAAATTTTCTTTTTGCATCAATTCCATTAAGGCATTGGCTTTTTCTAAAGAGCCTACATCAATGGTGAGCATCCCTCCAAACCCGTATTTTTCATTCATCATAGCTTTAAACAAGCCACAAGAAGGATGAGATGTTAATCCTGGATATACGGTTTTTAAGCCTTCACGTTCAAATTTTTCAGCTAAATAAGCCGCATTAGAACTGTGTTGTTGCATCCTTATATGTAACGTTCTCAGGTTTTTTAATACTGAAGCAGCGCGCAGGCTGTCCATAGTAGCGCCCAAGAGCATGGCTGCACCGTCATTAACATTACGCAGGTCGTTGATTAATTCTGTAGTTCCGCAAACTACGCCACCAACGGTATCTGACGAGCCATTGATAAATTTTGTTAAACTGTGAATGACTACATCGGCACCTAAATGATAAGGCGAAATGGATAAAGGAGAAAACGTATTATCAACCACCAATTTTAACTTGTAGGTCTTGGCTAATTGTGCTAAGCCTTTAATGTCAGCGACTTCGAGTAGTGGATTACTTACCGATTCGCAATACAACACTTTAGTCTTTGGGGTAATGGCCGCTTCCACGCGTTCCAAATTGGTAATATCTACAAAGCTGGTGTTTATGCCCAAACGTGGCGTAAAATTCTTTAAAAAAGCATAGGTTCCACCGTAAATTGTCCTGCTACTGACTACATGGTCTTCAGCGCCACAAAGCTGTAATAATACGGCGGTAATGGCGCCCATGCCCGATGCGGTTACCGTAGCAGTTTCAGTCCCTTCCATAGCGGCTAAAGCTTCAGCTAAATACAAATTAGAGGGCGACGAGTGGCGGGAGTAGAGATAACAGCCATCAGCATTGCCTTCAAAAGTATCAAACATGGTTTTTGCCGAGAGAAAGGTATAGGTAGAGGAATCTGAAATGGAAGGGTTTACGCCTCCAAATTCTCCAAAATACTGTAAATCCTGAATCTGATTTGCGGGTTTAAATGCCATAATTATAAAGTCTTAGTTAGTACATCAAAAGTCTGCTATTTTAGAATATTAGTCAACAGTTGTTGTTTATTTTAGAAAAATTAAAAGTAATTAAGGGTTTTTGTAGATTTTTAATCTTAAATTACTTAACGATAACGCTACGATTAGAAAAAAAGATAAGTATGATTTTTGATGCTACTGACAGAAAATTACTTCACTTACTGCAAAAGGATAGTAAACAAACCACAAAAGCTTTAGCGCTGCAGTTAAATTTATCGGTAACTGCCGTTTATGAGCGTATTAAAAAATTAGAACAAAGCGGAATAATTAAACAATATGTCGCCTTGGTAGATAAGGGCAAGGTGGAGAAAGATTTTGTGGCCTTTTGCCATGTAAAATTGGTACAACATTCTCAAGATTATGTGGTGCGTTTTGAGCGGGAAGTAGCGCAATTAGACGAGGTCTTAGAGTGCTACCATCTCAGTGGAGATTACGATTATTTACTTAAAGTACTTGTAAAAGATATGAAAGCTTTTCGGGTATTTATGGTAGAGAAATTAACTAAAATTAATCACATTGGTAGTACCCACAGTATGTTTATGATTAATGAAGTGAAGTACACAACGGCCATTTCGGTTTAAATAAAAAAGCGTATTTTTATTAGAGTTTTCTTTAATATAATGTTGCTAATTAGATGATTGGGTTAATGTTTTTTTTGAATAGATACCCCTAGTGAAATGATAATTTTTTAAGTTTCTCTTATGAAATACGATGAAATTAAAGATGTATACGAGTTTATTTTTAAGTCCTATGATAAACCGTTTTTAGAAAAGCATATCAAGAAATTTATTGAGCTTGACGAATATCTACCTTATAGTTCAACGTTTTTTTGTGTTACGAATACACAGTCTCTTACCTTTGAATATGTCAGTAAAAATTACAAGAGTTGTTTAGGTCTTGATCCAGAGGAATTAAAACGACGTGGCATGCGCTATTTTTGGAGTAGAATTCATCCAGACGATGTTGAGCCATGGATTCAAAGCCTCAATGGTTTGATGGAATTTACGCTTGAAAAAATTCCTGTAGACAAAAGAGGAGATACCAATTACACTTGGAATTTCAGACTTAAAAATAGTGAAGGGAATTATGTAAATGTGGTTCAAAATACTACGCCTTTAATTTTTGGTAGCGAAGGCAAACCTATTATTGGCTTAGCCCATTACACCGTTTTAGATGCAGGACTTAAAATGGACATCTCTGCTTCGGCTAAAATCTTAAATGCTAATAATGAATACGAAACCCAATATTTTAATAATTTTTCTCAAAAATTACTTCAGGGACGCATCAGTAATCGCGAGCGCGATGTTATTAGGTTGTTAGTCCTTAATCAATCGAGTAAAGCCATTTCAGAAAAACTTAATATTAGTTCGCATACCGTAGATACACATCGTAGAAATATTTTAAAAAAGCTAAACATTTCATCAACAGGAGAATTAGTAGGGCTATTAAAAAGCAATAAACATTGGTTGTAAGCATAAATACTCAAATTGAGTATTGTGGGTATCATTAATATGTCGCAACTTTGAGAAGCTATTAAACCTAGGGTAAAATAGGTCCATTCTAAGAGTTATTTAGGGGTAACTCAAAGTTTGGGCCATTTTTTTTAGGCCAAATTAAAAGGGAGTCTGTTTCAGAACTTCTAATGTAAACACTTCACTTAATAGTTCTCACTTCAAAGTATTTTATTTTAAAAAAAACGACCTATACTATAGGTTCTACGACAATAGTTTTTGGCTTAAGATTGCTAGGATCAATTGAGGTTGTATGGCTTTAAGTAATTTCTAAACCGAGTTGTTTTAAAAATCCAAAAGAATTTTTTGACCCATAATTAGGTTTAAAAATGGGGTAGAGGCAATGGAAATTAAAAAAGTAAGCTAAGGGGCATTTAATATTGTTTTAAAATTCGTAATATATTAATCTAAATTGTACATTTGTTATCGTTTTTTAATCAACGAAAAAAAAATCATATGAAATCGTACGATGTAGCAATAATAGGTTCAGGACCTGGTGGATATGTAGCAGCAATCCGTTGCGCACAATTAGGCATGAAAACTGCAATTATTGAAAAATATTCTACTCTCGGTGGAACTTGCTTAAACGTAGGTTGTATTCCAAGTAAAGCTTTATTAAGTTCTTCTCATCATTATGAAGAAGCAACAAAACACTTTGAAGATCATGGTATTGAGATTCCAGGAGATATTAAAGTGAATTTAGAAAAAATGATTGGTCGCAAGCAAGCTGTAGTAGACCAAACAACGGGAGGTATTGATTTCTTAATGAAGAAAAACAATATCGATGTTTTTGAAGGGTTAGGATCTTTTATAGATGCGACTCATATTAAGATTGAAGGAAAAGATGCTCAAGAGATTGAAGCTAAAAAAGTAATTATAGCAACAGGGTCTAAGCCTTCTAACTTGCCATTTATCTCTTTAGATAAAGAACGTATTATTACGTCTACAGAAGCCTTAAAATTAAAAGAAGTGCCTAAGCACCTAATCATTATTGGTGGTGGGGTTATTGGTTTAGAGCTTGGACAGGTTTACCGTCGTTTAGGAGCAGAAGTGACTGTTATAGAATATATGGACAGAATTATCCCTACAATGGATGCTGGTTTGTCTAAAGAATTAAATAAGGTCTTTAAGAAAGCAAAATGTAAAATGATGCTTTCTCATAAAGTACAGTCTGTAGAACGTAACGGAGACGAGGTTGTAGTAAAAGCAGAGAATAAAAAAGGTGAAGTGGTTGAGTTTAAAGGAGACTATTGTTTAGTGTCTGTAGGACGTAAGCCTTACACGGAAGGATTAAATTTAGAGGCTGCTGGTGTTAAGATGAATGACAGAGGGCAAGTAGAAGTTAACGAACATTTACAGACGTCTACCTCTAATATCTATGCCATTGGTGATGTTATTAAAGGGGCTATGTTAGCACATAAAGCTGAAGAAGAAGGGACGTTCGTTGCAGAAACTATTGCCGGACAAAAACCTCATATTGATTATAATTTAATTCCAGGTGTAGTTTACACATGGCCAGAAGTTGCAGCTGTGGGTAAAACGGAAGAAGAATTAAAAGCTGATAACGTAGCTTATAAAGTAGGACAATTTCCTTTTAGAGCCCTTGGTCGTGCTAGAGCAAGTGGAGATATAGAAGGATTTGTAAAGATTTTAGCAGATAAAACTACAGATGAAGTATTAGGTGTACATATGATTGGTGCACGTTGTGCCGATTTAATTGCTGAAGCGGTTGTGTCTATGGAATATAGAGCGTCTGCGGAAGATATTTCACGTATGTCTCATGCGCATCCAACTTTTGCTGAAGCGGTAAAAGAAGCAGCATTAGCAGCGACAGATAACCGTGCGTTACACGTATAATCAGATATTGAAACTTAAGGTTTCAATTATAATAATAGAAAAGCGAACTTTAGGGTTCGCTTTTTTTTGTGCCTTTGTTTATGATACTGAGATGGTTAGTCGAGTTCGTTGATTAAATCAAAAATACGTAAGCGCTCACTATAATCGTAAGCATTAATATCTCGGACAAAACAATAGCCACTTATTTCTCCATCACGGACTTTTTGGGCTAATTCTTCAACTTTACAGGGACCAAATTCTTCAGATTTTTCGATATAATAAAATTCATGATCGTAGATAGTGGTACTGACCTTCTTCCGATATTTATACTTTAAAAAAGCTTGAATGTCTTCTATGGAATTTAATTCGTCTTTATATTTTGTGGTATTTATATAAAGCGCAAATTCATCATTATCCTGGTTGTTAAGCACAAGGATATCATCATCTTTAAAAAACGCACTCACCGTAATTTGGCCGTCTTCGGTTTCTATAGTGAGTATATTCTGAAGCGAAATGGTCCACGATGTTTTAATAACATTGTCTTTACGTGAGATTTCAAGAATATTATTGGCTCTAAAAGTGTAAACTGATTTTTTATTAGAAATCCCATTAACCAAAACCCATTGTTGATTTATAAAATGCGCATCATGATGACGTTCATAATTAAATGGTTTTAAATTCGGAATGGTTTTATGCAAAAAATCGTTCATTCAATAGATTTGTGGTACCGTGCTGCGATGATAAAACGTTTGTTTGATGTGGTTTATTTCTTAAAGTTAAGGATTTTCTAAACTTTTCAAAATTTCTGGTTGAGAACTTTTAGGGGCATTGGCTATTCTTTAGGGCTAGAGAAAGCCTTTTTTGACGCCTACAACGTATTATTAGTAAGAAAAGTAATAATGAAGCCATATAAATTATGTAATTTTGCCAAAGCGCTTTACAGTCTCTGTTTTTAGAACCTAAACTGAAGCGCTAAACTTTTAAATTGATCTTTTTAATACTCCAGTATCAGAATATTTATAGTGTCTTCAAAAATAACAAAACGTATAAGTGACTTTATCTTAAAAGAAGTGTCTTATAACTAACAACCAAATAATTACAGAGTAAAATTTCCCTTGACAGTAGACGCTATTCATACCCTAAACGATGAAGCGCTCGTAGAAGCTATCGTAAAAACAAACGACACTATGTTGTTTGAGGTGCTCTATGACAGGCATGCCGCTATGGTGTATAATAAGTGCTATGGATTTGCCAATAGTGTTGATGAAGCCAAGGATTTAACTCAAGATGTTTTCTTAAAGGTTTTTATTAAATTAAAAAGTTTTAAGGGGAAATCTAAATTTTCAACCTGGTTGTATGCGTTTACCTATAACCATTGTGTTAATTATGTGACTCGTAATACCGCTAAGAAAATTGAAAAGCAATCGATTAGCAGCGACTCTATAGATATTGAAAATATAGGCGAGGATATAGATTCTACTCATGAGTTTGAAAACATGAGAGTTGAGCAATTAAAATTAGTCATGGAGCTTATATCGCCAGATGAAAAAATGATTTTATTACTAAAGTATCAGGATAATTTATCGATTAGAGAATTAGCAGATGCTTTAGATATTGGAGAAAGCGCCGTTAAGATGCGTTTAAAAAGAGCAAAAGAAAAATTAGTACAGAAGTACTCAAATTACACGAAAGATGGAGAATCCATTTAAGCAATTAGATCAGCCTCTTAAGGAAGTTCCTTCTGAGCTTAAAGCAAAAGTGATGCACGATGTGGCTATGGCTAAGCTTTTTATGGAATTAGCTGAGCTATTTTCTTATAATATAGGTCATATAATAGAAAGTGTACAGAGTAAAAGACAAAAACATAATTAATTAAAATAATCCCTCACCTAAACGTATTACCATGGAAAATATAATGACTTTTAAGAACAGTGCAATACAATCGTTGTACGCTTTATGGCCAGAATTTTCAGCTCTAGCTCTAAAAATATTAGGGGCTATTGTCCTTTTAATTGTTGGATGGCTAGTAACTAAGCTTGTGGTAAAAGCGATTCAAAAACTTTTAAAATTCGCCAAGGTAGAGAAGCTAGACGCTAAATTAAAAGAAATTGAAATTGTAGAAGGGAAGTCCATCAATTTTGACACCGTTAAAGTGATTTCTAAGGTTGTAAAATGGGTGATGTATATCATTTTATTAGTGGTGATTTCTGAAAGTTTAGGGCTAGAAATCATATCTAATCAGGTGAATAATTTACTAGGGTATTTACCACAGTTATTTGCAGCTTTAGTTATTTTTATTTTAGGATTATTGTTTGCTAATTTTGTAAAAAACGGACTAAAATCGCTTTTTGCTTCTATGGATTTATCGGGAGGAAAGATGATCAGTCAAGTGGTGTTTTTCCTTATTCTTACCTTTATATCTATTACAGCCTTAAACCAAGCGGGTATTGATACGGTAATTATTACTAATAATATAACCATGATTATGGCGGCCTTCTTATTGGCCTTTGCTATTGCCTTTGGTTTTGGAGCTAAAGAAGTGGTGGGAAAACTATTGAATACCTTTTATGCCAGAAAGACTTTTGAAGTAGGACAAAAGATTATGTTTAATGATCAATTGTATACAATTGAAGCTGTTCAAAGTATTTCTGTGGTCTTAAAAAATGCACAAGAAAAACTTATTGTTCCCGTAAAAGACATTATAGATACACAAATTGTTGTGAAGGATGAGGCTTAATTTTAAGGCCTCACCCTTTAACTGTTACGTTGTGTTTTGGGAGGAATAGGGTATTGAGATGCTTTACCTTTTATAATTTCCTGTAAAATCTTTTATATCTACCTCAGTCTTACAAATTGCAAGCGTTTTTAGCACGAATAAAATCAGTGATAAGATAGGTGATTAATTTTCCAACCTGGGTTTCATTAGATGGAGTAGGTGCTGCTTCACAAATATGAAGATAGGCCGCGTTTTTATGCGAGCCAAAATAATGTATAAATTGTCTTGCTTTTTCACTGCTAAAGCCGCTAGAAGTCATCGCACTACTTGGCACATGCCTTATGGCATCGCAATCCATTTCTATTCCAAACGGTCTGTCGTTAATATGATCTGCTGCCGATTTTAATTCTGAACTGTAGTCCAGTTCTTGTCTTACGGCAATGGCTTCATAAGTGTTATATTTTATAGATTTCACTTTTTTAAGCCTACTTAGTAAATTTTGAGAGGTATAATTTTCATGCAACCCAAAGATGAAATAATACTTTAAAAACCCTTCGGCATAGGCATAACTAAAACCATTACCACTATGTCTACCTTCGTCAGATCTAAAATCGGAATGCGCATCAAAATTAATCACATTCATACGTTGCTTGTAAGCTAATGCAGCGCCTTTAATATTACCATAAGCGTTATTATGGCCGCCACCAATAATAATTGGAATTTTGCCGGCTTCTAGTATAGCAGTCACCAAATGTGTTACATCACGATCTATAGTTTCTACAAAATGGCGCACTTTAGCAAGTTGTTTTTTCTTGCTTAAATCTAGACTTAATAGCGCTTTACGTTCTTCAGGGTATTCTAATTGGCCTAAGACTAAAACCCGGTTAGGGTTGGTAAAGGTATTACTCTGAATATTTAATAAAACTTTTAATGTAGCATCCCAAGCCTTATAAGTTCCTGTTTTACCGTGGTTTGCCGCAACGCCTATATCTTCGCTAATACCAAAAATAACATAGTCAACATCTAAACGTGCAATATCATCGTATATCTTTGTGAGGTTGGGTATTAACTGAATCTGTTCACCAAATTTTGTTTCCCCTTTTCGTTTATTTAAAAGCTGTTGTTTTTCTTTTTCAGTAAATAAAGTTAGCTGCTGCATTTAAATGAAATATTATTTTAATTTAGTTAAATGTACATTTTTATTTAATTACTTTGACCTTAAATATCATTAAAAACAACAATTAAAGAAGACTCAAAAACTAAACAAATTATGGAAGGATCTCAAAAATCGAATTCAGGATTAAAGGTAGGATTAGTAATACTCTTGGTATTATTCTTAGTCACTGCGTTTTACACCTCAAAACTGTATAGCGAAAAACAAGAAAATGAAAAATTACTGATGAGCGAAAAGCAACAAGTCATGAATGATCTTAATAATATGGCTAAGGATTATGATGAGGCCATTGCTGAGAGTGAATTAAAAAATCAAGATTTAGTGGCAGCTAGAGATCGTATTCAAGGATTAATGGATTCGCTAAAAGTGTCTCAGAATAGTGTGGGAAGCTTATGGAATTATAAAAAGAAGTACTTAGCCTTACAAGAAGAAATGGATGTCTTATTGGTTGAAAACGACCGTTTAAAAGGTGAAAATCAATATTTAGCATCGTCATTAGACAGTACGCAAACACAATTGGCAGAACGTACCATGTTTACCGATTCTTTATTGGTGCAAAACACTCAGTTATCTACGGTAGTGAAAGATGCAGCAGCTTTACAAACTGTTGGTTTGGTAGGAATGGGCGTTATAGAACGTAATAATGGAAAGCAGATTCCAACAGAGCGTGCAAGACGAAGTGATAAACTTAAAATTTGTTTTACCGTTGCTAAGAATACTTTAACGGAAAGCGGTGACAAAGAATTATATGTACAGGTTATTGATCCTAATAACAATGTTTTAGGAAGCAACGCGCAAGTAGAATTTGACGAACAGGTTTTAAACTACAGTTTAATTAGCCGTTTTAACTACGAGAATAGAAACCTAAACATCTGTGAATATATAGATGAATTAGAAGATTCTAAATTTGAAGAAGGACGTTACACAGTGAATGTCTTTAACGATAAAGCGTTAATTTCAAGTTCAGAATTTGAATTAAGATAAGTCTTAATAAAAGCTAAAAAGAAAAAATCCAGAAGTTTAAGACTTCTGGATTTTTTTTATTTTAATAATTGCCCATTAATAATAACATGTTCAATAGGATCGTGAGCAAAAGCATATGGAATTTCACTGTAGTGTTTCATGGGCTTGGTAATAATAATATTAGCCTTTTTTCCTCGGGTAATACTTCCGTACATACTGCTAATTCCCATAGCATAAGCCCCATTAATGGTGGCTGCATTGATGGCTTCTTCTGGAGTCATTTTTAGTTTAACGCAAGCCGCACTAACAATAAAGTTCATATTTCCACTTGGCGAAGACCCCGGGTTGTAATCTGTAGCAATAGCTAAGGGTAAACCTGCATCTATGATTTCTCTTGCTTTGGTATAATTCATACTTAAAAAGTAAGAGCAGCCTGGTAGGGCCACCGGAATGGTGTCTCCTGTTTTTAAGGCTTCAATGTCTTCGGCGTTCAGTTCTTCAAGATGGTCTACGGATAAGGCATTGTGTTTTACCCCTAACGCAATTCCGCCGAGAATATTAAACTGATTTACATGAATTTTTGGCCTAAGATTATACGCTTGGCCAGCCTTTAAAATGGTTTCGGTATCCTCAATATCAAAATAGCCCTTTTCACAAAACACATCAATAAAGTGGGTGATATTTAAAGCCGCCGCTTGCGGAATCAACTCTTCAGTGATAAGCTTAATATAGGCCTCTTTATTGTCTTTATAGTCTTTAGGAATGGCATGAGCTGCTAAGAGGGTAGGGATGATGGTGGCTAAACTCTCTTGCTTAAGATGCTTTATAACCCGTAGCATTTTAAGTTCGGCCTCTACCGTAAGTCCGTAGCCTGTTTTAACTTCAACCGCACCAGTTCCCATAGCGATAAGTTCATTCAATCGTTTTAAAGATTGCTCAAACAATTCTTCTTCCGAAGTTTCCTGAAGTTTTTTGGCTGAATTTAAAATACCGCCACCTTTATTAGAGATTTCTTCATAAGAAAGGCCATTAATTCGATCGACAAATTCCGAAGTTCTATCCCCAGCATAAACCAAATGGGTGTGAGAGTCGCACCAAGAAGGTAAAACAATCTGCCCCGTGGCATCTATAATTTTTTCAGCATGGATTCCTTCACAATCTTCCATAACACCATACTCTATAATGGTATCATCTACAATATAGAGATACGCATTTTCTAAGACAGGAAGGGTTTTCATATCGCTTCCTTTAACGATCGTGGTGTTATGTTCATGTACCTGAACGAGTTGTTGAATGTTTTTTATTAATATAGACATGCTTATTAGTATTTGGTAAACGTATTAGTTTTGAATAAAAAAACGCTAGGTATAGAGGTCTAGCGTTTTTTTTGATTTATTAGAACATTGTAATTTTACTTTTTTATAAACTTTAAGAAGCCTTTGTTATTAGGGCTTAACACTTTAAAAGACTTAGACGATGAACACGGAACAAATCCTGTAAGCCTAAGCTTCAAACTTTAAGTACAGCTTCTGTATTGTTGTAAAAGAACATAGGGTAGAGGAGCATTCCTCTTGTTACTATGTAGTTTATATTTTCAATATCTAAAAAAACTGCGCCTCAATGCGTTATTTTAAAGCTTATAAAACGGCTATTCCAAAAGTACAAGGTATAAGATGTCTACGAATATAGTCATAAATTATAATTGTAGCCATGAGGTCTTATGGAAAGCGCCTTACAAGTTACTTTAAGCTACCCACCATATTTTCTGGCTTCACCCATTCGTCATAATCTTCAGCAGAAACATAACCTAAATTCACGGCTTCTTCTTTTAAAGTGGTGCCATTTTTATGGGCTGTATTTGCAATTTCAGCTGCTTTATAATAACCAATTTTAGTATTTAAAGCCGTTACAAGCATTAAAGAATTGTTTAATAATTCTTTTATAACTTGGTGGTTAGGCTCAATACCACTTGCACAGTGCTCTTCAAAGCTTACACAAGCATCACCAATTAATTGTGCTGATTGTAAAAAGTTAGCTGCCATTACAGGCTTAAAGACATTCAATTCATAGTGTCCTTGTGTTCCTCCAACAGAAATAGCCACATCATTACCTAAGACCTGTGCACAAACCATAGTTAAGGCTTCACACTGCGTAGGGTTTACTTTTCCTGGCATAATAGAACTTCCAGGTTCATTCGCTGGGATAATAATTTCACCAATACCAGAACGTGGTCCTGAGGCCATCATTCTAATATCATTAGCAATTTTATTTAAAGATACCGCCAATTGCTTTAAAGCGCCATGAGTTTCTACTATAGCATCGTGTGCCGCTAAGGCTTCAAATTTATTTTCAGCAGTAACAAAAGGTAAGTTTGTAAATTGAGCAATGTATTTAGCCACAAGAACGTCATAACCTTCTGGAGTGTTTAATCCGGTTCCTACAGCGGTTCCTCCTAAAGCTAATTCACTTAAGTGTGGTAAGGTATTTTCTAAAGCTTTTAAGCCGTGATCTAATTGCGATACATACCCTGAAAACTCTTGTCCTAAGGTAAGCGGTGTCGCATCCATAAGGTGGGTACGTCCAATTTTAACGACTTCCTTAAATTCTTGAGATTTTTTATGAAGTGTATTACGTAACTGAATAACCCCTGGAATGGTGGTTTCTACAATTTTCTTGTAAGCCGCAATATGCATTCCTGTTGGAAACGTATCGTTAGACGATTGCGATTTATTAACGTCGTCATTAGGTTGAATAGTTTTTTCGCCCTCACCAATAGTTTTACCAGCGATTTGGTGTGCTCTGTTGGCCACAACTTCATTCACATTCATATTACTCTGGGTTCCAGAACCGGTTTGCCAAATGACTAATGGAAATTGATCATCGTGCTGTCCTTCTAAGATTTCATCACAAACTTTTGCGATTAAATCACGTTTTTCTTTAGACATCACTTCCAATTCACAATTGGTATACGCTGCTGCTTTTTTTAAATATGCAAAACCATAAACAATTTCTAAAGGCATTGAGGCTGTTGCACCAATTTTAAAGTTATTACGAGAACGTTCAGTTTGTGCTCCCCAAAGTTTATCGGCAGGTACTTTTACCTCCCCCATGGTGTCTTTTTCTATTCGGTAATTCATGTTGATATATGTATTTATTGCTTTACAAATTTAAATATTTTAAGGGTCTAAACGGGTATTCTATCGGTTTTATTTAAACAGTTTTTAGATAAAATGGTTAAAAAGTTTTACGCCAGATTCTCCTAAAACTAAAGCTGTAATTAAAGCTGATAAATATCATTTTTCTTTAAATATTTTATTTTAAAGTTAAGATGCCGCTTAACCTTATACCTTCGGAAAAAGTAAGTATTTGATTACATTTTTTTTGAATAGGCGTCGGTCTAAAACTCTAAATCAAAATATATATGCTATTTTAGCTTGGTCTAGTACTTTTTACTAATCGCGCAATTATAGTTATATGTCAGACCGTCAAGAACTCATAAATAAGCTTATAGAGAAGTTAGAACTTTTGTTTGAAAGGCAAGCCGAGTTTACTTCAGAAATAAATAGTTTAAAGGAAGAATTGTATCGCTTACAATCTGAATTTCCTGAGGCTAATGCTGAAGATGATGTGGTAAAGGTTGAAACTCCAGTGGTTGAAAAATTTGAAACTATTGAAACGGTTGAAATTACTGCGGAAGAACCCGTATTACAAAATTTACCGCCGGTCGAAGCCTCAACGCCTCCGGTTAGTTCTGAGCATGAAACGTCTCAAGACCGGTCTGAAGATCCAGAACCAAAGCGTAAAAGCAGACCTAACAAATTTCGTTTAGAATCCTTTATCGGGGAAAACCTCCTGAATAAAATAGGGATACTTATTACTGTAATAGGGGTGGCTATTGGAGCAAAATATTCTATTGAAAACAATCTTATAAGTCCTAGTACACGTATTATTTTGGGCTACCTCATGGCCATTGGACTTTTAGGATTTGGTATAAAACTGAAAGCAAAATTTACAGCGTTTAGTGCCGTTTTAGTCAGTGGTGCTATGGTTATTTTATATTTTATCACCTTTTTTGCTTATAGTTTTTACGACCTAATTTCACAAGGCGTCACGTTTGCGCTGATGGTCATATTTACGCTCTTTACCGTCGTTGCTGCCATTAATTACAATAAGCAAATTATTGCTCATTTGGGCTTGGTAGGAGCCTATGCAGTACCTTTTTTACTCAGTGATGGTTCAGGACGCCTAAGTGCGCTGTTGAGTTATATGGTGATTATCAACTTGGGCATCGTAGTGCTTTCCTTTAAAAAGTATTGGAAAGCCTTATACTTATCGGCCTTTGTCTGTACCTGGTTAATTTATGCGGCTTGCTATTTTGTAGAAACGCCTTTTGAAGACCAATTGCTTTTGGGGCTCAGTTTTCCGACCATATTTTTTCTTATCTTTTATGTAACGTTCTTAGCTTTTAAAATGCTTAAAACAGAAGCTTTACACAGCAGTGATGTGGTGTTATTATTGCTTAACTCGTTTTTATTCTATGGCTTTGGATATATGATTTTAGAAGCGGATCCTGTAGGACAAGAGTTATTAGGTGTTTTTAGTCTTGTTAATGCCTTAATTCATTTTGTAGTGAGTTATATTTTATTCAAGAAAAACTTAGGTTCTAAAAATCTATTCTATTTAGCCTCTGCTATGGTATTGGTGTTTATAACCATCACTATTCCTGTACAATTAAATGGAAATTGGGTCACCTTGCTATGGGTTACAGAAGCAGCCTTATTATTTTGGTTGGGGAGAACCAAAAGCATTCCCGTTTACGAGAAACTCGCATTCCCATTAATCTTATTAGCCTTTTTAAGTTTAATTGAAGATTGGTCTGTAGGGTATAGTGGTTTGGGAGACCATGCTGTTCTACCTTTTATATTTAATCTATATTTTTTAACCTCGGTATTATTTATAGCTGCTTTTGGGAGTATGGTTTGGCTATCTAGAAACCCGGCCTATCCTTCAACGTTAAAAACTGATTCAATTTGGATAGTTGTCCGTAAATATGGCTTGCCTTGTCTGTTGTTGTTTACCATTTACTATGCCTTTAGATTAGAAATTGCCTCATATTGGAATCAGTTATTAGATGGTACAAAATTAACCTTAGATGATGAAAACATCTATAGCACTACATTTTATAATCACGATTTAATGACCTTTAAGACCCTATGGGTGCTAAATTATTCCTTAGGTTTTGTGGCCGTGTTAGCCTTAGTAAACCTAAAAGTCATAAAAAATGAAATGCTTCAAAAAGTGGTCATCGGCTTGTCTATCATTAGCATTTTTACCTTTTTAACGCAAGGATTATACGCCCTAAGTGAGTTAAGAACAAGTTATTTAGAGCCTTCAGAATACTTTATAAGTACAACCTTTAATTTATGGCTGCGCTATATCTGTTATTTATTTTTAGCTATAGTGTTATGGACTGGTACTAAAAGTGTAAAAGACTATAGATCTGATAAAATTGTGAATATGATTTACGATTTGGTCTTGCATATCGCCCTTTTATGGTGTCTAAGCAGTGAGCTTATTCATTGGATGGATGTCATGGAATCAGGACAATCTTATAAATTAGGACTTAGTATTTTGTGGGGCTTATATTCTTTTGTTTTAATTGTCTTCGGACTTTGGAAAGACAAAGTTTACTTAAGAATAGGTGGTATAGGCCTATTTGCCCTTACCTTATTAAAGTTGTTTTTCTACGATATTTCACATCTCAATACCATTTCTAAAACGATTGTGTTTGTCTCCTTAGGGCTACTATTGCTCATCGTCTCATTTTTGTATAATAAGTATAAAAGCCGTATTTCTCATGACAATAAAGACTAATTATCTATTTAGTATTCTGCTGATGTTCAGCTTGGGTTGTTTTGCGCAAATGGATACCTATCAGTATGAACGACCGCTTACAGGTATAGAAGATGAGTGGCATAACATTATCATCCCGTCTAAGGTTTTTGAGAATTTACAACCAGACCTGTCAGATTTAAGAATTTATGGACTAACCTCTACTAATGATACTATCGTAGCGCCCTACCTCTTAGAAACTCTTTCGGACCAGGTGGTACAGCACAAGATTCCGTTTAAAATTATTAATCGTAGTAAAGGCACGGAAGGGTTTTATTACACCTTTCAAGTTCCAACGGAGGCTTCAATTAATGTGATTGATCTTGATTTTAAAGTCGCTAATTTCGATTGGAATGTAACTCTAGAAGGGAGCCAAGATCAACAAGACTGGTTTACGATTTTAGAGGATTACCGTATTCTTTCAATCCAAAATAATATTACAAACTATAGCTTTAGTCAATTGCGATTTCCAGAGGCTAATTACACTTATCTAAGGCTTTTGGTAAAAACGAAGGAAGCTCCGCAATTAGAAGGGGCACACCTTAATAAGGTTGAAGTTAATAGAGGTACGATTTTAAATTTCCCTATTCGTTCTATGTTTCAAAATACGGATCGCGGTACGAAAATCACGGAAGTTGATGTTATTTTAGAAGAAACCGTACCAGTCTCTGAGCTTCATATTGAAGTTGATAACACTTATGATTTTTACCGTGCGCTTAAAATTGAATACCGCAGCGACAGTTTAAACACCGAAAGAGGTTGGACCTACCAATATTCAACCTTAACAAAAGGGGTTCTACATTCTTTAGAACCGCAAACATTTAGTTTTAAAAGCACGCTAGCAAAGCACCTAAAAGTAACACTGTATAATAAGGACAATGAACCTTTAAGTTTAGGGAAAATTAAAGTTTATGGACCACAACATCAATTATTAGCACGTTTTTCTCAGCCTGCGGCATATCGTTTAGTCTATGGGAAAGCTTCAGCAAAAGCGCCGAGTTATGATATTGCAAGGTTTAAATCTAAGGTGCCTAAAGAATTAAAAGCATTACATGTTGGAGATGAAGTAAGCTTACAAAAACAAAAATCACCTGAAGCAAGGCCATTATTTCAAAATAAATATTGGCTATGGGGTATTATTGGAGTCATTATCTTAATTCTTGGCGGATTTACGCTAAGTATGATGAAGAAGCGTTAAGGGAGCACGGTCTTAATTGACAATTTTACCATCTACCATGGTGAGTTTACGATCGGCCATTTCAGCTAACTCTTGATTATGAGTTACCAAAACAAAGGTTTGGTTAAACTCATCACGAAGCTTAAAAAATAAATTATGAAGTTGTTCAGCAGATTCACTATCTAGATTTCCAGAAGGCTCATCGGCAAAAATAATATTAGGATTATTAATTAGAGCTCTGGCAACCGCTACACGTTGTTGTTCCCCTCCAGACATGCTATTAGGTTTGTGGTGAATACGTGCACTGAGGCCTAAATACTCTAACAATTCCTTAGCGCGCTTTTCAGCTTCTGCTTTTGGAGTGTTGTGAATAAAGGCGGGAATACAAACATTCTCTAAGGCCGTAAATTCAGGTAATAACTGATGAAACTGAAAAATAAAACCTATATTTTTATTTCTAAACTTAGCCAAAGCTTTATCGTTTAGGGTTTTTATAGATTGGTTGTTAATTATGAGTTCTGTATCGGCTTGATAGTCGGATTTATCTAAGGTCCCTAATATTTGAAGCAGGGTGGTTTTACCAGCTCCTGAAGCGCCAACAATAGAAATAACTTCGCCTTCTAAAATGGTTAAATCAACACCTTTTAAAACCTGAAGTGTTTTATAGGCTTTTTTAATTTGTTTTGCGGAAATAACAGTTTTGCTCATACGATGTGAAAGTACTACTAAATGTCAGAATCTACAATAGTAGCTTATAGTTTTATGGTAGTCAAGAAAAAATTAAGATATTTAAAGGGACAAAATTTCTAAAAATTTTTGGAACAGTTTTTGAAGTTCTTAATACGAATAAATAATACAGATGAATAAATACAAAAAATTAATATTGGGTATCGTTTTAGATGCTATAGGCTTAGTCTCTTTCATCATTCCTGGAGTAGGGGAGTTTTCAGATATTGTTTGGGCGCCCATTTCTGCTTGGATAATGACCCGTATGTATCAAGGGAAGGCTGGGAAGATTGCAGGTTTTGTAGCCTTAGTAGAAGAGGCTTTACCGGGACTTGATGTGATACCAAGTTTTACCTTAATGTGGTTTTATAGCTATGTAATAAAAAAACAAACCCCAGAAATTAAAGCATAAAAAAAAGCACTCCTCGGAGTGCTTTTTTTTTATAAAGGAACTGCGTTATTAGTTAACATCATACGTAAATGTAACTTCAGCATCTGTAGCTCCACCAGCATTAGTAATGTCACCAGCACTAACACCATCAGCACTTTTACTTGGCTCATGTCTTAGTGTTACGACTAAGGTATTTCCTGTAGAAGCTGCTCCTGAGTTAAATAAAGTAGAAACTCCAATTGGGTTTCCGTCGCTATCTACATCGTTGTAAGTAAAGCTACTGTCGGTAGCAGAAGTAAACGTATAGAATACTTGGTGGTCATCACCTTCTTCTAAAACTTCTAAAGTAATATCTTCAGCAGGGTTTTCAAGTTCATTTAAAAACTGAACAGCACCAACATAATCCGTGTTAGCAACAAGATCACCTTCCATAGTATAAATTGGGGCATCAGGGCCATCACCGTCTAAATCTTGACTTTGAAAAACAACCACTTCTCCTGTTGCAGGTGTTAGTTCTAAACGAACTGTTGTGATTAATTCTTCTTCGTTTACAACTTCAGGTGTATCATCATCAGATGAACAAGATACAAGTGCAGATAAACTTAATACAGATAAAAATAGATACTTAATGGTTTTCATGTTTTAATTTTTTTTTAATAGTTAAATTGTAGTTGTAGCATTATATTTCTTCCTAAGTCATCAGCAAAATAACGAAGGCGGTTTAGGTAAGCTCTATACTTGGTGTCTAATAAATTATTCACACTAAGGGCAATGTTTAAATTGGTTTTAGCGGACGTCTTTAAAGTCACTTCAGAATAAAGATTTAATAACTGATAAGCACTAGGAGGCGTACTCACATCAACAAGAACGGTTTCTTCTGTTGCTGCAATATAGGTCTCAAAATTATTATCAGGGTATCGGGTTTGTTCAAAATTCCAATCGCTACTTAAGGATGCTGAAAATTGTTTCCAATTTGCGTTGGTATAGGTTATTGTATTTAAGGTTTTAAAACCAGGGATATTAATAAGCGGTTTATCATCTTCAATATTCGTTCCTACGGTGTAAGACGATTTATTTGAAAACTTAAAATGCTCATTAATATGGTAGTCTGCACTTAAATCTATCCCATATAACTCCGCATCGGTCTGTAAATAACTCCAAACCGGAAAAGCACCTCTTATGGTTTGCTCAATTCCTGTTGGTTCTATATACATAAAATTAGCAATACGATTGTAAAAGACTTCTGTGGTAAGTTTGAAGGGGGTGCTTGTGTAATTATAACTCGCCGAAACTCTATTAGACGTTTCTTTGGTTAGTCTTAAATCACCCAATTCAATTCTTGCCGCAGAGTGGTGTAAGCCATCACTAAATAATTCTGAAGCGTTAGGAGGTCTGCTTGATAAGCTATAGTTTCCTATAAAACCGTGGTGCTCATTAATCTGATACTGAAATCCTGCTGAGGCTGAAAAATTATGATAATCAAAAACGGGGTTGGCTAACAATTGCGTGCCCGAATCGATATAATCAATAATAATATCAGAGAAATCCTCATCATACCCGCGTTCTTCCCAACGTGAGGTGATGTAGTATTTCTTAGCATCAATACGATTGTAGTCGTAACGAAATCCTAAATCTACAGTTAAATTAGTGTTTAAGCGCTGCTCTGCTGTGGTGTAAATACCAAAATCATATTTATCGTAATCCGGAATTAGGCGTCGTATGCCGGTATCTGGATCTGGAAAATTATTTTGGTAGCGGCCCATCAGTCCGAACTTTACTTTTGTCTTAGAAAAGGCATCTAAAATCACGTCTGTCATTACGGTATGGGTATTCAACTCTAAATCTAAAGCGGGCTTATACTTGTCGTCACCCACACGAATATCGTACTCATAGCGTTGATTGTTTTGATAATCGTATTGCACATTAACTTTACCAAAATTTGTAAAACGTTTGTAATACATAGCTTTAAAAAGCTGATGGGTTACATCTTGTTTTGGTGCGTTAATGTCGTAACTAAAATCTTCAATCACTAAAGGTTCTCTACTATTAATAGCGGTTACTAAATCTTGGATACTACCAATATGAGAGGCTTTTAAGATTCCTATTTCATTATTTAAATAGCTGTAAAAGATTTCAAAACCCGATTCAAAATTATGTTTTCCGCCACGGAAAGAAAATCCTTTAGACTTAGCGCCCGTGTTGGTTAAATTATAATCTGGAGTTTCAAAATCACCGTTTTGCTTTAGGGAACCTTGCACAGCGGCAAACCAACCTTTAGCGGTGTATTTATTTAATTTGGTACTTAAGGAATAACCTCTTCCATTGCTTTGTCCGGTTACTGTGGTTTTTCCAAATAAGGTATCTTCTAAAAATACCCGCTCTGGATTAACAACCACCACACCACCAATAGCATCGCCGCCATAAGCCAAAGCTCCGGCGCCTTTAATAACAGAAATTTGAGACGCTACATTAACATCGATATTAGGAGCGTGTTCAATTCCCCAATCTTGGTCTTGTAGCCTTACATTATTATTTAGCATAATAAGTCGGCTACTATGCAATCCGTTAATCATAGGTTTAACAATTGCACTTCCCGTAGAAATTGAAGAGACACCAGCCACTTCTTTTAACGCATCTCCAATACTTAAAGCGGCATACTTTTTTAGGGTTTGCTCTTTTAATACGGTTTCTTGCGCTGTAGTGGTTTCCTTTTTATCCACATGAGCAACCACAGAAACTTCCTTGAGTTCTTCAATATGATGTTCAATTAAAATAGTTTTAAAAGTATCACTATTGATGTTAAAACTCACGGTTTTAGTTTCGCAATTGGCATGCGATATGGTTAATGTTAATGGACCTGCACAAAGATTTTTAATTTTGAATTTCCCGTCTAAGTCAGAGAAGGCATACTTATCATTTTCTTTTTGATAAATAGTGGCTGACTCTATAGGGGATCCGTCATGAAAATCTTTTAACTCTCCTAAGAAAATATAACTGCAGTTTTGACCATAACTAAAGCTAGATATAGCGATAACTAGGCCAATAATTAATCGTGTCATTCAAATAGATTTATTAGTGTAATAGAAATTTTACAAATTCTAAATCACTACAGGTGGCCCCCGATCAAACCTTGATAAATGCTGATAATCTTCAAAAGAAATATAATGTGAAAAATAAGTTTTCTCTGTTATAGCTTCTTCTAATAAGTCGTAATTAGAGCTAACAAAGAATTGGGTGTTATTGAGTTGAAATTTGTAGAAATCGCAATTGAGGTCCGACTCATGAAAATGGGTTTTTTTATTGCCATCGACCTTACAAACCTTGTGTGATCGGTGCGAAAACACATGGCTTAATTTTATCACAGAAGGAAACAATACCGCCAGCACTAGCACAACGGCTAATGGCTTTAATAAGGGCGTAAATATTGTTTTTAAATTCAATCTATAAATCTTTTTAATCCGAATCTACGAAGCATTTTCTTTTCAAATTCCCAGAAGAATTTAAACTGACCAAAGAGCCAACCATAAGAAACTAAAAGGATTTGGTAGAAAATAAGCCCAATGATAAGGAATAAAAACCAATAGAGTATAGGGTTTAAGTTTTCTTTAGTAATTCCTATGGCATAAATAAGGGGACGTCCTACAAATAACGAAGAACTCCCTGTTATGGCGAAAACCATAAAAACGCGAATCATCTCCCATTTATAATCTAAAATCCATTTTTTCTCTAATTTTTTAAAGATGAATAAAATGAATTTCAGTAAAACGAAGAAAATAGCAATAGCCGCTACAATGCTTATGATAAGGCCATAAGTTTTTAATATACCATTCGCTATTTTGAAGGCCGAATACCCTAAAATAACTAGACCTAAAAAGGGAAATAACAACTGCCAATTGTGTTGTATTTCCCAGTGTTTTTTAAATTTTTCCATATGCATCACTCTCGTGCTGCAAAACTAATAAATAAAGATGTATTTAAAGCTTAAATTCTAGGACTAAACGCAGAGGTCAGTCTTTGCTTATATTTTATTTGAAAGTATAAAAAGTAGTTGTACAATTTGTAATTAACCTCGTAGCCGTAGTCTGAATTAACATCGTAATCAATACGAACTTCGTATAAACTAGGATCGTAGTTCTGGGGTTGCATGTTTCTTTGGTTCCAACTTTGTACTAATATAGCGTTTCTAGACTCTAACCATTCTTGGGAGTGGTAGCCCTCTGGTCTTGCGGTAGATAATAACCAAGAATTAAAACCAGGTTCTATAATAATAATCTCATAGTCGTTTTCATCACTACTAATAGACACTGTATCATTGGCAATAAGGCTGTGCTCATTTTCATTATTTATAACGGGGCTCGTGGTATAAGATTTACAACTTGCCACCAAAATAACAACAACAATAAAGGGAAGTAATTTTTTCATAGATAATAAAGGTATTAATTTTTTTTGAAGTCCTCGTGTTTTACTTCAGTTTAACACCGTAAAGTAAATGTATTTAAGAGCGCAAAACTAGGGGCAATGCGTAAACTTAAGGTTTAACGGAGGGAGGGAGGCCTATGACTACGTAAAGCGGCATAAAAAAAAGCAGCTCTAGGACTAGAACTGCTTTACTTATTTTTTTGGTCTAAATTTTATTTACCAAACATTCCTCCTAAAAGGCTTCCAATACCTCCAGAGCTTTTATCGCTTCCTAAAACCATACCAGCCACATCGTCTACAACGCTACCATCACCATCGGCATCTAATATTTTTTCGAAGAAACTTTGTTCGTTACTCGCGCTACTTCCTCCAAGCAAACCTCCTAAAAGCCCGCTGATATCAGATTGAGAGCTTACATTATTCTGATTGGCTTGTTTTCCTAAAATACCCATTAATATAGGTGCTGCCACCTTAAGGATGTTAGAGACTGTATCGGTATCTAAGCCCGATTTAATTCCAATCACTTGTTCTACACCTTCTTGTTTACTTCCTAAAACATGGCTAAGAATTTTAGAACCGTCACTTTTAACGCTATCATCTACACCACCACCAAATAAACCACTAAGGTTATCTAAGATACCACCGTTATGCTGCCCATTTAAAGCACCCATAAGGCTTTCTGCACCTTCTGGAGTAGAGGCATTACGCTCCATTGCCTTCATTAATACGGGTAGCGCCATGGTTAATACGCTGCTTGTTTTATCTTGGTCTGCACCTGTTGAGCCTGCTACACCACTGATAATATTTTTTCCTAAATCACTGTTTAATAAGTCTAAAATTCCTGCCATTTTATTTTTGTTTTTAAGGTTCGTTAAATATGGTTCTTCAAGATACAAAAAAAAGTCCCACGTTATGTAGGACTCATTTTATTTGTATTGGTCACATTTTCTAGTGTTTTTTTTGACCTTAGAAGCTGTGTGCCGTCATTTTAAGACAAGCAATTAACCAAGAATAGCAATAATTTGTTCTGCTAATTCCGTTCCAATTCTATCTTGAGCTTCATTTGTAGCCGCCCCGGTATGTGGGGTTAAAGATAACGCTGGGTTCATTAGCAATTGAATTTCTGGTTTAGGTTCTTTTTCAAAAACATCTAAAGCTGCTCTTGAGACTTTACCGCTCTGAATCGCTTCAACTAAAGCCACTTCATTAACAACACCACCACGGGCAGCATTAGCGATAATGACACCGTCTTTCATTTGTTCAAATTCTTTCTTGTCTATAACGTATTCCTTCTGAGCAGGTACATGTAAGGTTAAGAAATCAGCTTGTTTTAAAACCTCTTCTTTAGAAATGGTTTCAATTTCAAAATTCACTTTTTGACCATCAAAGAAATCCAATTCAAGATTTGCTTTTTCTAAGAAAGGATCAAAAGCAACAACTTTCATACCCGCTCCGATAGCTACTTTAGCGGTAGCTTGACCAATACGTCCAAAACCTAAAACCCCTAAAGTTTTACCTTTTAATTCTGTTCCTTTAGCGTAAGATTTCTTTAACCCTTTAAAGTTGGCATCACCTTCTAAAGGCATATCGCGGTTAGAGTTATGTAAGTAACGTGCAAGTCCGTAGAAATGTCCGAAAACTAACTCGGCCACAGAGTGCGACGATGCAGCAGGAGTATTAATAACTTTAAGACCTTTGCTACGTGCGTAGTCTACATCAATATTATCCATACCAACACCACCACGACCAATAACTTTTAGGCTAGGGCAGTTGTCAATTAAATCTTTTCTTACCGTTGTAGCACTTCTTACTAATAAAACTGAAATTTCATTTTTATTAATGTAATTTTCTAATTGTTCTTGTGCAACAGTTGTTGTTATTACTTCGTAACCTGCAGCTTCTAAAGCGTTAATTCCACTTTGAGAGACTCCATCGTTTGCTAATACTTTCATGATTTTCTTATTGGTCATTGTTTACAGTAGGCCTGGTTATTTTTAATCTTTTTAGGCGTGTAAAAAAATGACAGTTATTATTTAATGGCGTTAGGTTAGCGCTTGAATAGCAAGGCGCCCTAAACGATTTTTTTAATTAAGCTTTGCTTTCTAATTCGCTCATCACTTCAACTAAAGCTTTTACGCTATCTAAAGTTAAGGCATTATACATAGAAGCTCGGTATCCTCCAACACTACGGTGTCCGTTAATACCGTTGATTCCTGCTTCTCTTACCATATCATCAAACGTTTCTTTTAAGTTTTCGTTTTCTAGAGTAAAAGTCGCATTCATAAGAGAACGATCTTCTTTGGCTGCAAATCCTTTGAATAATGGATTTAAGTCAATTTCAGAATAGATAAGACGTGCTTTCTTTTCGTTTTCTTCTTCAATAGCTTTGATCCCTCCTAGGTTCTTTAACCATTCTAAAGTTAACATAGAGACATAAACGGCAAATACAGGAGGCGTATTAAACATACTGCCTTTGCTGATGTGCGTTTTATAGTCCATCATTGATGGAATTTGACGCGATACTTTACCTAAGATCTCTTCTTTAACAACGACTAAAGTTGTTCCCGCAGGTCCCATATTTTTTTGAGCGCCGGCATAGATTAAATCAAATTTAGAAAAGTCTAACTGACGAGAAAAGATATCACTACTCATATCACAGACCAATGGGACTGGTGAGTTTGGGAAGCTTTTCATCTGGGTTCCAAAAATGGTATTGTTAGAGGTGCAGTGAAAATAATCATAGTCTTCAGGAATATCATATCCTTTAGGAATATAATTATAGTTGGCACTTTTAGAGGAAGCAACCTCATAAATATCATCATAAATTTTAGCCTCCTTAATGGCTTTATCTGCCCAAGTTCCGGAGTTTAAATATCCTGCTCTTTTTTCAAGTAGATTTAAAGCTACCATTAAAAATTGTGTGCTTGCGCCACCTTGAAGAAATAAGGCTTTATATCCTTTACCTTCTAGGCCTAACAATTCTAAAGCTAAGGACCTCGCATTCTCCATGATGTCTACAAAGGGTTTGCTACGATGCGAGATTTCTAATAACGATAAACCATCATCAAAGTTTAATACAGCAGCTGCTGCTTGCTCCATTACAGATTTTGGTAATACACATGGTCCTGCGCTAAAATTATGTTTTTTCATGAAAATTATGATTTCATTCCCGATGCTTCGGAAATATGATTTTACTTATTATAGAGTAACAAAGGTGCTAATTAATTGGTTATTTAGTGTTATAGATTTGATAATTTTTACTCTATATTTTTAATAAAAATTCAATAGTGTCTTCACCGTCCGCATAATCCCAAAGCTGCGGATTTTGTGTTTCTCCGAAGGCTACTGTGTTTTCAGTAAAAGAACGCGAAACAACACATTGTATTTTATCGGCGTCGGCCTTTAATTTTTCTTGTAAGGTATTACGGTCTTCATAATATTCGTAGAAGAGGGTAGCAATCGGCGAGGCGTAACTTTGGTCTTCTTTTATCATTAGGAAACCGTTCTCTAGCATATCAAACTCACTCATTAAATAAACCGCTTTATTATAATCGTAATTATTAGCGTATTTAGATTCGTTAATAATAGGATTCCATTTATAAACGGCCTTAAAAAAGTTTTGAAAGTCGTAATCTTTAGGTACAAATAACTTAGACACATTTCTGCAACCTAGACCGTAATATCTAAAAATATCGTCGGCTAAAGCTTCTAATTCTTCATGTGTTTCGGTTCCATTTATTACGGCTACAGAATTTCTATTCTTTCTAATAATAGACGGTTTGTCTTTAAAATAGTACTCAAAATAGCGGGCTGTATTATCACTTCCTGTCGCAATAACGGCATCAAAGTTTTCTAATTTGGCTTCTGTAAAGGTGATGTTACCTTTAAATTCAGGCGCTACAATTTCTAAGTATTTGGCTAAAAAGGGAAGGAGCTGTTTGTCATTTGAAGACTGCTTCACAAGAACCTGATGCCCGGTGATAAGTACACTTAAAAAATCGTGAAAGCCTACTAAAGGAATGTTTCCGGCCATGATGATAGCAACCTTCTGCGGGTTTACGCTTGCAAAATCATAGTTTGCTAACCACTGTTTAAAGTTGTCTTGGGTTAAGGCCTGAGCCCAATTTTTTAACGTAAAGGCGATATTTGCCTTAGTAAACCAGCCGTTATGCTCTTGGGCGAGTTTTAATTGATGCTTAAAGCCATCAAAGAATAAATCGTTGGCTTCAACAGTATCCTTTTTTACGCTGTTAATATCTTGAAATTGACTTAAAAATTCGCCTAATTTTACAAAAGCGTTAATTCTATCTTGTAAATCCATAAAGAGTTTGGTTATACGATGTTTTGGCTTTATTTTTGCAAGTGCAAATTTAAGCAAACAATACTAAAAAAATTACTATGGCAATTATTATCACAGACGAATGTATAAATTGTGGTGCGTGTGAGCCAGAATGTCCTAATACAGCTATTTACGAAGGTGCAGATGATTGGCGTTATGCTGATGGCACAAGTTTAGAAGGTAAAGTTGTGTTACCTGACGGTAAAGAAGTGGACGCTGAAGAAACGCAAGAACCTATAAGTGATGAAGTTTATTACATTGCGCCCGATAAATGTACAGAGTGTATGGGATTCCATGAGGAGCCACAATGTGCTGCAGTTTGTCCTGTAGATTGTTGTGTGCCTGATGAAGACCACGTAGAAACAGAAGAAGAATTGTTAGGTAAGCAGCGTTTTATGCACCCTGATGGGCATTAAAACGGTCAACCTAATTCTATTTATAAAAAATCCTAGGTCATTTGGCTTAGGATTTTTTGTGTTTTAGAAGGAGATAACGACGCTTTAAATGAGATGACTGCTGTTTTGCTCGTTTAATTTTGAACTTAAAAAAAGGCTTAATTTAGAATGGTCTACCGCTAATGGCTCAATATTTAATTTTATGAGGTTATTTTTTAATTGAGACTGAGCTGTTTTCCGAAAAAGATAGTTAAAGTCCTCGAGGTTTACCTGTCCTTTTGGGTTTAAAACGAGAAGGAGATTGTTTTTTTCTTTTTTAATCTCTGCTTTTGAAATAGCACTCCATAAAATCATTTGTTTAGTGATTTTTTTATGTTCAATACCTAAGTCAGATACAATTAATTGAGGTTTATGATTTAATAAATGATATAAATTGATGACGAGGCTTACAGCACCAAGAATTAAATTTAAATATCCTAGTATTGTGATGATCAGTAAATCGGAATCTAAACATGAAATTCCGATGATTATGATCATTGAAGACAAAAGGATGGATTTCATCAATTTTCGTTTAGAATTATAAAATTCTAATTTATTTTCCATGTCGTTTCAAGCGTTATGCAACCGATCCGTTTACTTTAGGTTTAAATTCTAAATTTAGGAAATAAAAGCAGAATATAAAACCTTCTATAATTTTTTAAGAGTAGGCGAGAGGGAGTGTTAAATGAGCTTTGTTTTTGGTCATTGTGTTTTATTCGGCTATTGCTATTTTCCCTGAATTTAAATAATTTTTCCCAAAAAGACCTTTCTGGAACACTATAGTGATGTGATCTCCTTTCTTTATGTTATTCAGGTCAGATGCTGTAAACTTATTTTCTGTGCGTTCGAAATAGTCGCTTTCTAATGACCGTATTCCGACGTCTCCATTTTTCATTACATAAGTAATTTCAAAACGTTCGGTTACCTTATCAGTACTGCCCATACGATTGATCCATAGTCCGGTTGCGACGACTAAACTTTGTATCCAGATTAAATATCCAAACCCCATTAAAACCGCGTAGGCAAACGTCTTCATTATTCTAATTGATGTTGACTTTTCGAGTGATAACAAACGAAAAAACAGAACTAAGGAAATGAAAAATATAATTCCGGTTATAATTAGAGTTTCCTTTAGAGTGAAGGTGATAAAATCTCGTTCTAAATAGAAGTTATATTGGTAGGGAACAAGAAACCAATACATGAAAAGGAAAATACCTATGCCTACAAGCCATTTTCAATGTCGTTTTAGTTGCTCCATGTTTTTTTGGGGGTGGGTTTAGTGAAGTAGAAATCTGTATGAATTTAAGCGTTTGGACTTCTGAATTTTCTTTTTTTTCTTAATTTGTTTTTTATTTAGACCTTTCTAGGTTAGGCTAATTTAATCTCTTGATTCATTTTTTTATTTCTAATATTCTAACATATTTGTCTAAACCACCAATTTTCACGGTATCTCCAACAGATTTTCCTTTTAAGGCAATACCTAAAGGCGTTTTTATATTTATTTTTTGAACACCATTTGATTTTTCAAGTTTTGATATAACTTGGTCTACTAAATGAACTTTTAAATCTTTATTGATATTCAAATATTTTACTTTCACTTTACTATCAACAGTAATGGTTTCTTTATCTGATTTTGGTTGAACAACTTCTTTTTTGCTAACAGCTTCAATAGTTTCCTTTAAATCCTTTTTAAGGTCTGGTGAAACTTTAGAAAGCTCATTTTCTATAATCGTAATATTATCTGTAAAAGCTAAACTTGTTTTTGATTTATCTTCAAAAATTGAAGGACTGCTGTTTTCAATACTTTTTATAAATTCAACTAGTTTTTTTGTTTCTTTCTTTGGATTTCTCCACCAATTGGTACTCCATATTCTGTGAAAAACAAAACCGTGGCTTTCAAGTATTTTTTGTCTATGACTATCATGTAAATATGCTTCTTGACTGGAGTGATAAGCTGCCCCATCACATTCTATGGCAATTTTTGGAAGTCCAATATGTTTTGTGTCGTAAACCATATCAATTCTAAAACCTGCAAATTGTAGTTGAGGAATTATATTTTTTTCGTCAAAATGTTCGGTTAGAGCTTCATAAACTTCCTCCTCAAAAGGTGATTCGAGGTCTTCATTCATGTTATCGATTGTAGTGCTTTTCGTAGAATTTTCTGCAAGTGTATTTAAGACAGAAATTCTTGCTTCATTATCTTGGTCACTAACAGCTTTTGAATATGCTAAATAGGCATATAAAGCTCCTCTTCTGTTATTTGAACCTTCATTTATTAAATGTTTTTTATAATTTAAAAATACGTCTTCAGGGATTGAAGTACATACATATACTTTGTATTTTGCTCTTGTAACAATAACATTTAAAAGTTTGTATCCTTTTTGATGATTTATGGAGCCAAATCTCTGGGCAAACTTCCCTTCTTTATTTTTACCATAAGTAGTCGATAGAATTATTACATCTCTTTCATCACCTTGAATGTTTTCTAAATTTTTGACGAAAAAACCGTTTTCTTCGAGTTTAACTATTTTGTCATTAAAATCACTATATTTTTCAAATTTTCTTCTTTCATTAATCTTAGCTAAAACTAGGTTTCTTTGATTGATGTTGAAGGTTGCTACTCCAACTGTAGGGTAGTCTCCATTGGGAAGTCTTGAAATATTATTTTCAATAATAGACAGAATTGTTTCGGCTTCTGCGTCATTGGAAGTGTCAGAATAAGTGCCATTTACAGGTACATATTTTATTGGTATGTAATCAAAACTATTTGGAAGTGGTTTTAATCTTTGATTATAAAAGGCGTAATTTGAATAATCAATTAGGTAAGGATGTCTTGAACGATAGTGAAAGTCTAAATGTTTTTTCTCAAAACCTAATTCAGATGCAAAATCAAGAAGTGATTCACAATCTGAAAGCGAATTGCTTATATCGTTTTTAATTTTATCTATTTCGTCTTCAAATTCATCTTCATCATCAATCAAACCGTCAAATACTTTGCTGAAATAATTTGAGGGTGGCATTTGGTGTTCATCTCCTGCAATAATAATCTGCTTCCCTTTTAAAAGTGCTGGTAAATTATCTTCTAATTTTAATTGACTTGCTTCATCAAACATGACAATATCAAAATAATGATTTTTGCCTTTAAAAAGATTACTTGCTACGTCTGGTGTTGTTAGAATTATTGGAAAAAAAGTAGTGAATAGATCCATGTCCAAGGTTACTATTTCTCGTAAGGATAATCGTTTATGTCTTTTTCCTGCTCGTTTGTTGTATAGATTTTCAACAGCTAAATTTGGATTCTTTTTGTCGAAATCTCTAGTTGCATCTATTTGTTTTGAAAACCAATATTCTTTTATGTATTTAATTTGTTCTTTTTCAAGTTCGGATAAAGATTTTCCTAATTCAATATGGTCGTTATTATTTGTTGGTAAATCTGTATTGGCAGAATTTACGAGCATAGAATTAAGATAGAATATTAAAAATGTTTTTCTCCAATTTGTTTTTTCCTTTAATTGGTCAATGATTAATTTGTTATCCGTTGATAAAGAATTGTAAAATTGAAACCACTTAAATTCAATAGAAAAAAGGTCATTTTCATTTGCAAAAAATTGTTCTTTCAAATCTAATAATGTCTGAATTTGAGAACTTAAAATATTGTGAGTGTTTCCATCCAATTTTTTGTGTGACCAATTTTGTTGTTCTATTTTAGTCCTTAAATTGGTGAAATTTGATTTTATTGTTTGTAAAAGTTCTGTGTCAAATTCTTTTTCAAAAGAATTAAGCAGATTTAATGATTTAAACTCACTTTCGATCTTTGCGGTAAATTCTTTATCAATTTTTTCAATAATTAACTGGTAGTCTTTAAGAGTTTCTTGATTCCCTTTAATTGATTTGAATAAATCGATATTTTCAAAGTCCTTGCTTTGATTAATTTTTGATGAATATTCTTCAAAAAGTGTGTTTATAGTTTGCTGGTCAGAAAGTGTAGTTTTCTTTTCTCTTGAGAAAACAGAAATAGTTTTAAATAAAAATCCATTTGTTTTTTCTTCATCAAAAAAATCGTTGTTTGTCTTGTGTTTTGTTAGAATATTTTGGACAGAATTACCAATATCACTAATAGAGCTTTTTTGTAAATTAAATTGCTCTTTTCTAATATTGTAATATTCTATCTCATAGCTAGAGATGTCATCTAATATGATTTTTAACTCTTTTTTGTAGTTTGAAAAATCTTCTTCTATTTGTTGCTCTAGAATAAATGGATTGTCTCCAATTAATTTTGAAGAGTTAATGAAAGAAAGCTTTAAATGAGGTCTAAATTCATCATATAAATTCTGCCCTTTTCTAATGAGTTCTAATAATTGATTTAATTCACTTGATTCATAATTGAATTTATCTTTTGCTATATCCAGATTGTATGATTCTGAATTATCTTTTAATTCTGATAATAGTGAACCAACAATGTGTGTCCAATTTTTATTACCGACTAAATTCTCTCCTAATTTTTTGTGCTTTTTATTTATTGAATCTATTAAGTTTTTTGACTTTTCAATTATGTTATCTAAAGTTTCCTTTGAATGGGTATATCTATATCTGCGATAAGAGGAATTATCAACTCTATCTCTTACAGAATCAACTGCGACTCTTCTGTCTTTAACAATATCTTTTAGTAAAACACATTGATAATTAAGACCTTTTTCATTTAGTGCATTATGAAGTACTTCTAAAGCGGTTCGTTTTTCACAAACAACAATTGTTTTTTTATGATTTTCTAAGGCATTTACTAAAATAGCTGTGAGCGACTGACTTTTCCCGGTTCCTGGTGGTCCTTGAATTAAGATATTTCGAGAGGCCTTTAAAGAGTGTAAAATTCCTTGCTGAGATGGGTCAGTTTCGACTGATGATATTGGCTGAAACGTGTGTCCTTCCATATCTTCAAGATCAATTGTGGCTCCTTTTAACTCGAGTAAATTTCCGTAATCTCGAATAATATTTTGCTTCTGAACCTCGAAAATTGAAAAAAGTCCACCAAAATCTATAAATGAATTATTAGATGTTAAGGGTAGCTTTTCGTAATGCTTTTTGTCTGGAATAGGTTTTATTTGATTCAGCTTTTTCTCAAATGTTTCACGAAGATTATCTGGAATAGAACTATTTATTGATTCTATGATATTTACACAAATATCTAAAAGTTCACTTTTATCAATTAGGCCATCATCTAAAAAATCTGTAGAAATTTGTTTGATCTCAATTTTAGAATCATTTTGTAAATGGTTTATTAAAACCTCATTGATGTAAATTGGGTCATCTTCTGTTCGTAGTATTTCCCAAGTATTAAATTCTTTGGTTCTTCTTATTTTTAATGACCAAATCAAAATAGGGGCAACAGTTAATTTGTTATCCGATTGGTCGCGTCTTACAAGTATTGGAAAACCAAAACCAAATGTATTGATTCCTTTTTCCGATTCTATTGCATCTGTTTGATTAATAAGGTTTTCAAAAGACTTTGTGATTTTTACCAATTGTGTTTGGTCATCTTCAAAAAGGGAATTTAAATCGGGTACATTATCTTTCCAACTAATTTTAAATTTTAAAGGTAATTCGGTTAAAAGTGAATTAATAAAATTTGCAGGAAGGTTTTCATCAATGTGAGATAATCGTGTTAGGTCAAACTTGTACCTTGATCGGGCTGGAATTGCATTTAAATGTACACCTCTACGGCTACCAACTTTTAGACGGTTTTGTAATTCAATCAGTAGCTTTTCGGTTATCTCCATCTTTTTGTTGATTTTTAGAAGTTCAAAATATGTACTTATTTATAATATAGATTACGGTTTTCCTCACTTGGATGAGTGTTGATAGAAAATAAATCTTTTGTTTTTTTTAGCGTTGACTTATGTGTCGGTAAAAAAAATAAAATCTGCTGTATTGCAGGTTGGTTTTTAAGTTAAAATATTGAATATCAAAATAGATTTAGCACAATGTTCAACAATTATAAATATACCATACAAACCCTAAATGTAGCAAATAAAAACAAAATAGAAAATTTTAATGGATTTTTGTGAGGAGTTGAATAGAACCTAGGATTTACCGTTTTACTAAATCTATTTTCTAATAAATAAAAGGGGATGTTGTTTACTTTAAAAACGGAGGAGATAAAAAATCTGAAACCAAGACTTGAAATACGGACACGGCCCATTTTACCGAATTTGCTTTTCAAAATAGGACGCTTTACGCAGTAAAACCACTAGTTTACGTATTTTAAGGAGGGAAAAAGCGTTTAAAATCATAGCTTTGTTATATAAGCATACAACCCAAATAAAACGAAATACGATGAAAAAACTAGGAATATTATTTACTTTAAGCCTGCTCGCTTTACAGAGTTATGGGCAACAAAAAAACTTTATCGATCAGGCCTATTTAGAAACAACAGCCGTTGTAGATACATTGGTGGTACCCGACCAAATTTATTTAGACCTATTAATTAGCGAAAAAGATACCAAAGGAAGAACCTCGGTTGAAGAATTAGAAAACCAGATGTATACCAAACTCGAGGCGCTAGGGATAGACACCAAGACACAGTTAGCGCTTTCAGACGTGGCGAGTAACTTTAAAAACTATTTTTTAAGAAGTAAAGAAGTCTTAAAGAATAAAGCCTACACCTTAGAGGTTTATGATGCTGAAATGGCAGGAAAAGTTATTGTCGCTTTAGAGGCCATCGAGATTGCTAACGTTTCCATACGTAAAATGGAATATTCTAAAATAGAAGCGCTTAAAATCAATTTAAAACAGAAAGCTATTCTTAGGGCTAAAGCACAAGCGGAGGCTTTATTAAAGCCCTTAAATCAGAACCTAGGAAAGGCGCTTTATATTTCAGACGTCAATTTTAGTTCCATGAACTATCTACAAGGAAAGACCTCCGGAATCCAGATTCGAGGATATGCCTCATTAGATGAAGTTTCAAATTATCAGCCTATAGATATTGAATTTGAAAAGATAAAAATAGAAAGTACGGTAACCGTAAAGTTTGCTATTGAATAAAGGCAAATCAAGCTGTGCCTAAAGCATAAAAACCAAGCTCTGTTTTCATTTGTAATAACAACTTAAACAAGCTTTAAAAACGAAAGGATATGGTATTAGAATCTAAAGCCCTTTTACAAATTCAAAAGCCCATTGCAACGGTTTTTGAAGGCATTGTCAATCCAGAGATCATGACCCAGTATTTTATTTCTGAAAGTAGTGGACGACTTGAAACCGGAAAAACGTTAATTTGGAAGTTTCCAGAATTTCCAGACCAGTTTCCTATAACCAACGTCCGCGTAGAGAAGGAGCATCTTATCACCTTTGTTTGGGATCCTGAAACGGTAGTAAACATTACATTAGAAGCCTTGCCCAATCAAAGTACCCTTGTAAAAGTCTGTGAAAAAGGAAAAGCATTAAATGACGCCAATATAGAGTGGGCGCTGCAAAATACAGGAGGCTGGGCTAATTTTTTAGCCTGTATGAAAGCCTATTTAGAATACGGGGTTCATCTTAGGAAAGGTGCATTTGATTTTATGCGTACTGAGACGTAGAAATCAGGTCTTGGTTTAAAAAGTACACCTATAGGTTTGTTCTAATTAACTGTATTTTAGAGTGTTATGTTTTAGTTTTATTTTTTTATATAGTAAGTATTTACTAATTTAGAGGAAACTAATGTGGCATTTAACATTTACAGGGTTATGGAAAAACAACAAATTTCATGCTTTTTATGGCTTGTATTTAGCACATTTACCTTCCTTGGTTTTGCGCAAGAGTCGGGGGTAGATACTTCTATTCACAAGGGGCTTAAAACACTAAAAACCGATTATAGCTTTAAAACTTTTGTCTCCAATGATACTTTAAAACGAAGTGATCAAACCTTAGAGAATCTAAATCTAGCCAAGCATTATTTCGATGCACTTTTTGAGACCTATCTAGATTTTGTGGTGGTCCTGATAGAGAATAAATTATGGGAAAAACACGCCTATTTTCCGCCTCCAGGAATGCCACAAGCTATAAAAGGTAATATCATTTTAGGTTTAGGGAAGTCTTTACTTTCGCAAACGGTAGAGCGTGCCTTGCTAGAGGTGCCAAAAGCGCATTGGTCAACCTTAACAACTGTATATGGGGATCCTTTAGATTTAGATCTTTTTTATCGCGATATATTGTCTATTCATGAATTGGTGCATCTCTATCAGTTTAAAAATGGGACGCAACCCCAAAGAAAATGGCTGCAAGAGTTATTTGCCAATATGGGGATGTATGCGTTTGTTAAAGCGGAGTCTAAAGCCTTATATCCGCTAATGGATACCTATCCTAATTTTGTGTTGAAATCAGGAGCTCGTATGGCCACTTATAGGACGCTCAACGATTTTGAAGATAAGTATGTGCAAGAGCTCAGTCCTCAAAATTACGAATGGTTTCAAATGCAATTCTATAAACAAGCCCAAACGATTATTGATGAAAATGGTCCTAGTATTCTTGTGGACCTCTTAAATTTTTTAGTGGAAACCGATTTAAGTCAAACAGAGCAACTAACGGATGCTGCATTGCTAACAGCCTTAGACGCTAAGGTGGGGGAATCGGTCGCAAATGTTATGCGCCATTGGAAGACGCCATAAGGACTTGGATTTAAAAAAACTTACACGCTAGAGCATAAAAAAAATAAAGACGAAAACTTAAGGGTTCTCGTCTTCAGGTTCTATAAGTGTTGAACTTTCTGGGGCTAAAAATGCTTTATGCCGTTCAAACAGTTGCTGTTTAATTTTTTCTAAGTCTATCATGTCTGTTCCCATAGCCTGTTCAAAAAAATCATCTAAAAACAAAGGCGATTGTAATAACGAATCTTCAGGAAATCCTTGATGTAATAACGATTTATGGCCTCCAGAAAATTGAGAAAAGAAACGAGAACGCATAGCGCTCAATAGACTGTCTTGCTCAACTTGTGGTAAATCTTGTGCCCCATTGTGGGACGACCAAGAGTAAACACTATCAAAACGTATAAGATTACCCTGTTCATCGTAGGTTTTGTTAACGCGCCAAGACCCTTCAGGAGGGTTTACTTGTGATTTTGGGCTAGCTTGTTGTGCTAAACTTTTATCCGTTTCAGTTTGTCCGTTGCAGCTTAAAAATAGCAAGCAAAGCCCTGTAAATAAAAGTTGTTTTTTCATAATATTGAAATTTAAGTTAAACGTAAGGGGTTAGGCGAATTGTACGTTTTAAATAAACCGTCAGCGTTCCTATGGTGGATCAATGCATTCTGATGGAAAGTCTCTACATAACGTTTTCCATGGTTATACCAGACACATTCTAAAAATGTATCTTGATCTTTTACACCAAGAAAAGGCGCTTTATGAACCGTATATTTTAAAACTTGCATTTTAGGAGCGGTAAGTTTTCCTTTAATCCTTACCCAGTCTCCGGGTTTAAATTTTTTAGGCATAACTTTAAATTTTAAAATTGAATACATAACCAAGAGGAGGCTCTATTAAAGCCTCCTTCTTAAATAATAAATCCTTTAATAAGCCTTAAGATATCTCTATGTTTCTTACAGGCTTTTGTTTAGCTTCTTCTTTTTTAGGAAGCAAAATACTTAAAATACCATCTTCGTAACGGGCGTTAATCGCGTCTTCGTCAACACTTTCAGGTAAATTAAAACTACGTTTAAAGGATGCATATCCAAATTCACGACGTGTGTAATTGGCGTCTTTATGCTCATTTTCTTCTTTAGTTTCCGTAGAGATAGACAACAGGTCGTTATCTAAATCGATTTGGAAATCCGATTTTTTTAATCCCGGCACCGCCATATCTACAATAAAAGCATCTGCCGTTTCTTTTATGTTCACCTGTGGTAAGGTCATCCCTGTATTAAAATTAGACGTTAATACAGAAGGAAAATCTCTGTTGAAAATATCATCTAACCAATGTGATAAAGTGGAGAAGTTAGAATTTGAATTGCTGTTTGATAAAGTTCCGTTTTTAGGAACACTAATTAAATTGCTCATAATTACAAAAATTTAAATTAAACATTATTTCAAAATATGAAATCTATAGTGCTAGACTTCGTAAACTAAATAGACAAAAAAAATGCCAAACCTCTAATAGGGCTATTTGAAGTTGTTTTAGCTGTTTTTTTATGATATTTTGTCTTGAAAATGAGTATTTCCGTATTATATTGTAGTAAAAATGTCAATTTGACATTTTTAAGACCCATAAAAATTAGATCTTTTAAGGACGAAGCGGTTGAAAAAATGGCAGTTCTTATAGGTTTGTCAACTTGAGTTTTAGGTCTTGTTTTAGGACGATTTAAACAGAAGCCGTTAACCTTTTAAAAAATAATAAGATGAACAATACAACTCTCAATAGACCTTTGTGGTTTGCTATAGTCGCAATCGTACTTTTAATATGGAATGCGCTAGGCATATTCTCATTTTTTGCCCATACCTTTATTTCTGACGAAGCTTTAGCGGCATTGCCCGCCGAAGAAAGTGCTTTATACGGGGCTTACCCTTTTTGGACCACTGTAATTTTTGCTATTGCGGTCGCTACAGGGTTTATAGGTGCGCTCGGTTTAGTTTTAAAGAAGGCTTGGTCTAAAAAAGCATTTATCATATCATTATTAGCTATTATTCCGCAAATGATTCATAATGTATTTTTTACGGATGCTATTGCGGTTTACGGAACGGCAGAAGCAGTCACTATGCCAATTCTAGTGGTGCTTCTTGCAATATTTGCGTTATGGTTTTCTTCATATGGGATTAAAAAAGGCTGGCTTGCATAGTGGATGCCTAATATATATAATAGATATTTGTAGTGATAGAATGAGAACGGCAAGGCGTCGGATTTAAATAAGACAGAATTCATCTTATAAGCGCGTAACCTTGCATTAGTTAATTAAAGACCATGACATACGAAGACGATTTTAATGAATTTTGGAAAACGGTAGAGCAGAGTATTGAAGCCCAAACTTTTGCTAAGCTAACAATGGCAAAAACCATAGGGAAACCTGAACTGAAAAATATTTTTCTGAGACCATTATACGGAAAGGCGGATTTTAAAGTACTGCTTAAATATAGTTTTAGACCTCGAGAAACTGAAGATATTGAGGAGGAAATGACTTTAGAGGCCGCTTTGCCAATTATTAAAGCACATTTAAAAAGTGCATTCTTATCAGTGTTGTTATTTACAACGGAAAAGGATGTTACGTTTAAAATCAGCAAAAAAGGAGTAGGGAGCATCACGGAAGGCTTTCCGACCTTTAAAAATATAATTCCGGCAGAATAATCCACATGCGAAGAGGAGGGATTCATTTTGTGATCTCTAGCCGTCCCAAATCCATAAAAACACATACAATGCAAAAGCACAAACCCAGTCGACCTAAAGTAGTATTCTTTGATGTGAACGAAACATTACTCGACCTCGCTCCGATGAAAACAGAAATCGCGACGGTATTAGGAGCGGAGAAAGAAGTTTTGGCCTTGTGGTTTACTACCATGTTGCAGTATACTTTAGTCACTTCTGCTAGCGGACAGTATAAATCCTTTGGAGAAATTGGTGCGGCCGCATTACAAATGGTTGTGGCCAATCAGAATAGTTTTATTTCTGAAGCCGATGCGCTAAAAATTGTTAGCGAATCCATGCAAAACTTACCACCGCATCCCGAGGTAAAAGCGGCTTTAGCTTTGTTGAAAGAGGAAGGTTATACCTTAGTGGCCTTAACAAATTCTTCTGTAGAAAGTTTAAAAAATAAGTTTGAAAATGTTGGCTTAACCTCGTATTTCGACACCTTACTCAGCATTGAAAGCGTCGGAAAATTTAAACCTTTTTCTGAGACCTATCATTGGGCCGCACAAGAGATGAAGGTTAAGAACGAAGATTGTATGTTAGTCGCAGCTCATGGTTGGGATGTGGCCGGAGCACTTTGGGCAGGCTGGCGCGCAGCTTTTGTGAGTCGTCCGGGGCAGCAAAAGTTTCCTTTAGCACCAGATACTGAAATTACAGGTTCTGACTTATCTAAAATTGCAGAGGCTTTAATTCAATATTAATTCGCGCTCATTACACCTGTATCAACTAAAAACAGCTTCTAGAACTCAATATATGTCAACGCTTCACATTAAAAATATGGTTTGTAACCGCTGTATTGCTGCCGTGAAAAGCGCTTTAGAAGCTTACGACCTAGACATTCTGTCTATAAACTTAGGGGAAGTGGTGTTGTCTAAAGCGTTGCCAAAACCTCTAAAAGTTCAACTGGCTAAGGACTTAGAAGAACTCGGTTTTGAGTTAATCGCAACGAAAGAGCATCAGGTGGTCGAAAAGATAAAGAATGCCATTGTACACCTCGTGCATTATAAAAATAACCAGCTTAACGTTAAGTTGTCTGAATATTTACAGAGTCAGTTGCATCAAGATTATAGCGCACTTTCTAATTTGTTTTCTGAAGTAGAAGGGATCACCATTGAAAAATACCTTATCGCTCAAAAAATTGAAAAGGTCAAAGAACTCTTAATTTACGATGAGTTAAGTTTAAGCGAAATTGCTTTTCAACTGCATTATTCTAGCGTGGCTTATTTAAGCAGTCAGTTTAAAAAAGTCACCGGGCTCACCCCGAGTCAGTTTAAGAAAAATGGGATTTACGAACGTAAGCCTTTAGATAAACTTTAAATCTCATAAATCTTTTCCATAATACTATAAGGTCGCGGTTGTAGAGATTTCCGAATTTTGTATTTTAATCCTAAATACAAATAAGAGATGTCTAACCCTCAACTTATAAAAGCCCGATTTCCTGTTTTAGGGATGACTTGCGCTTCTTGTGCGGTAAGTGCAGAAACAAGTGCTGCCGCTGTAGATGGCGTTGTAGAGGCTTCGGTTAATTATGCTTCGGAATCGCTTGCGGTAAGCTATAATGCGGAAGTGACCAATGCAAAGGCCATACAAAAAGCCGTACAATCTATAGGCTACGATTTACTCATAGAAGAGGAGCATCAAGACCAAGATGTAGAGGGGATCAATAAGAAAAACTACCAAAACTTAAAGCAAAAAACCATTTGGGCGGTTGTATTGGCATTCCCTGTCGCAGTGATTGGAATGTTTTTTATGAACATGCCTTACGCTAATGTACTCATGTTTATATTAACCACGCCTGTGGTACTGTGGTTTGGACTTGGGTTTTACAAGAGAGCATGGAAACAAGCCAAACATGGTACAGCTAATATGGATACGCTTGTGGCCTTAAGTACCGGGATTGCTTATAGTTTCAGTGTGTTTAATATGGTTTATCCTCAATTTTGGGAAACTCGTGGCTTAGAAGCGCATGTGTATTTTGAAGCGGCCGCCGTTATTATCGCTTTTATATTAATAGGAAAACTAATGGAGGAGAAGGCTAAAGGAAATGCCTCTTCGGCTATTAAAAAGTTAATGGGCTTGCAGCCTAAAATGGTCACATTAATAACTGCGGAAGGTGAAGAACGAAAAACAGCTATAGAACATCTTCAGGTCAACGATCTTATTTTAGTAAAACCTGGTGAAAAAATTGCCGTAGACGGTGTATTGGTTTCAGGGACGTCTTATGTGGATGAAAGCATGCTAAGCGGTGAGCCTATTCCGGTTTTAAAGGAAAAAGAGCAAATGGTTTATGCGGGTACCATAAACCAAAAGGGGAGTTTTAAGTTTAAAGCCAGCAAAGTAGGGAAACATACCTTATTGTCTCAAATTATTGCGACTGTACAAGAAGCGCAAGGGAGTAAAGCGCCGGTACAAAAATTAGTCGATAAAATTGCGGCCATTTTTGTGCCTACAGTAATCGCTATTGCGATACTCACCTTTATAGTATGGTTGATTTTTGGAGGCGATAATGGCGGAGTTCAAGGGCTTCTGGCTGCAATAACGGTATTGGTCATTGCTTGTCCTTGTGCGCTTGGCTTAGCGACACCAACAGCAATTTTGGTTGGTGTGGGCAAAGGCGCCGAACAGGGAATTCTTATTAAAGATGCCGAAAGTTTAGAGTTGGCCAAAAAAGTCAACGCTATGGTTTTAGATAAAACAGGAACCATAACAGAAGGACAACCGAAAGTTACGGAAGTACTAGGTTTAGAAAATTATGAGGCTTTTATCGGAATTTTACTTGGTTTAGAACAGCAATCAGAGCACCCACTTGCAGACGCTGTGGTGCATCATTTTAAGGCGCACAAAGCAAATGAAATTGTAGATTTTGAAAGTTTAACCGGTAAAGGTGTTACGGGTAAGTTTGAAGAAACCACATATTACGTAGGGAATGCGGCACTTCTAAAAACTCACAATATTACTATAGCTCCACATTTATTGGACAAGGCTGAGGCTTGGAGCGCAGACGCTAAAACGGTTATTTGGTTTGCGAATGAAGAGAAAGCTTTAATGGTTCTAGCGATTTCAGATGCCATTAAGTCCAGTTCTAAAGCGGCAATTGCAGCGCTTAAACAGATGAATATTGAAGTGTATATGTTAACTGGAGATAATCCGTCTACAGCTAAAGCCATTGCTAAACAATCAGGGATAACACATTTTAAAGCCGAAGTGTTACCGCAGGATAAGGCCGATTTTATAAAAACGCTTCAAGCAGAAAATAAAGTGGTGGCTATGGTTGGAGATGGTATTAACGATAGTACCGCATTGGCAACGGCTAATGTGAGTATTGCCATGGGAAAAGGAAGCGATATCGCGATGGATGTGGCGAAGATGACACTTATTTCGTCCGATTTACTTAAAATCCCTCAAGCAATCACTTTGTCTAAACATACCGTGGCCACGATTCGGCAGAACCTATTTTGGGCCTTTATTTATAACCTTGTAGGGATTCCTATTGCTGCCGGAATTTTGTACCCTATTAATGGGTTTTTACTTAATCCTATGCTTGCCGGAGCGGCAATGGCTTTAAGTAGTGTGAGTGTGGTGAGTAACAGTTTGCGATTAAAAGGGCGCTCTTTGGGGAATAGCTTGTTAGAAAAACCAAAACAGCCAGAGGCTCCTAACAAAGTGGAGACCATGCCACCAACACCTTCAGAAAAACAAACAAAAACAACAAATAAAATGAAAACTCAAGTTTTAAAATTTAAGACTAATATTAATTGTGGACATTGTATTTCAACAGTAACTCCTTATTTAGATAAGCTTGTTAAGGAGCAATGGGAGGTAGATACAGACCACCCCGATAAAATCTTAACGATAACCTCAGATACGGCAAATGCAGATGAAATTAAGTCCGCTATAAAAGAGGCAGGGTACCAAATTGAAACGGTTTAGGGCGTTCGCTTTGTTGGATGACGTCAATTTAAAGCTGAACTAAACTGGTTTTAATTAAAAAATAGTGGGGGGAGATGGCTTACAATACAATAAAGAAGCTAACTTTGCCCGAACCTTTAAAAACAGGAATTGCTTTTATGTATAAGACATAAAGAACAGATTTTTTTAGGTTGAAGTGATATACAGTACAATGGAAAAAAACGAATTTTTAGAAGCATATGTTTTTAATGGCTTAGAGCCAATTGAGGTTGCCAACGCCACAGAAGGCATAACTTATTTTTCAGAATCAGATTTTGGGACGGTTTTAGAGCGTGCGGAGCATTATGGCTTAAGTATTTATACTATTGAAGCACGTTTAGACGCTGAGGTTTTTGATACCTTAAGTCATGACAAAGCAAAAAAGAAAGCAACAGATCCTAAATGGTACACCCAAGCGTTGGTTCATTTTAAAAAGCGCCAATCGGACTTGGTTTACGGGGCAACCTATAAAGTGTCTCAAAAACTATTAGATCGTAATAGCGATGCAGAAGCGCTATAATTAGAACTGCTAATTGTAAATTTAAAAGAAATCCTGAGCGTTGAGCTTGGGATTTTTTTTGCGTTTTAATGGCAAGGAGAAGATGAAGTGTTTTTGACAGGAATGAAGATGTTATATCGCGTTTTATTTCCGCTGCTAAGCCGGTGAAAAAATAGGGTTTTAATGGGGTTGAGGATTTCAAAAAATATAATTCAAACTATTCTCTGAATTAACTACATTTGCATTCGCAAAAATCTGTGTCGGCTATTCTTTTAAAATCGAAAGGAAACGCAGGTACAGAAATGATAATTTTATTAATAAAGTTCCCGCATCTATGGGAATGAAAATATATTTTCGATGAAAGCAGGAATCGTAGGATTACCAAACGTAGGAAAATCAACCTTATTTAACTGTTTATCTAATGCTAAAGCGCAGAGTGCCAACTTTCCGTTTTGTACGATTGAACCTAATATTGGGGTGGTGAATGTACCAGACCCAAGATTAGAGAAATTAGAAGAATTAGTAAAGCCAGAGCGTGTTTTGCCAGCAACTGTAGAGATTGTAGATATCGCAGGTTTGGTAAAAGGAGCGTCTAAAGGTGAAGGTTTAGGAAATCAGTTCTTAGCGAACATCCGAGAAACTGATGCTATTCTACATGTATTACGTTGTTTTAATGACGATAATATTGTTCATGTTGATGGTTCTGTAGATCCTATTAGAGATAAGGAAACCATTGATATGGAATTACAGTTGAAAGATTTAGATACTGTAGAAAAGAAATTAGATAAAGTAAAGCGTGCTGCTAAAACCGGGAATAAAGAAGCCCAGAAAGAAGAAGCTATACTGCTTAAGATTAAAGAAAATTTAGAAGCAGGGGTTTCTGTAAGAGCTTTAGAATTTACGGAAGAAGATTACGAAGAATTTGTAAAACCATCACAGTTTATTACCGATAAGCCTGTAATGTATGTTTGTAACGTTGATGAAAGTGCTGCAAATACAGGTAACGCTTACGTAGAGCAAGTGCGTGAGGCGGTTAAAGACGAAAATGCTGAGGTTTTAGTCTTGGCTGTTGGTACAGAAGCTGATATTAATGAATTAGATGACTACGAAGAGCGTCAAATGTTTTTAGCAGATATTGGTCTTGATGAGCCAGGTTCGGCAAAATTAATTCGTTCAGCCTACAAGTTACTTAATCAGCAAACTTATTTTACGGCTGGTGTTAAAGAAGTACGCGCATGGACAGTAAATGTTGGCGCTACAGGCCCACAAGCTGCTGGTGTTATTCATACGGATTTTGAAAAAGGATTTATTAGAGCTGAGGTTATCGCTTACGAAGATTACGTAACTTACGGTAGTGAAGCCAAAGTAAAAGAAGCTGGAAAAATGCGTGTAGAAGGAAAAAATTATATTGTTAAGGATGGTGATGTGATGCATTTCTTATTTAATGTATAATCGTCGTAAATCATAGTAATTTTTACGATATTAATAAAAAGCCAGTGTTCTCAACAACATTGGCTTTTTTGTTAATTATTTTAGCATTTGATTATTTCATTTTTTAAGGTATAATCTTATATTAGCCTTTCATCTTAATACTTACCTCACTTTATGTCAGAACAGACGAATTATACTGAAGATAACATACGCTCACTCGATTGGAAAGAACACATCCGAATGCGACCTGGTATGTATATCGGAAAGTTGGGTGATGGCTCATCTCCCGATGACGGAATTTATATTCTTCTTAAAGAAGTTTTAGACAACTCTATTGACGAGTATGTTATGGGCGCTGGTAAAACCATTGAAATCTCTATTCATGGCGAGCGCGTTATTGTACGCGATTACGGTCGTGGGATTCCTTTAGGGAAAGTGGTAGACGTGGTGTCTAAGATGAATACAGGTGGGAAATACGATTCTAAAGCCTTTAAAAAATCGGTTGGACTAAATGGTGTAGGTACAAAAGCCGTTAATGCCCTGTCCTCTTATTTTAGAGTAGAGTCTACCCGAGATAGTAAATCGGCTTCTGCCGAATTTGAGCAAGGGAATCTTATCAATCAAGAATTGTTAGAAGATACCTCGCGTAGAAAAGGAACTAAAGTCTCTTTTATTCCTGATGATCTTATCTTCAAAAATTACAAATACCGTAATGAGTATGTGGTTAAGATGCTTAAAAACTATGTGTACCTAAATCCAGGGTTAACCATAGTCTTTAACGGTGAAAAATTCTACAGTGAAAACGGATTAAAAGATTTACTTGCTGAAAATATTAAAGCAGACGATATGCTGTATCCTATCATTCACCTAAAAGGGGATGATATTGAAATAGCCATGACGCATAGTAAAACCCAATACAGCGAGGAATACCATTCTTTTGTTAATGGGCAGAATACCACACAAGGAGGAACGCATTTAGCGGCCTTTAGAGAAGCGATCGTTAAAACTGTACGTGAGTTTTACGGTAAAAACTACGAGGCTTCAGATATTAGAAAATCGGTGGTGACGGCTATTGCCATTAAGGTTATGGAACCGGTTTTTGAGAGTCAGACCAAAACAAAATTAGGATCTACAGATATGGGAGGCGAATTGCCAACCGTACGTACCTACATTAATGATTTTGTTAAACGCTATTTTGATAATTACCTCCATAAGAATCCTGATACAGCCGAAAAACTGCAACGTAAAATTCTTCAAGCAGAACGTGAGCGTAAAGAATTATCAGGTATTAGAAAATTAGCGAAAGACAGAGCGAAGAAAGCCAGTCTTCATAATAAAAAATTACGCGATTGCCGTGTACACTTTGGGGATACTAAAAACGATCGTAATCTAGAAACCACGCTGTTTATTACCGAGGGAGATTCAGCATCAGGTAGTATTACCAAATCACGTGATGTAAATACCCAGGCGGTATTCAGTCTAAAGGGGAAACCGTTAAACTGCTATGGTTTAAGTAAAAAGATCGTTTACGAGAACGAAGAGTTTAATTTGCTTCAAGCCGCCTTAAACATAGAAGAGTCCTTAGAAGATTTAAGATATAACAATGTGGTGATTGCTACCGATGCCGATGTCGATGGGATGCACATCCGTTTACTGCTAATCACATTTTTCCTTCAGTTTTTTCCGGAGGTTATCAAAGAAGGGCATTTGTATATTTTACAAACCCCGCTTTTTAGAGTTCGAAATAAAAAAGAAACCATTTACTGTTATTCCGAAGACGAAAGACGTGACGCTATTGAGAAATTAAAGCCTAAGCCAGAAATTACTCGATTTAAGGGGTTAGGGGAGATCTCTCCAGATGAATTTGTACACTTTATTGGTGAAGATATTCGTCTAGACCCTGTGATGTTAGATAAAGAAATGCCTATTGAAGATTTATTGGCGTTCTACATGGGGAAAAATACACCAACCCGTCAAGAATTTATTATAGATAATCTGAAAGTTGAATTGGATGTTGTTGAAGATACGTTATGAGAACAGATAATAGGGAAATAAAAAACACCATAATTTCTATCTACTTTATTATTGTTGTTTTGGCCGTGCTTTTGGCCACTGTATTTAGGTCGTTTCGTTTGGTAGAGGGCAGTTCGCTTTATGTCTTGTTAGGCTTATTGCTTGCTGTAGTTATCGTTCATTTTGTAGCCCGCTTTTTTGAATATGATAGCGATGGTGCCAATGTGATTATTACCAATAGCGGCTTAATTTTAACTGATTATTTTAACTATAGAGAAAATAAAGTTGAGGTTGCAAGAAACCAACTGACCGGTTATAGGATTGTAAACTACTATTTTTATAAGAGCTTAATTGTTTATGTAACAAGTAGTAGCGGTAAGGTTTCAAAGGAACGCTTTAACATCACGCTTCTTAAACGTAAGAAGGTACGCTATGTAAGGCAATCTCTAAAAAAGATTATTAAGGAAAATAAAATGCATAAATTAGACTAGTGAGATGGCAGAAGAACATGACGAATTTATAAATGAGGATAACGGTAGTCAAGAAACCATTACCAAGGTTACCGGAATGTATAAAGAGTGGTTTTTAGACTATGCTTCCTACGTAATTTTAGAACGAGCGGTTCCGGCAATTGAAGATGGGTTTAAACCTGTGCAACGCCGTATTATGCATTCTATGAAAGACTTAGACGATGGGCGTTACAATAAAGTCGCTAATATCGTTGGTCATACCATGCAATATCACCCCCATGGTGATGCCAGTATTGCAGATGCTATGGTGCAGATCGGTCAAAAAGATTTACTAATTGACACTCAAGGAAACTGGGGTAATATCCTGACCGGAGATCGTGCTGCAGCGTCTCGTTATATTGAAGCCCGCCTTTCTAAGTTTGCTTTAGATGTGGTGTACAATCCAAAAATCACAGAATGGCAAGCCTCTTATGATGGTCGTCGTAAAGAGCCTATTAATTTGCCAGTTATGTTCCCATTATTGTTAGCGCAAGGTGGAGAAGGGATTGCTGTAGGTTTGTCTACCAAAATTTTACCGCATAACTTTATAGAGCTTATAGACGCTTCTGTAAAGCATTTAAAAGGAAAACGTTTTACAATTCTTCCAGATTTTCCAACGGCCGGAATTGCAGATTTTTCAAATTATAATGATGGAATGCGTGGCGGTAAGGTTAGAGTTCGTGCTTTAATCTCGCAACGTGACAAAAACACCTTAGTCATTACCGAAATTCCTTACGGAACCACCACATCATCGCTGATAGACTCTATTCTTAAAGCCAATGATAAAGGGAAAATAAAAATTAAGAAAATTGAAGATAATACCGCCGCAAAGGTTGAGATTTTAATTCACCTTCCTGCTGGTTTGTCTCCAGATAAAACTATCGATGCGCTCTATGCCTTTACAAGTTGCGAAACGTCTATTTCGCCTTTAGGTTGTGTTATTGAAGACAACAAGCCTTACTTTGTTGGGGTGACAGAAATGCTACGTAGATCTACGGATAATACGGTTCAGCTTCTAAAAAGTGAGTTAGAAATAAAGCTTGGTGAGTTTCAAGAGCAATGGCATTTTGCATCTTTAGAACGTATTTTTATCGATAAGCGTATTTACCGTGATATTGAAGAGGAAGAAACTTGGGATGGCGTTATTGAGGCTATTGATAGAGGGTTACAACCTCATATAAAACACCTAAAGCGTGCTATTACGGTTGAAGATATTACCCGTTTAACAGAGATACGAATTAAGCGTATTTCTAAATTCGATATTGATAAAGCCCAACAAAAAATTGATGCTTTAGAAGCGCAAATCGCTGAAGTAAAACATCACTTAGCGCACTTAACCGATTATGCTATAGCCTATTTTGAACGTTTAAAAAAGGAATACGGCGAAGGTAAAGAGCGTAAAACAGAAATCAGAATTTTTGATGATGTTGATGCGACTAAGGTGGTTATCAGAAACACAAAACTCTATGTCAATAGAGCAGAAGGCTTTGTAGGGACCGCACTAAAACGCGACGAGTATGTTTGCGATTGTAGTGATATTGATGATATCATTGTCTTTACCAAACAAGGGACGATGATGGTCACCAAGGTGGATTCTAAGACCTTTATTGGTAAAAATATCATTCATGTAGCGGTCTTTAAGAAAAAAGACAAGCGCACCATTTATAATATGATTTATCGCGATGGAAAAACAGGCCCATCGTATGTAAAACGTTTCGCGGTTACTAGTATGACCAGAGATCGTGAGTACGATTTAACGAACGGCTCTAAAGGATCAGCCTTATGGTATTTCTCAGCCAATCCTAATGGTGAAGCCGAAGTGGTGACTATTATGTTGCGCCAGGTAGGAAGTATTAAAAAGTTGAAGTGGGATTTAGATTTTGCAGATGTGCTTATAAAAGGACGTGCGTCTAAAGGAAACACGGTTACTAAATACGCTATTAAGCGCGTAGAACTTAAAGAGAAAGGCGTTTCTACACTAAAACCACGCAAAATTTGGTTTGATGATACGGTAAGACGTCTTAATGTTGATGGACGTGGCGATTTAATTGGAGAATTTAGAGGTGAAGATCGTCTGTTAATTATCAATCAGTCGGGTGTGGTAAAAACGATTGTTCCAGAATTAACCGCGCATTTTGATAATGATATGATTGTGATGGAGAAGTGGATTCCTGAAAAACCAATTTCTGCCATTTATTTTGAAGGTGAAAAAGAGCGCTATTACGTTAAGCGTTTTGTGGTGGAGCATGAAGGCCGAGAAGAGTCTTTTATCTCAGACCATGCCAACTCGCAATTAGAGATTGTTTCTACGGATTGGCGTCCGGTGGCAGATGTAGAATTCACCAAAGAACGCGGAAAAGAGCGTAAGCCTAATATGGAAGTTGATCTTGAAGAATTTATTGCGGTAAAAGGGATTACAGCCTTAGGAAATCAGCTAAGTAGAGATAAAATAAATCAGATTAGTTTGTTAGATCCTTTACCTCATGAGGCCTCAGAAGCGGAAGCTGAAACGGAAGACCATGATGGTGACGGTGAAGCGTCTAAAGCTTCTCAAGAGGAAGGAGCTGATGCACATTCGGATGAGGATGATAAAGACCAGCCGACCTTATTTTAATACTGAAAAGTGATAAGCATCGTGTTTTGATTTTGCCATAGGGAATGTTGTTTTTAAATCAATCCTAGTCCTAAAAGCGAAATTCAAAACGCGATTTTTTTTATGTTGATTTATGGTTTGACCAAAGAAATTAAACCCAATCAGAATCTTCTAAAGTAAAGATGGCGCTAATTTCGACATCAAAGATCTGCGCCAATCTTAATGCTAAAACTGTTGACGGCACATATTTTCCTAATTCCATAGCATTAATAGTTTGTCTACTCACTTTAGCTAATTTAGCTAATTCAGCTTGCGTGATATTCTTTTTTGCTCTTTCAACCTTTATACTATTCTTCATAATGAGCTGATTTTTTAAGTTTAGAAATTTGCCAATTAAATCGGACTATAAAAAAGAGGAGCATTGTAAACATATTGAATATCATAACCCATAAAAAGGAAAAATCGAAAATAAACAAAAAGGAAAATAAAAGCAGTCCGTAATTAAAATAGACGGCCCAAACCAAGGACTCTAATCGTATTTTCGCTATAAATTCATCCTCTAACTTTTCTTTAGAAAACGCGACGAATAAAGCACTAATAATAACTAAAATTCCCAGAACCTCATTGAGGATATTGTTTTTGACAAGCCCGAATAGTTTGCTATCCGTTACAAAATCACCTATAAAAATAGCCGGAACGTTAAAATCTAAAATACTGGGTTCGTATTCATATATAAGGGATAACAAACCAAAAATTGCAGATGGAAGGAGTATAAGCCAACCGATTTTTTTAAACGCGTGGGGGAATAAAAAATTCACTGTCATAATACATTATTTTAGAAGGTATTAAAAGTAAAACAAATAATACTATTTGACAAGTTAACTTTACATTTAGTAAAATGAATAATACATGTGAAATTCGGAATTCTGTGTTTCCAGATCTAATCGACTTACAAAAATCCTTTAAGATTTTCTATTTAGTTTTTATTGGTTAATTTAGTTATTTAACAACCTATTTTATTATTTAAATAGGTTGCCGCACACTGAAAAAAATACAAATGAAACATAGAATACTGATTTTACTGCTGATCTTATTACCAATAATCGGTTTCAGTCAGAATACTAATGAGAATGTCTTATATGTCGTAGATTCAATTCCTATTATTGAAGAACCTAAAGAAGGGTTTGATGTATTAACAGCAGATGAAATTGATAATGTTGTTGTCGTAAAAGACAAAAAGGTTATGCAATCCTCGGGTTACAAAGATTTAGATGGAATAGTCTATGTTTTTACAAAAGCATATGTTAAAAGACCTGACAGTATAAAAGCAATTCCAACAACCAAATTAATGACCAAAACTAACGGAACTTGGTTTTTAGACAATAATTCAACACCCTATTCAGGGAAATTTATTGACTATTATCTCACAGGAACGAAACAAGGTGAGGGGATTATGTTTAATGGGAAATTAAAGGGGAAACGCCAGCTCTATTACTTAAATGGAATTAAATCTGACGAAATTGAATACGCTAACGGAATTTCAAACGGACTTGAGCAAAGGTTTTATGAGGATGGGACTTTAATGCAGCAAGGAACGTTTAGGAACGGAAAAGAAATTGGAGTTTGGGAAATGTACCATCCAAACGGACAATTAAAGCAACAGACTACATTTAACGAAAATGGAGAAATGGACGGTGAATCTGTTTCGTATTATTCAACGGGAGAAGTGAAAGGTAAAAACGTTTACAAAAATGGAGTGTATCAAAAAGATAAAGTCAACGACAAGCTTTTTAAACTTTACAACCAATCACAAGAACTGTATCATCAAGCCAATTATAAAGGGGCAATCAAAAAGTTAGACAAAGCTTTGGATTTGGACTCCAATTGGGCTGAAGGCTATTTTGCGAGAGGGACTATGAAATTAAACGATTTTCAGTTTGAGGAGGCTATTAAGGATTTTAATAAAACCCTTGAAATTGAACCTTATTTTACAAAGGCGTATTCTAATCGTGCTTTTGCTCATATACGAAAACAGGAACTTGGAAATGGTCGTACCTTATCAGAATCAAAAGACCTCCAAATAATGGCGTCAAAGGATGTTGAAATTCCACAGTCGGAATTAGACAAAATTTGTGCAGATTTGAAAAAAGCAGTGGCGCTTGGAGATGACAATATGATGGTTTTAGAAGCTTTAGAAAAATATTGTAAAGAATAAGATTAGTTGTCAAAAACCATCTAACACCATATAAAACAAGTGTATCAAATGATTAAAGAATTGAAAAACAGCTGTGTTATAATATTTTGTTGTCTTGTGACTTGCGGAATGAATGCGCAGTCAGAAAAAGATGCAGTAAAAGCGGATTGGAATACTTTAATTGTTGGAAAGTGGGTGAACAAAATAAACCGCACTTTAGATGGGAAAGTGTATAACGGATTGAAGTGTAGAGGTACGATTCAGTATTTATCAAACGGAACCTATAGTTCCAAGCAATGTGTTTGGAATGAAACAGGGAAGTGGAGATTTTCAGATAATAAAGATGCAATCATTCATTTTGAAATTAATAACGCCTATTGGAAAAAGGAATTAGGAACTGAAGATCTGGGCGAAAGTCGTGCCCAAATTATATCGTTATCTGAAACGGAATTTGTAACCGTGTTATTCGATGAAGAACTAGGGGAGGTTCATCAATATTATGTCCGACGCGATTAAAATTCAACATGACCCTCTAGCTAACGCTGATCATAGTCTTGATTTTTAGCGTTTTTTTTTCTGCAAATATTAGGTACGCTTCTCGCCTTTGCATAAGCATTTTATAGACATGGTCTTCTCAAAATCTACTCCAGAGAAAATTTAATAGCGCACTTTTAAAAGCGGGCGATGTCTTCTTTCGACTACTTGAAACGCATAGATTTGGTCCTGTTAGTTTTAAACGTTTAGAATGTCTTGTTAAAGCGAATTTTTACATTTAATTATTCTATTGCAACTTAGTTGCAATAAAAATAAAATGCCTAACTTTGTTTCGTATGAAAAAGAACAGTCAAACTAGGCGTAATTTTATAAAAAGCACATCGTTGGCGGTTTCGGCTATGGCTTTTTCAAGCGCATTAAAGGCTTTTAAATCATTAGAAGATATGAAGGAAAATCAACAATTCGACGTCGTAATCATTGGAGGTAGTTATGCAGGCTTATCGGCTGCAATGACCTTAGGGCGGTCATTAAGGTCGGTGCTCATTATTGATGGTGGGAATCCATGCAATAAACAAACTCCACATTCACATAACTTTCTAACCCAAGATGGAGCAACCCCAAAAGAGATTGCTGAAGTAGCAAAAGCACAAGTTTTAAACTACCCAAGTGTTAACTTCCTGAATGATTTGGTGGTTTCAGTTCGTAAAATGGATTTTGGTTTTGAGGTTTCAACACAAGCTTTAAAGTCTGTAAAGGCGAAAAAGTTACTTTTTGCGACAGGAGTTAAAGATATAATGCCCAATTTAAAAGGATTTTCGGAATGCTGGGGGATTAGTGTTTTGCATTGTCCGTATTGCCATGGTTATGAGGTTGCTCATAAAAATTTAGGAATAATTGCCAAAGGCGATACGGCTTTTGATCTGTGTATGCTTATTCAGCATTGGGCTGGCGATTTAACCTTATTTACCAATGGGCCTTCAGAATTGACTCTACAACAATTGAATAGCATTGAAAAACTCCATATTAAAGTTGTAGAAGAAAAAATAGCAGCACTTCATCACACTCAAGGGAAAATAGACAGCATCGCTTTTGAGGATGGGGCAAAGAAAGCTATTGAGGCGGTGTTTTCAAGAGTTCCTTTTGAGCAACATTGTAAACTGCCCATAGAATTGGGTTGTGATATAACCGATACGGGCCATATCCAAGTCGATTTTTTTCAAAAAACAAATATAGCTGGTCTGTTTTGTGCTGGTGATAATACAACGCCGTTCAGAACGGTTTCTTCAGCGACATCTGCCGGTACCAAAGCGGGAGCTTTTATTAATATGGAGTTATTGCAAGAAGCCCTTCCGAAGTAATCAGATATCTCTCCATCCTACGTATTTAACCGTTGCGCACTCTGATTTTTATATTGAATTTATTAAGTGGCTAAAATCTAAAAATGACAACATAGAATTAAAGGTGTTTCCTTCTGATCATATCATGAACCATAAAATTCAAGAAGTTTATGGATTTAAATACCGAAAAATGGTGAAGAAAACGCTTTAGAAACGTCGAATAACAGGTGAAGTGTATCATGGCCTGTACTTTGAGAAGGGAATATTCCTTCGGAATTTCCTCATATACAATTCTTTTTCCCTAAATTACTCCCTTAACCAACACAACGTATCATAAACCAAGCGTTGTAGATCATTAAAACCCATCTATGAAAAAGACAATTTTACTCGTCACTTGCCTATTATCAATCTTCAGCGTTTACTCACAAGTCAATATTGGACGAAAAAGAGGTCTGGGGAATTTATATGTTGTAGAGCATAAGGATAAGTTGTACGATGTTATAGGGAAAACTACAACTTACTTTGTGGTGCCAGAAACTCTAGATTTTGACGAGACCAAAAAGACCATTGAAGAAATTTGGACCTTCAACACTATTAAATTTATCTCTGAAAAAGATTATGAAAGCGGAGATTTCATTGCTACAGATAATTCTATCATCAAATTTCAGGATAAGAATTATATCAAAACAAAAGAAACCATGGGTTTAAACGATAAACGAATGGTTGGTGTTGTTGATCTGTATAAATTTCAAATGTTTTATTTCAAAGAAGTCACCAAAAAAAATAATGGAAAAATTAAAAAAGATATAGGGCAGATTGCAGAAATCATATTTACGCCAAATACCTATTATAGGTTTTTAGCCAATAAGGTAGAGGATACCGGCGACTTTAAAGTAGGGTATGTAAAGAAGTCAACTCCATTTGGAACTTCGCTAGAAGACGTTAAGATGGAAACTACAGATGATGGTAATAGCTATAAGTTGCTTCTAGATCCAGAATCGTACAATTTTAACCTCGGTTATATTAAAAATTATTTTCAAATTTTGAATAACAAATTAATAGCGCGTCAAAGTTTAAAAATAAGAGATGACATCAAAGATAAAGACAAATTAAAAGTCCTTAAATCGAAAACACTTTATGCGCCACATTGGTTGTTAAAAAAATATAGCACCATAAAATTAAAAGTAACTGGAATTTTAAAACCTGAAGAATTATTTGAGGATTACAAATACAAATTTCAAATTCTTTCTAATGAGGAATTAAATTCAAAAATTTTAAACAAAGAAGATTTTTACTATTTGATGCATACCACTTATAATGGAGAGAAGGTGGTTTCTATTATTAATAGTCTGTCAGGGGAAATAATCTACTCCACAGTGGATAATTCTAGTGATCTTATTGAAGCATCAGATTTAAAAACGATAAGTAAATTAATCAAATAATACCAATTTGTAATATCTTGTAAAAATAATTGCAAATTAAAGCATGTTGCGGGTTTGTAACGTTTGGTTTTTCTCGGAAAATCCTACTGTGCAAACCCGTATTACGTCTTAAACAAAGCTGTTGCTTGTCATTTAAATAAAATAACTGTGAGATGAATTTTACAACCCTTATTCTTAATGTTTTATGTCTTAGTGTCGCTATGAGTACATCTCCTAAGCTTCAGACGACCAATGATAGTCTTGATATAAAATTTAAAAATTCATATTATGTTAAACAGGCTACGGACAGCGTAAAGCCTAATAAAAGTAAGTTTCATGTCGTGATTAAAGGGGCTGAAGATTACGATATTGTTCTAACTAAGGTGCAAAAAGAGACTTATGAGGTGGCAAAACAAATTAAAACCACTCAAGTATTAGATAAAACGATAAAGCCCTCTCAAGTAAATTTTACTGAAGACTGTTATACCGTTTCAACTGGTGTTAAGACGATACAAAACTGCTTATCGGATGATGAGCAACTCCATAGTATAGCTTATCTCGGATTCATTAAAAAATTAAATAGCGTTGTTGTTACTGAAGATTGGTTTGAATCAACCACTTCAAATTTATTGATTAATTTAGATGATGGAGCAAGGTCTTACATCTCGGGCGATACGCTTATTTTTTCTCCAAATCTAAAATTTATTTATAGTTATGCGCATGACGGTATTGATTTCGATGGCATGTCATTACATTATATAAAAGATAAAAAAGCAAAGCCTATTCTTGTAACCGATTATGATATGCAAGACAAATACAAAGTTGATTTTAGCGCTTTGGGTGATGTCTATTGGGATTCGGACACAAGTTTCCTCGCTAACACTGACAATGACTATTACAGATTTAAGATTCAAGATAAGCATGTAGCTTATCGTAACTCGCGAGAAGCAACAATTATTCATTCTGAAAATAAAAAGTTTATCATTAAAGTAGATCAATTAAAGGACGGCACGCTAAGGTATATGTCTTGGAATAAACCGAACAGCACTAAGGATAAGCCTGATTTGGTTTTGTATAACGGTGAGAAAGAAGAACAACATAAATACGGTTCCGGATTTGATTATAGATTTGAAAACGGGGCGTATCTTTATATTATTGAAGATAACGTAGAAACAACAAGTGCTAAACGTTTAATGCTGAGGCTTTATAAGGCTAATGAAGAAATACTCTATACGAGTTTATCAAATTTGAAGGAATTGAATAAGGCAAAATAAACGGAGCTATAGAGCGTCACGTAAGTTGTTTTTTGGGTTCTTATTTGGTTTTTAGTTCCATTTACGCCTAATCTACAAGGGCTAATCCGATCACAATCCTTGTATGTAACTATAAAAAAGATGAGAATACCAATACTATTAATTCTATTTTTTACAAGCTTTTTAAGTGCTCAAGGAAATTCTGAAAAAGCAAAAGAATTTCTAACCGTACTAAATTCAGATCAGGTAATCGATGACTATTATGAGAAATACAAGCATAAAATATTAGAGGCTACAGATTTAGTTTTTAAAGAGCATAATTTAGATATTTCAGATAGCACTCTGCTGAAAGCGTATAATAAATCCATAGAGAAAAACTTTGAATTTTATCGTAAAGAGGCAAAAGAAACAACCTTACGTATATACACTAATTATGAAAAGGAGAGGTTAGAAAGGTTTATAGCGCTGGCTAAAACCGAACCGGATTTTAATAAAGTTCTTGTTGAAACTAATTATTCTATAATTGTTGAAAATATCATAAACGAACATGCAGACTATGTTTTACACGATATTCCATTTATAATTAGAGGATTAAAAGCGCTTTCTGAACCTTTAAAATTAAGATTAGTTATTGATAAGGACACGATATCAGACCTAGCGCAAACGGATTTTAATCTTGAGCTGATAACAAGAAACCCTAACTACAAAAGAATCCAAATTCTAAATAGAGACAATTTCGAAATTACCCTACCTAAAGATCTCGACTATGCAGATTTAGATTATATTATTCTAACTTATAATAATGAGCCGTATGATTTTTTTAAAGATCATTTTGAAAATCTGCCAAAAGAATTAAGAGCAATTTTAAGTGATGAAGATAAAGAATTGCACAATCCGATTTCGCAGTATTGTTTTGAAAAACTCTTGTTTTGGGAAATAGTCATTGATAGTGACCCTAAAAACAATTCTGATTACGAAATGATAAAAAGGAGTGGGGATTTCACCAAGGGGATAATTAGTTTTAAGACGCGGGTGACCTCTATTGGAAGACTAAAATAATAGGATATAACAAGATTACAGAAAAGTGTAGAGTTCAAAGTATGGCTTTTCAATTCCTTTTACAGACAATCATATAAAATTACACATGGGAATATTTGATAAATTATTTGGTAAAAAATATCCAAGTTTTCAAACAGAAGGGCTTTCGCAAAATTCTGAACAATTGATGGATTCTCAAATGTTTTGGGAAATGATATCAATATCAAAGGCGAATAGTTCTGGGGATTATGAGCAACAACAGTTAGAACTTAAAAAAGAATTACTAAAACGAAATGCAACCGATATTCTTGAATTCGACAATAAATTCAGAACATTAAGAGGGGAGATTTATGATTGGAATTTTTGGGCTGCGGCTTACATTATAAATGGAGGTTGCTCAGATGATTGTTTTTCCGATTTTAGAGGTTGGTTAATTGGACAAGGAAAAGCGGTTTTTGAAAGTGCCATTCAAAATGTTGAAAATTTAGCGGAACTAAAGGATACTAATGATGGCGATTGGGAAGGTTTAAGTTATGTCCCGTCTGAAGCTTATGAGCAAAAAATCGGAAAGGATCTTCCGGCAGGGATTCGTGAAAATTTTGAAATAACAGGAGAGGAGTGGAGCGAGGATGGTGATGATTTAAAAAACAAATTTCCTAAGCTGTGGGAGAAATTTGGTTTAGAGTAAGTTGTAGTCATTCCGGGATGTGATGATCCCTTTGGTTCAGATTTAAACTTATAGTCCTGTAGAACGTTCATGTATTTGATTCCTTTTTACTAAATTAGTTGATCAGCAACATTGCTAAGGATTTAATGAATGTCGCAATCAAAAAATATAAAAATAGTAAACCAATCGTCTTATGGATAAAGCACTAAAAACAATGATTGATAATATGCCTGAAAAAACAGGTAAATCCTTAGCGGAATGGAAAATTCTCTTAAAAGAAAAGGCTTTCGCTAAACATTCAGAAGCGGTTAATTATCTGAAAACCGAGTATAAGGTGACACACGGATTTGCAAATACCATTGTAACACTTTCCAAAGACGAACAGCATACATCAGAAGACCTTGTTGAAAACCAGTATAAGGGAAAAGAAAGTCTAATTCCTATTTATAACGCACTCATAAGTTTTGTAAAGTCCTTAGGTGAAGATATTAGCATTACGCCAAAAAAAGGCAGTGTAAGTATTATAAGAAAACGACAATTTATTTTAATTAAGCCAGCCACTAAAACAAGAATTGATTTAGGATTTAAATTAAAAGATAAGCCCACCACAGAGCGACTTGAAAATTCTGGACCTTTTGGTGCTATGTGTACGCATAGAGTGCGCTTATCAAATCTGGAAGAAGTGAATGAGGAATTAAAAAGTTGGATTAGGGAAGCGTATGAGAAATCTATATAAACTTGTAGCAATAAAAAAAGTGCTATAATATCAGAGCGGCATAAGCAGGGCGCGTTGTGGCTTTAAAAACTAAATAAAAATTGAAATACCCCTTAATCTATGTAATCTGAATAGCCGTTTCTTGTTCAGATAAGATTAAATTTATAAGGTGAAAAGCGGAGCGATTTTATCTTAAATCTCTTATTTTGGATGAAAATTAAAATCAACAATTTTTAATGTCTATATTCACCTATCATCTTGTTAGGCTACCATATCACTTGGCGCTAAAAGGATTAATTGCTTCTCCAATACACAAAAAGACCAAAGGCCTTATTCATTCAGAATATATGACAGCGATGACTTTAGGTTCTCCAATAATCTCAAGGTCACGATTTCTTATACAGCAAGTTGCTATTTTTGCGCAATGGGAAAACGAGGCTGCTTTTGAAACTTACCTCGAAACCGAAAAATTTGGTCAAACCCTAGCTAAAGGTTGGCATGTGCGCTTAGCCTTTATGCGCGAATGGGGAAAAATAAGCGGCTATAAAATTCCGATGCAAAAAGCAGAATTAGACAACGAATCGTCTCCTGTGGTTGCGGTTACCATTGCGAGAATGAAACCTTTAGCGATTCCAAGATTTTTGCGCTGGGGAAGACCTGTAGAGAAATTAGTGAGAGACCATTCCGGAACCTTAATGTCACTCGCTTCAATTCGTTGGCCTAATACCGTATCGACGTTTTCAATTTGGAAGACTGAAAAAGAAATGACCAATATGGTTCATGGACACAGTGCGATGCCAAAACCGAAAAGACATGCAGACGCCATGAAAGAACGAGCACGCAAAGATTTTCATTTTGAATTTACAACTTTGCGTTTTAAGCCTGTTTCTGAATTTGGATTTTGGAACGGAAAAGAAAATTACATCCCAAATCTTAAAAACAAATAAATTAACCAATGGGAATTGCTGCTTTCAAACAAAACCTTCAAGATTGGATTACGCAACAATGGGTCATTCTATTCGGAAAGAGAATCCAACCAGAAGATGAGCCTTGGTTATTGGGACCTTTTGGAGATAGCAACGGAATAGGTCTAAGGTTTATTAAGCAGTTAGCACAGCACGAAGGCTTAATTATGGATAAGAAACAAATTGATAAAGGTTTACTGAATTCCATTGGTCAACTCCATTTAACAGAATCAGCGTTAAAACACTTATCTAAAGATGTTATTGACTTTTACGAAAATACCAGTAATTATAAGTTTGATTTAAAAGTAAAATGGAATCCGCTCTTTAAAGTATTTGGATATGTCTTAAAATTTTTATTCAGTAATCGGATTGAGCAGTTAAACATTCCGATGAATAACACCAAAGCTTCAAGCGTTTTAAGTAGTGAGATCATTCATTTGTTAGACAAAAATAACAAGGCCGTAAAACGAACCATTTGGTTAAGGACATTTAAGGCTTCCGGGCAAGTAGTGTATTCTGGCATTTATGAAGTTTGTACAATTCCCAACGGACAGCCGTGTATAAAAGCTATTTTTCCTTTGCCTAACGGAAGTGCCACGGTAATCTTAGAACCCAAGGTTGGTAAAAACGGTGAACTTATTTTAAATTCCTCAGGACAAACCATTGGAGATCCTGGTTTTTATTTTCTGCTGAAAGACGCCAAGGGAAACTTATGGACAAAATTTATCAAATCGTTTAAAGATAAACTCGTGGTCAGTTCTGAATATGAAAATGTAAAGGCGGTACAAACCTTAACACTTTGGAATTTAAAAGTGTTAGAATTTCAATACGCCATAAAGAAAATAAATTGCGACGCTAAAACGCAAGGGTAAATTAAAGTGGATGGCTTCAGAAATAAAAACGCAGTAAGTTTTCTTAACTCCCTTTAAAAAAGAAATCGGTTTCCTTCTACAGAAAAAGCAAACATTCTAAAAGCGTTCAAAAAATCTAAATATTATTTAGTCCACTTTCTTGGCTACACCTTTCTCAACGCGTGTCGGTCGATTAGGACGCTTTACAGCGCGTTTATATTCAAAAACGTATGAATCCTTAGATGTAGACAAAATCTTCATGTGTATCGCTTCTTTTTCGGCATTTGTTGTTGGGTGTAGTTTTTTTAAGATAAACTCACAATCGTTAATCCAACGTACGGACGAGGAATCCGCATGGCCTTCATGGTAATCAATATTTAAAGTGTCTGTTCTTTTAAATCGACTGGTGTGTTCAGTGCCGTCGATGGTGTAGGTAAATTCAAAAGTTCCAGTTTTAAAATCTGTGCAGTCGCGCTGATTAGAATAACAACTCGTTAGGAGGGCAAGGCTAAGAAGAACTAAAATTTGTTTCATGATAAACTTTTGCCAAAGGTAATCAATCCTTCAATGAAAATTAAGGCTTGTAACTTTTAAAAGTACCGTTCTTGTAAAAGATCACAATTTTTTCAATCTCGGAATCTGAAGGTGGAGGTGTAATCTGATTTTCGTTTTCCGCTTCGGTCGGAATTAGAATTTGACTGCCATTTTCAGAAGGCGATTTTTTTGGAGCTTCTGAAATTTTTGGTGGCGGTGTTTGGTCGTCAATAGGGTGGTGAGGAAAATTTCCTTTCCCGTTAAGAAGCCAATATAATTCTACCTCAGGGTAACTGTTTAGGACCTTCATAACAAAGTCTAAACTCGGCTTGTTTCGTCCTGATAAAATGTGTGAAATACTAGAGCGTTGCACACCAATTTTTTCGGCAAAGCTAGAGGCTGATTCGTTGTAATAATCGATGACTTTTTGCAGTCGACCTGTAAATTCCGCAGAGTTTATCATTGTATACAATTGTAAAGTAAAACTTATGGTACAAATGTAAACAAAACGGAGAATATGACCTAGATAAACTTTAAAACCTTGAAAAACAATGTAAAGTAATACTTCGGTAAATGAATTTAAATTACTGAATAACAGTATTTTAAATTTTAATTTAAAAATTAATTGTTTTTAGCCTTATCTCTAGGCTTGTTTTTCGTTTTAAAGCAGAAGAAGCTGTTTACCGTTGTAACAAAAGAATAGCATTTCGTTGTTTACAATTGTAAAGTATCAAATGATTACATTTGTAACCAATAAAATTTACATATGACACTAGATAATTTCAATAGCTTATACCATCAAGTAAAAAACAGTAATTTACACGGACGTTTTATTACCAATTCTCATATCAAATCGAGTCTCGATTCCTTGGCGAAACCAGCCGTTTCTGTGCTTGGATATTCTGTAGAAAACCGACCAATTTATAGTGTGAAATATGGACAAGGTCCGATCAAAATTTTGCTATGGTCGCAAATGCATGGGAACGAATCTACCTCTACAAAAGCTCTTTTTGATTGCTTTAATTTGTTTGAAAACGACCATGCTTTGGCCACCGAAATTTTAGAACAATGTACCTTAGTAGTGATCCCTATTTTAAATCCAGATGGTGCCGAACGCTTTACAAGAGTTAATGCAAATACGGTCGATTTAAACAGAGATGCCCAAGACCTCACCCAGCCAGAAAGTCAAATTTTACGTCAAATATATACTCAAGAACAGCCCGATTATTGTTTTAATCTGCATGGTCAGCGTACCATTTTTAGTGCAGGAGAAACAAATAAAATAGCGACATTGTCATTTTTATCGCCAGCGCAAGACCCAGAACGCCACTTAACATCCAATAGAAAAGCAGCTATGGCTATTATAGCGGAGATTAATAGCGTGTTGCAAGAAGGGATTCCAGAAGGTGTAGGACGTTATGATGATGGTTTTAATTTGAATTGCGTCGGTGATACGTTTCAGAATTTTGGTGTACCGACCTTATTATATGAAGCCGGACATTACCCTGATGATTATGAAAGGGAAGAGGTGAGACGTTTAATGTTTACGGCTATTTTAAAAGGTATAGCGGTTGTTGCGCAAGGTATGGATACGGAGGCGTATATGGCGTATTTTAATATTCCGGAGAACGGTAAGTGCTTTAATGATGTGATTATACGTAATGTAAAGCGCGCTGATGAGAAGGCTTTAGTCGATGTGGCTATACAATATAAAGAGGTTCTTATCGATCGCGAGTTACATTTTATTCCGGTGGTGGTGCGTATAGCGACTTTAGAAGGGCAATTTGGGCATCGCGAAATAGACGCTCAGGGTGGTTTTATCAAGGATTCTGATAATTCTGAGATAACTATAGGTTCCGAAATCGATTTCGTAATGTTGAATAATGAAAGAATATCATTAAAACCTTAAAATTATTCATTTAAAATGCACAATCGTTAACTGAAATGTCTTAATTTTGCATTTACTTTAAATATTATATGATTATGGCAAAATTTAAATTAGATGAGGTTGATCACCAAATTCTAGATATGTTGATTGATAATACCCGAATTCCATTTACAGATATAGCAAAGAAACTGTTAATTTCAGCAGGTACCGTACACGTACGTGTTAAAAAAATGGAAGAGGCTGGAATTATAATGGGGTCATCCTTAACCTTAAACTATCAAAAATTAGATTATTCATTTATCGCTTATGTTGGCGTTTTCCTTCAGAATACCTCACAAACTAAATTTGTTTTAGAGCGTATCCATGAGATTCCTTATGTAACTGTAGCGCATATTACAACGGGCAAATTCAATATTTTCTGTAAAATTAGAGCTAAAGATACCATGCATGCAAAGGATATTATCTTTATGTTAGATGATATTGAAGGCGTATACCGTACGGAAACGATGATTTCTCTTGAAGAAAGTCTTAATGACAAGAAAAGATTGATGCATACAATATTTAATGAGTTGTAATCTATCAAAATAATAAATACCTTAAGCCCTTTGTAATTTTACTTAGGGCTTTTTTTATAACTATATCTTATGACGCGTACCACATTATTACCTTCAGAATACCATAACTTTTACCAAATCTATATTGATCAAGTAGATCCCGCTTTGGGGATTGTAGAAGGTTTAAAAACCCAACACTTAGTCATCTTAAACTTTTATAAGCAGCTTCCTGAAGACAAGCATAACTATGCGTATGCTAAAGATAAGTGGACGATTAAAGATGTTTTATTGCATATAATAGATACCGAACGGATTTTAGCTTACCGTGCGCTGCGCATTTCTAGAGGCGATAAAACAGCATTAGCCGGCTTTGAACAAGATGATTTTGTGGTTCATGGAAAAGCCAATGAGCGTTCAATGGAGAGTTTATGCGCTGAGTATTCAGCGGTACGACAAGCGAGTATTGCCTTGTTTTCGTCCTTTGATGACGCTGCAAACCTCCGCGTTGGTGAGGCGTCAGGCTTTCCAATATCAGTAAGAGCTCTAGGGTTTATTATCTTAGGGCACGAAAATCACCACAACCGAATTATAGAGGAACGTTACCTCTAGCGGTTGTAATATTCAAAGGCTTCTAGGATTAACGCATTGCTCACAACGCAGTCTATTTTAGGTTTACCAATAGCTTCTAATAATACAAATTTAACAACGCCATGGCTGTTTTTCTTATCGTGTATAAGGAGTTCTATGATGTGTTCTTGGTCTTGTTTGGTGATCTCTACCTTAGTAAAAGTCTTTAAAATGCCTTCATTGATCTCGTCTAATTCGGAAGGGTTTAAATCGCAAACTTTAGTCGATAAGTAGGATTCTAAGATCATTCCCAACGCAATAGCTTCACCGTGAAGTAACGCTGTTTTTTCAGGATGCTCTAAGAAGTAGCTTTCAATAGCGTGGCCTAAAGTATGCCCGAAATTTAAGATCTTTCTTAAGCCTTGTTCTGTAGGGTCAGAGGTGACTACCTCGTTTTTAATCACAACAGATTCATGTATTAATCGGTCTAAATCTGAAAGGTCTAAGTTTTCTAAATGGGTTAGCGTGTGCCAGTAACTTTGACTGTAAATTAAGCCGTGTTTAAGCATTTCAGCAAAGCCAGAAACCATTTCTTTTTGAGGTAAAGTATCTAAAAAAGAGGTGTCAATCCCTACCATTTCACCTTCATTAATAACGCCAACTTGGTTTTTAAGTGCGCCTAAGTCCACTCCGGTTTTTCCGCCAACAGAGGCATCAACCATCGCTAATAAGGACGTTGGGATGTTAATATAGCTTATACCACGCATGTAGGTACTTGCAACAAATCCGCCTAAATCGGTAACCACACCACCGCCTAAATTAATTAAAAGGCTTTTTCGGTCAGCATGATATTCAGATAAAGCGCCCCAAACTCCAGAGCAGATGTCTATGGTTTTGTGTTCTTCGCCATCAGGCATTTCCATAACCTCAACTGTTATATCGCCATTTTCTAGGCGTTCTAGGAATTTTGGCAAGCAATAATCGTGTGTGTTGCTGTCTACTAACACAAAGATAATTGAAGGTTGCGTGTCTTTTATATAGCCATTTAATGCTGAATAAACATCAGAATTAAAATGAACAACGGCGTTTTGAGTGGTAATTGAATCCATGGTAAAAATTATAATCAGAAATAGGATGTGAAAATACTTCCTTTTTAGAAAAAAAAGTAAAACTATAATAAATATATTTGCAGCAACATAATTTAAGCTAATGATAGATCGTTCACTTTTTGAGAACACAGGGACAGCTTTTACTCTAAAATCAGATTCTGAATTAGAGCGTGCCTACTTTTTATTTAAAATGATTTCTTCTGAGCCTTTGGTTCGTATTGGCACTGTAGCCACAAATTTTGCTTTAAAGGCGCACCTGCCGGTAGAGAAGCTTATAAGAGCAACTGTTTTCGATCATTTTTGCGGTGGCGTGAGTGAGGAAGATTGTTTGCCGGTTATAGATCGCTTGTATACGGAAGGGGTAAGTTCGGTGTTAGATTATTCTGTAGAAGGAAAAGCGGAAGAAAATCAGTTTGATAATGCTTTAGAGAAAATTCTAAAAATTATCAATTTCTGTGATGAACGTGAAGCCATGCCTATTGTGGTTTTTAAACCGACTGGATTTGGACGTTTCTTTCTGTATCAGAAAAAGACAGAAGGTGTAGCGTTTACTGCTGAAGAACAAGCGGAATGGGAGCGTATTGTAGACCGTTTTGATCAGGTTTGTAAATTAGCAAAAGCTAAGGATGTCGAGGTTTTAATTGATGGAGAGGAAAGTTGGATGCAAGATGCTGCAGACGACCTGGTTGAAGAAATGATGCGTCGTTATAATAAAGATGTAACTATCGTTTATAATACACTACAGTTGTATCGTTGGGATCGCTTTGATTACCTTAAAGGATTGCATGAACGTGCTAAGAAAGAAGGTTTCAAAATTGGAATGAAGGTGGTACGTGGTGCTTATATGGAAAAGGAGCGTGAACGTGCGCTTGAAAAAGGTTACGATTCTCCAATCTGTGAAAACAAAAAGGTTACCGATGATAATTTTAACGGTACTCTTAATTATATTTTTAACCACCTCAATGATATTTCAGTCTTTATTGGAACTCATAATGAAGCGAGTTGTTATTTGGCGATGGAGCTTATGGAGAGTTTAAAGATCTCTAAGCAAGATAATAATGTTTGGTTTGGGCAATTGTATGGTATGAGTGATCATATCAGTTTTAATCTTGCTGCTCAGGGTTATAATGTTGCAAAGTATATTCCATTTGGTCCTGTAAAAGATGTGATGCCTTATTTAATACGTCGTGCAGAGGAAAATACCTCCGTTTCAGGACAAACGAGCAGAGAACTGAATTTATTAAAAACAGAGAAGCGAAGACGAAAAGCGACTCAGAACTGAGATTAAAGTTAAATCATAATAATAAAAAGCCACTAGTATATGAGTGGCTTTTTTAGTTTTTAGTATGGGGTTCTAAGGATTAAGCCTTACCAAATTGATACCATTTTTTATTTTTGTGCGGGTTGTTTCCGTAGCCATAACCATAACCGTAGCCTTTCTTATGGAAATTAGTACCGTTTAAAAGCATGGTCATTTTAGGGAGTCTCTTGTCTTCATAGAGCGGTTTAGCCACAGCAACAAGTTGGCGTTTGTCTACATTATCAGCACCAACCACATAGACAAACAGATCGGCATAATTAGAGATAAGTAAGGTGTCGCTCACTAAGCCTACAGCCGAAGTATCTACAAGGATATAATCGTATTTATCGTCAAAATAATCGAACAGGTCTTTAACACGTTCGCTCATTAAAAGTTCCGAAGGGTTAGGAGGGATGGTTCCTGAAGGAATCACATCTAAGTACGAATTGTCTTTTATAGGGTTTATAATTTGTGAGGGCTTAATGGTAGGATCTGCAATATAGTCTGATAATCCAATTTTTGAAGTTGGTTTTTCATTGAGATACTGCATAATTTTAGGCACTCTGATGTCCATTTCTATGAGGAGCACACGTTTGTCTGAAAAAGAAATTGATTTCGCTAAGTTAGTGCTCGTGTGCGATTTCCCTTCTTGAGCCTTGGTCGAGGTAATGAATATTTTTTTAGCGCCGGTTTTAGATTCGCTCAGTAAGAAATCAATATTCGAGCGAATAATTCTAAAGGCCTCTGCTTTGGGAGAGTAATCGACTTTAGAGATTAATTTACGTTTTTTACTTGTTTTCGGAATGTCACCAAGATACGGAACGTCTAAGATGTTGGTGAGATCATCTTTATCATAGATTTTGGTGTCTAATAAATCTCTAACGTAAATAAACCCAACAGGAATAATGAGTCCAATGATAAACGCGGCCAAATAGGTAAACATTTTATTCGGGTATACCGGAATGTACGTGGAGTAAGCGGTATCCACAATTTTGGCGCTTGGCGTAAACATGCCCAGGGTTATGGCAGACTCTTCTCGTTTTTCTAGTAGATATAAGTAAAGCGATTCTTTAATACTCTGCTGGCGTTCAATGTCTCTAAGTTGTCGTTGTTTTGTTGGTGTGGAGTACAACTGACCACGTATTCTGGCATCTTCACGATTTAGATTGGCAAGCGTAATTTCATTAGAACGTTTCATGTTCTCTAATGAATTCGATAAATTTTCCTTTAAGGTATTAATCTGATTGTTCAAATTAACCACTACTGGATTGCTTTCTGAAGAATTTTTTAAAAGTTTATCGCGCTCAGCCACCAATTCATTATGGCTTCGCGTCACTTGATTTATATTGCCATCAGACAAGCCGATATTAGAAGGTAAAAGATCAGAGTTTTTGTTCTTCTCTTCAAGCTCCTGTTGCATATAATCAATGAGTTGTATGTTGTTGGTGGTGTTGTTAATTTGAGATTCATTTTGTCTCTCACTTTGTAAATAGATATCGGCTTGAGAGCCTAAAGCGGTTAAATTATTACGTTTCTGAAGTTGTTCTGCAGAGAAATCGACTTCCTCGAGTTCTTTAAACACAATTTCTAAACGGTTATTGATAAAATCTGAAGTGACTTTAACCACTTCTTCTTTATCCGTAATAACATCACGGTTATATTCTTTTACCATTTGGTTAAGAATGTCCATGGCTCTTTTAGGGATATTGTCTTCCAAGGTTAGTTTTACAACGCTAGACTCATCACTCGTGCTAACAGTTAAATTAGATTGGTATTTGCTTAAGAGTGACGATACTGATTTAATAGATATTCGGAGGTTGCTCCCTATTTTAGGTTGGTGTTTCCCGGTGTTTGGAATAATAACCATACCGCCAAAACCTGTTTTTATACGGTCTCCAAAAGCGTAAGATTTGCCTAAACTTTCATCACGGTCAATTAAAGAATTCCCGTCGTCTTCAAACATTAAAAATTTAGAAGCCGATTTTATTTTTATATAGAGTGTAGTGTCTACTTGTTGTATAACAGAATCATGTGCGAAAAAATTCAACTTAATAGGAGGGTTGTTGTAGATCTCTTGCTCTTTAATTTTTCCTTGTTCAAAATAAGTGATGTTGAGGTCTAAGTTCTTAACGATGTTAGCGATTAAGGTTCTTGAGGTTAAAACTTCAATTTCATCCTTAAGTTGATTAGAACTCCCGGAGAGTAAGCTGCTACCGCTAAGTTCGGCAAGACTAGGGAGTTTTTGAGATTCTTTATCGCCCTTTATCTTAATGGTTGCCGTCGCTTTATATTTAGACGTTGTATATCTTAAATGCGTGTATGCTAACGCCAAAGCGATAATAACGAAAAAAGAAATAAATTTCCATTTACTGAGATAGAGGTTCAGTATTTTTTTTAATTCTTTTATAGAGGTCATACTGTTTGATTGCATAGCACTTAAAATTTGTAAACAGATTTTATTTAATTAAGAATACGGCGATCACAGTGGTTAAGGTTCCTATGGCGGAGATTAAGACACTGTTGTTTTGGTTGTATGTAGACGATCTAATACGGGCATTGTTAGGTTCTACATAAATAACATCGTTTTGCTGAAGGTAGTAATGTGGCGCATTAACGGCGTTACTCGAGGTTAAATCAATAGTAGAGAATTTTTTTATACCATTAACTTCCCGTATTAGTTTTACATTTTTACGCTTTCCGAATATGGTAAGGTCATTGGCGTAGCCTAGAGCTTCTAAAAGTGTGACTCTTTCGTCTTGCATGGTAAATGTTCCAGGGGAGGCCACCTCGCCAAGTACGGTAATGGTGAAATTGGCAAGTCGGACATTCACAATAGGATCATTGGCCATTTTTTTGATTTCATCTACCAATAAATTTGTTAATTCGGTTCGGGTGAGGCCTTCAACTTTTAAAGTTCCTAGGACAGGGAACTCTATATTTCCGTTATAATCCACCAAATACGATTGCTGTTGAAGGGCGCCTTGTGCGGTGGTGACGTCTAAAGTATTGTTAGACACGACCGGTAAATTAAAAGGACGCACGGTGTTTGGGTCTAAGGCCGAAACGTTAATTGTTAAAATATCATCGGGCTTATAGGTGAGCTCTACAGGCTCTGAAGGCATTTTGAATTCAGTATAAGACTCATCTTGAAAATAGATTAACTTTTTACGCGACCCACAAGAGGAGAGTATAAAGCAAGATAGGATGGCGAGTGTGAGAAAACGTGTTTTCATATTTAGATTTGGTATTAATTAGTAGCGTGATTACTGGTTGTTATGCGGATCTAAAATTTCATAGGCCGAATTATTAGATATATATTCAGGAATAAGTCGCTTTATCGAAGATACAATATCTAGAGGCTGTGTACATGTTTTAATCGCTGAAAGTTGATTAATTTTCGATTCAATGCATTCGATATCAAATTGTTTCGTTTTTGCAATCATTATTTTGTGATGGTAAGTTTTCTTAGTGTGCTCCCCATCGGCTAATAGCTCTTCGTAGATTTTTTCTCCTGGTCTTAAACCTGTAATTTTAATGTCAATATCTTCAGGATAACGTAGGCCGGATAGCGTAATCATATTTGTAGCGAGATTGAAAATCTTGATGGGAGTTCCCATATCAAAAACAAAAATTTCTCCTCCGTCTCCCATTGCTGCAGCTTCTAAAACCAATTGGCAGGCTTCAGGAATGGTCATAAAATAACGGGTAATATCTTTGTGGGTCACGGTTAAGGGACCGCCTTTCTCAATTTGCTTTTTAAATAATGGGATTACAGAGCCGTTAGAGCCTAAAACATTACCAAATCGGGTGGTAATAAATCGGGTTTCGCCTTTGTCTTTTAAGCAACTTACATAAAGTTCAGCAATACGTTTAGTCGCGCCCATAACATTAGTTGGGTTTACAGCTTTGTCCGTAGAGATTAAAACAAATTTTTCAACCTTATGTTTTACAGCAATATCAGCTACATTTTTAGTGCCACCAATATTAACGCTCACGGCTTCAAAAGGTGTGCTTTCCATTAATGGGACGTGTTTGTAAGCGGCCGCATGGAAAATAACATTGGGCTTGTGTTCTAAAAAGATCTGATCAATGCGGTTGCGGTTTCTTACATCGGCAACTATGGCCTTTATGTTTTTTAGTCCCTGCAGTTTAAATTCCTGCTGAATGTCATAAAGTGCAGATTCTGCGTTATCAATTAATATTAAGGTGCTGTAATTGTATAAGCTTATTTTACGACAGATTTCACTTCCTATAGAGCCTGCTGCTCCGGTAATTAGGATGACTTTATTATTGTATTGTGATTCTAAATCTGGATTTTTAATGTTGATCGGATCACGGCCCAATAAGTCTTCAATCTTAACCTCCTTGATTTGCCCTACACTTAAATCGCCATTAATCCAACTCTGAACAGGAGGGACGATCTTTACTTTTAGATCTAAGGCGAAAAGCTTCTCGGTGATTTGAAGCAGGTGCGTAGAATCTATGTTCTGCATGGAAATAATCACATCTTCAACATCTAATCTAGCAACTAGCTTAGGGGTTAAAGATTCTAAGTCGTAGACGTTAAGGAGATTTATTTTTTTTCCAACTTTACGTTCGTCATCGTCAATAAATCCTACAACTTTAAGTCTGCTTTTGGTATCATTTTCTATGGCATCATAGGTAATCATTCCTGAATTTCCAGCGCCATAGATTAAAACGTTAGACCCAGAACGAATATCTTGTGTAATGTTGATGTAGACTGACTTTATAAAGAGTTTGGCGCCCATAAGACAGAGCATATTCAGCAACAAATGAATGTAAATGATGGATCCGGAGATGTTAAAGATACTATCCGATCCAAGGGTTTTTCGACTTAAAAACGTGAAACATATCAATAGGGTTGCTAAGATATTGGTACCAATAATGATGTTTAAAATATCTTTGAAGCCTGTAAAACGGACTACGCCTTTGTAAGAGCCCACCGCTAAAAAGCTAATAGCTGCAACAACAGCGACATACGGAATTTGACTCAACAAGGTGATGACGTCAAAATCGATTTGAAAATTAAAACGTATTAAATAAGCAATGAAAAACGACCCAATGACAATGCAAATGTCAAAACTGAGCACCAGCCATTTAGAGGCGTATTTTTTCGATATCTTATTTAATAGTTTATCAATCATGTTTTAAAATAAGCATGTACCGTGCTTGTAACACGGTTAAGTTCTTCTTCTGTTAAGTTAGAACCACTTGGTAGGCAAAGGCCACGTTGGAATAAAGCATCAGAAACTCCATTTAAATAATGGGGATATGCTTTAAAAACAGGTTGTTGGTGCATCGGTTTCCATAAGGGTCTCGATTCTATGTTTTCATGTTCTAAGGCTTGTCTTAAACCTTCTCTTGTGGTTTCGTTGTCTAAAAGGATACAGGTTAGCCAGCGGTTAGAGGTCATTCCTTCGGGTTCTTTTAAGAATGTTATTTGAGCGTGTGCTTTAAAAGCTTCGCGGTAATGGTTGTAATTAGCACGTCGTTGTTCTACATGCTGATCTAAAACGGTCATTTGTCCGCGACCAATTCCTGCTACGATATTGGACATTCTGTAATTATAGCCAATTTCAGAATGCAAATAATAAGGCGCCTGATCTCGGGCTTGCGTCGCCAAGAAAATAGCTTTTTCTTTTAATGCTGAAGTAGAGACCACCAATGCACCACCTCCAGAAGTGGTTATAATCTTGTTGCCGTTAAAGGATAACACTGAGAAATCCCCTAAAGTACCACAATGCTGTCCTTTGTATAGGCTTCCTAATGCTTCAGCACTGTCTTCAATAACGGGGATGTTGTATTTTGAGGCTATAGTATTAATCTCATCAGCTTTATAAGGCATACCATATAGGTGGACGGCAATGATGGCTTTTGGTGTCTTTCCTTTGGTGATTCTATCGTGTATAGCACGTTCTAGTTGTTCTGGACACATATTCCAAGTCTCTTCCTCGCTATCCACAAAAACGGGTGTTGCACCTTGATATATAATAGGATTTGCTGAGGCGGAGAAGGTTTTACTTTGGCATATGACCTCATCACCTTGTCCAACACCTAAAAGAATTAAGCTAAGATGTAGGGCGGCAGTGCCAGAAGCTAATGCGGCAACATGACGTTCTTCCTGTAAATAAGTGGTTAAATCATTTTCAAAGCCATTTACATTTGGACCTAAAGGCGCTACCCAATTCGCATCAAAAGCGTCTTGGATGTAGCTAAGCTCGTTACCGCTCATATGTGGGGAAGACAACCAAATTTTAGGTTTCATAAATGTAAAAAGTTGTAAGGTTTGTGTTTAATCTACTGTTTTGGCCTTTTAAACCAAACACCGCTAATTAGGTATGATAAATATGCGCTTTTAACTCGAATTTCACCAAATAAAACGATGAAGGGTATAAAATTACGTTCTTATTAATTTATGAATGAATTATGTTGAATTTATAAAAAATTATGGCTTAAATTATCAAATTAATAATATTTTTAGAGGATAGCTTCATAAAGATCTCTATTGTTCGTGTTTTAAAGACGGATTATATTACTTATATTTATGCTGAATAAAATCTAGTAAAACGCCAACTTCAATGAAGAATATCAATGTCTTAATCACTTCAGCCGGACGGAGAGTTTCTTTAGTAAGGTCGTTTCAGAAGGAATTAAAAAGAATAGCGCCTACAGCTAAAGTGTTTGCAGCAGATGCAAAACCAATGATGTCTGCGGCTTGCCATATAGCCGATGCGCACTTTGATGTCCCTAAACTAGATGCTCCAGACTATATTTCCGTTATTCTCTATTTATGTAAAAAAAATGATATAGGTTTAGTTATCCCGACGATTGATACCGAATTGCTTGCCCTTGCTCATAATAAAGCTATGTTTAAAGCGGAAGGGATTGAAGTGGTGATTTCTTCAGTAGACTTTGTTAATGCATGTCGCAACAAACGCGTTATTCATGATTTCTTTCGTTCTCATAATATAAAAGTGGCCAAAGAGTACAACAAGGATAATTATGTTTTACCCTTATTTATAAAACCTATTGATGGAAGTAGGAGTGTGGATACCTATGTTATAAAAACGGAAGAAGATCTTACGGATTACCATTTTCAGAATGATAAACTCATGTTTTTAGAATATATAGATCATGATAAATTTGAAGAATTTACCTGCGATTTGTATTATTCAAAAGATCATCAGTTAAGGTGTGTGGTTCCAAGAAAACGCTTATCGGTTAGGGATGGTGAAGTTTATAAAGCGTTGACGGTTAATAATGAATTGGTGGTTTACTTAAAGAAACACTTGAAGTTTGTTGAAGGGGCTGTGGGCTGTTTAACGGCACAGTTTTTTCTTCATAAAACGGATCCGTCACAAATATATGCCATTGAAATTAACCCGCGATTTGGAGGCGGATACCCCTTGTCTTATCTCTCAGGGGCCAACTATACCAAATGGCTTATTGACGAGTATTTACTCGGGAAAACTATAGAAGATAAGTTTGACGTTTGGGAGCGCGATTTGTTAATGATACGGTACGATGACGAAATTTTAGTCCATGGATTTAAAGGTTAGTAAAAATACTGCGGTTGTATTTGATTTAGATGATACTTTATATAATGAATTAGAGTATCTGAAATCGGCCTATAGGGCTATTGCACAAACGTTAGATCCCCAAAAATGGGAAATGCTCTATTCTAAGATGTTTTCGCTCTACCGTTCCAAGCATAATGTTTTTGAATTCTTATCGGAATGCTATGCTGTTGAAACGGCTGAACTCATTGATATGTATCGGAATCATATTCCGGATATTCAGTTGTTTGATGGCGTGCTGGACGTCTTTAAAGCCATAAAACAGAATCAAGGAAAAATAGGTGTCATTACAGACGGAAGATCCCTAACGCAGCGTGTAAAATTAGAACGCTTGGGGATTTATAATGATATCGATAAAATTGTTATTTCTGAAGAGATTGGCACTGAAAAACCTTGTCTAGCTAACTTTAAAGCTTTAGAGTCTGCCTTACCGCAATGTAGCTATTGCTATATTGCTGATAATTTGAAAAAAGATTTTATTGTGCCCAATGTCTTAGGGTGGACAACCATAGCTTTAGTAGATAATGGTAAAAACATCCATTATGAATCGCATCAATGTATGGAAGCCAAATACCAACCCGATCATTTTATTATCGATTTCAAGCAATTAACGGTAGTTTAAGCTCGAAGCCTTAAGTGTCACTGCCTCTAAATTCTGGCATATTTAGGTTTTCAGAACTGTTAATGTCCTTTCTATTGATGACTTTATCAATCGTTTTTAAAAGAATTTTAAAATCTAATATAAAACTTTGGTGCTCTACATAGTACACATCGTAGTCAAACTTTTGTTCCCAACTTATGGTGTTTCGTCCATTGACTTGTGCCCAACCCGTTATGCCTGGTAAAACCTCGTGTCTTCGGTTTTGCTCTTCATTATAATACTGTAAATACTGTGGTAAGAGGGGGCGTGGGCCAATAAGACTCATGTCTCTTTTTATAATGTTGATGAGTTGTGGTAATTCATCTAAGGATAATTTTCGGCAAAAATTCCCCACTTTAGTGACGCGTTTCATGGCAGGAAGTAAGTCGCCGTTGGCATCGGTTTTATCTGTCATGGTTTTAAACTTAATGATGGTGAAAATTTGTCCATTTTTTCCTGTTCGTGCTTGATAAAAAAACGGTTTACCATTATTAAGGATAAATAAACTAATCATCAAAATAAGAAAGATTGGCGCTATGAGTAAAAGGCCTAAAGTAGCGGCTAAAACATCGCCACAGGGTTTAATAAAAGATCTGTATATATTCATAATATTACACGTTTAAGACCGCTTTAATGAGTTGGACGAGGTCTTTATTTATAATGTTGACATCAAATCGTTCTTCGGCATAGATTCTACTTTCTCTTCCCATAGCCTTTAATTCCTCGGGGTGGGTAATGCAGTATTCCATAGCTTCTACCAAAGCCTCCAAGTTTTGAGGCGGAATAAGGAATCCGTTTTTACCGGGTTTTACAGCCTCTCTACAGCCCACAGAATCTGTAGTAATTATTGGGGTGCCCGTAGCACAGGCTTCTAATGTGGTTCTTGGTAAACCTTCACGGTAATAACTCGGTAAAACAAAAACATTGGTATTATGAAGGTGGGTTGCTACATTAGATTGTGGACCATGAAAAATAATTATTCCTTCTTGGTGCAATCTATTCAGTTCCTCCTCATTGATGGCAGAAGGGGAGGTTTCTACCACACCAATAAGATGAAACTCGGCCTTTGGGTAATTCTTTTTTAATTGTTTGGCGGCTTCCATATACAAAGCGATGCCTTTTTCTTCAATAAGACGGGCAACCAATAGAAAACGAATAGGATTTAAGGTTTCTTTCTCCTTAAACGTAAAGGTATTTAAGTTAACGCCAGAGCCACTGACAAAAGCAACGGTTTGCTTTTTTGAAATAACATGCCGATCTAAAAACAGTTGGTGGTCATCTTTATTTTGAAAAATTATGACTTTGTTTTTTCGGATGGAGAGCCTATACAGCATTTCGTTAAAACGCTGTAGGATTTTAGCTTTAAGGCTAAGTCCTGTAAAGGCATACCCCAAACCGGTAATGAGTGAGGTTACAGGAACATTACAACTGTTAGCGGCAAAAGAACCGTAAATGACAGGCTTAACGGTATAAGGAAATACCAGATCTATGTTATTGTTTTTAATAATGGCCCTTAATGCTTTAATGGACTTAAAGTCGTTTATAGGGTTAAGGCCAGTACGTTGCAGATTAAATTCTACCGGCGTTGCACCTAAATTGCTAAGCAATTCAATATCCTCGTCGGTATAATTAGGGGCGGCAGTAAAGACCTTAAATTGGTTAGCAATAAGGCTTTTAATAAAATCACCTCTAAACCAAATTAAGGAGCCTGCATAAGACGCAATAAGTAAGATGTTTTTCTTTTTCATATCGGCTTAGTTTTGATTGAGGTAATTGTAGTGGTACCATTTTTGAAAACAGTAATACGACCAGACTCTAAAAGTGCTGTCTTTTTTACTGCTTAAATGGTCTTTTACAAGCTTGGTGATAACGGCGATATTGAAAAACCCTTGTTTTTTTAGAAGTTCAGGTTCAATATAGTGTTCCAGTTCTGCTCTTAGACTTTGTCTTAGCCAGTCGCCAGTTGGAGATCCAAATCCGCTTTTACTTTTTTCTAAAAACCCTTCAGGAAACTGATCTTTAAAGGCTTCTTTTAAGATGTGTTTTTTATTCCAACCTTTCATTAAATAAGCTTCTGGCAGTGTGTTGGTAAATTCCCAAAGTTCTCGGTTAAGAAAAGGAGCTCTACATTCTAAAGAGGTTAACATGCTGGTACGGTCTACCTTAGCTAACATACCACCTTCTAAGCTTAAAATTTTATCTACAGCTCTAAAATCAGTCAGACTTTCAATTTTTTGTTTTCCTAAGGTGGTTTTATAGGCTTTAAAAATGTCGGCATCGAAATACTCTGGGGTAAATAGCTCTGCGAGTTGCGTTTTGGTATTGGCTAATGAGATGATATCCCAGTAGAATTCGCCATCGTAATGGATAGCGTTTAATAATTTATTAATCTGAAATTTTCTTCCTCTGGTATCGTCTTTATCGATAAGGTATTTCCCGCTTAAGTGCTTAATTTTTTCATGTAAGGTTTTAGGAACAATATTGGTGTATTTTTTATTCATTTTACCAATGTAATATTTGTTGTAGCCTCCAAAAACCTCATCGCCACCATCGCCTGTTAAGGCCACTGTAACATGGGCTCTTGTTTTTTCTGAAAGAAGATGTGTGGGTAGGGCTGCTGTATCGGAAAAAGGTTCATCAAAATTGATTAAAATTTGATGAATGTTATTCTTTAAATCGTCTTCGTCAATGATAAATTCGTGGTGCTTACTATTTAATTGTTCAGCAACAACTCTAGATTTATCAGTTTCATCATAAGACGCTTTTTTAAAACCTATAGAAAAGGTGTCTATTTTTTTAGTTGTGGTTTGTGCTAAGCATAAGGAAATAATTGAGGAATCCACGCCGCCCGATAGAAAAGTGCCCAAGCCAACATCAGCAATAGATCGGCTTTCTACACTATCGTATACCAATGCTTTTGTTTTATGTTTTGCTTGTTCAAAGGTTAAAGGAGCTGTTTCAGCCTTTGGCGCTTTATGGATTTCGTGTATGGATGTGCTTTGACTCGCAATATCATAAGTGATATAATGGTTAGCTTCTAGCTTAAAGATAGTCTCATAAATAGTATGAGGAGCAGGAATATAGGTTAGTCTGAAATATAAGTTTAAGCCTTTCTTTGAAATTTGAGGTGTAAAATCAATAGTCTTTATAATCGATTTTAATTCTGAAGCCCAAATAAAAGCCTTGTCGGTTTGGGTGTAATACAGGGGCTTTTCTCCGAAAAAGTCTCTTGCAATATAGAGTTTGTTTTTTCTTTTATCATGAATACTGAAGGCATACATACCATCGAGCCACTGAAAAGCTTCGACACCAAACCGCTCATAAGCTCTTAAAATCACCTCAGTATCACTTGTGGTTTTAAACTGAAGTCCTTCTGATTCTAATCTCGATTTTAGAGTTTTATAATTATATATTTCACCGTTAAATACAATGGTGATTTGCTTATCATCTGAATACATAGGCTGTTTTCCAGTAGATAAATCTATAATGGCTAAGCGTCTCATGCCCATGCCCACAGAATGCGTGGCATTTTCATCGGCATAAATGCCATCGTCATCTGGACCTCTATGAATAATAAGGGTATTCATCGTGTTAAGAATAGACTTGATGTCTTCTTTACTTTTTTGAGATGTGGTGATAATACCGTTAATTCCGCACATTTTAATTGCTTTAGGGTTGGGTTACTTGGTGTTAATGATAAGATCTAAATATTTTTTTAAAATATTATTTTTTTCAAATGCTAGGATGCGACGCTTCCCGTGGGTTTTACACGATTCAGCATAAGTTTTATGATCTAAAAAGTATTGAATGCCTTTTGCCATTAGATCCTTATTTTTTACCGGAACCAAAATGCCGTAATCTGTAATCATAAGGTCGTTTTTTATGGTTTTGAGTTCCATAATTTCATTAGGACCAGATTCGCAATTTGTAGTAAGAATAGGAAGTTGGCATGCCATGGCTTCTAGTAATACATTTGGAAAACCTTCATGATTAGAGCCAAACATAAAAAGGTCTGCCGCTTTGAGATACTGGTACGGATTAGGGTCAAACCCCATGAGAAATACGTGTTGGTCGACATCTAATTTTTGAATGAGGTCTTCTAGAGGCTCCTGCATATCGCCCACGCCAAAAATATAAAGTCGTACGCGTGGATGGTTTAGCTGTGCAATAGCTTCAATAAGCATTTTATGGTTTTTGCCAACATCTAACCGTCCTAAAGTAATGATATTAAAATTTTGTGGATCAAAAACATCAGGCACTGGTGCGATCGCATTTATTTTTTTTAAATCTATAGGGTTGTGCACCACACTTACAATGCCACTTGGAACTTCAAAATTGTCAATAAGATCTTTAGCATTACCTTCAGAATTACTGATAATTAAATCGGCATTTTTAAAGAGGTTTTTAATCAAGGTTTTGTTGAATTTCGATTGAAAACCAGGATAACTATACTGTAAAGACGGAAAAGCCAATTCATTCACGATGACCTTAAACGGATGTCGTGTTAACTTTTGGGCTATTAGGTTGATGTAATTAGGCCGCGTTAAAAGGCTAACACTATGTGTAATTTGAAGTTTTTTTAATAATCGTGAATATTTATAGGCCAAATACGGGATTTTTAAAGCTTTTATCGTTCCGTTTTCATCCGATTCTGATTGCTCTAAAAAATGAATAGGAATTTCCTTCGGAACCTCATATTTAATTATCGTATTCATTAAAATTAAATGCGCATCGATATTGTGGTTGTGGCAATAAGACAGGATGTATGAGGTCTGTCTTTCGGCACCACCGCCAGATAATGAATATATGAATATGGCTAATTTCATAGGGGCTTTAGGCATTTATAAGATCATTAAATAGGGTTTCGTATTGTTGTATAATTTTAGTTCTATTAAACTTACTGTATACCGATGTTCTCACCGCTTCAGGATTCCATGATTTGGAGTGGTTTAGGGCTTCTAAAAAATCGGCTTCATTAGCTACCAAATAACCGTTTACACCATCTTCAATAATTTCTTTAGTGCCTCCGGGGACGTCAAAGGCAATCACCGGAGTCCCAACAGAACAGGATTCTATGAGGCAGTTGGGAAAGCCTTCGTAATAAGAGCCTTGCAAGAAAAAATCGCTCTTGGCTAAATATTTTGAAACCTCTTTAGTAAAATGAATATGCGTAATCTTGTCTGTTAAGTTGTATTCATCTGCTAATGACAATACGGCTTCTTTTTGGTTGCCATTTCCTATAATGGTATAATGAAATGGAAATTCTACTTTAGAAAGAATTTTTAATAAGCGTTCGTATCCCTTTTCTTTACTGAGTCTTCCCACCGTAATAAACTGAACAACGCCTTCTGAAGGGGTTTCGGGTTTAAGTTGAAAATGGTCTGTAATGGGATTGTTGATTACCACAATCTTTTCAGGTTTAATGGTGTAGTTTTTTATAATATCGTCTTGCATGTCTTGAGACTGACAGATGATTTTATCAAAAAAATGAAATCTTTTTTTAATGATTAGGCTCCATGGATCGAAGCTATTCGTTTTAAAAAAATCAACATCAACGCTGAGTACAGTAACTTCTCGGGCTATAAATTTTGTCTTCGGAAAAAATAGGGACATATAAGCCACTATAGTATTTAGGTGACCTACGGCACTGAGCACAATATCGGGCTTATGTTTTAAAAGAAATTTAAATAGAGGAATCGTACCATTTAAAACACGTGATTTTTCTAAAAACACGAGATTTATACCTTCCACATCGTAAGAAGCATCTTTAGAAAACCCTATAATTAAGAGCGTAGCATTGAACTGTGTTTTATCTATATTTTGAGCGATAAAAGAAAACACACGTTCCGCGCCACCAGGGAGAAGGTTGGGTAATATAAAAACGATATCAGTTTTGGTCTTGGTCTCCATATTATATGCTTAAAATATTATTGATATATCCGTCTGTAGGATTGTCTTTGCTTACTATTTTGGCAGGATTTCCTATAACCAATGAGTTTGCAGGAACATCAAAGTTGACAAAAGAGTTAGGGGCAATGAGGACATTGTCTCCAATTGTTATTTTCCCTGTGATGACACAACCTGTACCTATCCATACAAAATTTCCGATGGTGGGACTTCCTTCAAGTCGACCTCTATTTGTTTGCCCTATAGTTGTGCAATGGGCAATATTGCAATAGTCTCCTATAATACTGTCTTTATTAATTACTATTGTCCCGAAATGACCGATGTAAAATCCTTTTCCAATGGTTGTAGTCACCGGAATTTGAAAGCCGTATTTATATCCAAGACGTTTTAGGATAAGATAATAGTAAATTCCTAAAAGTGACCTTTTTTGATGTTGTGAGGCTTTCCGGAGGTAATACATATAATGAAAACCCGGGTTGCGTTTTCCTTTGAAAATTCGCGTTAGGCCACCATATCGATATAAATCAGTTTTTATAATTTTATCTATATGTTTCATTTGCCTATTCGGTTTTACAATCTACGCTTAGAACGTTTTGCGGTCTCTAACAAATATGAAAATTAAATCTGTTTTTTGTAGTATTAATTGACAGATCAGCAATAAATTGGGTTAAAATGCAAGATTCGTTATTATTAGGGTGTGAAATTTTTATTTAATTGATAAAAAATGGTTTTTATGAGAGGTGTAAATTCTTTTTTATTCGAGATTTTCTTGCTGTCGTTTATAGATGAGGCTATCAAAAAAGGCTAAGCTTATTAAAAGTGCTCTTTCTTGATAAATGGAATGGGAGATTAGGCCTTCAAAAATAAGGAGGCTTAAGAAAATTAAATAGTAAAATTGGTCTGATTTAATAGCGATTTTAATTCCAAAACCTAAATAAATCAGATAAATAATTAGGGCTAGGATACCGTAATTAACGGCTAAAAAGAGGTAATAGTTATGCGTATTTAGAGCGTTAAAACGTTTTTCAGAAGTGTACCCTGTACCATAACCAAACGGCTGTGCTTTAAATTTTCTGAAATATTCAAACATTAGGTCACCACGACCTCCGCCAGACCCAACATCTTCAGAAATAGCCCCTTTTTCACTTTTACCAATAATAAGATCAATACGGTCTCCTGCAGCACCGCGCGTAAAGGCAGGAAAGTTGTCTTTAATAACCCCAGCTAATAAGACCAAACCTAGATATAAGGTCGAAAAAAGAAGGGCCATTTTAAAGAAGCTCTTAAAAAGGATCGGAACGCTAATTGTAAAATTGGTGTTCCAGTTATTAGCGATCCCAAAAACTAAAATTAAGATTACAGAAACAATACCGCTACGAGAAAAGGTTAGGAACACAGCAATAACCATGGCGGCAATTAGAAACATGCGTTTGGTTTTAAAACGATGTAAAAACACCAATGTGGCTAAAGCCAAAAACTTAATACCAGAAGCCGCTTGGTTGGGATTTTCGCCAAAACCACCTTTCCGAACTGCTTCAGATAGTTTAACGCTGTACTTGGGCAATCCGATAATAAAATCATACACCACACTACCGGCAAGAGTGACAAAGGCGAAAAAGATGACCGCAAAAACTAACGCCTTTTTTTCGGTTCTAAAAAAATGTACGGCAAATACATATATTAATAAGGTAATTATGTCTAAAGTAACATTAGTGGTTATTGTTGCGGTACTCACTTCAGTGATGGCAGCATAAACAATAGAGAAAATTAAAATGCTTAAGAAAAATTTAAAGGAATGCGATTTTAAAATGTCTAAATAATCTAATAGCGGGTATTTAATTAAACAAACACTTAAAAAAAGCGGAATGACAAAATACGACGGTTGCAACGGAATAATACCTATTCTAAATAAAAAGATATCAGCGTAAGACGCCAATAAGATGAGTAAAACAGCAATGAGGTATTTCATAGTTAGATTACTTAATTTTCTTTTTAATGAGTGTAAATAGTCTAGAGATTAAATCTTTAAAGCCTTTACTTAATAAGCTTAAGATAGAGAAATAAATTAAGAAAAAGAGGATGCCAAATTTCATTAGAGTTCCTAATAAAGAGAATAGGTTTGGATTCTCTTGAATTTCAAAAAATGATGCACAATACTTATAGATCATCAAAGCCATGACCACATAGAGAAGATGTAGGCTAATGCCTTTCCAATACATGAAGTGGTTAATTTTAAAGCCGTATTTAAAAACATAATAAGGTCTCCACAGCATAACGATGATAAATTGGCTAATTAAAGTTCCTAAAAACACGCCTAAAACACCATATTTTATAACAAAAATTATAGATAAAGTTAAATTGATAAGGCTCTGTATAACAGGAGACCAAATATCATCATAAAGTCCATAAGCTTGCTTAAAACTGTCTACGGGTTGTCTTATTTGAAGCATAAAAAATATCAGAATTAACACCATAAGAATAGTGTTAGAAAGCAGGTATTTTTCACCGAGCCAAATGGTGATTAAATCATTAAAACCGGTATAGAGTAAAACGGTAGAGCAGCCTGCAATAAAAAATCTCAGCGCCATAAACTCCCAAAATACTTTCAGCATATTGGTTTTATTGTTTTCAGCGACTAAATTACCAACTCCAGCGTCTGTTCCTTCAAATAATTTACTGACCAAGAGGTTAATGTTGTTCATTATCATCTGGTAATTGCCTACAAAGGCTACCATAGCCGGAGAAACCAGTGAGAAAATAATTATGTTATCCGTACTGTTACTCACAAAACTGCCTAGTTTATGGAAGCTTATCTGTTTTATTTTCCTCAGTAAGCCTTTCTGGTTTTGCCGAATGACCTTGGTGATTTTTAAATTAAAAATAAGCCATGGGTAGGTTTGTCTGACTTTCTTTCTAAGGATATAGATATAAATAAATGGCGTTAAGAGTTCTAGGGCAATCCAGAGGATTATATCATTTAGATAGACTAGGACTACACACTGTAGAAATAACCGTAATATAAATACAGATTGACCAATGGTGGTGTTAATGTAACCTTTCTGGTCGGCATGAAAAAGAAACATGTAATAGGCAAAGAAATAACTTAATAAATTGCTGACGAGCAAGGCAATGAATAAGAAAATGATAATAGGGAGTTCTATCGTGGTGTTTTTAAAGACCAAGGGAAAGAAGGCTATAAGTAAAAGCGATACGCTAAGAATAAAAAGGCCTATCCTTTTATAGAGAAAGCCCAAATACCCGATAATTTCATTTATTTTGTCTCTATTCTTATCAAACAAAGGCTTGTATAAGGCAAATCCTACCGCAGTACCAATGCCTAGTTCAGAAAGATTTAAAAATTGTAAAATACTTTTAAGAGTTTCAACTGTACCAATAAATTCATCGCCTAAATTTTCAAGGAAAATAGTCCTCGAAAAAAATTGGATGATGATATATAAAACTTGAAACACTAAGGCGATCCAAGCATTCTTAAGGGTGAAAGCGACTCTAGACATATGGCATTATCTTGAGGTTAACTTATTATAACTCGTTGAAACTAGTTCCATAACTCTTGAAGGAAATAGAATAACCATTAAAGATCTTAAATTCATAGTTTTAAACGTGAATGAATCCATGATAGCTTTTCTTAATTTTTTTCTAAAGGCTTTATCACCATCTATTTCGGTATGCCTGGACAGTGAAAAATAATGATCGGTATAATAATAGGTTACGTAATTCTTTAAGGTGTTTTTTAAGGCTGAATACTGCGCTAGATTCTTGGTTAAGTATTCCGTTGCTCTAATACCTGCCGTAATCTTTCTTAAGGAATAGGTGCTTCTAATAATACTTTCGTTATCGGAATTGTAATAGTACAAGGGAAGGTTTAAAAATCCAATTTTGTCAATTCTATTGAGCACATCGATGGTAAAGAACACATCTTGATGTATTATTTTAGGAATAAAACGTAAGTCCTCAATTACTGTTTTTCTATACAAGCGGCACCAAACATTGAAGGTGGTTTGTTCTATTATTCGCTGTAGTGCGACGACATGATCTTGAATTTCAAAATCATTGAGAAGAGGGACTTCTGACCCTTTGTAATTAGGTCTTATCTCAACAACATCTAATTGATGTTCTAAAAGATGGGTTAACATAACCCCGAACATAGTATGATGGATATAATCATCACTATCTACAAACGCAATAAAATCTCCCTTAGCGCTATCTAAGCCTACATTTCGTGCGCAACTCGATCCTTCATTTTCTTTGTGAATTACAACAATGCGTTGGTCTTTAGCGGCATAGCTGTCACAAATTTGTCCGGAGTTATCCTGCGAGCCATCATTAACCAAAATGATTTCTAAATCCTTATAGCTTTGGTTAATGACACTATCCAAACAACGTGGTAAGTAGGTCTCAACGTTATAGACGGGTATTATGACGCTAATCTTATGTTTCATAGGTTAGGGGAATTGTAGGTACTAAAGGTTCATTTATATCATGTGGTTAAATAAAGCGTTACTCTGGTTATTGGGCTCAATGCGTGTTAAAATTCAAATTCTTTATACCATTTGCTTAAAACAAAAAGTTTCCAAATGTAGGTGCGGTGATTTTCCTTTCCACTCATGTGAGCTTCAAATAATTTTTTGAACTTCTTAATATTAAGATTTGGAACTTTCTCTAAAAAGTCATCATTTAAGGCTTGAGTAAATTCATCCCGTAATTCATGACGCATCCAATGTTCTATAGGGGCGGCAAATCCTTGTTTGGGTTGATTAAAAATGGTTTCGGGAATATAGTCTTTAAGAATATCTCTTAAGATTTTTTTCTGCCTTCCTTTTTCATACTTAAAATGCATCGGTAAAGTACGCGCATACTCTATAATTCTATAATCTAAAAATGGACTTCTAACCTCAACAGAGTAGGCCATACTTGCTCTATCAACCTTTACATTGCTATCATTTTCTAACCACAGTTTTATATTTAAATCGGCAGCTTTCTGTAAAAATAATGACGACCAAGATTTATAGCCTTGATAGTGTTTCATCCAATCTTGACGGGGTTTGTTTAGTAGGAATCCTTTTCTTGAGAAAATATTTTCTATAAAATCGTTTCTCGTTTTTGTATTTAAGGCATTGTGAATGCGGTGTGTATCCATACCAAAAAGCTTCAGAATACCCGATTTTGAGACGAATTTTCTAATCGGGTAAGGGATATCCATGATGCGCTTGTTTCTTATTAAAGAATCAAAATGTTCATAGCCTATAAAGCTTTCATCTCCACCATCACCCGAGAGAGCTACGGTGACGTATTGTCGCGTTATTTTATTTAATAACAGTGATGGTAATGCGGAACTATCGGCAAAAGGTTCGTCATAAACTTGGGTGAGTTTAGGAATCAATTCCATAATATCACTGGCGCGACAGATGGTTGTGGTATGATTACTTTTTATGATTTTAGCATACTGTTCTGCAATTTTACTTTCATCGTATTTAGGATCTTCAAACCCAATAGAAAAGGTATTTATAGTCGTTGGTGAAACTTTGGCGGCAATACTAGAAACTAAAGAAGAGTCAATTCCGCCTGATAAAAAGGAACCAATAGGAACATCAGATTGTAACCTGATTTTTACAGCGTCTTTTAGTAAATCATGAAGTTCGTTTTTGGCCGCTTCATAACTTATATTTTTAAGCGTTACAGGTTTTAAGTTCCAATAGGTGTGAATGGTTTTTGTTTGACGCGTAAAGTCAATTTCCATATAGTGACCCGGCGGTAGTTTATACACATGTTCTGCAATGGTGTAGGGGCTAGGAATGTAATCCGTATCTAAGAATATGGAAATGGCTTCTTCATTAATCGTCTTCCCTTTTAATAAAGGTCGTATCTGACTGCAAATTTCTAGGGCACCTTCATGCCAATAATAATAAAAAGGCTTGACTCCAAGGCGATCTCTAGCTGAAAATAAGGTATTGGTTTCTGCATTGTAAATGCTGAACGCAAACATGCCGTTCATTTTATCGAGGACGTTTTTACCCCATTGTTTAAAGCCTATGAGCAGCACTTCGGTATCACTTTCTGTATGGAAAGAATAACCTAAAGTTTCTAATTCACTTCGGATGGTTTTATAGTTGTAAATCTCACCGTTATAAACCAAGGTTAAATGGTCGTTCACCATGGGTTGATGAGACCTGGGATCTAAATCTAAAATTGACAGCCTAAGATGCCCAAAAGTGAGTTGATCTACGGTTGTAATTCCCGTATAATCAGGACCTCTAAAAGAAATAGATTTGAGCTTCTTTTCTATGATAGGCTTTTCATAAGCTATGTTAGTCACATATATCCCACACATTAAAATTGAATTTATAACACTGTGCCAAAGTGTAGATTGTTCTACTCTAAAAATACGGAAATAAATGTAACTAAGAATTAAATGTTTCTTGTAAATATTTTCTCTAATAGGTTAAATGTCAATTTATAACGTCTAAATGTGTTCGTTCGTCGTATTTATGTAGAGTGAGAATTAATTTATTGTAAAATTCTTACAGATTGATGCAGTTTGTCGAAAATTTAAACCCTTAGTCTGGGTTTGTTTTTTTTGGTTTATACATTGCCCCTTCGTTTAAAAAACAGATAAAATTTAGTCCCTAATTCAAGTTAAAAATCCCCTTTTAAAAATGAAACAAATTATTTATCTCATCTTTATTATTCCTTTTTTATGTCTATCCCAACAAAAAGCTTTCCCTACAGCTTATGGTGGTGGTGCTTATGCAAGTGGCGGTCGTGGTGGTTACGTTTATCATGTAACTTCTTTAGCAGATGATGGTTCCGAAGGAACATTTCGTTGGGCTTTATCACAGCCTAGACCAGCAACTATTGTTTTTGATGTTTCTGGTGTCATTAATATGGAAAACTACATTGTTATTTCTGGTGAAGATTTAACTATTGCAGGTCAGACCTCTCCTGAAGGAGGGATTACTTTCACAGCTAATAACACCCAATATGTCTTTAGGCTATGGGATGTTCAAAATATGATCTTACGTTATTTGAGGTTTAGATTTCAGCGTGATAACAATAACATCGGTATTGATGTTTACGGAAACCACGGAAATGCTAGTGATCTTATGTTTGACCATTTGTCTCTTTCTTATTCCGGTTGGACAGGCTTCGGGTGTCGTGGGAGCAATAACTATAATGTTACGGTTCAAAACAGCATTTTTGCCGAGTGTAAAACGGGAGCTATTTTTGGTGATCCGGATACTTTTGAGTTTAGTTACGACAATTCTTTTTTAAACAATTTCTTTTATAATGTATCGCATAGATTTCCAAATCCTAGTGCGGTAGGTAGAGTTGATGTTATTAATAATGTCTCTCAGAATCATTACTATAGGTTAAGTCGACCTCAAGGGAGTGTTCAACTCAATCATATTAATAATTATTATGCAGCAGGGGCTCATAATAATTTACCACTAAGTGATATGAATCAAGTGAATTCAGCTCAAGATAATACCATTTATACCAGTGGGAATATTATGGATAAAGGCTTGTTTTCTGATGCCGATAATAGTCTTATTTGGGCGGAGTTTGATTCGGGGAATTCACCAAACTTAGCGCCAGCCACTGAGTTTGTGTCTACACCATACCCTTTAATTGACGATACTTTTACAATTAAAACAGCAGTAGAAGCTTATAATGCTATCATTAATAATCCTACTGTCGGAAATAGTAAATCCTTAACGGCTGCAGGGGGCACTATTGAGAATTACGATGTTAATGATGCTGAATATCTTGCCAAAACAGCAGAGGGCGAAGGGGCTTATGAAGCTTACACGGCAGGACAATACGGTGTAGATAGAAGTTTCTTTTATGAAGACCGCTATTATAACTTTTTAGCGACAATCACCGGAGTTCCGGTAAATACAAGACCTGATAATTTCTACGTGTCAAATCCTCATATCCCAGAAGTTTGGTTTCAAGCTCATGTTCCTGAAGGTGAAGATCACAATGATATTGCGCCTAGCGGGTATACTTGGTTAGAAGAGTACTTAAATCAAGTTGATGCAGAGGCTGCAATCCCATCACTTCCCGTGGAAAGTGTTTCGGTATCTCCTGAATCTGCAGAATTAAATAGCGATGATACCCTTCAACTAGAGGTGGTATATACACCTGAGAACGCTACAGACCAAACAGGAACGTGGACTACTAATGACGAGACTGTTGCAACTGTTGATGATAATGGCCTTGTTACTGCAATTGCTCCAGGAGATGCTATAATAACGTATACCGCTACGGATGGTGATTATACAGATACATCTCAGATAACGGTTTTTCCTGAAGCGCTACAAGCTAGCGCAGGTGATGACCAACAGATTTGTCCAGGCGAAAGCGCCACGCTTACCGCAAGTGGAGGGACAACTTATGTTTGGAGCACCGGTGAAACAACAGCAAGTATTACGGTTACACCTGAGGAAACTACGACGTATAATGTAACAGTTTCTGATGATTATGGGCAATCGGAAGATGTTGAAGTAAGTGTTGTACTTAACGCAGTTCCCGAAGCAGATGCAGGAGATGACCAGACCTTATGTTTAGGAAGCAGTACTACTTTAACGGCTTCAGGAGGAACGTCATATTTATGGAGTACAGGTCAAACTACGGCGTCTATTGAAGTAAGTCCAACAGAAGATACAATTTACAGTGTGGAAGTGAGTAACGGAAACTGTTCAAGCACAGCGGAAGTGAATGTTACTGTTAATCCAGCACCTGAATTAACCTTAACTGAGGATCAGCTGATTTCAGAAGGCACGTCTGTTACGTTAAACGTAAGTGGTGGAGAAACTTATCTATGGAGTACGGGTGAAACCTCTAATACAATTACAATAACGCCAAATACAACGACAACGTATACCGTCAATGCTACAGGACCTAATGGTTGTACAAGTTCCGCACAGGTAACCATTTCAGTAGCACCTGCCATAAATGCGAGTGCGGGAAGTGATTTGTCTATTTGTAATGGTGAAACCGTAACCTTAACGGCTAGTGGTGGAACTTCTTATTTATGGAGTACGGGTGATGAAGGTGCAGAAATCGACGTAAATCCTACGGAGACCACGACCTATACAGTAACTGTTGAAGATGTTTATGGTTTTTCTGAAACTGATGAGGTTGTCGTTTTTGTAAATGATGCCCCAAGTATTACGGTGAGTGAAAATACGACTATTATGCAAGGGGATTCCGTAACGCTATCTGCAAACGGAGCCTTATCTTATGTATGGAGTACTGGAGATAATACAGCTGAAATTAATGTAACACCAGAAGTTACAACGACCTATACAGTTATAGGGCAATCTGAAGAAGGTTGTTCGACAACTGCGGAAGTTACGGTTACTGTTGTAGCTGAATTAAGTGCTAATGCTGGAGACGATGAAACCATTTGCTTAGGAGAGAGTGTAACGCTTAATGCTTCAGGAGGAATAGACTATCTGTGGAGTACAGGGGACACGGGATCTACTTTAACAGTGACCCCTTCAGAAACGACAACGTACACCGTAACGGTGATGGATGAATTTGGAAATTCAGATTCTGATGCCGTTATAGTGACGGTTAGTGAGGTTCCAAATGCTAATGCAGGTGCCGATCAGACCATATGTGTGAATAGTGAAGCGGTATTAACTGCGGAAGGTGGAGAATCTTATTTATGGAGTACAGGTGAAACGACAGCAAGTATAACGGTGAGTCCTAATGAAAACACCACTTATACAGTTGAAGTTTTTGAAGGATCTTGTTCTAGTAATGATGAAGTTACCGTATGGGTTGATGCCTTACCGGAATTGGTACTAAGTAATGATGTAACAATAATTGATGGATCTTCTACGGTTCTTGAAGTTTCAGGTGCAGAAAGTTATACTTGGAGTACAGGAGCGACAACAGCTACAATTAGTGTAAGTCCAACGTCGACAACCACCTATAGTATCACAGGGATTTCTGAAGCAGGATGTGAAGCCACAGCAGAAGTGACCGTAACGGTAATTCCAGAACTTAATGCTAATGCTGGAAATGATGTTAGTATGTGTTCAGGAGAAAGTGTAACGCTTACCGCAACAGGAGGTGAAACATATACTTGGGATAATGGGGCAACAACCGCTTCTATTACTGTATCTCCATTAGATACTACAACTTACACAGTTACGGTATTTGATACTTATGGAAACTCGGATTCGGATGCGGTAACAGTAACGGTTGGCGCTTTACCAAGCTTAAGTCTTTCAGAAGACCTAACTATTATGGCTGGTGAAACAACGGAATTATCGGTTTCAGGAGGAGATAGCTATACTTGGAGTACAGGAGCGACAACAACGACGATCAGTGTGAGTCCAACGTCAACGACTACATATAGTGTCACAGGGATTTCTGAATCAGGATGTGAAGCCACAGCAGAAGTGACCGTAACGGTAATTCCTACTCTTAATGCTAATGCAGGAAATGATGTTAGTATGTGTTCAGGGGAAAGTGTAACACTTACGGCAACAGGAGGAGAAACATATACTTGGGATAATGGTGAAACAACTGCTTCCATTACGGTGTCTCCAGAAGAAACCACAATTTATACAGTTACGGTATTTGATACTTATGGGAATTCTGATTCAGATGCGGTAACAGTAACGGTAGGCGCTTTAACAAACTTAAGTCTTTCAGAAGATGTAACAATTATGGCTGGTGAAACAACGGAATTAACGGTTTCAGGAGCAGAAAGCTATACTTGGAGTACAGGCGCGACAACAGCTACAATTAGTGTAAGTCCAACATCAACGACTACTTATAATGTCACAGGGATTTCTGAATCCGGATGTGAAGCCACAGCAGAAGTGACCGTGACGGTAATTCCTGCTCTTAATGCTAATGCAGGAAATGATGTTAGTACGTGTTCAGGAGAAAGTGTAACGCTTACCGCAACAGGAGGTGAAACATATACTTGGAGCAATGGAGCAACAACCGCTTCAATTACAGTATCTCCATTAGACACGACAATTTATACAGTTACGGTATTTGATACTTATGGAAACTCGGATTCGGATGCGGTAACAGTAACGGTTGGCGCTTTACCAAGCTTAAGTCTTTCAGAAGACCTAACTATTATGGCTGGTGAAACAACGGAATTATCGGTTTCAGGAGGAGATAGCTATACTTGGAGTACAGGAGCGACAACAACGACGATCAGTGTGAGTCCATCGGAAACGACCACATATAGTGTTACAGGGACTTCTGAAGCCGGATGTGAAGCTACTGCAGAAGTAACCGTAACGGTAATTCCGGCTCTTAACGCTAATGCAGGGAATGATGTTAGTATGTGTTCAGGAGAAAGTGTAACACTTACTGCAACAGGAGGAGAAACATATGCTTGGGATAACGGTGAAACAACTGCTTCTATTACAGTATCTCCATTAGATACTACAACATACACAGTTACGGTATTTGATACTTATGGAAATTCAGATTCCGATGAGGTCACGGTGACGGTTCATGATTTACCGGTTTTATCTGTAAGTGAAGATGTAACGCTTATTGAGGGTGAAAGTGTAACGTTATTTGCTAATGGCGCAAATAGTTACGCGTGGAATACAGGTGCCACTTCAAGCGCTATAGTGGTAAGTCCGACTGAAACCACAACTTATACGGTCATTGGAATGTCTAATTCTTGTTCTAGTGAATTAGCAGAAATAACTGTGACAGTGATACCGCTATTTCATGCTTCAGCAGGAAGTGATGTCTCGGTTTGCGAAAATGATGATTATGAAGTGGAATTAACAGCTTCTGAAGGAGATAGCTATTTATGGAGTACCGGCGAAACCACGCAAAGTATTGTTGTGAGTCCTTTATCAACGACCACCTATTCAGTAACGGTTACTGAGGGAGTTCAAGAAGATTCGGATGAAGTTACAGTCTTTGTAGACCCTAGTCCAGAGGTTAGCATTACCAATGGCGCAACGGTTGAAATTTTAAGTGGTGATTTCGTTACTTTATCAGCTCAAGGGGCGAATACCTATGAATGGGATAACGGCGCTACGCAGCCTAATATTGCGGTGAGTCCATCTACGACAACAACTTATCATGTAAGAGGTTTTATAGGAAATTGTTATGATGATCAAGAAGTTACTGTAAATGTTATTGAACCTGTTGTTGCCGATGCAGGAGAAGATGTCTTAATATGTTTAGATGAATGGGTAACTTTAGAAGCGACTGGTGGCGATGACTATGTTTGGAGTACTGGAGAAACAACATCGAGTATTACCGTGTCTCCTGAAGAAACGACGGATTATACTGTGACTGTTTTTAATGCTTTAGATTTTGATGAAGCTACAGTGCAAGTTGAGGTCGATTTAAATTGTACTTCAGGTTTACCAGAAGATGAGGAAGATGAACAAGTAGATCTTACTTTTGAGATGTATCCTAATCCTGCTTCAGATTACGTTAATGTGAAAATATCGGGCTTACTGAATGTTTCTGTAATCAATATTTATGAAGTGACGGGTAAATTAGTACAGCAGGTGAGGGTGACCAATGAGCCTTTATCGCTAACGGTAACAAAACAAATTGAAGTTAGCGGATTACAATCTGGGGTCTATTTTATAAAGCTTGTAGACCAAGAAAGAAGTATGACTAAAAAACTAATTGTGGATTAAAACCTCAATCTACGGTATAAAAAAAAGCACTGAATGTTGAAATTCAGTGCTTTTTTTTATGACTTATAATTTAATTATTTTCCAATTGAAGAATATTCAAATCCAATAGCTTCCATTTCAGATTTATCTAAGATGTTTCTACCATCAAAAATAAAGGCTGGCTTTTTCATCTGATCGTAAACTTTCTGCCAATCGTAAGTTTTAAACTCATCCCATTCCGTCATAATCGCTACGGCATGTGCATCTTTAGTTGTTTCATACGGATCGTTAAACGAGGTAACTAAATCTTTGTTTTCGTCTTCCGAACGTGTATTTAGGTAGTTTAAATCATTTAAGACCTTTTGTTCATTCACTTTAGGGTCATAAACAGCAATATTGGCTTGTTCATTTAATAAATGATCCGCCACGTAAATGGCAGCTGATTCTCTAGTGTCGTTTGTGTCCTTTTTAAAGGCCCAACCTAACATTGCAATCTTTTTTCCAGACACGGTATTGTATAACGTGCTAATTAAATTGTCAGAAAAACGACGCTTTTGGTGATCGTTAAGAATAATTACTTGTTCCCAATAATCAGCAACTTCTGTAAGTCCGTAGCTACGCGCAATATAAACAAGGTTTAAAATGTCTTTTTGAAAACAAGATCCTCCAAAACCAATTGAAGCATTAAGGAATTTAGAACCGATACGAGAATCCATACCAATAGCTTTTGCAACTTCATTTACATTAGCTTCAGTATGTTCACATAGTTCAGAAATCGCATTTATAGAAGAAATACGTTGTGCTAAAAAGGCGTTTGCAGTAAGCTTTGATAATTCAGAAGACCAAACATTAGTTCTTAAAATGCGTTCTTGAGGCACCCAACTTCCGTAAACATTAGCAAGACTTTCAATAGCATCTTCAGATTCTCCACCAATTAACACACGGTCTGGATTAAGTAAATCTTCAATAGCTGTTCCTTCCGCTAAAAATTCAGGGTTAGATAGGATACTAAAGTTCACATCACTTCCTGTATTGTGTAGAATACTCTTAATTGCTTGAGCTGTTCTTACAGGTAACGTTGATTTTTCAACCACAATTTTATCTGTTGTAGCAACTTCAGCAATATTTCTAGCACAAAGTTCTACGTATTTTAAATCTGCAGCCATACCTTTTCCTTTTCCGTAGGTTTTGGTAGGGGTATTAACAGAAATGAAAATCATTTCAGACTCCTTAATAGCTTCGTCAATTGCAGTTGTGAAAAATAAATTTTTCCCTCTTGTTTCTTTTACTATTTCAGCTAGACCAGGCTCATATATAGGTAAGTTCGAAACATCTTCATCGTTCCATGCAGCAATACGCGCTTCATTGATGTCAACGATAGTTACTTTAATATTAGGATTTTTCTTTGCTATTACTGCCATTGTTGGTCCACCGACATAACCCGCGCCAATACAACAAATTTTTGTGATTTTCATGCTTTTAAGTTTATCTTATATTGTACTCAAGTATTATATATTGAGTTATTTACATTTAATGTTTAAGGGAGATGTTCTATTTAAGGAACCCGCCTCTAATACGAAGGTCAAAAATAATTTTTTTTTTTATTGTAGGGCCTTATTTGTAATATTCTTTGTACCAATCTATAAACATTTTTACACCCGCTTTAATAGATGTATTAGGTTGGTAATCGTAATCTTTAATTAGTTCGTCTACGTCGGCCCAAGTACGTTCAACATCTCCAGGTTGAATGTCCATCATGTTTTTCTCAGCAACCTTATCTAAATTCAATTCAATTTCTTGAATAAAGTCTAATAATTTTACGGAACTATTATTACCAATATTATAGAGTTTATAATACTCTTGATTGTCGATTCTAGTTTTTGGCGATTTCTCAATGACACGCACCACACCTTCCACAATATCATCTACATAAGTAAAATCGCGTTCCATTTTTCCGTGGTTAAAGACTTTAATAGGTCTGTTATTTACGATAGCATCTGTAAATAAAAACATGGCCATATCTGGTCGTCCCCAAGGGCCATAAACGGTAAAAAATCTTAATCCTGTTGTAGGGATTTTAAACAAATGACTGTAAGTATGCGCCATTAATTCATTAGATTTTTTTGTGGCCGCATAAAGACTAATAGGGTGGTCTACATTATCTGATGTAGAAAATGGAACTTTTTTGTTTGTACCATAAACACTAGAACTACTCGCGTAAACTAAATGCTTTATGTGGTAATCTCTACAGCATTCTAAAATATTTAGAAAACCAACCACGTTAGAATCTACATAAGCTTCCGGGTTCTCTAAACTATAACGAACACCGGCTTGCGCTGCAAGATTACATACAATGTCGAATTCTTCATTTTTGAATAGCTTTGGCAATTCCTCTCGATCTTCCAGATTCATTCGGATGAACTTAAAATCGCTAGTTTTACTTTGGCAAGTGTTATGAAACTTTAAGGCGTCTTCCTTAGCAATGCCCAATTCTGTTAATCGAGAAAGTTTAAGGTTTACGTCATAATAATCATTTAAATTATCTAAACCAAAAACATCATAACCTTTAGATATTAATAGTTTTGAGGTATGGTACCCAACAAAACCGGCTGCTCCTGTAACTAGAACTTTCATAATGAAATTGTATATTGTTAAGCCACTGTATTATTTAAGACCTTAGAAAGATCTATATATCAGTAATGCTTATGAGTTTGTTTTATATAAAATATTGAGAACTGTAGATACAGAGTCACAATTTTTAATCATTAATTCTAAATCCCGTTGCTTATAGCTGTTTTCTATACGGTACACTTTACAAGAATCAACGTTTGTTTGGCTATGAGAAAAATCTACTTCTCCAAATTTCACTAAATTTACAACAGTTGTAGAATCTAAAGCTTCTTTTTCAATAAAAAAAGCGGCTTTTTCAGAATATTGAAAAGGCTTAGAGCTGATGTTTTTAACGGTCCGCGCATTCGGACCATAATCACAAGAGGCATCTTTTCCATTCAAAAAAAATAACAAAAGAATTAAACCTAATGCAAAACCACCAAGATAGTAACCTAATCGATGTATAAATTTCATAGTAAATAAAATGACCTGTCTTTAAAGCAAGACCGTTTAGAAAATTAATAAATTGGCATCGCTATATTCTAAGCCAAACCATTCTGCAACGGATTTATTAGTTAAAATGCCGTGGTAAAAATACAACCCATTTTTTAAACCTCTGTCAAAACGCAAGGCATTTTCTATGCCACCATACTCACCAATCTCTAAGAGGTAAGGTGTAAAAATATTACTTATTGAAACTGAGGCTGTTCTAGAATAGCGTGCCGGAATATTAGGAACACAATAATGGATGACTCCATTATGATCAAACGTAGGATAATCATGAGAAGTCACTTCGCTGGTTTCAAAACAGCCGCCCATGTCAATACTTACATCGATAACCACGGAACCGGTTTTCATATGAGAAACCATACTTTCTGTAACCACAATCGGGGCTCTATTGGTACCGCGAACTGCACCTATAGCCACATCGCAACGCTTTAAGGCTTTTAAAATATTTTTAGGTTGCATGGTTGAGGTATAGATAGAGCGTCCTAGTTTGTTTTGCAGTCGACGTAATTTTGTGATAGAGCTATCAAATACTTTTACATTAACACCTAGACCAATAGCTGAACGTGCGGCGAATTCACCTACGGTTCCTGCGCCTAAAATAACGACTTCTGCCGGCGGAACACCGTTAATGTTCCCCATCATTAAACCATTACCACCGTTAACATTAGAGAGTAATTCCGAAGCAATTAATATGGATGCGGTTCCAGCGATTTCACTTAAGGAACTTACGGCAGGATATTGGCCGTCGTCATCTTTTATATATTCAAACGCTAAAGCGGTAATACGTTTTTTGGCTAGGGCTTCGAAATACGATTTACTTTGCGTTTTAATCTGTAATGCAGAAATTAAAAGCGTTTGTGGGTTAATCAGTTTTATTTCTTCTAAAGAAGGTGGTTCAACTTTAAGAATAATAGGGCAGGAGTAGACTTTTGCGGTGTCTTTTGTAACTTCTGCACCGGCGTCACTATAGCTTTTATCTTTAAAATTTGCCCCTTCTCCTGCGCCAGATTCAAACAATACACGGTGTCCATTAGCGGTTAATGCTGATACCGCGTCTGGAGTTAAGCAAACCCGACGTTCTTGGAATTCAGCTTCTTTAGGAATTCCGATAAAGAGTTCACCTTTCTTTTTTAAAATTTCTAAGGTTTCTTCCTGAGGTAATAACTGGGCTTTTGTAAATGGAGATAATGACATGCTCATTTGAAGTGACTGACTTTGGTTTGCTATTGCAATATAGCAAATACCATGAGATATTGATGGATTTAAATCAATTCAAATAAAAAAGGAAGTGTACTTAAGCGGTAATGGAATTATAGCTGTACCAGGAAACATAAGGCTTACCGTAATGTCATTAGAGTAAACGCCGTAGAATTTATAGCGATCTGAGACCTTGTCTAAAAATACTGTTTTATTCTACTCCAAACCCCTTTAGGTCTAATCATAAATTCCTCTTCCATTTCAGTTAGGGTTTTGTCGGCGTTATTGATTTTATTAAACATTTTGGCCCGTATTAAGTAAATGGACGGAAAAACGATAGCCATAAATGGAAGTAACCAAACAATATGTAGTTCGTCCATAAAAAGCACTTCATCATTAAAAGCACTAATGGTCTGAAACGAAAACATCACAATAGGAATTAACAAGGCATGGTACCACCAATGACGACAAGTTAGAAACCAAAGTAAGGATAACAATAACGGAACAAACTTCATCATTAGAACCCAGATCCCAACATTAGCACTTTTATAGTAATTGCTGTGGTAAGTCCCTATATAGGTGTCCCAAGTTTTTGTATCTGGTACGTACTCGTAGATATAAAACAAAAAGGGAGTTGCGGCAACTAAAGTTGCAACAATACTCCCCATAATAATTTTTCTTGTGTTGGATTTTTTATCCCCACGTTGGAATTTTAAGTTTTCTTTTGTCAACTTGCTGTGTAGTTTGTCCATCTAAGTCAATAATGTTAGTAGCTTGAGCAGTAAATAACATGCCTCCAAAGATTGCAATTGCTAATACGAGATTTTTTTTGTTTTTCATAATTTAAAGGGATTTAATTAATTAATATACTCCAAATGTAAGAAGCTTATACAGCTCTGACAAATGCGTGATTGTTAAAATCCAAGAAATCATGTACTTGTACTTACGGTTTTTCCGTAATTGGTCTTCGTTTTTGTAGGAATTTTACTAATAAAATTTTTTGCTTCAGCTTTTTTTGTTCGTTAAATGTGCGTTTATATAGTTAGTTTTATAGTTCTTTTATCCTCTTGTAAATCAGTAATAGTAAGGGTTTGGTGAGCTTCTGGAACTAAATCTTCAATGCGTTCTGACCATTCCATAAATAACCAGTGATCAGAATTTAAATAATCTTCAATTCCAAAGTTGTAAGCTTCTTCTATAGATTCAATACGATAAAAATCGAAATGATACACTTTATCGTCTGCTAAACTGTATTCATTAACTATTGAAAATGTAGGACTGCTTGCCTCATCATTACTATTCATCGCTTTTAAGAGCGCATTTATAAATGTGGTTTTTCCTGCTCCCATATCACCATTAAATAATACGGTCTTAGTGTGCAAGTGAGATAATACTGCTTCTGCAACTTTTTGAATGTCTTTAATATGGTAGGTGAATTCTAGTGTTTTCACAGTTTTTTTATGCATTTATAGAATACAATAGTAAGGATAAATTTCTTGTAAAACAAAGAGTGATTTGTATTTCGTCGGATATATTTGCGTTTTGAGGATTAATTTTGTGTTTTATTCCGTTTTTGAGCCTAAAAAAGTACGATAATTCAACACCCTAAATCTCATAAAAATAAAAATGCTTTGTCGTTGAAAGACAAAGCATTTAAAATATAGTTGTGTAAGTTCTCTTACAGTGTTTATTTCGGATCTAAGACTACAAATGGGATAATCATCTCCTCTAAAGAAACTCCGCCGTGTTGGTACGTATTTCTGTAATAACTTACATAATGATTAAAGTTATTTGGGTAGGCCAGGAATAAATCGCCCTTAGCAAAGATAAACGAACTACTCATGGTTAGGGCAGGGAGGTGAACCGATTTCGGATTTTTTATGGCAAGGACATCTTTATCTTGGTACGTAAGACTTCGACCTGTTTTGTAACGTAAATTTAAACTAGTGTCTCTATCGCCAATCACTTTTGTAGGAGCTTTTACATTTATAGTTCCATGGTCTGTGGTTAATATAAGCTTAAATCCTAATTGTTGTGAAAGCTGAATCATTTCTAATAAAGGTGAATTTTTAAACCAACTCACTGTTAAAGAACGGTAAGCTTTATCATTAGAAGCGAGCTCTTTTACAACTTCCATCTCTGTTTTAGAATGCGAAAGCATATCTACAAAGTTGTAAACTATAACGCTTAAATCATTTTCCTTTAGAGATTTGAAGTTTTCGACTAGTTTTTTTCCAGATTTTAGATTTGTAATCTTATGATACTCATGTTTAATATGGCCTAGGCCTAAACGCTTCAGTTGTTCTCTTAGAAAATCGCCTTCGTGTAAGTTTTTTCCACCATCATCGGTATCGTTTTTCCAATATTGCGGAAATAAACTTTCCATATCAGCAGGCATTAAACCTGAAAAAATAGCGTTTCGTGCATATTGGGTTGCGGTAGGTAAGATGCTATAGAATGCAAGTTCAGATGCTTTTTTGTAATAATTATTGACTATGGGCTCAAAAGCTTTCCATTGGTCGTAGCGTAAATTGTCTATAACGACTAAAACAGTGGGTTGCTTATCGCTTAACTCAGGCACCACTTTATCTTTAAATAAGGTGTGCGACATTATTGGGGCGTCTTCATTAGGCTGAAACCAATCTTCATAATTTTTTTCAATAAACTTCCCAAATTGCATATTGGCTTCCGTTTTCTGTGACTCTAGAATAGCTGTCATGCCCACATCTTCAATGTTTTCAAGCTCTAGCTCCCAATAGATAAGCTTTTGGTATAGGTCTATCCATTCTTCGTAAGAATTCACCATAGATAAATCCATAGCAATCTTTCTAAACTCCTGTTGGTAATTAGAACTGGTTTTTTCAGATATTAAACGGGAATGGTCTAAGTTCTTCTTTAAACTCAATAATATTTGATTCGGATTAACGGGCTTAATAAGGTAGTCCGCTATTTTATTTCCAATGGCTTCTTCCATTATATATTCTTCCTCACTTTTGGTAATCATAACGATAGGTAAGTTCGCACGACGTTCCTTAATTTCGTTTAGGGTTTCTAAGCCGGTGAGTCCAGGCATATTTTCGTCTAGAAACACAATATCAAAATTTGTATCGTTAATAATTTCAAGAGCTTCTGTACCACTTTGACACTTGGTCACTTGATAGCCTTTTTGCTCTAAAAAGATAATATGAGGCTTTAATAAATCTATTTCATCGTCAACCCAAAGAATATTTATCATGTTGTGGTATATTTGTTATCTAATTAGTGAATTTTTACATTTTGCCTACAAATAATAAGCTTAAAATATTTAACGATCCAATTTACGGATTTATTACGATTCCGAATACTTTAATATTCGACATCATTCAACATAAATATTTTCAACGATTACGTCGTATTAGTCAAATGGGATTATCTTATTTGGTTTATCCTGGCGCTCACCACACCCGTTTTCATCATGCTCTAGGTTGTATGCATTTAATGCAGAAAGCCGTGAATGTACTTCGTTTTAAGGGAGTTGTGATTTCTGAAGAGGAGGAAAATGGTTTGTTAATTGCAATTCTTTTACATGATATTGGACATGGACCGTTTTCACATGCCATGGAACATAGCCTTGTTGATGATATCTCTCACGAAGAAATTTCGCTGCGTTTTATGCAAGAACTCAATCATGAGTTTAACGGAAGTTTAACTTTAGCCATCTCTATTTTTAAGAAAGAATATCCGCGGCAATTTATGTGCGAACTTATTTCGAGTCAATTAGACATGGATCGTGCGGACTATTTAAAGCGAGATAGTTTTTATACGGGCGTGGCCGAAGGAAACATTAATAGCGAGCGTTTAATTACCATGCTTAATGTAAAGGAAGATCAGCTGGTCTTGGAGGAAAAAGGTATCTTAAGTGTTGAGAAATTTTTAATAGCACGCGGATTTATGTACTGGCAAGTTTACCTGCACAAAACAAGTGTGGTGGCAGAGCAGTTATTAGTACGTATTTTAAAACGTGCCAAAGAACTGGTGTCTCAAGGGGTGAACTTAAGATGTAGCGAGGCATTATTTTATTTTTTAAGTTCTGAAATTAACGCCGATAGTTTTGATGCGCATACCTTAAAGGTGTTTTCAAAATTAGACGATTATGATATTGTGGCGGCAATGAAAGATTGGCAAAGTCATGAGGATTTTGTGCTGAGTAATCTTTGTCAAATGATTTTAGATCGAAATCTTTTAAAAATAAAGGTGAAAAATAAACCAATTGCCGAAGCAAATCTCGAATCACATTCTAAAGCCTTAATTAAAAAGTATAATATTTCTGAAGCCGAAGCGGCCTATTTTGTTTTTAAAGGACGCTTAGTAAATCAGGCCTATGAGAATAAATTTCAGAAGATTAAGATCTTATTTAAGACCGGAAAAATTAAAGATATCGTTAAGGCTTCCGATCAATTAAACCTAAAAGCACTCAGTAAACCAATTACAAAATATTATATGTGCTATCCTAAAAAGAAAATGTGATCCTTTTTTTCTATTTTTGCGGAAACAAACCGTGCCATTAAAATCAATTTTTTGAAATTTACAGCAGAACAAATCGCAGGTATTTTAGAAGGAACCGTTGTTGGTGATCCTCAAATTGAAGTTTTTAAACTCTCTAAGATTGAAGAGGGAACAGAGGGATCCTTAACATTTTTATCCAACTTAAAATACACACCATATATATATAAGACTGAAGCCTCCATTACGATTGTTAATGCAGATTTTCAGCCAGAGAAACCAATTACAACAACTCTTATTAAGGTAGAAGATGCCTATGCAGGCTTCACCAAGTTGTTAGAATATTACGATCGTATTAAGTCTTTAAAAACAGGTATTGAACAACCAAGTTTTATTGATGCGTCCGTAACCATACCAGAGACCGCTTATGTTGGGGCCTTTGCTTACGTAGGAAATAATGTAAGTGTTGGTGAAAATGTAAAAATTTACCCTAATGCTTTTGTAGGTGATAATGTGGTGCTAGGAGAAAACACTACAATTTACCCAGGAGGGAAAGTCTATTCAGACTGTATTTTAGGTAAAAACTGTGTTATCAATTCAGGTGTCATTATTGGTGCCGATGGTTTTGGTTTCGCACCAGCTAAAGACGGAAGCTATTCTAAAGTACCACAAACAGGTAATGTTATTTTAGAAGATGATGTAGATGTAGGCGCTGGGACCACTATAGATCGTGCCACCTTAGGGTCTACAATTTTAAGACAAGGTGTAAAGTTAGACAACCAAATTCAAATTGCGCATAACGTAGAAATTGGTAAAAATACAGTTATTGCAGCCCAAACCGGAGTTGCAGGGTCTACCAAAATCGGAGAGCATTGCCAAATTGGAGGGCAAGTAGGGATCGCAGGACACCTCACTATTGGGAATAACGTAAAAATACAAGCGCAATCTGGTATTGCGAGAAATATAAAGGATAACGAAGTATTACAAGGATCACCAGCCTATGGTTATGGGGATTTTAATAAGTCTTATGTATATTTTAAAAATTTACCTAAACTTGCTAAAACTATTAACGAATTAGAAAAAAAAGTAGATGGCCATCATTAAAACGGAAACGAAGCAAAAAACCATTGAAAAAGAAGTAACACTAACAGGTGTAGGACTTCATACTGGTGCAAATGTAAAATTAGTATTTAAACCTGGCGTTGAGAATTCAGGATTTGTATTTCAACGTGTAGATTTAGAGGGAGAGCCTAAGATTGAAGCTGATGCCAACTATGTTACAAGTACACAACGTGGTACATGTATGGAGAAAAATGGCGTAACCATTCAAACTTGTGAGCACGTGCTTGCAGCTTTAGTGGGGATGGATATTGACAACGCTATTATTGAATTAGATGCTTCGGAACCGCCAATTATGGATGGGTCTTCTAAATTCTTTGTTGAAGCAATTGAAGCTGCTGGTATTGTAGAACAAGAAGCTTTTAGAGAAGAATATGAAATTACACAAGTGGTTTCTTATACAGATGAAGAGTCTGGAAGTGAAATTATCTTAATGCCTTCAAGTTCTTACCAAATTACAACCATGGTAGATTTTGGGACTAAGGTTTTAGGAACACAGAATGCGACACTCAATACGTTGTCGGATTTTAAGTCCGATATCGCAAACGCAAGAACCTTCAGTTTTTTACATGAAATTGAAATGCTTTTAGAGCATGGCTTAATTAAAGGTGGAGACTTGAACAACGCTATTGTCTATGTAGATAAAGAGTTGTCACCAGGAACAATGGACAAACTTAGAGTCGCCTTTAATAAGGATAACATCGCGGTGAAGCCAAACGGTATTTTAGATAACTTAACTTTACATTACCCTAATGAAGCCGCTCGCCATAAACTATTAGATGTTTTAGGAGATTTAGCACTTATTGGGACGCGTATAAGAGGTAAGGTTATCGCTAATAAACCAGGACATTTTGTAAACACACAGTTTGCAAAGAAAATGTCTAAATTGATTAAAAACGAAAGACGAAACAATGTACCTCAAATCGATTTGAATGCAACACCGATTATGGATGTTAATCAAATCATGGACATGTTACCGCACAGACAACCTTTTTTATTACTTGATAAGGTTTTTGAATTGTCAGACAGTCACGTTATCGGGATGAAAAATGTAACCATGAACGAAGAGTTCTTTAAAGGTCATTTCCCTGGAGCTCCAGTTATGCCTGGTGTTCTTATTGTTGAAGCGATGGCTCAGACGGGTGGAATTTTAGTCTTAAGTACTGTTCCAGATCCAGAAAACTACTTAACCTTTTTCATGAAAATGGATAAAGTTAAATTTAAGCAAAAAGTAGTTCCTGGAGATACCTTAATTTTCAAATGTTCGTTAATTACACCAATTAGACGTGGTATTTGTCATATGCAAGGTTATGCTTACGCCAACGGAAAATTATGTGCTGAAGCGGAGTTAATGGCTCAGATTTCAAAAGTAAAATAAAAACTAAGCCGCCATATCGCGGCTTAGTAACTCATATAAAAACGAACGTTTAGGGCTTATCCCATTGATAAGTTGCGTTCTATAAAGTGTTGCTATTTATAGCCCTTTATTAAAATAAAAATTAGAATAATGAATCAACCTTTAGCATACGTACATCCGGGAGCAAAGATTGCGAAGAATGTAGTAATAGAGCCTTTTACAACTATACATAATAATGTAAAAATTGGTGAAGGCACTTGGATAGGAAGTAACGTAACGATAATGGAAGGGGCGCGTATTGGAAAAAACTGTAATATTTTTCCTGGCGCCGTGATTTCTGCTGTACCTCAAGATTTAAAATACAACGACGAAGATACAACCGTAGAAATTGGTGATAATGTCACCATTAGAGAGTGTGTAACCATTAACCGTGGAACGACCGATAAAATGAAAACGGTTATTGGCGATAATTGTTTAATTATGGCCTACTGTCATATTGCTCACGATTGTATTGTAGGGAATAACTGTATTTTTTCTAACAACAGTACCTTAGCAGGACATATTAACGTTGGGGATTACGTGGTTTTAGCAGGGATGACAGCTGTACACCAGTTTTGTTCTATTGGTAACCACGCCTTTGTAACAGGTGGGTCTTTAGTAAGAAAAGATGTTCCTCCTTATGTAAAAGCAGCAAGAGAGCCATTGTCTTATGTCGGTATTAACTCTGTAGGCTTAAGACGTAGAGGCTATAGCACGGAGAAAATAAGAGAGATTCAGAATATTTATAGAATATTATATCAAAAGAATTATAATAACACACAAGCTTCAGATTTAATTGAAGCTGAAATGGAGGCCACTCCAGAACGCGATGAAATTTTGCAGTTTATTAAAAACTCGCATCGTGGAATTATGAAAGGTTATTTCAAATCAAACTAAAACACAGAAATAAACTTTCATTATTAAAGAATAACAAATAAACAATTAAATCATTTTATGGCAACGACATCAGATATTAGAAACGGATTATGTATCAGATACAACAACGATATTTATAAAATTGTAGAATTCTTACATGTAAAACCAGGAAAAGGTCCTGCTTTTGTAAGAACGAAAATGAAAAGTGTAACGACAGGAAAAGTTTTAGATAATACGTTTTCAGCAGGTCATAAAATTGAAGATGTACGTGTAGAAACGCATAAGTTTCAGTATTTATATAATGACGGTGAGTTCTATCATTTTATGAATGAAGCGGATTATACGCAGATTAGATTATTAGAGTCTGCTATAGACAGAACTGACCTTATGAAAGAAGGGGAAGTGGTAACCATTCAAATTAATACTGAAGACAATATGCCACTTTCTGTAGAGTTACCAGCATCGGTAATTTTAGAAGTTACAGCTACAGAACCTGGGGTAAAAGGAAATACAGCAACGAATGCCACTAAGCCTGCTACGGTAGAGTCTGGTGCAGAAGTTAACGTACCACTTTTTATCAACGAAGGGGATAAAATTAAAGTTGAAACTGAAAAAGGAACGTATAAAGAGCGTATTAAAGAATAAGGAATTTTTAATGTTGCAAGTTGCTTAACTTTAAGGAACTTGCAACAATTCCCTTGTAAATTCAAAACATGAAGTTTCCAAAACCTTATACTTTAAAAGAAATTGCCGCATTAATTGACTGTGATTTTAAAGGCGACGAGAATTTTGAAATTCTTGGCATTAATGAAATTCATGTTGTAGAACCCGGCGATATTGTTTTTGTAGATCACCCAAAGTATTACGACAAAGCCTTGCAATCTGCCGCTACTATTGTTTTAATTAATAAAGAGGTTGACTGTCCTGAGGGAAAAGCTCTTTTAATTTCAGAAGATCCTTTTAGAGATTTTAATAAAATCACGGAACATTTTAAACCATTTAAAGCGTCTCACAGTGCAATAGCTGCTGATGCCGTAATTGGTGAAGGAACGGTGATTCAACCCAATTGTTTTATAGGTCACAATGTTACTATTGGTAAAAACTGTGTCATTCATGCTAATGTTAGTATTTATGATGATGCCGTTATTGGTGATGGAGTTACCATTCACGCCGGAACAATTTTAGGGGCAAGTGCCTTTTATTATAAAAACAGACCTGAAGGCTATGATCAATTAAAATCTGGTGGTCGTGTTGTAATTAAAGACCATGTAGATATTGGTGCGCTTTGTACTATAGATCGTGGAGTTACTGGAGATACGACTATTGGTGAAGGTTCTAAATTGGATAATCAAATCCAAATTGGCCATGATACACTGATAGGAAAAAAATGTTTAATTGCATCGCAAACTGGTATTGCAGGTTGTGTTGTGGTTGAAGATAATGTTACCATTTGGGGACAAGTAGGAGTGAAAAGTGGAATTACCATTAAGAAAGGTTCCGTATTATACGCGCAATCTGGAGTAGGTAATACAACCGAAGAAGGAAAAACTTATTTTGGAAGTCCGGCACAAGAAGCCCGACTTTCGTTTAAAGAAATGGCTTACATTAAAAAGATTCCTGAAATACTTCAAAAATTAAAAAATCTATAAAGCGGTAACACTACTGTTTTGCTCTAAAAAGCAGAGTAGAAGGTGATAGAAAAATAAATATTGAAGTCAAAATTCAGACAAAAATTGAAAATTGAGATCTAAATAAGAAAGGAAGCTTTAAAGGCAGTACTTCTATCAGGTCTCACATCGAAATAAAATTAAAAAAGAGGTCGCTTTTGCGTTAGAAATCTCTTATTTTTGCACAACAAAAATTATAAAACTTTAAATACACAATAGCAAATGAGCGTTTTAGTTAATAAGAATTCTAAGATTATAGTTCAAGGGTTTACTGGTAGTGAAGGAACATTTCACGCAGAGCAAATGATTGAATACGGTACTAACGTCGTTGGAGGTGTAACTCCAGGTAAAGGTGGTCAAACACACTTAGACAAACCTGTTTTTAACACAGTTTCAGAAGCTGTTGAGAAAGTTGGTGCAGACACAACCATTATTTTTGTACCACCAGCATTTGCTGCTGATGCTATTATGGAAGCTGCTGACGCAGGTATTAAAGTGATTATTACAATTACAGAAGGAATTCCTGTTGCTGATATGATTAAAGCATCAGATTATATAAAAGGAAAAGATTGTCGTTTAGTAGGTCCTAACTGTCCTGGTGTAATTACACCTGGTGAAGCTAAAGTTGGTATTATGCCAGGTTTTGTTTTCAAAAAAGGAAATGTAGGTATTGTTTCTAAATCAGGAACATTAACATACGAAGCTGCTGACCAAGTTGTAAAACAAGGTTTAGGAATTACAACTGCAATCGGTATTGGTGGTGATCCAATTATCGGAACAACAACTAAAGAAGCTGTGGAATTATTAATCAATGATCCAGAAACAGAAGCTGTTGTTATGATCGGTGAAATTGGAGGTCAATTAGAAGCTGATGCTGCACAATGGTATAAAGCAAGTGGAAGCAACAAGCCTGTAGTAGGTTTTATTGCTGGTGAAACTGCTCCTGCTGGTCGTACAATGGGACATGCTGGTGCTATTGTAGGTGGTAGTGATGATACTGCTCAAGCTAAAAAGAAAATTATGGCAGAATGTGGAATCCACGTTGTAGATTCTCCTGCTGAAATTGGGAAAAAAGTAGCAGAAGTTTTAGGCTAATTTTACCCACATAAAACTGTTAAAAACCTTACAAAATCTTGTGAGGTTTTTTTAATTCATGCAATTTGTATTGATTATCTTTGATTACAACAACTATAAGAACTAACGATTAACACATTATGAAATTATTAGAAGGAAAAACGGCTATCATTACCGGAGCAAGTCGTGGTATCGGTAAAGGAATTGCCGAAGTTTTTGCACAACATGGTGCTAATGTTGCATTTACATACAGTTCTTCTGTAGAAGCAGCAAATGCCCTTGAAAAAGAATTGAATACCTTAGGAGTAAAAGCAAAAGGTTACCAAAGTAATGCCGCTAATTTTGAGGAGTCTCAAAAATTAGCAGAAGCGGTATTAGAAGAATTTGGTGCTATAGATATATTAGTAAACAATGCAGGGATCACTAAAGATAACTTACTTATGCGAATGGGTGAGGAGGATTTTGATAAAGTGATTGAAGTGAATTTAAAATCGGTATTTAACATGACTAAAGCGGTACAGCGTACCATGTTAAAACAACGTAAAGGCTCAATTATTAACATGAGTTCTGTGGTTGGTGTTAAAGGAAATGCCGGACAAACTAACTATGCCGCTTCAAAAGCAGGGATTATAGGATTCTCTAAATCTGTAGCCTTAGAATTAGGTTCTCGTAATATTAGATCTAATGTTATCGCTCCTGGTTTTATTGAAACGGAAATGACCGCTAAACTTGATGAAGAAACTGTAAAAGGTTGGAGAAGTGCTATTCCTTTAAAACGTGGTGGTTCTCCTGAAGATATCGCAAATGCTTGTGTCTTTTTAGCGAGTGATTTAAGTGCTTATGTTACAGGACAAACACTTAATGTAGATGGTGGAATGTTAACCTAATAAACCTTAGTTTTATTCCATAACTATTATTTAAATTGATTTTAATGAGTTCTTTAACTCTATTATACATAACAATTGCTGCCATAACAGCGCTAGTATTAGCGCTGTTTCAGTATATATATAAATCGAAATTAAAGTCCAAGTTAAAATATGTTCTTACGGGTTTAAGAGCCCTTGCTATTTTTGGGATTCTTTTAGTGCTCATCAATCCAACCTTTGAGTCGTTTACCTATTTTTATGAAAAACCCACCTTGGTTATTGCTGTAGATGACTCAGAATCTATTGCTTATCTTAATCAAGAAGAAAATGCGAAATCTGCTTTAAAGTTTATAGAACAACACAAAGGTTTACAGGAGCGCTTTAATCTTCAAACCTATCGCTTTGGTAAAGAGGTCAACACTTTTGACAGTCTTAATTTTAAAGCTTCACAAACAAATATAAGTGCAGCCTTAAAGCACTTTAATGAAATTTACAGTCAACAAACAGCTCCAGTAGTACTTTTAACCGATGGTAATCAGACCTTTGGTTCAGACTATAGTTATCAATCAAAGCTCAATATTCAAGCCATATACCCGGTAATTCTCGGGGATTCTACGGTGTATTCAGACTTAAGCTTAAAGCAAGTGAATACCAATCGGTATGTGTATTTAAAAAATAAATTTCCGGTTGAAATTATTGCCAATTATAACGGAAATGACGCTGTAGAAACGGAACTTAAAATTTGGGCTGGAAATACACTGGTCTTTAAAAAAACATTAGAGTTAAATCCTTTAAAATCTTCAGAAATTGTTTCTGCTATTTTGCCCGCTAATAGTGTAGGGGTAAAGACCTATCGTGTGGAGTTGGAGGCCTTGAAAGATGAAAAAAATACGGTTAATAACAGTAATAATTTTGCTGTAGAAGTTATTGACCAAAAAACAAATGTCGCCATCATTTATGAGCGCTTACATCCTGATTTAGGGGCGCTTAAAAAGGCTATTGAAAGTAATGAGCAGCGTAGCGCTAGCATTTTACGCCCTCAAGAGGTGTTAAGTAAATTAGATGACTATCAATTGTTTATCTTGTATCAACCTGATGCTAAATTTAGTGCGCTATTAAAAGTACTGCAAGAGCAGAACAGTAATATCTTTACGATTGCTGGGGAAACTACGGATTGGAATTTTCTAAATAACAATCAAAAATTTTTAGAACAAAAAGTCACCAATCAAACCGAGGACTTTTTAGCAACGCTAAACCAAAACTATAGCACCTTTATCGTTGAAAATTTAGATTTTGAAAGTTTTCCGCCTTTACGCTCCGAGTTTGGCGCCTTCACTGTTAAAGTCCCTTTTGAAACCTTATTGTATAAAAATGTTAATGGGATTACCACTAAATCCGTACTATTAGCAACTTTTGAAGCTGAAAACACCAAGCATGCGATCTTAAATGGAGAAGGCTTATGGCGTTGGCGAGCTCAATCTTTTTTAAATAGAAATAGCTTCAACAATTTTGATGAATTTATAAGCAAGTTGGTGCAGTATCTCAGTTCTAATAAAAAGAGGAGGCGTTTAAATGTGGATTATAAATCATTTTATAACGGGAATGATGATCTGGTCATTTCAGCACAATATTTTAATAAAAATTTTGAATTTGATGCTGAAGCGTCATTAAGTATTGTTTTAGAAAAGAAGGACGATGGTACGGTAAAAGAAATTCCAATGTTAATCCATAACGGTAATTATACAGTAGACTTAAGTGGTACCAAGGCGGGGGCTTATGATTTTAAGATTAAGCATAATTCTGAAAATGTATCAGCCAGTGGTTCGTTTAAAATCTTAGATTATAATGTAGAGCAGCAATTTTTAAATGCAGATTTAGAGAAGCTAAATACCTTGGCAGATAAGAGCAGCGGAAAAGCTTACTTTGCGACACAAACAGAGGCTTTAATAACACAATTATTAAATGATAATCGTTATCAAACCATTCAGAAAAGCACCAAAAAAATCGTACCTTTGATAGAATGGGAATATCTACTCCTTATAATTGCATTATGCTTAATTATAGAGTGGTTTATTAGGAAATATAACGGATTAATATAAAAATATAAGATGGAAAAATTACCAAAAATTGGATTACCGATTTTAATAGGCGTTGTGCTTTTAATTATTGTTTTAGCAAAATCAGCTGTAACTCTAGACTCTGGTCATGCAGGAGTATTATATGAAACCCTAAGAGGCGGTGTAGATTCTAATAAAGAACCTTTAGGTCCAGGATTTCATGTTATCGCCCCATGGAACCGAGTGATTGATTATGAAACACGTCAGCAAGAAGTACCAGAAAAAATGTCTGTGTTATCATCAAACGGTTTAGATATTAAATTAGACGCTTCGGTGTTGTACCAACCGGATTATAAAAATCTAGGACGTTTACATAACGAAAAAGGAGAAGATTATTTAAGTCGCGTGCTTCAGCCAGCAATCCGAAGTGCCGCGAGAAGTGTGGTTGGACGTTATACACCAGAGCAACTTTACTCTAGTAAAAGAGATGCGATTCAAGAAGAGATTTTTGAAGAGACAAAGAAAATTGTAGAACCTCAATTTATTCAGTTAAATGATATTTTAATTAGAGATGTCACCTTACCACCTACAATTAAACAAGCTATTGAAAGAAAGTTAAAGCAAGAGCAAGAGTCTTTAGAATATGAGTTTAGACTTGTAACTGCACAGAAAGAAGCTGAAAAAGTTATTATTGAAGCACAAGGTAAAGCAGATGCAAACCGAATCTTAAGTGCTTCTTTAACAGATAAGATCCTCCAGGATAAAGGTATTGAGGCGACTGTAAAACTTTCAGAATCACCAAATAGTAAAGTGGTTATTATAGGTTCTGGAGAAAGTGGAATGCCTATAATATTAGGAAATCAGTAATAAAATACAGGCTATAATAATATTTTGTTAAAAATTAAAACTTTATGGCCTTTCATTAGGATTTATAAATTTTAATTGAAGATATTTGTAGTATCAAATAAAAGACATGACATTTATTCAATTACATCATCATTTTCATACTAGCAATCAAGCGAGGTGAATCTGTATTGAATAAATTCAACATATATTATAAAAACCCGTTTGAGAAATCAGATGGGTTTTTTGTTTTTAAAATACGCACTGAAATCTCAGACATAACAACAACAAACCATGAGTAAATTAAAAATTGCAGTTCAAAAATCGGGTCGTCTTAATGAAGACTCAATGAAAATTTTAAAAGAGATTGGTATTTCTGTCGATAATGGAAAAGATCAGTTAAAAGCCTCAGCGCGTAATTTTCCTTTAGAGGTTTTTTACCTTAGAAATGGCGATATTCCACAATATCTAAGAGACGGCGTTGTAGATGCTGCTATTATTGGAGAGAATGTTTTAATAGAGAAAGGAAACGATCTAAAAATTGTAGAGCGTCTAGGATTTTCAAAATGTAAAGTGTCTATTGCTGTACCAAAATCTTCTGAATTAAAGAGCCTTAAGGATTTAGATGGCAAGCGTATAGCGACATCTTATCCTAATACGGTGAATCAGTTTTTGGAAAAAGCAGGCGTAAAAGCCAATTTGCACATTATAAATGGCTCTGTTGAAATTGCTCCGAATATTGGATTGGCAGATGGGATTTGTGATATCGTTTCAAGCGGAAGTACACTGTTTAAAAATGGACTTAAAGAAGTGGAGGTGCTGCTAAAATCTGAAGCGGTTTTAGCAACCTCACCTAAAATTTCAGAAGAAAATCAAGTCTTAATTGATAAATTACAATTCCGCTTAAAGTCCGTTTTAAAAGGGCGTGAAAGCAAGTATATCTTATTAAATGCTCCAAATGATAAATTAGATGATATTATTGGAATTTTACCAGGTATGAACAGTCCATCTATTTTACCATTAGCTAGAGAAGGGTGGAGCTCTATGCACTCCGTGATTGATAAAAATGATTTTTGGAATGTTATTGATGAATTAAAAGCGAATGGTGCTGAAGGAATTTTAGTTTGTCCTATTGAAAACATGGTGCTTTAAGCGAACACTGCACGAGTAAATGCCTTAACCTTGATTTTAGAAAGAAGATGAAATTATATAGCAATCCAGACCGATCAGATTGGTCAGAAATATTAAAAAGACCCACTCAAACCGTTGGAGATATTGAAGCCACGGTAAACGAGGTGTTCAATGCGGTGGCGGAAAATGGCGACCTAGCCATTGCAGACTATACGTCTAAATTTGATGGCGTAGTTTTAGAAAAACCTGTAGTTTCAGCTCAAGAAATTGAAGTCGCTAAAACGAAGGTATCTGAATCTTTAAAAAACGCCATTGCTTTAGCAAAACGTAATATTGAAGCTTTTCACAGTGCTCAAAAAACGGATAAAGTTACGGTGGATACCATGCCTGGTGTAACGTGTTGGCAAGAGAAACGGCCTATACAAAAGGTTGGTCTTTATATTCCTGGGGGAACGGCGCCTTTATTTTCAACAGTATTAATGTTAGCGGTTCCGGCGCAAATTGCGGGATGTAAAGAGATTGTATTGTGTTCACCACCGAATAAGGAGGGCAATATTGCGCCTGAAATTTTATATGCGGCTAATCTTTGTGGCGTGACTAAAATTATAAAAGTAGGAGGGATACAAGCCATTGCGGGTTTAACCTTTGGAACCAAAAGTATTCCACAGGTTTACAAAATTTTTGGTCCAGGAAATCAGTTTGTTACGGTGGCAAAGCAAATTGCAACTAAATATGGTGTAGCTATAGATATGCCAGCAGGACCAAGTGAATTATTAGTCATGGCCGATACGACGGCTAATGCGGCTTTTGTGGCTTCAGATCTTTTAAGTCAGGCGGAACACGGTAGTGATAGTCAAGTTATTTTAGTAACAACTTCGGAAGAATTTGCTAAAGCAGTATCTGAGGAAGTTGAGGAGCAATTAGCGGTCTTACCAAGAAAAGATATGGCAGAACAGGCTATTGCCAACTCAAAAACAATTGTAGTAGATACAAATACAACAGCTATAGATTTGATTAATGCATATGGTCCAGAACATTTTATCGTGGCCACAGCAGATAATGATTTTTTCGTCAACGAAATTAGTAACGCAGGGTCGGTATTTATTGGCGATTATACGCCTGAAAGTGCCGGAGATTATGCTTCAGGGACCAATCATACGCTACCTACTAATGGGTTTTCCAAAGCCTACTCCGGAGTCAATTTAGATAGTTTTCAAAAGAGTATGACATTTCAGAACATCTCGAAAGAAGGAATTCAGAATATAGGAAAAGCCATAGAGCTAATGGCGGAAGCCGAAGGTTTGCAAGCCCATAAAAATGCGGTAACTTTAAGATTAAAGGAATTAGAAAAATAATTTAACAGCACTTCGAGTGATTTCGAGGTAAAAGGCGTTGTATCGAGAAGCAATAAAAATGAAAAATTTCAACTTAAATAATCTCATTAGAGATAATATTAAATCTATAAAACCGTATTCTTCAGCACGAGATGAATACCAGGATGTTACTACGGATATGGTTTTTATTGATGCCAATGAAAATCCATTTACTACAACGGTAAATCGTTATCCTGATCCGCAGCAAACAACGGTTAAGGAACGTTTGGCAACCCTAAAAGGTTTGGGGACATCTCATATTTTATTAGGAAATGGGAGTGACGAAGTTTTAGACTTAATTTTTAGAGCCTTCTGTGAACCTAAAACAGACAAAATCATGACGTTGCCACCCACTTACGGAATGTATAATGTGTTGGCGAACCTCAATGCGGTTGAAAATATAGAAGTAGAATTAGAGGCCGATTTTCAACCTAAGGTTCAAGACATTTTGGAGTTGAGTACAGCACAAACAAAGCTATTATTTTTATGCTCGCCTAATAATCCAACCGCCAATAGTTTTGAAGCCGAGCGCATAGAAAAATTAATTCAGAATTTTCCAGGTTTAGTGGTTATAGACGAAGCCTATATCGATTTTTCAACGGAAGAAAGTTGGTTAAGTCGCTTACATGAATTTCCAAATTTAATTGTTACCCAAACCTTATCTAAAGCCTATGGATTAGCGGGAATTAGATTAGGAATCTGTTACGCTTCAACCGATATAATTTCAGTTTTAAATACAATAAAACCACCGTATAACATCAATCAGCTAAGTCAGAATAAGGCCTTAGAACGCTTAAATGCTTTAGAGGACATTGATAATGAGGTGAAAAGTATTATTTTAGAACGTGGAGTTTTAAATCAAGCCTTGCAGACTATTGATTTTGTTTCAGCCGTTTATCCATCGGATGCTAATTTTATTTTAGCGAAAGTTGATGATGCTAATAAACGCTATCAGCAACTCGTAAACCAAGGTATCGTGGTGCGCAACCGAACCAATCAGCCCTTATGCGAAAATTGTTTGCGCTTTTCAGTGGGTACCAAAGAAGAGAATGAAAAACTAATACAAACATTAAAAACATTGTAAATCATCGTTAGGATAAAGCTTGTTTTACGATTAAAATAGAATCCCTTAGGGCATTACTTTTTTTATGTGCCCCAAGAAATAAAATCAACCTAAACGATACTAATAAAAACAGATGAAGCCAGTACTATTCATAGACCGCGACGGAACTTTAATAAAAGAGCCTGCAGACGAACAAATTGATGGGTTTGAAAAATTAGAGTTTTACCCAAAAGTATTTCAATATTTAAGTAAAATCGCCAAAGAGCTTAATTTTGAAATTGTTATGATTACCAATCAAGATGGTTTAGGCACCGAGGTGTATCCTGAGGAGACGTTTTGGCCGGTTCATAATTTTGTCCTTAAAACTTTTGAAGGAGAAGGTGTTGTCTTTAAAGAACAATTTATTGACCGTACTTTTGCGAAAGATAATGCCCCAACGCGTAAACCTAATACAGGCTTGCTCACTAAGTATCTCTCGGAGGATTACGATTTAAAAAACTCCTTTGTTATTGGCGATCGTCTTACGGACGTAGAATTGGCTAAAAATCTTGGCGCCAAAGGTATTTTTATCAATGACAATACCAATTTAGGAACTGATGAAGTGACTGTGAGTCAGACGGCATTAGACGCTTTCATTGCCTTAGAAACGAATGATTGGGAAGCTATTTATAAGTTCTTAAAAACAACAGAACGTGTTGGTAGTATTGAAAGAAACACCAATGAAACAAAAATTAAAATCGATTTAAATCTCGATGGCACGGGGAAGAGTAACATTGATACAGGCATTGCGTTTTTTGATCACATGCTTGATCAAATAGCACGTCATGGTCAGCTCGATTTAGATATTAAAGTGAATGGCGATCTTGAAGTTGATGAGCACCACACTATTGAAGATACGGCCATTGCATTAGGAGAAGTGTTTGCTAGCACTTTAGGAAATAAACTAGGAATAGAACGTTACGGGTTTTCGTTACCTATGGACGACTGTTTAGCCCAAGTAGGCATTGATTTTGGAGGTCGAAATTGGTTAGTTTGGGAAGCGGAATTTAAACGCGAAATGATAGGTAAAATGCCTACTGAAATGTTCTTTCACTTCTTTAAGTCCTTCACCGATGGGGCCAAGTGTAATTTAAATATTAAAGTGGAAGGTGATAACGAACACCATAAAATTGAAGCCATTTTTAAAGCCTTTGCAAAAGCGATTAAAATGGCTGTAAAACAAGACGTAGAAAAAATGATTTTACCGTCTACTAAAGGGATGTTATAACATTTTAATAAGATGCCAAACCAAAAATAGAGGCCAGAAAAAATGAAATTATCAATTGTCAATTACGGAGCAGGAAATATTAAAAGTATTCAGTTTGCTTTTCAACGTTTAGGGTATAATGCCGTCTTAACAGAATGTCCTGAAGAAATTATAGCATCAGATAAAGTGATTTTTCCGGGAGTTGGAGAAGCGAGTTCGGCTATGGAAAAATTAAAACAAAGTGGTTTAGATCTTTTAATTCCTACGTTAAAGCAACCGGTACTAGGCATTTGCCTAGGGATGCAATTAATGTGTCAGCATAGCGAAGAAGGGGATACTAAAGGGCTTGGTATTTTTGATGTGAATGTAAAACGGTTCTCAAATAAAGTGAAAGTTCCACAGATGGGATGGAATACCATTTCAAACTTAAAATCAGGACTTTTTAAAGACATTAAAGAAAAAGAATACATGTACCTAGTGCATAGTTACTATGCTGAACCTTGTGCTGAAGCGATAGCGACCTCTGATTATGAGTTGGAATATGCTTCTGCCTTAGAAAATGATAATTTTTATGGTGTACAATTTCACCCTGAAAAAAGCAGTAAAGCCGGTGCGCAATTACTAAAAAACTTTATAGAACTTTAAGAGTTTAAGCCGATTAAAAGCTTATTCAGAGAGAAGCAAAATTTAATTTAAAAAGCAATCCAAATAGAGGATAAATATTATGAGAATCATTCCAGCTATCGATATAATTGAAGGAAAATGTGTGCGTCTTACCAAAGGTGATTATGACACAAAAAAAATATATAATGAAAACCCTTTAGAAGTGGCTAAGGCGTTTGAAGATGCCGGAATTCAATATTTACATGTTGTAGACCTCGATGGGGCAAAAGCAAAGCATATTGTAAACTATAAGGTGCTTGAAACCATAGCGACTAAAACTAATTTAAAAATTGATTTTGGTGGCGGATTAAAATCTGATGACGATTTAAAGATTGCTTTTGAGTCAGGGGCGCATCAAATTACAGGAGGAAGTATTGCCGTTAAGAATCCTGAAGTATTTGAAGGTTGGATTTCAAAATTCGGATCCGATAAAATTATTCTTGGGGCCGATTGTAATAACGAAAAGATTGCAATTAGTGGTTGGCAAGAAGAAAGTGATTTAGAGGTGATTCCGTTTATAAAAGAATATCAGTCTAAAGGAATTACCAATGTTATTTGTACTGATATTTCTAAAGACGGCATGTTAGAAGGTCCTTCTTTTGAGCTGTATAAGAGAATTTTAGAAGATGCTGAAGGGGTGAAGTTAATTGCTTCAGGAGGAATTTCTCAATTTGATGAGTTGCCAAAGCTTTTAGACTTAGGTTGTGATGGCGTTATCATAGGAAAAGCCATTTATGAGAATAGAATAAGCCTTAAAGAATTAGAGCCTTTTTTATAAATGCCAAAAGGGGTTAATTCATTTAAACACTATGGAATAATCTTAATGAAATCAGTAAGTTTTATAAGAATAAGTTGATAAACGCTTAAATGTTAAGTGATAAACTAAAACGATGTCTGCCTTGGTAGACCAAATAAAAAGAACAAATGTTAACGAAACGTATAGTCCCTTGTTTAGATATTAAAAACGGAAGAACCGTAAAAGGGGTCAATTTTGTAGACCTTAGAGATGCAGGAGATCCTGTGGTTTTAGCTAAGCAATATGCAGACTTAGGGGCTGATGAATTGGTGTTTTTAGATATCGCTGCGACTTTAGAAAATAGAAAAACCATGCACGATATGGTTTTAAAAGTTGCGGAGCAAGTCAATATTCCTTTTACCGTTGGTGGTGGGATTTCTTCTGTGGAAGATGTTGATGATTTGCTACATTGTGGTGCCGATAAGGTGTCTATTAATTCTTCAGCCGTTAAACGTCCTGATCTAATCAACGAGCTTTCAGATAAATTTGGAAGTCAGTGTGTTGTTGTGGCCATTGATGCCAAAGAAGTTGAAGGGGAGTGGTTGGTACATTTAGCAGGGGGAACAATCCCTACAGATTTAAATTTATTTGAATGGGCCAAAGAAGTAGAGCAGCGTGGTGCTGGTGAAATTTTATTCACCTCGATGAATCATGATGGTACCAAAGCCGGATTTGCCAATAAGGCACTAGCTAAATTATCAAGTCTAGTCAATATTCCTATTATCGCCTCGGGTGGCGCAGGAAGTATAGAACATTTTGTAGAGGTTTTTAAAGAAGGAAAAGCCGATGCAGCCTTGGCAGCCAGTGTATTTCATTTTGGAGAAATCCCTATTGCTGAGCTTAAGGAAGCCTTAAAGAATGAGACTATTGAGGTAAGGCTTTAAACACATAAAAAAATTAAATTGTGGCTAACAACTGATGCTTAGCCTTACAATAAGAACATAAAATTATGAATGTAGATTTCAATAAAAACGAAGACGGATTAGTACCGGCGATTATTCAGGATAATACGACTCAGCAAGTATTAATGCAGGGGTATATGAATGCTGAAGCGCTGCAGAAAACCCAAGACACCAAATTAGTGACCTTTTATAGCCGAAGCAAACAACGCCTTTGGACCAAAGGAGAAGAAAGTGGTAATGTGTTAAATTTAGTGTCTATAAAATTAGATTGCGATAAGGATTCGCTTTTAATTAAGGTTAATCCTCAGGGGCCAACCTGCCATAAAGGAACGGATACTTGTTGGGATGAAAACAACACAAGTACTTATGGTTTTCTTTCTAATTTAGAAGCCACGATTGAGTCGCGCATTAAAGCAGCGGATTCCGAAAAATCTTATGTCGCTTCTTTATTTGCAAAAGGTATTAATAAAGTAGCTCAAAAAGTTGGAGAAGAGGCTGTTGAAGTGGTTATTGAAGCTAAAGATGATAATGATGATTTGTTTTTAGAGGAAAGTGCCGACTTACTTTTTCACTACCTTATGTTGTTACAGGCAAAAGGATTTAAGTTAGACGATGTGGTTTCTGTACTACGGTCTCGCGATAAAAAGTAAGGATTGCTTTTGGAATTATTAATAATTTGGCGTTCTTGTTGGCATGTTTGATAAACGCTTTTATTACCTCATAAAAATTCAATATTTAGGCTATCGTTTTCACGGTTGGCAAAAACAGCCCGATGTGAAAACGGTACATCTAATGATTGATCGTACGTTAAAATATATTCTACCTGAAACTCGGTTTAAAACTTTGGGCGCAGGCCGTACGGATGCTATGGTGTCTGCTAATGAAGCCGCATTAGAATTGTTCATTTATAATGAACCGCTTCAGGATTTTGACGAATTTTTAGCGCTCTTTAATCATAATTTACCCCAAGATATTAGAGCCTTATCGATTAAAGAAGTCGATAAAAAGTTTAATGTTATTCAAGATTCAAAATTAAAGGAATACCATTATGTGTTTTCAGAAGGGCAGAAGAATCATCCCTTCTGTGCCCCAATTTTAACCACCATCCTAGAACCTCTAGATGTGGACTTAATGAAACGCGGTGCTAAATTATTTGAAGGCACTCACAATTTTAAAACCTATTGTTACCGTGCTACGGATAAGGGGGAGTATGTAAGAACCATCAATACATGTGAGTTGGTTGATAATACTATTTACACAGCTAATTTCTTCCCTGAAAAATCCTATGTTTTAAAAGTTGTAGGGAAAGGGTTTATGAGAAATCAGATTCGGTTGATGTTTGGTTGTTTAATAAAACTAGGTCGCGGAGATTTAACCTTAGATTATATTGAAGCCAGTCTAAAAGCAGAAAGTACCGAGGTTATGGATTATATTGCTCCAGCATCGGGATTAATTTTACACGCTGTAAATTTCGAATAAATAAAAAGGTATGAACTTGTGAGTTCATACCTTTTTATTTTAAATACACTATAGGATTCATTTTATACATTCAAAAATAAATCGCTATACTTGTTTTCTGTCTTAAATTTTGTTTAGAAAGAAAATTACTCTGCAACATGTAATTTTGGTTCTTTATCTACAAATTTTCCGTTTACAGATTCACCTAAAATAATTACCTCTTTAGAGCGCTCGTACATTTTAATAGCACGGTGCATTTGCAATTTGGTGCCACTGTAAAGTTTTACACCTGATTTTGAGCCCTTGTTTCTAATTTCAATATAGAAACCGTCTTTTAGTGCGGTTGGTCTTGTTGCTGGTCTACCCATAAATTTAATGTCTGTTTTTAAAAAGTGGTGCATAATAACAAAAAAAATGAAAACCCACAAGTTAATTTAAGAACAATTAACAATTTATAGGCTATTTCTTACTAAAATCTCAAAAAACAGCAAGAATTGATAGAATTTGGAATAAAATTAGCATCAAATTAAATATTTTTTAATTTCAACCTTAAATAATGAGGTTTTCGTAATCGTAAAAACCGCTTTAGGATTAAAATTTAGCGTAAAAGAGCCAAGTATATTGGGAATTCGGTAGCAAATTTGTAAATAAAAATTTAAATACATGAAAGACCAATTTAATACTGCTTTAGGAAATTTAATAGATAAACTTGGAGGATGGTTCAATGCTATAATTGAAAATATACCCAATTTCATCCTCGCTATTTTAGTGATGATCTGCTCTTATTTTGGAGCAAAATACGTCAGTCGACTAGTTCGGAAATTGGTGGAAAATCGCATTGAACAAGATTCTATTAAAAATGCCTTATCACGGGTCATCGCAGTATTGGTTGTAGCCCTCGGGCTTTTTATTGCTTTAGGCGTTTTAAATTTAGGGAAAGCCCTTACATCGTTATTAGCAGGTGCTGGAGTTGTTGGTTTGGCCATAGGTTTGGCCTTACAAGGAACGATAGCCAATACCTTCGCTGGTTTGGTGTTGTCTTTTAGAAAAAAGATTCAAATCGGGAATTGGGTAGAAACCACAGGGTATTCTGGAGAGGTGATGGACATTAACCTAAAAGATTTTACTCTAAAGGAAGCTGATAATAATATTGTGATCATTCCGAATAAAACCATTTTAGAAAATCCGTTAAAGAATTACTCTTTAACCACAAAAATGCGGATATTCTTAGAATGTGGGGTGGGCTATGAGTCCGATTTAGAGGAAGTGCAACGGATTACTCAAGAGACAATTGCAAAAACTTTTGATCAGGTTAAATCGCCTGAAGATGTCGAGTTCTACTATACTGAATTTGGCGATAGCTCTATTAATTACCTCTGTCGTTTCTGGATTGACGCCGAAAGTATGTTAGAAAAGCTAAGAGCTAAAACAAAAGCGATTATTGAAATTAAAAAGGCTTATGATGCGGCTGGTATTAATATTCCATTCCCAATCCGAACCTTAGAATTCAACAATAAATTAGATATTAAAGATTCAAAATCTGTAGATTCAGGTGATAATCAATAAACGATTATGGTTTATTGAATAGAGTTAAAACTCTTGTTATAAGAGCAAATTCTATCGCACTGTCTTAACGATATTTGTATTAACATTAACCAATAAAAACAATCAAGATGAAAAAATTTAGTTATTTATTTATAGCCCTTTTTAGTTTAAGTCTTTTAACCACTAGTTGTAGAGAAGAAAAATCTACTGGAGATCAAATAGAAGAAGCTGTTGATGATACAGGAGATGCTATTGAAGATGCTGCAGAGGATACTGGAGAAGCTATGGAGGATGCAGCTGATGACGCTGAAGACGCTGTAGAGTAATATTTATAGGTCTTAATATAAAACATAGTAAAGATAAAAGCCATCGTTAAGATGGCTTTTTATATTTTTATCAAAATTTAGAATTTATGAGCCTTAGCATACCCCAAGAGGTCTTTTCGTTTTTAGAAAAGCTTGAAAAAAATAACAATCGCGATTGGTTTAATGAGCATAAGCCAGAATTTAAAGCCATTGAGACACAAATGAAAGCGGTGTTTCAGCATTTGGGTGAATTAATGAGTACCCATGATCTGATTGAAAAAATTAAAGTCTTCCGGATTTATAGAGATGTTCGTTTTTCAAAAAATAAATTGCCTTATAAAACACATTTTGGAGGCTCTTTTGCACGTCATAAACCCGAATTACGCGGTGGGTATTATGTCCAGATTCAACCAGGAAATCAATCGTTTATTGCGGTAGGCTTTTGGGATCCTAATAAAGAGGACTTACTGCGTATCCGTAAGGAGTTTGAAATGGATGATAGTGAGATTAGAGCCCTTATAGAAGCAAAACCATTTAAAGAAATTTGGGGTGATTTAACGGGAGATAGCTTAAAAACAGCTCCTAAAGGTTTTGATAAAACCCATCCGGCTATTGATCTCATTAGACGTAAGCAATTTGTCTTCGTTAAACCTTTTACCGATAGAGAAGTCTTGTCAGATCAATTTATTAATGAAGTCAATGAGGCTTTTATAGCTGTACGTCCGTTTTTTGATTTTATGAGTAATGTGTTAACGACCAATTTAAATGGAGAATCGCTATTATAATCTATAGGAAATAGATAATGTAAAGAGCTCGACCTGAATTATAAAAATTAAAAAAACCTTACAGTACCAATTGGTGTTGTAAGGTTTTTTGCGTTTATAAGCTTATACGGCTTTTAGAATATCCGGTTCTGCTAAAACCTGAACGCTATTGATAAGGCGTTCTTTAACAATGGTCATCATGCGTTTGTTTAAGGCTGAAGAATTCTGAATGTAAATCTCATATTCTTCTACCGTAAATTGACCTATAAGCATTCCTTTTACCGAATTTCTGAATTTGGTGTCTTTATGAATCGCATTATCAATATAGCCTAATTGCTTTTCTAAGCTTAGATCGTAAAAGACATTTTTATGTTTGCGGATGTAGTTTTTAAACACGGCGATTAAAAGGGGGTGTTGTAATTTAATGACGGGTCGCATGGTGGTATTCTGAAAGCGCTCATCCGAACCCATATTGTCATAGATTTTAGCGGAACGAATCTGAGGTCTTAAAGCAAGCAAGTGGTCTGTTCTAGAAATCATAATTAAGAGTTTATGGGTTAATTCGAATTAAAATTAAGGATTAAGCTATCGTAATGAAGCGCTTTAACATTATCTTGTTAACGTGGTTATTAACAAAGGCAATTCTAGTATTTAATAATCAAATCCAATTCTAGTGGGCTAAACCTCCATTAAGTTTTATCTTTGAATTGAAAATAATAATAGTAATGACAAACAATAGACATATGAGATTTCATACAAGAAAATGGGTAAAACCAGAAGATTTAAATCCAAATGGAAGTTTATTTGGAGGGCAACTTTTAGCTTGGATAGATGAAGAAGTTGCACTTTATACCGTTATTCAATTAGAGAATTCTAAAGTAGTAACAAAATACATGTCCGAAATCAATTTTATGGCCTCTGCCCGTCAGGGAGATATCGTAGAAATTGGGATTTTAGTAACCAAGTTTGGTAAATCGTCATTAACCTTAAAATGTGAAGCGAGAAATAAAATGACACGCGAAACAATTTTAACGATTGACAATATTGTCATGGTAAATTTAGGACCAGACGGAAAACCGACCCCACATGGTAAAACGGAGGTGGAGTTTGTAAAGGACCGTTTAAAAGAGGATTAAGCCTTTTGATTTAAAGACAATTCATAGATCTCTAAATCAAAATAAGTTACGGAAGCCAAAACGTGATCAAAAATATCACCTATAATGTATTCGTAATTTACCCAACGCTGATCTTTACTAAAGGCATAAATTTCCATAGGAATCCCTTGTGCCGTTGGTTCTAATTGACGCACCATTAAAGTCATATCTTTATTAATGGCAGAATGATTATCAATATAAGTTTGAAGATATTTTCTGAACAACCCAAAATTAGTAAGATTTCTGCCGTTAATTAAGACGGACTTATCAATCTGATGATTTTCATTAAAAGATGAAATTTCATGAGATCTGTTGTCTAAATAATCAGACACCAATTGTATTTTCTTTAAACGCTGTATATCTTCATCCGTTAAAAATTTAATGGTTGAAGTTTTAATAATCACCGAGCGTTTAATACGTCTACCACCAGAAGATAACATACCTCGCCAGTTTTTAAAGGAATCCGATATTAGCGCATAGGTAGGAATGGTGGTAATTGTTTTATCCCAATTCTGGACTTTTACCGTAGCTAAGTTAATTTCGGTAACTTCACCATCAGCGCCATACTTTTCAAACGTTATCCAATCTCCAATACGTACCATGTCATTAATAGAAACCTGAATACTAGCCACAAAGCCTAGAATGGTGTCTTTAAAAATTAAAATGATCACGGCAGATGCGGCTCCTAAAGTGGTAGCAAACTCTATAAAGGAAACCCCAGTAATAATCGCTATAATAGAAAAGAAACCGAGTAACCATGCAAAAATCATAAAGACTTGCACGTAGCTATCAATCGGTTTGTCTTTAAATCGCGGTAAGGTTTTAAGGTAATCTTTAATAGAGCTTAAAAGACTTCTTATAATTTGAAGGGTTAAAACAATAGTAATCACCTTTAGGGTAATTTCTATGATATTCTGTGTAATTTCAAAATCCGTAAAAACCTGAGGTACAAACTCTATTAATATCAGTAAAGGAATAATATGGGCAACATTTCTAGGGAGTTTGTTGGCTACTAAAATATTATCAAAATCCGTCTTTGTACGTTTTGCAATTCCAGCTGAGAACCGCCATAAAAAACGTTTCGTAATATAATCGACGATAAAGGCAATAAGGAGCAATGCCAAGAGTAATCCTAGCATGTTTAAGTATATAGCAACATTTTCAGGTAATCCTTCTGCTACTAAAAAATCGTATAAAAAGTGTTTGATATTAAGCACGGCTCGCCTTGGTTAAGTATTTCTTATCAATATAAAAAGTTCCAAAAGGGATGACCGAAGCTATTATTACAATCCATAGGGTGCGGGTAGGCCATTTCATGTCGTTACTTATTAAAACAGCAAAAACAACATAAGCCATAAATAAAATACCATGAGGCATACCTAATAATTTTACGTATTGCGGATCTTCGTAAAAGTATTTTATAGGTGTGGCAATAAATAAAAGTAATAGATACGACACCCCTTCTAATAAGGCCACAAGTCTAAAAACAGGTAATAATTTTAACATGCTACTAAATTTTTAGCAAAAATACTCTAGAATTAAAGAAATAAAGAAGATTTTAACAGGTTTTAAGAAATTATGATCTAGGTCATTTCTATTATTTATATTTAGGCCAATTATCATTTTTACCCAGATATTTTATGAGAAAAATTTACACCCTAGCTTTAGCATCATCCGTGCTGTTGTCTTGTGCTACTGTAGCGTCTTCGAGCTCCAAAAACACGACTTCTAAATCCACACAAGTTTCCACGAAGAGTCCCCGGAAAAGTTCTAGTAAAATTAAGCCTTACGATCAGGTGATTACTAATGAGGCTATTACAGATGAGGGTTTATTTACAGTGCATTTAGTTGGGGAGAAGTATTATTTTGAAATTCCCTTAACGCACTTAAATACCGATATGTTATTGGTAAGTCGTTTTTCTAAACTGCCCGCTAATCTTGGAGGTGGGTATGTCAATGCGGGTACAAAAACCAATACCCGAATGATTAACTGGGAGCGTTTTAAAAATAAAATCCTCATTAAAGAAAAGTCATCAAGTGCTGTGGCTTCAGACAGTCTTCCTATTCATATTTCTGTTAAATCTAATAATTACGAGCCTACCTTGTATGCTTTTGATATTGCTGCGTTTTCAAAAGACTCATCTGCTGTAGTGGTAGATGTGACTAATTTTTATGGCAGCGATGTGAAGGCCATTAGCGGATTAGGATCGCGATTACGTTCCTCTTATAAGGTAAAGAATTTAGACAAGTCTAGGAGCTTTATAAATGCAATAAAGAGTTTCCCTGAAAATATAGAGGTAATCCAAGATTTTACCTATAACGCGGGTAAACCTCCAGTAAACACTGGCGATGAAACCATAAGTGTACAAATGAATCAGTCGATGATTCTTCTGCCTAAAACGCCTATGCAACCTCGTCTTTTTGATGAGCGTGTGGGTTGGTTTACCTTAAGTCAATACGATTATAATAGCGAAGCTTTAAAGTCGGACAAGAAAACCTATTTAAGACGATGGAAATTAGTGCCTAAAGATATTGAAGCCTATAAAAGAGGGGAGTTAGTCGAGCCTGTAAAACCTATTGTATATTATTTAGATCCGGCTACACCGATGAAATTCCGATCGTATATGAAGGAAGGCATTGAATTATGGCAAAAAGCATTTGAAGCTGCAGGATTTAAAAATGCAATTATCGCTAAAGACCCACCATCTAAAGCTGAAGATCCTGATTTTAGTCCGGAAGATGTCCGTTATTCTGTGGTGAGATATGTGGCGAGCACCACGAGAAATGCTACAGGGCCAAGTGTTTCAGATCCACGAAGTGGGGAGATTATTGAGAGTGATATTATATGGTATCATAACCATTTGCGTTCCTATAGAAATCGCTATTTGTTAGAAACGGGTGCTGCAAATCCTTCGGCACGAACCTTAGAGACTTCAGACGAAGAAATAGGGGAGATGATGAAAATGGTGATTGCACATGAAGTTGGGCACACCTTAGGGTTACCTCATAATATGAGTGCGAGTTATGCCTATGATGTAGAAAGTTATAGAGATGGCGATTTTACACAGAAAAATGGTATTGCCGCGACAATTATGGATTATGCGCGTTACAATTATATTGCACAGCCTGGTGACGAAAACATTCGTTTTATTAGACAATTAGGGCCTTATGATAACTATGCGATTAATTATGGTTACCGTTATATTCCTGAAGCGAATTCTGCTGAAGCTGAAAAAGAAACCTTATCACAGTGGGTTGAAGCAAAGGCTGGAGATCCTGTTTATAAATTCGGAAAACAAAGCAGCCGTTTTGATCCTACAGCGCAAACTGAAGATATTGGTAACAATAGCATGAAAGCGAGTACTTACGGGCTGAAGAATCTAAAAATAGTAGCTAAAAATCTTCCAAGTTGGACGAGCGATCAAACGGATAATTATGAAGATTTAGAAGAACTTTATGGCGAATTGCTGAGTGTTTGGGGACGTTACGTAGGTCACGTCGTTACTCATATTGGAGGTGTAGTTGAAACTACCAAAAATCCATCGCAAGAAGGTGTTATTTATAGTCCGGTGCCTAAACCGGAACAGAAAGCAGCAGTAGCTTGGTTACATAAAAATGCTTTTGAAACACCAGCTTGGTTAGTAGACGAATCTATTTTACAGAATATTAATTATGCTGGTTATACCGATCGAATGCGAAGTCTACAAGGGCGTCATTTAAATACTATTTTAAGTTTTGAGCGTTTAGGGCGCTTAATAGACCACCAAGCTTTAGATGCCAAAAACTATTCGGCCTTAGAACTTTTAACGGATGTAAGAACCGGAATTTGGTCGGAAACAAAATTAGGTTTAAATGTTTCAGTTTTTAGACGTAATTTGCAGCGTGTTTATTTAGACGCGATGTTTAAGTTAATGACGGAAGACCTTGATCCTAATAGAACACGACAGTACTTTAATGTGAGTCAATCCGATATTAGAGCTTTAGTAAGAGGAGAGCTTAAGGTTTTAAAACGTCTTTTACAAAACGGCTTAAAGCAAGGTTTAAACACCGAAACAAAGTATCACTACCAAGATGGTATAGAACGAATTAATAATATTTTAGACCCAAAATAACATGAAGAAATTAGTTTTATTAGTTGCAATTTTTAGTCTTTCAGCATCCTTTTATGGCCATGCACAGTCTCAAACCACACACCAAGAGGCTTTTGAAGCTACTTATCAAAATATGAAATCGATAGTAGATTCAGGACATTTCCGCTACCTTGGACATACAGTTTTTGAAAGTCGAAAGCGTAAATTGATTGAGGCATCGGAAAATCAACTTGATATTACACCTTCAAATGTTACGGCCCACCTTGAGGCGTTAGACATGAAGGTTTATGAGGTTAAGTCGGGTGAAACTTCAAACTATAAAGTGAATCATGATGACGCCACACAAACGGTTGAAATTAACTTTAATATAGGAGCGGATGAATTTCAAATTGAAGTGAAAAAAAATGGTAAAGCATTCCTTACTTTAAGGTCTTCTGATAATAATATTCAGCAATCAGGTGTGATTGAAAGGATTTAAGTTGTATATTTGTAATCAGTTTATTGAAGATATACTACACAAATAGCTTTATTCTGAGTTATTTTTCTAGATTTTAATACGATTCAGTGTTAAGTTAATTAACTTGTCTGCATTATACATATTTTCAAAAGCACACACACATATTAATTTTTAAAACTACGAATGGCTAAATCACAACAGACTTTTAGTAAAAGTGAAAAAGAAAAAAAACGATTAAAGAAGAGAGAAGATAAGCGCAAGAAAATGGAAGCGCGTAAACTCAATAAAGATGAAAATGGTTCAGGAGGTATTCCTATCGCTTATGTAGATCATAACGGTAACCTAACAGATACACCACCAGATCCAACAATGAAGGTGAAAGTAAAAGCGGAGAACATTGTTCTTGGTGTTCCACAGAAAGAAGATTCAGACGAAGATCCTTTCGACCCTATTAGAACAGGAAAAGTATCGTTCTACGATAGCTCTAAAGGTTTTGGTTTTATTATAGATACTGAAACAAACGAAAAACATTTTACTCACGTAAGTGGTATTATAGACGATATAGCAGAAAACGATAAAGTTACTTTTGAATTAGAAAAAGGACAACGTGGTATGAACGCCGTAAGAGTCAAACAAGCTTAACATTCTTAATTTTAAAAAAAGAAAGCCATTATAGTTATTACTATAGTGGCTTTCTTTTTATATTTAAGTCTGGCTTTCTAAGCATAAATCATAAAAAAAGGCCTTTATTAAAACCGTGGCTTTTGTTTCTTCGTAAATAGAGAAACAAAACCTTAAAATTTTATTTATGAAAACGAAATCAATTATTACAACCGCAGTCTTAGCCTTAAGTTTAATTTTTGGATCTACCGTAATGGCACAGTCCAAGATGGAAAAGGATAGTAAAATGGTGGGTGGTGCCGCGATGTATCCATCAAAAGATATTATTTCTAATGCTGTGAATTCTAAAGATCATACCACACTAGTAGCGGCGGTAAAAGCAGCCGAGCTTGTAGCCACCTTACAAGGAGAAGGACCATTTACGGTTTTTGCACCGACTAATGCGGCTTTCGATAAATTATCTGAAGGAACTGTGGACATGTTATTAAAGCCAGAAAATAAAGCAAAACTTCAAGCGGTGTTAACTTACCATGTTCTTGCGGGGAATTATAGCGGAAGAGCGATAATGAAAGCGATTAAAAAAGGAAATGGAAAAGCCAGTTTTACTACCGTAAATGGTCAGCAATTAACGGCGATGATGGATGGAGATGCTATTGTGCTTTCAGATACGGCGGGGACCATCTCTAAAATTACCATTAGTGATGTTAAACAATCTAACGGTGTAATCCACGTTATTGATGCCGTGGTTTTACCAGGGATGTAATTTAGATAACAAAGCAATTTGCAGTTGTAAATTGTTTAAGATAAAAAAAAGCACAAGGAATTCACTTGTGCTTTTTTTTATACCTTTCCCTGAAATAAACAAAAGTGTATGCATCCAGAAATAATTGAAACGTCAGAGCGAAAGGTGATAGGGATTTCAACAACAATGCGGCATGGGGAATATCATAAGATTCAACAATTATGGCAGCAGTTTATGCCAAGACTTAAAGCCGTTAAAGCGAGAAGTTCTGCGGAGTTGATAGCGCTTCAAGAATTTCCTGAAGATACAAATGCAGCCACACTTTCAGACTATACCATTTGGGCTTGTGCAGAAGTTTTAAATTTCAACGAAATTCCTGAAGGGATGATGTCCTTAGTTATTCCTGCTGGTACTTACGCCATCGTTCCACATAAAGGAATGGATGCGTCTAAAACCTACAGCCAGTTTATGAGCAAATGGTTAACAAATTCTGGCTACGGTATAGATGCGCGACCACATTTTCAAGTGATGGGCGCCAAGTATAAAAATGGGAGCCCAGACTCTGAAGAAGAGTTTTACATTCCTATAAAATGGATAACGGAAGCAAATTAAAATTTAGCTGCGGTATTAAAACGCGATTCTATAATCGCAACCCGATTTATATTGGCTACAGCCAAAAGCAGTTTTACCTTTTAAAAGTGTTCCTTTTTTACACTTCGGACAAGGGTCTCCCGCTTTAGGAGCTATAGGTTTTGCAGCTGTTTTTTTAGGTTCAAACTTCAATTTAAAAGCTTCGTCAAAACGAAGTAAACCTTCTTGAGTTTGGCCTTCAATTTTAAAGCCTTTTAAATTCACCGTAGAGCCTTTAGTAATCAAGCGAATAAATTGTTTTTCAGAAATCTTCTTATTGCTAAAACTGAAGGGTAAGGTAAAATCACACGTTTTTCCATAATGACTACAGCCATAAGCCGATTTCCCTTTAATAAGTTGTCCTGCGTTACATTTTGGGCATGCGCTTCCTACTAAAGTTGCCGTTTTCGATTTAGCTTTCGATTTCGACTTTGTTTTTGAAGCGCCTGAAGGTTTATTATTAACGGCCGATATTCGGGTTTGCACTTGTTCAGATCGCACTTCGTAAACCAAAGCGTCAACCATGCGCTTCATGCCTTTAATAAAAGCACTTGCACTAATCTCACCTTTTTCAATATCTTTTAATTGCTTTTCCCAGGTTCCGGTTAACTCGGCCGATTTTAAAAGTTCATTTTTAATCGTATCAATAAGTTGAATACCTGTTACCGTTGGTAGAATTTGCTTTTTGTTTCGCTTAATGTATTTACGTCTAAATAAAGTTTCAATAATATTGGCTCGTGTAGATGGACGGCCAATTCCGTTTTCTTTCATTAAATCGCGCAACTCATCGTCATCCACTTGTTTTCCGGCGGTTTCCATAGCACGTAATAAGGAAGCTTCCGTAAACTGGTTTGGCGGTTTGGTTTGCTTCTCTAAAAATGAAGGTTCATGCGGCCCTTTTTCACCTTGGGTAAAGGTAGGGAGTAAAGCATCTTCTTTTTTATTAGATTTTTCAGATTCAAAAATAACACGCCATCCTTTAGATAAAATTTCCTTTCCGGTCGTTTTAAAATTTACTTCGGCGGCCTTACCAATTACGGTGGTGTTAGATACTTTACAATCGTCATAAAAAACGGCAATAAAGCGTTTTACAATAATATCATAAACTTGTTGCTCATTATATTGCAAGTGCGTTTGCATTCCCGTTGGAATAATAGCGTGGTGATCCGTTACCTTTTTGTCATTAAAGACTTTAGACGATTTTTTAATCTTCTTATCTAAAAGTGGTGCTGTAAGTTTGGCGTAATCCGTAAGCTTAGATAAAATACCATGAACTTTAGGGTAAACATCATTCGGTAAAAAGGTGGTATCTACTCTAGGGTAGGTCACGACCTTTTTTTCGTATAATTTTTGTGCAATTTTCAAGGTGTCATCAGCAGAGAATCCAAATTTGGTATTACAATAAACTTGAAGTCCTGTGAGGTCAAATAATTTAGGGGCGTACTCCGTCCCTTTCTTTTTTGTGATGGATACAATTTCAAACTCATCTTCCTTTACTTTATTTGCAAGAATTTCTCCGTCTTCCATCTTAAGAAAACGTCCTTCTTCATAACTAAAAAGTGTCTCTCTATATAAGGTTTGTAGCTCCCAATAAGGCTGTGGCTTAAAATTTTCTATTTCCTTAAAGCGATTCACCAGCATGGCAAGGGTAGGAGTTTGTACACGTCCTACGGACAAAACCTGTTTGTAACCTCCATGTTTTACGGTATATAAACGGGTGGCATTAATTCCTAGGAGCCAATCGCCAATGGAACGCGAAAATCCGGCGTAATACAAATTATCGTAATTTTCAGCAGGTTTTAGATTTTTAAACCCTTCTTTTATGGCTTCCGTAGTAAGCGATGAAATCCATAAACGTTCTACTTTACCCTTGTATTTTGCTTCGTTGATAACCCAACGCTGAATCAGTTCTCCTTCTTGCCCGGCATCCCCACAGTTTATCACCACATCAGCCTTATCAAACAGACTTTTTACGATTTTAAATTGCTTCTTTATACCGTCATTGTTCGCCACTTTAACTTTAAACTTTTCGGGCAACATAGGAAGGTTATTAAGATCCCAGCTTTTCCAATAGGGTTTATAGTCTACAGGCTCGTAAAGGGTACAGAGGTGACCAAAAGTATAGGTCACGGCATAACCATTGCCTTCAAAGTAGCCATCGCGCTTGGTGGTGGCTCCTAATACTGAGGCAATTTCTCTTGCTACACTTGGTTTTTCGGCAATACAGACTTTCAAATTGGCTTGGTTTTATGCAAACGCAAAAGTACAGAATTTTATAAATTATAAATTGGTTTTAAGATTATAAAAGCAAGCGCTGCCCAATTTTTAAAGTAGAATTTTTTTTAATGGCATTACTGCGGCATAAGGCAGCAATAGAGAGGTTGTTTTTTCTAGAAATATCATACAGTGTATCGCCCTTTTTGACTACGTAGTATTTTGGAATTTTAGCGAGACGCATTAATTCCTTAGCTTCCTCTGCAGATTCTATAACCTTCACTTCAGTAACGCGTCTAGGATTGTGAAATCTGGCATGGGTCCATTTTTGAGTAACCCAAACATGCTGAGAACGTATGGCATTTTTAGAAGAGAAATCGAATAAGTATTCCGGATAAATTGAGGCACCGTTATAACTCAATTCTAAGTGTAAATGACTTCCTCTAGAATTTCCTGTATTACCGCCTTTACCTAAATACTGACCTTTTTGTAAGGTGTCGTTTGGTTGCACAGCTATACGAGACAAGTGGGCATAAGTAGATTCTAATCCGTTATAATGGCGCACCACTACGGTATTACCATAACCATTAACGTATTTGGCTAATCGCACAATGCCATCAAGGACAGCAACAACAGTATCTCCAGTGACTAAATCGATGTCAATCCCATTGTGGGCACGACCGCGACGCCAACCATAACGCGAGGTTACGACTTTTTTATGTTTAACAGGAGATTCGTAAACTGTATCGTTAAACTTTATTTCTAATGGAAATTGTTGTAATGTGTTTCGGTAAGGATTGTAAACGTTGTGATCCCAGTAGGCATCCGTAATGGATGGCGATTTAGGGGTTAGGCTTACTAAGGGAATTTCTACAGTTTCAGGAATGTTACTTTTGGTGAAATTTACCGTTGGCAATTCAATAATTAAAGAATTAGCAATAGAATCTTGTTGAGCGTAGTTAAATGAAGTGATGCAAACTAAAGCAAAACAGAACAAAAAGTGTTTCATAAAAAATAGTAATAATCTTCTAGCGTTTGAAACGTAAATATAAAATAAATATTATCTCTCTTTTTATGAGGTATGCCGTGGTCTAAAACAATCTTTTTTAAGCGATGCAAGACGCCTAATGTTGTTTAAAATTCTAAACGCTTGTAATAGAGTTGATTTCTCTATTTAGTACTAAGTTCGAGGTCCGATTTTTCTGAATTTATAGGTCAGAATCCCTAAAAATAAGCCTTAAATTTTAACAAATAAATAGCATTTTATCGAGTATCTATTGGGCTGAAGCTTTTTTAGTGCGTCAAAGTGTTGTAAATTTGCACCTTCATTTAAAACCTCGAAACTAAATTTATGTCTGAAGCAAGAGAAGCTGTTAAAGAAAAGAAAACTGATAAGGAATTATATGACTATCAACAAGGGGCGATAAGTCAGATTTTTGAAAAGTTTGATACCGAACGTGAGGATTATCACCTGCTTTACCAACTTCCAACAGGGGGTGGTAAAACCGTTATCTTTTCTGAAATGGTACGTCAGTATTTAAAACACCATAATAAAAAGGTGTTAATTATGACGCACAGGGTGGAACTTTGTAATCAAACATCAAAAATGTTGAATGGCTTTGGTGTAACCAACAAAGTTGTGAATAGTAAGGCCAATTTAGATGATCAAGCAGAGTATTCTTGTTTTGTGGCTATGGTAGAGACGCTAAACAACCGTCTAAATGATGGGATTTTAGATATCTCAGGTGTTGGTTTGGTGATTATTGATGAAGCGCACTACAACTCTTTTACAAAACTATTTAAGTTTTTTGAAAAGTCGTTTATCCTTGGGGTAACGGCAACGCCTTTAAGTTCCAATAAGGAGTTACCAATGAAGGATAATTATGATGAATTAATTACTGGGGAAACGATTGAAAACCTTATTGAAAATGAGTTTTTAGCACGTGCAGAAACTTATGCTTATGATATGGGGTTGACCTCTTTAGAAGTAGGGTCTAATGGAGATTATACGGTAAAATCTTCTGAAGATCTGTACTCTAGTCCTTCTATGTTGCAGAAATTAATTGATGCCTATAAAAAACACTCTTTAGGGAAAAAGACGCTGATTTTTAATAACGGTATTAATACATCTATTAATGTTTATTACGCTTTTAAGGATGCAGGTTATCCGGTAATGCACTTAGATAATACGGCAACCAAAAAACAACGAAAGCAAATTTTACAATGGTTTCATGAGACTCCTGATGCTATTTTAACGTCAGTAAGTATCTTAACAACAGGTTTTGATGAGCCTACTATTGATACTATTATTTTAAATAGAGCCACCAAATCATTGACCTTGTATTACCAAATGATTGGTCGTGGATCGCGTATTTTAAATAATAAATCGAAGTTTACAACTATTGATTTAGGGAATAACTTATACCGCTTTGGACCTTGGGGTGCGGATTTAGATTGGCAGACCATCTTTAAGTCGCCTAATTTTTACGCAGACCGTATTAAAGATGATGAAGCTATTGAATCTAACTTTAAGCACGACTTATCGGATGAAGTAAAAGAAGAGTTTTCTAAATCTGAAGAAACGTACTTTGATATTAAGCAGACTTATAAAGATGCAGTAGATGCAGGAGAGTCTTCAAAAGTGGTTTTAGAACGTTCTATAGAACAGCATGCTAAGATCTGTATTGAAAACAGTGAAGATGTTTATGATGCCTTGGCCTTAGCAAAATTATTGAAAGACGATATTAACCAACGTATTGAAACGTACGCGAAATGTATCAGTAGAAGTACTTATAATTTCCTAAAATGGTTAAAAGATGATTATCAGAAGAAATTAAGTTCTTACTTAAGAAGTAATTTTGATGAGAAATTTGAAGAAATACATGGTTATCCGCCAGAGGATTAAGGTTTTTCTGTGCTCTTAAAATTTAAAAAATAATAAAGTAGTTCTTGTCTAAGAAAATAGCGTAATTTCGCGCCTCAAATTAAAGCACGAAACATGAAACGCATTTCCCAGTACAAAAAACTCTTTGCTATAGAAGATTCTCTAGATTTAAAGACTTTAAAGAAAACCTATAGAAACCTTGTAAAAGAGTGGCACCCAGATAAATTTCAAGATGGTGATGCAGGACAGGCAGAGGCAGAATTGAAGAGTGTTGAGATTATTGATGCCTACCACTTTTTAGTGAGTATAGCACCAGAAACTAAGGCAGCGAACTTAGACGCTTATAATAAAACCATTATGGAATCTAGTATTTTAGATTTTCAGCATAAAGGTTTGGTTTTAGAAATTACCTTTTTAGATGGGACCACCTATGAATATTTTGGAGTTCCTAAAAATGTATTTATCAAGTTTTTAAATTCTGATAAACAAATGCGATTCGCAAGGCGTAGTATCTTCAATTCGTATACCTACAGAAAATCTAAAAAAGAAACCCAAGCGGCCTAAATATATAAGTATAACGCGTTTTTTTAAAGTTATGAGCGAGGAAACCTCCAATCCATCAGAAGAAATTTCAGTAAAAGAAATTGAAACTTGTATTTCTATTTTAGAACGATTGGTTGCGGACACCGATCAGATTTTCGAAATTCCAAAAGCACAGCGTACCGCTTTAATAAAAGCCTCAGGACAATTATCGCGTCCGAGTAGGGAAGAATTTTCGCGTCGTAAAAAAGATGCTAAAAAAGCGGCTAAAAGAAAACAGGCTGCTCGTGATAAAAATGCTCGTAAAGAAACGGGAATTAGAAGTGCGAGAGAAGCTCATGTTTTTGTAGCCCCAAAATTACTGGCGGAAGCCGATTTAAAAGCTAAAGAGCAGCAAGAATTAGAATCGCCTAGAAATTGCTACGTCTGTAAAACGCTCTATACTAAACTACACCATTTTTACGACACCATGTGTGAAGAATGTGGTGATTTTAATTATGCAAAGCGTTTTCAGACCGCAGATGTTAAAGGGCAAGTGGCAGTAATTACGGGATCCCGACTAAAAATCGGTTACCATATCACATTAATGTTACTTCGTGGTGGGGCTACAGTAATTGCAACCACGCGTTTTCCAGTAGATTCAGCCTTGCGTTTTTCTCAAGAAGAGGATTTTACAGAATGGGGACATCGCCTTAAAATACACGGTTTAGACCTAAGACATATTCCTAGTGTTGAGATCTTCTGTAACTTTATAGAGCAACGTTATGAAAGACTTGATATTTTAATAAATAATGCGGCACAAACAGTAAGACGTCCGGCAGGTTTTTACAGCCATTTAATGCCTAATGAAGAACGTCCTATTGAAGAATTGCCGAAATATGCTCGCGATTTACTTAACGATCATACCGAGTGTTTGCAAGAACTTCAGCAATTAACCTCTACGGCTTCTCCTAATAAAAATATGCCAGTGACTTGGCACGGACCAGAACCGGGAATTGGTTTAAGAGCTTCTGCTAAACTTTCACAAATTCCTTATAGTTTTGATAATACTTTAGTGGCGCAAGAGGTCTTTCCTGAAGGGCAGCTTGATGCCGATTTACAGCAGGTCGATCTAAGAAAAACCAATAGCTGGCGCCTAAAATTAGGGGAAATTGAAACTACAGAGATGATTGAAGTGCAATTGGTGAATTCAGTAGCGCCGTTTGTATTGTGTAACCGTCTTTCTGAGGTGATGAAGAAAGAAAAAACAGGTCAGAAACACATTATCAATGTGTCTGCAATGGAAGGGAAGTTTCACACCTTCTTTAAAGAAGATCGTCATCCGCACACTAATATGGCCAAAGCAGCCTTAAATATGTTAACACATACGGCAGCGGGTAGTTTAGCGAAGGAAGGGATTTATATGAATGCGGTAGATACCGGATGGGTTACGGATGAAGATCCAGCGGAATTAGCAAAACGCAAACAAGAGCTTCATGATTTCCAGCCGCCTTTAGATATTGTAGATGGTGCTGCTCGTGTAATGGACCCACTTTTTGATGGAATCAATACCGGAAAACATTGGTCTGGGAAATTCTTAAAAGATTACCGACCTATTAGCTGGTAGGTTTATTGTGTTGTTGTTTTTAAGTATTTGGTTTTTAGTATTTAATAGGGTGTTTTTTAAACTATTAATTCAATGTTAAATCGTTGTTTTAAAGGTTAAGAATTCTTAATTTTTTTGACTTAAAGTGGTTAAAATGGTATTTTAAAGAAAACCAAAAAACAACTTTAAAATGAAAACTATTCTATTTATCATAAGCTTACTATTCACAATTAACCTTTCTGCACAAGATCCAATTTTACAGAAGGACAATGAAGCTTTAGAGGCTGTGGCTACTAAATTAACTAAGACTTACGATGAGCACTTAGCTTTAGATGGAAAGCAATTTATTTTGTTCGAGAAAAAAATTGAAGAGTATTTAATTAAAGAAGAAAATATTCATAAGAAGTTCAGCGGGGAAGAAAAGCTTAACCTGTTATATAAATTAAGGAAAGCGGAAACGATGGAGATGCGTAATGTGTTAAGGCAACCACAGTTTGATTTGTATAAGCGTATAAAGTCGCAAATTCAACCGCTTGCCGTTATTACAACTTCAGATAAAACCGATAATAAATAACAATTCAACTTAAAAGTATAATACAAACATTCTAAATGACGTTTAGGATGTTTTTTTATTTTAGAAATACACTTTTTTAGTCTTAAAAATTGAGACGTTCAAGTTACCTTTGCACTTTAATTATTTTGTATGAAAACATTTTCAGAATTAGGGATTAGTAAATCCTATATCAAAGCTTTAAAAGAGCTTAACATTGTAAATCCAACCGAAATTCAAGAAGCGGTTATTCCTACTTTACTTAAATCTAAAACCGATTTAATAGGTTTAGCACAAACGGGTACGGGTAAAACAGCGGCCTTTGGTTTACCGGTCTTACACGCTATTAACCCTAATAATACAGATGTTCAAGCTTTAATTATTGCGCCAACGCGCGAATTAGTGAAACAAATACAAAAGCAGATTTTTAGGTTTACAAAGTATGTTGATGCTAAAATATTTGCTGAAGGTGTTTATGGTGGTGAAAAAATGGATAAACAAATTAAAGCCTTAACAAGAACCACTCATATTGTTGTGGCTACACCAGGTCGTTTGTTAGATTTGGTAGAGCGTGGTGCTGTAGATATCTCTAAAGTGAAAACATTGATTTTAGATGAAGCGGATGAGATGTTGAGTATGGGCTTTAAGGAAGATTTAAATAAAATTTTAAAGTTTAATACGTCTAGAAGAAACACTTGGTTGTTTTCAGCGACCATGCCAGAAGAAATTAAACGTATGGTGAATACATATATGTCGCCAAACGCCGTAAAGGTTGAAGTGAATAAGAATGCTTTAGTAAACGAAAACATCTCACATCATTATATACATACGAGTATTAAGGAAAAGCTAAACATGATTATCCGTATTTTGGATAAAAGACAAGAGGAGCGTGGTATTATTTTTTGCAGAACCAAAGCTGGAACGAAAGCCTTAGCTCAAGAATTACAAAATGAAGGTTTTGCTGTAGGCGCTTTAGAAGGCGATATGCAACAAAAAGAACGTGATAAGGTGATGCGTGCTTTTAAAAATGAAAGTCTTCAAATTTTAGTATCTACTGATGTTTCAGCACGAGGGATTGATGTTAATAACCTAGGTTTTGTATTGCATCATCAATTGCCAGAACAACTCGATTATTACACGCATCGTAGTGGAAGAACGGCTAGGGCAGGGAAGACAGGGCAATCTATTGCTTTAATTATCCCTGGTGAAATGCAGAAAGTTATCGATATTCAATCGGCTTTAGGAATTACGTTTAGAGAACTAGCGATTTAGTTATAAGTAACTGATATTGAAATTATTGAAAGAGGTTTATTAAAGTGTTTAATGAACCTCTTTTTGCGTCTTATAATTTGGTGTTTCTAATAAAAGATATGGCGTCAAATATTGACTTTGATTCGGTTTTTAAGATATTAATCTTACCTTGTGTCATAATAAACTAATATGCTACATAATTAATGAAATCATTTTCTATTCAAGATATCAATGCCATTATTAATGGTGAAATCGTAGGGGAGAGCACTAACGCTATTACGGGCTTAGAGCAAATTGAAAAAGCCAATCCCCATCAAGCCACTTTTATTGGAAGTCGAAAATTTGGAAACCTTTGGAAGGATTCTAAGGCGAGTTTGGCGATTATTAACGACAATATAGATTTAGAACCTGGCGAAAATAAAGCCTTTATCAAAGTTAAAAATGCCGATTTGGCAATGGCGAAATTATTAGAAGCTTTTGCGCCGGAAACCCCGTATTTTGAAGTTGCGATTCATCCTTCTGCAACGGTTGATGCTTCTGCAACCATAGGAGAAGGTACTAAAATTGGAGCAGGAGCCTTTATTGGCAAGAATGTGGTCCTCGGCGCTCATGTTACCGTGTATCCTAATGTGACCATTTTAGATGATACCACAATTGGCGATCATACGGTTATTTGGTCGGGAACTGTAATTAGAGAGCGCTCAGAAATTGGACACTATTGTATTTTCCATAATAACGTAAGTATTGGTGCGGATGGATTTGGGTACCGCCCAAGTGATGATGGTCGTGGCTTAGTAAAAATACCTCATATAGGAAATGTGGTTATTGGTAATGCTGTAGAAATCGGTGCTAATTCTTGTGTAGACCGCGGTAAATTTAGTTCTACGATTATCGGTGATGGATGTAAAATTGACAATTTGGTTCAAATTGCGCACAACTGCGTCCTTGGTCGCTCTTGTATAATGGCGGGAAGTTCTGGTTTAGCAGGATCAGTAACGCTTGGTGATGGCGTTATTATTGGAGGTTCAGCGTCTATTAAAGATCATACCACCATTCATTCAGGTGCTATAGTAGGTGCGGGATCTGGCGTAATGAACGATGTACCAGCAGGAAAAACAGTATTAGGATACCCTGCTGTAGATTCTAGAGAGATGTTAAAACAATGGGTAGCGCTTAGGAAACTAGCACGTTAATCATAATAAAACATAAAAACGTCAGTACAGCTGTATTTTAGACTTTAAGTCTTATCGCTTTCATATTAAAGTGTTTAGACTATGAGTAAAGCGAAAAATAGAGATCTACTGACGTTTTATTTAGAAGGTGTTATTGGGGTTTAGCCCACCATGATCGATTTGATATTTACAAACTCTTTCATTCCATAACCACCGTGTTCTCTACCAAAACCAGAGTCTTTTACACCACCAAAAGGCATATTGGGATACGCGGTTCCGAAGGCATTGATAAACACCATGCCGGTATCAAAATGCTTCTCGGCAAGTTCTATAGCATGCTTTTCATTTTTAGAAAAGATACCACCTCCAAGTCCAAAACGACTGTCATTAGCAATGCGCATGGCATCGTCTTCATCTTTAGCTTTTATTAAGGAAGCTACAGGGCCAAATAACTCATCGTCATAAGCTGGCTGCCCTGGTGTCACCTGTTCTAAAACAGTTGCTGGGTAAAAATAACCATCACCATCTGGGATTTCACCTCCACATAAGAGTTTAGCGCCTTTTTCAACACTTTGTTGCACTTGTTCATGTAGCGTATCTCTCAGGTCTTCTCTTGCAATAGGGCCTAATTTAGTATCACTAGCCATTGGGTCGCCCATCTTTAAGGCTTTCATGGCTTTTACAAATTCATCTTTAAAAGTCTCATAAACCGCTTCAACAACTACAAATCGCTTAGCGGCAATACAGGTTTCTCCGTTATTATAAATTCTACCCATCACGGAGGTTTTTACAGCCAGTTCAATATCAGCATCGTCTAAAACAATATAAGCGTCATTACTTCCTAATTCTAAAACTGATTTCTTTAAGGCTTTACCTGCTTTTTCGCCTATAATTTCTCCAGCTTTTGGGCTTCCTGTTAAAGTAATACCGCGAACTAATTTATGATTTACAACGAGGTCAGATTGGTCATGGTCTATGAGTAAAACGCTAAATAAATGCTTTGGAAGTCCTGCGGCTTCAAAGATAGATTCTAATAATTTTGCGGTTCCTGTAACATTAGCCGCATGTTTTAATAGAATACTGTTTCCAGCCATAAGATTGGTTATGGTGTAGCGGATCACTTGGTAAGATGGGTAGTTCCAAGGTTGAATTCCGTAGATCACCCCAATTGGAGCATAAGTGATAATTCCTTTTTTACCATCTTGAAGTTCGCGGGTTTCATTTTTTAAAAATTCCGAAGCCTGATCTGCTGAATAATTACAAATAGTGGTACATAAATCAACTTCTTGCTCACTTTGCTTTAGAAGTTTCCCCATTTCATTGGTCATCAATTCTGCTAATTCAGATTTACGCTCCTGTAATTCCTTACCTATGGCTTTAATGATTTTTCCTCGCGATTCAAAAGATTGTCCTTTCCAGTCTAAAAAGGCGTCATGCGATTTTTCAATAGTTGTCTTGACAACATCATCAGTCATATGTTGGTAGGCGCTGAGCTCTTTTCCTGTAGTTGGATTTATGGTTATAATGTCTTTTGTTTTTGTGTTACTTTTCATAATGCATTTTTTTTATAACTCAAAGGTGCAACTCTTAACCAAGGGCTGTTAACGGTATTCTATTAATTATTGACTTAAACACGAGGTGCAATTGGGTATGCGAAATTTTAGCGTTCGCATTAATAGAAATTGCAAACGAGCCAAGAGGAATGCAGGACTTCTTCTAATTTAGAGTTTTCCAAATGATGGGAAAATCTAAATGAATTATAAAAAAGAAAAAGACATGTTAAAACCAAGACAGAAAACACCAGATTTAAATATAAATTTAACCAACGGGATGGAGTGGACCTTAAGCAAACAAGATCCGGAAGCCTTTACAATGGTTGTTGTATATCGCGGGCTTCACTGTCCGGTATGTAAGAAATATTTAGAAGAATTACAGACAAAATTATCCAAATTTGAAGACTTAGGCGTCAATGTCGTAGCCGTGAGTAGCGACACCAAAGAAATTGCTTTAAAAACAGCGGAAGAATGGGATATAGGAGATGTGCCATTAGGTTATGAATTTTCTATTGAAGAAGCTCGAGACTGGGGATTATTTATATCTAAAGGTATTGAAGATGAGCCAGAAACGTTTATAGAGCCGGGACTGTTTGTTATAAAGCCTAATCAAGAATTATACTGTGCGTCCTTACAAACGATGCCTTTTGCAAGACCGGGCTTAGATGATATTATCAATGCTATTAAGTTTGTGTTGAATAAAGATTATCCGGCTAGAGGAGAGGCCTAATAATTTAAAACCATGGAATATATACGTAAAGTCTTTTAGGCTTTGCGTATTTTTTTATTATCGTAATCTATGTCTGAAAACAAAACATTTAAAATTACAAAACTACCGCAATTGCTTGTGGCTTCAGGGAAATCTTGGTTCGATGGTGAGCCCTTTCAGCGAAGCGCCATTGTCGCTTATTATGCCGTATTATCATTACCGGCTTTAATTATTATTATCCTGAAGGTAGTCGGAAGTTTTTGGGGTGAAGATCTAGTGCAAGGTGAATTATTAGGTGAAATTAGTAACGCGATTGGTCCCGATGCGGCAGATGCGATCCGAACAATGATTGACAATCAGAGCGGTGAAAACACGAATCTATTTGCAACGATTATAGGGATAGGAACCCTGCTTTACGGATCTACGGGAGTGTTTTTCCAGTTGCAATCGGCCTTAGACGATATTTGGGATCAGGAGCCAGCGTATAAAAATAATGTTGTCGCCACCTTAATGAGTCGTGTAAAAAGTTTTGGATTTATTTTGATCTTAGGGTTCTTACTGTTAACCAGTTTTATTTTAACGTCCTTACTGAGTGCCTTTAGTCAACAGTTAAATCGGTTTTTGCCCGACAATTTATTCGATTACCTCTTTGTTATCGACTTCTTAGTTTCGGTTGGCTTTATTTACCTATTATTCGCTACCATGTTTAAATATCTACCCTCGGCCAAGATTAAATGGAAAACCGTGAGAACAGGTGCGGCATTAACCACCTTTATGTTTTTAATAGGGAAATACCTTTTGGCGTTATATTTTAATACCATGGAACCCGGATCCACCTATGGCGCAGCAGGATCTATCATCTTAATTATGCTTTGGGTGTCTTATTCGAGTTTAATCTTACTGTTTGGAGCGCATTTCACTAAACAATATGCAGACCAATATGTTGAGGACGATTATATTACTGGGGAATAGTGACTTATAAGTCGGTACGAACGCGTTTTGTTTATAATAGAGGTTAAGAGTGGTCTTTTTAAAGCAAAGACTTATTTTTGCCTCTTTTTTTGATAATTATAGGGCGCTGTTATAAGCCTAAAAACCCGATAAATAGAGTAGGACCTTTTAAAATTCCTGAATAGAGCATATGGCAGAATTAGATGAGAATGGATTAAGCAAGGGGGCTCGAACACGTCTTCTTGTAGGGGTTTTATTTGTTTCGGTAAATTTAAGACCTGCCTTGTCCAGCATTGGACCGCTGATTGATAAGATTCGTTTAGAGCTTTTATTATCTGATACCTTATTAGGATTATTAACCACGTTACCCTTATTAGCTTTTGGGGTGGTATCTACCATGACACCATTATTTACCAAACGTTTTGGTATTGGAAATACGCTTTTAGGCGCTTTAATTTTATTGGTCGCCGGACTCGTTATTCGTTCGGCAGGAGGGGTGTTCACCTTGTATTTAGGGACCATTATTTTAGGTGTAGCTATAGCCTTTGGAAATGTGTTAATTCCAGCATTAATAAAACGAAATTTTCCGCATAAAGCAGGATTTGTAACGAGTTTATACTCCGGAATAATGTCGTTAGGGGCGGCGTTTGCTGCCGGTTTAAGTGTGCCTTTAGCTATAGAGATGAATTTGGGTTGGCGCGGATCTTTAGGGGCTTGGGCTATTTTAGCCGTTATTGCAGCATTTATTTGGTTGCCTAGTATAAAGCGAATCAAGCGATTACCGCCGAATCGAAGTTTTAAGGTCGCGATGAAAAAACTATCGGGCTCATTATTGGTATGGCGAATGGCTTTTTATATGGGACTTCAATCGGCAGCCTTTTATGTGATTTTAGCCTGGTTACCAGCCATTCTTATAGATCGTGGTTTTGATGCTGCCTATGCGGGCTGGATGTTATCCTTATCGCAGGGTACTGGGATCTTGGGTGCTATTGTTATTCCAATATGGGCGGGATCTAGAAAAGACCAGCGCCTTGTTATTGCAACTTTAGTAGCTATAGAGCTCATCGCGTTGTTAGGACTGTTATTTCCAGCAACAGGAATGGTAGCGCTTTGGGTAGGTTTGTTAGGTTTGGTACTTGGAGGTACATTTGGTTTGGCTTTGTTGCTTATTGTATTACGATCTAATGATGCGGAAACGGCCGCAGAATTATCAGGAATTGTGCAGTCTATTGGCTATATTATTGCGGCTGGCGGACCGTTTATTGTCGGTGTTATTTATGATCTTACACAGGTTTGGGATTATGCGTTACTGTTCCTCATGCTTGTAGCGCTTATAAAACTCATAACCGGAATAGATGTAGGGCGAGACCGCAAAGTATAAAGAATCTATAAGTCTTAATGAGGTTGAAAAAGGAGTACTCATTATAGTTTTTATAAAGTATTTTACATAATATAAATTATAGGACACTTTTGATATTTGATTATCCATTAGCAATTATTAAAATTTGGAGTTATTCGTACTACAATATGGATTAATGTTTTTTTTTTTTTTTTTGAATAGCATCCATTAATCGCTTGTTTAACTTTTCGGGATGAACTAGATTTTTATTAAAAACCGTTTATATGAAAATTCATATAAACGGTTTTTGAAATTAGGCGTCCATAACAATAAGGCAGTTTTGTAAATCAGATAATCTGGCCTTTTTAATCATTCATAGCACTGATAAATCTATTAATTGCTGAAATGGCAAACCAGAGTGCTATGGGTTGAAACAAAATGGCTAATAGGGCAATAAAAAAAGATGTGTTTCTTAAGGTGGTTATAAAGTTCCATATGGAAACAATTACAAGTAGAGCTAAACCAATGTTTAGATCAAAAATGCAGACTAATCCTGCAATCAATAATCTTATTATGACTCCTATTCCATATATATTATATCCATAATTATCCATGGCACTTCTCCATAAAAAGTAACCAAAAAGGATTGAAAGAATTGGTATTCCTACAAACAACATTAAAACTATTTCATTCATTTTATTTTTCATTAAATTTAAATCCTACTTCTGTTTAAAGTCTTTTTTCAGAATATTCCGACCGTATGCGTTCAATTGACTATTTCAGTCAGCAAGTCTCAATTATTTTATAAACCGTTTATAAAAAAAACGCTCTATAAACGGTTTAAATAATCAATCCTCTTTAGACGCTAAAGCAATCGCATACCCCAAACAAGCGAGTCCGCTTCCAATGGCAATAGGAATGGCTAATCCTACTCCAGCAGTCGTTGCGATGGTGAGTCCGACTGCGCCACCAGCTGAAATTATGCTTGTTATTTTACCTAATTCATTTTTTTCTTCGTTTTCCATTTTGTTCTATTTTAAGTTAATTAATCTTCTAGAGCCTTTACCAGACCAGTCACTAACAGTGATGCTCCAACTCCTATGAGCACTGCATTGGTTTTGTTTATATTTGTGTGCTTGGCAATTACTAAAGATGCCATTGCGCTAGTTGTTGAAATTTCATTGATGGCCTCTAAAATTTGTTGCTCATGCAGTTCTGTTCCTTTTGTTTTTAATGTCATATCCTATTCGTTTTTGTTGAATACAAAGATATTTTACTATATTCCCATATTTTGGGAAAATAAAATTTTATGTTTGTAGTATGAGTGCAACTAGACGACAACTTAAGTTATTGGGACTATTAGAAAATGAAGAATACATTTCAGTAAAGGCCATTGAAATGTCTTACGGAATGGAAGGATTAAAATACTCTAAAAGTCAATTTTATAGAGATATTAATTTTTTAAAAAAATTAGGCTTTTGTATAGAAAATGATAATAGTGGAAATTTCAGCTTAAACAAAGAGCTTTCTGATAATTACGACCTTTTATCACACTATTATAAGCACTTAGCAATGTCTTATTTATGTGAATCTGCGACACAACTTAATAAAGATTTTTTGAAGTTTATTGTATTTGAAAAAAACTCAACGTTTCATAATTTTCCTCTTTTTAATGTAGTGTTTAATGCAATTTGTAGCAAAAACAAGATTGAGTTTAAACATACAAGCTATTACTTTCCGGATAAGGTAGCAATGTATGAGCTAAGTCCGTATTTACTTAAAGAATATAAGAATAGATGGTATGTTGTTGGGGAAACTAATAAAGGGTTTAGAACCTTTGGCTTGGATAGGCTTTCTGATGTAACGGTTCTAGATAAAACCGTTTCGTCTAAATTTGAGAAAGCTATTGCAATGTTTGACTATACGGTTGGCTTAAATTTTAGTGATCATGAACCATGTCTGATAAAACTTTCTTTTCATAAAAGTCAAGAACCTTACTTAAAATCCTTACCCATTCATTATTCGCAAAAAATATTACCTATTATTGATGGGCGCTTTGAATTAACTCTGTTTTTAAGTTATAATTTTGAACTTAAACAAGAATTATTAAAATATGGACATTTTGTAAAAGTGATAAGTCCGAAATGGATAAAAGACGACTTTAAATTAGAGCTTGAAAAGGCACTAAAATTGTATGATTAAATCTGCATAAAGCCGGGGTTTATGGAGTTGTTGTTCTTATTTTGTTTTAACTATTATATAATGTGTAATTCTATTTAAACATCATGCTTCCCCTACACTCCTCTACTCTTTCAATTGTTACTTTGTTAAGCAGCAGGCTTATAGGTGTTTAGGTTAACTATAATAATAGTTTAAGGACTTGCAGAAAAAAAACAGCCCCAATTGAGGGGCGGTTTTAAGAGTTGTATTGTTTATTGATATCTAATGGGTTATAATCGTATCAGCGTTACCGTCGGGATCACCATTTACACTTCCACCATTACTAGCACTACCTAAAAGTAATACACCTGCAGCGTGCGGTGTTGCCATAGATGTACCACTAATGGTAGAATAACCAGCATTTTTCCAAGTCGATTTTATACTCGATCCAGGAGCACAATAATCTACTGGAGGGTTTCCATAATTTGAAAAACTAGACCAGTTATCGCCTTGTGCCATTGATGATATGGTATAAATATTGTTTCCATTTAATCTTGCAGGAGATACGTTGTTGGCATCTTGTGCTTCGTTTCCTGCTGCAAGCATAAAACGAATTCCGTTTTGAGCAGCTCCACTAATAGCATCTTCCAAAGCTATAGAAACAGGGCCTCCTAAACTCATATTGGCAACATCGCCAGAGGCACCGTTAGCAGCAACATAATCTACGCCGGCAATAACACCAGAATACGATCCTGATCCTCTTGAGTCCAATACTTTTACAGGAATTACAGTAGCACCTGCAGCAACACCAATAACACCTTGGTTATTGTCTATGGCGGCAATAGTTCCAGATACGTGAGTCCCATGACCATTACCGTCGTCTAAAGATCTTCCATCCTTGCCAGATGTAAAAGCGTTAAATCCTCGTGATGCATCTACATTTAAATCAGGATGGTCTAAATCAATGCCTGAATCTAAAATCCAAGCAACATTATTCCCTGTATAACTGATACCACCATTAACTCGAGAAATCCCCCAAGGTATTTCTTGATTAGAACTGCCGCCATCGTCACCGCCACCATCGCCATCACAAGGACCTCCGTTAGGTGTACCGCATGGTGGAGCAAATTGTACGATACGATCTTGCTCAATAAACTTTACACGCTTATCCTTTTGAAGAATGTTGATTTGTGCATCATTTAACGTAAGTGTTACTCCGTTAATAGATCTCGAATAAACATTTTTAATGTCCAATTCTAAATTCGATTTAGCGCTTGTAACCCCTAGAATGTCTTTTGTTAAATCTAAAACAGCAGTTTTTGAACTTTGAAGATCCATGGATTTAGCTATGTTAGTGTTGTATACAATAATGTATTGGTCGGGAATAACTTTTGTAGCTCCTAAGTCTTCAATAATAAAATCCGAACTATTAGTTGCTGCTTCGTCGATAGAATCATTTGAACATCCTACAAATAAGGATACAGCAGCCATGGTGCTCGCAAAAAATAATATGTTTTTTCTCATCATTCATGTGTGATTTGGTTAATAATGTCTAATATGCTAATTTTTTGTTAAAAAATAAAGAAATTCGTGTTTTATTTGATCGATTTATGAAAATAAAACAATTAAGTGGTTAGTGAATCCTTTAAATTTATAGATTTATTTAAGCTCATGCTTCCTCCACACTCCTCTGCCCTTTCTTCCATAAAATCAGGGATTAATGAATTCTAGGTCCTTAAAGCTTTATATGCAACGCTATTAAAATGAAACAATGAAATAAGCTATTGCATTAATACGACTTATAAAATCCAATTAATTTTAAAGACGAATACTATTTAATCTTTAAAAATCAATACATTATGAGTTATTACTTTAGTAAAACCTTAGAAGGGCAATTTAACGATGTGGTAGAAAAAGTTATTGCTGCACTTAAAACCGAACAGTTTGGCGTTTTAACGGAAATAGACATTAAGAGCACGCTAAAAGAAAAGTTAGAAGTCAATTTTAACAATTATAAAATATTAGGGGCTTGTAATCCGCCAAGTGCACATAAAGCCTTGTTGGCGGAAGATAAAATAGGGACCATGTTACCTTGTAATGTTATTGTGCAAGAATTAGATTCTGGAGCTATTGAGGTCGCTGCGGTTAATCCTATGGCGTCCATGCAAGCTGTAGATAACGACGATTTAAAAGCCATTGCGGAGGATATTTCTTCAAAACTTAAAACAGTTATTGAAAAGGTTTAATCATTATTGTTTTTTACATTTTTAAAGGCTTGTGCGTTCAGGAACGATCGCGTTTTGAATGGCTTTTACGCACGGCATAGTTCTTCTGAAATAAATTAAATCCTTAAGGTCAGGGTGTTATTCATCGAGTATTCGACGAACGACACGTATAATACGCTGAAATTAATAATTTTGTTGTACTTAACCTACAAATATGATATTATGGATTTAAAATTACGATGTTTTTCTTACGTTGTGGCCTCCTGGTTATGCCTTGTCCCCACAGGCGTAGAGGCACAAACGGAACCCATTCATCCCACGGAAGCGGCAGGTCACTTTAATGTGTTTACTGCTGGCGACGCTATTGCCGTAAAAACAGAATCTGAAGGGGCTTGGGCCGTTGGAGGCGATTTCACACTCGATGGGAACCTAAACATCTTTGGTGGCGTGGATCATTACAACGGAGATGCTCAAGCTACGGCTCTTGTGGTAGATGGAAAAGTGAATTATGTTTCAGGACGTTTACAAATTCTACAAAATAATTATGTGAAGATTGCTGATTTGTCTTCAAGTACCATTTTCGAATTGGATCCCAACCAAGCGATTACAAATACAAGAATCACGCCTGTTGACGGTCATTTTGATAGTACTCCAAGTATTTTACTGTCTACCTCACAAAGTGCCAGTTCTATTGCAGCAGACCCCCTACTCGATTTTGAAGCTGCTTTTGCCACATTTGAAACCGTATCAGCACAGATCGGAAGTTTAGAGCCAAATGTTTCTTGGGATTTAAACGTATATGCTCAAGGGAAATTATGGGTAGATTTAGTACCTCAAACGACTAACGTGATCAATTTTACGGCAGCCGAATTCAATGCACTCCAAGAAATTAAATTCAATACCCTAGTACCTTCAGCAACTACGCCCTTGGTTATTAATATTACGGATGTTAGTGTAAATCCTGAAGTTGTAACATTAAATAGCTGGCCAAATATTGTGGGTAGCCCTTTAAGTTACGCGCCTTATATTCTATATAATTTTCCGGAGGTACAGTCTACGCTAGAATACACAGGCGGTGCGCAAATGTATGGGACTATTTATGCGCCCAAAGCACGATTTAATAATCGCAGCCAGTTTAATATAGACGGTCAGATTATCGTTGCGGCGTTTGAACAGAATTCAGGCGAAGTTCACCCTTTATTGTTTGATACCGTTATTGAGTTGCCGCCGTTTATTGCTGAAGAAATCTGTGATGGTATCGATAATAATGGCGATGGTCTTATTGATGAAGGTTTTGCCGATACGGATGGCGATGGTATTGCAGATTGTGTAGATAATTGTCCTGAGACCCCAAATCCAGATCAATTAGATACAAATGCCAATGGAATTGGTGATGCTTGTGAAACTTCTGAAGTTGAAGAAATCTGTGATGGTATCGATAATAATGGCGATGGCCTTATTGATGAAGGTTTTGCCGATACGGATGGCGATGGTATTGCCGATTGTGTAGATAATTGTCCTGAGACCCCAAATCCAGATCAATTAGATACAAATGCTAATGGTATTGGTGATGCTTGTGAAACGCCTGAAGTTGAAGAAATTTGCGATGGCATAGATAATAATGGCGATGGTCTTATTGATGAAGGTTTTGATGATATCGATGCAGACGGTGTTGCCGACTGTGTAGATAATTGCATTTATACCTATAATCCTGATCAAGCCGATTTAGATGGCGATGGTCTTGGTGATGCTTGTGGTGCTGGTGCAACGGGACCGTATTACCGAAGTGCATTTAGCGTGGACGTCTATCCTATTCCCTATGAAGATGTGGTACACTTTAGTCATCATGCAACGGTAAATACAAACGCAACCATTGAAGTTTTTGATATGAACGGACGCGTATTAAAACGTGTGGTGAGTCCTTTAGAGATGAATGCTGAAAATGAAATAATTAGCATAAGTTTAAAGGAGTTTTCTAAGGAAAGTCCGGTGTTATTTGTTCGTTTTACAACGGATGAAGGCACTGTGGTAAAACGGATCATTTCGCATTAAGTCAAATTTATTTCGTTTTATAAACTAGAAAAGCCAGTTAGCAGCGTGTCTAACTGGCTTTTTTGTAGCGTATGAAGTCACGAGCTTGGAAGGCTTATCTTTTATAACGCTTAAAAGCTTAATTTTGTGGTCTAATAATCATAGAAGCGCTAAATATGAATGATGCTGTTGCGAGTATTAAAGTATTGGATTTAGAGGGAAATGCAGTCGATCTCATGCAAACCTATAAGGATAAAATTCTCGTACTGATCATTTATAACAATGCGTGTTTAGGTTGTACCGGACGTGCTATTCCTCTGGCATACGAGTTGCAACAAACCTTTCCGTCAATTCAAGTGGTTGGCATTCATTCTAACTTCCCAGGTAGAGAAGCGACTGAAGAAAGTATTAAAGCTATTTTTACCAGTGGCGAAATTCCTTTTCCTATTTATATAGATCCTAATCATCAGGTATATGACCAGTTTAAATCTGAAGGAACACCACAATGGATTCTAATCGCTGAAAACGCTCATCAATTTCGGTCTATTTTTGGGTCGCAAGCCAATGCTAAGAATCGTTTGTACTATGCTCTAGAAAGTTTAGTGGAAAACTAAAAACTAACCAACATATAAATCATAGTGAGATGGGGTACGGCTTTGGGAATGTATACTGCAGAAACTAGAGGCGAGTTTCTATTTGAAAAATAGAAATAATAGAATAAGCGATTTATGTTTTATTTTTAAAACCCCATTTCACACAGATTACGCTTCCCTTCTACAAATAGGTGTTGTAATTTTTTTAGGAAATTCTTGGATAGAGTTATTAGCAAGAGTATAAAATTACGCTATGATATAATTTCTATACTCTTGCTAACATTTATGGATTACTCTACTATAAATCTCTTTACAGTTTTTGTCCCCTCCATATCCATATTTAAAATATAAACACCTGGTTTTAAATTTTCTATGTCTAATTTTAATAAATTTAATCCTTTGTGTGTTTTAAAACTATTTTCTAATACCTTAGCTCCGGATAAACTGAATACAGATAGAGCAATATCTCCTTCTGGCGTTGCTAGTTGTACATATAAAGTAGTTGAAACAGGGTTAGGATAGACTACAACAGTATCACGTTCTAATTCTGGATTGTCAACTGAAAGCACCACGTCGCTATCATCATATAAAGGCGATTCCCAAACCCCTCTACCGTAGGTTGCTACACGTATTCTACTTTCACCTGTAGCCCCATAATATAAATCTAGTTTAGTAATGTCTACATTTGGTAAGTTTTCAGAAAAAAGAGTCCATGTAGTCACCGTGTTGCTTTTGTAATATACCGCTCCATCTATGGCTACATAAATTCCTTGGTCTGATGATCGGTCTAATACAGCTGCCTGAATAGCAACATCAGGTAAACCTTCAGAAATATCTGTCCAAGTCTCTGCGCCATCTGTTGTTAACTTAACGGCACCATTAGAAGCTACTAAAACCACTCTATTTGAGTCGTAAGGATCTACCGCAATATCATTTATATATAAAGATTGTGGATAACCTGTCCATGTCGGTGTAGCTGATAAAATATTTGTACTCTTATATAATGTTTTATATGAAACGACATAAACCGTGTTTTCATCTGATGGACATAAATCAACATGCTTTAATTTATAGCTAAATGCACCAGATGAAAGGTTTACCCATCCTGTACCATTGATAGCAGAATTGTTGTGACGGTATAAATCTTTATAGCCTACATAAACTCTTTTATTATCTGTTTCATCTACAGCAATAGGTGTAACCCATTGACCTGCATTATTTTCTGGAGGCACTATTAAATTTTGAACTTTAGAAACCCCTTTAGTCGTTGTTTTTAAAAGCCCTCCATATTGCGTACAACTATAAACAGTATTTGCATCCATAGGGTCTACGGCACAAGAAACACCATCTCCACTAGACCAATGTCTCCACAAAGTTGTTTCCCCAAACTTAATAACTGGACCATTATCTTGCGCAGCACCAGCCACTACATTTTTATCGGTTAATGAGCTAGATACACTGTAAAGTTGTTGTATCCCTAACCCTACAGATAGATTTGTAAACGATGCTCCATTATCAGTACTTTTTGATAATCCTCCATCTGTCCCTACATACATATTTCCATCTACAAAAAAAGCATCTTCTTGGTCAGCATGAAGGTATGGGTAGGCTATAAATGACTTTAACCAAGATGTTTCTTGTGTAAAATTAACACCACCATCTACAGATTTATATAATGTAAACCCACCAGCATGTACCTCTTCTGCATTAGTGTCGCTTACCGCAATAACTAAATTTCTAGATGCTTGAACACCTACAATATCTCCAGAACTTGCTCTATCTGTTTGAATCGTAAAGCTATTTCCACTATCTGTTGATTTATAAAGATATCCAAATCCACTACCTTTTGCTTGTGCAATGTAAACGTAATTATTATTAGCAGGAGTGACATCTAATCTCATTCTACCAGAATATGAAATACCATTTGTAATTTGTGTAAAACTACTACCTCCATTGTCAGATTTATAAAAATCATTGCCACAAGCATAAATCGTAGTAGTAGAGCCAGGCTTGTACTTTATGTCTTCTATAGTGCCGCCAGTAATTACTTGTGTCCACGTTGTACCGCCATTTGTAGAATGAAAAAGCCCTTTATTTTTCATAGAAGCGAATATCTCATTTGAATCATTTGGGTTTATCAATATGCATAGAACAGCCCCCGTCTCATCCAAAATCTTTGTGAAGTTTGCACCACCATCTGTACTTTTAAATACTTGACCTAGTTGATCTCCATAATACACTACATCGGTATTACTAGGATCACATGTTACAGACCAGATAGACATGTTTTCAAACTGATCCCCTATTGGAGACCAAGAGCTACCACCATTTATAGATTTCCATAAGCCTCCTCCAGGCGAACCTGCATAAATAAGTTGTTGATTAACAGGTTCTATATAAATAGCTGTAAGTCTTCCATTTCCAGGGGTAGTTCCAGAATTCCCAGATGCAATTGTTAACGGACCAATCTCTGTCCAGTTGCTAGCAGAATACGTATTTGAGGATTTATTAGTTAAAGAAATTTTACTTTCTTTTATAGCTTTTGTGGTCGCCTCTCTACTTAAAATAGTACCATCTTCTTGCAGTTTTGAATAAGCATGATGTTCCCATCTTTTAAAAAGCTTATAACCAGTTCCTTTTCCTCTCCCTACAGAATCAAAATAGGTTTTGGCTTCCTGCTGTACTTCTTCTAAATTTACACCATCTTGATCCATTAAATCATAGATTCGTTGTCCATAAGTTGATGTTGTCAATAATGAAATGCAACCAAAAAGTAATGTTTTTAACATCAAATATTTTTTCATAATAATAAATTTCTATTTTAAATACTTGTTAACTGGTTATAATAAGTCATCTTCAGAATTGACTTCATTAATGATAACATTTTGCCCATAGAGAGTGTTTAAAAATAGCGATAAGCATAGTACTGATAATAGCTTCATTTTTTTCATTTTTTGTAAAAGTTAATTTTTATACTATTAGAACGTTTATCATAAAGAAATCCCTACCCGTGGTTTTGTTTTTTATTAAATATTATAATCGTAAACTTAAAACGGTATAGCCATTCGTATTTAATAGTTTTAAAAAAAGCTCTGAGATACAGCATTATACCAAAAGTTATCTTCTCTACTCATGGACTGTGTTATATGGCTAGTAAAAGAAAAAATATTGGTCATTCTGATGGGGCACAAAATGAATTCATGTCAGCATGACTACTAGTGCGGTAGAAATTGATGTTTGTATGGTGGATTCCTGCCTTTGCAAGAAAGACAACGCTTGTAGATTTGTATCGAGTAAAATCTCCGCTTTAAAACGTTCTATTGTTTTATTAAACTCAAATATGCAGTATTAATTGATGTTTCTTTTGTGGCTTACCGCCATCACAGTAATAACAAGGTTTATAGGCTTATTAAGATGTTAAATTATACACTAATGACTGCTTTACTTTAAAAAAACAATCTCTTTTTTAATTACATATAAAAGGTTTTGTAAAATTAAACGACCAAGGTTTTGTCTCAATAATTGCGTAAAGCGAAACAATGTTGAGGATGCTATTTTTCAGGTAGCTGCAGCTGCAAGAAAAAGTGTTTTATTCCTTATTAATGGATGACACTACTTTTAAATAAAAATGAATACTAAAATTTTAAAAAAAAACAAAAAAATGAATATTTTTAATAAAGTCAGTAATTTTATTGCCGCTGGGCTCATGGTATTTTTTGCAATACCAAAATTAGTAGGAATAGAAAAAAGCGTTCAAGGTTTTGAACAATTCAAATCTTTAGTACCGCTAGATCCTACTGTTTTTAGACTATTTACAGGTGTTGTAGAACTTGTAATAGGGGTTCTTCTCCTTGTATATGCTATTAAACACACTAATAGCTTAGGTAAATTAGCTTATTTTTTATTACTGTCTACGATGCTTGGTGGTTTAACAATGGAATTTTTTGCAAGACCAAAACCAGAAATGATGCTTGTGGTTATTGCTATATTACTTTCAGCCCTTTCTATATATAAACTGAAAACATTATTACAAAAGTTTTAATAGTTTCAAAATTTAAGTCAGCTGTACTTTGTATGCCAATATATAAAATAATATTAGGTATGGCTGACTTTGGTTTAAATACAGTGCTCAAAAATGCTATAAAAAAACAGCGTTTAATAATACAGTCGAAAATCTAGTCGTTTGCAGACGCTATAATGTCTTTGGTGTAACTCTTCTACGACCTCAAACATATCATCATCGTCTTTAAATAAATTAAAGAAAACCTTATCCAGGTTAGAACTCGCCATGCCGCTATACGCATTACCATAGCCCGAAACGGCTTTGGCTCCTGTGATGTCTAAAAAATACTGCGCTTCTTCTTCATCTAAATCTAGAGTTTTGGCATTAGAGAAATGTAAAATTTTTCCACTTAATCGACCTTCAAAAAGTTCTGCAATTTCCTGAAAGCTATAATAGTAGTCGTTTAAGCAAATGGTATTGGCTTCGCCCTTCATTACTAAATAGATGATTTCATAATCTTTAAAATAATGGTCATCTAACACTAATGCGTTTATGCTGTCCTCTAATCCTTCAATAGTGTCACAAGTTTTGTAAATACTTGCTATGCCATAGTTTAAGGCTAATTGCGTTAAGTTTTCTTGTGCGTCGGTAACTTGGTTGGTGTCTACATCATCAACCCCTTCTAAACAGTAAATAAAGTGGTCGGTTTCTGTAAGCTGTTCTTGGGGTAATTGTTGTTTTTCTAGCAAGCTTTTAAATTTAGGCGGCGTTTGTAAAGTGCAAAATTATAACAACGCTTTTAAAATGTTTAAGGCTTTAGTATAAAATTGTGTTTTAGCTGATACAACTCCTATTTAAAATGTAAGTAACGGTTAAAAGGCGTAACACCTTTTAAAATCTAGGTTTTATGTCATAATCACGATCATCTTCATAACTCTCAATATGACAATAAGATAGCGTTATTGATTTTTTTTGAAAGGAATATTAAAAACCTTCGACAGACTCAAAACCAACTTTTTAAAAAACAAATGAAACGCACTAAAATTTTAGGCTATCTCGGTCTTTTCGCTTCCATTCTTGTAGGATTAGGCGAATATTTTTTACACTACTCCCCTTCTATTTTAGAGCATTCTGAAGCTTATACCTTTTTTAAAGATGTTCCCTTAGATCACCTTAGTATTGGTCATTTTTTAGCGGTTATAGGTATTCCCTTTTATTTTGCGGGCTATATTCATATTTACCGCATGCTAAAACCAGGAAATAAAATCTTAGCACAACTTGTTTTAGCTATTGGTTTTGTGGCTTTTACAGTCGGCGGGGTTTGGATTGGTTCTAGAGCTTCAATTGGCAACATTGTACATCTACAAGATGCTATGAGCCCTGTGGTTTACCAAGACCTATTGGCGCATTACACCAAGCATATGGAAATACTGGTACAAGCCCTACGGGTTATTATCGCAACCCTTTCAGTGGCGTTTGCCATTGCTATTTTAAAAGGTGGCACCTTTTATAAAAAATGGATGGCCATTTTTAACCCTATTGTTATTCTTATTTTGTTAGTGGTTTTAGGGCAACTTATCCCCGCGATTGGGAAGCATATGCTCCCTATACTAATGAATGTTACTCACTTTGTATTATTTGCATTATCCCTATACCAACTAAAAAACACAACTTATGAAATTCGTTAAAAACCTTTTAAAATTCGTAGGCATTGCCCTAGTCTTGTTTGTTTTATTTATGATGAGCTTTTTCTGGCGCGATTCTGTTTCTGATAAATACGATATTAGTATTTCAGAGAAAGAGATTCCGAAATTTACCCCTATTACTTTAGATTTTGTACACCAATACCAAGGTGAAAAATCATTACCTATTGCCCCTTCGGCTTTAATAGATATTAATAATGACAACGTTGATGAAGTCTTCTTTGGAGGCGGTATGGAACAAGAGGACGCTATTTTTGCTTATCGTAATAATGCGTTTGTAGACATTTCTAAGGAAGTTAATTTACCTAAAAAAGGAACTACAACAACAACGGTTGGAGCGGTATCTGCTGATTTTGATAATAACGGTTTTACAGATCTTATACTAAGTCGTGAAGACGGACTTCATTTGTATTACAACACTAAGGGGTCTTTTACAGAAGTGCTTATAGATACGCCTGTAAATGCGAAATCTAATCCTGCTGGAATTACTGTAGCCGATATTGATAAAGATGGTGATTTGGATATCTTTTTAGCGACTTACATTAAAAAGGAATTGATGGAAGGGCAAAATATTTTTGAAGATTACGATTATGGTGCTACCAGCGAATTGTTGCTTAATAATGGCGATAATACCTTTAAGAGTATTACCAAAGCGGCTGGCTTAGATTATGTACACAATACATTTCAAGGTGTTTTTGTAGATATCGATAATGATACTTGGCAAGATTTAGTGGTGGTACACGATACGGGAGAAGTGCGTACTTATAAAAATAATGGCGACTTAACCTTTACCATGAAAGCCAACCCAATGACCAAGCGTTTTGCTTACCCAATGGGACTTGCTGTTGGAGATTATAATAATGACGGTTGGGCAGACTTTATGTTTTCTAACACCGGAAGCACATTGCCTAATAAAATTGCTCATGGCGATATAAAAGACACGTCTTTATTTACAGACAAATGGATGTTGTTTGAAAACCAAGGTGATTTTAAATTTACCGATGTGGCTGAAACAGCTAAAATAGCCGATTACGAATTTGCTTGGGGCTGTACATTTGCAGATCTCAATAATGACGGCTTACAAGATTTAATGGTGGGCGAAAATTATGTCGACTTCCCACCTAGCAAGTTGTTTAAGCTACCAAGTCGTGTATTGATCCAAAAAGAAGATGGCACTTTTGCGCCAACCGAAGCAGAAAGTGGACTTAGTAATCCTTATTATGCTATTACCTCGTTGGTGAGTGACTTTAATAACGATGGATATTTAGATATGATTTGGGTGAATATAGACAGTCCAGCTTTAGCTTACATCAATAAAGGCGGGACACACAATTACCTGCAAGTCGATTTAGGTGAGTCGGTGAATGTACAAGGTGCTAAAGTTACCGTAACCACCCCAACCCAAACTCTAACAGATTGGTTAGTGACCGGTGAAGGTTTAGCAAGTGACCAAACGGCATTGCTTCAATTTGGATTAGGAACTACTGAGCGCGTTTTAAATGTAAAAGTACAGTTAGCAAATGCGAAAGAGATTTCTATAGACCATCCTGAAATTAATAGCATTTTAGATTTAAAAGCTGAAGTTGAAAAGGCTTTAGGTACTGAAGCGGTTACAGAAGAACTTTTAGAAGATGATGTTGATATGGAGAATCAGCTTACTACTCAAGTCAATTAAATATTATTTATAGATAAAGCTTCCTACTTATTTATAAGCTATCGTTGTTTTTTTAAAACTACTGATAATGAGATCACAAATAACAATGTAATATGTGATGGAGGTATCATTTGGCCTAAACTGTAAAGGAAGGTTAGGTCTATATATGCTGTAAGAAGAACAGAATGTTCCACCTATATCAACAGAATTAAAACTAATGTTTAAAAAAATCCCCTATAACAGTATCCTTATCCTCCTTATTATAGGTGTATATGGCGCTGGAACACTAGTTGTTGAGGAATTTAAAACGGGTGAAGGTTGCCCCAAACTACTTCATATCCCTATATGTATAGTCGTTCTAATCTGTTTTATTGTTCCGCTTACAGCACATTTATTAAAAAAAGGAAACGTCCTCTATTTTCTGTTCACAGGTTTAGCAGGAAGTATAGCTCTTGTAGCTTCCGTTATGCAATTTATAGGACATGCAGAATGTCCCAAAACAGTGTCTGGCACACCTATGTGCTATTATTCTTTATTGCTTTTTAGCAGTTTAATGGCATTAAAATATTACCATTTAAAATACCATCAATATCACTAATATGAAAACAAATTTATCCATCAAAATTAGCATAGTTTTAATGCTGTTGTTTGTCAGTTATTTTTCTATAGCACAAGAATTAGAAACCTCTGTTTTTGTGACAGGAAATACAGGGGCTACCACCGATACTTCGGTGCTAAAACAAATCACTGAAGAAGCCAAAAGCTTAGACGATTCAAAATTACTGATCTTAGGTAATGTGGTGCCTAAAACAGGTTACAACAAAGCTTCTAAAGCGTCTATTACTACTCCATTAAAGGTTTTAGAAGCTTTTGAAGGAAAAGTAATTTTTACACCAGGACATCACGAATGGGCCAACAAAGGCCATAAAGATGTGAAGGCTATTGAAGATTTTATTCAAAAAAATAGTGAGGCAAAATTCTATCCCGATGAAGGTTGTCCTATTAAAAAAACAGAATTGACGGATGATGTGGTTTTAATCACTATGGATTCACAATGGTATTTGGAAGATTGGAATGCGCACACGTACTTAAACCAAGATTGTGATATTAAAAACAGAACCCAGTTTTTCTTAGAGTTTGAGAGTATGTTAAAAAAATCGCAAGGCAAAACGATACTAGTAGCTATGCATCACGCGCTTTTTTCCAATACTAAAGAAGGGCTATTGGCAAGAACCGGTGGTACAGCTTTGCATGATTTTCAGAATAAGCAAAACACAAAATTCAGAAACCGATTGATCACATTGGCTAGGCAAACAGAAAACATTGTCTTTGTTTCGGGTCATGATAAAAATCTACAATACATTAATACTTATGGCGTACCGCAAATTATTAGTGGTGCCGCAGGAACAATAGAAAAAGCCAATCCAAGAGATGAAAACGATTTTAGTGCTAACGAAAATGGCTATGCTCGTATTGATCTTTTTAAGGGAGGTACTGTTAGTGTGACGTTTCAAGGCGAAAGCACAGTGTTTACAACAACCGTTATTGCGCCTTTAGAACCTGAAGTTAATTATGTTTTTAAAGCTAGAGATAGTTTTAATAGCACATATAGTGCCTCAGTATATACACCAGAAGAGACCGAAAAAAGCAAGACTTACAAAGGGCTTTGGGGAAAACATTATAGAGAATTTTACAGTAAAGCTGTAAATGCACCAGTGGCTTTTATAGACACTTTAAAAGGCGGCTTAACGCCTATGAGGCGTGGTGGTGGGCATCAATCTAAATCCCTACGCTTAGAAGATAAAGATGGGAAACAGTACGTTATGCGTGCTTTACGTAAAAGTGCTATTAAGTTTTTACAATCTACCGCCTTTCAAGATAAATATGTAGAGGAAGACTTAGAAGATAGTTTTGCTGATCGTTTTCTGCTAGATTTTTATACCACAGCACATCCTTACACCCCTACAACTATAGGAACCCTAGCCGATGCGGTGTCTATTTTCCATACCAACCCTGAGTTGTACTATATTCCTAAGCAAGCCACTTTAGGGGCTTATAATGATGAGTATGGTGATGAACTTTATATTATTGAAGAACGTGTAGAGTCTGGACATCGGGATTTAGAGAGTTTTGGAACACCTAAAGCCATATTAAGTACTAATGATGTGCTGCAAGAAATTAATAAATCGGGAAAATCTATTGTAGATGAATCCTCATACATTAGAGCCCGTCTTTTTGATATGCTTATCGGAGATTGGGACCGCCATGAAGACCAATGGCGTTGGGCACTTTTTGAAAAAGAAGACGGTACGGAGATCTGTAAACCCATTCCTAGAGATCGTGACCAGGCCTTTTCTGTTTTTGATGGAAGTCTATTAAGTTTTCTACGTTGTGCAGTACCAAGCATCCGTATGATGCAATCGTTTGATGCGGAATTGCCAAGTCCTAAATGGTTTAGTTTTGAGCCTTATCCTTTAGATATGACCTTTATTAATCAGTCTAATTGGGCCGATTGGGAAGCCGAAGCTAAAACCCTACAAACGGGGATTACAGACCAAGTAATCGAAGACGCTTTTAAAAATTTGCCCGAAGAAGTAAAGGGCGCTACCATAGAAGAGATCAAACAAAAGTTAAAAGGCCGACGTGGTAACATTGTTAGCATAGCTCGCACCTATTATGATTACGTTAATAAACATCAGGTTGTTACCGGAACTCAGAAAGCCGATCGGTTTGAAATTACCAGACACCCTGATGGAAAAACCACTATAGAAGTACACCGAAAAGATCTTGGTATCTTTAAAAGAACATTTACTAAAGCCGAAACCAAAACCATATGGATTTATGGATTGGATGGAAAAGATACTTTTAATGTCACCGGTGAAGGTGATGATTTTATAACACTTAAAATTATTGGAGGGAAGAAAAATGATACCTATAATTTTGAAAATAATAAAAACGTAAAGCTTTATGATTATAAAGACAAGAACAATACAATAGTGAATAAACACTCTAAGAAATGGCTGGTAAATGATTATGGTATAAATAATTACGATTACAAAAAACGTAAATATAGCATGAATCAGTTTTTACCAATCTTAGGGGCTAATCCAGATGATGGGTTCCGTATTGGGTTTGTAGATAATTTTACAACTTACGGTTTACAACGCAATCCGTTTACCACAAAACACAGTTTAAGCGCGTCGTATTACACGGGGAATTCGGGTTATGATGTATCGTATAGAGGTGAGTTTTCTAATATTTTTCACCACTGGAATTTTGCGGTAGAAGCCAAACATACCAGTCCTAATTTTGCACAAAACTTTTTTGGCTTCGGAAATGAAACCACTTACGATAAAGATGAAGTTGATATTGACTTTAACCGTGTAAGCATTAAAGAATGGCGTGCTGCGTTTGCATTAATATGGCGTGGTAGAGATGGTGGTTCTTTTTACTTTAAACCCTTAATTGAATCTTTTGAAGTTAAAAATGTAGCCGATAGGTTTATTAATAGTTTGCCTTCAAGTGCGGCGCTTTTTGATCGCCAAACTTATGCAGGTGCTGAGGTTAATTATGGTTTTAAAAACAGAGATGATGCGTCGTTTCCTACTATGGGATTAGATGTGGGACTTACCGCAGGGTATAAAGCCAATGTAGATGGTGGTGCAACAGAAAATAAATTTGGTTATCTTAAACCACATTTAGCGATTAACCACCGCTTAAATAAAAGTGCCAGCTTAGTTTTAGCTACAAAATTAGGTGGTGAAGCTATTTTTGGTGATGATTTTGAATTGTACCACGCCGCACAATTAGGTGGTGGTGATAATTTACGTGGTTTTAGAAAAGAACGTTTTTCAGGGCAATATAGCGCGTATCATACCACCGATTTAAGATTGCTATTAGGAAAGGTAAAAACCAGTTTTATTCCATTAAAATACGGTATTACAGGAGGCTTTGATTATGGGCGTGTTTGGATAAAAGATGATGCTTCAGATAAGTGGCATAACAGTGTTGGAGGTTCTTTTTGGGTCAGTGGCTTAGAATCCTTTACCGCTAACGTAGGCTATTATGGCAGCAGTGATGGCGGTAGAATTGCTTTTGTGTTAGGTTTTGCCTTTTAAATAAAAATGAATACGATAAACTTATGATAAAACAAATGCATTTAGCAGCTCAGTATTTAGCTGCAGCGGGAATTAGTTTTTTAGATAAAAAAGCAGACGATAGTCATACCAATTTAGGCTTCGATATTAAAAACGGCTGTCTGAGTACTCATGTACTTTCAGACCAAGGCGATCAATTGTGTTTAAGTTACGAACGGTTTGCTTTAGAATGGAAATCAAACGACAACGACACTGTTGTTTTTGAATTGGATGGGGCTATGCACACCGAAGTCTTAAGTTGGTTGAGTCATACGGCTACAATCCGTTTAAATAAAACCTACAACTATAAGTTTCACTTTGAGTTACCTTATGCTATAGATGCTACTTTTACGTTTCAACTTTTAGATTTCGACCAATTAATGGCGTTAAAAGCCCTACGCGTTATGGCGCAATTGGTGCTTCAAAACATAGACGAACACTATAACCTTAAAGCGTCGATTAGAGTTTGGCCACATCACTTTGATTCTGGGATTTATAGTGCCCTACCCGATTCTGATATAACGCTTGGCTTCGGTTTAGCCATTCCAGATGCGATATGTAACACTCATTATTTATACATTTCAGGCTACAAAAACGGACAAAAAATAGCGACCTCTACGTTGCCTGCATTATCATCAGGGATGTGGAAATCGGGGGATTTTGTAGGTGCTGTGTTGAAAGCGGACACTATAACAGCATTAGAAGGCATAGCCTTTTTTGAAGACGCTATTAGTCATTTTAAAAATAGCTAAAGAATAATCTAAATTTAACCTTGTAAAGGATGGCAGATAAATCAAAAGACAAATTAAAAGAAAAAGCAGAAGATAAGTATTTAATGGCAGAGTTAAATATTGATAAAGAGGCCTTAAAGCAACTAAAAAAGAAATTGGCTAAAGTAGCACCAAGGTCTGAACGCGGTGTGGAAACCTTATTTAAACTGCTGTCTAAAAATCAGTACACCTTAAATACTATGATAGATACAAAATCTAATATTTTGATATCTATAAATGCTCTAATATTATCGTTGATATTAGGAACCGTTATGGGGCAGTTGCATAATGACCCGCATCTTATTTATCCGATAATCATGATTTTAGTGACCAATTTAGCTTCGATTACTTTTGCTGTTTTTGCTACACGTCCAGAACTTGTACACGGCAAAAGTGATGCTAAAAACTTAATGTTTTACGGTAATTTTCAAGACATGGAAGAAGACGCCTATGTAGACAGTATTACCAACTTAATGAATGAAGGGGACGAACTTTATAGAACCATAGCAAAAGACACCTATCATTTAGGGAAAACGATAGATCGCAAATTTAAGTTGCTACGCAAATCGTTTCATATCTTTCTGATTGGTATTATTTTATCCGTTGTCGCCTTTGTGGGGTGTCATGTTTTTTTTGGAGGACTAATGTAAATAGCTTACTAACGCATCCTGTGTTTTGTTAGTAAGCTATCTGTACATTATAGTGTGATGATAAAAAGACATCACTAAGTTGACTTATCGTCTAGCTTTGCTTCATAAATTGATGTACCGTTTCGGTTTCAATTTTAGGGTTCGCCCCTTCACTACTCGCTACTAAAGCACCCATAGCACAAGCAAAATCTAAGGCCTCTTGTGGACTATTTTTTTTGAGTAATTTATTGGTTATCGCTGCTAAAAAAGAATCCCCGGCGCCTACAGTATCTGCGACTTTAACGTGGTACCCTTTATTGTGATAAAACGTTTCATTATAATATAAAATAGCACCATGACTACCTTTGGTAACGCATATGTTTGCCGTGCCCGTTTGTTTAGCGATAAAACGTATGGTCTCTTCTAGGTCTTCTGATTTGAAATGCATTAATTCGGCAATTTCAAAAATCTCATCGTCATTAAATTTTATAAAATCGGCCACAGCCATCAATTCTTTTAAGACAGCATTGGTATAATGTGGCGCTCTTAAATTAATATCTAAGATTTTATAATTTGCGACTTCTAATAATTTAAATAAGGTGGTGCGCGACGTAAGATCTCTAGCGACTAAACTCCCAAATATAAAAGCATCGGCTTGTTTAGTGGCTTGTAAAGCGGTGTCTGTGACTTGCAGATTATCCCAAGCACGGTTGTGGTTAATCGTATACGTTGCAGATCCTGTTTGGTCTAAAATGACATCAACCGCTCCTGTTTCTAAAGTATCATCAATTTGAATGTTTTCAGTATTCACACCGTTATCCTTAATGAAATTAGCAATTTCAGTACCTTTAGTGTCCGCTCCTATTCTGGTAATGATAGATACGTTGTTGTTTAAAGATTGCAAGCGTAACGCCACATTTAAAGGCGCTCCTCCTATCTTTTTATGTGTAGGGAAAACATCCCATAACACTTCGCCAAAGCAAACTATATTTTTCATTTAGATGTCGTTTAAAACGTTACTATTAATGTCCTTAACGGATTTCTCAATACCATTTTGAACAATATTTAGATAAGCTTCATTGTATGCTTTTACAAAGGTCTCATCGTTTTTAAGGGTTCCGAAAATGCTTTCTAATTCTAAAAATGCGGTTGGGTTATTTTGAGAAGCAATAGCTTTTTCGTTTAGCTCGGCTTCCATAGCATCTTTAATAATGAGTTGTGTACCAAATTCGTTTTGTCCTAAGCTATAAATCGCAAACGCAGCAATGATAAAAGCCGCATGATTGATGCTTCCTTTTTGCTCTAATTGTTTATACACCGTTGGTAAAATAAAGATCGGTATTTTAGCTGAACTCTGAGAGCAGATTCTTTCAATTTGATCTTTAATATAAGTATTTCCGAAACGTTGTATAAGAGAAAATTTATAATTTTTCAAATTCACTCCTTCTAGGTCTCCTAAAGTTGGGGTCACTTCATTCCCCATATAAATTCGTAAAAACGAACTGATATCGGCATTACTAGCAGCTTCATCTATAGTAGAATAACCGTATAAAGCACCGAGAATACCTAATACAGAGTGTCCTGCGTTAAGTAAGCTTAATTTCATTTTTTCGTAAGGCACTACATCTTTTACAAACTGTGCACCCACGGTTTCCCAAGCAGGTCTTCCGGCGATAAAATCATCTTCAATAACCCATTGCTTAAACGGTTCGCAAACCACAGGCCAAGCATCATCAATACCCGAAGTTTGTTTTAGTGTTTCAATATCTAAAGCTGATGTTGCAGGCGTAATACGGTCTACCATAGCATTTGGGAATGACACGTTAGTCTCAATCCAATCTGTTAATTCAGGTTCTGCAGTTTGTACATAGCTCATTAACATTCTCTTGGCCATGTGTCCGTTACCTTGGATATTATCACAAGATTGAATAGTGCAACCTTTTAAGCCACGCTCTTTTCTTAGTTTTAAAGCTTGTGTTAAGTACCCAAAAATAGTTTTAGGCGCTTGAGGGTTTTTTAAGTCGTGTTGAATTAAAGGATTACTAAAATCGAATTCTTGAGTCGCTTCATTATAATTATAGCCGCCTTCTGTGATGGTTAATGATATGATTTTAACATCAGGACTTGCCATTTTCTCTATAACCTTTCCTGGGTTTTCAGGAGCAAATAAATAGTCTGTAATCGCTCCAATAACACGTTTAGTATGCGTACCATCGAGTTCTTTAATGATTAAAGTATATAAACCATCTTGTTCCTTTAAGGTGTTGTAGATTTTGGTGTCGAAATCTAATAAAGCGACCCCGCAAATCCCCCAATCCGTAATGGATTCATCTTGTAATAATTGATCGGTATAAAATGCTTCATGAGCTCTATGAAAACCTCCAATACCAACATGAACAATACCTGTTTTTAATTGACTTCTATTGTAAGTTGGAGTGGGAATCTCTTTAGAAATTTCAGCTAAATTCTTTTGATTAAGTTTTATTATATTTTTCATGATTATGAGATGTTTTTCGATTTTCCGCGTTTAAGCGCCCAATACGCAGTTATAAAATAAGTCATTGTACAAATGAAGGCGTAGGTATAGAATTGTTCTCTATTTTGGATGTAGATCTCTTCGTTTGCACTTCCAAATAAGACTCTGCTCCCTAAAACAACAGTAATAATTAAAGCTAATAAAGAAACGATGCGTAATACTTTAGTAAATATTGAATGATCTATTACAGGAACTGTTTCTTGTTCTGCTTTTTGCTCTTGAAACTTAGCGATGTTTATGTTACGTAATCTTTCTTTTTCTTCAGCATCAGGATATTTGTCTTTAGCCCCATATTTTCCAGCTAAAATGGTATAAATAATGATGGTGAATACCCAAGTTGGTAAAAACAGATAAAAGAACGACATCACATTTAAAGCGTTGAGTCCAAAACCAAATACCAATCCTAATCCCCAAGAGGCAACCGCAGGCGTGCTAAAAGTTAATTGGCGGTAATGTGACCAGTATCTCGTGTAGCCAATGCGTGGGAATATTTGATGCTCTGCAAATACAATAGCCCCTACTGGCACTACTAATAGTCCAGCGTAAGTAAGCAACGGTAAGATTTGAGAAAACACAAAAGGGAAACAAGCCACCGCCATAGTAACTAAGCCAACAACAATGGTTGTTTTTTTACGAGAATGGTTTTTAAATATGGCCTGTGCCGCTAAACCAGCACGATAAAGGTTAGCCACTGCTGTGGTCCATCCTGCTACAATAACAATCACAAAACCAGACCATCCTAAAGCGTAATAGGCAACATCACCTGGATCGAGTTCTACGATAGATTTTCCAATGATTACAGCGGCTCCAGCACCCATGATTCCGGCAGAAATCCAAGCCACGTAGTGTCCAAACATCATCCCTGTACTCGTTGCTAATCCGTAAGATTTCTTTTTAGAAAAACGAAATAGCGCCATGTCTATAAGTCCAAAGTGTGTAATGGTGTTCGCTGCCCAAGCAAATCCGATAACTTCTGTTAAACCGATTCCTGCTTCTCCTTCACTATTAATACCGGTCCATATCGATTGGTTCCCTAAGGCAATAAAATCGCTCCATCCGCTAGGAATGGTTTTGTCTAAAACTTCTAAAGACAAGGCAGGTAAAAGCACGAAGGCGCCACAAGTAAACATAACAAATAACCAAGGGGCACAAATACCAGCAAACTCGGATACCGCTTTAAAGCCGTAAATTGCAATAGAAACCACAACAGAGCCAACAATTAATACAATAAGTACAAACCAAGGATTGGTTGGGTACCAATTTAATTGTGGTGGAATATTAAAGGCAAACCGAACCGCTGTTGCAGATACGGTAATCATTGCTGCGGAAATCACGGTAAAAATGATCACATTAGCCCAATTATAAAGTTTGGTCATAGAATCGCCCGCTATTTTATTGAGATAGGTATAGAGGCTTAATCGTGTGTCTACTGCAATTGGAGATGTAATAAAGGTCCAACTTAAAACCGCTAATATATTACCAATTAGTAAGCCTAATAAGATATCTTTTGTTGAAGCGCCTAAGGCTACAAAGGTAGCGCCAATGACAAATTCTGTTGCGGCGACATGTTCTGCTGCATAGATACCTGCAAAATGTGTCCAATTGTGCAATCTGTTTTTTGCAATTGGTAATTGTTCTTCTTTTAAGTTTTTGAACTGCTGAAAGTCATTGGTTCCATTCATAATATCGCTTTTTATGATCTTAAGGTATTGTAATTCACATTTTCAACAGTTTAAGCGTTATAACTAACCCTTAAAATTTACATAAATGGAATTTGTTATCTTATGAAAATTACAATTCGGTCGACGCTTATATTATAAACGTCATAATTACGTTTGTTTTTTCAAATGTATTGCAAAAAAATAAGAAATTGTCGTTTTTGAGGAGAAAATGTATGTTAAATTACTTATTAACTATACTATATTGATAAATACATATTTTTAAGGAAGCTAAAGTGTTAATGATTATTAATGTAAATATGACGTTTAATGATATTTATCATAGTTTGGATGCGTTCAAGAATAAGGTTTTATTGTTGTAATTGAAAGGTGTTGTGGAAATAGAGAAATAGATCAAATTTATCAGTAGATTGTGTAGTGTTTGGGTATGACACTAGTTCGAAATCTTGAAATGATTTGTTGATACCGCGTTATTTAAATCCTAAAGACAGCAAGGAAGTTGTTGCTAATGGTGATGTGCTTACAGGGGATTACGTTCGTAAGTTAGAAACTTGAGATAAGTTTACGATGAACGAGGTGCAAGACTTGTACTAGTTGATATGAATAGATTTTGATAATCGAAATTTTAGACGAATGCTAATTCATAAAAAAAAAACACATTATTCCTCTAGATGAAAAGCCAATTGGGGGTTCTGAAAAAAAATAGCGGAACTCTATAGGTTTGTTAGAGCCGTCTATAACAAAGTGATTTAAAAAACGATTTAATTAGTCGCTACGTGTTAGTGGAAAACAATGATGGTCCCTCGCTCCTATTTATGGAATCATGGTGAAAATAATGACACTTAAATTTGAATCTTTAAGTGGGGTTGGAATTACATTTATTCAGAATACATCTTATCAATAAGTTCTTGATATTTATGCTGAATCACCTTTCGTTTTAATTTTAAGGTAGCGGTAATTTCTCCCGTTTCAATAGTAAACTCTTTTGGTAATAAGGTGAACTTTTTAATCTTTTCAAACTTAGAAAATTCCTTCTGAAGGTCTTCAAAACGTTTTTCAAAAAGCGTTATAATTTGGTTGTGACTGATTAAGTCCTCAACATCTTGAAAACTTATTTTATGCTCTAAGGCATATTTTTTTAAGTTTTCAAAGCTAGGCACTGCTAAGGCGGTAACATATTTCTGTTGATCGCCAATAACTGCAATTTGCTCAATAAAAGAATCGGTGATTAAGGCATTTTCAAGCTTTTGAGGGGCGATGTACTTCCCTCCTGACGTTTTCATGAGATCCTTAATACGGTCCGTAATAATAAGGTTGCCTTTGTGGTCTAGTTTTCCGGCATCACCAGTTTTAAACCAACCGTCTTCAAATACTTTAGTGGTTTCTAAGGGTTTTTTGTAATACCCTTTCATAACTCCAGGACCTTTCACTAAGACCTCGTTATTAGCACCAATTTTAATTTGAGTGCCTTTAAGAGGTTGGCCTGCGGAATTGAATTCAAAATGCGTATCTCCAAAAAGTGTTGCTGTTGCTGTGGTTTCAGTTAAGCCATAACCACATTTTATATTAAGTCCGAAGGAATGGAAAAACGAGACCAAATCGGCCACTAAAGGCGCACCTCCACATGGCATAAATTTAATGTTACCACCAAAGACCTCGCGTAATTTACTTAAGACCAGTTTGTCGGCAATTTTAAATTTTAATTGTAAGCCTAACGGAATAGATTTTCCTAAGCGTTTGTGTTTATTGTAATAGTTGTTTCCTACACCTAAAGCCCAGCTGGCTAATTTCATTTTTGTAGGAGAAGCTTCTTTTCTTTTGTCTTGTATAGCGGCAAATATTTTTTCAAATATTCTAGGCACTGTACACATTACTGTAGGTTTCACTTCTTTTATGACATCTACAATTTTTTTAGGATCTTGGTTAAAGTACACCTCAATACCTTTCTTTAAACAAAAGAAAGCCCAACTACGTTCGTAGATATGACTTAAAGGTAAAAAACTAAGCGACGTATCTTTTTCGGTAAGGTCTAACTCGTAATCATGTGCGGCTAAGGCACCTCCAAAATTATGATAATCTAACATCACTCCTTTTGGCTCTCCAGTTGTTCCGGAGGTATATATAATACTGGCTAAATCTTCAAAATCACGTTCGTAATAACGTTTTTGAAGTTCTATATCTACCTGTTCTGTGGGGGTAATGGCCATAAACTCTTCTAAATGCATAACAGTGCTAGAAGGTTTTAGTTGAATGGATTTCGTTAAGGCTACAATACCCTTTAAATGCTCAGAGGTTTGTAAAAGGTCAAAGGCTTTATCAAATTCATTTTGGTTTCCAACAAAAAGAAGCGATACTTCAGCATCATTAATAACATATTCAACCTCCTTTTTCGAATTTGTGGCGTAAATAGGAATACTCACAGCTCTAACGCGCATAATCGCGGCATCTGCAATAATCCAGTTCGGCATATTTTCAGAAAAAATAGCCACATTCTGTTGCACGTTAATACCGTAATGAATTAAGGCTTTAGAAAGACGCTCAACTTGGGTTTCAAAATTTAACCAAGACATACCTTCCCAGGTGTTGTTCTGATCGTTTTTAGCGTAAACCGCGTTTTTATTTTGAAAACGTTGACTGTTCTCCTTGAGTTCTTCAACTAAATGCTTGTAATTCATTCTCTTAATATTACTGAGTTTCATTGAGGAATTTCGCCTCAATTAAAGGCTGCTAAGATACGATTATTTGTACGGTATTGCTCATAAATACTAAGGCTGTTTTAGTATTTAATATGTGGAATTGGGGAACTTTTAGGTCTAATCCTTAATCTACACCTTAAAACAAGGTTGAATTTTTTTAGACCTCAATTTTTTTGGTATAACAGGCTTGTGTTCACCATATTTTGGTGTGTTAATGAACTTCTGATGCATTTTTCTTAAAACAAATAGACTCGTAAGGAGTTGAAAATGTAGTATTTATCGTATGTTTTTTTTGTATTTAAGTTGATTTAGTGTTGTGTATTTGCCTTTTTTTATTAGTGGTTCATGGCATTTAGAATTCATAAGAATGTTTATTTTTTGGCTTAAAAATTCGATTATCGTTAATATTAATGTGAGATTTTAACAATTCAACATTATTAAACAATTATATTTGCCATCGATTTAAAACTAGGACGGTTTTAAAATCGAAATAACTTATAAAAAAACAACATCAATGAAACAAACAATTACAGTATTAGCTGCACTTTTAATAGGCAGCGTGTCTTATGCTCAATTTCAAATTTCTGCTAGTGGCGGGTATGCTATTGGAAGTGCAGGGATGAAAATTGGAGAAAAAGTATCTGTATCTCAAACCGAAAATACTTACGGAAGTTACGGTGAGGGTTTTAATGGACAAATTAGAGGAACCTATTTTTTTAATGACCATATTGGTGCTGACCTAAGTGTGGGATATTTACACGGTTCTGATCAAACTGTTTCTGAAGTAAATGTACCAGGTTTAGAAGTTGATGCCGTGGCTAGAGCACGTGCTTTTGGAGCTGCTTTATCTGTTGTATATAAATTTAATGATAATGTGTACGCACGTTTAGGAGCTTTAGTAAAGTTAGGAGGAAAAACAGAAGCTGTAGCGTATCAAAAACAAACCTTATCTGAAGATGAGGCTAATGCTTTTGGAGTACCTCAAGGTTCTTACACGGAAACAAATTTTGTTGAAGATTATCATGGACAATTTCCTTTAGGTTTTGTAGCAGCAATTGGTTATGAATATCCTTTAAATGATAATTTTAGTGTTTTTGCTGAAGCGGAATATTATGGGATCAGTTTAAAACGTAAAGATTCTGAAATTACAGAATGGAACACGAATTTAGTTTTACCTGATGGTACCGTTGCGGCTCAAGGGGTTTATACACTTGATAATTTACCAGCAGGAACAAACAGAACTACCACTTATGTTGATGAATTGTCTAATACAAATACAGATGATTCAAAAGAATTAGCGGTAAAAGTACCTTACTCTTCTTTCGGAATTAACTTTGGGATTACCTATAAGTTTAAGCGTGCTGCGTCAAACAAGACGATGTAATTTAGAAAAGCATTTTACAATAGCTTATAAAAAAACTCCTATGTTTATTCATAGGAGTTTTTTTAGGCTTTATTTTTACTGTAATTCATTCATAATTTCTGCGAATAACTCTGCCGATCGTATGCGGCTGTCAATATCGTAAATATGTGTAACGGCAATAAGTTCGTCCGCTTTGGTTTGGTCTAAAAATTCTTTAACCTGCGCTTTTACCGTGGCTTTACTTCCTATAAAAGAATATTTCAGCATTTGGTGTACCTGCGGATTACGCATAATATCTTTAAGGTCTTCGGTCATTTCCGTTGGCGGTTGCACTTTGGCACGTCGGCCGGTAAAAATACCAACAATCATACGGATTAATGAGGTGGCTAAACGTTGGGCGTCTTCATCAGTTTCAGCAATAATAATATTAACACCTGCGATAACGTATGGTGTTTCTAACGCTTGTGAAGGTTGAAACTCTTTACGGTAGGTTTCAATGGCTTCAAATAAATGTGTCGTTGCAAAATGACTAGCAAAAGCATAAGGAAGTCCTTTTTGGGCGGCCAAATGCGCACTATCTGTACTAGAGCCTAAAATATACAAAGGCACCTCTACCCCTTCAGCAATGGTGGCTCTTACTTTAGCATCTTCGTTTTGCGTTGAAAAATAGGTTTGTATTTTGCTGACTTCATTTGGGAATGAATGTGCGGCTTTCATAAAATCAGACCGTATGGCTTCAGCAGTTTCGCGGTCCGTCCCTGGTGCTCTTCCTAAGCCTAAATCTATACGTTGTGGATAAAGACTTCCTAAGGTACCAAATTGTTCGGCTATAATTAAAGGCGAATGATTAGGAAGCATAATTCCACCAGAACCCACACGAATACTTTGTGTGCCTTGCGCAATATAACCGATTAAAATTGAGGTGGCATTACTCGCAATGTTCTCCGCATTATGATGCTCTGCTAACCAATATCTGGTGTAGCCATAAGTTTCAGCATATTGCGCTAATTTTAAAGCATTACTAAAGGTTTGTTTTAGGGAATGACCTTCAGAAACTAATGCCAGATCTAAGATAGAATAAGCTATGGGTTGGGTATTCATTAACGGGGGTATATAAATTTTTCTGATAATAATTGTGATTGCTGAAGGCCTTTTTTAAGGCTGAATCCTAATGTAAAGTGGCCTTTCAAAATGTAAATTTACAAAGCCAAAAATCAACATATAGCTTTATTAAGTTAAACTTTTGTTTACAAATGAAAATAAATACAGGAATGGGATTTAAAGGCTATAATGATAGCTTTTCCGCACTGGATGGCTTTACGATTAAAACAAAAAAAAGGTTTATGACTTTCGCCATAAACCTTCGAAGAATTGCTATTATAAATATAGGGGAATTAGCAATTGATACGGTTATTGGTATAGGTTTTAATACAGGCCTTAATTCTTGAAGTTCTTAAGGTGTTATATGCTCTGGTGTAGGCGCTTACAAACGATGGTGACGATTTCAATAATCCAAAAACAGGTTCAATCTCTAAGAAGACTTCCGGTTGTCCGTTTGCTGCTTGGGCAGCTTTCTTCCTTAAGGTTGTCTCCATAGTATCTTTTATGTTGAGGGATTTTCCGTTTTCGTCTTTACCTAAACTATAGATGGCAAACGCAGCAATTAAAAGTGCGGCACATTCAATTTGCCCTTCAGATTCTAAATTAGCGCTAATGGTCGGTAAAACATAAATTGGAATTTTAGAAGTGCTTTCAGAACAAACACGGTCTATTTGATCTTTAATACTAACATTTCCGAAGCGCTGCAATAAAGAGGCTTTATAGTGCTCTAGGTCTACACCTTTTAAATCGGATAAGGTTGGGCTGACTTCATGATCCATATATTGTTCTAGAAAAGTACAGAGATCTTCATCGTGTACGGCTTCATCAATGGTCTTGTAACCTAATAAGGCTCCTAAAATGCCGAGTACGGTATGACCTGCATTTAATAGGCTTAATTTCATTTTTTCGTAGGGCACAATATCCTCTACAAATCGAGCCGCAACAGCATCCCAAAGTGGGCGACCATTAACAAAATCATCTTCAATAACCCATTGCTTAAAAGGTTCACAAACCACTGGACATGCATCTTTAATGCCTGTGGTGGCTTTTAAAATTGCAACATCTGAAGCTGTTGTTGTTGGTGTTATACGGTCTACCATACTATTAGGAAACGAAACATGAGTTTCAATCCATGACACTAAGGAGGGTTCTGCAAGTCTTACATAGCTTAAAAGCATATTTTTAGCCATATGGCCATTCCTTTGAATATTATCGCAAGATTGGATGGTTACCCCTTTAGCGCCTTTTTCTTTTCTAAGTTTTAAAGCCTGCGTAAGATAACCAAACACCGTTTTAGGCATTAGTGGATTGGCAATATCGTGACGTATGTCGGGGTTTTGATCGTCAAAAGCTTTGGTGACTTCATTGTAGTTGTAGCCTCGCTCTGTAATGGTTAGGGTGATGATTTTAACGGCGCTACTGGCCATTTTTTTTATGACTTTACTTGGGTTTTCTGGAGCGAATAAAACTTCCGTAATAGAACCAATGACCCGTTTAGTGAGTGCGCCGTCAAATTCTTTTACTATTAAAGTATATAGGCCATCTTGCTTTTTAAGCGCCTTATATATTTTAATATCCGATGGCAATAAGGCCACTCCACAGATGCCCCAGTCTGTAATTGAGGTATCGTGTAATAATTGATCCGTGTAATAGGCTTGATGTCCACGATGGAAATCGCCAATGCCAATATGGACAATGCCCGTTTTTAATTGACGTCTTTGATATTTAGGAATCGATATATGTTCCGATATCGTGTCTAAGTGGTCTTGTTTTAAGGTGTAAGCTGTCATCAATTTTTCTTTTCCATTAACGTTGGTGGCGGTTCTTTTTCCATGGTTAAGTCAGCATCGTGGTTCTTAATTCTGCTGAAGGATTTATAGAACGATCCGTAATAAAAATAGGAACTCCTGAAGCCTTAGCGATTTTTGTAACACCAACGAAGGTGTCGGCTATTGTTTTCATAGGATTAGGAGTCTATGTTATTTTAGAGTTAAAATAATTTAAGGTCTAATTGTAAAACTGTTTTTTCTTGTTCAGGGTTCCACATCGCAGTTACTTCTACTGGTAATTGGTAGCTACCAATATTTAAATTTTTACCATAAGTAGCGCCGACGTTTATAAGGTTTCCAGAACCTTCGGTGTAAAAGGTCTTATCTGTAATAAAGGACCATGCACCACCAGCAAAAACGGATAAATTAGCATTGTCGTTGTTCCAAACTTTGCTTTTTACTTCAAAATAATGCGTCCAAGAATCTTCTAGGCTCCCATCGGACTGTACCTCGTAGTCGCCAGCCCCACCTGCTATAATCGTAGCAAAATAAAGTAAGGTGTTTGGACTAACATTATATCCTATTCCGATATCTACAAAATTGTAGCCTTGAGTTTTGTCGTAACTCCAATAATGCAATTCATCACCACGTTCTTCTACTCCAGTATAATTGTTGTGCGATACGGCCTCTACAAACAAGCGATCTGAAAACTTATACTTTGTATAGATAGAAAACTCTTTATAGCTTGCGCTTACGTTTTCTCCTGTATTATAATTTTCAACATCAACGCCAGAAAAACTAGCCCCTCCCCATACGCCAAAAGTAAATTTTTGATCGCGAGTATTGTACTCAAGGCTTGTTGCAAATACCGCACTTGGGTGCACTACAAATCCATGCCAAGTGTGCATGTTTTTTATATGTCCGCTTATGCTAAACGGTTTGTAGGTTTCTGTTACGCTTTCTGTTTGTGCGTTAAGGGTGGTATTGACAACCCCTAGAAATAAACTAAGAATGAATACCTTATAACTTAAAGATAGGCCTTTGGGATTAAATACCTTTTTGATATTGTTGGTCTGCGATGTTGTTAAGGTGCTCATTTCTAAATGGTCTAAGATTATGTTTTAATAAACGTCATATTTACGTTTATTAGTCAAATGTATAAAATATATTTTGAATATTACAAAATATAAAGCCAAAAAATATATTATATTAGCTTAATACTATGCTATATTGATATAAGAATACTGATGTAGCTTGGCTTTTATTCAATAAATATTTAATGTTAAATTGACGTTTAATAAAATTATTGTGCTACATTTAACACCGTTAAAAACAAATTATGCCTAATAAAATTTCTAATATATCAGTAGATTGTGTGGTTTTTGGTTATGACACAATTACTAAATCTTTAAATGTTTTACTGATAAAACGTTACTTAGAATCTGAAGAGAAAGCGGTTTTAGTTGACGACTATGTCCTTACAGGATACCATGTTTATGAAGATGAAACTTTAGATGATTCGGCAACCCGTGTATTAAAGGAATTAACGGGATTAACCAATCAGTATAAAAAGCAATTTAAAGCCTTTGGAGATCCTGATCGTTTATTAAGTGAGAAGGATTTAATTTGGATTGATAAAGAAGCCTTTAGTTTACGTACCATCACGATTGCCTACTATTTTTTATTAAAAACAGAAGATGTTGATGTTACACGTAATAAGTACCAAGCCAAATGGTTTCCGTTAAGATCTCTGCCCGAATTAGGCTTTGATCATAAGAAGATTATTGAAGAGGCACATGAAGATTTAAAAACCAAGTGTTTAGCGGAACCTATTATTTTTGAATTGTTACCAGATAAATTCACCATTAATGATGTTCAGGATTTGTATGAATCTATTTTAGGGATAGAAATTGACAATCGTAATTTTAGACGAAAACTCATCAATAAAAAATACATTATTCCTTTAGATGAAAAGCAAGTTGGTGTTTCTAAAAAACCAGCGCAACTCTATATGTTTAGTAAAGACATCTATAAAAAGATGTACCATAAGAATTATCTTATCAGTATTTAAAAAAGAACATAAAAAAAGGAGGGCGCCACTCTAATAACTTCCCTCCTTCTCACTCTAACAATCAATTAAATATGATTTTCTTAAATAGCTTTATTCCATATCTATAATACCAACCACTTCATAAGCTCTTGTGCCGTCTACCTGTACTTTTTCGTATAGAATATTAGCATACTCATAATAAGTTTGGTTGTCTATAGTTACTTTTTCGTAATCTTCTGGTAATTCATATACAATAGTTCCTATCTCTGGTTCTACCACTTCATATTCGTTATTAACGTAGATATAAAACGTTCCATTAACAGCATAATAATCACGGTTGTTATAACGTATACGCTTATAGTTAGATGGTAAGGTCTGAATTCTGAATCCTACCTTAGGAGCAATAACAATATAACGTCCTCTAGATTGTGTATAGAATCTGTTGTTAGCGTAATAATAATTCTGTCCCTTATATTGTACAACCTTTTTATTAGGAACGCTTCTTACAGAAACCACTTTTTTAGTCTGTTTTTTATACGTCACTTTTGAGCTCGGTATTTTTTTGCTTACGGGTTTCTTAGTGCTTATTACGGTTGTTTTTTTACTGCTACTACGTTTGCTTTGCGCAGGCGCCTGAAAAGCGAATGCAACCAAAAATGTCAAAGGAAGTAAGTAGGTTTTAATACGTGTTTTCATAATCATTTATTTTAAGGCGTTAAACAATCTTTTATCGCAATAATGATAAGCCTTATTGCTTTCCTTGATTTAAAGGTATTGCAATTATAAGCCTTGTGAAAAAGCAATAGACTAGTGCCTGATATTTATCTATAAAGCGGCTGTTTTTGTAGATATAGAGTTTTACTGAAGGGCGATTTCTGTGCGGGTTTAGAGGTATGCATAAAAAAAAGGAATACCTTTTCAAGTATCCCTTTTTCCGCAATTAATTCTAGGGGTAATTATTTTAATAAGTCTAATAAGCCTGTTAGCTCGGTAAGATTTAAATTAGAACTGTTGTCTGTATCTAAGACGTCAAAGTTTTCTGAAACTGAACCAATAGCTTCTGAAGAACTGATGGCATCATTATTATCAGTGTCTAATAAATTGAAAAGACTTGTAATTTGTTGTACTGTAGAGTTTGAGCTTAAAGAGCTTAATAGTGTTGAAGCTTGTGCAATGGTAGAAGTGTCTACATTTTTAACACTGTTACAACTTAGCATTGTGATTGCAACCGATACGGTTAAAACAATTTTTTTCATGATTTGATATATATAGTTTTGTGCGGTACAAACGTACTTCTATTGTTTTTAAATTAAAAAGGAAATAGACCAATACCGCAATTCCTCGTATTAAATCTGAAAATCAATAGATGAATACCAATCGTGCTATCCGTTTAAAGAGTTATTATTAATGAATTCTAAGAATTTTGGTTTGTAATGTTCTGATACTGTGATGCGCTGATCATTGATGATAATCTGACTACGTTCAATAACATCAATATTATCTAAGGAAACAATAAAAGAGCGGTGCACACGCATAAATTGCGTGCTTGGCAGTTCTTCTTCTAAAGATTTTAAGCTCATTAAGGTCAGGATGGGCTTCGGATTATCTTTAATCCATATTTTAATATAGTCTTTTAAACCTTCAAAATAGAGCACATCGGCTAGTTTAATGCGTAATTGCTTGTATTCCGATTTTACAAAAAGGAATTCCTTTTCTTCAGAAAGCACACTTTGGCGTTGTCCTTTTACCAATTCAAACCAGGTATTTGCCTTATTGGCCGCGACTAAGAACTCGGCATAATCAAAAGGTTTTAATAAATAATCTATGGCTTCTACTTTAAAACCTTCTAAGGCATAATGATCAAAAGCCGTTGTAAAAATAACACGTGTGTCTTTAGGTAACATTTTTGAAAACTCAATACCCGTTAAATCTGGCATTTGTATGTCTAGAAACAGTAAATCTACCGGTTGGTCTTTGATGTATTCCATCGCTTCAATGGCACTACTGCATTTTTTCTTGAGGTCTAAAAAGGGTGTTTTTTCAACATAACTCTCTACCAAATTAAGTGCCATAGGCTCATCGTCTACAATAACACAAGATATTTTTAAGTTACTCATAAATTAGATGTATAAATTAAAAGTGGCTAGCTTTAAAACGATTAAAATTTAGTTTACCGTATATCTTACCAAAACTTCATTGTCTAAAATAACATTGGTAGACCATATAAATTTTGCATCGGCTTTGCTGTTATCAAAGATATCTATAAAATTGGTATATGCAGGCTTATTATCTACACCAATCGTTCTATTTGTGTACTCGGTTGCGCTAGGCCATTGGCTATCATCAAAATCTGAAGATTGCCACTTTAGAGGTGTTTTCCAATGTAAAGCGTAGTACGATGTTCCATCGTTAGAATCTTCGGTGTTGCAAGACGAACTTAGTCTTAGAGTGCCTTCTTCTGTAGCACAAGATAAGTCTCTTAAAGGTGCTGTATAAAAGGTTTGCGCTTTCCATTCGGAATTTGTTGTAGCAATTATTTCGCCTTCAGCATCTTTAAAAACAGCGACCATACCTCCATCTCCAGGATGAAACGCTTGTCCTCTATTCGCTTCAGAACCTAAACCACTATTTTCTTCCCAATCCACTAATTTCATGGCTATAGTAAAAGGTTTTTGAACTTTAAAGCGAACAATATTAGAATTGAATTGCGTAAAAGGCACATTGTCTTTTCCCACAGGAATGCCATTGATATACATTTCAAAATAATTATCGGCAAAGACATAGGCGGTAATAAGTTCGCCATCTGCATCTACTTCAACAATATCACTGCCATCTAAAGCAGATAAAGCTTCATCTGCAGAGGTATATTCTATTTTAGTACAAGGATTAAATAAATCGGATGCCAACGGAAAACTTTCATCCGTAAAATTAACTTCTGCAGGAACGGTCCATGTGCTGCCATCTGTAGCTGTAGACGTCCCGATTGGTGCTTTTCTACCTCTATCGCAGTCATAAATATTTTGCGTTAACACCGTTGCAGGTCCTTGAGATACGGAGGCGGTACCTTTATAGGTTTCCGTTTTTTCAGATGTCGTTTTTTTTGTGTTTTTACAAGTGAATAGTGCAAAACAAGAAAAAATAACGAGGAATGTGCTAGGCTTTATGTGTATCATTTTTTACTTTTTTTAGTTGGAATCGACAAAGGTTAAGGTGGTTCTATCGACAATTTTTACTGTATTTATGGCATTCATAAATACATTATAATCGACGTCTAAACTGTTTTCTTGAGGTAATGAGGCTGGTGTTTCAGCTAACGCATAAAGCGCTATGGTGTATTCGTGTTTTCCTTTTCCACGAGAACAAGGCGATGTATAAGATATTGCTGTACCATCTTTATTTGCGCCCATAAACCAGTTTCCTTGAGACGCCATTTTATAGGGTATTTCTGTGACTCCAGGATCAATATTCCATAATAACAAGTAGGAATTGATCTCACTCTTATCTTCCTTTTTAGGGTAATGGTACATGACAATCGCTAAAGATTTCGTGCCCTTAGGTACATTTTCCCAAGACAGCGGTATGGAATTTTCCACATCCTTGATTTTTTCTTCACATTTATATGCGTCTAATAAGACCCCATTTTCTACAGCGGCACTTGTGAGTTTAAAATTGGGATGAATGGTTTTAAAATCATCGTGATTTACAGTTGTAAGCTCAGTAGTCTTGTTTTTACAAGCTATAAAAGAAAGAAAAAGGATGAGAGCTAAAATTTTTGTTGGTTTCATTTTTCTGTTGCTTTATAGGTTTCAACGGTTGTTGTACCATCCGGATTTATAAATTGATAGGTGTAAGTTCCTGTACTATCCCAACTGTAATTAATGATATAGTCTTTCCCTTCTAAGCGATAGGTTAATTGATAGGCATTTTCTCCTAAAGATTTAAAATCGATAATTTCAGCACCACGTAATGGTCTTAGTGCAGGTCTTAATTCTTGTGTTCTTGGTTGTGGGTACACCTGATTTTCTGGTGCTTTAGTTTTTGGGTCTAATTGGACTTCTCCTCTCATGCCTGCAATAAAATAAGGATACTCTTTAATGGTGTGGTATTGGTAAGATCCATCGGGATTTGTTTTTCCTAAGTATTCATCTAAGGGCGCTGTTGTTTCTCCATATACCGGAAAACCATCTACAGCATAAGCCACAGGATTTCCTTCGCCCACTTGATCTTGTAAATGTAATGGCGGTAAATGGTAATGATAATCATCGGCACGTCCACAATGTCCGCCCCATTCATCTAATTCACCAATAGCATTGGCATCTTCGCCTCTATTATTTAAAGGATTAAAAATTGGAATTCCGTTCACTGCTACAGCAATAGCCCCTTTTAGTAAATTGGTTTTTGTAGATAAGGGGTCTTCTGCCATTTTTGGATGTATAGGAATAGCCCAACTATTAGTGCCTGTATAATTTTGTGGAATAGGAACTTGTTGTTGCCAATTGCTTATGCCAACCATCATATCATGATTGGGTAATCCATTAGAGGATATATAGAGATAAGTACTATCTGCATGCGTAGAGACACCATCAAATTTTTCAAAAAAGCTTTGCATTACTGAAACCGCGTGCGAAGGAACTTGAAGTGCACTAATCCCTGTAGTCGCTGTGTTTTTACAAGACACAAAGGTGACGAGACATCCTCCTAAAATACCGTAAGTGAAATGCATGGCTTTTCTTTCTTTCCCTAATTTATACACAGATACGCCCAAAAGCAGGAGTCCAAACATAAGAAGCCACCAACTAGAATTGGATCCTTCTAGTGATTCTGAAGCTGTGTGATGATTATTTAAACTCTGAATAGCTGCACGTTTAGCTTTAATATAATTCTGATCTGCTGCAGAAAAGTCTGAAAGTTTATAACTCTGAACCGCGTGATGCGCATCCATTAAATAAACGTTATCATCCTCTAATTTGATGAAATTAGCATTGACAGTTTGATGCGTAGTTGCTAATTCCCATTGTTTTAAAGGGGTGCCATGTCCGCCTTCATGAGCAAACAGATGTAGACTTAGGAGGAAAAAACAAATGGCTAAAAGTGTATTTTTCATAAAGCTTTATTTTTCGGAATGTATGAGCGATTTAGTTGGTCTCTATTTCTAAGGTCACTAAAAACCGATCGTTTTTTAAGAAGGTTTTAAACTCGTGTTTCTGAGGGTATAACAATTCTAAGCGTTTCACTAAATTCTGTAATCCTATACCCGAACCGCTTTTGTCATCGGTTTGTTTGGGATAGTTATTGTTGTCAATAACAAAACGTATTTTATGATCGTCTTGGGTCATATCAATAGTGATCAGGCTTTCCTTGCTAGCAGATACCCCATGTTTAAAAGCATTTTCAATAAGTGAGATAAATAATAGCGGAGCAATCTTAATTCCTGTTTCTTTTACAGGAAAACTGTAATTCACCACGGTCTTGTCCGATACACGAAGCTTCATGAGTTCAATATAGCGCTTCATAAAGTCAATTTCTTTAGATAAAAGAATGGTTTCTACATTCGTTTCATACAACATGTAGCGCATCAGCTTACTTAAACTATGTATAGAGGTTTTGGCCTGATCTGGAGACAGGTCTACCATGGCATAGATATTATTTAATGAGTTGAAAAAGAAATGCGGTTGCAGCTGATAATGTAAGTGCTGTAACTCGGACTGCAATTTAATATTGGCAGCTTCTTTGCGTTCAGCTTCTGTTTTTATCCAACGTTTAGTCGTTTTTAGAGCTATAGAAAACAGGAGTGGCGCCATATAGGATAACACTTGAATGTAGACCGCCATTTTAAAAGGAGGCTCTACCCTATTGCTGTTTATTAAACGTTTCTCAGCAATCTCTTTAAAATAAGTGTCCTCTATATATTCTTTCAATAATAAGAATAGCATAATCATTACGGTGTTTATAGTGACAAATTGTAGCATTTTCTTCGGAAATAAAAACCGATCCACTAAGACAAAGTAATTGGAATAGAAAATGATTACTGAAAAACATAAAGGGATCCAAAAATGGGCTTTAATTCTGTCCATTTCTTGTTCTTGCCCATAGGATAAAAAATAAGGCATACTAAAGAGGACAAACCACACGAGAAGGTGTGAAAATAGGGTGATATTTTTATTGTTAGGCATTGTTGTCGTTTTTAATTAATCCCATTTGTTGTTTGAAGCTACATTATATTTACCTGCGCCTGTCAAAAACAAAGCTAAAGCACCTATTGAATACATCAAAACGAATTCAGATTTAAGTGTTGCTTTATGGTCAAGCACAAGCATTTTCATGCACTTTACTAATTGACATTTCTTACCAAACGCACATAATTGTAATAGCGCTCTCCCCCTTCACTGGCGGGGCCATTTTCATGTTTGGTATCAAACCTTACGGCTCCTGCGCCATGAAAATCTAAACCTTCATTATTCACCGCACGGCCAAAAGCAACGTACCAAGCATAATAATAGGGTTTTCCTTTTTGAAATCTAGCAGAAGTACTGGTCCAAAAATATGGATAATCTTTATCGCCATTTTCATTGACAATTGCTGAAGTTTCAAATACTGGAGCTATGGCCGCTCGGTCTTTAGAGTCGTCCTTAGCTCCTGGAGCATAATTATAATCGACTAGGCCTTGTAATTCTTTTACGTTAGGCAAGCGCCAATCGGTGTAGCCTGCGAGTTCTGAATTTTCAGCATACATCAAGGCATTTTTCCAATCGAAACCTTTTTTACTATCTTGCTTAGACCACATAAGTCCTGTGGCTTTATCCGTAATGGTTTGATCACCATTATCTATAAAAGCATTGTCACCATAGGCATTTCCTCTAACAGCACGAACATATTTTAACATTGGGTTGCCCATAGGTCGGCTGCCGTTCTGATTAGCAGGAGGCGGTGGTCTGTGACCTTCGTCATCATCTTCAGAATATGTTTGACCCTTAGGACCATTTCCCCCAGGAGGAGGTCCTTTTCTATCCTTCATATCTTTAGGCGCTTCCCCGGCATAGGCCTTTATATGTCCGGTAGCATGGTTTACACCAAACGCTGCAGTATACTGCCCCTCTTCGGTATGACCAACATAAGCATTATCAGCCCAATATTGTTCACTTTTATCCACAAAATCATTATTGACTAAGGAAAAATAAGTGGTATCTAAATACGGCCAACCTTCGCTAAAATCACTAATAGAATAGAGTTCTTTGGCTGTTGGCATTCTCCAATCGTCATAACCAGCAAGCTTGAGGTTTTCACAATAGGCTTTGGCATCTTTCCAATTAAATCCTTCGGAAGTTGGAATTTCTTGCCACATTAATCCTGTATTAAGATCACTAATTGTCCCATCACCATTATTTTCAAACGTCATGGTTTTACCTTTTAAATAATGTGCATCTTGCCCGTAAAGCGAATCTCCTATTTGAAGATCCGCACGTACCGTTCCATCTTCATCATAAGCCTTTACTTGCCCCGTTGCTACTTGTGTATACGATGTATGATTTGTGGTTGCAACGGGCTTTGAGGTTGTACTCGCTTCCTTACAGGCCTGCATTAAAATTATGAACAGGGCTATTGAAGTGACCTGAATTACAGTATTCGTTTTTAAAGTTTTCATGGTGACTCTTATTAAAGTTGTATTATACTTTAGGTTATATTACTCGTATCGTAAAGCTGTTATTGGATCTAAAGCAGAAGCTTTTCTTGCTGGATACCACCCGAAAAATATTCCTGTAACCGCACAAACGGCAAATGATATTACAATAGAATATAAGGCGACACTTGTTGGCCAATTCAAGAAGGTTTCAATAAATACCGTGGCTCCAAGGCCTAGGATAACCCCTAAAACCCCACCGGTGATACTTATTAATATGGCTTCAATTAAAAATTGCATTAAAATATCGGCACCTTTTGCACCTACGGCCATACGTAAACCAATTTCTTTGGTACGCTCTTTAACGGAAACGTACATAATATTCATAATCCCAATACCTCCAATTAATAAGGAGATACTCGCTACGGCGACTAATAAAACGGTTAACATTTCACTTGTAGAACTAAAAGTCGAAATCAATTCTTCCATAGAACGTACGGTAAAATCATCTTCTTCATTGTCTAATAATTTATGTTCAGTACGTAAAATGGCACTCACCTGCTCTACAGCTGCCGGGGCATCATCTTCACTAATCGCTGAAGCAATAATTTGGTTGAGGTGATCAATTGCCAAAATACGTTTTTGAACCGTCGTGTAAGGTGCAATAACAACATCATCCTGATCTTGACCAAAGGTATTTTCACCTTTTTCTTCTAATACACCAATTACTGTAAAAGGAATGTTGTTAAAACGTATCATTTGACCTACAGGATCTTGCCCGTCAGGAAACACATTCTCTACAACTGTTTGCCCGATAACTGCCACTTTAGAAGCCGATTTAACTTCAGCATCAGTAAACATACTACCATTTTGTAGCCCCACCGCTTTAATGTTTAAATACTCTGGATTCACCCCGTAAATCGATGATGGCCAGTTGTTAGAGCCATTAATAATTTGTCCACTACCATTCACAACAGGTGTGATGTAGTTAATTAAATCGGATTGCGCTTTTATCGTTTCATAATTCTCTAATGTTAAGGTTTGTACATCACCACCACTACCTCTAGCAGGACCTCTATTGTCCGCTCCGGGTTGAATGGTAATCATGTTTGACCCCATTGCAGAAATGGTGGTTCTGATACTTTCTTTAGAACCTTCACCAATGGCCAACATCGCAATTACAGAGGCGACCCCAATAATGATTCCTAACATGGTTAACAAGGTTCTTGTTTTGTTAAGTATGATGGCTTTGGTCGCTATTTTAAATAAATTTAATAGTCTCATAATTAATGGTCTTGTTTAGGTAATTTTGCTAATTCAGCCGCAGCAGATTGCACATCTTGATTTTGATAATCTTGAATAATATTACCGTCTTTTAAAACGACAGTTCTACTACTAAAGGTGGCAATATCAGGCTCGTGCGTTACAAACGTAATGGTAATACCTTGTTTGTTTAATTCTTGAAATAAAGACATAATCTCATAAGAGGTTCTTGTATCTAAATTTCCTGTGGCTTCATCAGCTAAAATCATTACAGGATTGTTTACTAAAGATCTGGCAATAGCCACACGCTGTTGTTGTCCTCCTGATAATTGTGATGGTGTATGGTCTAAACGTTCACCTAAGCCCACCATTTTTAAAGCTTTTATGGCGCGTTCTCGGCGTTCTTCAGAAGAAACCTTACTGTTATATAATAAGGGTAATTCTACATTCTCAATAGCCGATGTTCTCGCTAATAAATTGTAAGATTGAAATATGAAACCAATCTTCTCGTTTCTAATTGTCGCAAGTTCGTTTCGACTCAAATCCTTAACGCTTACACCGTCAATTTCATAAAGTCCCGAGCTAGGCTGATCTAAGCAGCCTAGAATATTTAGCATGGTACTTTTTCCAGATCCACTAGAACCCATTATGGTGACGAACTCTCCTTCTTGAATTGAAAACGAGAGGCCTTTTAAGGCATGGACCGTTTCGGTACCCATGGTAAACTCACGTTTTAAATCTTGTATTTTTATGATTTCTTTGCTCATAGTTTCTCTTATTTTCTTCCTCCTCCTGGACGTTGTGGCATAAATGGGCTTTCACTTTTTTCTACTGTGGCGCCGTCTGATTTAGAAACACCTTTTAAACTGTAGACTAACTTATCACCTTTAGAAATTCCGCTTAAAATCTGAACATTTACACCATCGCTTGCGCCAAGGGTTACGGATTTCGGGGTGATAGCACCATTAGATTCTAAAACCCAAAGTGTAGTGGCTTCTCTAGATCGATCTGCTGTATTAGCTTCAAGTTGGTGTTGTGCGTTGTAAGTGGCTAAAGTTTCTCTTTCTGGTTTAAAGTTAATCGCTTTTGCTTCAGCTGTTAACACATCATTAAGTTCTAAAGTGAAAATAGAAATCGTTGCTGTTAAACCTGGTTTTAATTTAAGGTCTTCGTTATCCGCCTTAACAACTACTGTATACGTTACAACATTAGAAGTAACGGTTGGGTCTAAACGGACTTGGGTAACCACACCATTAAAAGTTTCTCCTACATAGGCATCTACTGTAAATTCTACACGCTGGCCTTCTTTAACTTGCCCTATATCAGCTTCATCAACATCGGCCTCTACCTGCATTTGTTCTAAGTCTTGAGCGATAGTGAATAATGTTGGTGTGCTGTAACTTGCAGCTACAGTTTGTCCTTCTTCAATATCTTTAGATAAGACCACCCCATCAATTGGCGAGTAAATATTAGCATATCCTAAGTTAGTTCTTGCCGATTGCAAATCTGAATAACGTTGCGTAACCGTACCTTTTGCGGTTTGATAATTATAGTTAGCGTCATCAAAATCTGATTTACTAATCACCTGATTGTCGTATAAGGTTTTCTGTCTATCGTATATGGTTTTTGTATAATCTCTTTGGCTTACCGCATTATCATAAGCGGCTTGGGCTTGTGTTAGTGAGGCTTGTAAGTTTGTTTTATCAAGCTCTGCAATTAACTGGCCTTCCTTTACAATAGAGTTATAATCTACATATACTTTTTCTACAACACCAGAGACTTGGGTACCCACATCAACTTGGTTAATAGGTTCTATAGTTCCTGTTGCGGTTACCATAGTGGTTACGTTGGCTTCTTTTGCAGCAACAGTTTCTGCTTGTATAATTACAGCATCATCGCCATTAAAATATCCAAATGCTGCTATGGCGAGTCCGACTGCAACTAGGCTACCGATAATTATTTTTTTCTTATTCTTCATGATGATTTCTATTTAATGGTTTGAGAATGCCATAAGCGCATGGCATAACGATCTTGTTTTTTATTTCGATTAAAGTGTTATAGCATTTCCTTGGTAGTACTGTAATAATTGGTGGTACAATACATTAAGGTATTTTGCTTGTAAATAATTTTGCTGGGCATTAGTAAACGTGTTTTGACTAATCACTAAATCCGTGGTACTTAAGGCACCGAGCTCATATTTCTTTTGTGCTAATTCATAAGATTGCTCTGCAGCTTCTTTAGAGGCTTCTGCGGCCAGGACTTGCTCTTGGGCAGAAACGGCATTCTGATAAGCTGTTTCTACACGTTTATAAAGGTCTTTTTCCGTGGCCTGCTTTTGTATTTGTGCTTTTTCAATATTAATTGTAGCGCTTTGTACCGCAGCTTTGGTCTGATTTCTGTTGAAAATAGGAATGCTTAAAGACAGCCCTAACTGTTGGTTGAAATTCACATCAAATTGATCTGAAAACGTGTTATCGTTAATACTTGTATACCCTGAGCCTACACTACCCGATAAGGTTAAGGTTGGTAAATACCCGCCTTTAGCAATATCCAGTTCTTTTTCTGAGACAGCTACATTTAATTCACTAGCTTTAATTTCTGGTAAAATGCCTAAGGCTTTATTATAGATGTCTATCTTATCGAGTTCTAAATTTACCACATCCATATTTTCAGAAATCGGGTCTATTTCAAGTTCATCTGCTGGTGTTAACTCTAAAAGTTGTTTTAAAGTAATGATGTATTGTTGGTAATCATTTTTAGCCGCAATAATATTGTATCTGTTGGTCGCCGCCTGACTTTGTGCTTCGGTATAATCGCTTAAGGCAATGGTTCCGGCATCTAATCGTGCTTTGGCTCTAGCAACTTCAGTTTCAGAAGCATTTAAATTATTTTCTGCAACCGTGATACTTTCTTTAGCGTAAAGCGCTTGTAAATAGGTTTCTAAAATATTTAAGATGATGTTATTTTTCTCAACATCTTCTTGTAAAATACTTTGATCTAATAAAAGTTTGCTTTGCTTTATTTCGTTGCTAATTTGATTCCCTTGAAACAAAGTCATAGAACTGTTAATTCCAACATTGGTACTGTGAATCTGATCTGTTACATAATCACTTGTAATAGGATCAATAGTATTACCACTAGAAAATTTTTGCGAAGCACTTCCGAATAAATTTGGTAGTCGCGACGATTTTGTAGCGCTATAATCTACATCAGCGAGGTCTTTATTTAAACTCGCCTCTTTTATAGTGATGTTATTTTCAATGGCATAAGAAATACAATCTTCTAATGTCCATACCTTTTTTGTTTCAGGTGTCGGTGTGTCTTGAGCAAAACTAAACGTTGCGGTTAATAATGCTATAAGGAGGAAATACGATTTCATAATGTTATGTATTTAAATTCTACACTTCAAAGATGTAAACCTATGGCCTATTTTAAAACTGTAATATAAGTTGAGTACAATCTCCTATACCAATGATAGGATTTTATCGACGAGATTTTTTAGGACGATACCAAATCCCTAGAGGGAGTTTTAATAGCTGTTACAATAGATTATAGTTGACAAATGCGGAAATAGTTGCTGTATTTTACTGCTATAAATCCCGTTTTAAACTATGCATTCTTTGGCTTATTCGTTACCTTTGTAAGGTGTTGAATTTTATCAAAGCAACCGCGTTTTATACCTCAAAAAATGAAACAATACAAACCCAAAAATAGACTTTCATCTCAAGCTTATATTGATGGTGTTTTAGCGGGAGACCGTGTCATGTTGTCTAGAGCGATTACTATTATAGAAAGTAATTTAGCAAGTGATAAAGTCTTAGCAAAGGACATTGTACAACAGATTTTACCGCATGCCGGAAATTCCATTAGGATTGGAATTACCGGAGTTCCTGGAGTTGGTAAGAGTACTTTTATTGAAGCTTTTGGGGTATACCTGGTGAAACAAGGCCATAAAGTGGCTATATTATCTATAGATCCGAGTAGCCAACGTACCAAAGGAAGTATTCTTGGGGATAAAACTAGGATGGAAGAATTAGCAAATTTGGAAGACGCTTATATTAGACCCTCGTCTTCTGGAGATACCTTGGGTGGTGTTGCTAATAAAACGGGTGAAACCATGTTGCTTTGTGAAGCGGCAGGTTATGATGTTATTTTGGTTGAAACCGTTGGTGTTGGGCAATCGGAAACTGCTGTTCATGGGATGACGGATTTCTTTTTACTGTTAATGCTTTCAGGTGCGGGAGATGAATTACAAGGCATTAAGAAAGGTATTATGGAAATGGCGGATATGGTGGTCATTAATAAAGCCGATGGTGATAATATCACCAATAGTAAATTAGCCAAACGACAATATCAGAATGCCTTACATATTTTTCCATTGGGCGAATCTGGGTGGAGTCCAGTGGTGAGTACCGCATCCTCCACAAAACATATTGGGATTTCTAAGGTTTGGGATGAGGTGTTAAAATATAAAGCTCTTGTGGATGACAATGGATACTTTATAAAAAACAGAAACCATCAGAAAATTCAATGGATGTATAACAATATTAATGAAGAATTAAAACAGATGTTTTACGGTTCTGAGGCTATAGCTCATACGTTAGAAACTTTAGAGAAAGACATCATCTCTTCAGAGGTTTCCCCTGTAAAAGCGGCGCTTGAAGTCATTGAGAAATTTAAAAAATCCATTTAACTCCTGTGTAATATTCAAAATTCCAAACTATGACAGACGCCGTTTATTTTGACAAGTCGTTTGAGTTGCGTTATTTTGAAATGAATGCATTAGGCTTAGCGACTCCGGCAATTATGTTGGCCTTGCTCGAGGAAACTGCTGCGGAACATTGTCACGCCATTGATTATAGCTTATTCGATTTACTGAAGAAAAACATCGGCTGGGTCTTATTTTCAGGGGTGTTGAAAATGGAACGCTACCCTAGTTACAAAGAACGAGTTACCATTAGAACTTGGTTATCTAATTATTCTACCATAAAAGGTTATAGAGAGAATCTTATTTTTGATGAAAACCAGAATATCATTGGTCGTGCTAAAGGCTTGTGGGTGTTTTTTGATATTGAAAAACGAAGGCCCACTCCTATTTACGATACGATAATTTCTCGCTGGTCGTCTTCAGAAACTCCTTCCATTACAGCGAATATTAAGAAAAAAATTCAAGCGGTTAATAATCCCAATTTTACAGGAGAATTTAAAGTGCACCGATTTGATACGGATATGAATAAACACCTAAACAATATTCGTTATTTGCAATGGGTTATTGAAACCATCCCTGAAACAATCGTAAATTCTCATTTTCTTCAAGTCATTGATGGTCGTTTTATTGCTGAAGCACAATTGGGAGATACGGTGGTCTCTTTAACGGAGCAATTAGAGGAGCCTCAATCGTATCGTCACAGCATTACTGTTAAAGGCACATCTAAGATTTGTGCTACTGCAACCACGATTTGGAAACCTTATTAAAGGCCCGTTCAAGATAAAAAAGCCTGAACCCATTACAGGTACAGACTTTTCTAATCATCAACTTAAACTTGGTTAAACACTTATTCTTTTTCGAGGTATTTCTCCATTATGGTAATGGCCGATTCCGAGATTACTGTACCAGGACCAAAAATAGCTACGACTTTTCGTTCTAATAAGAAATCATAATCTTGAGCAGGGATTACACCTCCTGCAAACACCATAATATCTGGTCGGCCTAATTGTTCTAATTGTCCAATTAACTGCGGAATTAAGGTTTTGTGTCCCGCTGCTAAACTAGAAGCACCAATAAAGTGCACATCATTTTCAATGGCTTGTTTCGCTACTTCTTCAGGCGTTTGAAACAAGGAACCCATATCGACATCAAAACCGAGATCTGCAAAACTAGAAGCGACCACTTTAGCACCACGATCATGACCGTCTTGTCCCATTTTAGCAATCATAACCCTTGGTCTTCGACCTTCAATTTCCGCAAATTTATCGGCTAATTTCTGAGCACGTTCATAGGTGGTATCGTTATTGACTTCTTTACCATAAACACCGCTTATAAGTTTGGTGGCAGCTTTATGTCTTCCGAAGTGCACTTCTAAAGCATCAGAAATTTCACCTAAGGTGGCAAAGTTTTCAGCAGCTTCAACGGCTAAGGCCAATAAATTACCTTTCTTACCACCTGCGCAATCTTCTAAAGCTTTTAAATTGGCCGCAACCACTTCAGAATCACGTTCGGCTTTCATTTTATTTAATCGGGCAATCTGAGATTCTCTCACAACGGTATTATCAACTTCTAAGATCTCTATATTCGATTTTTCACTGGTTTTAAACTTATTTACGCCGACTAATATATCTTGTCCAGAATCTAACCTAGCTTGCTTACGGGCTGAAGCTTCTTCAATTCTCAGTTTAGGAACTCCAGTTTCAATCGCTTTTGCCATGCCGCCTAGTTCTTCGACTTCTTCAATAAGCGCCCATGCCTTTTTAGCAATTTCTTGGGTTAAATATTCAACATAATAAGAACCTGCCCATGGATCTACGGCTTTGGTCGTTTTGGTTTCCTCTTGAATAAAAATCTGGGTATTTCTAGCAATTCTAGCAGAGAAATCTGTAGGTAAAGCAATAGCTTCATCTAAAGCATTGGTGTGTAAGGATTGGGTACCGCCTAAGGTAGCTGCCATAGCTTCAATACAAGTACGGGCCACATTATTAAAAGGATCTTGTTCACTTAAACTCCAACCTGAGGTCTGACTATGCGTCCGCAAGGCCATTGATTTTGGGTTCTTAGGGTTAAAGGATTTTATGATTTTTGCCCATAACATTCTTGCAGCACGCATTTTAGCGATTTCCATAAAATGATTCATCCCAACGGCCCAGAAAAAGGAGAGCCGCGGCGCAAACTCATCAATTTTTAAGCCCGATTTTAATCCGGTTCTTATATATTCCATCCCATCCGCTAAGGTGTAAGCCAATTCAATATCGGCGGTAGCGCCTGCTTCTTGCATATGGTAACCACTAATAGAAATAGAGTTGAATTTTGGCATATACTTCGTGGTATAGTCGAAAATATCACCAATAATTCGCATAGATGGTGCTGGTGGGTAGATATAGGTGTTTCGGACCATAAATTCTTTTAGAATATCATTCTGAATGGTTCCTGATAATTGGTCTAAAGCCACACCTTGTTTTTTAGCCGCTGCAATGTAAAAAGCCATAATTGGGAGCACTGCCCCATTCATGGTCATAGACACCGACATTTTATCTAATGGAATTTGATCGAACAAGATTTCCATATCTAAAATAGAATCGATAGCAACACCAGCTTTACCAACATCACCGGTAACACGTGGGTGATCGGAATCGTATCCACGGTGTGTGGCCAAATCAAAAGCTACCGAAAGTCCTTTTTGACCTGCGGCAAGATTTCGTCTGTAAAAGGCGTTAGATTCTTCGGCTGTTGAAAATCCGGCATACTGTCTAATGGTCCAAGGACGCATGGCATACATGGCGCTATAAGGACCTCTTAAAAATGGCGGTACACCAGCAGTGAAGTCTAAATGTTCTGCTTCAGAAAGATCAGCTTTACTAAAATGTTTTTTTACGGGAATACCTTCGGGCGTGTTCCAAATGTCCTTAGTCTCTTCTTTTGTTTCAACCGTATGTTTAACGGCTTTATTTAATGTTATATCTGAAAAATCGGGTTTCATAACTTTAGTATTTAGAGGTTTCAATAGTGGTATAAAGGAAAATTAAGGCCTTTATATTTCTAAAGATGTTAAGGATTTTTGGGTGTTTTTCTGAAGAGCCGTAAGGGTTTCAAGCACATCCGTTTTCATATTTATAATGCCGTCTAGTCCGGCGGCCGTTAATTGCTCTAAGTTTTTAGGCGCTCCTGCTAAAAGCAAAACTTTAGATTTATTAAGTTGTCTAAAGGTTGTTACAAACTCTAAAGCCGTAGCGTCATAATCTTGATCTGAGCTACAGATAACAACAACATCAGCATCAGATTGCGCACTTTGGGTTGCTGCTATTGTGGCGTTCTCAAAGCTTTCTTCTTGGTGTACATCAAAACCACTCACCCCAATAAAGTCGTAAGCAAATGCCGCTCTTGCTTTTCGCATGGTTAGATTTCCATAGCTTGCGAGTTTTACAACAGGACGAGCATTGGTTTGCGCAACGATATCTTCCGTAACACTACGCATAGCTTCAATTTCTAAAGAGGCACGACGCGGTGTTAAAACTTTTGGATCTGTTGAGGTTTTAGTTGCTAGCAGCGTCTTATCTACCGTTTCCATAAGATTAGGATACTTGTTAATGCCGACCATCGCTGTACGACGTTGGCTCATAAGTTTCAACTTTCTTAGGCGTATTTCAGCTATTTGTTGCTGAATCTTTTCAGCTTCAAAGGCTGTATAGAATCCACCTTGCGCTTCAATCGCTTTAAATAATTCTAGCGCTTTTTCAGCGATTTTAGAGCTGACTTCTTCAATATAATAGGCTCCATCTACAGGGTTAGACACTTTTCCGAAGTAAGATTCCTCTTTTAAAATGGTTGTAATGTTCCCCGCGATACGCTTAGAAAAGTCAGTAGGCGCTTTATAAGAAGCATCGTAAGGATCAATAACAACCCCGTTGACATTTCCTAAAATGGCCGACATAGCTTCGGTGGTACAACGCAAGAGATTGGTTTCTGTATCGGTAACCGATTTACTCCATAGTGAGGTTTTAGCCGTAAGGGTATGGCAGAAATCATCCACACCATATTTGGCAGCTACTTCAGTAAGTAAATTATTAAATGCTCTAAATTTTCCGATTTCAACAAAGTACTCCAGACCTATAGCAAGATTAATATTAAGATGGTCAAAGACGCTCTGTGCTGAGATGCCTTTTTCTTTTAGTTGTTCAACTAAGAAAACTAAATCATTTAAGGTATAAGCAATTTCTTGAACTTGGTTTGCTCCAGAATCTAAGAATTCGGTACCCGAAACGGTCAACACTTTAAGATTAGGGAAAAACGAAGTTAATTCAATAAGTTCTGCAAGGTCATCTATGGCACTGGCTTTATAAACGCCTGTGGTGACATACTGAGAAATGAGGCCTGTATCAATAAAACCTTTAAGGTTGGTGTCTTTCGCGTAAGCCACTAAATCTTTTGTAAATGCTACAGCATCGTTGTTTAACTTAAAGGAAACGCTATAAGTATTAAGATCTATACCCTTTAATATTTTCGATACCTCTACAGGAGTGTTTATATGAAAGAGAAGTCCGTTAAGCCCTTCTTCTATAGCGGTTAAAGCGGAGCTGTTTCCTTGTTGAGCGTTAACCACATCAATGGTTCTATAATTCACTAGCGATTGTGAATTAACCCCTGTGTTTTTTAGTTGTGTTATAGAATCTTGTCTGGTATAACAAGGTTGAAAATTGAGATCGTTTAAGTTTTTCCAAACAAGTTTTTTATTAAAATCCGCGCCTTTTAAATCGGCAGTCACTTTTTCCATCCACTCCGATTTAGACACGGGTGAGAATTCGGAAAAAAGAGGTTTGTTCGTTGTATTCATAATAATTAGAATTTTAAAATGCGATAATACTTAAGCGCTTAGCCTAAGAAACTCAATATGATACCGGCGGCAATGGCAGAACCAATAACACCCGAGACATTTGGAGCCATGGCATGCATAAGTAAATAATTACTTGGGTCTGACTTTAAGCCTTCCGTATGGACTACTCTAGCACTATCTGGAACAGCAGAAACCCCTGCAGCTCCGATTAGTGGATTAATTTTATTGCCGTCTTTTAAAAAGAGGTTCATAAATTTAGCAAATAATAAGCCACCACAAGTCGCGATAACAAAGGAAATTGCTCCTAGGCCAAAGATTAACATTGAATCTTTAGTGATAAAAATATCGGCTTGTGTTGAAGCGCCTACGGTTACCCCTAACAGAATGGTTACGATATCAATTAATTTGGTACGTGCTGTTTCTGCTAAACGTTCTGTTCTCCCAGATTCTTTTAATAAATTACCAAAGAAGAGCATCCCTAATAAGGGTAGCGCACTCGGTGATATAAATAGGGTTAAGATTAAAGCGACAACCGGGAAGATCATTTTCTCTTTTTGAGTGACCGCTCTAGGAGGTTTCATCTTAATTTTTCGATCTTCTTTTGAAATGAGTAAGCGCATTAATGGCGGTTGAATCACAGGGACTAAAGCCATGTAAGAATAAGCAGCGATGGCAATTGGGCCAATTAGGTTTTTCACGGTAGTACCATCGGCGAGCACGTTAATACCATTGGCTAATTTTGAAGATAGGAAAATAGCGGTTGGACCATCAGCGCCTCCAATAATTCCTATAGCTCCGGCTTCTGGTAAGTTAAATCCTAAATAGAGGGCGCCTAAAAACGTTGCAAAGACACCAATTTGGGCAGCGCCCCCTAGTAGCATTAGTTTAGGATTAGCGATTAAAGATGAGAAATCCGTCATGGCACCAATACCTAAAAAGATCAGAGGCGGATACACCCCTTTGACGACCCCAAAATAGAGATAATTTAGTACGGAACCAGTTTCGTAAATTCCGGTTTGGTTGCCGGCAACAAACGGTATATTTCCTATGATAACACCAATACCAATAGGAATAAGAAGTAAAGGTTCGTAATCGTATTTAATACCTAAATAGATAAAGATAATCCCAACAATAATCATAATGATATGTCCGGAAGTCGCATTGGCAAATCCGGTATAGTTATAGAAGGTTTTAATGCCTTTAAACGCCCCATCTAATACGTTTTCTTCGTCAGGTGTTTGTACTTGTGTATTGGAAACGACTGTGGTTTCCATAACCTCGTTATTAGCGCCCAAACCTAATACTGGTCTTATAAAAATCAGTAATGATAAAACACTGAATATGATGATTAGTTTTTTCATTTTTGTTCGTTTAACTGTGGGTTAATATGAAATAGAAATAGTGGAAAAGAAATCATTATTCTAATTCTATCATTAGGGCATCTTGTAAAACCTGTTGACCAACTTCAACTTTAATGGCTGTTACGGTACCCGATTTTTCTGCTACAATATTGTTCTCCATTTTCATGGCCTCTAACACTAAGAGCAAGTCGTTTTCTTTAATGACATCCCCTACTTTAACGTTTAGTGAAAGAATAACCCCTGGAATTGGTGCCACAATTCTGGTTTTTGCAGATTTTGGATTAACTTTTAAAGGAACGGCAGGTTGTTTTGAAGCAGAACGCACTAAGGTTGGCGTTTTGGTCGTTTTAACATCTGCTTTCATCACCACCTCGTAAGGCGTGCCGTTGACTTCTAAATTAATAATATTATCCTCGTGTGATTTAATATTAACCGTATAGCCGTTTTCGTTGACTTTGAATTTATAACTTTTCATATGTTTATAGTGTTGTGAGTGTGGTTTTCATGTTCTGACAACAGGTCGAAAAAGGTCTTGTCTTACCATGAAATCTACTCGTAAGTCTGTTATAATCTATTTTGAATGCCGTAAATTTTAGAACTCCATGGCGAATAGGTTTTTTTCACCTGTTTGATGGTTAAAATGGCGCTTTCATGATCGTGTTGCTCACTCAAATACATATGAACTGAGGCTCCGATTACGGCTGAAATTTCACCTGTAAAACCAGTATCGCCTTTTACCTTAATCTCACTGATCTTTTTGTCTTTCCCCTTGGTAATAATCTTATAGACATAAAGCAATACGGGTAAACCGAAATTAAAGAAAAGGGCTAGGATGACTAAGGCTCCAAAAACAATGAGTAGTCCCGTTATGAGTATCACATAGCCTTCACTAATAGGATCTGTATTTAATAGAATCTGTATCATTATAAAGGGAGATTTGAATGCTTTTTAGGCGGGTTGGTATCTTTTTTATTCTGAAGTAATTCTAGTGCTCTAATAATTCTGAAACGTGTGTTTCTCGGTTCAATAACATCATCAATAAACCCGTATTTTGCGGCTTGATAAGGGTTCGCAAATTTGTGGGTGTATTCATCTTCTTTCTTTTGGATGTAATCTTCTTTTTCAGAATCACTTTCAATTTTTCTAATGTTAGAGCCTTCTAAAACTTCAACAGCACCTTTGGCGCCCATCACAGCAATTTCAGCCGTAGGCCAAGCGTAATTTAAATCGCCTCGTAACTGTTTACAGCTCATAACATCGTGCGCGCCACCATAAGACTTACGTAATGTAATGGTAACTTTAGGCACAGTAGCTTCTCCGTATGCAAATAAGAGTTTAGCACCATGAAGAATTATACCACCGTATTCTTGTCCGGTTCCTGGTAAGAAGCCTGGGACATCAACTAAAGTGACAATAGGGATATTAAAGGCATCACAGAAACGTACAAAACGCGCTGCTTTTCTAGAGGCATCAATATCTAGAACCCCGGCGTAATATTTAGGTTGGTTGGCAACAATTCCAACCGGACGCCCATTAAAACGAGCAAAACCAACGGCAATATTTCTAGCGTAATTTCTATGAACTTCGGTAAACTCACCGTGATCGGCTAGGATAGAAATAACATCTACAATATCATAAGGCTGATTAGGATTTTCAGGAATAATATCATTTAAGGCATCTTCTAAGCGGTCTATAGGATCGTTACAAGGAATAATCGGAGCTTCTTCCAAATTATTAGCAGGCATATAACTCAATAGCTTACGAATAAGGAGTAAGTTTTCTTCATCATTTTCTGCTAAGAAATGCGATACGCCAGAACGTGTGGAATGAATTTTAGCGCCACCCAATTGATCGGCAGTCACGACTTCACCTGTCACTGATTTCACCACCTTAGGACCCGTTACAAACATATAACTGGTTTCTTCAGTCATAATGGTAAAGTCTGTTAAGGCAGGAGAATAAACCGCTCCACCAGCACAAGGGCCTAAGATTGAAGAGATTTGTGGAATCACTCCGGAGGCCATAATATTACGTTGGAAAATTTCAGCATAACCCGCAAGAGATCTTACCCCTTCTTGAATACGAGCCCCTCCAGAATCATTCAACCCAATTAACGGAACACCAATTTTCATGGCCATATCCATCACCTTACAAATTTTTAAAGCGTAGGTTTCAGATAAAGACCCTCCGAATACGGTGAAATCTTGTGCGAATAAATAAACAACTCTACCGTCTATTGTACCATGGCCTGTAACAACACCATCGGAAAGGTAGACTTGCTTGTCTAAGCCGAAAGATTTTGTTCTATGCGTTACAAACATGTCAAATTCTTCAAAACTATCATCATCTAAAAGAATTGCTATACGTTCACGAGCTGTAAGTTTCCCTTTGGCATGCTGAGAGTCTATTCGTTTCTCTCCACCACCTAATTTGGCTTGGGTTCTTTTTTCTATGAGCTCGTTAATTTTATCTTGATTTGCCATAAAAATTATAATTTACTGATCTGTAAAAAGTTTGAATTTAGTTTTGCTTAGAACAAAGCTCGGTGAGCACACCTAAGGTCGATTTGGGATGTAAAAACCCGATATCTAATCCTTCGGCTCCTTTGCGCGACACCTTATCGATGAGTTTTACACCACGTGATTCTGCCGTTTTTAGAGCTTCGGTAGCATCGTCTACAGCAAAGGCGATATGATGAATGCCCTGCCCTTTTTTAGCGATGTATTTCCCAATTGGCCCCTCAGGCGAGGTGCTTTCTAACAATTCAATTTTTGTATTACCGACCAAAAAAAAGGCGGTTTTGACTTTTTGATCTTCAACCTCCTCAATGGAATAACATTTTAAACCCAGTACGTTTTCATAGTATGCAATAGACTCTTCGAGATTCTCAACCGCTATTCCTAAATGTTCAATGTGTGATATATTCATAATAAAGGCGTTTAATTTTTACCAAATTTACTTTACGACAGGGTCTTATTTTATGATAGATGTCATATTATCAAATAAGTTGCGTTTTTCTTAAATTTAGAATTAACACGCCGAGAGGCATCAGATTAGGATAAGATCAAAAAAAAAAAGAGGACCGTTTTAAAACGATCCTCTTTGACTAAAATGTTATAGATGCCACATGCGCATCTTTTAGAATAGCGTAGAGCTATAAGTCTTATTGCGTAATAAGATTGAATGAAATTTTAATCCCTTGGATTACCATTCCGGTTCCGATAATGGCAATAATTAAACCCATAATTTTTCCAATTACAGAGATCACGTTGTTTCCAACAATTCTCACCACAAAGTTACTCAAACTAAAGGTTACATAGGTTAAAACACTCATAAAGCCAAAAATGGCTATGACTAAAATAATTTTTAAGGGAGCCGCATTAGCCACAAAGTTCATTGCTGTTACAATGGTTCCTGGTCCGGCAAGAATAGGAATCGCCAAAGGAGATATGGCAATGTTTTCATCTTCATCTACATTCTTAATGTTTTTTACATTCGATTTTTTAGACTGAAGCATTTCAAACCCAATAAAGAAAATTAAGATGCCCCCTGTAATTTTAAAGGCAGGAATACTAATATTGAATAGCTCAAAAATATATTTCCCCAAAATAATAAAGACCGTAACAATAATAAAAGCAATAAAATTGGCCCGTTTATTAATGTCTTGCTTAGTTGCTTTGTCTTCTCCTTGGGTTAAAGACAAAAAAACGGTAAGATTAGAGATCGGATTTGTAATCGCGAAAAAGCCCGTAAATACAGTGATTGAAAAGGTAATTAAGTTATCCATGGATCTTAAAATTTAATCGTGCAAGAAATTAATTTACTTCTATTTTACCAAAGTAATTTTCATAATTTAATTATTAAATTTTAAATCTGCGAAAAAAGCCCTTTTAAATTGAGTTTCAGCAGGACAGTACAGCTTGACCATTTTGTGTTTTTAACGGTTTAGGCTTAAGTGAGAATTATGTATTTACATAAAAATTTGCAGTCATAGACAAAAAAAATCCTGCCGAAGCAGGATTGCACTTATTATTTAGTGATGCTTAATATTTAAGATCGTTCAGAAATGAATTGATCTTTTCTTTCGTTTCTCCAGTACGCTTTTGAATGCGTCCTACAAGTTCATCTTCTTTTCCTTCGGCATAGTCTAAATCGTCATCAGTGACTTCACCCCACTTTTGCTTGATTTTTCCTTTTGCTATATTCCAGTTTCCTTTTACTTTATCTTCCCACGGTTGTGACATAATATCTATAATTTTAAATTAACTATAAATCGCTTTGATTTATTTACTGCTAAATTAAAACCTTTACTTGAAGGGGCTTAACGCGTTTCCTTAAAGCCTTAGCTCGTTTCATTTCCATATAAGATTCCCGTTCAGCCTTCTCTTGCTATAGCTTTTAAGCTTAAGTATAAACCTTTGTTAAAAAAAAGAATGAACGTTCATTTTTACTTACATTTGTATCAGAATTAGATAATGACATGGCAAAACTTCAAAAAAGTATTGATAAACGTAACGCACTTGTGCAGGCGACTATTGAGTTGGTGAACAATAATGGTTTCCACGCCACGCCAATGAGTAAAATAGCGAAAATGGCTAAGGTGTCGCCAGCTACAATTTATCTTTATTTTGAAAACAAACAAGATCTCGTTAATCAGACCTATATTGATGTCAAAGCAGAATACACCAATTATGCTTTTGAAAATTATGATGAGTCTATGAGTGTGGAAGCTGGTTTTGAGTATATCTGGAAACGTATTGCGGATTTTAAATTAAAAGAGTGTGAACACGCTATGTTTTTAGCGCAGTGTGATAACACGCCTATGATAGATGAACCTAGCCGTATGGAAGGCATTAAACACCTTCAGCCTTTAGTAGATTTATGGCAACGTGGTAAAAGAGAAGGCATTATAAAACCGCTTTCCGACTTTATTCTCTACGCTTATGCCATCAACCCCCTATCCTTTTTAATGATAAATCAGAAACGTGGCACTTTTAAGATGGATGAATCGCATATAGAAGAAGCGTATCAAGCGGCTTGGGATAGTATAAAAATGAATGCCTAACATGGGAAAAATAGCGATAATATTAGGAGCTACAGGATTAACAGGATCTCAACTCCTTCAGCAGTTGATAAATGACCCGCGTTATGCGACTATTAAGTTATTTTCTAGGTCTAAAGTCACGTCTGTGACATCGCCAAAGGTAGAACAGTATATAGGTGACTTATTGAATTTAGAACAGTTTCGTTCCGACTTTACAGGCGATGAGGTTTATTGTTGTATTGGTACGACCAAATCGAAAACTCCAGACAAAGATCAGTATAAAAAGATTGATTTCGGGATTCCGGTCTCTGCAGCCAAATTAGCAAAAGAAAATGGTATCCGTAGCTATGCTGTAGTTTCGGCTATGGGCGCCAATGCAAACAGCGCTATTTTTTATAACAAAGTTAAGGGCGAAATGGAAGCTGCCGTTTTAGCACAAAATTTAGACCACACATTTATACTCAGACCCTCACTTATTGGCGGCGACCGAGACGAAGCAAGAGCTTTAGAAAAATTTGGACTTTCTCTTTTTAAACTCATAAGTCCTCTATTAATAGGGCCTCTTAAAAAATATCGCATTGTTGAGGCCGAAGCCATTGCCAATGCTATGGTATATATGTCGAACTCAAGTCCGGCGAAGAACGTTATTATTAAATCAGATGAAATTAACGCAATACACAAACACAACTAAAAAAGAAATAAATTAACTATGGAATTATTAGATAAATTAAACTGGCGTTACGCCGCAAAAGCGATGAATGGTGAAACGGTACCTGAAGAAAAACTTCAGAATATACTAGAAGCCGCACGTTTGGCCCCAACGTCAAGTGGACTCCAGCCTTTTGAGATTATAGTGGTTAAAAATCAAGAGCTTTTAGAGCAAATAAAACCAGTAGCATGGAACCAATCTGTAATTACAGACTGTTCTCACCTCCTTGTTTTCGCGGCTTGGGATACCTACACAGAAGACCGTATTAATTATATGTTCGATTTAACCAATGATATCCGTGGCTTTAAAAATGAAGGTTGGGAAAATTACCGCCAAATGTTATTAAACGCTTATCCGAAGAAAGATGCTGAAGAGAATTTTAACCACGCGGCAAAACAAGCTTATATCGCCTTTTCTCAGGCCTTAACCGCTGCAGCTTTTGAAGGTGTAGATGCGACACCTATAGAGGGCTTTGACCCTACTGCAGTCGATAAAATTTTAGGACTAAGAGAAAAAGGCTTACGTAGTGCTGTTTTAATGCCAATAGGCTATAGAGAAACAAATGAAGACTGGTTAGTAAATCTCGTAAAGGTGAGAAAACCGATGGAAGATTTAGTAACGGTAATGGATTAATTAAAAAATTTAAAAGAAATGACAAAGACAATCATATTAAAAAACAGACCAGAAGGAAAACCTTCAACTTCAAATTTTGAATTTGTAGAACAAGATTCTGAATTAGCCATCAAAGACGGCGAAATTTTACTAGAAGCAGCTTACGTCTCTGTAGATCCTTATTTAAGAGGTCGTATGAGCGATGCTAAATCGTATGTACCGCCTTTTAAATTAGACGAACCTGTCCACTCTGGCGTTATCGCTAAAGTTGTAACTTCTAAAAACGATGATTTTTCGGAAGGAGATTATGTTTCAGGATTGCTCAATTGGCAAACCCAACAAGTTTCTAACGGTGAAGGTCTTACCAAAGTAGATCCATCAAAAGCCCCATTAAGTGCTTATTTAGGTATTTTAGGAATGACAGGATTAACAGCCTATTGTGGACTTACAGAGATCGGGAAACCGAAAAAAGGTGAAACCCTAGTTGTCTCTGGAGCTGCAGGTGCTGTAGGATCTGTAGTGGGACAAATAGGAAAAATTCTAGGTTTGAGAGTTATTGGTATTGCCGGTACAGATGAAAAAGTAGAGCTTTTAAAATCGAAATTCGGTTTTGATGAAGGGATCAATTACAACACTACGGAAAACATGCAAGAAGCGATTGCTAAAGCCGCTCCAAACGGTGTAGATGTTTATTTTGATAATGTTGGTGGACCAATTTCAGATGCGGTTTTAGTGAATATTAACCACTTTGCTAGAATTATTATTTGTGGGGCAATTTCGGTGTACAACAGTACTGAAGTTCCTAAAAGTTTAAGCGTACAACCATTCTTAGTGAAGAACAGCGCCTTAATGCAAGGATTTATTGTTTCTAACTATGCCGCTAAATTCCCAGAAGCCGTGAAAGCCTTATCAGGCTGGTTAAGTGATGATAAGCTGACCTATTCTGAAACTATTGTTGAAGGATTTGAGAACATACCACAAGCCTTTATCGATTTATTTGATGGGAAAAACAAAGGTAAAATGGTGGTTAAGATTTAATTCTGAAACCACAGCTTATCGCAAGCCCCTATTATTAATTATTTAAAAAGAAAAAGATGAACAATTTTGAATATCAAAATCCTACCAAAATTATTTTTGGAAAGGATACTATAGAAAAGTTAGAAAATGAAATTCCTCAGGATGCTAAAGTATTACTGCTTTACGGTGGTGGTAGCATTAAGAAAAATGGAATTTACGATCAGGTTAAAACCGCCTTATCAAAAGTTAACGTCATAGAGTTTGGTGGAATTCCTGCAAATCCGGAATATGCTAAATTAATGGAAGCCTTAAAAGTTATTAAAGACGAAAACATCACGTATTTACTTGCTGTTGGAGGTGGTTCTGTTATCGATGGGACTAAGTTTTTATCAGCGGCAGCCTTATATGAAGGAGATACGCCGTGGGATATTTTAACGCAAAACATTCGTACTGAAAAAGGCATGCCATTTGGTACCGTTTTAACCTTACCAGCGACAGGATCTGAGATGAACTCGGGTTCTGTGATTACAAGAGCGGAAACTAAGGAGAAATTAGCCATGGGCGGACCTGGATTATTTCCGAAGTTTTCAATTTTAGATCCACAGGTGATTACTTCTATACCAGAACGTCAGTTGGCTAACGGTATTACCGATGCGTTTACTCATGTTTTAGAGCAGTATATGACCTACCCAATCGGAGCTTTGCTTCAAGATCGTTTTGCAGAAAGCATTTTGCAAACCTTAATTGAAGTGGCACCAAAAGTTTTAGCCGATCCTACGGATTATAAAGCCGCATCTAATTTTATGTGGAGCTGTACAATGGCTTTAAACGGATTAATCCAAAAAGGAGTGCCAACGGATTGGGCTGTGCACGCTATGGGACATGAATTAACGGCCTTATTTGGTATAGATCATGCTAGAACTTTAGCCGTGATTGCACCGAGCCATTACAAATACAATTTCGATACGAAAAAAGAAAAATTAGCGCAATATGCAGAGCGCGTTTGGAACATTACTGAAGGAAGTATTGATGATAAAGCTTACGCCGCTATTGATAAAACGGAGGCCTTCTTCCACCAATTAGGTATTGATACCAAGTTATCGGATTACACCGAAGATTACGAAGGGACAGCTGAAGAAATCGCGAAACGTTTTAAGGCGCGTAAGTGGATGGGCTTAGGAGAGCACCAAACCTTATCGCCAGACCGCGTTGAGAAGATTGTAAAAATGGCCTACTAATTTTAAGGATGAATTTTATTAAAACATTAGCCTTAACACTGACTATCATTACAGCTTCGAGTTGTAAAGAAGTGAAAAAGGAAGTTGTTTCTGAAAAAATTTCAGAAGAAAATATAGAACCTAAAAAAGATAAAAACATGAAAGTATTATTTGTATTAACCTCTCACGATCAATTAGGAGATACGGGAAAGAAAACAGGATTTTGGGTTGAAGAATTTGCAAGCCCATATTACACCTTGTTAGATAAAGGTGTAGATATTACTATAGCCACGCCTAAAGGAGGTGCGGCACCAATAGATCCAAGTAGCGACAGTCCAGATGCGGCCACTGCTGCAACAGAACGTTACGATAAAGACGAAGATGCACAACAGAAAATAGCGCATACTAAAGTCTTATCAGAGATGAATGCGGATGATTTTGATGCCGTATTCTATCCTGGTGGACATGGTCCATTATGGGATTTAAGTAATGATGCGGATTCGGTTGCTTTAATCGAAAAATTTGATCGTCAAGACAAACCTATCGCCTTCGTTTGTCACGCACCTGCAGTTTTAAAGGATGTTAAAAATGAAGACGGAACGGCTTTAGTAAAAGGTAAAAAAGTAACAGGCTTTTCTAATAAAGAAGAAGCTGCTGTAGGCTTAACGGAAGTGGTACCATTTCTTTTAGAAGATATGCTCATAGAAAACGGAGCTATGTATTCTAATAAAGACAATTGGGCACCATACGCCTTACAAGATGGTCACCTTATTACAGGTCAAAATCCAGCCTCTTCAGAAATGGTTGCTGAGAAATTGTTAGAGGCCATTAAATAAATAAAGAAGCGATTGAACTAGAGTGCAATTCTAGATAAAGCACACTTTAAGAAGCTTGTAAACCTTGTGTTTGCAAGCTTTTTTTTTATTCAACAGCTAAAGTGCTTACTGTTTTTAAGTCGAAATTGAAGCCCGATAAACTAAAACAGAACATCTTTTTAAGTTTGAAAGCAAAAGCAGACAGCGACTATAGAAACCTTTGTACTTTTGCACATCGGAGTTAAAAATTAAGGAGAACAATGAGAAACGTTTCTAAACTGCATTATATTTCTGAAGGAGCAACGCCAGAAATTATGTTACAAAATATTCAAAGTGCCTGTACGTCTGGTGCGGAATGGGTACAGCTATCTTTAGCAACGTTTCCCGAAGCTGAACATTTAGAACTTGCGCAATCGGCTCGAGGGATTACAAGTCATTTTCAAACCCGATTAATTATTTGTGATGCTTATGAGGTTGCTAAAGCTGTGAAAGCCGATGGGGTTCATATTGAAAATACGGACCTCTGCCCTACAGATTTAAGGACTGAATTGTATACCTGGCAAATTATAGGTGCTACAGCTCATACCCTTCAAGACTGTGAAGCTTTAGCGCAAAAAGAGGTCGATTATATATTTTTAGGACCTTATAAGGTTGAAGGTTCAGAGACTCCTACCAAACCCTCTTTAGGGATTAAAGGTTACGCCTCAATTATGGATGTTTTAGAGACGCCAATTCCTGTTATTGGTTTTGGAGGTGTTAAGACGACAGCAGTTAAAGATATTTTAGAGACTGGTGTGTCTGGAGTGGCTGTTTCCGAAGAGATTACTCATAATTTTGATACTATAAAAACGTTTCATCATTTACTTAAATCCTCAGTGATTGCCGAGCAGCGCCATACATTTGAATAAATAAGTTTAAAAAACAAAGGTCTTAGAGGAAGCAATTAGGCGCTAAATATTATATTCGCGCCATGTGGATGTATTTAGGCTTATTAGCGGCACTTTTTTTAGGATTACATAACCTTTGTAAAAAGCATGCCGTAAAAGGAAATGAAGTGTTTCCTGTGTTATTAGGAACGGTTTCTAGTGGTTTTTTATTTATTGCAAGTTTCTATCTCTTGTCTTTATATTATCCGGAATATGCCATGGCTAACGGCTATAATTTTCAGAAACTTCCTTGGTCTACACATGGTTTTATTTTTATAAAATCGGCTATAATGGCCAGTTCATGGATTCTAGCCTATCAAGCACTGAAACACTTACCTATAACGATTGTTACGCCTATTCGGTCAGCAGGTCCCTTTTTCACCTTTATTGGGGCGATATTACTTTATCAAGAACGCCCAAATGTTTTGCAGTGGATAGGTTTTTTCCTCATTATATTTTCAGTCATCTTATATTCTAAAATTGGTAAAAAAGAAGGGATCAATTTCAAACGAAATAAGTGGATTTTTGCCATTATAGGCGCTACGTTTCTAGGAGCTTCTAGTGGCTTATACGATAAATTTTTGATTCAGAATCTAAGCCTAAATCCACAAACCTTACAATTCTGGTTTTGCTTTTATACCATACTTATTTTACTGGTTATTCTTACCGTGACTTGGTTTCCTTATGCCGAAAAACGCCGTGCCTTTACCTTTCGTTGGTCCATCATTGCAGTTGGGGTGTTACTACAAGCGGCAGATTACTTTTATTTTAAAGCGCTCCAAGATCCAGACGCCCTAATTATGCTGCTGTCTGCTATAAAGCGAAGCCAAATTCTAATCGCTGTGGTGGTTGGTGGTTTGGTCTTTAAAGAGCAGAACAAACGTAAAAAGTTGGTGCCGCTTTTAGGGATTATGATTGGTGTAGGCTTAATATTATACTCTTAGGGTGCCGATTTTAAAACAAGAATCTTACTATAAGTTTTAGTTTTTTAAATCAAAGCAGGCAATATTGTGTGGTCTCAGAATTATAACTTATTTTAAAGGTTGTAATGAATCTTAAGAATGATGCACACAAGTTATAGTCGTATTATAGAAAATGCTTTTGAGGAAGTAAAAGCCCTTCCTGACGCTGGTGAACTGGCCACCTATATTCCCGAATTGGCCAATGTAGATCCTTCAAAATTAGGAATGCATATGACCTGTATAGACGGGAATCATTTTGGGATTGGGGACGATTTACATAAGTTTTCTATTCAGAGTATAGCGAAAGTTTTATCCTTAACCTTGGCTTATAAAATTGTTGGTGAACCCTTATGGGAACGTGTCGATGTGGAGCCCTCAGGGACAAAATTCGATTCGCTGCTGCTCTTAGAAAGTTATAAGGGTATTCCTAGAAATCCTTTTATCAATTCGGGAGCCATTGTTATTTGCGATATTTTAATGACGCATCTTAAAGATACCAAAGTAGAATTCTTAGAATTTGTACGAGAGTTGAGCGATTTACCAAAGCTTAACTATTCAGATAAAATTGCAGATTCAGAAAAGAGAACAGGCTATCGGAATGTGGCGCTTTGTAATTTTATTAAATCCTTTGGAAATATTACCAATGAACCCGAAGAAGTGCTCGACTTTTATTTTGATATGTGTTCCTTAGAAATGACCTGCCAAGAGGTGTCTAGAACCTTTGGGTTTTTGGCTAATGAAGGTTGTAAAATTTCAGATGGCACCAAAATTATCACCAAGAATAAATGCAAGCGGATTAATGCACTGATGCTCACTTGTGGATTTTATGATGAATCTGGAGAGTTTGCGTTTAGGGTGGGCTTACCAGGGAAAAGTGGTGTTGGTGGCGGCATTGTGGCGCTCTACCCAAAAAATTATGCCATGGTAGTCTGGAGTCCTAAATTGAATAAACACGGCAACTCGTATAAAGGTATGGAGCTCTTAGAAAAGGTAACGACACATTCTGAAATGAGTATTTTTTAAACCTTAAGTTACTCCTGAAAAAAAAGCGATTAGTATACGATAAATAACAAATTAAAAGGCATAAAAAAAGCATGATTTTATCTAAGGACGAAATCATGCTTTGTAGGTTGTAAAAACAGCTTTATTTTGAAGCCGCAGGGTAATCCGTATAGCCTTTTTCTCCTGTGGTGTAAAAGGTGTCTTCATCCCATTCTGCTAGTTCTAAACCTTGTTCAAAACGTTCAACTAAATCAGGATTAGAAATATAAAGTTTTCCGTAAGCCACAAGATCGGCATCACCATCGGCGAGAATCTTATTTCCTTTTTCTTGGTCAAAGCCGGCATTAATCATAAGCGTTCCGTTGTATAAAGGACGAAAATGCTTCGCGATATCAGTTACCGCAAACGGAACATCTGATACATCCGTAAATGGTTCTGATAAGTGCACATAAGCAAGGTTATAATCGTTCAGTTTTTTAATGATATATTCAAATGTCGGAATGGTTTCTTTATCTACAGTAATACCAAAAAGACCGTGTGCTGAAGGGTTAAAACGAACCCCAATCTTTTCTTGCGGAATCACCTCTTTTAAAGCCTCTAAAACTTCAAAAAAGAATCTTGTTTTGTTTTCAATGCTTCCTCCATAATCGTCCGTTCTTTGGTTAGAGCAATTATTGAAAAATTGTTGAAACAAATAACCGTTTGAAGAGTGAATTTCTACACCATCAAAGCCCGCTTCAACGGCATTGGCTGCGGCTTGTTGAAAATCTTTAACCGTACGCTTTATGTCTTCTATGGTCATTTCTTTTGGCGTTACAGTTTCTTTAAATCCAGATGGGGTGTACGACTGTGCTTTCGGGTTTATTGCAGAGGCCGAAACAGGGAGTTCGCCATCATGAAAATCAGGATGAGAAATGCGCCCCACATGCCATAACTGAATAAAGATTTTTCCGCCTTTATCATGCACACGCTTGGTAACCGATTTCCAACCTTCCACTTGGGCTTCCGAGTGAATTCCTGGCGTGTTAATATAACCAACAGCTTCTTTAGAAACCTGAGAGCCTTCCGTAATAATAAGGCCGGCTGAAGCACGCTGTTCGTAATATAAACCGTGTAAATCGTTAGTCGGAACTTTAGCTTTGTTGTCTGCACGACTTCGCGTCATTGGCGCCATTACAACGCGATTTTTCAAAGTGATATTTTTATGATATGGGGTAAGTAAGTGTTGTGTATTCATCTGCTTTTTTTTTAAAATTCAATGACCTAAAGTTACGAATTTCGTAGCGCCTATGCATTGACATAAGTCAATTAGGATAGATTTAACTTTTTTGAATAATCATCGTTTAATCCTCCAAATCGCCTTCAGGAAGCTCTAAGGCTTTTACAGATTGAATGGCATTTCCGGCAATACCTTTTACAGAACCATACATGTCGATGGTATTGATCACTACTTTTTCAATTTGTTTTTCACGTTGCTTCCAAATACGCTGCATAGAGCGCTTTTCACTATCTAAGTCCGATTTCATTTGGGTAAAACCTTCTACAATGGCTTCAATAGACATTCGGAAAGTGCTGCTGGTAAGGTAGTCGTAGAGTAAGTCCATTTTGTCGCCTTTGTTTTCTTGCGTCACCAAGGCATTATTAACTTGTAAAATACCCTCGCGCAATACGGTACAAAGCCCTTTAAACTCTTCGTAATTACAGATCCAAATACCGTCTTTTAATCCCATACGGTCCATGTCTGAAGGCATTACTTCAGTTACTAAAACGCCAACATTGGCCCCGCGATCTCTAATGTCGGCTTTGAATTTTTCAATCCAACTAGGCTGAAAATCTTTAGTTCGTTTACTTTCGTAATAAATGGTTCCGCAGTTTTGTTCAGTTCGAGTATGAACCACTTGAATACAGTCGCCACCACGAGCCCCCTTTTTGATTTCTTCAATGGTATCTAAAGGGAATTTAGTGGCCAACCACTCCTCTATCGCTAATTCTTGAACCTCACCTTGCAATTGCATGGAGCCTTGTTCTTGCTTGCGTTTCATTTCTTCAGTAAGCTTTTTCTGATCTTCTAACTGTTTTTGCATTTCCTTAAAACGCAGTTCATTTTTATCTTCTTCAAGCTTTTTTATTTTCTCACGTTCCGCAAGAAGAATATCGTTTAAACGCTTTTGAGCTTCAGCTTCAGCCGCTTCTTTCAGCTCCCCTTTTTCACGCTTTAATTTTTCAATTTCCGCTTTAGATCGGTTAAGCTCCCTAACCTGGGCCGATTTCTCATTTAATTCTTTCTGAAGGGCTTCAAACTGTTCTAATTGTTCATCTTTAAGCTTCTGTTTCAGCTTGTGTTCAATTTCTTTTTTATCAGCCTTTAATTGCTGAGCTAAACGCTCTTGAAACAACTCGTTTTCACGCTTTTTTTTCTGTTCAAAATTTAATTTTTCTTGCTTTAACTTCTCTTGCTCTACACTGTATTGCTTTTTGGTTCTAGCAATTTCAGATTGGTATTTCTGCTTGATCTCTTCTTCAAGTTGGTGCGACAATATATCTTGAACATCTATAGATGTCCCACAGTTAGGACATTTTACTTGTGTTTCGTTTTTCATGGTAATGCGGTTTCAATTTATGCGAGGTCCAAATTTACTATTTCCAAAAATGAAAATACCCACTAGATTCAAATTTTATAAAAAGGAATTTATTTTGGTTTAAAGGATTTTGTTTAAGCAGTCTGCAGGAACTTTTTTATTCTCCTTTACGGAATGGATAAAGGATAATTAATCCGTATTCTTATGGGTCATTTAAAGCCGATTCGTTAATTTTACAAGACGAACCAATGCAGATGCCCAAATGATATGAAGAAGCTACAAAATTTACGTTTTAAACAGCTTCCTTGGTTGGCGACTTATAAAACCAAATTTCTTCGCAATCCTAACCGTTTACTCTCGGCAAAAGCAACCTTAGTTATTGGAGTGTTGTTAATTGTTACCTTGGGTTTAGGTTATCCTTTTTATGCGGTAACTTTAGGTTTAGGGGCATTAGCTGGTGCCTTATCAGAAACGGATGATCATCCCAAAGGCCGCCTAAAATCAATGGCCTTGAAAATTATATGTTTTCTTATTGCTAGTGTTTCGGTAGAGCTCTTACAGCCCTACCCGATTATTTTAGGCGTTGGACTAGGCTTATCGACCATTTTATTAATTCTCATTGGTGGAATAAGTGAGCGCTTTAGAGGCGTTAGTTTTGGTGGGTTGTTAATCGGGATTTACACCATGATTGGTACGCAAATTAGTCCTGATTGGTATATGCAGCCTATTCTGTTAACTTCCGGTGCTGTGATTTACGGATTGGTGTCTTACCTACAGTTGCGCCTCAAACCTTACAGTCTTCTAGAAGAACAATTGGCAAGAGGCTTTTTGGCCTTGTCGTTATATTTTGAAGAAAAATCAAAACTCTTTCCGAGTACGGCTTCAGAACAGAAAGATATCAGAGCTAGTTTAGCCTTGTTAAATGTGAAAACGGTGGTGGCTTTAGACCGTTGTAAGGAGGTTTTAAATAGCTATGGCGAATCCTTGCCCGACCAAAATGTTCTAAAACCGTATCTATATTATTTTATGGTGTTGCAAAGTTTGCACGAACGGGCCACCTCAAGCCATGAACGCTACGATTTGTTAAGTACGGATCCCTCTAATAAAGATGTGATAGGTGGCATCCGACAATTATTACGAGGCTTGTCTACCGCGTCGCATCGATTTGGACACAGTTTGCTCACCGGTAAAACCTATAAGCATCCTACAGCTTTAGATTGGGTAACCACTGCCGTTGCCAACACGATTAAGAATAATGATGTTCAACCGTCTTTACCGATTAGTTTATTAATAAGAAATTTAAAAGCTTCGCATTTAGCTTTCAAAAATATTGAGGATAATTACGAGTTGGTGATGCTTCCTAAGCTAGAAAAAGACCCTCGTAGTTATTTTGAGCGGTTTAAATCTCAGCTGCATATAAGCCATCCTAAAATGCGCTATGCCTTGCAGTTAAGTTTGGCTTTTGTTATTGCATATTGCACCTATCGCTTTTTTGAAATTGAAAAAGGTGAATGGGTCATTTTAACCGTGCTTCTTGTGTTGCAACCGAGTTATAGTGAAACCCGAAAGTTTTTATTGCAACGTATTTTTGGAACGCTCATTGGGGTGGTTAGCGGTATTCTTGTAATACAATTGGTTACCTTTTCGGGCCAAATTGCTTTAATGATTTTATCGACTTATCTGTTCTTTTTTTGGTTAAAACGGCAGTATTCTATAAGTGTTATTTTCATTACTTTCTTTGTGCTTTGTGCGTTTAATATCATCGCAGGGAAAGGGGTTGATGTTATGGCTCCCCGACTTATAGATACGGTGTATGGTGCTTTAATTGCATTTATTGTCATCCGTTTTTTATGGCCTAATTGGCAATATAAAAAGCTTCCTGAGTTGTTAAGTTTGGTTATTTTGAATAACTCCGCATATTTAAAAGCGATCTTAAAGGCTTATAAGTCACCACATCCAGACGATTTGGAATATCGAATAGCAAGAAGAAAAGCCCATAGAGCAGATAATGCTTTGGTAATGGTGTGGCAAAACATGCAATTAGACCCTAAAAAGCATCAAAAATTAAAAGCTACAGCCTTCCGTCTAACCTACCTCAATCATGCACTATTGTCTTATTTGTCGGCCTTAGGGGTGCACAAAGATCACAATACCAAACAATCTATTAATGTGGTGATTATTGAAAATCATATTTTAAAAACCTTAGATCAAGCCAATAAATGGTTAACGGTTAAAGACATCAAAGAAATGAAGTCTATTGAAGAAGATTTAGCGGAAATAAGACGTATGCTCCACACTAAAAAGGAGATATCAGAGCGTTTAGATTACAGTTTGCTGTTCAATATTACAGAAGTGACCCAGCGCATCTTAAAGGAAGCAAAACGCTTTCACTTTACGGATGATGACGATTTGAAGACAGTTTTGAAGGATCGGGCTTAAAATAAGCGCTTTCAAACGCATTAATATTTTGTGTTTTTCCGTTAAAGCATCTTTGGTAATCGTGTTAATTTTGAGATACATCAAAACAAAATGATTATGAAAGACGATAAAAACAAAACCAGTTATAATTCAGATATTACCAAAGAAGAGGAACGCCTTTTAGGGGACAAATCTGGAAATTTAAGGCAAGACAATGGCGATGATGAAATTCTTAAAAAACGTGAAAACGAGCCAGATTTTGCTGCTAATAATCTCGATATTCCAGGGGGTAGAAATGCAAGACCATTGACAAATGATCGCCACTCTGATGAGGAGAATAGACATCACAGTCTTGGTAGTGACCACAATGAAAACCTAGAGTTGGATATTGACAATAAGGATAAGTAATAAAGAAATAAAGGGATTACGCGCAATTCGGTTCTCATTCAGAGCTGTTAAATTAAGGTGAAATGCCTAAGTGTTATTTGCGTATTCCTTGCAATATTAAGACCTTAGTACAAAATTGAAACCTATGACAATATTTGTAGACATGGATGATGTCTTGGCCGATACCTATGGCAAGCACATTGAAATGTATAATCTAGAACACCAACAAGAATTATGTGTCTCTCAAATCACGGAAGGCGAAATGTGGCAAAACGTCCCAGAAATGCATCAAAAAAGTATTTTGAAGCATGCGCATCAGCCTGGTTTTTTTAGAGATTTAAAGCCTATTAAAGACGCTATTCAGGTTATGGAAGCCCTATATGCAAAGCATGAAGTGTATATTGCTACTGCGGCAACCCAATTTCCGAATTCCTTAGAGGAAAAGAGTGAGTGGTTAGCAGAACACATGCCTTTTATTACCTGGCAGCATCAAATTATGTGTGGCCATAAGTTTATTCTTAAAGGCGATTTGCTTATTGATGATAGAACTTATAATCTTGAAAATTTTGACGGCGATACGCTATTATTTAATTCGCCTCATAACGTCAATGACACCGGTTATACCCGCGTCTCAACTTGGTTAGAAATTGCAGAACGTTTACTCTAATCGGTAATAAGAGACGCCTGACGCTTCGTTAGCTTATACTAAAAAAGTATATATATAGCTATGGAAACTTGCCTTGCGTAAGTGGTCATGGCTTTTTTTGTGAAAATGATTAAGGTATACGGTCTACTACGAGAATACTTTAATGGGCAGAAAACCTTATCTTTACAAGGCTATAAAAAAGAAGAATTAAAATCATGTTATATACAATTATTGATGTTGAAACCACAGGTAAAAGTCAACGCATTACTGAGATTTCAATTTTTAAATACGATGGCGATACGGTTGTAGATGAGTTTACCTCTTTAGTGAATCCCATTGCTTATATTCCACAACATATAACTGCCTTGACAGGAATTGATAATCATTTAGTGGCTGATGCTCCTTTGTTTGAGGATATTGCTCAAGATATTTTAGATATTACAGAAGGAACCATTTTTGTAGCTCACAACGTTAATTTCGATTATAATATTATAAGTTCAGAATTTAAGCGCTTAGACCTCCCGTTTCAACGAAAAAAATTGTGTACCGTAAGGCTCTCAAGGCGTTTGTTGCCAGGGCATCGTTCCTATAGTTTAGGGAAACTCTGTCAGGCTCTAGATATAAAATTAGTGGATAGACACCGTGCTCGTGGTGATGCTGAAGCGACTGTTATTTTGTTTGAAATGTTATTGGCACAGCCCGAAGCCACAACTGTATTTACGGAGTTTTTAAACAAGAATTCTAGAGAAGCAACCTTACCTCCTAACCTTCCTAAGGCCACTTTTGAAGCTTTACCGACCACGGCTGGGATTTACTATTTTAAAAATAAAAAAGGGAAGGTCATTTACGTGGGGAAAGCCATTAATATAAAAAAGAGAGTTCTAAGCCATTTCTATAGTAAGACTAAAAAATCCTTAGATATGGTGCGAGAAACGGGCGATATTGATTTTGAAATTTCCGGGAGTGAACTCGTGGCCTTATTGATGGAAGATGCTGCAATTAAACATTATTATCCTATTCATAATAAAGTGGCGAAACGAGCACCACAAGCCTATTCCATTGTCTCTTATCAAGATCGAAAAGGGATTATTCATTTAGCGAGTAACAAAGGAAATCTTGTCCCTAATCCGATGATTACATTCTATAGTCTCAGGGAAATACGCGCATTTTTAGAAAAGTTGTGTGCGAAATATAATTTATGTCCTAAATATTGTCATTTACAGGAAGCGGTTACCGAATGTTCGCATTACAGTATTACAGATTGTCGTGGAATTTGCAGAGATGAAGAGTCTGTAGAAACCTATAACAATAGAGTACTTGAAGCTATTTACGACATTAGTAATCAAAAAAGAGATCTCGTGATTAAGGAAAAAGGTCGTACCCAAGAGGAAGACGCCTTTGTCTTGATTGAAAATGGGACGTATTTGGGTTACGGTTTTATAGAGAAAGAGGTTCAAATTCAACATCCCGAAGAACTTCATGATTTTCTTATTCCACAAAAGAACAACCGAGATATTCAAAAAATATTAAGACCCTATCTCTTAGAACTCTAAGCCAATGTTTTGTCGCTTTTTGTTTACAGTTTGTTGTTTTTCTGCTGTTTCCAAATAAAGTAGAAGACAATCATTAAAATTGGAAGCACAATAAACACAATGATGTCAAAAGTGCTATTAAAATCAATAGGACTGCTGCTTCCTGGTGTTGGTGCTGCTGTAGGGGTTTGTATAAAAATTGGTCGTAACAGATTTTGCATAGTGTCTTTTTTTAAGGTTGACATTAAGTTACAAAAAATAAGAAAAGGAGCTCTTAATATTAACTTAAATCCTTGGACTTCGGCTAGATTTTATAAGATTGGCCTTCATAAAGAAAGCAGCACGATTAAGGTGCTGCTTTTTAACTTAGCTAACCAAGGTTACCTAAGATGTTAAGGGAAGGGAAACTGTTTTTATACGGTCATCTTTTTTGAGTTGTACCGTGTAGCGTCTTGTGGTGCCTTCAGGCTGGTCGTAATTTAATTGGCAAGTGCTTTTATAAAACGACCATCCGGGGTAGTCTTTAGCTAATTTCACGCTCAATTGATATGGAATTCTAACGTCAGTATAATGTTCTTCAGAACGTAATATAAGGCCTTTGTAATCATAAATAGCGGTAATGGTATTGGCCTTTGATTGAAAATGTACCGTATACGTTACGCTCTTATTCTTACTATAGACAGGATCTTTTTTAATGTTATAATTCGCTGCAAGCTGTTGCAAGGTTTTCATGTTTGCTGCAAAAGAAGCCGTTGCCTGCCGTTCAGCCTTTAAATAAGGAGCATTGAGAACTGCAACTTTAGAACTCTTATAGGGTTTTGTTTTGTGAGTTGAAATTTCCATAGCGAGTTCGTTTTGTGCTGAAATTAGGTGGGTTAATCCTAGAAATACTAAACCAAAAAGTGTCGTTTTCATCTGAATATTGTTTTTAAAAGTGAGACTAAAAATGAAGGTTATTTTAGTTTGAGGCCCATGCAAAATTTACACAAGACCAAAGTAAAGGGTTATAAGGCTATAGCTAAATTTTGAGCATAGACCCTTAATAAACAGCCTATAGACAAACAATAGACAAGCAATGTATAATGGCTTTTAGAGCTTGTTTTAGAGGAGATTATAAATTTTGAATAAACAGATCTAAATCGTTGTCTTCTGAAAGTTGAAGTTTTTTACGTAAGCGATAGCGACTTGTATTTAGAGAAGCTAAGGTGATATTTTGAAGCGTGGCAATACTGCGGCTTTCAATTTTTAAACGAATCAGTGAACAGAGTCTAATTTCATTTTTACTTAAGTTGGGGAACTGTGCAATTAACTTACTGTAAAAGGCATCGCTCAATTTATCTAAACGTTCAAAAAAGGCTTGCGTATCACTGTCTACCGTGATTTTATTTTTAATGTCGGTAGACAAGGTTTTAAATAAGTTGCTCCGCTCCTCGCCTGTTGCTTTAGAAATTTGGTCTAATTGATGGGCGAGATTTTTAGCCCAATCTTGGTCTTGCGTTAGTTTTAGTGCAAAATCAGATAGATCACGTTCTTTAGATTTTATTTCCGAGTTGAGCTGCTCTATTTTTAAAGCCGTATTCTCTAAAGTTTGCTCGGCTAATAATTGTTTGTTCTTAGCATTGATCAGATGTTGTCTGCGATTAAATATTAAGAGCACCAAAATCACAATAAATACAGAAGATAGTATTCCGATAAACCAAAGCTTTACCCGTTGGGCTTTAATCATTTTTTCTTTTTGAAGTTGGTCTATTTTAAAATCCAATCCTATTTTAGATAAGGTAATCGCGTTGAGTTCTGCTCTCCATTTTTTATCAGCCTGCTCAGAAAGCGTCTTAAGACTATCTGAAATTGTTTGTACCGTTTTTACGACTTTATAGGCCTCTTTTATGCGATTTTGAGCGCTTAGCAATTGCTCTTTAGCGTTTAGGTATTCCAATTGTGTGGTTGCGGATAACGCTTGATTTTGGGGTGGTGAACGGACAATATCAGAAAGCTTGTTAAAGGTTATCTGGGCGGTATCTAAACGGTTTAGATAAATATTAGCCTCAATACTCTGAGCCCCTGCGCTCACAAGTCTTGGGAGGTCTATTAATAAGGTTTTTTCATTTCTAGCGGTTTGGTAAAACTTAAAATTTTCAGCGTATAAGGCTGCGGCGTTTTGGTAGTCATTTTGGTATCTGTAGATGTCTGCCATATTATCTCTAAGACTACCATTGAGACTGTGCAGCGGATGATGGGCCTGTGTTAAGCGATAAGCGCTTTTAAAATACGTCATGGCCGTATCTGGCTTGTTCTTGTACCAATAGAAAAAGAGCCCGTAATTATTTAAGGCCGACGGATGATAGATATAGTTAAGTGGTTTGGTGAACGCTACATTTGTCTTATGCTGTTCTTCTGCGTCGTCATATGCACCAAGTTTAGCATAACTTTCAGCGAGCATACTCCTCGCATAACTCCGCATTTCTTTATAGTGTTCGTGCTGAGTTAGACTGAGTTCTTGATGATGCTTTTGAAAATAATCAAAAAAATGAAGATAAGATTTTATGGATTCCTTCGGAAAACCGACTTCGTGAAACCAATTGCCAGAATGAAGATAATTGTCTAAGACAAATTGAGTACGTCCTTTAATACTTTTTAAAAGGTCTAAGCGCTGCACATGTAAAGACAGGTAGTTTTGCATCTCTGCATCTGAATACGAACTTCGTCGGTATGTTTGAAGTTCATCTTCAGGAAAAATAGCCGTCATAGAATCGCTAATCTGTTTGAATTCTAAAAAAGCTGAGGAGGATTCAGACTGCAGTTCTTGTCCATATACCGTCAGAAACACAAGGCCAGATAAAATTAATAGCAAAGAATTTATAATCGATTTCAAAATCAACAAAATAAGAATTCTTCTAAAGATACTATTTTTTTAACCATCTGTAAATCAGTGTTTATTGTGCTTGTTGTCTAGAGGGTTAGAAAGAAAAAGAGCTAAAGGAATAAAATTCCAATGGCTCTTATTTTATTAGATATAATTAAGTCTATACTAAGCTTCCTTGCGTAAAACGGCTAAGGGCGAACTTTTTAAAACCGTTCTTATATTGCTCAGACCAATGATTAATACCAAGAGGGTAATTCCCGGTAAAAACACGACAAACGGTATTAAGGAAGGAACAAAGGGTTCGTTAAAAAGTAATAAGGCCAAACAAAGACTACTGATTAAGGCTAGTAGAATTCCTACCAAACTCCCTAAGGCACCCAAAAAGAGATATTCAAATGCTGAAATCTTTAAAATATGTGCGTTTTTTGCGCCTAAAGTTCTAAGTAAAACACTTTCCTTAATGCGTTGGTATTTACTCGTTCTTACCGATCCTATTAACACTATGATTCCTGTGATAATGCTAAAAAAGGCCATAAAATTAATCACCCAAGAAACCTTATCGAGGATGTCTTCAACAATAGTAAAAACCTGTCGCAAATCAATAACCGTAATATTCGGAAATTCAGCCACTAAATTTCGTTGGAGTTCCGCTGAAATATTATCGTTAGGCACGGCTGTTAAAACTACACTAAATTGTGGTGCTTTTTCTAAAACTCCTGCGGGAAAGAGTACAGTGAAGTTAGGATGCATCTGTCGCCAATCGACCTCACGGATGCTTCCAATGGTAGTTTCCATAAGTACCCCTTGAACATTAAACACAACAGGGTCGCCCACGTTTAACTTTGCACTTTCAGCTAAATTATCGGATACTGAAATAACTATAGGGTCTCCTGGATTTAATCGAGGAGTCCAAACACCTTCCTTTAGAATTTCAGAATCAATAAGCGAATCTCTATAGGTCGCTCTAAACTCATGACTTAGCACCCAACCATTAACCTTTCGTGTAGAATCTTGTCGGATGTCATTCACTAAGCGGTTATTAATACTGTGCATCCGCATGGTGACAATAGGGATGGTAGAAACCACGGGTAATTCACTCGCTATAATACGATTTTCAACAGCTTCACGTTGCTCTGTTTGGACGTCCAATAAGATTAAATTGGCGGTATCAGCATTCTGTTCCACTTCAGTTTTTGCTAAGAGGATATCTTTAGTAAAGTATAAATTACTTATTAAAAAGGTTCCTAAACCGATGGCTACAACTAAAACTACGGTTTGGTTATTGGGACGAAATAAATTTAATAAACTTTGACGCGCCGTAAAGCTCCAGCGTGAAGGGAAAAAACGTTTGATTCCTTTGATACTTAACCATGCAATGCCTGCTAATACTGAAAAGGTCACTAATGTGGCCAGTACAAATGCCGAAGCGTATTTTAAATTATCTAGCAAGCCATAAGAAAATAAAAACAAGAATGCTAGGATGGCTCCATACACCAAAAGTTTCACTTTCAAAGGCTCGTTTGTAGCTTGTTCATTAACACGAAGAACTTCCAAAGGCGACACATACCAAGTTCGTAATAAAGGCAATAAAGCAAATAATACGGACATGAATAAACCTAACAACACACCGATAATAAGAGGTTGCGCTGCGATAGAAATTTCAACTGTAAAGGGTAGAAAATCTTTGAGTAAATAAGGAAATAAGGTTTGGATTCCGATTCCAATAAGGGATCCCATTAAGCCACCAATAATTCCAATCCCTGCAATTTGAATAAGAAATATTAAAAAGCTTTGTAATCGCGACGCGCCTAAACATTTTAAAACGGCAATGGCCGCTAATTTTTCTTTGATATAAATATGTACCGAGCTTGCAATCCCAATACAGCCAAGTAATAAGGCAATAAATGCCGCTAGATTCAGAAAGTTTCCTACATTTTCATAGCGTTTCCCTAAACGTCGACTTGTGCTGGTGTGGGTATCCAAATCTAAATTACCAGAATCGAGTTTGGGTTTTAGAGCTTCTGCAAACTTGTCGATATCTACGGTTTCAGGTGTTTTAAAAAAGTATTGATATTCCTTTCGGCTTCCAAACTGAAGCAGTCCTGTGGCTTCTAGAAATTGATATGGGATAACGATTGGTGGCGCTACGGAGGTACTTATTGCGGTACTTCCAGGAATAGCTTTTAGGGCTCCTGCAATTGGTAAAGTGAGATTACCAACTTTAATTGAATCGCCTGGTTGTACATTAAACTGAAGCATTAAGGTGGCGTCTACTAAAGCCCCGCCAGAAGTTTGATAAGTGTCTGCGGCAACGCTTGGCGCGGTATCTATAGTTCCGTAAAACGGAAAATCCCCTTCTAAACCTCTTACTTTAACCAATTTGGTGCCTCCATTTTTAGGAAAGGCCACCATAGATACAAAATTTACTTCTTTGGCGTCCGGTTGTAAAGAGTCTATAAGGGCTTGTTCTTGAGTATTGGGGGCCTGCTTAATGTCTATAGTATAGTCGGCTCCCATTAGAGCTTTGGACTGCAGTTTTATGTTGTCCGTTAGATTATGACTAAAGAGTTGGATGGATACTACGGCTGCAATGCCTAGTATTATGGAGGCCATAAAAAGCAAGAGTCTAACCCGACTTGCTTTAGCATCTCTCCAAGCCATTTTAAATAGCCAGATGGTATTCTGATTCATAAGCGATGTCTTATTTACTGTACGGATGTCATTTCATTAGTTAAAATTCTTCCGCCTTTAAGACGTAAGATCTGCTGCGTTCTTTGGGCTAAATCTAAATCGTGAGTGATAATTACCAAGGTGGTGCCCGCTTCTTTGTTGAGTTGCAATAACAATTGAATGACCTTTTCTCCTGTTTCTTCATCTAAATTCCCAGTGGGCTCATCTGCAAATAAAATGGAAGGTGCATTGGCAAAGGCTCTTGCTAAAGCTACACGCTGCTGTTCTCCGCCGGAAAGTTGAGAGGGATAATGGTGAATTCGTTTTCCTAAACCCACTTTTTCCAATAACTCCGTACTTTTTTTAACCGCTAAAGGATCGCCTTGAAGCTCTAAGGGAACACTCACATTTTCTAAGGCTGTTAATGTGGGAAGTAATTGAAAATTCTGAAAAATAAAGCCAACATTTTTATTTCTAAGTTGCGCTCTTTGATCTTCGCTAAGGGTTTTTAAATCTTGGCCACAAAGTTCTACAGAACCTTTATTAGGTTGGTCTAAACCCGCACATAATCCAAGTAATGTTGTTTTTCCACTTCCAGATGGGCCAACAATAGAAAAGGTTTGTCCTTGTTCTACCGCAAAGGAAACCTCATGCAAGACCGTTAATTGTTTGTTACCGCTAGAATATGTTTTTTCTAGACCAGTTATGTTTAATATCTTTGGCATACTAATTATTAATTAAAATAAGACACTTTATGTCGAAGGCTGAAAATAATCAATTGCGTTTAAATGTACTAACCTCCATCTCTCAGAAACTCATAAAGTTTTGTTATTTTCTAACGGTACTGCTTGTGGTGGCTTGTGGTGATCGTAACACAGAAAAGAAAACGGCTGAAGTAAATACGGAAGTTGTTAGTGAACAAACTGAAACGGAAACGAGTGGGACTAAAACGATTTTGTGTTTTGGGGATAGTATTACGGCAGGTTATGGCTTAGACGATACGGATGATGCGTATCCGGGAGTTTTACAACGTAAAATAGATACTTTAGGTTTAGATTATACCGTGGTTAATTCTGGGGTTAGTGGTGAAACGACAGCTGGAGGAAAAGCCCGTATTGATTGGGTTCTAAATCAAGATATCGATATATTTATTTTAGAATTAGGGGCTAATGATGGTCTTAGAGGTGTTAATTTAGTGGAAACCACCATGAATTTACAAGCTATTATAGATCGTGTTAAGTCTGAAAGTCCTAAGACAAAAATTATCCTGGCGGGTATGCAGTTGCCACCTAACATGGGACAAGAATATACTAGAGATTTTAAACAGGTTTTTATGAATCTTGCTGAAAAAAATGAGATTGAATTTATCCCTTTTATTTTAGAAGATGTCGGTGGAATTGCTGAACTGAATCAAAAAGATGGCATCCACCCTACTGAGGAAGGTCATGAATTAGTGGCCAATACCGTGTGGAAAACCTTAAAGCCTTTAGTGACGCCTTAAGAACGCCTAATGCGGAATTTGGCGTTGCTAGTTAAATACTACTCATTCAAGTTGAAGTGTTATTGCCTTTATTAGCGTAGCACTTCAACTTAAAATAAGTGAATCCTTTTAAAAGTAATAAGGTTGATTTGAAGACCTTAAATAAGATAAACTCTTACTTTTTTCTTCTTTAAACGCGAATTGTTAAGGTCTGCCGCTAAATTTTCAGCAAGTTTAGCCGGAACAGAGACAAAAGCGCAATCTTGTTTTAATTCAATAACCCCTAACTGATCTTTTTTAAGCTGGCCTTGTTTAAAAAATAAACCAGCGATATCGCCTTTAGATATTTTGTCCTTTCGTCCGCCCGAAATAAATAAGGTTTCCCAATAGGTAGGCTTAATAGGTGATTTTGAAGTGGTATCCGCCACATCTGCGGCCTCAATAAAATCGGGTAATAATTGATCTTTCCATTTTAAAATGTACGCCGTTCCTTTTGCTGAAACACGTGCTGTTCTTCCATTTCTATGAATAAATTCTTCTTTATGAAGTGGAAGCTCATAGTGGATAATGAATTCCATTTCGGGAACATCAATACCACGTGCAGCCAAATCTGTTGCAATCAGTAATTGGTGGGTGCCATTTCTAAATTTAATAAGGGCACGTTCCCGATCTTTCTGTTCCATCCCGCCATTAAAACAACCATGAGTTATACGATGCTTGTTTAGAAAATCGCTAACCGTCTGTATGCTATCTTTTAAATTACAGAAAATAATTCCCTGGGCATTTCCAATATGCTGTAATAAACCTAAAAGTGTGGTTAGTTTACTCTTATCTGGAGATATAACCAATTTTAAGGCTAATTTAGAAACTTTAGTCCCTAAATAATCTATGACTTTAGGCGCATTAAGCCCAACAAAATCAGGAATATCTACGCCTTGAGTCGCAGAGGTTAATACACGTTTGTTTAAATGGGTTAAATCCTTAATGATGGCGCGCATTTCATATTCAAAACCAACCTCTAAAGACTTGTCAAATTCATCGAGAATTAAGGTTTTTATGTGCGCTTTTGTGAAGCGTTCATTTGAGAAATGATCTTCAATACGCCCCGGAGTCCCTACTAAAATAGCAGGAGTGTGTTTCAAGTCAATTTTATCCTTAGACATCGCCCTTCCTCCGTAAACAGCATTGACTTTATAGCCAGAGCCCATAGAGCGAATCACCTGTTCTATTTGAATGGCTAATTCTCGAGATGGCACTAACACCAAAGCTTGAATATGCTCACAATTGGGATCTAAACTCTGAATAAGAGGTAATGCAAAAGCCAAGGTTTTACCGGTTCCTGTAGGGGAAAGTAAAATGGTATTGGGATGATTAGGAATAACCTTTTGAGCCTCCTTCTGCATCGGATTAAGAGCCGAAATGTTTAATTTCTCTAAAATCTCTGCCTGTGTTTTTATCGGTTCTGCCATAATTATTTCTTTTTCTTAGCTTTAGAGTCCGCTGTTGTAGGGATGTTTTTGCTGTTTTGCATTAAATAATTTGAGAGAATTTTATCAACTAACTCTTCCTTAGTTAAATGATGAAATATGGTTTTTACTTTCGCCTTTAAATCTTCAGAAACCTCGCGATTAGGCTTTGTTTTAAAGATTTTTTTAGCCCAAAGTAAGGTGTTATTGTCTTCTAGACTTTGTGCGTCTGCTTTTTGTATTTCGGTAAATGTAATTCCTAATTCATCTTCAAAATCATCAATATCAATAACTTCTTCTTCCTGAAGTACCGTTAAAGATAGACCTTTCGCTCCTGCCCTAGCCGTTCGTCCACTTCGATGCACATAAGCTTCATAGGTATCTGGAAGGTGATAGTTTACAACATAAGAGATGTCTTTAACATCAATACCTCTTGCGGCTAAATCCGTGGCCACTAAAATAGAAATATGACCCTCTCTAAATTGACCCATAATACGATCTCTAATCCCTTGAGATAAACTTCCATGAAGTGCTCCAGACGAGAATTTATGAATGGCTAGATTCTTAGCTAATTTGTTAACGGCAGCTTTCGTCTTACAAAAAATAATACCGCGTTCACCTTCTCTAGAATTTAAAAAATGCATGAGCACTTCTAATTTTTCTATAGGTTCTACAACCACAAATTGGTGGTCAATACCTTGATGTCCTTTGGTTTCGGTCCGAGCCTCAATTTGAACCACCTTTTTAGACATATAATTCTGCACCAATTGTTTAATGGCACCCGATAAGGTTGCAGTAAACAATAACGTACGTCTTGTTTTAGGAAGCGCTTTAATAATTTGATCGACGTCCGTTTTTAGAGCGCTTAGCATTTCATCAGCTTCATCTAAAACCAAATAGCGAAGTTGCGTTAAATCTATGGCGTTTCGCTCTATTAAATCCACTAAACGTCCTGGCGTAGCAACAACTAGGTGTGTTGGTTGCGTTAATTGTTCTATTTGTGGTTTTACGGGTTGCCCACCAAAAGCGGCAACCATAGAAATAGAAGGGTTATGTTTTGAAAAATCTTGTAGATTCGAATAAATTTGCTGACCCAACTCACGCGTTGGCGCTAAAATAACTGTCTGAACATTAGTGTTATCAACATCGATAAGCTGAAGTAAAGGAAGTCCGAAGGCTGCCGTTTTTCCCGTACCTGTTTGTGCAATAGCAACCACATCCTCTTTCTGATTCAGTAGAATTGGGATGGCTTTTTGCTGAATATCTGTAGGGACAGAAATTTGTAATTCGGCTAAACTCTGGATAAGTTCAGTTTGGATTCCTAAATCGGAAAAATGCTTAGACATAAATAATAATTTTGGTAAAGATACGCATACCGTTCTCGGTATTATGAAAAATAAAAACAGCCGGCGTTAGATGCTGTATGTTGAAGGTGTAAAAGCTATAGGTATTAGTCTACTGAGCTTCACACTTCTGAGTGATAACAATTGGGCATAAAAAAACCATTAATTAAAATGGTTAAGAATTTTATCAGGGATTAAGATTTCTTTATCACACGAACATTTGTTGCGATAGGACCTTTTTTACCTTTTTCGATATTAAATGATACCTTATTCTTTTCCCTAATCTTATCCACAAGGTTTGTAGTGTGTACAAAGATCTCTTCGTTAGAATCGTTAATGATAATAAATCCAAATCCTTTTTTAGCATTAAAAAATTTCACGACACCTTCTTTCGTTTCTAACTCCTTATTACTATTAAACAATTTATTTATTAAATTTTTAATCATCTTTTCTATTGTGTATTAGATTTAAAAATGCAAAAAGCAATGGTTTACTTTTAATTGATATGCTGCAAAAATAATATAAATAATAGAGTTAGTAAGAAACATTCTAAAGATATCATGGAATATTATCTAAATTCATTCTAAAAATAGCACGAATATGTATCTTTACCGTTTTAACTGTTAGTAAAAAAGAGTGGAACAAATAAAAGCGTATTTAGACCAGTTAGCGACGATCTCACAGCCGGACTGGGATTATTTTACTTCAAGATTACAGCGTAGAGTTATAAAAAAGAAAACGGTCTTTTTAAAAACTGACGCTATAGAGAATCATATTTCTTTTATAGAATCTGGTGTGGTGCGTTTATTTATTCCGAAAGAGAACCCGAATAAAGAAATTACCTTTGGTTTTAGTTTTAAAAATCAGTTTGTAAGTGCTTACGATTCTTTTTTAACCCAAACCCCTTCAGCCTACCAGTTACAAGCCCTTACAGATACGACGTTGTTAAGTATGACTTATGACGACTTGCAAGACGTGTATCAGCACACACAAATAGGAAATTTAATTGGTAGACTTACCGCTGAGCGTTTGTTTTTACTCAAATCAAAACGCGAACAAAACCTCTTAAACCTCACAGCGGAAGAACGTTATTTAAAATTATTTAAAGAACGTCCAGAACTTTTAAAGGTGATTCCTCTTAAATATATTAGCTCTTATATAGGAGTAACAGCCCAAGCTTTAAGCCGAATTAGAAAACGATTGTAATTGCATTTAATTGATTTAGGTTCATTGTTTGGCTTAAGACATCAATTTATCTTTGCAAAAAAAATGTTATGATTATTATTTTGTTTGTGCTTGTGCTTTGGTATGGGGGACTCTTTTTTCAGTCTTTTTTTCTTCACCGTTACGCCGCGCACCAAGTGTTTACTATGTCTAAGCCTGTAGAGCGTCTTACTTTTATTCTAACTTGGATTTTTCAAGGCTCTAGTTATTTAAGTGCTTATGGGTATGGTATAATGCACCGTATGCATCATGCGTATACGGATACAGAACAAGATCCGCACTCCCCTTCATATGATGCTAATGTGTTTGCAATGATGTGGAAAACAAAAACAATCTACCAAGATATTAATCAACAACGTATTGCTGTAGACGAGCGTTTTACTAAAAATGTTCCGCAATGGAAATCATTTGATGCCTTTGCCAGTTCTCGCTTTTCTAGACTTTTATGGATGGCTTTATATGTTGTGGTTTTTGCTGTTTTTGCTACAGCTTGGTGGCAGTGGCTATTATTACCTGTTACGCTTTTAATGGCGCCTATCCACGGGGTTATTATTAATTGGTTTGGTCATATTTATGGTTATGTTAACTTTAAAATGAAGAATACCAGTAAAAATTTATTTCGTTTCGATTTTTTAATGATGGGCGAAGGCTACCATAATAACCATCATAAGCATGCGAGCCGTGCTAATTTTGGTGTCAATTGGTATGAAATTGATGTCACTTATGTGATTATTAAAATTTTAAACGCTTTAGGTATTATAAAATTGAAAGCCGTTCCGGTTAAAAAATAAAAATAAAGGAAGGCGTTTAGCTTTCAGGATTTATAATTTATTCTGAAGCGCGATCTCTAGGATCTTTACGGACACGTAAAGGAATATCTTCTTCGTTACCATAGAGTTTTAATTCTTTAATATCCGCCGGAAGATTAAAGCCTTCCTTAGCTAGGACTTCTTTGACTTGTTTAATAACGAGACCTCTTAGAATGCGAGATGATTTTCTATAATCTAAAGTTTCAACCCAAAAGAAGACTTTAAGGTTCACGGTACTTGCCGCGAGTTCGTTTTCTATAACGAAGTTATCGTGGATATCATCATGAACAATATCGGGATGCGAATTTAAAATATGGTGAATGATGGTTTTAGCCGCTTCAATATCATCTTCATAAGAAATTCCTACTATAAATTCATTCCTATAATAGCCATCGGCTGTGTAGTTTTCTACCGCTTTAGTGAGGACGTCACTATTAGGAATAAAAATATCGCGGCCATCAGGTGTTTTTATATGGGTGTATCTAAAATTTAAAGCCTTTACTTTCCCAAACAGATCGGCTACCAAGATGGTGTCGTTAACATTAAAAGGACGATTAAAAGCAAGTATAATTCCTGCTAAAAAGTTTTTTCCAATATCCTGAAAAGCAAAACCTAAAACAATAGCCGCACCTCCAGCGGCGGTGAGTATCCCAGTAGCTACTCCACTTAAGCCGGCAACTTGTAAGGCGAGTAATATGGCAATTAAAATAAGGATGGTTTTTATGGCTTGCGCTAGAAAGCGTGCCATAAGGGGGTCTTCAGCTTTTTTTAAGATTCGTTTCTTATAAATATCTGTCAAAAATTTAGCGATAAGAACTCCTAAAATAATCACAAGGATTCCTAAGGCAATACGAGGTAAAACTTCTAAAAAGCGATCGTAATAATCTAAAACGGAATTTCTAACGGTTTCTGAAGGATCCTGGGTGCTTATGGGCATAATCTCGGTTTTATATTAAGATGAGGAAGATCGTAAAAAACCGTCTTATGCTTTAACCCATTAAATGAGAACTGTAACCCTAATACTTTTAGAATTATACCTCTTATATTAAGCATAAAAAAAACACTCTAAAATTGTAGAGCGTTTTTAAAATATGAAATTGTTGTTTATAGAGATTAGCGCATGGCCATAGTATCCGATTTTAAGATGATGTCGTATTCTGCCACTAATAAACCATCTTCAGTTTGAGGTTTTAAGATGCGTGACGTATCTCCGTTTTTCTTCATACGCTTTCTGCAAGATTGCGTTAATAACGGATCATTATCAAATAATAAGGTGTCTTCCATATATTTTGGCGTCGCGGGTGCTTTTATAGATGGAAATATTTGTTGTGGTTGGTTATAACGTCTGTCCCCTCCTGGCACAAATGTATATAAGGTATATTGTCCGTTCGCATCCGTTTTAACCCAACTGCGATGAAACACATAACGTTCATCTCCAGATTTTCTTAAATCAAAATTACCATCTTCATCAGGTTGTTCTATAAATAGGATAACATCTTTTGCTGGTGTAACACCATCACTTTGGTAAATTGTTCCCGTTAATTTAAGCTTGTTTTCTTTCGAATGATATTCAGGAATAGTATCAACAGATCTTAATTGCTTTATAACATTGGGCGCAATAAGTTGTTCTAAATCCGTTTCTAAGTCGGCATCTTGTGCAACAACAGTATTGAACATGAAACATACACTAAGGATCGAAAGGAAGGCGCTCAAATTTTTCATACAAATAGGTTTTAATACCTTCAAAGTTGTCAATTAAATACGGTAAAACCTTAAAAATCATATTAATGCAGTTTTTATCCGATAAAGTGAAATTAGAGGTTAAAAAATCCGACGAAAAGCACGATTAGCGTTTGATATTGAGTGGATTAGTTCTGGTTCCTCGTTTGTTTAGGCATGAAAAGATGAAATTATTGGGGTTGATAAGGTTTAAATGAGGTGTGTTTTGAACGCTGCAAAGTAGGTTAGAAAAGATGATTTTGCAGGATGATTTTTTGTTCTAAAATAACAAGCTGTTAATAGGCTGTAAAATGAAATTTCATATGGTTTTTTTTCGGCCACTTTTAGGATGAAAAATGACTCAAGGTGTGTCTAATCTTGAAAAAACGGAAAAAGTATTTCGTCGATAAAATATGCGTTTTATCAAGCGTATTAGCCGTTTATCCGCTAAAACATGCATTTCATATGTAGACTTTCTTTTGTAAAATCTTTGAAATAAAGTTGTTTTATTTAATAAATTGTATAGATTTGTGTCCCTAACATGATCTAAAAAGCGTGAATATGAAAACCAAATCTACTTTTTTTTGTGCTCTATTTTTACTCCTTACGAGCCTTACATTTGCCCAGAAAAAAGACCATTCCCAGAGTATTATTAGTGGTAAAGTCAATATAAAGAAATACCACAGTCGTGAGGATTTAAAAAAGATGAAAAAAGGAGAGCTACTGGATCTCTATATCGAGCGAATTGAAGTTATCGTAAATATTCTTCCCAATATTGCCTTTGCGACGAAACCGGGAGTAACAATGGAGTCTTTAGGGATTCCGGATACTAAAGACAATAAAAAAGCGCTTGAAGAAAACATAGAAGCTTCGACCTCGTACTTTGATAGTACTATTGAGTTTCAGAAAAAGATTTTACCCTATTCTGATACGGTAGATTTAATAGCGGCAATCTTGTTCTATGAATCGACGTTAAAAGCGCTTCATACTTATGACGATTTCAAAAAAGAATAATAAGAGATTTAAATTCTAAATCTTGTATGAAAACCTTGACTTTACGGTCAAGGTTTTTTTTGGTCTTAAAATGAGCGTCAAATGTTAAAATTATACTTTTATCCGTTCTTTAATCCGACAAAGAGGCTTTTTCTGTGTGCTTTTACCTACAAATAGGTTTAATTTGTGCATTTCGTCGATATTATTTGTGTTTCATAGATAAAGTTTATATGTTTGATCTTAATTGTATGAAAAGCCCTTATAATCAACATCAAAAGACCCTATTTATGAAAAATATTACACTCACCTCACTTTTCTTCTTAGTTGCTTTTAGTTCGTTATTCGCACAACAGGAAAAAGGAATTACAGGATATAATAATTGGCTAGACAGCTGGACTGATTTTCAGCCTAATAAAGCTAACTACGATGAGCCTAATCAAATTCTTTCAGGGAACATCACTGAAGACATTACCCTATCTAAAAGAAATACCTATTTATTATTAGGGGATGTTTTTGTTACGGATAGTACGACGTTAACTATAGAACCAGGAACCGTAATCTTAGGCGACTCTAAAAGTAAAGGCGCTTTAATTATTACTAATGGTTCTCAAATTATAGCAGAAGGTACAGCGACAGATCCTATTGTGTTTACCTCTAATAAAACGGATAAGAAACCTGGTGATTGGGGTGGCTTATTTTTATTAGGTGATGCGCCTACAAATGTATTTGGAAATGTAACAGCACTTAATTATGGGTTTAGACCTACCGAAACCAACCATATTAGTTATGGAGGAGAGCACTTGGAGGCTAATTCAGGTTCTCTGAATTATGTTAGAATTGAATACGCCGGTAAGAAAACGAAAGACTTTGGGAATTTTAGTGGTTTAACCTTAGCAGGTGTGGGTAACCAAACTGCCATTAAAAATGTTATGGTGAGTTATAGTGATGGTCATGCTTATAACGTTTTAGGTGGGGAAATTGCTTTAACTAAAGTGGTTTCTTATAGAGCGCGTAAAAATGATTTTAATTTTAACTACGGAACACAAAGTCGAATTGAAAACTCTATCGCTATTCGTTCTCCATATATTTCAAGCGCAGACGGCTCACGTTGTATGGCTATAAAATCTTATGATAATAAAGAGAATTCAGATAGTACCAAGAAAGAAACTTTTGTAGATGCTTCTAACCTTACACTGATTAATGTGAGTAACGATCTTAAAACCGATATGCAAATGAGCTTGGTGCAAGAGGCTATTTTTATTGGAGCTGATGCGACTTTTCATATTAATAAAAGTGTGATTTCTGGATTTCAGCCTGCGGTAATCTTAGATGATAAAATTCAGATCAATAATGAAAATCTTATTAAAATTAGATTTACACGCTCTTACTTTAATAATTGTAAAGGCAATATTTTTAGAAAAGGCTACACAAATAATGACGATTTAGAAAGTTGGTACGGCTCTAGAGCTTTTGATAATGTATACTCTAAAGGACCAGATGAGGAAACGTTTATAGACTCTGATCACAGCAAGTATCCTGATTTCAGATTGCGAATTAACAAAATTATTGCGTCTAACGATTTATTTGACGATGAAGACGAATAGACTTAGTGCTGCTAAGGCATTAAGCGCTTAATTATCCTGTTGATACGTTTCATGAAATCCCAAACAAGCTTATAGATTAAAAAACTACAATTCTTCCTCAATGCTTAAACCAACCTACCTCACTCAATTCTTATGCGGAATTTGCTTTTTTATAGGAGCAATATTCAGTGAAGCTAAGGCGCAAATTGTAATTGGGACCCCAAACCTTGGATTTACGCAAGCTTGTGCGAGTGCCGATTTTAATACCTACTATGCCACCTTTATCTTTTCAACGGCCGATGATTTATCTACAAATCAATTTAGTGTAGAATTATCGGATGCTGATGGTGAATTTGATGCCACTACCGTAGTGTATACGTCTGCTGAAGGTGAAATTACATCATCGCCAGCGACGGTTGGATTTTCTATTCCTGAAACTACAGCTGGAGAAAACTATAAGATTCGTATTAAAAGTTCTTCGCCGGCAGGAACAAGTTCAAGATCTGTGGGCTTTGCTGCCTATTATAAAATTCAAGATGAACCTTTTACCATTAATAATTTGGTTTCAACAGGTGCATTCTGTGCAGGAGGTAGTTATTTGTTAACTATTGATAACCCTGGAAGTGGATCAAACAATTCACCATTACAATATCCAAACCTTACCTATAAGTGGTATAGAGAAACGAGTCCGACAACATCGGCTTTTGTAGCGGATGGTCCTACCCTATCCGTGGATACTGAAGGAACTTATTTTGTAAAAACGAATTACGGAAGCTGTACTTCAGATTCATTTTCAAATCGTGTAACCATTAGTCAAGCGACCTCAGGTGAAGCTAACGCTACTATTGCTTCTAGTTTAGGAAATCCTTTTTGTCCTGAGCAAGGTTATACAACCTTAAGTACGATTGGTGGTGTAAGTTATCAATGGTATAAAGATGGAAACATAATTCCAGATGCCACGTCTCAAATGTATCAAACGGATGCGTCAGGACTGTACTCTGTAATTGTTGATTTAGGCGCTTGTTTAACTTCGGGATCTATTGAGTTGGTCAGCGAATTGTTTGACAGTTCTATTAATGTTCCTGAATTTAATGAGATGTTAGATAGCGAGTCTTTAACAGTAACAGTAACGGATACTGCTTTAGACCCTATATATGAATGGTATTTAAACGGAACGCTTATCACTTCAGCAATAGATGAGACGTTAGAAGCTACAGCCTTTGGAGATTACGAAGTGGTGATCACAGAAACAGCAGGTTGTAATGCTTCTGTAGCTTATGCTTTTTATATTGAAGAAGCTTTAGATCTTTTTCCTGAAGTGGCTAATATTCCAAATGTAATTAGTCCTAATGGCGATCAAATTAATGATACTTGGATTATTCCAGCGCAATATGTAAGTGGTACAGATACGGAAATTATCATCATGACCAATCGTGGTAAAGTGGTATTTAAAACCAATGATTATCAGAATAATTGGCCAGAAACCGATTTAAATTTAACCAGTGTAAGTCAAGTGTATTATTACGTCATCACGACAGCCGATAACGAAACAAAAAAAGGATCGATTACGGTCGTGAAATAGCATGAAAAGATATTTTCTACTTCTCATATTATGTATCTGCTCATCAGGGCACTTCTATGCGCAAGAAGATGATGGCGTGGTGGCTTTTGATTTGCCAACACGTAATTCTTTAACCTTTAATCGTTTTACCATAAACCCAACCTTTAGTTTTGTAAGGGAACAAACTAAATACATCAGTTTCTATAACAAAAGAGAATGGGTACAATTTGAGAATGCGCCTCTCACCTATTTAGCGAGTTATTCAGGACGTTTTGGTGAAAATATTGGTGCCGGAATCGGGTTGTTTCAGCAAAACTATGGTGTACTTACTACTTTTGGTGGGGTTCTTAATTTTGCCTACAATGCCCAGTTGGGATATGATAGCAATTTAACCTTCGGACTTAATATTGGAGCCTATAAAAGTGGTGTAAATACCGCTAATGTTATTACCAATTTTCAAGATCCGTCATTACAAAATATTCCTGATAATTTCTTATTAACCGTTAATCCAGGAATTAATTATGGTACGGAATTTTTAGATTTCGGACTTGCCGTTAAAAATTTAGCTTTATATAATGTAAAAACCTCTACGCTTATTGAGGAGAATCCTAAGCAAAGTTTACAAGCGCATATGTTATACACGGGCTATATGCGTAGCCGTGGTTTTTTTGATCGTAGTAAATTCACAGGTTTAATTCAGTCCGAATTTCAAGAGGAAGAGACTATTCTGTCGGGTGTCGCTATGGTTACAGTGCCAAAAGGAATATGGGCACAAGTAGGCTACAATACATTATACGGTATTTCAGGTGGACTAGGTTTGCATATTACGGATCACATTGCGCTGGAGTATAATTATGAAACGGCGTTCGGTGATCTTAATCAATTTGGATCTTCGCATGAAATAACACTGGCTTACCGTTTTAAGAATAAGAAGTATTACGATTACAGTCGTGAAGATGAAATAAGTAGTATTCTGTCTTCAGGAAATAAGCGTCGTTATAAAAAGACAAGAAAATCTAAAGTGGCGCGTACCACGAGTTCTAAAAAGAAAACTCCTGAAACAAAGGAGACGGTTTCAAAAATAGAATCTGAAAAAGAATCTACAGAAACGGTGGTTGTTGCTCAAAATACTAAGGATGATAAAACGGCCGAACAAGAGGTTGAAGCCAAACGTCTAGCGGAAGAACAAGCACAAGCCGCTGCCGAAGCTGAGGCCAAACGTTTAGCGGAAGAACAAGCACAAGCCGCTGCCGAAGCTGAAGCGAAACGACTAGCAAAAGAACAAGCACAAGCTGCTGCCGAAGCTGAAGCCCAACGATTAGCGGAAGAACAAGCTCAAGCTGCTGCCGAAGCAGAAGCGCAACGTTTAGCAGAAGAACAAGCTCAAGCTGCAGCAGAGGCAGAAGCCAAACGTCTAGCAGAAGAACAGGCACAAGCTGCCGCAGAAACAGAAGCTAAACGTCTAGCGGAAGAACAGGCACAAGCTGCTGCAGAAGCTGAAGCCCAACGTTTAGCGGAAGAACAAGCACAAGCTGCCGCAGAAGCTGAAGCCCAACGTTTAGCGGAAGAACAGGCACAAGCTGCTGCCGAAGCTGAGGCCCAACGTTTAGCAGAAGAACAAGCACAAGTCGCTGCAGAAGCTGAGGCGCAAACTGTAGTAAATGAAGGCGTTGAAAATCCAGTGGTAGACACTGTGCAAGCGACAGATCAGTTAGGTATGGAAATGCAAGAGCTTACTGAAATAACGACTGACGCTGAGGCAGTTCAAAATGATTTATTAGCGCAATTAAGTGCCATCATTGACATCAAAGATCAGGACTTAAAAGACCTTAAGGAAGAAAATGATTTAAGTGATCAAGGGATAACCGTAGCACCTAAAGCTTTTAAAAGTGTAACCGCTGAAAACAATAAATTAAGAGCGATTAAATTCGATTTAGATAAGGTTATTGCTGAAAGACAAGAGAATATCGATGCCTTAACAAAACTGTACGATACACGTAGTGAGAATAGTGAATTTGCTATGGATGAAGTTAACCTCTTTTACAAGAAAGAAATTAAGCGATTAAAGGCTGAACAATTAAAAGCCAATAATCTTCTCGCACAATTAGATGTTAAGCTTGAAGCGATAAAAGTGGCTACTGAATTTGAAAAACGTAGACGCATTAAACGTGCAGCTTATAGCAGTGAAAAAGACCGCTACAGTCAAGATCGTGCCATGTTAAAAAGCATTAGAGAAACCACAAGCTTAAGCGAAACACCATTAAAAGAAGAGGATTTTGATTTTGGAGAGCTTCAAGGCAATAGCATTAAAATATTAAAAAACATCGAGAACATTGAGAGTGGTTACTACCTCATTATTGCGGTGCATAGCGATACATATCGTAGAAATAAATTTTTAAAGAATGTAGTGGCCTCAGGAAGAACCGATGTCGATTTCTTCCACGATGTTAACACGAGTAAATATTATATTTTCTATGAAAAATTTGACGATATCGGAAGCGCCACCAACGCTTTATCAGCAAAAGGAAATAGACCATATAATGGAAAAATGTCTATCGTAAAAATTGAAAACTAATTAGAATTAAGCCAACCCTTACCAGAAGCTTTGCCCCAAGTGAACGGTAAAAACCTAAAATAAAATGATCATGAAAAAACCTACTTTTTCTAGAATAGCTATTGTGCTTCTCTTATGTCTTATCGGACAACTATCATTTGCCCAAAACTACGAGCCCTTTCAACCGCGGTTCAATGAAGATTTAAAAGGAGATATTGTGCTTATTGGTAACAATATATTAGGTCCAGATAATAATGCCTTCAATAATAATTCCATGTACAACCACTTGGTAGACATGACTTATATCGATATTGATGGCGATAGTTCTACCTTTAGTTCATCAAGTGCAGACTTAGATATCGAAAACCCTAACTGTTACCGTATCATTTATGCCGGCTTGTATTGGGGCGCTGTAAATCCAGGGGATGCACCGATAACAGATGTCAAATTTAAAGGTCCTGTAGGAGACTATAATGATATTGAAGGAACGGTTATTTATGATGCCGGAACCAACTCTACCGATGGTGGTGATAGTTTTTCATACGCCTGTTTTGCCGATGTAACCTCAATTGTAACCAGTTATGGATCGGGTGTAGATTTAGGAACTTATACTGTTGCTAATGTATCTTCTGCTGAAGGTAGAACGGCGTCTTATAGTCCTTACAATGGTACGGGACAATCAGCAGGTTGGTCACTTTTTATTGTTTATGAAGACCCTACGCTACCTGGGAAATCGATTACAAGTTTTGATGGATTTAGTGCCATTAGTATTGCTGGTGGAAATCCAAATGTCGATATTCCTGTAGATGGTTTTAGAACCATCCCTGCTCCTGCTCCAGTTAGAGCGAATTTTGCTTTTGCAACCTTAGAAGGTGATAGTCCTATTTTAGGAGACCGTTTAAAATTGAATGGCGTTAGTTTATCTACAGCAGATCGTCCGGCGTCTAACTTTTTTAATAGTTCAGTAACCCAATTAGATGCAACACCAGTGAACGATCGTGTTCCTAATAGTACCAATACCTTAGGGTTTGATACAGGAACTATTGCTATCCCGAATCCCGGAAATTCGGTTATAGCCAATGATGCGACTTCTGGAACAATTCGCTTAGAAACCAGTGGAGATACGTATTTTCCTTATTTCTTCGCTTTTGCTGTTGAAATTATAGAACCTCATATTGTACTGACTAAAATTGTAGAAGATGATGCGGGAAATAATATTGGTGATGATTATGTTGGTTTAGGATCGTCCTTAAATTATGTCATCGGTTTTCAGAATACAGGAAATGATCATGCTACAAGTTTTCAAATCAGGGATATTTTACCGGTTAATATTATTTTTAATTATCCCGAAGATTTAGTACTTCCGCCAGGAGTCACGGTGTCGAGTTATGATCCTACCACCAGAGAAATTATTTTTGCTATTGATGATAGTTTAGTCGAAGAAAATGATCCTGTTTATGAGATTCGTATTGAGGTTGAAGTCGTAGAATCCTGTAATCTTCTGGTCGATGCGTGTACAAATATTATCAGTAACCAAGCCTTTGCAAGTTATAACGGATTTTATAATCCGACTTTCCATATTACAGACGATCCAAGTTTAAGTAGTAACACAGGTTGTTTAATTTCACCACAAGCGACCAACTTTTTAGCCGATTTAAACTGTACCTTTTCAGAAGAAATTGTACTCTGTGGCGATAGCGTAGAACTTACTGCGGCCAATGGTTACGATTCTTATGCATGGTCTACAAGTGAAACCGGGTCTCCAGTAATAGGAACAACACAAACCATAACGGTTACAGAAACCGGAACTTATTATTCTTTTAATACAGCTGTGGCACCTTGTCAATCAATTGTTCAAGAATTTGATGTGGAGTTATTTGGTGGGAACACCACTAACCCTGTTATTCCATACGCTGATGAAGTAGTTATCTGTCCGAATGATGGTAAGCCTTTACCGAATATCTTTTTATGTGGCGCTAACGATTCTAGATTAATAGAAACAAGTATTTCTAATTCTACATCCGTAATTTGGGAACAGCTTGATGAAGCGAGTTGTGCTGCGGTTATTGATGCCGATTGTGCCAACGAAGATCCAGGTTGTATTTGGAATGAAGTGGCTAATGCATCTAACTATTTAGCCGATACAGCCGGACAATACCGACTGACCATTAATTATCCAGGAGGATGTTTTGTCCAGTATTATTTTAATGTGTATGAAAATGTTTTAGATGCAACCGTGAATGCTGAAGATATTATTTGTTTAACACCGGGTAGTATTACGGTTAACGGTGTTCCTTCAGGATATGAATTTAGTTTAGATGGAACCAACTACCAAGATAGTAATGTCTTTGAAGTAACGACACCGGGATTTTATACCGCTTATATCAGACAATCAGGGATTGCAACGAATCCTTGTGTTTTTACAGTTCCTGATGTTCAAATTAGAGATCGTGATTTTTCTGGTTCAGCCATTATCACACAACCTTACTGTCAAGGCGACAAAGGAAGTATTCATTTAGCGGCTAACGATTCAGATCCACAATACGCTTTCGAGCTTTCTCAAGGTGGTACTGTGGTAAATAGTGTCGGACCTATTGTAGATAATAGTTACACCTTTCAAAATTTAAACCCAGGAACCTATACGGCATTGATTACATCGGAAAACGGATGTACTTATTCTGAAGAAATTACCATTGTAGAACCACCAATTTTAACAGCAACAGTAGCTTTAACAAGTCCTTTAAATTGTACAGAGGGCGAAATAACAGTATATCCTGAAGGCGGAACACCACCTTACTTCTACTTTGTAAATAGCGCGACGGACTTTCAAACGGTTCCAGAAATTGTTGTAAGTGCTGCAGGAACTTTTGATATTACGGTTACAGATGCTAACAACTGTAGTACGGAGGTAACGATTACAGTAGAAGCTATTGCTCCACCAGAATTCACAGTAGATATAACAGATATTACTTGTGCGGATGCGAGTAACTCAGGAGCTTTAACCATTGATGTGTCTAACCCTAATGGGAATAGTATTGCTTACAGTATTGATGGCGGAACCACTTTTGTAAATTCGAATACATTCAATGGATTACCGGCTGGAGACTACAATGTGGTACTTCAATATACTTCAGGTCCTGATGTGTGTGAAACTCCGCTTCAAACTGTGACTATAGATTCTGGGTCTACTATTGTAGGCACCGTAGAATTATCAACGCCATTAACTTGTACTTCAGAAGGTGAAATTACAGTAACCAACGTTACAGGTGGCGATGCACCATATACCTACAGTCTTGATGGGATAAATTTCCAATCAAGTCCGGTGTTTAGCAATCTAACACAAGGGGATTATACGGTTATTGTAAAAGATGCGAGTGGCTGTAGTGCTGCTACGGAAAGTATTACAATTGAAGCTTTAGATCCGCCAACAGATTTAGAATTTGATAATACTCCTATTACCTGTCCAACAAACGAAACCACAGTGACCATTGTGAATACTATTGGTGGAATTGGGATATTAGAATATCAAATAACTGCGCCGGCAGCGGCGGCAACGCCTTATCAAACGGGAACCTCATTTTCCGGACTTGCTCCAGGGACTTACACGTTCCAGGTAAAAGACGAAAACGACTGTACCTATAGTGAAACTTATACGATTGACCCTATCCCTACCCCTACACTAGCTGTAGTATTAACGGAAGGTTTAGATTGTACGGCTACTCCAGATGCTCTTTTTTCAGGTACCTTAAGCGGAACAGCGCCTTACACGTATGCTGTGTCTATAGACGGTGGTAGTTTTACAGGCTTAGGAAGTACAGGAACAAGCTTTACTTACACGACGCCTAATGCAGGAACCTATCAATTTGAAATTACAGATGCTAATGGTTGTACAGCGCAATCGTCAGTGCTTACTGTAAATCCGTTATCCTTACCAAGCTTTAGTGTTGTGGCACAAGTAGAACCTATTTTATGTCATGGTAACAGTAACGGATCAATAAATGTAGAAATTGATACCGCAACAGGAACGCCACCATATGAAATTAACGTTTATAATGATACCACAGGAACAGATTACGGGAGTCAAACCACCAGCTTAACAGCGGGGTCTTATACTATAACTGTTACAGATTCTAAGTCTTGTACCGCTACGGAAACGGTTGTTATTGATGAGCCAGATCAGATCATCGTAGATTATAGTACTGTAGATATTACCTGTACTTCAGGGGGCGTATCTCAGGGGTCTGTAATTATAAATAGCGTTACTGGTGGGACAGGACCGTACAACTATTTTGTAACGGGTACCAATGGGTATTCTAATTCTGAACTTAATAACTTAGGAACAACATCTGTGAATTTTGATGTTGTGGATTTTGGACTGTATGAAATTAATGTGGTCGACGCTAATGGATGTTCGGTTTTAATTCAAGATGTTTTAGTAGCATCGCCTCCAACAGATTTAGACATTGCTATTACAACAACTGTAGATTGTTCTACGGGAGGTATTGCAGAAGTTAGTATAGGATCTACCTTAACAAGTGCTGGTCCGTTTTTCTTCAGCATTTATGAAGGGCCAGGATTTGAATATCCTACAGGAACATGGTTAGCTGAAGACTCTCCAGGGAGTGAGTCAGCAACATTTACAGGACTTTTACCAGGGGTTGTTTACACATTTATTGTTTATGATCAGTCGACAAACTGTAGTTATTATGAGCCTTCAACTGTAGCGATTCCAACAAATTCAACATTAACAGCTTCAGCAGTTACCGCTAATAATATTACCTGTACAGGAAGTGCAGATGGGAATGTTTCATTTACCGTTAATAGTGTTTACGGAACCGATGTAGATGTCACTTACGAGATTTTCGATTCTTTAAGTTTGAATAGCACTGGGATTTCAGGTTCAGGGACTGTTCCTGCAAATGGAACTTTAGATGTCAGTAACCTTGGTCCTCTTCCTTATGGAAACTATTTTGTGTCTATTATAGAAACTTCAGGACCTAATGCAGGTTGTGGTGTGGTGACGGTTCCATTTAATATTACAGAGTCGGCATTTCTTTTAGAGCTAGCTGTTTCTATTGATCAAAATGCCAATTGTGAAGCTAATTCGGGAATTATTAGTGCTGTGGCCTCTTATGGTACGGCACCTTACCAATACCAAATGACCACTTCAGCTACTGCTCCTGCTGCTAACGATTCGGCTTGGGGAGCTTCAAGTACGTTTTATGCGGATGCGGGAAGTTATTACGTTCATGTAACGGATGCTTATGGTTGTGTAGTAACGAGTCCTGTTCAAGTTTTAGATATGGATCCGACGCCTGCAATTTCTGCAACCTTAACCAATCAATGTACGGTTGCTGAAGGTGCGTATGAAATTGAAGTGACTTTAGATACTGTCGGAGTTCCTCCATATTCAGTAAGTATTAATGGCGGTGCTTTTCAAACGCAATCATTTCCTTTTACCTTATCTAATTTATATTCAGGAACGCATAATATTACCGTGAATGATGTCAATGGTTGTGGAAACACCGTAAGTTTTGATATTGTACCACCAGTAAGTTTAACGCCAGAAGTTACCGTATTTCCAACCTGTAATGATAATGATGGTGAAATTACGATATCTGGTACGGGTGGTTCAGGAAGCTATAATTATAGTATCACGCCTAGCTCTAGTACGATAAGCTTAGTGGGGAATGTTTTTACAGGTGTTCCTTCAGGAGATTATGAAATTACGATTACGGATGCGGTAACAGGATGTACGGATAACGTTTCTGTTTCAGTAACAACTCCTGTGCTTCCAACATTTACTTTAACACCTACAAGCATAACTTGTTTTGGTGATAATTCGGGAAGTTTTGAGTTGAATGTCGCTAATTATTCTGGGACTTATACTTACGAAGTATTTGATGCTTCAGGGGCTTCTGTTAATGGTGTGGTCAATGCCAATACCGCTACAAACCCTGAATTGGTTTCTGGAATGGAAGCAGGAACTTATACGGTCGTAATTACTGAAACCGACGTACCATTCTGTGAGGCCACTAATGGCGTAACCATTACTTCTCCTTTAGAGGCACTAGATCTTAGTGTGTCTGAAACGGCTAATGTAACGTGTACAGATAGTGAAGGAACTATAAGTGCTGTTGCTACTGGCGGTTGGGGTGATTATGAATATGAATTAAGTGGCGCTGCTAACGTACCTTATTCTTCTAATGGAACGTTTACAGGACTTTCAGCAGGAAGTTATACGGTATCGGTAAAAGATGCTGGTGGTTGTATTCTTACTGAAACCATTGTTTTAGAAACTCCAGATCCTATTACGGCAACCTTTACGCCTAGTACTACGACCTTAGCGTGTTTCGGAGATCAGAATGCGAGTATCACGGTTTCAAATGTTAGCGGTGGTCAAGAATCAAATTTCACTTATACCTTAAATACAATCTTACCGACACCAAGTATGTCAGGTCCTCAAACTTCAAATGTATTTGAAAACTTAGGTCCTGGAACGTATACGGTAACCATTACGGATGGTTTTAATTGTGAAATGACCTCAGCAACTATTGAAATTACCGAACCAGACCCAGTGGTGTCTACCTTAGTAAGAACAACGACCCAAACCTGTTTAACGGAGTCAACGTTAACCTTAAGTGCAACAGGCGGTACTGGCGCGTATACTTATAGTGCTAACCAGTCGTTTACACCAATATTAGGAACCTTTACAAGTTCTACGACCTTCTCAGTGCCTGATGGAACATATGCCTATTATGTAAGAGATGCTAATGGTTGTGTTACTAATGTGTCTAATGAAATTACAGTAGATCCTTTACCAGATCTAGAAGTTACTTTAGAAGCTTCAAATTTATTTATCAATTGTTCTGGAGATAACAACGGGTCTATCCTTGCTACGGCCACAGGAGGTTTAGGAAATTATATCTATACCTTACAAGACGACTCAGGGAATACGGTAACTGCTACGCAGCCAAGTCCTGGATATTTCACTGAGCTTTATGCTGGAGATTACGTGGTTCTTGTAGAAAGCGGAGATTGTGCGCAAACTTCTACATCTATAAGTATAACAGAACCAGATAATCCAATTGATGCGACATTAAATATTAGTAATGTCAGTTGTGCTGGAAGCAATAATGGTGCTGTTGAAGTGCTTGCAACGGGCGGAACTGGAGTTATTAAATATGCAATTTCACCACAATTAAATCAGTTTTTTGATCAGAACACATTTGAAAACCTAGCACCTGGTGATTACACTATTATTGTGCAAGATGAATTGGGTTGTTATTTAACCTTCGATATTACTATTACAGAGCCTGCTCCAGTAATTTTAAGTATTGTACCTAATTCACTGTATCCAGAAGTATGTACAGGAGAACTTGATGGTGAATTTAGCGTGGATATTTCGGGTGGAACGCTTCCATACGAAGTGAGTCTAGATAACTATGATGGGCCATTCACTGTTGGGTCGGCCTCTCAAACGGAATTTGATTTTACCAATTTAGAAGGTGGAGACCATATCGTATTTGTACGTGATGCTCAAGGTTGTAGATCGGAATGGAATATTACCTTCCCAGAGTCAGTAACGATTTTACCTGAAGTGTTTATAGAAAGTATTTGTGATAATAATGTTCCTGGAAACCGAGTTACGGTTACTGTAGATGCGTCAATTGAAGATCTTTCTCAACTTGATTACGCTTTAGATGGCGGTCCTTATCAACCGGAAAATGTGTTTACTAATGTGCCTGAAGGGACGGATCATTATATTGATGTTAGACACTCTAATGGTTGTATACAAACGACAGAATTCTTTGATATAGAAATCGCAGCTCCTGTAACCTTAAGTTTAGAGGAAGGGGAATTGAATGAGTTTATTGCCTATGCTGCAGGCGGAACTGGAGATTACCAATACACCATGAATGGCGAAGATTATGGCTCTGAAAACTCTTATATCATTACAGAGTCTGGGGTCTACACGGTAACGGTTACAGATGCAAGTGGTTGTTATGCTACAGCGCAAATTGAGTTAGAGTTCCAAGACATTTGTATTACCAATTGGTTTACCCCTAATAATGATGGTGAATACGATACTTGGGCACCTGGTTGTACCGATAACTACCCGAACTTGACCTTCGATATTTTTGACCGTTATGGCCGTAAAGTGGCGACCTACCATGTCGGCGAAGCTTGGGACGGACGTTACCAAGGTAGAGAATTACCTACCGGTGATTATTGGTTTGTAGTTCAAACGAACGACCCTATTAACGATAAAGAGTTTGTAGGACATTTTACACTATACAGATAACAGTTTACAACAATAGAAAAATTGCATTATGAAAAAAATAGCCCTATATATTCTTTTTTTAGTCGTTGCTAACGGTTCTGCACAAGAGTTAAATCTTCCTGTGTTTACACAATATTTAGCAGATAATAATTTTGTGATCTCCCCTACTTATGCGGGTATTGGTGACAACTTAAAAATTAGAGCTAATGGTTTAACGCAGTGGGTAGGGATAAAAGATGCTCCAGATAACCAATCTATTTATGCCGATTTTAGAATTTCGGATCGTTCTGGGATAGGAATCTCGGCCTACAATGATAAAAATGGAAATACGCGTCAAAAAGGGGTGAAATTCTCTTTTGCGCATCATATAACTTTAGATTATAAATCCAAGCAGTTTCTTTCATTTGGACTGTCTTATAATATCAATAATTTCAGAATCGCTATTGAAGATTTTAACACCTCTTATGATACCCCTATAATCGATCCTTATATCACAGGAGATAAAGGGCAGTCTAATAATAACTTTGATGCCGGATTGTTATACCGTTGGAAAGCGTTCTATTTAAGCTTTAATGCGAATAACATTTTAAAGAAAGATATTGACGATTATATCAATGTAGAACCAAGTCTTCTATTAAACTATCAAATTTATAGTGGGGTTGTTATTAAAAGTAAGCAGAATAGAGATGTAGAATTAGAGCCTTCTGTGTTTTATCAGATGTTCAGTAGTGATAAGCGTTCTAGTACAGATATTAGTTTCAAATACCGAAAGTTCAATAGAAAAGGAGATTACTATTTTATTGGAGGATCTTACCGTTTCCTTAATGACCAGTTTTTAAAACCACTAAATGTTGGTCCAATAGCTGGGATTACTTTTAATCAGTTCTTTTTTGCCTATTCTTACCAGGTTACTATGAATGATTTGGCGGCCTATAATTCCGGGACGCATATGGTCACTATAGGTTTAGATTTCTTACAAGGCGCAAGTAATTGTGCTTGTACAAAAGGAACAAGTCAGAGTTATTATCGCTAGTATTAGAGGGCTTGTGACAACTTGTTTGTATTCATAAGTGACTTATTACGTTTAAGTTATGTTTAACGGTTAATTTTTGTTTATGTCGAAGTAATTGTGCGGTTGTGATTTTTATTGGTTAGGTTTATAAGGCTATTAATTATATACCTTCAATATGAAAAATTCTTTTCGCAAGCGTGAATTGGGGAAGTTATGGGCTGTTCTAAAGTCTAGAAAATCACCAATTAAACTCGGTTTTATAATCTTAATTTCGTTTTTATGTCTAGCGGCTTTTCCTTATTTTAATGCTCAAGGGTCCGGCTTAGCAGTGCAAAATCACGGCGCTATTAGTCCTTACTTAAATGGTGTCTTTCCAAACCAAGCGAGTATAGATTTAAAAATAGGTCATCGTATTGCTTATCCTAATTTAAGCTTTAACTCCCCTATTGTGTTTAAACCGGTTCCAAATGAGAATCGTATCATTTTAGCTCAAATCAATGGCGAGATTTACTGGTTTGAAAATGATGAAACCACCACAACTAAAAACCTTTTAATCGATTTAAAAGATGATGTAGGTGTGGTTCATGATGGTGGATTTTTGGGTTTAGCACTACACCCCGACTTTAATGCGGCAACAAATCCACAAAATTATGCCTTTATTTATTATACCTCAGAAAATTGGAATAGTGAAGATGAACCTCGTCCGGGGACTCATACAGGCCAAGGTTGTTATTTTAGTGAATCAAATAATGAATACCAAGGGAATTCCATAATTCTAGAACGTCTTGAAATAGATCCGGTGACGATGTCGGTTTTAGCAGGATCGCGGACCAACCTTATTGATATACGCATGTATGGAACCACGCATTATGGAGGTGGTATAGAATTCGGTAACGATGGTTTTCTTTATCTCACTATTGGTGATCAGGCCTCTTGGAGAAGAGCGCAAAATACGACAGATAATTTATCAGGAGGAGCGCTTCGAATTGATGTGGATAAAGATCCTACCAAAAGTCATGCGCCGATTAGAAAGAAACAAGACGTTGGTTATGCCGGTGAATCTTCAGGGATTGAATATTGGATCCCTAACGACAATCCGTTTCTGAGTCCTGATGGTTCTACTTACGAAGAATATTATAGTATTGGTCTAAGAAATCCTTTTCGAATGACTAAAGATCGTGTAACGGGCGATTTTTATATCGGTGATGTAGGCTTAAACAATCATGAAGAAGTTAATGTTTTAACTTCAGGTGCCAATTATGGTTGGCCGCTTTATGAAGGTTTTGATTTAAGACCTAACGGTGGAACTTGTGTTAATCTCCTTAATAATATGGCGCATGAATTACCACTCACCGAATTTGCACGTAACGACGCGAACGCCTTAGCGGGTGGCTTTGTCTATAGAGGAGTTGAAATCCCTGATCTTTATGGGGTCTATGTTTGTGCCGATTATGGTGGTGGAGACGAAATTTTTTCGGTGGATATTACTACCGGAGCTTACGAGCAAATTTCAACATTAGGTAATGTAATTTCATTTGGAGAAGATTATAATGGCGAATTGTACATGTTGCGTTATGGGAATAATCAAAAAATATATAAACTTATTGAAGGTGTCGATGATGGTTATGCGCCTATGCCCCAATTACTTTCCGATGTCGGGGTGTTTTCTAATCTGTCAACCTTAGAGGTTATTGACGGTGTTATTCCTTATGAGCTTTACGAGTCATTTTGGTCGGATGGCGCCTTAAAAAAACGCTGGATAGCCGTTCCTAATAATGACGGTGGATTACATACAGGGAGTGGTGAGCAAGTTGATTATGATGAATACAGCGATTGGGAATTTCCACCAGGGACCGTTATTATCAAACATTTTGAATTAAAAGTTGACGATACAGATCCTACAGTAACCCGAAAAATAGAAACACGCTTCTCAATTGTAGATCAGCTGGGCGATTGGTATTTTCTCACCTACAATTGGAATGACGATCAGCTCGATGCTGTACTCCAAACCACAAGCTTAAATGAACCTGTAAGTATTGCAACTGATAACCTCGGAGGAACACGAACGCAAACCTGGCATTTTCCTTCAAATTCAGAATGTGGCACTTGCCATAATGACGCCAATAAAGGAAGTTTAGGACTAAAATCCAGATACCTTAACACGGATTACGATTATTCTACTCATGATCCTGTAAATGGACAAATAGGGAATCAATTGGTTACATGGAGTCATTTAGGGCTCTTAAATCAATCTATTACCGATGCGGATACCGAATATATTACCACTAACACCGCTATTGATGATCCCTTGGCATCTATAGACGAAAAAGCTAGGTCTTACTTAGATTTAAATTGTGCCTATTGCCATCGCTTAGATCATAATAATCGTACGGATTTCGATTTAAGAGTTTTTAATAGTTTAGAGGCCACACAGATTTTAAATACTGGAATACTAACACCGTTAAACGTAGCGCCAGATGAAAAAGTGATTTTTCCGGGCGATGCTTCTAAGTCTATTTTATACCATAAAATGAATAGTGTTTCGCCTTCTATTATGATGCCTCCGCTCTCCAAATTAGCCATAGATCAACCAGCTGTGGATTTAATTGAGGCTTGGATCAACCAATTAGATAGTGATCCTGCTACGGAAGACAACAATCCCAACCCTATGAGTAATTTAGCTCTTTTACCTTCAGCAACTGTTGTCGGTTCAGTAGGTTCAGGAGACCCAGGACGAGGAACGCCAGAAGAAATCCTTTACGATCCCATGACTAATGGCTATAAAATGTATTCGCAATATGCAGAATACGGTTGGCCATATAATTATAATGCAGGCCTTGTAGACGAAGCCAATGGTTTTTTTCTTCATGTAGAATGGCCAAATCCTAAATTTATAAATTACATGACTATAGGAGGCGCTTACTCAAGCCAACCTCAACCCAATACCATGTGGCGTGTAAGTTATTTAAGAGCGGGCACTTGGCATACGATAGATCAAGGTCAAGGCGGATGGATAGATGGTGGCATTTATGAATGGGGCGGCGCGACCCAAACCCCTATTTTAGCTGAAGCTGTAAAGGTGGTGCTTTATAGTGATGGAAGTAATGATTTGTTCAGTATTCATTTAAGGGGCCGCGGAGGGAATTCCGGTGTGGGCGATGCTAATCCTAACAATCCCTATTATAATGATGTGGATACCGAGCCGAAAGCAACGTTGTTTCAGTTTGTTCCTTATGATGTTCCAACAACTATTGATAATATAGTGGTAGGTACTCAACAATCACCTTGTAATACTAATGATAATACTTATACGCAAGAGCTTGTGGTGACTTATTCTAATCCGCCTACAACAGGATTTTTAGTCGTCAATGGGCAAAATTTTCCTATAACATCAAGTCCGCAAACAGTTACGCTAACAGGCCTCATGGCTAATGGAGAAGATGTTGAGGTTGAAGCGGAATTTTCAGATGGTTATAAAACGAATTATTACAGTTTTCAAACCGTTTTTACAGCTCCAGAAAATTGTGTAGACCTTATTGTTGGTGTCGATGAAACCATGTTAATCGATTCTGATTATACCGTGCCTAGTGCTGGTACTGTTGAAATTCTCGAAGGGGGTGCGCTAACGATTACAGGAAACTTGACCATTAATGGCGAGGTGATTTTAAATTCTATTTCTGATAAATATTCAAGTCTTATTGTTGAAGGTACAAGTACAGGGGCCATAAATTATAAGCGCCATGTAAATGCTTATAATGGTATTACGGGTAACGATCTTATCGCGCCGCCAGTAAACAATCAAACTTTTGGAGATTTTTCAATAAACAACAATGAGAATTTATATGAAAACCCAAATAATACGGCTCAGAAGTTATTTGGACCTTTTGATGAGGTTGCAGGAGCATATCTCCTTTATGATACAAGTAATTATGCCGCAACACCCTTAGAAGTAGGATTGGGTTATAGAGCGGCAAGAGATAGTGGCGACGATGCCCTTATGGGAACAACGTTAAGTTTTAATGGTACGGTGGAAACCGGTACAGTAACGCAAAACATAACTTCTACAAGTACGGGTTATAATGGGTGGAATTTAGTAGGAAACCCCTACCCTTCTTATTTGGATTTTGATCTATTTTTCAGTATAAATAACACACAATTAGATTCAGGTTCTTATCAAGCGGTTTATGGCTATGATGGTGATGAAACTAACGGATGGACGGTATGGAATCTTGCCACTACAGGGCAAAGTATGGCACCAGGCCAAGGCTTTTTTATTAAAAGTAAATCTGGCGGCGGACAAATAACGTTTACGCCGGCTATGCGAACGGGTGGTAATTCTGACGACTTTGTACTAGGTAGAGATGCGAATCCGCATATCGGATTTTTAAAATTGAAAGCCAGTACTGCGGAAGCGCAATTTCATACGGATTTCTATTTTAACACAAATGCGTCTAGTCAGCTAGATCCGGGTTACGATGCGGCCTTGTATAATGGTTATACGCCCGATTTTTCATTGTATTCACGCTTAGTAGACAACAGTACGGCCCTTCCTTATATGATTCAGGCTTTAGGAGAAATGGATTTAGCAAATGTTACCATTCCTTTAGGGCTGCATGTTTCGGAAGGAGAAAATATTACCATAAGTATTCTTGATCAGGATTTACCTGAAAGTGTCAGTGTTTATCTTGAAGATACCGTTAATAACACCTATACCCTATTAAATGAACAAGATTACACCTTTACTTCAGAAGCAAACCTTTCAGGTATTGGTCGTTTTTATCTAAGATTTGAAGACGGTGTATTGCATCTTCCTGAACATGATTTAGACCGCATTGCTATTTTCGCAAATGAAGCCGAACGTTCTATCAGTATTGTAGGCGCTTTAGAAACACCAACCCAATTTATACTGTATGATATTCAAGGACGCGTGGTGAGTCATCAGACTTTAAAAACGAATCAACTTGAACAAAGTATTCCGGTGCATTATCTTAATTCTGGGGTTTATATTGTAGAACTAAAGTCCGAAAAGGGCTTCAAACGCATTAAAAAAGTAGTCTTAAAATAAAAAGCTTAAACCAAATTAAAACGCAAAAAATAACATTTTGCGTTTTTTTATGCGCTGTATCTCGGTTTTCTTAATCGTTTCTATGCTGCGGTATATATTAGATATAAGGGATTACGTTAATCAATTTTTCGTTTCAGTCAAATGAAACAAAGGCATCTGTATACCTTAGCTGAAACGAAAAAATAAAGATTTTATGGAAATTATATTTGAATATCATGATGTAGCTTCAAGCGATCGTTTAGAGGCTCACACTAAAGAGAAGTTAGAAAAAATATTTACACGATACGATTTTGTTATTAGAGCCGATGTCTTTTTTAAGGCTGAAAATACAACGAGTGACCTTACGGGGAAATCTTGCGGAATACGTTTGAGTGCACCAGGCCCAAGACTGTTTTCTGAAGCGTCTCACGATAATTTTTACGATGCCGTATCAGAAACTGTAAATGAGTTAGTGCGCCAATTAGAAAAGCGTAAAGACAAAATGAAAACGTATTAAAAAAAAACAAACTATGGGAGTAATAAGTAGAGATAAAGATCAAATTAATTGTATATACGCAAGTGATTCTGATTTTGGAAAACAATTAGAGGGGTATTTAAAGGCCTCCGGAAAAGGCATATTGATGATTAACCTGTCCAATTCAATGCCGACACCAACACAGTGGCAAGAATTGGCTAGAGAACTTGGTGTAGGAATAAATGAATTTTTAGATTTTTCTGAAATCCAAGGGGTTGAAGAAGGTTCGGAATTTGACGCCAACGATTATGTTACCATTTTAGAGCAAAACCCCAAAGCTTTTAAAGGAGCCATAATTATTAATGGCGATAAAACTGAGCATATTAAAACGGTGACTGATGTGTTGCGGTATTTTGATATTGACAGTGCGGGCCTAGAAAAAACAATGCATTCCAAAGAACCTGATATCGATAAATCTACAGAGGACGAGAATTTTGTTTAAAATAAGAGTACTTTTAGTGTGTTATGAAAAAACACACCGAATTACAATTTAAAGGCTGCATAAATACGCCTGCTTTATTTGCTACTCAGTTTTTAGATCCCATAAATGCAATTACACTTCCTTCCAAGTTAAAGCCTATTCCCGATGCTGTTGATTTTAAGCAACATCGCTTAGGAAAACTTGTGGAGGAATTTGTGTTTTATCAATTGCAGCAAGAAGATTCTATAGACTGGATCATAGAAAATGTGCAAATTCAGAACGGTAAACAAACCATCGGAGAACTTGATGCGCTGTATTATGAAAATAACCAGCTCATTCATCTCGAGGTGGTTTATAAATTTTATTTGTACGACCGTTTAAATGCTTACGATACTCCTCTAGAGTATTGGATTGGTCCTAATAGAAACGATCGGCTTTCCTATAAATTAGATAAGCTGAAAACCAAACAGTTTCCATTACTTTATAAGGAAGAAACTCAGGTACAATTAAACAGCTTGGGTATTGAGGTTAGTGCTATAAAGCAACGACTTTGTTTTCAGGCGCAGTTATTTCTTCCATACGGAATGAAACCTATTGAAACAGGCGTTTTAAATTCCGAATGTATTTCAGGATTTTATATTCCTTTTGCTGACTTCAATTTGTTTCGTGGTTTTAAGCTTTATATTCCTAGAAAGTTAGATTGGTTAGTCAATCCCCATGATAATGTAGATTGGTTAGACTACGACACAGCTAAAGCGGCTATTGAACTTCAAATAAAAGATAAGCGCTCACCGTTAATATGGCTTAAAAGGAATAGTCCTACCTTTGAAAAATGTTTTATTACATTTTGGTAAACGATGCAACAACACTCCTATTTTAAAATTTACAAACCATACGGTTATTTAAGTCAGTTTATTAATCACCAGAATAAACGACGCTCTAAAAAACTTTTAAGTGCGCTTGGAGAATTTCCTGAGCATATCATGGCGGTAGGACGGTTGGATGAAAAATCTGAAGGCCTTCTGCTTTTAACGACCGATGGAAAATTTAGTCACCATATTACCAGTCAGCATATCGAAAAGGAATACCACGTTATGGTCGATGGGGAGATAAAGCCTGAAGGTATTTTGGCCTTAGAGCAAGGTGTCGATATTTCGGTTGAAGGAAAACAGTACAGAACAAAACCGTGTAAGGCGGCCATATTGGAAGACACCTCTCATATTGTTGAGCGGTTTGTTCGCGATGAACGTCATGGTAAAACCTCTTGGTTAACCATCACTATTACAGAAGGAAAATTTAGACAAGTACGAAAAATGACGGCCAAAATTGGTTTACCTACGTTAAGATTGGTGCGGGTGCGTATTGGGAATTATACTTTAGAAACGATGCAGCCTGCGGACATTAAGCCCATTAGTTCTGAGATGTAGAACTTGCACTTGCTGTTTTTTCAGTAATAGGGACTTTTTCATTATTAAAAATAATAGTCGCCTTAACCCCGGTTAAGAGATTCCACTCTTTAGAAGAAATAACATTTCCTTTGTCATCATAAACTACAAATTCTGCAGTATTTGGTCCGGAATCTCCTTGATTTAATGCGACAATATCTACAGTATTACGACCATTGGCTAAATTGACTTCTACGCGTCGGTAACTTCCAGTTAGTAAAAGGTTGTGTTTTACAATATCGCCATTAATTAAAATCTGAACACGGTCACCATCTGGATATTGGTGATCTCTACAAACAATATTTACAAATTTGGTATCCACACGGTGTTCGCCTAAAAATTGGTCGGACATGGTTCGTATAATTCCACCTTTTACAGCTTCTTTAGTCCAGCGTTTTTCAAAAATCTCACCAGGGCTTTTTAAGCCATCGTCTTCGGTCATAGAAAATGGGCGCTCGGTTTCCCGAATAACAAATTTCTTTTCAGCAACGTCACTCCCACTAGATTTTTCCTTGTCATTTTTTAAAATGGGTTCAACCTTAACTTTGACTAAAGCGGAGTCTTTTTCCTTTTTAGAGACTTCAGCAGGAATATGGATCGACTTGGTTTGTTTGTCTTTAATTTGAGCAAAAACCGATGTGCTGCACCACGTGCAGAGCAAGACTAATATAATTTGGAGTGTTTTCAATATTATAAAATTAGGTTCTAGATCTTCTTAAGCTATGTACACAAATAGTATACCTATTCCTTCTTTATATCAAAATAAACGCTAAAAATTAGAAATCCTTACAAAAAAAAGTTAAAACTTACCATTAAAACTAATTCTCAGCTTCCTATTGTATTCATCAAACAACCAGTCTTTATAGTTCTGTGTACTGTTCATTATGCAATAGCAGTATTGTTTAATACGAAAGGCAATTTCATCTTGAAGCTCCTTAATTAATTCTCTAGCATCATAGACATCTTCACTATTCTCTATACACATTTGAGAATGTTGTGCGATGGAACGTTCAATAACAGTAAAGGATTTTTTGCCTTCGTTCATCACCTTTTTATATTCGGCTTTAACATCGAAATTTAGATCATAAGACTTCTTAAACTTTACTTTTAAACGCTCGGGCATTTTATAGACAAAATCGCGCTCTAATAAATCATCATCAATAATATTCTCTAAGTAATAATCCGGATGTTTAAAGATATGCTGCCAATCTACAGGTTGATCCCAAGGGCCAAAACGGGCTTCATTATTTCCTAAATCGATCACCTGAAACGTTTTACGATCTTCAAAAATACGACTACCACGACCAATCATTTGAAAATATAAGGTTAGCGATCGCGTTGCTCTATTCAGTATAATGGTCTCCACGGATGGTTCATCAAAGCCTGTCGTAAGAATACTGACGGAAGATAAAACGGCATCTGGGGTGTGTTTAAACCACTTTAAAATTTCTTTACGCTCTTGTTTAGCGGCTGTATTATCTAAATGACGGACGTTATAACCTGCTTTTTTAAACGTATGATACACTTCTTTTGAAGTGGAAATTCCGTTATTAAAGATTAAGGTCTTTTTCCCCTTGGCCATTTCCTCATAAGCCACTAATAATTTGGACTGCATTAAGCTATTAGTGTACAGGGCTTCTGAAGACTTTACGGTGTAATCTCCATTTATTCCAATTTTTAAAGAGGTTAAGCCTACGTCGTAATTGGTGACTTCAGCTTGAGCCAGAAATCCATTCTTAATTAAGGTGGCAATATCATCCCCTACAATAAGTTTCTTGTAATTGTCTTTCATAGGGAGTTTTATATTGCTACTTAAAGGGGTGGCTGTAACACCAAGAATAAAGCAATTTTCAAAAAACTTAAACAGTTTTCTAAAACTATTGTAGTGGGCTTCGTCAATAATAACAAGACCAACGTTTTTTAGTTCAAACTCATTATCCGACAAACGGTTGTTAAGCGTTTCTACCATAGCTACAAAACACTCGTATTCATCTTGATCTGGTAGTGTTTTCACCTTACTATTAATGACTTTGTTCTTTACATTAAACCCAGAAAGGACATTAGAGGTTTGCTTACAAAGTTCTATGCGGTGGGTTAGAATGACAACCTTCTTCTGATGTTGAGCCGCATAACGTCTTACAATTTCAGAAAAAATAACGGTCTTTCCTCCTCCGGTAGGTAATTGGTAAAGGAGGTTAAAATCATTAGACTCCTCTTGCATAACCTCAAAAATGCGATTTAAGTCCCTTGTCTGATAATCATAAAGACTTTTTTCTTGAACATTTTGTGATATGGTTTCGTTTTCTAATGACATAAATTATAATCGTTAACTAAGGGTTAATTTCGCAAAAATACCACTTTGTTAAGGTTTATGGAATGAATTTTTAAGAAGATTTTCAAGAGATTGGTACTGTTTTTGAATTAACAATGTCTTAACATTTAAACTGATACATTATGAAATCATTTCGAAGACTTCCTGCAACGGTCAATGCAGGTTCTATGGCAGACATTGCTTTCCTGTTGCTCATTTTCTTTTTAGTGACCACCACAATATCCGCAGATAAAGGGATTAACAGTCAATTGCCACCAGTTTGTGAGGGCGTAGACTGTACCACCGTAATAGCGGATCGGAATTTGCTTCCTATTCATTTAAATAGGAATCATGAGATTATGATTGCCGGTGAAATATATGAGTTGGATGAAGTAAAAACTAAACTTGTGGCTTTTATTGATAATAATGGTGTGGACCGTTGCTCGTATTGCGAAGGTATTGGCGCTAAGACCTCATCGGATCATCCTACTAAAGCGGTGATTTCATTAGGTTACGATGCCTTAAGTACCTACGATTATGTTGTGGCTTTGCAAGATGAGATTACAAAAGCTTATATGGATTTAAGAACGCGTTATGCCGAAAACGTGTATGGTAAGCAGCCTTATGAATTAAGTAAAGCAGAATTAAAATTGGTACAAGAAGCCTATCCGTTTAAGGTTTCGGAAATTCCCGTGAAGCGTTCTGAGTAATCACACTATCGGTTAAGGGGAGGCAATATTCAATTGTGAGTTGTTGTCGTCCCCAAGCTTTCGCTTTTTTAATATCCTTACCCATATAGATGTCAATGCGTTTTTGCCATCGCTTATTCATTTTATCTTTAACGGTGTATAGGCTATCAAATCCTTGGAGTTTAACTTTTGTGTTGTGAACCAAGCCTGAATCTATTAAATCTCGAGACACTGCAATATAGCGTAGTCCTGGGTATAAGCTATCGCCAAAAGCCGTTATACTCGGGTTAGCACTTGTTTGGTACGCTAAGGAATTGTAGGCGGAGGCTGTGACCTCAAACTTCTTTAAAACACAGGGTGTCGGTTTGTCTTTTCCGCAGGATAAGAGGAGTATAACACTAATACATACAAAACGATGATGAATCTTCATAAGTATAAATATAACCATTCTCTAAGAACTAGGGTTTAGTGAAGAGGAATGGATAACTCTAGTCAAGACTATTGACACTTGAAGAATTCTATAACGAGCGTTTTGTATAATAAAACAGTCCGTTTCTAAAGCTAGAAACGGACTGTTTGAATTAATAATAAAAATAAATAATTTCTATTTCTTCACAATTTTTTGAGTTGTGGTTCCTGTACTTGTTGAAAGTTGTATAAAGTACATACCGCTCTGATATGGAGCAAAGTTTATGGTATGTGTTCCGTTAGAAGTGAAACTTCCTGATTTTATACGTTGTCCTAAAGTATTAAATAGTTGGTAATCGACGTCCTCACTTAATTGCGTAAGATCAATGTTCAACTTATCGTTAGTTGGATTAGGGTACACGCTTACAAATTGATCTAAATTAAAGTCGTTAACACTTAAAGGGTCTTCAACATTAAATGTCGTTTCTTCAGAAGCAGAAAAAGATGCTCCAGATACAATAACATTTCCATTTTCATCTGATAAACTGTAAGAGCCTGATCCGTAATCGCAGCAGATTCCATCAGAATAATCATCATAAATTATAAAGGTATAACAATCATTAAACTCGGTGATTGTTAAGGTTTCTTGGTACGTTGTATTATCTGAGTACTCAGAGGCTGGGCCACTGCTCACTACGGTACCGGCACTATTTACAAGTTCCCATGATGTTTCGTAACCATAATTATCTGTTGTAAGATCTAAAATTACGGTTGTGGTGGCGTAAGTTGCTGCCTTAGTAAAGTTAAATGCAAAAGCATCGTTAGACGTGTTTTCATCGGTGCTGCCATTAGGGTTTGAAACCGTAAGGCTAATTGAATGTGCTCCTGCGCTTAAATTTGAATAGGTTGGTGTAGCGACAATGGTGCTTTCTCCCGCGCCTAAACTTCCTGTCCAGTTTACGGTTGTACTTGATCCTGAATCTAAAGTATAGATTACTGTTGCAGATGTAAGTGTTGAAGTTCCTTCGTTTGTAAGGGTAACTTCTGGTGTATAATCACCATCACAAAGAATAGAATTGGTGTTATCTCCGAGGTTTACACGAGCATCAAGTGCATAAGATGTTAACGATGGGTATTGGTCTAAAATTACGATACCTGAATTAGACGGATCTAACCAATCTTTAAGTCGCGTTGTAGACGTGCTTCCATAATCCCAAGCCACACCAAAACGACCATAGATATCGAAACCGCCGTTATCTGTTGTTCCTGAGCAAGCTGCAGAACCTCCAGAGAGCATGCCTATTAAGTGACCTGTTTCATTAAATAATCCTGATCCTGAAGAACCACCTTCGGTAACCCCTAAATCCCAATCGCTAATAAGCCAAACCTGAGTATTTGGATTGTTATTAAATAATGTTGAGTTTCTTGTAGCGCCGTCATCATCTCTGCTGACTTTCTGAATATCACCACTTGGATGATGGACACCAAAGTTTAATTGTGGTGTTTGTGTTGTAGAATTATTCCATCCTGCCCAAACAAGATCGGTGTTGTTCTCAAAAAAGCTGGCATCTGTAATCTCAACCAATTCCATATCAGATTGAGAGCTATTTGCTCTTAATACCGCACCACTTACAGTTTGGTTGTATGTTCCGTTAACACTACTAGTGAACGTTCCACAAGAGGTACCTGGACTTCTCCAGTTAAATCTAAAGGCCCAGCTCCCTTCGCCACCACTACAGTGATTTGCTGTTAAGAAATATGGCGTACCATCATTATTTGTATTGTTAACTAAGGTCCCAGAACAAAACCCGGTACTACCAGTCACTAACATTCCTGCAGCTGTCTTTACATTTTCTTTTACGGTATTAATACCAAAAGGATCATTTGCTGGTGTAATGTCACAATCTACATCGTAATTACAAGCTCCTGATTGGCCAAAAGCCTTTTCATACATCTGTGCGGTACGGTACCCATGTACTACAGATCCGATAGTCAGTTTTGCTTCTCCTGTAACATTTGCAGGTTGGTAGTATTCAATCCAAGCTGTATCACCTTGCACTAACCAAGTTCCTAAAACTTCTTCGTCATTATTGTTATGAGCTGTAAAAGGTCTTAATAGGTCTGTTTTTGCATCGTTATAAACGTACAGCTTTGCGCCTTCAGGAATCTTAAAGACATCAAACATAAAGTTTAAAGAATACGCCCCTTCTGAGCTGTAGGCCATTCTCCAAATGCGATCTCCATTTTTTAAAGTTGTCCACTCTCCTACGTCATTAAAATCATGGTCTACATAAATATCGCTACCAAAACGCCAAGGAATAGATTTGTCTTTGTCGTTAATCTCATCTTCCAATTGAAGCTTTTTTAAATCAATAGCCGGTAAAGCATAAGCTTCAAGGTCAGTTGTTGTATTTGTGGTCCAACTCGGTGGCTTGATAGCCTCTGGAATAACCTGTGCTATACCTAGATAAGAGGAGATTAAACATGCTAATAGTAATTTTAATTTCATAAGGGGTAGTAAAGTTTTAAAAGTTAATAAATGAAATTTCATTCTCAATTTCGCTATCAAATAGTGCCTGAATAGCCACTAATGTTACCGCATTGAGAACAAAGAGTTAATTTTTATCGCACTAAAATAAAAGAATTCTTAATAATTTCTTAATATTTTATACTTAATAAGTGTATTTGTCTACTAAAATAAGTTTAGCGTCTATGAATCCTTAGTAGGCTAATAGCGAAATAAGGGCTTTTTCAAATTTTCGTTTCCCTAAATACTGGTCTTCCAGCTGGCTTGCGAAGGGAATTGGTGTTTCTAAACTTCCAATGCGTTTTACAGGAGCGTCCAAATATTCAAAACAGGTTTCCATGAGTAAGGCTGAAAGATCACTAGCTATACCGCCAAATAAGGAATCTTCTTGTAATATTATGGCGCGTCCGGTCTTTTTTACCGAGGCTATAATGGCATTAGAATCTAAAGGTTGTAAGGTTCTTAAGTCAATAAGATCTGCAGAAATATTGGGATGTTTTTCTAGAGTTTCTAAGGCCCAATGAACCCCTGCTCCGTAAGTTATAATAGAAACGGATTCGCCTTCTTTTAAAATCGAAGCTTTACCAAAAGGTAAGGTGTAGTAATCCGTAGGTACGTCTTGGCGAATACTTCGGTATAAGGCCTTGTGTTCAAAGAACAGTACCGGATTGGGGTCGTTTATAGCGCTAGTCAATAAGCCTTTGGCGTCAAAAGGAAAGGCGGGATAAACCACTTTAAGTCCTGGTGTTTTAGTAAACCATGCTTCATTGGTTTGTGAATGAAAGGGGCCTGCGGCAACACCACCGCCACAAGGCATTCTTATCACAATATCGGCAGCTTGTGCCCAGCGGTAATGTGATTTTGCTAAGTAATTTACAATGGGATTAAAACCCGAAGTTACAAAATCGGAAAACTGCATTTCAACTACAGATTTAAGGCCTGAAATGGACAAACCCATAGCGGTCTCTACGATGGCCGATTCGCAAATGGGCGTGTTGCGCACACGGTCCGTTCCGAAGGCTTCAACAAAACCATCCGTAATTTTAAAAACACCGCCATACTCGGCAATATCTTGCCCCATAATAACAAGGTCATTGTGTTGCTCCATGGATTGTTTTAGGCCTTCAGAAATGGCATCTACAAAACGTAGTTCTTCTACTTTTAGGTTAGGTTTAATGTCTTGATAATTAAATTCTTTATAGACATCATTTAATTCATTACTTTCATTAGGTGTGATGTTGGATTCAGCATAGGCTGAAGTTAATGCTGTTGTGATTTCAGTCTTTATTTGGGCTTCGTATTGCGCTTCAATCTCAGGAGTAAGAATCCCTTCCGTGTATAGAAAATTTTTAAAATTATCGATAGGGTCTTTAGCTTCCCAAGCCTTCATTTTGGCTTCAGGAACATACTTGGTGCCACTAGCCTCTTCATGTCCTCTTCGTCTAAACGTTTTAAATTCAATTAAAACAGGTCGTGGGCGTTTCCTGAGGCTTTCGGCTAATTCCTTAACTTTTGTATAAACCTCTAAAATGTTATTTCCATCTAAAATATAAGCGTCTATGCCGTAACCTTTACCGCGGTCGGCAAGATTCTCACAACGGTACTGCTGCTCGGTTGGTGTAGATAATCCGTAGCCATTGTTTTCAATACAAAATATTACGGGGAGTTGCCATACAGAGGCGACATTTAAGGCTTCGTGAAAATCCCCTTCGCTGGTCCCTCCTTCTCCGGTAAATACGGCGGTAACCTGGCCGTTTTTCTTCAGTAGATTTCCTAAGGCAATCCCGTCTGCAACTCCCATTTGGGGACCTAAATGAGAGATCATTCCCACGATTTTATAGTCTTGTGTGCCAAAATGAAAAGAGCGATCTCTACCTTTAGTAAAACCACTTAACTTACCTTGCCATTGACAAAATAGACGATGCAAAGGAATTTTTCGGGTTGTAAAAACACCTAGATTTCTATGCATTGGCAAAATGTACTCTGTTGATTTTAGTGCCATAGTAACACCAACAGAAATGGCTTCTTGCCCTATCCCAGAAAACCATTTAGAAATTTTACCTTGCCGTAATAGGATAAGCATTTTTTCTTCTATAAGGCGCGGTTTAAGCATATTATAGTAGAGTTTTAATAAGGTCTTATCGTCTAAATCTTTTTTATTATACGCAATGTTACTTTCTGAAATGGAAGCCATAAAATAGGATTGAGTTGTCTTTCAAATGTAATTAAAATTGCTGCAATAATTAAAATTAGGCTTTAAATAGTCTCTAAACGCATATAGCATTTTGTACCACTATTATTATTACATTTGTATATTGATAAAAAATAAATAATTATCCCATGGATAGAATACCTAGTGTAGATTTAAAGGATTTCATCTCTGAAGATCCTAAGCGAAAACAAAAATTTATTAATGATATAGGAAAAGCATACGAAGACATCGGTTTTGTAGCTTTAAAAGGACATTTTTTAGATGATTCTTTGGTAGATAATTTATATTCAGAAGTAAAGAATTTTTTCGATTTACCTTTAGATGTAAAGGAAGGCTATGAAATTCCAGGTATTGGAGGGCAACGTGGTTATGTTTCTTTTGGAAAAGAAAGTGCTAAAGGAAAGAAAGAAGGCGATTTAAAAGAGTTTTGGCATTTTGGTCAATATGTAGAAGATGATGAAGAGCGTCGCAAACAATATCCCGAAAATGTAGAGGTTAAAGAACTTCCAGAATTTAATAAAGTTGGTAAACAAACGTACCAAATGCTAGAAAAGACGGCAAAGTATGTTTTACGTGCCTTAGCGTTATATCTTAATTTAGAGGAGACTTATTTTGATAATTATATTCATAATGGGAATTCTATTTTAAGACCTATTCACTATCCACCAATTCACGAAGAGCCTAAAAATGCGGTACGAGCAGCAGCGCATGGCGATATTAACCTGATTACTTTGTTAATGGGGGCTCAAGGTCGTGGTTTGCAAGTGCAACGACATGATGGTGAGTGGATTGATGCTATTGCAGAGCCCGATGAATTAATGATTAATGTTGGCGATATGTTATCGCGCCACTCTAATAACAAGTTGAAATCTACTATACACCGTGTTATTAATCCGCCAAGAGAACTTTGGGGGACGTCGCGTTATTCAATTCCATTTTTTATGCATCCTATTAGCGAAATGAAACTTGATGTTTTAGAAAGCTGTATTGATGATGAGCATCCTAAGCAATTTGAAGATATTACCGCTGGTGAGTTTTTAAATGAGCGTTTGATAGAATTAGGATTGATTAAAAAATAATTTTAGTACATTGTAAAGCCTCTGTCGTTATCTCACTTCACAGAGGCTTATATTTTGAATTAAAGTTTAAACGTAATTTATGGATTTACAAGATCAACTTAAAAACCTTTTTCCAGACCACACGCCAGACCCCACTGAGGAGGCGGCAGAAACGGAATCTAATTTGTGGTTGCAAGACGACCCCATAATCTGCAAATACGAAAAGCGAAAAGGTAAGCCTATTACCATTCTGGAAGGCTATACAGGAGCTACTGAAGATTTTAAGAAATTAGCAAAAGAACTGAAAACGACACTAAGTGTTGGTGGAAGTTTTAAGGATGATAAAATCATTATTCAAGGAGATTATCGCGACAGAATAATGACACTACTTAAAGAAAAAGGCTTTAACGTAAAGCGCGTAGGAGGCTGATTATGGAAAAACAATGTTTGCATATTACCAATGGGAATCATCTTACCGATTATTTAAAAGAACTCGATTTTAAAGATGATATGCTCACTTGGCAAGAGATGTTAGGTGAAGGACCAACGATTCCAAAAATAGATTCTGATGAATTTTTAGAGCTTAGGGTGGCATTTTTAAAGAAATACTACCATGTGGAAGTGGATAAGTTAGAATTACGAAAAGAGCTTTCTAAATTAGATGATGTCTCCCAGTATTCAGAAATTAACCTTTGGTTTGATTACGATTTATATTGTCATATCAACCTATTAGGAGTCATAAACCTTATTCATCAAAAAGAAATAGATAAGCCACTCTATCTTATTTGTAGTGGGCGTGTAAAAGGCGAAAAAAGTTTAAAGGGCTTAACAGAGTTGAGTCCAGAGCAACTTAAAACACACTACAAAAATAAAGTGCGTTTAACGCAAAAAGATATAGATATGGCTATTGCCTTATGGCGTACCTACTGTGGTAAAGATCATAATATTTTTAAGCCTTATATTGTAGAGGAATCGAACTTTAAATACATGAGCAATTGCTTAAAAGCTCATTTAGAGCGCTTTCCGCATCAAAAAAGTGGTTTAGGTAATATAGAATACAATATTCTTAATCTTATTAAAGATCATACCATAAAGTCTAAAAATCACCTTTTAGGCTACTGTTTAAATTACCAGGGCTATTATGGTTACAGCGATATGCAGTTAAATTTAAAAATTGAGGCATTAGCGCTATTTTACACCCTTACAGAAGACCAAATTGTACTCAATAGAAAAGGACATATGGCTTTGCTTCAACAACATAACTTTGCTAAAGAAATTAATAATGATATGATTTACGGCGGTGTAAATCGTCTAGAATATCAGTTTAGCGAAGATAAAAACCGACTTATTAAAACGATATTTAATGCCAATTAAAAACTCAGAACTTATTTTAAATCCTGATGGTAGCGTTTACCATCTTAATTTAAAACCAGAACATATTTCAGATACCATCATATTTGTAGGGGATCAAGATCGTGTAGAGAAAATTACCAAACATTTTGATAGTGTTGAATTTTCTACGCAAAAACGCGAATTTAAAACCCAAACAGGATACTATCAGGGAAAGCGCCTAACCGTGATTTCTACAGGGATTGGTCCAGATAATATAGATATTGTCCTTAATGAACTTGATGCTCTAGTTAATATTGATTTAGAAACAAGACAACCTAAAGAAGAGTTAACCAGTCTTAATATTATAAGAATAGGAACTTCAGGGTCCTTGCAAAGCGATATTCCTGTGGATGCGTTTTTAATAAGCACCCATGGTTTAGATATTAACGGAATGCTACACTTCTACCAAATAGACGGTATTTCTAATCCTGAGGTTGAAGAGGCGTTTATGGCTCATACAGAATGGGATCAAAATAAAGCGAGACCTATTGTTATTAATAACAGTAAAACCTTAGAGAAACATTTTGAAGGTCCTGATATGTTTAAAGGCATGACGGGAACAGCCGGTGGATTTTACGGACCTCAAGGTCGTGTATTACGTTTACCGCTTAAAGACCCCCTACTCAACTCTAAATTAGATAACTTTGCGTACAAAACGTATAGAATTACTAATTTTGAAATGGAGACCTCTGTCATCTACGGTTTATCTAAACTTTTAGGTCATGAAGCTCTATCTCTAAACGCCATTATAGCCAATAGAGCGAATGGTGATTTTAGTGTAGACCCTAAAAAAACGGTTGATCATTTAATTTCTTACGCTTTAGAGCGTATTGCTACTATTTAAAACACTGCAACAATAACCTTACCCTTCTTAAGAAACATCACTGAATTAAGTTCAGCAAAATATGAATAAAGTAAACATCGGTGGAGTACCGGAACACTTTAACTTAGCATGGTATTTAACCCTGAAAAATGGGGAATATAAAGATAAAGACATTAACCTAAGATGGAAGGATTATCCAGGAGGAACCGGCGCAATGACCAAGGCTTTGCGTTCTGGTGAAATTGATATGGCGGTGATTTTAACCGAAGGAATTGTAAAAGATATTATTGAAGGGAATCCGTCTAAAATTGTGCAGACCTTTGTAGAAACACCGTTGATTTGGGGAATTCATGTGGCTGCAGATTCAAAATTTAAATCCGTTGAAGACATAAAAGGAACACGTGCTGCCATTAGTCGTTATGGCTCGGGATCACACCTTATGGCTTATATTAATGCTAAGAATCATGCTTGGGATTTAGAAGAGGACTTAAATTTTGAAGTCATAAAAAATCTTGACGGGGCTATAAAAGGCTTAACCGATGAGGAGGCTGATTATTTTATGTGGGAGAAATTTACCACAAAACCTTTAGTGGATAATGGTGTTTTTAGAAGAATTGACAATTGCCCCTCCCCTTGGCCTTGTTTTGTGATTGCTGTAAGACAAGAATTTATTGATGAGCATCCGGAAGATTTGAAAACAATATTAGAGATTATTAATAATACGACTTCAGATTTTAAATCTATTCCTAGTATTGATAAAACGATTGCAAATCGTTACGAGCAAGAGTTAGACGATGTACAAGAATGGTTGTCACTTACAGAATGGTCGCAAGAGGTGATGAGTGAAGACACTTTAAGTCATGTACAAAATCAGCTTTTCGATTTAAATATTATTTCTGAAAAAGTACCATATTCTGAATTAATTCATAAAATTTAGATTTATTTTAAGAATTTGATAATGTAATTAGATGGGTTTGTTTTATACGTAAAATAAACCCTAAGTTGCTGATATATTTTCATTTAGAATTATGCTGATTATGGGATTTATTTGAAATTTTGAAAAAAATGGTTACATTTGTTAAAGTTATTAACAGAACCATCAATCAAACACGTTCAAATCAACATGATTCTCACCATTGCATTAATTTTATCTTCTTTAGTGGTACTTAACTTTATACTGTTAATTTTTAGCTGTAATAAAACCACTAAAACGGTCGCAGAGAAGCATAAAGCTTTAAAAAAGGTTGAGCAGGAACCTACTTTAGTTCCCAATCAATTGAAACGTCCCCAACTTGCTGCAACAGGGAGTTAGTCTTACTGAAGTGTTTATTTCCAAACCAATACCCTCTATTGGCACTTAAAGGCGAAGGGTGTCCGCTCTCTAAAACAAAATGCTTATTGGTATCAATAAGTTTCTTTTTCTTTTTAGCATAACCACCCCATAAAAGAAAAACCACCTTAGATTTTTCAGCACTTATCTTTTTTATTACCGCATCTGTAAATTGTTCCCAACCTTGTTTTTGGTGACTACCTGCTTGGTGTGCTTTTACCGTTAACGTCGCATTGAGCAATAATACACCTTGGTCAGCCCAAGGGGTTAAATTACCATGTTTTGGGTACGGAAGTTTTAGATCTTGTTCAATTTCTTTAAAAATATTAACTAAAGATGGTGGATGTTTTATACCATCATTTACCGAAAAGCTCAACCCATTGGCCTGCCCAACATCATGGTACGGGTCTTGGCCAATTATAACCACTTTGAGTTGGTCTAATTTACAGTGGTTAAAGGCGTTAAAAATTGAATGGACCTCAGGGAAACACAATTCTTTAGCATAGGCACTTTTTACAAAGTCCATTAACGATTTAAAGTAAGGTTTTTCAAACTCTTCCTGTAGAAGTTCTCTCCAACTTTCATCTAAATTTTCAATCATTTTTAAAAAGAAATTAAGGGCTATTAGTCTTATCTTTGGAGGCAAAATCTTATAAAATGAAAACGCTTAAATTTCCTTCAGCACAAACCATACTCTTTATTATCGCAGGTTTGGTAACCCTATTAACTTGGTTTATTCCCGCAGGAAAATATGACACGTTAAGCTATGATGCTTCCACGAACAAATTTACACGATTAAGTTTAGATGAAGAAACCACTTTAGAAGCCTCTCAAGGGACTTTAGAGACTTTAAATATTAAAATTCCTGTTGAAAAATTCACCAATGGCGATATTTATAAGCCTATTAATATCCCTGGGACATACCATAAGCTTGAAGCTCAGCCTCAAGGCTTTTTAGATTTTGTAAAATCACCGATTAAAGGTATTATTGAAGCGGCAGATATTATTTTCCTCGTGTTAATTATCGGGGGCTTAATTGGTATTCTCAATAAGTCTGGTGCTTTTGATGCGGCTATTGCGCAATTGGCTAAAGTTTTACGCGGTAGAGAGGCATTGCTTATTGTATTGGTGACCACGCTTGTGGCTTTAGGGGGAACAACCTTTGGGTTTGCGGAAGAAACCATTGCCTTCTTCCCTATTCTTATCCCTGTATTTTTAGCCGCTAAATATGATGCTATTGTGGGAGTCGCCTGTATCTTTTTAGGTTCCGCAATTGGGACGATGTGTTCTACAATTAATCCGTTTTCAACCATTATTGCTAGTGACGCTGCAGGTATAAATTGGACAACAGGATTATACGGTAGAGTGTTTATGCTCTTCTTGTGTTTAAGTATTACCATTGCTTATATTATTAGCTATGCGAATCGTGTAAAAAAAGACCCTACAAAATCTTTAATCTACGATCAAAAAGAGCAAATAGAAGCGCTATTCAGTTTAAAGGATAGTTCTCATATAAAATTTAATTGGAGGTTAAAATTAGCTCTTACCTTATTTACAGGCGCTTTTATTTTAATGATTATCGGGGTGTCTATGCTCGATTGGTGGTTTGTAGAAATGACTACGGTGTTTTTAATTGCGGCTATCATTATAGGGTTTGTTATTAAAATCAGCGAAACAGAATTTATAGAAACCTTCGTTAGTGGGGCGAGTGATCTTCTTGGAGTGGCACTTATTATTGGGATAGCTAGAGGGGTTACCGTTTTAATGACTGATGGCCTTATTAGTGATACCTTATTGTATTACGCGAGTGATCTTACCACAGGAATGAATAAAGGTGTTTTCTCTAGTACCTTAACCATAATCTATTCTGGACTTTCGTTTTTTATACCAAGTTCTTCTGGGATGGCCGTTTTAACCATGCCAATTATGGCTCCATTGGCGGATACCGTTGGGATAGGGCGAGAAATTGTAGTAAATACGTATCAATACGGATTAGGTTTATTTTATTTAGTAAACCCTACCGGATTAATATTAGCGTCTCTAGCCGTTGCCAAAATTAACTATAGTAAATGGCTCAAATTTATCATGCCATTATTTGGGATTCTTACGCTGGTGACCTTAATTGTACTTGCTGTGGCCTCTTATTTATAATGCCATATTAATAGTTTAACTTTGTAGTTCTAATATTAAAAATTATACATGATTAACATTCATGAAAAAACCTTAAAGGATCTTGAATTCTTTACCGTTTTAGATCAAATTAGTGAACATGCCCTTACGGCTTTAGGTAAAGAAGCGGTTTTAGACATTTTACCTTTTAAAGCGGAAGCGCCTCTAAAAGAGGCGTTGACCTATGTGAATGAATTTCTATCATCTTTTGAAAATGATAATAGAATCCCTAATCATGGTTTTGAAACGATTGCCAAAGAATTAAAGCTGCTTAAAATTGAAAATACCTTTCTCGAAGTATCTAGCCTTCAGAAGCTGGTGAGTATGTCGCTGACGGTGAATTCAATTTTAAAGTTTTTAGAAAAATTTAAAGAGTATTATCCGAAATTACAGGAATTTTCACAACACATTCCGGTACAAACGCAAATTATAGATCAGGTTAATGTTGTTGTAGATCGCTTTGGTGATATTAAAGATGATGCTTCGCCACTTTTGGCGGACTTAAGACGCTCTATTAACGCCCTTAAAGGCAAAATCAATAGTAGTTTTGCTTCGGCATTACACACCTATCAACAACTGGATTATTTAGATGATATCCGAGAATCCGTAGTAGACAATAAACGTGTTCTAGCGGTAAAAGCGATGTATCGTAGAAAAGTTCGGGGTTCTATTATGGGGGGAAGTAAAACGGGAAGTATCGTTTATATTGAACCTGAAACCACCCTTCAACATACAAGAGAACTTAATAATTTAGAATACGAAGAGAAGGAAGAAGTTATAAAAATCTTGAAGGAATTAACGAATTATATTCGGGAGTTCTTACCGCTTTTAAAGGATTATCAAGAGTTTTTAACTCAGATGGATGTCATTGCTGCAAAAGCAAAATATGCAGAGCGTATGAATGCTATCCTGCCACAATTCTCCTCTGATCGTCGTATGCATTTGCGAGATGCCTATCACCCACTACTCTATTTAAATAATAAAGAAAAGGGTGAAAAAACCTTTCCACAAACAATTGGTTTAGAAAAAGACAGTCGTATTATAGTTATTTCTGGGCCTAATGCTGGTGGAAAAAGTATTACACTAAAAACAGTAGGTTTATTGCAAACCATGCTTCAGAGTGGAATGTTAATTCCGGTTCATGAGCGTAGTTACGTGTGTTTGTTCGATAGAATTTTAAGTGATATTGGGGATAACCAGTCAATTGAAAATCATCTGAGTACCTATAGTTACCGCTTAAAGCAGATGAACTATTTCTTAAAGAAGTGTAATAGTGAAACCTTGTTTTTAATTGATGAATTTGGAACAGGAAGTGATCCCGAATTAGGAGGCGCCTTAGCCGAGACCTTTTTAGAAGTTTTTTATGAGCGCGAAGCTTATGGTATTATTACCACCCACTACTCCAACTTAAAATTATTAGCTAATGAATTGCCACATATTCAGAATGCGAATATGTTGTTCAATGAAAAAACATTAGAACCTATGTATAAGCTTGTCGTTGGACAGGCAGGAAGTTCTTTTACTTTTGAAGTGGCTCAGAAAAACGGAATCCCATATAGTTTAATTAATAAATCTAAGAAGAAAATTGAGCGTGGTAAAGTCCGGTTTGATGCAACGATTGCCAAACTTCAGAAAGAACGAAGTAAGCTAGAGCGTACCGAGCGTTCCTTAAAGGAAAATGAAAAGAAAAAGATTTCTGAAGCCGATAAGCTCGAGGAGGTCAATGCGAAGGTTCAGAAGAAACTAGAGAGTTTTCAAGAGCTTTACGATTCTAATCAGCGCTTAATTTACTTAGGTCAAAAGATTGACGATATTTCTGATAAGTATTTTGAAAACAAGAATAAGAAAGCCTTAATGGCGGAGTTATTCCGATTGGTTCAAATTGAAAATTCAAAACGAAAGAAAGTATCAGCGAAACAAAAACGTGCTGAAAAGCATAAAGAGAAACAAGTTAAAGCCGAAGCGGAGAAAAAAGTAGAGATTATCCGTAAAAAGAAAAAAGAGGCCAAAAAGAAAGCTGTTAAAACCGAAAAACCAAAACCAATATTAAGAGTTCATGATCGTGTAAGGTTGCAAGATGGCCGTGCAGTTGGGACCATTGATAGTATTGAGAAAGGTAAGGCTAATGTGAATTACGGAATGTTTACCACTAATGTAAGTCTTGATCAGTTAGAATTGGTTGAGGCTATGAAAAAGTAAGTTGAACCGTTAATTTGAATTTTAAGTCTATGACAAATCTTCCTAAAAACAAACAACTCGTTCTTTTTGATGGGGTTTGCAACCTTTGCAATTCCAGTGTGTTATTTGTTATAAAGCACGATAAAAAGGACCTTTTTATGTTTGCTCCTTTAGATAGTGCAATAGGACAACAAATCATAGACAAGTTTCATATAGATACGGAAGAAACGGACTCCATACTGCTTTATAATCCACTTAAGGATAAGTTGTACTCTAAGTCGACAGCGGCCTTAAGAATCGCTAAGAAATTAGGGTTTCCTATTGCCCTTGGGGCTATATTTTTAGTGATTCCCGCATTTATAAGAAATCTAGTGTACGATTATATTGCTAAGAATCGTTATCGCTGGTATGGTAAGAAAGCCTCTTGTATGATTCCAACACCAGAGCTTCAGTCTAAATTTATAGATTAAAAGCCTTGTTAACAAATGAATAAAAAAAGCCCTTTCAGTGATGAAAAGGGCTTTTTTACTTCAAACTTAAACTCAAAATATAAATAATAGTGGTTAATAGCATACTATTCTTGAGGACAAATGTAGAGTCCTCTATCTTGAGCGTATAAAATAGTCGTTGAAACTGATGATAATTATGATATGCAGTTTTCAAGTTCAAAAATCATCGACCTAGAACCTTTTTTAATCTCCTAAAAAGGGAAAATCGCGCTGCGGAACTTGTTTAGAATACTAGAATTCAATGGTTTGCAGTAGTGGTTATTTTAACCCTTTTAAGGTAAAGTTGAGATTTTCATTTGTGTTGTCGCTCTTGGGTTATGGTTTTTTCGAATCCTCTTCAGAATAAGGTTTCAAAGCGCTTTTCTAAACTGATGCCCGCTGTGTATTGCGGGCAAATATAAGACACGTGAATCCCTGTCTTTAACGTGATACTACAAACATCTAAAAAGGCATGAAAAAGAACTTCACTTTAAATTTAGAGATAATATCAGCAAAAGAAAGCTTTTACATCATAGTGTTTTAAATAAACGTTCTAGGCAACGTAGCATGTTTTGTTCCGTGATATCAAAATCGCCATCAGCAAAAAACAGGGCTTTGATATCCTCTAAAAGAAGGTCGATATCTTCTTTGGTGTATAAGTGTTGCTCTAAACTGGCGGTTATTTTTTTTAGACCTTGGTAGTCATTATCCGCTTCAAATTCCTCATGAATTTCTTTAAATGAGGTTGGATCCACTTTAGAGATAATTAATTGACGTTCTTCTTCTGATTCTTTAAAATCAGCATTTGCAGCGAAAAGTAAAATGTAAGCGACGAGCTCGTCTCTAGTCCAATCTATTCTGTTCATTTTTAATTATGATGTTAAACTTCCATATTCGGTCCATGAGCCATCATAGACCACTAAATTTTTATAATTACAAATCGTGGCCGCTAAGGCGACAATACAGGCGGTAATGCCTGAGCCACAGCTAAACACTAACACGGATTCTGTGTCCACTAAAGTAGCAAAGATTTCTTGAAGTTCTGCTTTAGGTTTTAACTTATAACCATTTAATAATATAGTATAAGGTATATTTTTAGATGAAGGGATAGTCCCTCGGCGAAGTCCTTCGCGTGGTTCATCTACCCGACAATGAAATCGGTCTCCAGAGCGCGCATCGATAATTAGGGCTTCCGGTTGATTTTGAAACGCTTGGATACCTTTAAAATCGGTCATAAGCTCAGGCTTGAAATCAGCTTCAAAATTTCCTAAGGGATAGGTTTCTTCTTGATAATGCTCTAAAGGATAGTCCTGTGTTTTCCATTCGGGCAAACCGCCATCTAAAACAACGACATTCTGAAAGCCAAAGACTTTAAAGAGCCACCATACGCGTGCGCTCGAGTAAATCCCTTTATCATCATAAACTACAATGACAGCATCCTTATTAAGGCCTAATAATTGGGCTTCCTTTTCAAATTGGTCTTTAGACGGTAAGGTGCTTGGAAATGGCGCAGAAACGGTGCTGAATTTTTGTTTAATATCAAAAAATCGCGCTTTGGGTATACGTACAGAAGACGAGCTAATCACTTTATTAATGGTCGCGTCTAGAACCACAAGCTGCTCTAAGTTGTTGTTGGCATAAAGCCAATCAACACTGACATGAGTTTGTACTAATGGCAACATGGAGTTAGGCATTTTCTATCGTTTTATGTAAACGTGTGTATCTGTCGAAAGCCTGAAGCCTGTCAAATACTTTAGGCACTACTATGCCTATAACCTTCTCCTCTACTTTTGTCTTGTTTTTATACACTTTATTGCTGTAGGTAATTCCTGTTGGTGACATTAACATTAACTTCCACTAATCTTTCTGGTTCAAGCTAAAGCTCGATTTTATTATTTTTCTTAAAGTTAAAAAATAATTTGAAACCTTAAAGGTTGTCCTCTAAGAATCTAAATCAAAAGTTTCGGTAGGATTGTTTTGATCGTGATAATCTAACATGTCTTCCCCATCGGCAATTATAGAACATACAGTAGCATCACCAGTGACGTTAACCACCGTTCTAAACATATCTAAAATACGATCTACAGGAAAGATGATGGCAATCCAAGCCGGATTTAAACCTACAGAACTCAATACGATAATAAGCATAACGAGTCCGGCACTTGGTACGGCAGCAGATCCTACAGAAGCTAAAGTAGCGGTCAGTACCACGGTAACTTGTTGCCCAATGGTAAGATCAATCATGTGCATTTGAGCTAAAAATATCACGGCAACAGCTTGGTATAAACTCGTTCCATCCATATTGACTGTGGCTCCAATAGGAAGCACAAAACTGCTTATTTTTTTATTAACGCCTAAATTCTCTTCAACACACTCCATGGTTACAGGAAGTGTAGCCGCACTACTCGATGTTGAAAAAGCTAAAGTCTGCGCAGGACTCATAGCTTTAAAGAAGCCTTTATAAGGAACTTTTTTAACAAAGAGTTTTAGAATTAACGGGTAGATAACAAATATCATGAGTAATAAACCTAATAAAACGGTTAGTGAGTACCAACTTAACCCTTTAAAGATTTCTACGACTTTACCGATATCATCACCGGCCATTTTACTTACAACACCTGCTAACAAAGCAAAAACAAAAAACGGTGCACCTTGCATAACGATATCTACCATTTTAAGGAAAACTTCATTCACCCCGTTCACTAAGTTTAAAACAGGAAGCGATTGCTCTGTCGGGATAAATAAAAGACAAACGCCAAAGAAGATGGCAAAAAATATAATTTGCAACATCAATCCATTATTAGATAAGGAATGAAAAAAGTTGCTTGGTACAATATCAATTAAAGGCTGTAGTGGTGTGGTTTCTTTACGAGATTTTACGGTTTCCATCTTATCGGCTACGGAAGCCTCTTTAAGCTGGCTTTTAGATAATTCTGAAATTTCTTGGGCACGTTCAAAGAATTCAGGTTTTTGAAGGTAGTTGATACCGTCTTTAATTTCGTGACCTTCACTGTCGGCCCAAATCTCATAGCTAATACGGTTGTCTATTCGGCTTTGTTCATCAATAAGTTTTCCAGGCTTAAAAACATTAACCAAAATCAATCCTAAGGAAATAGCCATAATTGTGGTTAGTAAGTAAATCCCTAAGGTTTTACCTCCCATACGACCTAAGCTTTTAGGGTCTCCAATATTAGCGACACCACCTATAATTGAAAATAAAACGAGCGGAACAGCGATTAACTTTAAAAGATTAATAAAAATAGTACCGAAGGGGTCAATCCAATTAATGGTGAATGCACTCCATCCCATGGTGCTTGATAGTAATGCCCAAAGGATTCCAAGAACCATTCCGATAATAATCTTCCAGTGTAATGCCAATTTTTTCATACGCTATATTCCTTTTTAAACAGGAATTGTTTCATTTTTAAGGGTTGTTGTGGCAATCGCCATAAATGGTATTGCTCACAATTATAATTAGGTTTAGGGGTTAACTACCACTCACGAGACTCTTGTCTACGCAACAAGATTTGATCGGCAATAACCAAGGCTGTCATAGCCTCTACAATAGGCACGGCTCTAGGAACAACACAAGGATCGTGTCGACCTTTACCTTGCATTTCTACAAGTTCCCCTTGACTATTTAACGCTTCTTGTTTCTGTATAACAGTAGCTACAGGCTTAAATGCCACTCTAAAGTAAATGTCCATACCGTTACTAATACCCCCTTGTATACCACCTGATAAATTGGTTTTTGTAGTGCCGTCGTTATTAAAAAGATCATTATGATCACTTCCGGTCATTTTAGCTCCACAAAATCCGCTTCCATATTCAAATCCTTTTACTGCATTTATGGATAACATCGCTTTACCGAGTTCGGCATGTAATTTATCAAAAACAGGCTCTCCAAGACCTACGGGTACATTTTTAATCACACAGGTAATAGTACCACCAATGGTATCGCCTTGCTTTTTAATGGCTTCAATTTTAGAAATCATTTTAGCAGCTGTCGCTTCGTCTGGACAACGGATAACATTAGATTCTATAAGGTTAAAATCTAAATCTTGATAAGGTTTATCTATAAAAATATCTCCTACTGAAGACGTAAAAGCATTGATATCAATTGTGCTTATAAACTGTTTAGCAATAGCACCAGCGACAACTCTAGAAGCGGTTTCACGTGCAGAGCTACGCCCTCCTCCTCTATAATCTCTTACCCCATACTTCTTGTCATATGTATAATCGGCATGACTCGGACGGTAAACGTCTTTAATATGCGAGTAGTCTTTAGATTTCTGATTGGTGTTATGAATTACGAACCCAATTGGTGTTCCGGTAGTGACACCTTCAAAAATTCCCGAATAAAATTCTACCGTATCGGGTTCTTTACGTTGGGTAACTATTTTGGACTGTCCGGGTTTACGACGGTTTAACTCATTCTGAATTGCTTCAAAATCAAGTTCTATTCCTGCTGGACAACCGTCTATTACACCACCTATTGCTGCGCCATGAGACTCCCCAAATGTGGTGAGTTTGAATAGCTTTCCGAATGAATTTCCTGCCATTAAATTAAAATTTTACGCTAATGTAAATCTTCTAAGACAGAAACAAAAATAGAAGACGCCTTTTTACGGTGTTATTTCAATGTTAAGGTCTTTTTTTAAATAACCTGTTTTCGTAACAAAATGATAACAATTCTCTGATAGTTAATTAATTGCTTGCCTTTAGAAAAACGAACTTAATTATAGTTCTTTGTAATACACTCAAACCAAACATTGTGAATTTAAAACGAAAAGTTGAAATAGCGGTGATATCAGACGTGCATTTAGGAACCTTTGGGTGCCAAGCGAAACAGCTTCTCACATATTTAAACAGCATTGCGCCCAAGACGCTTATTTTAAATGGTGATATTATAGACATTTGGCAATTTAAAAAACGGTATTTCCCAAAGTCGCATCTAAAGGTCATAAAGAAAATTATGGATTTTGCAGCTAACGGTGTAAATGTGGTTTACATAACCGGAAACCATGATGAGATGTTGCGCAAATTTGCCGATACTGAAATTGGAAATATTTCTATCGTTAATAAATTGGTTTTAGACTTAAACGGAAAAAAAGCCTGGTTTTTTCATGGCGATGTTTTTGACATGTCTATTCAGAATGCCAAGTGGCTCGCCAAACTCGGTGGTTGGGGTTATGATTTGTTAATCGTAATGAATGGCTTGGTGAATTGGTGCTTAGAAAAACTAGGGAAAGAACGCTACTCCTTGTCTAAAAAGATAAAAAACGGCGTCAAAGGTGCGGTAAAGTATATTAATGATTTTGAGGAAGTCGCCAGTGATTTAGCTATACAAAATGGCTATGATTATGTGATTTGCGGCCATATTCACCAACCTAAAATGCTGATTAAGGAGAATAAATATGGGCAAACCACCTATTTAAACTCTGGGGATTGGGTTGAAAACTTTACGGCTTTAGAATATCAATTTAAACGCTGGAAAATTTACAGTTACAACAACGATAAGCTCTCCCCTTTTTTTGGTGATGATGACATTAAAGAAATGAACACCCAAGATCTTATTGCGGCCATAACCATTGTAGAGCAACCCAAATCCAAAAAATCAAAGTAAAGCTTCTCTTAAAATGGTGATGGGGTGTTTTGCTACACGTCCGGTACCATCCTTGATTTGGTGCCTGCAACTGGTTCCGTTTGCTGAAATCAACGTCGTTTCTGCTGCTTTACGAACCGCAGGAAATAAGGTTTGCTCCCCTATTTGCATACTGATATCATAATGCTCCTTTTCGTATCCGAAACTTCCTGCCATACCGCAACATCCGCTAGGAATAATGGTTACTTTATAGTGTTCTGGAAGGTTTAAAATATCAAAACTCGATTTTTGATTGGCAAGAGCCTTTTGATGACAGTGTCCATGGAACTTTATGGTTTTAGGGGCTTTGGTAAATTGTGCGGACGTTATATGGCCTAAAGCGATTTCCTGTTGTATAAATTCTTCAATAAGGAAGGTGTGCTCCGCAATGGATTTTGCAGCAGCTTTATCGTCGGCGAGTTTTAAATATTCGTCCTTAAACGTTAATAGCGCTGACGGTTCTATACCTAATAAAGGACGGTCTGCTGAGATGAGCGATTTAAAAATAGACACATTGGTGTTGGCTTTATTTTTTGCGTCTTTCACGAGGCCTTTAGAAAGCATAGCACGACCTGATTCTGAGTGAGGAATCATCGTGACTTTATAATTTAAAGCCTTTAAAAGTATTAAGGCATCGACGCCAATTTCAGTGTCTAAATGATTGGTAAATTCATCATTAAAAAGAAAAACTTCTTTGATATAATTTTTATTAACTAACTTTTTGTTAGGATCTTTGTAGTATTTACTTAAACTTTTAGTTGAAACTAAAGGCAGGCTTCGATTTGGCGCGATACCTCCAATTTTCTTAATGAATGTACTTGTTATTTTGTTTGAAAACATAAAGTTAGTCAGTCTAGGAACATGACTTGCTATGGCATTCATTTGATTATTATAGGCGAACAATTTAGTTCGTAACGGCACCCCATTTTCCTTTTGGTATTGGTATTGAAATTCTGCTTTTAAGGTGGCGATATCCACACTACTTGGGCATTCACTTTTGCACGCTTTACAACTTAAGCAGAGGTCAAAAACATCCTTTAATTCTTCGTGATTAAATCGGTTTGACTTTTCAGAATTCGTTAAAACTTCGCGCAAGGCATTGGCACGTCCTCTTGTGGTGTCTTTTTCATTCCTTGTGGCCCGATAACTCGGACACATCACGCCACCAAAGTCTGGTAATTTTCTACAATCCCCAGAACCGTTGCATTTTTCTGCTGCACGCAAAATACCTTGAGATTCCGTAAAATCCATGAGCGTTTCAATCTCTGGCGTTTCGCGATTTGGGGTGTAGCGTAAATTTTCATCCATAGGATAAGCATCTACAATTTTTCCGGGATTAAAGATGTTTTCAGGGTCGTAAGCACTTTTTATGCGTTTTAATAGGTTGTAGTTCTCATCACCGATCATTAAAGGGATAAATTCTGCCCGCACTATACCGTCACCATGTTCTCCAGACATAGAGCCTTGGTATTTTTTTACCAAATGCGCTACATCGGTAGTGATTTTTCGAAATAACTGAACATCAGAAGCTTGTTTTAAATCGAGAATAGGTCGTAAATGCAATTCTCCAGCACCAGCATGGGCATAATACACCGCATCTTGATTGTAAGACGCCATAAGGGCGGTGAACTCGTTGATGTAGATTTCTAAATCTTCTAAGGCTACCGCTGTATCTTCTATACAGGCCACTGCTTTTTTGTCGCCAATAATATTTCCTAAAAGCCCTAAACCAGCCTTACGGAGTTCCATGGCTTTATCTATGGCTTCACCTGTTAAAACAGGCATGGCATAAGCTAAATTCAAAGGTTTTATAGCACTTAGAAACAAGGTGATGTCTTGGGTTAAAAGCGCTTCTGTTTCGGCTTTTAATTCGCACATAAGAATGGCCTCAGGATCGCCTTCAACAAAAGTCCGGTTTTCTTGTTGGGTTTTATTGTGCTTGGTAAGATTAAGAATGGTGGCGTCCATCATCTCGCAGGTATGGAGATTATGGTGCATTACGGTTTCCACAGATTTTAAACAGTTGGCAATACTATCAAAATGTAACGCAATGATGGCGCTTTTTTCAGGAGGCAAGAGATCTAACTGTAAAGTAATCTCCGTGGTAAAAGCCAAGGTCCCTTCGCTTCCACAAAGCAGTTGACACATATTAAAAGGACGGTCAGAAGTTGAGAATATCTCGCTATCAATTAAAGCATCTATTGCATAGCCGGTGTTTCTTCTGTGGATTTCAGGTTTTGGAAATTCCTTTTTTATTTGCTGCTGAACAGGTTCAGGCGTTAAGGTGTCATACACAGTTTTGTAAATATGACCTTCTAAGTTGTTTAATTTTAGTTTCTCTTGAAAATCCGCTTTAGTTAAGCTGCCAAATTCGGCTTCACTCCCATCGCTTAAGATGGTTTTTAGACTTCGAACTTTATCGCGAGTAACTCCATATTGAATAGATGTGGTTCCGGATGAGTTATTCCCGACCATACCGCCAATCATACAGCGATTAGAGGTCGAGGTATTCGGGCCAAAAAACAAACCGAAAGGTTTTAGGTAAAGATTAAGCTCATCTCTAACTACTCCAGGCTGTACGGTTACGGTTTTGGCGTCCTTATCTATCGCAATAATATTTCTAAAATATTTAGAAACATCCACAACAATCCCCTCGCCTACACATTGCCCGGCTAAAGAGGTTCCCGCCGTTCGTGGAATTAATGAGGTGTTACGGGTATTTGCAAACTCAATTAATAATTTTAGATCCGTTTCATCTTTAGGTAAAGCCACAGCTAAAGGTAGCTTTCGGTATACTGAAGCATCTGTAGCGTAAAGGGCTTTTGTTAAAGTACTGAAAGAGAGCTCTCCTTTTAATTTAGCTTGTAAATTTTTGAGAGCTTGAAGGGTTTTACTTTTCATTAGCGTTAATATTCGATTGAAAGGAGTTATAATTTTATCTTAAAAAAATGGCTAAAGCGCCTTTTAAGAATTAATTTTGGCCTTATGAAGGTTAGCATATTTCAAGATGCTAAAATTATGAATATAAACTCAAAACTATTATGAAGAAATTATTTTTATTAGGATTATTTACAATTGGATTTATTGGAGCATCTAGCGCTCAAGAAATCGCTGATAACGCTATTGGTCTACGTTTAGGAGATAGTGATGGATTTGGAACTGAGATCTCTTACCAGCGTGCTTTAGGAGGAAACAACCGTTTAGAAGCTGATTTAGGATGGAGAAGCGGAAACAACTACGACGGTTTTAAATTAGCTGGTTTATACCAATGGGTTTGGAATCTTGACGGTGGATTTAACTGGTACGCAGGTGCCGGTGGTGGTTTAGGATCTTACAGCTACGACAATAACAACGGTGATGATTACGATGATACGTTTGTATTTGTTGCAGGTGATGTTGGATTAGAATACAGCTTTGATTTTCCTTTACTTTTATCTTTAGATTTTAGACCAGAGCTTGGATTTGGCGATTATAATGATGATCTAGATTTTGATATCGCTTTAGGAATTAGATACCAATTCTAAACTTAATAATTTATATATAGAAAACCACCTTTAACGAGGTGGTTTTTTTGTTAATTTTAAAGCGTATGAAACAACTTGCAATCATAGGAATGGGGCCTCGAGGGCTTTATGCTTTAGAGCGACTGCTTTTAGAGCTCAGTAAACAACAACTTGAAATCGGTTTGCATATTTTTGATGCCACCCATTGTCCGGGAACGGGTACGGTTTGGGATATGTCGCAACCCGATTCTAACTGGATTAACATTACTGAACGTGCCTTGGTGGGTATTGAACGACGCCAAGCGATCTCTTATGCCGGTTGTACAATTCCTGAATTCCCATCGTATCACGACTGGTGTAATTATGATCAAGGGTTTTATGCGCCTGACACCTTTCCGCCACGCCAAAAAATAGGACATTATTTAAATGCGCGCTACATGTCTATTGCAAAAGCATTAGAACATCTAAAAACTTTTCAGAGTTATAACGAAGAAATTATAGATCTTAAGCCGAAGGGCGAACGTTTAGACATTATTGGCAACGATAAACAGTGGGTTTGCGATGCACTTGTGCTTACTGTAGGGCATCAGTCTACAGTTTTATCCAATCAATTAGAATCCTGGACATCTCATGTTGCTAAGTATCATACACCACAACTTTTTGACGCCACCTACCCGATTACGCAATTGGAGAGGCTTAAAAATGAGATGGAAATTACCGTAGGGATTCGAGGTTTTGGTTTAGCGATGATTGATGTGATGCGTTATCTCACTATAAATAACTTCGGAAATTTTAAGGTGATAGACCCGAGTACTTTTGAAACGGTTTATTACAAAACCCAAGCCCAAGGGTTGAAAATTGTTCCGTTTTCATTAGATGGTTTGCCTTTAGTTCCAAAACCGTTAAATGAAGCGATCGATGTAAAATACCAACCTACAGACGAAGAATTAGAACATTTTAAAACTGAAATTGAAGCCGTTTCGCAATCCGATTCAGCGGTGTCTCATCTCGATTTTCTAATGCGGCCTATAGCGCAAATCAGCGCAAGAGTTTATCTTGAGTTAAAAGACGAGGCTCAATTGCATCATTTGAACCGTTCAGAATTAGAGTCCGTTGTAATTCATTGGTTAAAGCATGAGGACTATAAGCATCATCTCCTTTTAGACCACAAAACAGAGGTCTATCAGCAGATTAAAACTTATACCGGTATGGCTTTAGGAGATACTTTGGTGTCATTAGACTATTGTATTGGTCAAGTTTGGCGCCATTGCCAACCGACCTTGTACAAAGCATTTTCGCATGCCAAGGTAGATGAAAGTATTATAAAAGAAGTTATCGCTTTAGATGAACGTAGCAAGCGTTATTCTTATGGACCGCCAATAGAAAGTATGCAGCAGGTTTTAGCTTTAGTCGATGCCGATGTGTTAAATTTAGATTACGTTAATAATCCAAAAATCACGCTTACTCCAAAGGGGTGGAATTTGGAAAATAATGCTGAAACGACGATTAGCTGTTCCGCTATGGTTAATAGTGTTCTAGACGCTCCACAACTCTTAAAAGTCAATACGCCTTTAATTAAAAACCTTCTTGAGGATGATCTCATTCAACCTATTCATTCGGCATTAGGTATTGAAACGACTTCTGAGGGTTTTGTAAAAACGCCTCATAAAGATGACGATCTTGCTATTGCGGTTTTAGGTCGATTAGCCAAAGGGAGCGTTATTGGTGTGGATGCTATTTTAGAATGTTTCGGGCCACGGATAGAAACCTGGGCAAAAGCGCAAGTAAAGCGACTCAGCTCTAATTAGGTTGTTTTTCACTGAGATATTTCCAATACCGTTTGGGCACATGCCTGACGTGGAGCTTCATGTTTTTTCGTGAGGCAATATTGGTGGCTTTAAAATAATCTTGCCATAATTTCTGAAATTCAAACTCTTCAGCAGCAAAAAAACTATCATCTGTATTTGTGGCGATAAAGTTTTCAGGCAAGTCCATAGTAATCACCTCTACCCGATCTAAATTATAAAACAGACCATATTTTCTTTTCAGATCATAAATCACCCATTTTTGATCGGCATAGCGTCGTTTAAAATGCTTTTCAATCAGTGGTAGCACATTAAAATCGGGCTCAATAGCGGCAAAATACAATTGATCTTTTGTTAATCTAAAGCGCACAAAGGCTTCCATGCGGTGTTTTTCGCGCCCTACGGACTTTGCTATCTGTGCTATTTTTAAAATGGAAGGATGTGAGTAATCCTTATCTACACGCTTATTTTGAGCAAAGGCGTACTGGATGTAGTCTAATAACAAGGCCTCTACACCTTCTTGTTCACTTAGAAAAGCAGCATACAATTGGTAGCTGCCTTGCGGACTCAATTTTAGTTTTAAGCCTTTCCATACCCTATTGGCTTTGGTCTCATCAGTATAAATAGTTTCGTTATCTGAAAACAAGCCGGGTTGTTGAGCAAATTCATTTTGAAGCGTTGCAGAAGGTAAGCCTTGCTCAAAGACACAAAACACAGCAGTTAAAAACCCATCGAAAGTACCATCGTAAATTAAATTTTTCATCATCCTTTACCCAAATAAACTAAGTTGATTGCTTAAGGTGTTTTGATATTTACTTGTTGAATTCTGAAGAATTAAACCTTTTATTTTTTCTGGGGTTAAATCGCGCTTCTCAAACAGATTACTGTCACAAACCATAAAATAACGTGCCCTATTTAAGGCGACTCCTATTTTTTTTAGGTGTTCCCAATTTAAGCGTCTATAGCGACGAGCATTGATAATCTTATAGACGGATTTCATCCCTAAACCGGGAATTCTTGCTAACATACGTTGGTCTGCTGAGTTTACATCCACAGGGAATTCGTGAAGATTTCGTAAGGCCCAACTCAATTTAGGATCTACATCTAAATCTAAATTTTGATGCTGCTCATTTAGAATTTCACTCACATCAAAACCATAAAAGCGCATAAGCCAATCGGTTTGGTAGAGTCTGTTTTCGCGAAGCATAGGTACGGCACTTCCTATTTGTGGCAAGCGCTCATCGTAGCTAATAGGCACATAACCCGAATAGTATACCCGTTTTAATTGGTAGTTGTTATAGAAGTAATTTGATGTTTGCATAATCTGAAAATCATTTTCACCACTAGCACCAATAATCATTTGGGTGCTCTGCCCTGCAGGTGCAAACTTTGGGGTGCTTTTTATAATTTTCTTTTCCGCTTTATACTGAATAATTTCATTTTTCACCTTCACCATAGGCTTTATAAAATCGGCTCTATTCTTATCGGGTGCTAATTTTTTTAATCCCGCTTCGGTGGGAATTTCAATATTCACACTAAGCCGATCGGCATAGAGTCCGGCTTCACGCATTAATTCATCTGAAGCCCCAGGAATAGATTTTAAGTGAATATAGCCATTGAAATTTTCTTCTTTCCGAAGTTTTTTAGCCACAGCGACTAAGCGCTCCATGGTATAATCGGCACTTTTAAAAATTCCAGAACTTAGAAAAAGCCCTTCGATATAATTTCTTCTGTAAAAATTAATCGTTAAATCGACGACCTCTTGTACCTTAAAAGCGGCACGTTTTACATCGTTACTTTTCCGAGTGACGCAATACGCGCAATCAAAAATACAATGATTGGTTAATAGAATTTTGAGTAAGGATACGCAGCGGCCATCTTCGGTGTAAGAATGACAAATTCCCATACCTGTAGCATCTCCTAGTCCTTTATTAGTGTTTGCACGTTTACTTCCGCTTGAAGAACACGACACATCATACTTCGCAGCATCTGCGAGTATTTTTAGTTTTTCTTGAATCCGTTGAAAAGACAAAAATTTTCCTCCTATAGTTTTAATTAGAATACGATTACAAAAGTACTACATATAAAAGCTATTAATCGCTTGTGTTTGTAGCAATATTAAAATAGGCGATATAAACGCTTTTAAAGATGAAATGAGATAATATTCGTGGCAATTCTAATAACGAAGCTTGCCAATAAAGGTTAGATTGAAGTCTTATGAAATATATCATAACCCTTTTAATCTTAATTTCACCATTATCTATGAGTGCACAGCACATTATCCCCGATTCCATAAACGCTAACGTTAATAAAGCTTTAGAATATTATCCTGAACTTGTGGATACAGCTATTGAATTTCGATTTAAGAAAAACATAAAGAAATCGACCATGCAAGCGCGCCCTACTTTTGGGAGCTTTTTTAAAAGTCGAAAAAACCGACGTTACGTAATTTTGATCAGTGAGACCTTTAAAATTGCTGACAAAGAGTTTTTAACGCGACATATTCCCGATGATATTTTTATTGGTTGGATTGGTCACGAATTGGGTCACGTTATGGATTACCAAAATCGAGATAAGCTGAATTTAGTGTGGTTTGGTCTTAAATATGTGTTTTCGCAAAAACATATTGTTGAAGCTGAACGTGCCGCTGATGCCTTTGCTGTAAATCATGGTATGGAAGATTATATCCTAAAAACAAAAGATTTTATTCTGAATCACGCTGACATTACGCCTTCTTATAAGGAACGTATTAAGAAATTCTACCTATCGCCTGAAGAAATTATGCATTTGGTAGAGGTTCGGAATGCTGCTGAATAAATTTACCACTGGCGTTAGTAATTATAACTGAAAAAACTTCAAGTTAAAACGAAGCACTAAAGAATAGTTTCTTTAATGTGTTTTAATTTGAAGTTTATTGTTGTTATTCAAGGTAAGCTTTATGCTATTTAAACAGAGAAGCTTTTATTGCGCATTGATGAAAGTTTCCCACTCTGCAAATTTAGTGTCGTTCATTACGCGTTCCATTTTTACTTGCCCTCCTTTTTTCTTATTACGTTCGCTCCAATCGTGAAAACGTTCCGCAGGAATCACTTTAACCTTCACGCCTTTTAAAGCTTTGCTTCGAGCCACTTTATAGTTTTTATTCGCTTCTTTTAGGGCTTGGTCTAAGGCCTCTGCAATTTTATCTTCATGTGGATTTTGCAAATCGGAGCCTAAATACCAAAAATGGTAAAACTCACCATCGTCACCGCGTTTGGCACATATGGTATATTCTGGAAACGTGGTTTTAAACTGGGTTTCAAGTTCGCGCATTGCCGCATCCATTTTATTTACTGATAATTGTGAGCCTACAGTGTTGAGGAAAAATTTAGTTCGGCCTGTGATTTTTATTTCGGCACGTTCAACATCTGTAAATTCAATAGTATCACCAATTAAGTAACGCCAAGCTCCACTCACCGTACTAATAAGTAAGACATAATCTTGATCCGTTTCTACCTCCTCTAAGGTTAAGGCTGGTGCTTCCGGTTTAAGGGATCCGTCCTCATTAATGTATTCCGGTTTAAAGGGAACAAATTCAAAATAAATACCATTATCGGTATTGAGTTGCATGGCATCCGTTTCAGGTCTTACTTGTGTGGCTAAATAGCCTTCAGAAGCCAAGTAAGTATCAATCACCGTAACCGGTTTTCCGAGTAAGGCTTTAAAGCTTTTTTCATAGGGTGCAAAGGCCACGCCACCAGAGGTATATACTTGGAGATTAGGCCAAATTTCATGGATATGATTAAGTTTGTGGTATTCTATGACTTTTTGTAGCATAAGCTCTATCCACGACGGAATACCACTTAAAGCTCCGATATCCCAATCTTTGGCGCGCTCAGCAATGCGTTGCACACGTTGATCCCAATCTTCAATTTGTGAAATCTCTTCGCCAGGTTTGTAGTAGCCACGAAACCATGATGGAATCTGACTAGCACTGATACCACTAATTTCGCCTTCAAGGTGATCATTATTTTCATCTAGATCTGTAGAACTCCCTAGCATCATAATTTCTTTTTCAAAAAAATCTGCAGGAAGGTCAAAGTTTTTTAAGGCAAAGACCTGTTTAATTCCGGCTTTGCGTATGGCTTCAATCATAGCGTCTGTAACCGGAATACGTTTACTCGTTTTTCCGGTGGTTCCCGAGCTTAAAGCAAAATAAGACGGGTGTCCTGGCCAAGTGACGTCAGATTCATTTTCATGATATTTATACCACCATTCATCATTAATTTTATTATAATCGAAATAAGGCACGGTCTGCGCAAAGCTCGCCTGAACATTAGAGCGCTCTAAGAGGCTTTCAAAATCATAATGTTTTCCGAACTGCGTGTTTTTTGCGGTTTCGAGTAATGATTTCAGTACGTTTTCTTGCGCATCCTTATGCACAATCTCTGAGGAGAAGGTGTCTTTTAATTCAATTACTCCTTTAATAAGGTTTCCTAAAATGGCCATGGTATAGTTTTAAATGTTAGTGGTTGTGGTTATGCAGAAATTTTTTCACAAGCTTCCGCACAAGCTCTACACGCTTTAGCGCAGGCTTTACAATGCTCGTGTGTATGTTCTACGCAATGATCGGCACAGTATTCACAAATTTCAGCACATAATAAAGCATACTGTTTTATATAAGCACTGTCTGAGGTGATCATTTTTAGGAGTGCTTCACAAGCGTCTACACACTCTATACAGCACTTTGGACAGTCGTTTTTACTTTCCTTCCCGGCCATTTCTATACTACAGACTCTACAATCTACAATACAGGTTTGAAGGGTTTCTATAAGAGGTTGATACATGCTATTCATAATTTTAAAAGTTTTTAGAATTAATGAGCATAAAGGTCTATATATAGGATAAAAAATGCTGTTCCGATTGGTAAAAGGATTAACGCATTTGCATTGGTGTTGGTGCATTTTTAAGTTGTGGTAAAATTATTACGTAATCAAGCAATTAAAACGGTAAATGAGTTAAGCGTATCGGTAATGGGGTGAGATCTTTGGCTTAAAAAAAAGCAGACTATGATAGATCTTTGGAATACAAGTTTTGAGAATGATGTTTTTGTTATTGTGCTCAGCACGATTGGTATTTATGTAACCTTAATAATGTTAGCGCGTTTAGGTGGACAATCTAAACCAGAAACACGAATTAGTTTTAGCTTTATGGTGACCATGATTTTAAGTCTTATCATTGCTATTGCAGTGGTTCCTCAGGTACTATGGCTTCAGTATTCTCTTATCCTTATAGGGATTGTATACAGTTTACATAAACTTGTTGTAAGAGCTCGCGAATGGAAACCCCTAAGTGCTAGAGGGCGCCAGAAGACTATAGTTTTAATGCGTCATGGGAAATTTTTAAAACGCAATCTAAAGCGTTCTCATCTTACAGAATCACATGTAAGAACCCATTTAAGAGATGCTCATATTTTTGAACCTTCAAAAGTTAAAGTCCTGTTTAATGAGACCACTGAAGAACTTACTATTATACAGCCCTCTAAACCGCAGGTTAAAGACCAATGGATTGTAGAATGTTAAGATTTGAGTTTCGCTTTGCTTTTTTGTCTTTTATCCTGGTTTTTAGTTGAGTTTGAAGTTGCCCACGGTTAAAGGCTGTGCTTTGTTAAGGGCTTAGGAATTACTTGCTATGGGATTCATATTTCATTGCTATTAATTTAGGATTAAAATCGTAAAAATTATGTAGTTTTGTGCTTCTAAAATTAAAAACTAATCAAAACATGAAAGCGACAGCCTTATCCTCTACTCACGAAGCACTTGGTGCAAAAATGGTACCTTTTGCAGGTTATAATATGCCCGTACAATACGAAGGTGTAAATATTGAACACGAAACTGTAAGGAAGGCCGTTGGTGTATTTGATGTGTCTCATATGGGAGAGTTTTTAATTGAAGGTCCTAATGCCTTAGCCTTAATACAAAAAGTATCGAGTAATGATGCTTCTAAATTAGCCATAGGAAACGCACAATACAGCTGTTTACCTAATGATGATAATGGTGTTGTAGACGATTTAATTATCTATAAATTAAAAGAAGAAACGTATTTATTGGTTGTAAATGCCAGCAATATTGAAAAAGATTGGAATTGGATTTCCTCTAAAAACGATGTCGGTGCAGAAATGCGCGATTTAAGTGAAGACTACTCTTTATTAGCTATTCAAGGCCCTAAAGCGGTAGAAGCTATGCAATCGCTTTCTAGTCATGATTTATCAGCAATAAAATTTTACAATTTTGTAGTTGGTGATTTTGCAGGCATAGAGAATGCTATTATTTCGGCTACAGGTTACACCGGAAGTGGTGGTTTTGAAATTTACTGTAAAAATTCCGAAGTAAAACAAGTTTGGGATGCCGTTTTAGAAGCAGGAGCCGATTTCGGGATTAAGCCAATTGGTTTAGCTGCAAGAGATACCTTACGTTTAGAAATGGGGTATTGCTTATATGGTAATGATATTGACGACACCACCTCTCCTATTGAAGCTGGTTTAGGATGGGTTTGTAAGTTTACAAAAGATTTTAATAATAGTGAAGCACTTAAAGCTGAAAAAGAACGTGGTGTAGCCCGTAAATTGGTAGCCTTTAAATTGGAAGAACGTGGAATTCCACGTCATGATTATGCTATTGTAGATGCGGAAGGAGAAACTATTGGTAAGGTGACTTCAGGAACGATGAGTCCTAGTTTAGGCATTGGTATTGGAATGGGATATGTTACAAAAGCATTTGCGGCTGTAGGATCTAATATCTTTATTCAGGTGCGTAAAAAAGCGATTCCTGCTACGGTTGTAAAGCCGCCTTTTTATAAAGGTTAATGATTGCTTAGAACTAAAGTTGTTTAATGACGAAGAAAGATACGGAAGCACAAAAACATCGCATACTTATACTTGGGGCAAGTGGCTATATTGGCCACGCCCTTTATAAGGAGTTGAGCCCGTATTTTAAAACTTTTGGCACGTATAGAACGCCATTAAAAGCGTATACTACAAATCATCATTTTTTTCATTATAATATAGAGGAAGATGATGTATTTGAAATCTTAGAAGTCTGTAAACCCACACTTATTATTTCGGCACTTCGGGGTAATTTTAGCGCGCAGACCATTGCCCATCAACATATTGCAGAATACGCTCATGCTTTTGGGACTAAAGTGATTTTTCTGTCGTCAGCAAATGTTTTTGATGCCTATAGTAAATACCCGAGTTATGAATTGGATAAAACTTTGAGTCATAGTATCTACGGGCATTTCAAAATAAAAATTGAGAATTTATTTTTAAGACTGCCAGAGGAACAGGTGGCCATACTGCGATTACCGATGATTTTTGGAGCTTCTTCTCCAAGAATTGAAGCCATGAAACGTGCCATTGCAGAGAAAGAGGCTGTAGAGATTTTTCCGAATCTTATTATGAATGTCATGCACGATAAGACCTTGACGCAACAGGTTCATTATATCATTAACAGGAATAAATACGGGGTTTTTCATTTGGGAAGTACAGATTTGGTGCATCATGACGATTTTACCAAGGAACTGCTTCAACGGTTATTTAAGAAAAAAGTTGGACTTAAACAGGTATATACCACTAACGAAGATCGGTATTTAGCCGTGCTTCCTAAGTTTAACAAGCTTCCCAAACATCTTCAAGTTACGAGTCAAGATATTTTAGAAGACCTCTTTAAATAGTAGATTTTAGTATAGGTTTAGGCTGAGTTTTAAAGCGATTCCCTTCCGAAGTAAAACTAAAAGGAAACGGGCTGCTTTTGACACTGATTTATGACGAAAATTATGATGAAACACTACGGTTTTAGCGGCACCGAATAGAATTTTTATTACATTTAGAAAAAATAGATTTATTATGAAATTAGATGCTATAACGATAGAAAAGAACTTACTTCATCTTCCTGATTGGGATTTTTATGAAGATGCGCTTCATGCAGAATTTGAATTTGACAATTTTAAGGATTGTTTTAGTGCTATGAGTCGCATTGCTTTTGAGTGTGAAGCTCAAAATCACCACCCGAATTGGAGTAACACTTATAATATTTTAAAAATAAGCTTATCAACGCATGATGCCGGCGGTGTTACCCTTAAGGATTTTAAATTAGCGGAAGCCATTGAAGCGATTGTAGAGGTTGAAGACTAATTGCAAAGCGTGCTATAGATTTGTGTTTCCGCAGCAGTCTTTTCGGTAGAAATTTTAATAAGACAGTAGTAAAAGGCGGCGTTCTCAGTTTAAAAGATCATAAAAATTGGCATAGAATATAGAACGCTATGTGGTAAAGGGGATATTTTTTTGTTTTTAATGCCCTTGGTGTTGAAACAATTTCAATATTTTCTTAGATTTGTTATGCTGAAATTTGTGGTCTACAATAGCACTGCGGACTCAAGTTATGGCGCTAGAGTAAAAATAGGATATCTAACAAGGGCCTATTGGTATAGGAACTTAAAATAAATTATAAAATGGGAAGAGCTTTCGAGTTTAGAAAAGCAAGGAAAATGAAACGTTGGTCTGCTATGAGCAAAGCCTTTACACGTATTGGTAAAGACATTGTAATGGCGGTAAAAGAAGGTGGTCCGGATCCTGATAGTAATTCGCGTTTAAGAGCGGTGATACAAAATGCTAAGGCGGTAAATATGCCTAAAGACAATGTAGAACGTGCTATTAAGCGTGCCTCAGATAAAAGTCAGGGCGACTATAAAGAGGTGCTTTTTGAAGGTTATGCCCAGCACGGTATTGCTGTTTTAATTGAAACGGCTACGGATAATAACACAAGAACGGTAGCTAATGTACGTTCTTATTTTAACAAAACTGATGGAAGTTTAGGAACTTCAGGCTCGGTAGTGTTTATGTTTGATCACACTTGTAATTTTAAGATTAAAGGTGATGATTTAGATTTAGAAGAATTAGAACTAGAACTTATTGACTCTGGTGTTGACGAGATTTTTGAAGATACCGATGTTGATGAAAATGGAGAAGAGCATACTAGTGTTATGGTTTACGCCCCTTTTGAGAGTTTTGGGAAAATTCAGGCTTATTTAGAAGAGAATGATATTGAGATTATTTCTTCTGGTTTTGAGCGTATTCCGCAAGTGACTAAAAAGGTAACGTCAGAGCAAGCTGAAGATGTAGAGAAATTATTAGAAAAGCTTGAAGAGGATGACGACGTGCAAAACGTTTATCATACTATGGAAGAAAGCGCTGAGTAAAGCTACTATTTAAAAACATATCATTTATAGTTGTATTATAGCTAGTTTACTTAAGGTAACGTACATTGACCATAACAACCATCTTAATTTTAAGGTGGTTGTTTTTTTATGAATTTGTTTCGTTTTTGTTCAAATTTGCTTGCATATAGTAAAGAGAAGCTATTATGTGATAATGCTCTTAATTTTATTATGTCATTTTTTTGCACTAACTTAATTGCTTCATTTTCAGTGACTATGAGTTTAAAATGGTAGGTTTTAAATCTCATAATTATCTTTGTAAAGCAATTATTATGATTATTAGATTACAACCATTAGTGCATAACAACACCAAAAATATAGCAATAAGATTTGCTTATAATTATGAGATAAAATCAGTGATTGAGAGATATGATGGCGTTAAATGGTCTAAATCTCATAGTGTTTATTATGTGCTGGATAGTGCTAAAAATAGACAAGGGATTTTTAATTTATTGAGACAAAAAGGTCACTACGTTGATTATACGGCATTAAAACGTCCTATCGCTAAACCTACAAGAAAACCAAAAAAAATATTAAAAAGTACTCAAATAAAAATTTATAAAGGCTTATCCTCAAATAAAAGGTTGCTTTTAAAAAATTGTATTGGATACTTAAAAGGTAAGCGCTTAAGTGAGAGCACTATTTCTACTTATGGACATTTTATACTTCGGTTTATAGATTTTACTAAGGATATGCCTAAAAAAGAATGGAATAGTAGAACATTAGAACTATTCTTAGAAAAAGTAATTGCTTATGAAAACTATAGTATAAGTAGTCATAGGCAATGCATAAGTGCTCTTAAATACTTTACAGCCTTTTGCAATATTGACGGCTTTGAATCTGAAAATATAAAAAGGCCAAAAAAAAGTAAATATCTTCCCGTAGTATTATCAAAGGAAGAAATTATAGATTTACTACAGGTGACTAAAAACCTAAAACACCGTGCGATTTTAGGGTTAATTTATTCAAGTGGTTTAAGAATAGGCGAATTATTAAATTTACGTTTGAGTGATATAGATTTAGACCGAAATCAAGTATTTATTAAACAAAGTAAAGGTAGAAAAGATCGTACCGTTGTGCTAAGTGAAGTATTAAAACCTCTACTCTGTAACTATATTAACACCTACAGGCCACAAATATATTTTGTTGAGGGCCAAAAAGGTAACACATACAGTGCCAGCTCAGTGCGTAGTTTTTTGAAAAAGTCTTGTGAATTGGCAAATATAAAAAAGCAAGTTACACCACATACTTTAAGACATAGTTTTGCTACTCATATGTTAGAAAATGGTGTGGATTTACGTTATATTCAAATTTTACTAGGTCATAGCAAACCCGAAACAACGATGATTTATACTCATGTGGCCCAAAATAGTTTAATGGAAATAAAAAGCCCACTCGATGTTACGGTTGGAAATTTAGTAAAAAAGGATAATGATAACAAAAAACCACTGTTATCCCAAAAATTTAACCATTAAATGATTATTATTGTAATGATATAACCAGTTAGCAGCAAGCAGTCACGTTTTGCTAATGTCTTTCTTAATCCAAGAGTTTTTTTTCCTCGTCACCATTAAACTCTCATTTGGATAACCTAACGTGATAAGCA
>NZ_JBHTKM010000009.1:0-2665 GCF_042675845.1 Winogradskyella rapida | reverse complement strand
AAAAATATCTATTAAAAATTTAAATATTTATTTACTAAATTGGCTTATTAAAAACCCGAAGGAATAGCTTTTTAAATCCCTTACTATTCATATATTTAACCGTTAGCAGCAAGCACTCACGTTTTGCTAATCTCTTTCCTAATCAAAGAGTTTTATATTCCTAGTCACAATTAAATTCTCATCTGGATAATCTAGCGTGATAAGTAATACGGAATATTAACGCAGGATTAACCACTCAGTCGGATAAGGTAAATTGACAAGTAACACGGAGCAACAACGTTGGATTAATTACTCAGATGGATAAGTAGAATTGATTAACAACACGGATTAACAACACGGATTAACAACGCTGGATAATAGAAACCTTTAGACATTAGATTTTAAAAGATCATTATAGTAAGCCAACAAACTACTCACTCTACTCTGATTTAATTTTAAAAAGCTTTACGGTCGATCTGAACGTGAAAAAACTAATTTGAAACTAATTAGACACTGATAAGGAATTATACGTTAAAATCAATGTCAGAGTTCTTTAATGAAACAGCGTATAATTAAAAGCCGGCTGCTAACACCGTGTATAATTCATTGCTAGGTTCTTCCCTACTTGCGAATATTCCTGCGGAATATTCACAGGTTCGTTAAAGTTTGCTAACTTAGTTGCCCAACCACGCAACTAACCATACACAAACACGTTAGCCACAAGCTGAAGAAACATTGAGATACTATACTGGAGCATATTATTTAATTAAACTTCGTGATTCCAATTTTGGAACTTACGAAGGAAAAAAATTGCATACTTGTAGTATTTGCATAAACGATTCCTTTTTTAACGCTTGGTCAATTTCGTGGGCGGAAGACGGAAAAAATGTTAGTGCAGAAACCAAATCGGATTTTAATCTTAATGAAAAGCTGATTAAAGAAATTCAGAATTGGACGGACAAAAAAATGGAGGAAAACAAAATCGGTTGGATTTGTACATTTGCCGATTTAGAAACCTTAACCGAATATAAAAGTTCATTTTTCCCAAAAGCAGAAAGTGAAATATTGAGTATTAACTTTCCCGAAACAGAAAGAGACAAATTACTAAATTTATTCAATCCTGAAAAGACAACTTTTGGCGAAATCGGACTTTCAATAAATCTAAAAAAAGGAATTTCAGAAAACAAAGACGAACAGACTTTAGGATATGACTTAATTGGAATTGAAGATAGTAGTGAATTTCACAGTTTTCATTGCCACGATTTGGCAAGTGAACTAATCAAAAAGTTCGGAATTGAAATAAACGAATACGGACTGATTAGCGAAAATGATAAATGGACAGAAATGGTGGAATATATGAATGATGAAAAAAACGGATTTGAATCTTCGCCTTGGTTTTATGTAAAAGTGAATAAAGTAACGGAAAAAGCCAGTGGCTAACACCGTGTATAATTAATTGCTAGGTTCTTCCCTACTTGCGAATATTCCTGCGGAATATTCACAGGTTCGTTAAAGTTTACTAACTTAGTTGCTTAACCACGCAACTAACCATACACAAACACGTTATAGGCAATTAAAAAAAACTGAATGGCAACAGATGGAACTAAAATAATTGATGGAGATACTGCTCACGATACATATTGGGGAATTATGGATTTATATGATAGTGAGGCAGAATTGAAAATGATACTTAATGAATTCCCTTTAGAACAACCAGATTATTTTGATGCTTTCGATAATGAAATTTATGTAACAAGTTGCGGACTTGCATATTGGGAAATCGGGCTAATGACAGCTGAACGAGTTGAATATATTGAGAATGTTATATCAAAAAATGCTTGTGTAAACGAATGGACAAAGTTGTCTGAGAAAGAAGGTAAATCTAGAAAAAGTGTTTTAACAAGATTTTTAAATAAAATCAAAAAAGAAAACGGTAAAATTCGTAAACCAAAAAAATATAGAAAAATTTCTAATTTTCTATTTAGCGAAAATGATATTTTATCATTCAAGGTTAAAGATAATAGTTACAGAAGTCTAATTTGTATGAAAATAGACCAATATAGAGGAAATTGTAACTATTGGTTTGTACCAACAATTTATAAAAGTTCAGAAAAACCTACTGAAAAATCAATCATTAACGAAATGATTTTAGGACGAACAATTGGGTCAGGATATGACAAAGAAACGACAAGAGAGCAACAACCTGGAATTGATATAATTTGGGATTATGTTGGAGGAAATAAAAAATTCTTTTTTGGATTTGTAATTGATGCAGTTGAACATAAAGATTTACTAAAATTTAAAGATTCATTTGAAAAAGTAGGTTCTGTAAAAATAGTTGAAGGATTAAAGAAAACAGGTTCATTTGGTTATTCAGACAATTTCGAACGTTTCGAAGATAGATATGACGATTTAGATAAAGAAATCAAGATTTTTGATTATAAAAAATATCCAATTGAAATAATGATTGAGAAATAAAAGCCCATAACACCGTGTATAATTAATTGCTTTGTTCTTCCCTACTTGCGAAAATTCCTGCGGAATTTTCACTGGTTCGTTAAAGTTTGTTAACTTAGTTGACCAACCACGCAACTAACCATACACAAACACGTTGTAAGCAATTACAGATTTTACGCGGTCAATATCTCCAAGGGTTGCGGAAAAAGGGAAAGGACGGATTATTTAT
>NZ_JBHTKM010000008.1:0-867 GCF_042675845.1 Winogradskyella rapida | reverse complement strand
TGCCAACGGTTTTGTGTATGGTTAGTTGCGTGGTTAAGCAACTAAGTTAGCAAACTTTTACGAACCCGTGAAAATTCCGCAGGAATTTTCGCAAGTAGGGAAGAACCTAGCAATTAATTATACACGGTGTTGGCAAATCGTATTTTATTTTCAATAGACAATCTCAGTTACTATTAATCGCTTTATGAAATAGTCATTTAAGTCAACTTTAGTTTCTAACATTCGGTCTGCAATAAGTCTTGGGTCAATCGTTCCAGCTGCATCTCGCATATCAAGATATCCAGTTAAAAAACGAGATTTATTTTTAATTGAATTCAATGCTCTAGTGTAGCTCCCAACATAATTTATAGCAACCCAATTTTTTCGAGATTCGATGATGGAATCCTCATCTATCGCTTCTTTATATCGGAATGAAGATTCAGATGTACTGTAGCCTAAAGTTCCGTCTGGCAATAAATATTTACGTCTAATTTTTAACATTGGAACGTCGCTAAAACTCAAAGTCAATTTTTCAGGGTCGCGTTCAATCCAAATTGAGTCAGGAACACTATAGATTTCCAATCTTAAATCACGCTTTTTTAGATATTCTCTACTGCTTTTTGAAATCTTTTTCCAATATTCAGTCTCTCCTTTTGATAATTCGGTCAAAAATTGTTTGTAAGCTTTTTTTGTCTCCAAATTCGGATACTGTCTTTTTAGAAAATCCGATTCAAAGTCGTTTACTAGATAAGTCAGAGTTTCGCTGTTTTCTTTTCCCAAAACTTCTTCAAATTCCGCTATAGCTTTTTCGTTTGAACAACTAAAAGTCAGAAGTAAAATTATAGTTAGAAAGATGAATTTCATTGTTCGGTTATATGTTTGCCAACG
>NZ_JBHTKM010000007.1:3771-8696 GCF_042675845.1 Winogradskyella rapida | reverse complement strand
AACGTGTTTGTGTATGGTTAGTTGCGTAGTTGGGTAGCTAATTTAGCAAACTTTCACGAACCAGAGAAAATTCCGCAGGAATTTTCGCAAGTAAGCAGAAAAAAGCAATTAATTATACACGGTGTTACCTGCCGGCTTTTTTTTCAGAATTCTAGTCATTCCATACATTAATATTAAACCTATGACTAAAATCGAAATAATTATTGAATATTTATTAATTCCGTCATAGTTTTTTATGAAAATTGGCGTTAAAAAATAAGTTGTTAAATTATATATCAAATGTGCAATTATACTTAGATATATATTTTTCGTTTTAAGATAGATATAGCCAAAAACTGCTCCAGCAAAAAATGCACTTAATAGTCCAGTATCTGTGTAACTATGAGCTATTGCAAAAATTAATGCAGAAATCCAAATGGCTTTTTTGAATCCAAGTATATTATTTATTTTTTGTGCTAAAACTCGACGAAATAAAATTTCCTCAAATATTGATATGGAAATTACACTTATAAGAATCCTATTCAATTCAGCTGTCTTGAAAAATCCAGTCATTTCAATTCCAGCTAATTTAGTAGCGAAGACAGGAATAAAATTACTAAATCCGATAAGTCCTACAATCCCGATTATAATTCCAATCAATTGGATTATTTCAAACGATGATTTTTCTTTATTCGGAAGTTTTCCTTTTTCAAGTCCGATTAATGAAAGTCCAGCAATTAGCATTATTGCTAAATGACTTATGTGAGCAATCCAAAAGTTATTAATTGCAGATGTAAAATAAAAACCGACTAATAATATTGAAGTAAATAGTAATAAAAATAAGTAGATTTTTTTTGTCATTTTGTTCCGTATAGATTGGTTTTTAGCTTGCAGGTAACGTGTTTGTGTATGGTTAGTTGCGTGGTTAAGCAACTAAGTTAGCAAACTTTTACGAACCCGTGAAAATTCCGCAGGAATTTTTGCAAGTAAGCAGGAACACAGCAATTAATTATACACGGTGTTGCCATTTCGTTGTTTTTCAGTTTTCTAATTATTCGACTAATTTCATTTTCCATTTTTCAGGTTCGAGTGAGTTCAGTCAGCGTTTTATTCCGCAATATTATTCAATTCCGATTGAGTGAGCAATTCCGTAACTTGCTAAATTCCGCATTCAATTATAGTTTAGTTTTTCAATTCAGTTGACTAATAAGATTTCAGAAATGCATTTAAACTATTTCCCAAAACTGTCATTATCAAAATTTCAATTATTTGAAATAGTAGAATAAAAAGTATAATCTTATAAAACTTATTTTCTTTTTTCCAAATCAGTATTATTACCGTTATTACTTGAACGATTCCGAATATTATGTTTAAAGCATAAATTGCGATATCTCCACCAGATACGCCAACATTTTTATAAAAAATAAATGAAAACATTAAAAATGAAATCAAACAATTTATTAGAATCCATTTATTTAATTTGGTCATATTTATTTGTCGGTTTTGAGTGCGTTCCGCAATGAATGGCAACGGACTTGTGTATGGAACGTAGCGTGCAAAAAGACACTAACTTTTCGGATTAACACAGAGCCGAATTTTTATATTTTGTTTTTAACTTATCAATTTTAAAAGCCAAATTAAAAATTTGGCGGACTTTATAAATATACAAAACCTTTTGGTTAAGCACTTATTAGCTATGTTTTATACACTGTGTTGTGTGTAGTCTTTTCCTCTATTTTGGTTTGTTCGGACTTATTTCCATTAAATAATGAAAGCGTAAATGACACTTGTCATTGTAAATTTTTTCATCTTGAACTATCCACTTATACATTTTCGGATATGTAAATTCCATTATATTGAAAGAAGCAAGCCAAAAAGAACTTCCGAAATCTTGAAATCTAATGTTTTTTTTATTTTCATCTGTTTTAGAGAGTAAAAAGTCTCCAACTTCAATAAATTCATTTTGATTGTATTTTGAGTAAGTTTTAATCAACGTTCTTTTTGATTTACTACTCTTGTGTGCAACATAATTTCTTAAAGAGTAAAAGTCATCTATCTGATTTCTGGCTTCGGATGATATATTTTGGAAAGGATTATTCTTGTCTGTTAAAATCTTTCTGCCAATCTTTTTCAAGTTATTTACGCTCCTTAAGTCAAAATATCCTAAACCGTTTAAATAAGCTATACATTCATCATTACTGATAGTTTTAGGTAATTTCAATTCTAATTCTTTAGATAATTGTGTTGTATCTACTTTTAAGCATTCATAAATCATTTTTTCCGCATACCATTCCCAATCACAGATTGTTTTAATAGTAAAGGCTTCTATTATTTCCGAAGCTTCATAATTTGAATAAACTTTTCCACGAAGAGCTAAAACTTTGGCAAATAAAAATTCAGCTTGTGAATGAATTCTTGCCATATACATTATTGTATAGTGGTAACCGATGGAATTAAATTCCTCAATATTTTTTAGTTCGTTTAATTCAGATTCGTTCATTTTTTTTGGATTACACACAACGTGTTTGTGTATGGTTAGTTGCGTGGTTAAGCAACTAAGTTAGTAAACAAAAACGAACGCGAGAAAATTCCGAAGGAATTTTCCAAATAAGCACTTGCCAAAGCAATTAATTATACACGGTGTTGTGCGTTCGTACTTTTACTTCCAAACCTCATTTAATGTCTCTCTAAATAGCTTGTCAAGCTTTTCAGTTTCGGGTTTGAGGTTTTTATCATAATCTTCTACTTTCTTTTCAAAATACTCAATTTCTTTTTCGACAAAGTTATTAATTATTTCAATTCGTGGTTCTTTGTCAAGTTCCTCGCCTGATTTTTTTCGTTCCAACAATTTCTCGATTTCTTTTTTCAATTCAGGATTCTCAACTTGTGTATTAACAAGATTTTCAAATTCCATTGGTGCCATTGTTCCCATAGATTCAATCCATTTACAAGCTAAAATCGGTCTCAAAACATAAAAGTATTTTTTCACTCTTACTAAATCAGTTTGTAAGTAATCACGATAATTCCCTTTTGCCATATGCAAATAGTGATAAGTACAAGATTTTGGGTTAAAATAATATTTAGTTAATTCACGCATTTTTTCAGCTGTCGAATATTGTTCTAAATAAATTAACGGACTTCTCAACCATTCTAACAATGGTGGATTTGATTTCCTAAATAATTTTAGTGTTTTTCGTAATTCCCAACCTGCAAAGTCTAAATCATTAGGTAACATAACTTCCATATTGTCTTTTTTGTCGTCAATAGACAAATACCAATTCTGATTTTGAATGTACAAGAATCTTACATCCCAATCGCTGTCAGTTGAGGCAAAACCCCAAGCTCTACTTCCAGATTCCACAGCATAGAGAATTTGAATATCCTTCTCTTTTTCAATTCGTTTTAACTCTGTTTTTATTTGTTCAGTCAATTTTCTCGGTTTTTTTTGGGTATGACGCACAACGTGTTTGTGTATGGTTAGTTGCGTGGTTAGGCAACTAAGTTAGCAAACTTTAACGAACCCGTGAAAATTCCGCAGGAATTTTCGCAAGTAGGCGAGAACACAGCAATTAATTATACACGGTGTTGTGCACTGTTTTTTTATTTCTTTAGATACTGTTTAGCGTCTCTAATATTCAATTCCGTTTCGTCCGCTCCACGTCCATTTCGGTTTTCATTAAACGCTGGTTCGCCAAGTCGGTCAAGTCCAGTTAATATTTGGAAGACTGCAATTCCATTTTCATTTTCCACTTCAGTCCGTAACCATTTTTTAAAATCCACAATCAAATTCCGATTTCCGATTTTTGATAAACTCCAATATCCGCTAACTCGCTCGTCTTCGTTTTTATAGAATCCAGAGTTCAGTCCGTCAACAATGATTTGTTCCAATTCAGTTGGGTCGAATTTGGTCAATTTCGATTCCGCAATAATTTTCTTTTCAAAATCCGAGTGAGAATTTCCATTGGCTTTTTCGAAAATAAATCCAGCTTCTGTGAATTGTTCGTGAGTTAAAGTCATTTCTTAATATGGATTAGTCATCTATGAAATCCCAGGGAATTTCTTTTTTGAAAGTTGCAATGCTTTCTTCCATTAATTGAAGAGATATATCTTCTTTAAAGATTTTGATGGTTCTCGTTTTGTCACCATCACTGCGAAATATTTCAACCACCATTTTGTCATCTCGATAAACCTCAATTCCAATTCCGTCACGTTTTACATCACTCGCAATTATTATTTTATCTTTTTTAAGTTTCATTTCGTTTTTTTCTCAAATAGTGCACAACGTGTTTGTGTATGGTTAGTTGCGTGGTTAGGCAACTAAGTTAGCAAACTTTTACGAACCAGCGAAAATTCCGCAGGAATTTTCGCAAGTAGGGAAGAACAAAGCAATTAATTATACACGGTGTTGGCAGCCGTGCTTATTTTTTTTTATAAGCTATGTTTTTAAGAAACTATAATTTAATTAGTTAACTTGAATATTAAATAAATCGAGAGATAATCTGCTTTTAGTCCTTCGTTGTTGCTAATCAGACACGGATTTTACGCTCAGCTTGTAAATCCTGCGTAATATTTAAATATCGAGTAAACTTTTCAAATTCTAGCTTTTATAAATAATCAGTTAGATTACTATTCTAGTTCCGTAAGAAATTAAAATTTCCGGCTCTATTTTTTCTGATTTTACTTAATTAAAATTCTAAAAAAAAAATCGCGAAAAAGAAACTAGGCTTTTTTTGGTTTAACGTAAGTGATTTTGAAATGTTCAGTTAAGGTTTAATTTGAACGAAATTGTCTAGGTTTTGATTTAATCAGCAGATTTTACCGCAATATATTCGATAAGCTTTAAATCCATCGTTTTGAGTTTCCACATAAAGGTTTTTTGATGGCTCGAATAAAGAAAGCGTTAAGTTGGGTAGGTAAAGGCTTTTGCTGTCAGGGTGCATTGCTGC
>NZ_JBHTKM010000007.1:0-3761 GCF_042675845.1 Winogradskyella rapida | reverse complement strand
ATCGTTTTGAGTTTCCACATAAAGGTTTTTTGATGGCTCGAATAAAGAAAGCGTTAAGTTGGGTAGGTAAAGGCTTTTGCTGTCAGGGTGCATTGCTGCCAACGTGTTTGTGTATGGTTAGTTGCGTGGTTAAGCAACTAAGTTAGCAAACTTTAACGAACCCGTGAAAAATTCCGCAGGAATTTTCGCAAGCAGTGAAGAACCTAGCAATTAATTATACACGGTGTTGTACGAAGGCTTTTATTTTTTCATTCATCACTTCTTTCGGGTATTTCCAATTAAGCATTTGATTTGGTGAGCTGTTCAATCCGCTATTTATTTTTCTGAAAGGCAAATTTTCAAAACTTCCATAGTCCAATTTCCATTGGTCAATGCTAGGCATGCAATTATTCAATGAACCATTCGCACTGCGGTCATTATTCGTTTCACACAGTTTTATTTCACCAACTAATTCTCTTAAAGTTCCAAAATCAATTTCAATTCCGTCATTTTTTAGTTGTAAATGAAAATTTTTCGTAAATATTTGCGTAATGTTATTCAATTCAGATATTTTTATGTCAGACAGAATCAGTAAATACTTTGTTAGTTTATTTACTATCAGCCAGCATTTTTTTCTATCTACGTGAAAAATGGTCGCAACCCATTCGCCCAAGATTTTATTTTCGGTTTGGCTTTTTTCAACAATAGATTTCTGTATTGTTTTCTCAAGTTTTCGAGTCGTATAAATTTGGGTGTAATTCATTCAATTTTTGGTTTTCAACCCGGTTTTGTTAGCTTACGTACAACGTGTTTGTGTATGGTTAGTTGCGTGGTTAAGCAACTAAATTAGCAAACTTTTACGAACCCGAGAAAATTCCGCAGGAATTTTCGCAAGTAGGGAAGAACTTAGCAATTAATTATACACGGTGTTGTAAGTAGTTATTTTATATAGGATTCTCATTATATTCAATATCCATTTGCTTACTCAGTTTTTCATTTAGTTCGGGGATATAATCTTTGTCTTTTATAAATACGTCAAATTCGTAAGTGTAATAAATATCTTTTATTTCGAGCGAAAGAGAGTCATTCGGAAGTTTTTTAGTCCTCATCATTTTCTCCTCAACCTTAATTTCAATTTTATGTTTTCCAGTTTGATATTTACTAATTCCAAAAAAAGGTGTTTTTAGTCCGTCACTAAAAGTATCAATTTTCGTTGAGCGATCTTCCAATTCGTTTTCAATTATTACTGCAATTACAGAACTTTCGTTTTCTTTTAATTTCCTGTTATATTCCGAAATTCTTGCTAGATTTTTTCCGTAAGCTAAAGTATCCGAAATTATAAATTTAAATTGTCCAATATTTTTATTTTCATATTTTGTTTCTTTATTCTTACAAGAAATAGTTAGAATTAAAATCGAAAATATTAATGTTATTCTGCGGTTTCTCATAATTACTTACAACGTGTTTGTATATGGTTTGTTGCGTGGTTTAAGCAACTAATTTAGTAAATAATTACCGACCAAGAAAGTCCGCGAGGACTTTCGTAAGTAGGCGAGAAGCCAGCAATAAATTATATACGGTGTTATGTGCAGGTATTTTTCTATCGTTTCAATAAGTTGTTATTAAATTCATTATATATTTCATTTACTAAAGAAATTAAATTGGTTAAATCTGATTGATTTTGGTCTAATTCTTTGAGTTTTTGGAAAGGGATTTCAATGTAAACTTCATAACCAAATGACATATCAAATTGATTCTTTCCAGATTCGAGCATTGAGTTTTTCCAGTCGCATTTTTCTTTCCAGTTAAAGTTCAGACTTTTATCAAGAAGTTGTTCTATGTCTATCCAATCTTTTCCTCGTTTTTTTCTTCCAGTATATTTATGAAAATTCTCTTTCGTATAAAGAGTCTTTGTTAATTGACTTTCCTTAAACCACAGACCTTGAAAAAACTTTTGAAAACTTGTGAATTTAATGTGATAACTATAATTAATAGGGTATTCATCTCCTAGAATACTTAAACTATCATTAAATTCAGGGTCATTTACGAATAAGCTATAGCCTTGACCTTTTGTATTTCCTGGATATATGCTAACACCAAGATTCCCATTATCCTTAATCCAAAATATAATTTCTTTTGCCCAATCTTTATAAACCTCAAATCCTAATCTATCATTATAATTTAGTTTGTTAATTCTTGTACCTTTTGTAATTTCTTCAATTGTTGACTCTAACCTTCTTGTAATTGCACGTGTGTTTGTAGGTTGCAAAGCTGAAATTGATGGTTCGGGAAGCCATCTGAAATTATGTTGTTTTACTAATGCAATAAAATCGGATAGAAATCGATTTTGACTGTTCATTGTTTTTTCGAAACTTGATACTTTTACAGCAATCGCCATAAGTTTGGACCAATTAAAATCGAAAGCAGTTATATTTTCTCCGTAATTCTCTTGGGTAAATTCCTGTGGTTGATTTTGCTTATTTGTTATGTTAAGTATTTGATTGTAAAGTTGAGTAGTACAATTTACATTATCTCTTTTGGCTTCTAATACAAGTACAATGTTATTTATTTGAATTATTAAATCACAAATTGGGTCGTAATTCCTTTGGTGATTTTGTTCCCAAAAATCAGATATTTCCGCTTCACTTAGTGATATAGCAAAGATATGTTCAAAATCAGTAATCTGACTTGCTTTTTTTTGAATATCGATATTTACGTTGCTTTCGCTTTCTAAGGACTCAAATAATTGATTGTAAAAGTTGGTGCCTTTTAGAATCTCTTTAAATACCTCGTGAAAAAAAAGTGCATCTTCTTGTAATGAGATAGCCAAAGCTCTGGTCAAATCGTTTTCTAACTGATACGTTCTATTTTTATTGGTATAAGACTTAAAAATGTTTAAATGGCTGTTCATTGGTCTGTTTTACTTGCACATAACGTGTTTGTGTATGGTTAGTTGCGTGGTTAAGCAACTAAGTTAGCAAACTTTAACGAGCCTGTGAATATTCCGCAGGAATATTCGCGAGTAGGGAAGAACCTAGCAATTAATTATACACGGTGTTGTGTGCAGTTTTTATTCAGCTATTCGCTTCTTTAAATCCATTCTTTCGTGCAATATTCTGGTTATTTCAACATAATTTTTGTTCAAAGTTCTGTAGAATATTATATGTCGATTTGTATTCATTCCGAGAAGTTGCTTCGATATTCCATCGTAGAATTTCCCTATGTTTGGGTTTTCTGCAATTTCTTGACAATTTGAAATAAGTTCAGCGTAATATTTGTCAGCTTGTTTTTCCGACCACACCTCAAAGGTATAATCCCAAATCTTTGATAAATCCTCAACAGCTTTATTGGTCAATTTATATTCAGCCATTAGAGTGCTTTTTCGCTTTTAGAGATTCAAGATGTTTTTTGGGGTCAAAGTCGTGAGCTATTCCGCTATCAATTCCTTCTTGAATAGCTTTTTTCAGTGCAATAACTTTACTTTCTTCTTCTTCTAAAAGTCTTAATCCTGCACGAATAACTTCACTAACATTTTTGAATCTTCCTTCGCTTATGCTATTTTGCACGAATTGGTCGAAATAATTTCCAAGTGATATAGATGTGTTTTTGTTCATTTGAGTACAATTTTTATCAAATATACCAAAAATTGGTATAATTAACAAGTCTCCCAAATTGCGCACAACGTGTTTGTGTATGGTTAGTTGCGTGGTTTAGCGACTAAGTTAGCAAACTTTAACGAACCCGTGAAAATTCCGTAGGAATTTTCGCAAGTAGGGAAGAAC
>NZ_JBHTKM010000006.1:0-1683 GCF_042675845.1 Winogradskyella rapida | reverse complement strand
TAAAAACGATAACTGGACTATACGGACTTATCGACAATAAAGGAAAAACTATTGTTCCAGCAATCTATACGAGAATCGAAAAATTTGGTGAATATGCCAATGACATCGCACTAGTGAAAACAATAACTGGAAAATACGGATTCGTGAATAGAAACGGGAAAGAGATTATTGAACCAAAATATGACCTTAAAGAAATAAAAGAGAAATTTAATCAAATATATGGTGGATAAAACCGACACCACAACACCGTGTATAATTAATTGCTTTGTAAGTTCTCATCTGGAATATTCCTTCGGAATATTCTCAGGTTCGTAAAAGTTTACTAAATTAGTTGCTAAACCACGCAACTAATCATACACAAACACGTTGTGCGTCATTTGACGAAACCGACCGAAAACAAGAATATTTAGAATAAATGAATCCCAATTATCTTGAAATAATTACTAATTCTTTTCCAGCAGATTTGAAAACTGATGTTTTGGAAGTATTTAAGATAATTCCATTGGAAACTAAATATAAATTTGACTTAATAAGTGAGCATTCTTATGAAATTAGTGTGGATAGTGAAAAACTAAAAATTCCCGTGAGAATTTATTTTAACGAACCAAAAGAGCAAACGGAAAAAGAACTGACTGAAATACAAAAAGACATATTGAATTGTATTTTCACAAGACATCATAATGGTTTTGTACGAGAAAAAAGATTGAAAAATATTTCTGAAAAACCTGAAAAATGGAAAACACCTTTTCTTATTCAGTTATTAGGAGAATATATTTACGAATTGCTTCCAATTATAGACAAAAAAGTGAATAACAATACATTGGAATTTTATAGAGAATTCAAAACTGAAAATCCAAAATATTGGCAACAAACAGAAAGTCGAATAGCAAGTTATTGGAATGAATATTATAGATATAAATTCCCGAAATTAAAAGACTATTTAGGAATTGAAATTATTAACCGAATAAAAAAAACGAACGCACAACAACATATATAATTTATTGCTGGCTTTTTGCTTACTTACGAAAATCCTCGCGGATTTTCTTTGTCAGTAATTATTTATTAACTTGGTTGCATAAACACGCAACAAACCATATATAAACACGTTGCCAGTAATTTACACTCGTCCTGAATAAAGGCTACATAATTTTAAACATTATGTATAAAAATGACAAAGTAATTAGACGTTACAGCGAACCTTTCAAATTAAAAATTTTAGCCGAACTTACAACCGGAAAACACACAAAGAGTGAACTATGCAAGCTCTACTCTATTGCACCTACAACGGTGAATGTGTGGATTAAAAAGTACAATCGTAAAGACTTAATGAACACCAGAGTAAAAGTGGAAACAAAAGACGAAATATCCAGAATTAAAGCCCGACAAAAAGAGATTGAACAGCTTAAAAAGCTACTACTTAAAAAGGATCTTGATGCAATGGTATTAGATTCTTATCTAGAAGTAGCTGCTGAAGATCTAGGTTACAAATCTGTAGCTGAACTAAAAAAAAAGCTAAGTATAAAGCCTTAATCATAGCTAAAGAGAAATCTAAGGGATTTGCGTCTTTAACTACTATAACTCATTGTTTTGGGCTTAAACGTGATGCGTATTATAAATACAAATCTAGAGCTGATAAGCGTTTAAAACTAGAGCAACAAATTATAAAAATAGTCAGTAGAAAAC
>NZ_JBHTKM010000005.1:0-2085 GCF_042675845.1 Winogradskyella rapida | reverse complement strand
TTTAATTCCGATTATGCTGTTATCCAATTCAGTTTGTTTTTCTTTCCCGTTAAGTTGCTCTTAAATGTTTGCCAACGTGTTTGTGTATGGTTAGTTGCGTGGTTAAGAAACTAAATTAGCAAACTTTTACGAACCCGTGAAAATTCCGCAGGAATTTTCACAAGTAAGCACGTAAAAAGCAATTAATTATACACGGTGTTAGCATTTGTTATTTTATTAGAGTGTAATTGATTAATTCGTTATCTTTTTCGTCAATTAAACTTAAACTGCCATCTTCTCTATAGACATATTTCCAACCAAACGGTTCGTTTATAATTCTGTATTCTTTCGAGGCATTATTTGTTTTAAGTAGTTCAAGTTTTTGAATTCGCTCGTATTTTTTTAAATACAAATTATCATCTGACATTTTTACAATAGAAAATTCGCCTTCGTCAATTCGGTCTCTATGATTTTGAAGATGCCAACTATTTAATTTAGCAACTTCACTTAATTTACGTAATTCATTTTGGTATTCATATGTTTTTAAAAGTTCGTTGACGATATCGTCAGTTTTTAATTCACTCATTTTTTTTATGAGGTTTGGGTATTTTTCTTCCTGATTAAATACAGAATAATTGTAAAAAGTTAATGTCACACTTTCGAGTTGATACGCTGGATATTTTCCTCCAAAACTTTCGATAGCTCCACCTATTTCTTTGCATTCTTCAATAATTGGCCAATATGCTATTTGACTTTGTCCAATTTGGTTATGGGAAAGGTTGAGAATTGGTACAAATCCACTATATCCATTTGAGTTATATCCTTTAGTTCCGTGTATATCGAAAATTAAAGCAGTTTTTATCATATTTGATATTGAAATACTGTCAGCAATTCTTAATTCACGAGTGTTAACTAAAATCTCTTGGTCAATTTTATGCAGTTTATTCCAATATTCGCTTATCTGTTTTTCCGTATTTAGTTTTTCAATTTCGGTTCGATATTTTTTTATTGGAATTTGAGAATGGCAAGAACTTATTGTTAAAAAAAGTATTAATAGAATTGTAATGTTTTTTTTCATAATAAATGCTAACGTGTTTGTGTATGGTTAGTTGCGTGGTTAAGCAACTAAGTTAGCAAAAATGAACCGAACGAGAGGAAATTCCGAAGGAATTTCCACGTAGGCAAGTCACAAGCAATTAATTATACACGGTGTTGGCAAATCGTTTTTATTGTATCCATCGTTGAAATCCATCGTAAGCTATTGTGTCATTTCGTTTATTTAATAAAAAATATTCGCTTCCACCAGACCAACCATTATAATAATCACTTAAAATAATTTTTGAAACTTCCAGTTTCCTGTATTTATCATAAGCATTATAAGGTAAATTCATTAGTAAATCGTACAATAAGTAGTCACAATAAAATATGGATTCCTTTTCCTTTATTTTATTTAGCAAATTGTCTTTTTGCTTTGCATATCTGTAAAAGTAAACATCGTTTTCGCTTTTTTTAATTTGCTTATCGAGAAAGTCAATTATGTCAGGATAACAGAATGAATATTTAATTTCATTCTGATGGATTATTATTTTTTCAGAGCAAACCAATTCAGAATTATATTTAGTTTTTGAAGTTAAGTAAGGTCCAGGATACAAACGATAATTTTTAACGTTTTCATTTAATTTGGAACCATAAAGAAACAATGTGTCATTGATATTCTTAAATTCAATTTTATATTCTTTCGACCAATCTGCTTTTATATAATCAATCATTGTACTGTCAATTCTTCCATTTCTCTCTATGTACTTTAAGTTAGAAATACAGTTTAGTTCTTTCTTTTGATTTTCAATATTTTGTTGATTACTTTGGTTACTATTACAACTGTAACCCAAAATCAAAAATAATATTGTTAGAATTGAGTATTTCATAATATTTTAATTCCGATTATGCTGTTATCCAATTCAGTTTGTTTTTCTTTCCCGTTAAGTTGCTCTTAAATGTTTGCCAACGTGTTTGTGTATGGTTAGTTGCGTGGTTGGGCAACTAAGTTAGTAAACTTTAACGAACCAGTGAAAATTCCGCAGGAATTTTCGCAAGTAAGCTCAATGC
>NZ_JBHTKM010000004.1:0-2728 GCF_042675845.1 Winogradskyella rapida | reverse complement strand
CTTATCACGTTAGGTTATCCAAATGAGAGTTTAATGGTGACGAGGAAAAAAAACTCTTGGATTAAGAAAGACATTAGCAAAACGTGACTGCTTGCTGCTAACGTTGTTGTGTATGGTTAGTTGCGTGGTTGGGCAACTAAGTTAGCAAACTTTAACGAACCTGTGAATATTCCGCAGGAATATTCGCAAGTAGGGAAGAACCTAGCAATTAATTATACACGGTGTTGTAAGCAGTTTTTATTTCAGTTTATGTTTTACGAATTCAACGATTCTTTGAAAGTTCTGACTTCCAACTTCATTTTCTCCAATTATCATTATGTCACCTTTATCTGGTTCCAAAATCATAAGTAAATTCGATTTCATTACTTTAAATCCTTTGAATTCAGTCCATTTTATATCACGCGTTATATTTTTGTCAGCGTATTCTATAGAGTCATCTTTAAATTCAAAAATTCCGTTTCCATAGTTAGATTCCACTTCCACAACTTTTTCTTTTATTTTCTCAAAATAGGTGCTTTTGAGTTTATTGTATAATTGAAATTTAGGGTAGGCTTTGATTATGTAGAAAATTCCCATAAGTATGAATACAAAGCCAAGATTCGATTTACCGATTATAATTGAAATTCCGATTAATGTTGACGTTAATCCAACTATTAATGATTCCCTTGCGTCTTTTAGATAAGGTTTATAAATAAATGGAATTATCAGTTCGGTTTGATTTAAATAAATATCAGAATTAAAGGGTATTTCGAATTTCAAGTTAAGTTTGGTTAAATTGCTTACAACGTGTTTGTGTATGGTTAGTTGCGTGGTTAAGCAACTAATTTAGTAAACTTTCACGAACCTGAGAATATTCCGAAGGAATATTCCAGATGAGCACTTACAAAGCAATTAATTATACACGGTGTTGCCAACAGTATTTATTTTTCAATCCAATTTTCATTCCGTTTGACTTGGTCATTCATTGATAAATAATGTATAGCCAAAATCAACTGGATATTTGGGTCATTTAAGTCAAAATGTTTTTTATCTGTTAATACATTCCAATAGCTAATATCTAAACCTCCAAAATCTCCAGATGCTTCTATTCTTTCCGCATATTTAGCAATTCTTGCATTATTTTTACCAAAGTCAGAAAGATAATTTTGATATTTCCCAATTGCATTAGCACATATACTTTTTTTCTCCTCGTCGGTTTTAAAATTTACAGATTTACAAATCATCCAAATCTCATCAAACGTAGATTTCGAAATTCTTTCGTATAGTTTTTTCTGTTTGTCAAAGTCAATCTTTGTCCAAATTCCAACTCCAGAAGCCTGCAAAGAATCGTGATTTGTTTGTTCATAGCATAATTTAAAGTCAGATTCACAAACTTGATTCAAAAAAAACTTTCTGATTTCAGTCAAGTCCGACAGTTGTTCACTCGAAAAGTTAGCTTTCAATTCAGATTCTGAATATTTACTGTTACAAGACAGAAAACTCGGTATAATCAATAAATAAATAAGGATTCTGATAGTGTTTTTCATATTGTTGGCAACGTGTTTGTGTATGGTTAGTTGCGTGGTTGAGCAACTAAGTTAGCAAACTTTTACGAACCCGTGAAAATTCCGCAGGAATTTTCGCAAGTAAGCTCTAAAAAGCAATTAATTATACACGGTGTTAGCACCAGTATTTTTTTTCGTATTCATTCGATAGACTAAATATAAAAATACAATTAGAATCATTATAATCTTAAAAATTAATACTAATAGGTTATCTCCATTTATAAATACGTCCGATGATGTTGTTATTAAAGTCAAAGTCTGCGAATAAATCACAATTCCGATACAGACCAAAGAGAATATTAATTGATTTTTAAAATTCAATCCAATAACAATACCGAAGCAAACCAGAAATAAAGTCAAAAAGCTATTTAAGTATCGTGCGTTTTTTGTCCAATTAGATTTTCTTAACTGCCTTGTCAAAAACTCATTTTTTCTTATTTCGTTTTTTAATTGGAATAAGTCTCTACGATTATATTCGGTTGTCACTTTGTTTTCTGAGATTCCATATTCGTTAAGTTCCTTTTGAGAAAAATCGTTTTGAACTATGCTGTCTGGAATTTTTTTAAACAACTCAGATATTTTTTCCTTTTGAGATTTATCTTCAGTTTTTAAAGAGTCAGAATATTGATTGATAAGTCCAATACTCATCATATCAACATTTGTTTTTTTATATTCGGTAGCTTTTTCAATTCTCTCTTGCGAAGTAAATGGTACTTTTCTTGCGTTTTCATATCTGTCCAAAAACGATGTCATTCGTAGATTTGGCACCATATTGTTAGATAGAAAAAATATTAGTCCACTAAAAATTAAGGAAACTATAATTCCAAATTCGAAAATTTTTGAGATAGTAATTTTCTCTTTTACTAATTCCGCTGTAACCAAAATTAAGGCAATGAAAATTCCAAAATTAATTACTGCTGGTATCTGATTGAAACTAAAAAGTATTCCATTCGTTAGGTCAAATCCAAATTCATTAAAATATAAGCTGATGGTCTCAACGACTAAAAATAAGTAGTAAACTAAAGCACTTATTATAAAATATGATATGAATTTTTGCAGGATTTTTGTCATATTGGTGCTAACGTGTTTGTGTATGGTTAGTTGCGTGGTTAGGCAACTAAGTTAGTAAACATTTACGAACCCGTGAAAATTCCGCAGGAATTTTCGCAAGTAGTGACGAACAT
>NZ_JBHTKM010000003.1:0-1724 GCF_042675845.1 Winogradskyella rapida | reverse complement strand
TTAAAATTCCGATTAAAATTATTACTGTTTTTGTTAATTTTTTCATTCGTAATATTTGGTTTTAAATTGTTTACAACGTGTTTGTGTATGGTTAGTTGCGTGGTTTAGCAACTAAGTTAACAAACTTTTACGAACCCGTGAAAATTCCGCAGGAATTTTCGCAAGTAGGGAAGAACCTAGCAATTAATTATACACGGTGTTGTAGGTAGTATTTTTATTCAGGCTTTTCATATTTCGAATAATTATCCACCGTTGTTTTTCCGTTTATAATTAATGTGTTCATTATATCTGCAAAATTAGCTTTTTGATTTTCAAAGTCTTTGTCAAAAGTCAGAAATAGAATGTTATACAAATACTCGCCACTTACAAAACTTGCGTTAATTCCTTTAAAAGAATTTTCTTCGTTTTTTGTCGATATGAAATGCCTTAACGGCTTTATGTTATTATAAACAACTATATCAATATCCAATATTTCACAGTTACAAGTTTCTTTGAAATAATCCTCATATTCTCCGTCAAGTAAATTTCCTTTTTCAAATTTTGGTTCTGTTATTTTAGAAACAAGTAAAGTATATTGAAATTGGTTTTCAGAAGTTTTTATATAAACATCAATTTCTGTATTCGGTTGATTCCGATTAGAATATTTCATATCAGAGTCCAACAAAAAGACATAATCTTCTTTATCGTCAACAATGAATTTTTTTTCAGTTTGTGAATAAGTAAGGTTTGACAGAAGTCCGATTGCAATTATTAGACTAAATATTTTCTTCATTTACGTGATTTTTTTATTACCTACAACGTGTTTGTGTATGGTTAGTTGCGTGGTTAAGCAACTAAGTTAGCAAACTTTGACGAACCTGTGAATATTCCGCAGGAATATTCGCAAGTAGGGAAGAACAAAGCAATTAATTATACACGGTGTTAGCTTTAGTTTTTTATTTACAAGTATCTTTTTCTTTTATAATCCTTCTTTGTCTATTCCAATAAGATTTATATTCCATTGTATGTGATTTGCTGTTATATAAAGCATCTCCAATAATAAAATGATATTTTTTATTTTTTCGAGTTACAAATAAAGTGTCCGAACAAGATTTTTTTGCAAGAATATCATTCTTATCTAAAAAATCCGCAATGAATGGATATTGATAATCGTAATTATAACTTGCATCGATACTCCAATATTGATTTTCATTTTCTAAAAGAACAAAAGTTGTTCCTTTAGTTTGATTAATTGATTTAATAGTTCCATTAAATTTTGTTACATATTCGATAGTATTTGAGTTCTTGTATGCAGTAATGTATAAATAAACTAACCAAAAAAACACTGCGAGAAATCCAGATACGGTAAAAATTGTAGTTAATGAGTAAGGTTTTTTCTTTTTTTTAACATAGGATTTCCTTCTCTTTTTAACATCATATTTTTTCATTCAAATTAATTTTACATATTGAAGGTGGCAAAGAGACAACATCCAAACATTAAATAAAAGTAGGGATATTTTTCGTATTTGTCAATTTTAGAGATTTCATCGTTCAGTTCCAATTATCAGTATTTGAATATTATGTTTGCATTAATTCTGCTCAAATTTCGTTTGTTATGTTGTTTTTTTGTGGCTCGTGCGAAATGTCTAGTCCTGAAATACGGCTACAGGTTAAAATTGGTTTTACGCTGATAATTTGTGTACCATATTAGGTGTTTTATAGTCTAAAGATAAATGTAATCTTAT
>NZ_JBHTKM010000001.1:0-392297 GCF_042675845.1 Winogradskyella rapida | reverse complement strand
TGAGAATGATTAGTGGTAGAAAAGCTTCTCGATACAAAATCTCTAAAAAACGAGATTTCACTTGAAGTGACGTAGAGGATTTAATTTGTATTCTTCTGTCAGTTCGAGTGTTTCGAGTGCGGGAGAAACGTATCAAGAACCATGAGAGGTAGAAAAGCTTCTCGATACAAAATCCCAAAAAAGTGATTTCACTCGAAGTGATGTTTGGGGTTTAATTTGTAGTGCTACGTCAGTTCGAGTGTTTTGAGTGTGAGAGAAATGTATCGAGAACCACGTTGTTTTTCAGCTTTATAAGCCATGAAATGGAAGTTTGTTGTGATTATTTAAGATTCATAGTCAATCCATTCAATAACGTTTGATGAAAACGAATACGTTTCATTAAGTTTTCCATTTAGGGTCATACGTTTAATCTCTGCCTCAAGTTCACCATCTAGCCATAATACATGATCGGCAGTAGGCATTTCTGCAGCAGATAAATCAAATTTGCAATCAGGAAAATCCTCATTGTACCTTGTACCATCCTCTAATGTTTCAAAATGTTGTTGTGGGGCATGGCATTCAATCACAGTAACATCTTTGGCTTCAATATAAGTTGTAAAAGATTGATTGAAGTCAATAATAAAAGTATTTTCATTTTTTATCATGGTGAGCGCACCTATACTAAGATCGTGCCTTTCATCAACGATATTTCCTGCGATCTCTAGGGTGAGTATAAATTCGAAATCTGAAATCTTCTGATTTGAAATGTCCATCATATTTTTTTATTGGTTTTATTAACTTAACGAAATTAAAAACAAAAGTTAGTTCTCGATACAAAATCTCTAAAAAAGGATATTTCACTCGAAGTGACGTTGAGGTTTAATTTGTGTTTTTTTTTCGTCAGTTCGAGTGTTTTGAGTGTGTGAGGAACGTATAGAGAACCATGAGTGGTACATAGCTTCTCGATACAAAATCTCCAAAAAATGAGATTTCATTCGAAGTGACGTTGAGGGAATTAATTTGTATTCTTCCGTCAGTTCGAGTGTTTGGAGTGAGTGAGGAACGTATCGAGAACCATGAGAGGTAGAATGCTTCTCGATACAAAATCTCTGAAAAACGAGATTTCACTCGAAGTGACGTTTGGAGTTTAATTTGTAATCTTTCGTCAGTTCGAGTGTTTTGAGTGCGCGAGAAATATATCGAGAACAATGAGTTGTGGAATGCTTCTCGATACAAAATCTCCGAAAAAGTGAGATTTCACTCGAAGTGACGTTTGGGGTTTAATTTGTAGTGCTACGTCAGTTCGAGTGTTTCGAGTCGGGGAGAAATGTATTGAGAATGATTAGTGGTAGAAAAGCTTCTCGATACAAAATCTCTGAAAAAGGAGATTTCACTCGAAGCGACGTTTGGGGTTCAATTTGTATTCTTCCGTCAGTTCGAGTGTTTTGAGTAGGCGAGAAATGTATCGAGAACCATGAGTAGTACATAGCTTCTCGATACAAAATCTCTGAATAGCGAGATTTCACTCAAAGTGACGTTTGGGGTTTAATTTGTGTTTGTGCGTCAGTTCGAGTGTTTTGAGTAGGCGAGAAATGTATCGAGAATCATGAGTTGTGGAATGCTTCTCGATAAAAAATCTCTGAAAAACGAGATTTCACTCGAAGTGACGTTGAGGTTTAATTTGTGTTTTAACCAAAAAAAAATCCTGATGAAAACATCAGGATTTTTTTATATCAATAATAGGTTGTTATTCAACTAAAACCCATTCGCCTTTCTCTAAAAGCGGAATGGCTTGTTTGTATTTCACAGCTTTACTTTCGCCGCTTATTACATTCTTAATCGTCACTTTATCGTTACGACCAATTTTTGGTTGCTCTCTAACTACCGTTTCTACAACTTGCTGTTGCTGACGCGATGCGCCTTCACCAACTTGTCTGCTTTGAGAAGAACGCTCATCTAAATTAGGAATTTCTTCCTTTTGCGTTTCTAATTTCTCTTGCTTCTGTTGTTTTGCTTCTTGTATAGTATCTGCCGTTTCTTGTGGAATTTCACCTTTAAATAAGAATGAAATCACATCTTTATTGACTTGGTCAATCATTCCTTTAAACAATTCAAAAGACTCAAATTTATAAATTAATAAAGGATCTTTTTGTTCATGAACCGCTAACTGAACAGATTGCTTTAATTCGTCCATTTTACGTAAATGTTCTTTCCAAGCATCATCAACAATAGCTAAAGTAATGTTCTTTTCAAAATCATTAATTAACTGAGTTCCCTTAGTTTCATAAGCTTTCTCTAAGTCCGTAACTACTTGTAGGTTTTTAACCCCGTCTGTAAATGGCACTACAATTCTTTTAAAACGATCGCGTTGCGTGTTATAAACATTTTCAATAACAGGAAATGCTAAATCTGCAGCACGTTGCATTTTTTCACGGTAATGCTTAAAGGCCTCTTTATAAATAATACCAGCAATTTCTGTAGCGTTCTTTTTACCAAATTCAGCTTCAGTAATAGGAGATGGCATTGAGAAGTAACGGATCAATTCAAACTCAAAGTTTTTAAAGTCGTTCGCGTCTTTATTACTCATCGCAATACCTTCAGAGGTATCGTAAATCATATTAGCTAAATCTACTCTTAAACGTTCACCATGTAAGGCGTTACGACGACGCTTGTAAACCACTTCACGTTGCGCGTTCATCACATCATCATACTCTAGTAATCGCTTACGTACACCAAAGTTATTCTCTTCTACTTTTTTCTGTGCACGCTCAATAGACTTAGAAATCATGCCATGTTGTATAACTTCGCCTTCTTTTAAGCCCATTCTGTCCATCATCTTAGCGATACGCTCAGAACCAAATAAACGCATTAAGTTATCTTCTAACGAAACGTAAAATTGAGAACTTCCCGGATCTCCTTGACGACCGGCTCTACCTCGTAACTGTCTATCAACACGACGCGAATCATGACGTTCGGTTCCTACAATGGCTAAACCACCTGCAGCTTTAACCTCGTCACTTAATTTAATATCCGTACCACGACCTGCCATATTGGTTGCAATGGTTACTTGTCCTGCATTACCAGCCTGTGCAACGATATCGGCTTCTTTTTTATGTTGTTTCGCGTTTAAGACATTATGGTCGATTTTACGAATGCTTAACATTTTTCCTAAAAGCTCTGAAATCTCAACGTTGGTTGTACCAATAAGTACCGGACGACCCGCATTAGAAAGACTTACAACTTCATCAATAACGGCATTGTATTTTTCACGCTTAGTTTTATAAACTAAATCGTCTCTATCATCTCTAGCAATCGGTTTGTTGGTTGGAATTTCAACAACATCTAATTTGTAGATTTCCCAAAGCTCACCAGCTTCTGTTACCGCTGTACCCGTCATACCAGAAAGTTTACGGTACATTCTAAAGTAATTCTGAAGCGTTACAGTAGCAAACGTTTGTGTTGCTGCTTCAATTTTAACGTTTTCCTTAGCTTCAATGGCTTGGTGTAATCCGTCTGAATAACGACGCCCATCCATAATACGACCAGTTTGCTCGTCTACAATCATGACTTTGTTGTCCATAACAACATACTGATTGTCTTTTTCAAATAAGGCGTAAGCTTTTAAAAGTTGATTAAGGGTATGGATACGCTCTGACTTAATTCCGAAATCTCTAAATAATTCTTCTTTAAGCTCAGCTTCTTCTTCAGATGAAAGACCTTTGGATTCAATTTTTGCAATCTCTGTTCCCATTTCTGGCATCACGAAGAAATCTGGATCATCTTCACCCGAAAGGAAATCAACACCTTTATCTGTTAATTCAACTTGATTGTTCTTTTCATCAATAACATAATAAAGTTCTGCATCTACAGTAGGCATCTCTCTATTATTATCTTGCATGTAATAGTTTTCCGTTTTCTGAAGGAGTTGTTTAACACCTTCTTCAGATAAAAACTTAATTAAGGCTTTATTTTTAGGAATACCTCTGTAAGCTCTTAATAATTGAAAACCACCTTCTTTAGTGTCGCCAGCAGCAATAAGTTTTTTCGCTTCAGCTAAAACACCAACTAAATATTTTCTTTGAACTTCTTCAATAGCATTAACCTTAGGTTTAAGTGCATCAAACTCATGGACATCTCCTTTTGGTACAGGACCAGAGATAATTAATGGCGTACGCGCATCATCAACCAATACAGAATCGACCTCATCTACAATAGCGAAATGATGTGGACGTTGCACTAAATCTTCTGGAGAATTAGCCATGTTATCACGGAGGTAATCGAAACCAAATTCGTTATTGGTACCATAAGTAATATCGGCGTTATAAGCTTTACGACGCGCATCTGAGTTTGGCGTGTGGTAATCAATACAATCGACGCTCATTCCGTGGAATTGGAATATAGGAGCCATCCAAGCGCTATCACGTTTTGCTAAGTAATCATTTACCGTTACTAAGTGAACACCTTTCCCTGCTAAAGCATTTAAGTAAACCGGTAAGGTTGCCACTAAAGTTTTACCTTCCCCTGTTTGCATTTCTGCAATTTTACCTTGATGCATCGCAATACCACCAATTAACTGTACATCGTAATGGATCATATCCCAGGTAATGGCCTTTCCTGCAGCATCCCAAGAATTGGCCCATACGGCTTTATCGTCTTCTAAGGTAACATAGTCGTGTTCACCAGAGATTTCACGGTCAAAAGCGTTTGCTGTTACTGGAATTTCAGTGTTGTGAACAAAACGTTTTGCCGTTTCTTTAACAACTGCAAAGGCTTCAGGAAGAATGTCGTTAAGCACTTTTTCAGTGACTTCATAGATTTCATCGTCAATTTTGTCGACTTCTAAGTAGATATCTTCACGATCGTCAATGTCTTCAGTAAGCTTCGCTTTTTCTAAAAGGGCTTCTTTTTTAGTGTTTAAAGGTTGCCTGGCTTCTGCTATTTTAGCTTTAAATTCGGCTGTTTTTGCCCTTAATTCGTCATTTGATAAGGCCTCTAAAGCTTTTTCGAAAGTTTTTATTTTCTCTACAATAGGTTTAATGGCACTTACATCTTGTTTGGATTTATCTCCAACAAAAACTTTAAGTACTTTATCTAAAAAAGTCATATTTAAATATTTGTAACGGATTAACTCGCGTTAATCTTGGTATTAATTTCAGTTATTTAGTTTTAGGTGTATCACACCGCTTACAACCAACAATGTTATACGTTAGAAGCCTTTTACGACTTATATAGCATAGTTAATGGCTTCATTTATAATCTTACAAATGCGCCATTTGGTTTTAAGGTTTTTAATTTCGGGCTAAAAAAGCATCCGAAAATAAAAAAAAAGTCTCTCAGTTATAGTAACGCGAGAGACTTTTTTTGTAATCATTTTGTATGTTAATATTCATCCTCATTCCAGAGGTAATCTTCGTCAGTTGGATAATCTGGCCAAATTTCTTCAATAGAATCGTAAGAATCACCTTCATCTTCTATCGCTTGTAAATTTTCTACAACTTCTAAGGGAGCTCCGGTTCTAATTGCATAATCAATAAGCTCATCTTTTGTTGCCGGCCAAGGTGCATCACTTAAATAAGATGCTAATTCTAGTGTCCAATACATAATTGCGTGTGTAATTTAATTTTTGCAAAAATAATTTTTTAGTTGAATAATTCAAGAAAAAATCATATTAATTAGCTAGGAACGCCTATAAATTAATTTATTGGTCTCGCTGAACATTTATTTCGTGCCATTTGAAGCTTTCAAACCGCAGTAATAAATGCAATATCATTAATAGAAAGAACGTGTCATTTTTCAACTTTTTTATAGACTAGTTTTTGCTTTTCTTAGTCTTAAAAGGGGTAAAATAAAATATTACAACCTTGTTCTCGATACCGCTGACGAAAAGGTCAGCATACTCGAACTGATGGTTTTTGTTCAACCTTGTTCTTGATAGCTGTTAACTGAAAGGTTAGCCTACTCAAGAGGAGGTTAATTTTGTAAACTTTATTCTAATTTCAGTAAAAAACCGAAACCCCTAGCTAAAGTGTTACGATTCCTTATTCGGAATCCATTTAATTTCTTCAGCATGTAGGTCATATGACAACTTCCGTGCCAACACAAAAAGGTAGTCAGATAGTCTATTAATATACATTAAGGTTTCGGGTTGAAAAGGCTCTAAGTCATTTAAATGTGACGCTAAACGTTCTGCTCTACGGCAAACTGTGCGGGCAATATGACAGAATGACACGGTTTGGTGCCCTCCGGGTAAAACAAAATGCGTCATAGGAGGAAGGCTATTTTCCATAAGATCCATTTCGCGTTCTAATTTTTCAATGTCTTCGTTAGATATCTTCGGAATATTTAAACGCGCTTTGCCGTTTTTCAATTCTGCTTTTTCAGGATCCGTCGCCAAGATTGCCCCGACCGTAAATAGTCGATCTTGAATATGCATCAAGGTGTTTTTATACAATTGATTAATGTCTTGATCTCTAATTAAACCAATGTGAGAGTTGAGCTCATCAATAGTGCCGTAACTCTCTATTCTTATATGATGTTTAGGTACACGTGTACCACCAAATAGTGCAGTTGTACCTTTATCGCCTGTTTTTGTGTATACTTTCATATTTCAAAGTTAATGAATATGGTTTGAAGTTTCACGCTAAGACGTAAAGACGCGGAGAAAAAAGTCGAAGTTTGAGGTTGAATTTTTGAAGGGGTGGCGGAAAAGTGATATTTAAGAACCAAGAACCAAGAACCAAGAACCAAGAACCAAGAACCAAGAACCAAGAACCAAGAACCAAGAACCAAGAACCAAGAACCAAGAGCCAAGAGCCAAGAACCAAGAGCTAAGAGCCAAGAACCAAGAAAGGACTATTAACCAACTACCAGCAACCAACAACCAAAAACCAACAACTAGACATTAAAAGTATCGCTCTCAATAACGCCATCTCTTAAGCGAATGACGCGTTTGGCATGGGCGGCAATATCTTCTTCGTGAGTCACCATAATTACGGTATTACCAGAGCGGTGAATATCGTCAAAAAGTTTCATGATCTCCACACCGGTTTTTGAGTCTAAGTTTCCTGTAGGTTCATCGGCAAGGATAATAGAAGGTTTGTTAACTAAGGCGCGCCCTACCGCCACACGCTGACGTTGTCCTCCAGAAAGTTGGTTAGGTTTATGGTCCATACGGTCTGCTAAACCCACATCATTTAAGACTTCAGAAGCACGTTCTTCTCTAGCTTTTTTAGAAATTCCGGCATATACCATCGGTAAGGCTACATTGTCTAAAGCTGTGGTTCTAGGGAGGAGGTTAAAGGTTTGAAACACAAAGCCGATTTCAGTGTTTCTAATATCTGCCAAGTCATCATCACTCATCTGACTCACATCTTTACCATTTAGGTTGTAACTCCCTGCTGTAGGGGTGTCAAGGCAACCTAATAAATTCATTAAGGTCGATTTTCCGGAACCAGAAGGTCCCATTATGGCAACATACTCGCCACGCTTAATGTCTAAATCAATTCCTTTTAATACATGAACAATTTCTTGACCTAATTTAAAATCTCTAATGATGTTTCTAATTTCGATGACGTTGTCGCTCATAATTAAATAGTCTTGGTGGCGTTAGTATTCTGCAAGTTACGGCATATTTTATCCATAAGACGTCAAAGTCTTTCGGTTGTTACAGTCTAATTTTAAAATGTTCTTTCTTTTGCTCTTTTCTGAAAAAAACAATTCCCATATAAAAGGTGTCTACGGTCACTGTTACACCTTCATGATGTTTTATGTGTTCCCAAGCTTCAGTCATCCCTTTAGACCAATAAATATCGTCAAAAATAAAAACACTGTCGTTATGGGCTTTGGCGAGTAGGGTTTCAAAATAATTAAGGGTGGCTGTTTTATTGTGATGTCCATCAAAATAAATAAAATCATAAGAGGGCGCTTTTAAATGCGGCAGTTTCGTTTTAAAAGGTCCTGAGATCAAATCGACGTGCTGTACAGTTTTAGCTTTAAGTTGACTTTGCGCAAAGGCGGAGGTATTGGGGCAGCCTTCAATACTAGTGATTTTAGACTCCGGATTCGCTAGCGCTAAGGCATAAGTACCAATACCCAAAGAGGTGCCTAATTCTAAACTCGTTTTAAAATTGAAGTACTTTGCAATTCGGTATAACAAACGTACTTCTTTCTTAGAGCTGCTAGAAACCTTAACCATTTCGCTCACTTTCCGTTGTGTGGCATCCAATACTTTAGAGCCTTCACCTAAATCTGTAACCTCTAAAATGGTGTCGGAAGCTCTGAGTTCTTTTCGGTAAGACGCCAAGGCGTCGTAAGCTAGATAAGCCGTTTTGTTATAGAGGCATTTGGTCACAAAACTATAGACAAATGGGGAGTGTACCCCATGCTGATTGCTGGCTTTAGTTAAGAATTTTATATAGGATTTAAATTGATACACAATAGTGGTTTTAGGGACTTTAAGGCTCTAAAATGCCACAGCGTTAAAAACTGTGGCGTTAAGGATTTTGAAGTTTTATTTTAATGATGCGTGCTTTGATGGAGGTACGCTAGGTTTAACCTTCGAGTTTCTCAGACAATTCAAACCAACGCATTTCTTTTTCTTCAATAGTATCTATAATCACCTGAAGTTCTTGAGAGAGCTTTGTAATTTCATCCTGAGATAAATCGGGATTTAAGAATTTGGCCTCTAAAGCTGCTTTGTCTAGTTCTAAAGATCTAATTTTAGATTCTAAGTTTTTATGTTCCTTTTGTTCGTTATAATCAAGTTTATTGCTTTCGTTTTTCTTTATAGCTTTGGTGTTGTCTGTTTTTTCTACAACTTCAACTTGTTTTGGTTGACTGCTGTCATAAGCTCTAAAGTCGGAATAGTTACCAGGGAAATCGTCAACAACGCCTTGACCTCTAAACACAAACATATGGTCCACAATTTTATCCATAAAGTAACGGTCGTGAGAGACCACTAAAAGCACGCCTGGAAAATCCATGAGGAAATCTTCCAATACATTTAGAGTTACAATGTCTAAGTCGTTGGTAGGCTCATCGAGAATTAAAACATTAGGATTCTGAATTAAAACCGTACATAAGTACAAGCGTTTTTGCTCGCCTCCACTTAGTTTTTCAACAAAGTCCCACTGCTTTTTTCGGTCAAATAAAAAGCGCTCTAATAATTGCTGTGCACTAATTTGGCGTCCTTTAGCTAGGGGAATATAATCACCAAATTCCTTAATAACGTCAATAACCTTTTGGTTGGGCTTGGCTTGAATTCCTCCTTGCGTATAATACCCGATTTTTACCGTTTCTCCGGTGACCACTTTTCCAGAATCGGGCTCAAGGGTTTGCGTCAGTAAATTGAGAAAAGTCGATTTTCCGGTTCCATTTTTTCCTATGATCCCAATGCGTTCGCCTTTCTTAAAGGTGTATTCAAAATCCTTTAAGATGGTTTTATTTTTAAAGGATTTAGAGACTTTATGGAATTCTATAATTTTACTTCCCAAGCGCTCCATGTTAATTTCTAGTTGCACTTGGTGGTCGTTACGGCGCTGGTGGGCTTTCGATTTAATTTCGTGAAAATCGTCAATTCTACTCTTAGATTTCGTCGTACGCGCTTTAGGTTGGCGACGCATCCAATCCAATTCTTTTTTAAAGAGTTGTTTGGCTTTTCCGACTTCTGTAGCTTGGTTTTCTATTCGGGCTTCTTTCTTTTCTAGGTAGTAAGAATAATTTCCTTTGTAGGTATGAAGCTCTCCGTGATCGAGTTCTATAATTTCATTACAAACACGCTCTAAAAAATAACGGTCGTGCGTAACCATAAACAACGTTTGCTGTGTTTTGGCAAAATATTCTTCTAGCCATTCAATCATTTCAAGATCTAAATGGTTGGTAGGCTCATCGAGAATTAAGATATCCGGCTTACTTAACAAGGCCTGTGCTAAGGCGAGACGTTTTTTCTGTCCACCAGAAAGTGTTTTTACTTTAACACTGAGATCATCAAGCTTAAGCTGCGATAAGGTTTGTTGGTACTGTGTTTCAAACTCCCAAGCATTGTTTCTATCCATCGCTTCAAAAGCTTTTTGATAGGCGTCTGCATCTTCAGGGGTTTTTAATGCCTGTTCGTAAGCTTCAATCGTTTTTAAAATAGGAATATCAGAAGCAAAGATGGTTTCTTCAAGACTTAATTCTGGGTCAAGATCGGGTTCTTGATCTAAGAAGGCGAGTCGTAGCCCTTTTCTAATCACAATTTGGCCAGCATCCGGACTGTCTTTTCCGGCTAATATTTTTAAGATAGAGGTTTTGCCACTACCATTTTTAGCGACAAAAGCAATTTTCTGATCTTTATGAATACTGAAGGATAAATCTTTAAAGAGAACCAATTCTCCAAAAGACTTCGATATATTTTCTACGTTAAGGTAATTCAAAGTTGTTTTTTTACAAAGAACGGAAATAAACCAAAAATAATCGTATTAGTTTTAATATTAGTGTTGATAGATTATATTTGTCCACTAAGATCCGATGAAAGTATGAAGCCTATGAAGCTTTTAATTATATTATTAAGTTGTATTGTGTTGTCTTCTTGTATCCCTCACAAAGATACGGTTTACTTGCAGATTAAAGAGGGAGCTATGACGGACAGTATTGCTCATAATCTTACCGAAATTCAAAAACCTTACCGCATACAGGTTAACGATATTTTAAATATTAGAGTTAAGGCTTTAGACCAAGAAACGGTGTCTATTTTAAATCCTTCAGGCGATGAAAATTTAAATGCCAGTAGTGCAGAACGTGCCTATTTTGATGGATTTACAGTAGATGTTCATGGTAATATTAGAATTCCAACCTTAGGGTATATCAATGTTTTAGGCTTTACCACTGAAGAAATTGAAAAAAGAATAGAGGCCAAACTTTTAGAGGAACAATTTAAAGAAACCGCCAATATCTTTGTCACTGTAAAACTAGCAGGATTACGTTATACGGCTAATGGAGAAGTGGGCTCACCGGGGAGTCAGGTGTTGTTTACGGAGCGGGTTAATATTTTCGAGGCCATTGCTAATGTGGGGGAGATTCCGGTGACCGGGAACAAAAAAGATGTGCTTATTATTAGACAGTATCCCCAAGGTCAAAAAATTCATCATTTAGACCTCACGGATGTAAAAGTAATGCAATCCCCTTATTATTACATTCAGCCTAATGATATTATTTATGTAAAGCCTTTAAGACAGAAAGCGTTGGGAACAGGAGAGACTGCGGTGTCTAGTATTGCGACGATAGCGTCTATAGTCTCATTACTGAGTACAACGATTTTACTCTTCACTAGATTATAAAAAGTGTTATGAGAGAATATGAAGAATTAGAAGATCATGAGTCCCCAAGTATAAGTTTTGACTTTAGGGGATATCTTTTCAAAGTCTTAAACCTTTGGAAGTTTGTACTGATTTGTATTGGTACAGCACTTTTGATTGCTTATTTTATTAATGTTAGGAAGCAAAATGTATATAAATTAGATTCTTTAATTTCTGTTGAAAACGATCAGAATCCTTTTTTTACAGCAAATACCAGTATTTCTTTTAATTGGGGAGGAACCTCCGGGAAAGTTGGTAAAGTAATGACGGCTCTTAAAACCCGTACCCATAATGAACTTGTTATAGATTCATTACAGTATTATATACAGTATTTAAAAGAAGGTAAATACCGCAAAATAGATATCTATAAAAAGGTGCCTTTTGAGTTTATAATTGACAAATCTAAATTTCAAGTTCTAAATTATCCTATAGGGATTCGGTTTTTAAATGCTCAAGAATTTGAGGTATTCACGACTTTTGAAGGGAACAGTGCGGTAGCCCAAAAGTATGGCGATAAATCTAAATCTTCTGTAGATATGCCTAATGGGTCGTTTTCGAAACGTTTTAGAAATGGTGATATCATAAACCTACCATTTCTTAACGGAGAGATAAGAGTGAAGCCTTCTCGACAGATTGCTCCAGGAGTAGAATATTTTATTCAATTTAGTAATTATGATGGCGTCGTTAATAAGTACAAGAATAGTATTATAGTCAATACGTTAGGGGCATCATCAGGTTCTGTTTTAAAATTGCAATTGGCAGGATTTAATAAAGACAAAATTGTAGATTACTTAAACGCTACCTCTGCCATACTGAGAGAAAGTGAGCTTAGGCGAAAAAATTTATATGCAACCAATACTATTAAATTTATAGATAGTAGTTTGGCAGCTGTCAATAATAACCTTAAAGATGTTACTAACGAAATGAATAAATTTCGAAGTCAAAATAAGGTTTTTGATGTCAGTTCTGAGATTACTCAAATATCTCAAGAATTAAGGCAGTTTGAATTGGAGGAACGCGCCGAGACATCTAAATTAAATTATTTAGATAATCTTGAGGTTTATTTAAATACTAAAACGGATTATAGCAATATAGCGGCACCAACCAGCGTTGGAATTGAGGAATCTAATATTCTCAGAAGTGTATCAAAAATTGTAGAACTGGCAGCAGAACGTCAGAATTTAGAGTATACTACAAAGGAAAGTTCTGGGCTTTTTAAAGATTTAGATCGCCGTATTAGTTCAGAAAAAAACGTTTTGCTAGAAACGATTGATGCAACAAAACGTAGCATCAATGGAGTTATTAAAGCATTAAATAGCAAAATTGCTGCGTTAGAGGCTAAATTAAGTGAGCTGCCCGAAGATGAGCAGCAGTTTTTAAAAATTCAACGGGAATTAGACATTAGTCAAGAAGCTTATGACGTCTATTTAGCGAAGCGTAGTGAAGCTGCGATAGTAAAAGCTGCAAATATTTCGGATATTACGGTTATAGATGAGGCTAAAGATATAGGGGGAGGCTTAATTGGTCCTAATAAGTCTTTGAACTATATGATGGGCTTAATGATGGGATTTTTTATCCCTATGCTTTTGATATTTGTGGTGTTTCTATTAGATAATACTATTCACGGTTCAGATGAGATAATGCGACTCTCAAAAATACCTATTCTTGGACTTGTAGGGAAGTATCGTTATAAAAACAATTTAGTGGCCTATGAAAAACCTAAATCTGCTGTAGCAGAATCATTTAGAGCCATCCGTTCTAGTCTACAGTTTATTTTTAAAAATCAAAATAAAGGCGATAAAGCACATACTATGATGGTAACCTCATCGGTTAGTGGAGAAGGAAAAACCTTTACCTCTATAAATACGGCGACGGTATATGCACTCTCTGGAAAAAAAACCATTCTTGTAGGTTTAGATTTGCGGAAGCCTAAAATCTTTGATGATTTTGATATTACCAATGAACAAGGTGTGGTAAATTACCTCATTGGCGATAATACTTTAGACAATATCATCACGCATACCCATATTGAAAATTTAGACATTATAACTTCAGGACCAATTCCACCAAACCCCTCGGAATTATTAATGAGTGATCGGCTAAGTGCTATGATTGCCACCTTAAAGGAGACTTATGATGTGGTTATTCTAGATACCCCTCCTCTAGGTTTGGTAACTGATGCTTTAGAGTTAACCCAATATGTAGACGCCACTATTTTTATGGTCCGTTTAGATTATACCAAAAAAGGGATGCTTCAATTGGTTAATGCTAAACATCGTAGTGGGGAATTAAAAAATGTGAATTACATTCTTAATTTCTACCGCCATAAAAATAATAGTAATTATGGATACGGTTATGGCTATGGATACGGTTACGGCTATGGTTATGGGGTGTACGGAAACAGTTATCACGAAAAAGATGACAATTCCATAATTAAAAAGATCAAACAGTTTCTAAAGCGTATATAGTTGATTTGAATAGCGGATATCGATTGGATAATAAAGCATAGAAGAAAAAGGATAGAGGGTAGGACCAAGAGTATCTTATAAAGTGGAAAGCATTTGGCTATTTTACACCGTTAAAAATGATATTTTTAGGTTTACCATTGATATTTATATTTCATGACCTTAATTTTAAAATAGAATCATGATAACCACACCACAACGATACTTTAAGCGTCTGTTTGATCTCGTTATTGTTATCTTGAGTATTCCTTTTATACTATTTCCTGTTCTCTTGCTGACGTTGATTGCTATGATTGATACTCGAGAGTGGGGGATTTTTAGCCAACAACGTATTGGTCAACACGGGCTGCCTTTTAAGATTTATAAAATCAAGACTTTAGCGGTAAGAACAGGGATTGGTGGTACAAGAGAAAATGGCCCATCATCTTATGGTCATTTTTTAAGACGCTCTAAACTCAATGAACTCCCACAGTTATACAACGTACTTAAAGGCGATATGAGTTTGGTGGGGCCACGCCCAGATCTGCCAGGTTTCGCGGATGCCTTAAAAGGAAAAGATCAGATTATTCTTAAAGTCAAACCAGGACTTACAGGTTTAGCTTCTTTAAAATACAGACATGAAGACGATATTTTAGCCCGTCAACCCAACCCTGAGGAGTACAATAGAACGATTATTTGGGTAGATAAAGTGAAAATTAATAGAAATTACATTCAAAATTATACTTTTTACTTAGATTTGAGTATCCTTCTTAAATCGATTTTAAATCAACCATACACAGATGATAAACACCACGGATAAAATAGCAATTATAGGATTAGGTTATGTTGGTCTACCACTCGCAGTGGAATTTGCGAAACAATTTTTAGTGGTGGGTTTTGATATTAATAAACCGCGTGTTACCGAGTTAAATGCAGGTGTAGATAAGACCTTAGAAGTAGAAAATGCAGATTTAGAATCAGTTTTAACTCAAGATTTAAACGCCAATTCAGGGTTGTTTATTACGGATGATCGAGAAGCTTTGGCCGTAGCGAATTACTACATCATAACGGTGCCTACCCCTACGGATGTTTTAAACAAACCGGTGTTCACCCCTTTAATTAAAGCGAGTGAAACGGTAGGTCAGGTGCTAAGTCCAAATGATATCGTTATTTATGAGTCTACCGTGTATCCCGGGGCAACGGAAGATATTTGTGTCCCTATATTAGCAGAAGTATCGGGTTTAACCTATAACAAAGAGTTCTTTGCAGGTTACAGTCCAGAACGTATAAATCCAGGAGATAAAGAACATACCGTAACTAAAATTTTAAAAGTCACATCGGGTTCTACTCCAGAGATTGCAGAGAAAGTCAATGCCTTGTATTTAAAAGTCATTACAGCAGGGACGCATTTAGCACCTTCCATTAAAGTTGCCGAGGCGGCTAAAGTCATTGAGAATTCGCAGCGAGATATTAACATTGCCTTTGTAAACGAACTCTCTAAAATTTTTAGATTGTTAGAGATTGATACCAAAGCAGTGTTAGAAGCAGCAGGGACCAAATGGAACTTCTTAAATTTTTCTCCAGGTTTAGTCGGCGGCCATTGTATCGGTGTAGACCCTTATTATTTAGCTCAAAAAGCTATAGAATCGGGGTATAATCCTGAAATTATTCTAGCAGGCCGGAAGATGAATGATAGTATGGGGAGCTACGTCGCTACGGAGACCGTAAAGATGATGATAAAAAAAGGGGCCACCATAAAAGGTGCTAAAGTTTTAGTACTAGGGATTACGTTTAAAGAAAATTGCCCAGATATTAGAAATTCGAGGGTTATTGATATTATAAGAGAATTAATGACTTACGATATTAATGTTGAGGTATACGATCCTTGGGCCTCCAAAGAAGAAGTACAGCAAGAATATCACTTAGACCTAATTAAAGATGATGAGGCCTTAAGTACAGATTACGAAGCGGTAATTTTAGCCGTGTCTCATAATGAATTTCTCAATATAGATCTTTCAAAATTGAAATCAGAAACCGGTGTTGTATTCGATGTAAAATCTTTACTTCCAAAGAACACCATAGATGCTAGATTGTAATGTATAACCATCCACACCATACCAAAGATCTCTCAGAATTCAGTTTTCTCATTACAGGGGGCGCAGGATTTATAGGGTCTAACCTTGTTGAGTATTTGTTAAAGTATAAGGCAAAAAAAGTACGTGTACTCGATAATTTTTCTAACGGCCATCGTAAAAATCTAGCCCCTTTTCATAGGCATCCCGCTTTTGAATTGATGGAAGGGGATATCAGAGATTTAGAAACCTGTAAATCGGCAATGGAAAATATGGACTATGTGTCACACCAAGCCGCTTTAGGTTCGGTACCGCGTTCCATTAATGATCCGGCCACGACTAATGATGTTAATGTGTCTGGGTTTTTAAATATGTTAATTGCGCTAAAAGAAAGTCCTACTGTGGAACGGATGGTATATGCCGCATCAAGCTCTACCTATGGGGATAGTAAAGCGTTACCAAAGGTGGAAGATACGATTGGGAAACCTTTATCGCCGTATGCGGTAACAAAATATGTGAACGAGTTATATGCAGATGTGTTTGGGACGACGTATAATACTGATGTTATAGGCTTACGTTATTTTAACGTATTCGGACCAAAACAAAGTCCGGATGGCGCCTATGCCGCAGTCATTCCATTGTTCATGCAAGCCTTAAAGGATGATAAATCTCCTAAAATTAATGGAGACGGAGAGCAAACGCGAGATTTTACCTTTATCGATAATGTGGTTCAAGCCAATGTGAAAAGCTTCTTTGCATCTCAAGAAGCAAAAAACGAGGTTTTTAATGTAGCCTGCGGCGAACGGATTACGATTAACTATTTATGGGAGTCCTTGCGTATAGCGGCCAATTCAGAGTTAAAACCTATTCACGGACCAAAACGCCAAGGGGATGTTAGAGATTCTTTAGCCGATATTTCTAAGGCTAAAAATCTATTGGGATATAAACCGATATATAGCGTCAGGGAAGGTTTGAAAATTACTTGGGATAAGTTTAATACCTAATGTTTATTTAGATTAAAATGCTTAAAACTTTATAAGATAAAACCTTGTCTTTTGTTATATTAGCCCCAAATAAAACCTAACGAACCTTGAGTACACCTAAAGATGATGCTTGGCTATATACCATTTCGTCTAAGCGCAAATTAATAGACTTTAATTTTAAGGAGATTTGGCGATATAGAGATTTACTAATTTTATTTGTAAAGCGTGATGTCGTTACTGTTTACAAGCAAACCGTATTAGGGCCTTTATGGTATTTAATACAGCCATTGTTTACAGCACTTACCTTTACTTTAATCTTTAATAAGGTTGCTAATATTGAAACCGGTACCGTGCCACCCTTTTTATTTAATTTAGCAGGGATATCTATTTGGAACTACTTTAGCACCTGTTTAACCTCTACAAGTGATACATTTAAGAGTAACGCTGCCGTTTTTGGAAAAGTTTATTTTCCGAGAATTATAGTACCACTGTCAATCATCATTTCTAATTTGATGAAGTTTGCTATTCAGTTGCTCATTTTTATTGCTTTTTATGTGTATTACTATCTTAATGGTGCTGCTATTCATCCTACCGGAGGTCTTTTGTTTTTCCCTTTTATAGTGATGCTTATGGGCTTGTTGGGCCTTGGGATTGGGATGATTATATCTAGCATGGTTACCAAGTACCGCGATTTAAAATTTCTACTAGGTTTTGGGGTGCAGTTGCTGATGTATGTATCTGCTGTTATGTATCCGTTGACGTTAATGCGCAATAAGTTACCGCAAATAGCATGGATTGTGGAGTATAATCCGGTTGCTTACATTATAGAAACCACACGTTATATGCTTTTAGGAACAGGCACCTTTAGTTTGCAAGGTATTGTATATACGGTAGCTGTAACTTTTGTTGTTCTGTTTTTAGGTATTATCATATTCAATAGAACCGAAAAGACGTTTATTGATACTGTTTAAATGGAATAGTGAGTAGTGAGAAGTGAATAGTGGAGTAGTGATTGGTGGAATTAACAACATCAAATCTCTTATAAAACATATAATTATTAATAAATGAGTGTCATTTTAAAAGCTGAAAATATAAGCAAGCAATACCGATTGGGTCTTGTGGGGACTGGTACTATTAGTCACGATTTAAACCGTTGGTGGTACCGTGTGCGTGGTAAAGACGATCCATATTTAAAAGTAGGCGCTGTTAATGACCGGAGTACGAAGTCTGATAGTAAGTATGTATGGGCTTTAAAAGACATTAATTTTGAAGTACAACAAGGTGAGGTTCTCGGTATTATTGGGAAAAATGGCGCTGGAAAATCGACGCTTTTAAAAATCCTATCCCGTGTAACTGGCCCTACCACAGGGGAGATCAAAACACGAGGGCGTATAGCGAGTTTGTTAGAAGTAGGTACAGGGTTTCACCCTGAGCTTACTGGTAAAGAAAATATTTATTTAAACGGTGCTATTTTAGGGATGTCTAAGGCCGAAATACAAGCCAAAGAAGCCGAGATTATAGACTTTTCTGGTTGTGCACGTTATGTAGATACCCCTGTAAAACGCTACTCTTCGGGTATGCGTGTGCGGTTGGCCTTTGCTGTAGCCGCTTTTTTAGAGCCCGATATTTTGGTTATAGATGAGGTGTTAGCCGTTGGTGATGCCGAGTTCCAAAAAAAGGCTATTGGTAAAATGCAAGATATCAGCAAAGGCGATGGTAGAACCGTTTTATTTGTCAGCCATAATATGGCAGCAGTAAAAAGTTTGTGTACCCGCGCCATTGTTTTAGAAAATGGATGTACGGTATTTGAGGGTGGAACGGATGAGGCTGTTAATTATTATTTAAATACGAATAGTCATGGGTTATTAAATTTTGTTGAATATAAAGAAGCTGATTTTAAAGAAAATTTATTTTTTGGTTTACATAAACTATCTGTACAAGCTTGCAATGAGACAATAGACACACCTATAGATAGAGATGATAAAATAAGAGTAGAGCTTGTGTTAGAAAAGAAAGTTTCTGATTTTTTAGGTGTAGTTCTACGATTTAAAGATGATTCGGGGCATTTTATTTTTGTCTTAGCTAAAAATACTACTAAAGATAGAGATAAAATAGGTGTATTTACATATGAAGTTATATTGCCAAATTACTTTTTTAATGAAGGAACATTTTATGTTGATTTACTGATTAATCATAATAGAAAACAAATATATTGTCAAAACGATATTGTAAGTTTTGTTGTCGCTCAAGAGAGTAAAGAGTTAGGGGTTTGGATGGGTAAAACAAAAGGGCCATTGAAACCAATATTTGATTGGAAAATCCTTGAATAAATGTGGTTTTTAAAAAAAATAAAGGGAATAAGGAAAATTAAAAAAAAATATCCTGTTAATTTTACTAACGATTTTTTATTTATTCATATACCTAAAAATGGTGGTTCTTCTTTAGTTAAAGCATTTGGTTTTAAAGGTGTTACTCATATAAAGGCTCAGGAGATTATAAATACAAACCGCAGTGAATTATTAAGGAGTAGATTTTCATTTGCAATTGCTAGACATCCATATGATCGATTTTTATCCTTGTACAATTATGCACGAATGCCTATCAGTCACTATCATAATAATATCGAGCCAGAAAAGGCTAAGCACGGTATACATTTAGATTATAAATTATTAAAAGATGCTTCTTTGTTAGAATGTGCTCAGTTGTTAAAAAAAGGTAAGTTGAAACATGATTTAGCATGGAATCAATGGGAGCCACAAGTAACATGGATATTTGATTCTTCTGATAAATGTTTGGTTTCAAAGATTTATCAACTAGAGAACCTTAAAGAACTAGAAGTGGATTTTTTGGAGAAATTTCAGATGAATTTAAAAATACCTATTGTGAATAAATCTCAAGGAGAAAAAGAAGACTTAAGTCAAGAAGTGAAAATGATTCTTGATGTTTATTATGATAAAGATTTTAAGTTATTAAATTATAAAAAAGGGTTATGAAAGTAGATGTTATAATAGCTGGAGGACAAAAATGTGGAACAACTGCTTTACATCATTTTTTAGGACAACATTCGAAAATTATTGTTTCTAATCCTAAAGAAATTGATTATTTTAATTATGATTTTAATTACAATAAGGGAAATTCATATTACCATTCTTTTTTTAAACATAAACCTTTTTTTCATAAAACAAGAGGGTATAAATTAATAGAAGCTACTCCTTCTTATATTAATGGAAGCTTATTTTGTGACATAAAACAAACAGCAGAAAGAATTAAATTGTATAACCCTGAAATAAAAATTATTTGTTTAGTACGGAATCCTATCGATAGAGCTTATAGTGCATATAATATGTTTAAAAAGAGGTATGAGCAAGGTAGGGATAATTGGTGGTTTGATTGGTTTGAGAAGCGAATAGGTTATAGACCTGTAGGAAGAAGAAGGTCGGCAGAATCTTATTCGAGTTTTGAATTTTTTATCAAAGAAGAGTTGGCTTGGCTCGAAGAAGGGGAGATCATGGAATGTCCGGTTTTATTAAATGGAAAGTATATTGAACAAATTAAAGTGTTCAGAGAGGTTTTTAATGAAAACTTAATAGTTGTAAAGAACGAATTGCTTGATAAGGAAACTGAAGAAATATTGAATAACATAACCAAATTCATTAATGTAAATAAAATAGATTGGAATTTTCTTAAAACAAAAAAAATATTTGTTGGGGATTATCAGAAAAACATAAGTCCCTTTTTAATGAGGGAGTTAGAAGCATATTATTTTGAATCTAACTCGAAGTTAGAATTACTTGAAGGAATAGGTTATAATAAGTAAATTATGATAAATGTAAGTATTATTATTCCCTGTTACAATTCACAAAGAACCTTAGAAGATACCTTGCAATCTGTCATTGATCAAAATTATAATGCCTGGGAAGCTATTATGGTTAATGATGGTTCGCCAGATAATTTGGAGGAAATTGCCTTAAAATGGACAGAAAAAGACCATAGGTTTAAATATTATAAAAAAACAAATGGCGGTTTAGGTAGTGCTAGAAATTATGGTATAAGTAAAGCTGTAGGGAGCTATATTTTACCGTTAGATTCAGATAACAAGGTTCGACCAGAATTTGTAAGAAATGCAATTAGCATATTGAATAATGAAAGTAATATTGGTGTCGTTTATGGAGATGCTATGTATTTTGGGGAAAAGTCCGGGATTTGGAATGTTGGTGATTTTGACCTATTCAAAATGTTAAATCATAATTATATAGACGCCTGTGCCGTTATCCGTAAATCACTATTTGATATTATTGGTGGTTATGAAGAAAATTTACCTTATCAAGGGCATGAAGATTGGGATTTTTGGTTAAGTATTATGAAAACGGATTTTAGTTTTTTTTATTTAAATAAAATTACATTTGATTATCGGGTGTCTAACAGCTCTATGATTAAGTCTTTTAACGACGATATGATGCAAGAAAATTTAGACTATATTAAACAAAAGCATTATCAACTGTATATAAAAGCTTATCAAAAACTGTTAAAAGAAAATATATATTTAAAAAAAGAACTTTCAACATCTGTATTTAGGAAAGTTTTTAACAAATTAAAATCATATTGAAACCGACTTTCTCTATTATTATTCCCAATTACAATCATTCTGACTTTTTACAGCAACGTTTAGATTCTGTTTTTAATCAGACATTTCAAGATTTTGAAGTGATTTTATTGGATGATGCGTCTACAGATGATAGTGCGTTACTTTTAAATTCGTATGTAAATCATCCAAAAGTAAGTCATGTTATTATTAATAAGGATAATTCAGGTAGTCCTTTTAAGCAATGGGAAAAAGGGATTGCTTTAGCTAAAGGAACATATGTTTGGATTGCAGAGAGTGATGATTATTGCGAGCTAAATTTTTTGGAAACCTGTTTAAAAACTTTGGTTGGTGATGTGGGAGTTGTATATACGCAGAGTTTAGATATAGATGAAAATGGAGATAAACTTTCTCATAGAATAAATTATACACAGTCTTATAAAACTAATATTTGGAAAGATGATTTTAAAATGGATGGGGCTAAATTTATATCAGATTATCTCCTTTTAAAGAATGTAATACCTAATGCCAGTGCTGTTGTGTTTAAAAAGGATATAATTAGCGATGTGTACTTTAATAAGGCTTTACTATCTATGAGGATGTGCGGTGATTGGTTTTTTTGGTTACAGTTAGTGAGTAATACTAATATTGCATTCATTAATCAGGATTTAAACTTTTTTAGACACCATAATCAGGTAAGTAGAAATCATTTTAATAGCAATAAAAAAAAAGTGCGACTGATAGAAGAATCTTTAATAAGACAATATTTGAAGGAGAAACAAGGGATTAACAATAAAGTAATGAATAATAAGTTGTTAGTTAACTGGTTTAAATTGCATACAAAAAAAGACTTATTTAAAAGAAGTTTTTATAGACTACACCCTTCTCTTTTTAAAAAGGTTGTATTCGCTTTTCAGTTTATTTGTTTTAAACTAAAAAAATACTAGTAAATGAATATTGCTATTTTCACACCAAGCCAAAACCCATATTCTGAAACTTTTATTCAGGCACATAAAAACTACCTTAAAGGGCAAGTGTTTTATTATTATGGAGGAAGGGGACGTATTCGGTTAGAAGCAGCGAACTCTTTAGTTTCTAAATGGGCGTTATTGAGATTACGTTTGGTTCGTAAAATAAAAAAGTATTCCTTTTCTTATATAAATGAAGAGGCAGTGCTTGCTTCATTAAAAGAAAAGAACATAGATGTTGTTTTAGTGGAGTATGGTACGCATGCTTTTAATATGAAAGATGTATTGGTTAAAAGTGGTTTGCCTGTAGTAGTCCATTTTCATGGTTATGATGCTAGTGTACATACAGCAATTAAAGCTTGTAATGATTATAAGGACGTTTTTAATTACGCTACAAAAATAGTTGCTGTTTCTACAAAAATGAAGCAGATGTTATTAGGTCTTGGTTGTCCTAAGGAAAAGCTAGTGTATAACGTGTATGGTCCTCAACCAGAGTTTGAAGCTGTTACACCAACCTTTGCAAAAAAACAATTCATAGGTATAGGTCGTTTTACCGATAAAAAAGCACCTTATTATACTATTATGGCTTTCAATGAAATTGCCCATAAACATCCCGATGCACATTTGTTGTTAGCGGGTAGTGGCTCTTTAATGAATGTATGTGTTAACTTGGTTAAACAGTATCAATTAGAAAAGCAAGTACAATTTCTAGGTGTGGTTACTCCAGAGGCTTATAGGGTTTTGTTGTCAGAATCATTGGGTTTTGTGCAACATTCCATTGTAGCTGCGAGTGGTGATATGGAAGGGACACCTTTAGCTGTACTAGAAGCTAGTGTATCAGGATTACCTGTAATTGCTACTAAGCATGCAGGAATACCAGATGTGATTATAGATGGAGAAACCGGTTTGTTATGTGAGGAGCATGATGTTCACGGTATGGCGAACAATATGTTACAACTTATGGATGATGTGGAATATGCTAAAAAATTAGGAACATCAGGGAAGCAGCATATTTTAAGAAATTATAATATAAAACGTCATATTGAGAGTTTACAAAACATCTTGAAAGAGACAGCTGATTATAAGCACACAGCAACTAGTTAAGTAATTACAGGGTTTATAATTTTCTTATAACAAGCTTGATAATCATGTAGGTAAAGGTATACATACGTATTTCTACGTATTTTTTTGTTTTGGCGTACAACTAATTAAAAAAAATGCTAACTTGGGGTTAATCAACTGCAATTCAGTTGGTTGTGTTGTTTAAATTCCTGAGCCTATGAAACCTACTAAACCTACCAAACGTTCAACATCCACTAAACGTACTAAGGCTACAAAAACAAAGCAAGTCCTTAAGCAGTCCCAACCCGAAGCTTTACAGGCTTTTCTGTCTAATAATCCAGAGGTGATCCGTAATGAGGAATGGCTTACAACAGATGAGGTTGTCAAGCATCTTAATATTAGTAGGAGTACCATTTACCGCCTTCGTAAAAAACGCGTCTTGCCCAGTTTTGTATTAGGACGTATTCCGATGTATCCTAAAGTTTTGCTGAATAAAGTTATGTTACAACGCGCTATTAATAGTTTAAAGAAAGAATGAGTTTTTATGGGACAAGTTTTTCACCAGGCACCATGAACCACTCACTACTTACTATCCATTTCTCACAAATAAAAAAAACGCAGAAAAGTAAAATTTACTTTTCTGCGTTTTTTAATAACCACCATAGGGGGTTAGGTTAATGTTACAGTTCCTAAATAGCTGCTTGTTGCTGCCAGTTTGGTGTCTGGTTTATTAAATGCAGCCCATATTTCTACGTCCTGCCCCGTCCAATAAGCGGGTAGTGAAACGGATGCTGATGTAGCATCGCGTGTATCTACTGCTAGGTTGGAATAAAACTCATCCAATCCCGGGGCAAAAACCACCACCATAAAATCGTCAAACGCCGAGGCATTTCCTTGACCGCTATTATCAGCCCAAGTAAAATTCAGGGTCTGTCCTGCGGCAGCTGCTACAGCACCGGCATCTATGCCACGTAAATCCCCTTTACTAATTAATACTTTGGTATAATCTATAGCAAATCCCAATCCGGTATCTATAACCGCTTCGGTAATATGGTACGAGGTGGCTAAATTATAACGAGATTTATCACCTTGTTTATTACCAAAGTACAAATCCAGTACGGGGACTATAGGTGTTAGGAATTGAATAACCGTTTTAAATTTTTCACGTTGTTCCAATTGTTTTACCGATGGGGTGTAATTACCCCGTGTTGGTAAACTGCGCATGATGTTTTTACCTCTCCAGCGCGACCCTACTACGTTGCCTACTTTACCGGAAAAACCGCCAAGTATGCCTTTGTCAAATGTTGCCATAATTCAAAAATTTATGATTAATAATACCTCAAGCTACTGCCTATTAAGCTACCAAACAAGAGGTTGAAACGTAGTGATTACTAGTGATGTCATAAAGTGTGTTGTGAACGAAATTAAACAGCTATGAAACAAGAAGACCTCTGCTGAACTCTACTGATTTAATGTGAACGACAGAGACACAGCCTGACAAGAACGCCGCGTTTTTGAGGTGGTTTCTTCGAGTTTCCTTCGGGATTCCTTCGATAGCGCTTTGGGTGTATATGCTAAAAATGGACCCATTTCCGAAGCCAAGCAAACTTAAACCAAGATTTCACCACGCACCACGCTTCACTCATTACCTATCATTCATTTATCAAAGAATAAATTCCCTATATTAGCCCAGCTATTAAAAATAATAAGATGTCTACTACACCATTGGTGTCTATAATTATACCCACTTATAATCGTGCCCATTTAATAGGAGAGACTTTAGATTCTGTGCTGTCACAAACTTATACCAACTGGGAGTGTATTGTGGTAGATGATGGCAGTACGGATGGTACTGCGGCCTTAATGGCTACTTATTTAGAAAAGGATTCTCGATTTCAATATCATAACCGACCAGACACATATTTACCAGGTGGGAATGGGGCTCGTAATTATGGGTTTGAGGTGTCAAAGGGTAAATATGTTCAGTGGTTTGATGATGATGATGTAATGTTGTTTAATTTTTTAAAAGTAAAACTGTTTGCGTTCAGTGAAGGGATAGATTTAGTAATATGCTCTTGTAAAAAAGTTGACAAATCATTAAAAGAAACTTCTATAGTTGATTTAAAAATAAAGACAATTTTGTATAGAGACTATGTGCTTTGGAATTTTAAAATTGTAACCAATAATGTAACCTTTAGAAGATGTTTTTTAGATAATACGGAACTTTTTAATCCTGAAATATTGAGAGGACAAGAGACTGAATTCTTCTCTCGGATATTTTATAATTTATCACAAGAGCAATGCGTTATTATTAATAAGCCTTTATTTTTATACAGACAACACGGTTCCACAAAGTCTGCTGAAAATAAGGTTTACGTTTCTGATTATAAATTCTCACAAAGCTATATTAATATAGAAAACTTGAAACGAGCGATAGAAATTAGAGATTGCCAATTAATCAATAGATGTTTTCAAACACTTATGGTGTATTTTTTTATGAGTTTAAAGCATGGTGATTATAATACAGCGGCATTTATTTACAAGCACTTAGGTCCCATTTTAAAACATGAAAATAAGTCAGTTTTTATGGAGTTTAAGTTTGTGTGTGGTAGTATGTTCAGGTTTAAACTTTATAGTTACAGAATTAATAAACGATGGAAAACTATGGAGTTATGTTAGAAACAGCTTTAATTTCTATAATCATCCCGACCTATAATAGAGCACATATTATAGGGGAAACTTTAGACTCTATAATTGCTCAAACCTATACCAACTGGGAGTGCATTGTAGTGGATGATGGTAGTACAGATAACACAGCCGAAATCATGTCTGATTATATGCTTCGTGATAAACGCTTCCGTTACTACAAACGCCCCGAAAATAAATTAAAAGGGCCTTGCAGTTGTAGGAATTATGGGTTTGAAAAAAGTAAAGGGGACTTTATTAATTTTTTTGATAGTGATGATATATTCATGCCCTGTGCTTTAGAGGAATGGGTTGGTCGATTTACTGATTGTGAAGATGTTGTTGTATCCAAAGTAGATGTTGTTGATTTAGAGACAAATAAAAAGAAACATACTAACAATTTTAAAACCCATGATTTGTTTTCTGATTTTATTTCAGGAAAAATGACTTTTTTTGTTAGTGGTCCTTTATGGAGTAGGTCGTTTTTACTGAAGCAAGAATATCTTTTTGACGAAAGTATACGTAATGTTGATGATTGGGATTTTAATTTACGAATGTTATATACTAAGCCGAAAATAGCTTATTTAAATTCTGCTAATATATTATATAGATGGCATGAAAACTCTTTTTCTAAAGAAATGAACAAACTAAATGAGGTTGAGATTCGGTCTGATTTAAAAGCTAGAGTTAAACATATAGAATTGTTAGAAAAGAATGAACTAAAAAAATATATAGTTATTTTGGAGCTACTCATAGTACAGCGTTTTAAACATTATTTGAGACGTGCTCTTGTTGAAAACAATAATATAAAATATTTTGTGTTACGTACATTATTAAAATTTCAATGGAGGCAATCTGATATACTGGGTGTGTTGAAAACTCTAATAGGTTTTGTGTCTTATACTATTTTTAATAAAGGTTATGTTTTGCTTAAAGACTAGTTAAAGGCTTAATCTCTAAAATTATTTTGAATGAATGACGTTGTCGTTTCTATTATTATCCCAACTTTAAATCGTGAAGCATATATCGGTTTTGCTATTCAAAGTATATTATCACAAACATATCCTCATTGGGAATGTATTGTTGTTGATGATGGAAGTACTGATAATACCGCAAAAATAATGGCTGACTTCAGTCAGCAAGATACTAGGATAGCTTATTTTAAACGAAGTAATGATTTCCCAAAAGGTGTAAATGGGGCAAGAAATTTTGGCCTATCTAAGAGTAAAGGTGCTTTAATAGCTTTTTGTGATGATGATGACTTTTGGTTGTCTGATAAATTAGAAAAACAAATACCCGTATTTAAATCGAATCCCGAAGTAGGCTTGGTAACCGGTAATATTGAATTTGTTAATACTGATGGTGTTCGAACCGGACGTGTCATAAAACAAAGAGGAAATCATGGTTATGTTTTTAAAGATTTATTGTTTAAAAATCGACTTTCTATGATTACGCCAGTTTTAAGGCGAGAAGTTTTTGATACCGTTGGGGTGTTTAATACTGATTTTAGAATTGAAGAGGATTGGGAAATGTGGCGTCGCGTGGCTTATTACTACCCATTTTATGCCTTGCCAGATGTACTGGCATGTGTACGGAAGCATGATGACAATACCTCTCGTATGGTTAATACAGATCCTTATGAGCAATTTATAAGATATCGAGCATTGACTAAAGCGCTTCTAAAATGGGGAGAGCTGCATTTTACAAAGAAAGATAGGGGGTTAATTGCTAAAGTTGAAGCGAAACGCTACAAGCAACTGTTAAAGAATCATTGTCCAGGACTTCAAATTAAAGTGAATTTGATTATTAGTGTTTTTAAAATAAATATACAGGAAGGAATGCGGTTTGGGTATTTTTTATTGAAATATGGCGTATTTAATAAGTGAGTTTAATATTAATTTATAGATTTAAATAATGGAAGATAAGCTTACAACAGAAAAATATTGGGAAAGTTATTACAAACATAGTCATGTAAACAAAAAGCACATTACTACAGTTTGTTCATATTATGATAGAATTTGGAATGTCTTTATAAAAGATAATGATGAGAAAAAAAGCGTTATAGAAATAGGTGGCTTTCCAGGACGTTATTTAGCATATCAGTATAAGCTTAAGCCAACTTGTCTAGATTATAATTCATACATTACACAAATAGAGGGCTCCTTTAAAGTGATGGATGTACCAAAATATCATATTGTTCAAGAGGATTTTACGAAGTTTAAACCACAAACCTCATATGATTATGTGATGTCCAATGGTTTTATTGAACATTTTGAAAATTACGATACTATTTTAGATTTACATGTAAAATATATGTCTGATCAAGGACGTTTATTGGTCATGATACCTAATATGAGAGGGTATATAAAGTTCTATAAATATATGGTGGATTATAAAAATTTAAAGGTTCATAATTTAAAATGTATGAAACTTCAGGTTTTTGAAAATTTTGCAAAACGAAACAATCTATCGTTACTCTTTCTAGATTATTATGGAGGTTTCCCTTTAGGTGTACACCAGAAAAATAATTTGATTCAAAAACTTATTTATAAAGGGCATCGTTTATTTTTTAAATACTTTGCTAATGAAATATTAGAAAAACATTCTTCTAAATATTTTTCATCAGCCATAGTAGGGATTTTTGAAAAAAAAAAATAAGTTATGTGTGGATTTATAGGTGAGTATACATTTAAAAATTACGAAGTAACCCAATTAACTGAGTTTAAAAAGCTTTTAGCAATGTCTAGGCATCGTGGTCCTGATGCAAGTGGCATAGAAACAGGGGCTGGCTTTCAGTTAGGGTTTAATAGGTTGGCTATTTTAGACGTTTCTCCGCAAGGTAATCAGCCTAAGCAAAGTCCTAGTGGTCGTTATCATGTTGTTTTTAATGGTGAAATTTATAATTATAAAGCTTTAGCTCAAACCTATGGACTCACCAATTTACACTCAACATCCGATACCGAAGTGCTTATACATTTATTGGATAAGAAAGGTGTAGAAACTACGGTGCAGCTTCTAAATGGGATGTTTGCCATAGCTGTTGTTGATACTGAAAAAGACTGTTTGTATCTTACACGTGATTTTGCAGGTATAAAACCTTTGTTTTATGGTGTAGCTCAAGAGGGGGTAGTTATGGCCTCACAGTTTGATCAGGTATATAAACATACTTGGTTTTGTAAAACCTTGGCGTTGGTACCCGAAATAGTAAAAGAATACTTTGGTTTTGGTTATATGCAAGCACCAAATACTATTTATAAATCTATTTTTCAAGTAAACCCTGGTGAATTATTACAAATAGATAGACAAGGAAATGTTACTAAGAAGGCTATAGTTTCCTTTAAAAAAACGCAAAAAGCGGTAGAATCGACAACAGATTTATCTGCTATTTTGCAAAATGCTGTTTCTAAACAATTAGTGAGTGATGTACCAATTGCAACGTTTTTGAGTGGAGGGGTGGATAGTCCTATAGTTAGTGCATATGCTAAGAAGCATATTCCAGATATTGAAGCTTTTACTTTAGAAGTAGATAATCCAAATTTAAATGAAAGTGAAATAGCGAAGGCTTATGCAACACATTTAGAAATAAAACAACATATTGTAGCCGTACATGAAAGGGATTTGTTGTTAGAAATAGATTCACATTTCAAGGCATATCCAGAACCTTTTGGAGATTACTCAAGTATTCCAACCTATGTTATTTCAAAAGAAGCTAAAAAGAAACATACGGTGATGTTATCAGGAGACGGAGGTGATGAGTTGTTTTTTGGTTATCCAAGAATGTTGGATGTTTTACAAAAACGTTGGTGGTTTAAGTTGCCTTTTTTTCTTAGAAAACCTTTAGCTCAGATCACTAATACCTTAGGTCTAACTAAAACTTGGGCCCCTTATTTTAAAAGTTTGGATGCATTTATTGCCAATAAGCATTTAAAACTTCCAGTAGAAACGTTAAGTGCTGCTTTTCCAAATACATCATTTTCCAAATCTATTAATAACTTATATTCCTTTACGAACTCAAATAATAGTAGGTTATTGCACGAACAACGCTGGAATGAATTTTATGCGCATATGCAGAGAGTTTTAATAAAGGTAGACCGTGCTAGTATGGCACATAGTTTAGAGGTTCGAGTACCATTTTTGGATAAGAATAGTATTGAGAGTGCTTGGCAACAAGAAGGCGAATTACATAACATGCAAGATTTAAAAAAGAATTTAAAAAAGTTGTTAGCCCAAGAGATTCCAGAAACACTAATAAATCAAAAGAAAATGGGGTTTACGGTACCTTTAAATAATTGGTTACATAAAGAGTTGCGTGCTGATGTTATGCATTTTGTTTTTGACACCCCTTTTTATGGTAAAGAAGCCATGGATGTATCAGTTCTGCAAGACTATGTTACGGATTTTTATGCGAAGAAGCATGATAATGCTTGGGGTGTTTGGCATATTTATGCTTGGCAAAAGTGGGCGAATTTACATGTTTAATGTGACGAAATATCAAATCTAAATAAGATAGACTTTAAAAGAAACAAGTAATTGGACATCTTGTTTGAAAACTACAGTAAACATAGTTGTTTTTAATAAGGGAATATAGCCTTTTTGGTTTCAAAAAAACTCTTCAGATACCTTAATGTAACGTCACCTTTTTTATTATATTAGCTTGCTAGTAATATGACAACAATAAAGAGCCCAATATTGCCGACAAAGCAGGTCTTTGTTAAAAAAGCTAAGATGCCACATGAGTTAAATCTTGAGGCTATATGCATATATGCCGCTACGGGGTTTTTTATGGATGGTGATACGTATTATAAAGACGAAATTTGTTTGGCTCCAGGACATCGTCATACTTTAGATGCAGATGGTTATTTAATAGATAGTACGCCGTGGTTTGAATGGCATTATACCCCTCGAGACCTAACATTTGAAGCCGCTTTAAAAGAATATGTTGATTTATTAACTACTATCACCAAAGATCAAGTAGGTGATAGCCCCGTTATATTACCGTTATCCGGTGGCTTAGACAGTAGAAGTCAGGCCTTAGTTTTTAAAGATTTACCCAATAGGGTATCGGCTTATAGTTATTATTTTCCTGGCGGATATCCTGAGCATAAAATAAGTAAACAAATAGCCGACGTTTGTGGGTTTGATTTTGAAGCCTATAGTATTTCTAAAGGGTATTTATGGGGCTGTATCGATGATTTGGCACAGCTAAATGGCTGTTTTTCGGAGTTTACCCATGCAAGGCAAATGGCGGTATTACCGGAATTGAAACAGAAGACGGGTGTGTTTTCTTTAGGGCACTGGGGGGATGTGTTGTTTGATCGCGGTGCTCCAGATGGGGTGGCAGAACAAGATGTTATTCCGTTGCTTTTAAAAAAGATGTTAAAACCGGGAGGCTTGGAATTTGCAGAAGCGCTTTGGCAGGCATGGGGATTAGATGGGACTTTTAAGTCCTATTTAGTATCTCGTATAGAAGCCGGTTTGGCTAAAATACCGATTAAAAATATTAGTGCCCGTATACGAGCCTTTAAAACCTCGCAATGGGCACACCGATGGACCACCACTAATTTGCAAGTGTTTGCAGAGGCAAACCCCATTACCTTACCGTATTATGACGACCGGATGTTGCAGTTTATTTGTACGGTTCCAGAAGCATATCTTGCCGATAGGCGTTTGCAAATAGCCCATTTACAACAGAATCAAGCCATAGCAGAAATTACATGGCACCAGCAAAAGCCGTTTCATTTAAATAATTACCAATACAATAAAGTACCTTATAATTTACCTTATCGTATTTTAAATAAGTTGCAACGTGAGCTTAAAGCGGCTGTGGGGAAGCCTTATATTCAGCGGAATTTTGAACTGCAGTTTTATGGGGAAGCCAATGATGCGCAGTTAAAAGAACGTCTTTTTGATGATTCTTTTTTAGCATTTATTCCCAAGGAGGTGGTTGCTGCATTTTATGATAAATTTAAAAACGTGGATGCTGTTTATTATTCCACACCTGTAAGTATGTTATTAACCTTTTCCCTTTGGAAGAAACACTTTTACACCAAATAATGTATGCAATTATCTGTTGTTATTCCTGTTTATAATGGTGCTGATTTTATTGATAAATCCTATCAGTCTATCTTAAATCAACATGTAGATGATTTTGAAATTCTATATGTAGATAATAATTCTACAGATAGTTCGGTACAAAACATTCAAAAATTAATAACACAGGATAAAAGAGTCAAGCTTTTTAAGCAAGCCAAGCAAGGTGCTGCACCTGCCCGAAATTTAGGTATTGAAAAGGCTAAAGGGGATTATGTTTATATGTTTGATGTGGATGATGAGATTTATCCGCATGCTTTACATAAAATGCTCGCTGTTTTAGAAGGCAATAAAGATGTGGATGCTGTATTTGGTAAAATGGTGAAATCCTATAAAGGGATTACTGAAACAGAGAAACCAACCGATGAAACTGATAAGGTAGTTTTTAAAGAAAAACCCTATTGGGGGTTATTATGGTTTGAGCACTTAAAACATGTGGTAGGACCACCTGCCTTCTTATACAGACGTAGCGTCTTTGATAAAATAGGTGTGTATCCTGAAGAAATAAAAATAGGAGAAGATACGGCATTCGATATAAGATTAGGGATGACTAGTGCTGTAGCCTTTTTAGATTCCTATGTGTATTTGTACTATAAGCATGAAGTGTCAACAATACAACAATCGAAACGCCAGATGCCACGCGCTTTCATGATATGGCCTAGGCTGGTAAAAGCACATTTACCTTTTTATTTAGAATATAATCCTCCTAAAACATTTAAAAAGATTTTATTTAGTCAGCTATTTCAATCTATGGGTAGACAACTTGTTTATACGCCTGAATTTAAAGAACGAAAGCGTTTAAAACAGCAATTATTTGATGATATTAAAGGAATAAGTATTCCAATTTCAATTCGATTATATTTATCAATATTAGTTATATTGCCGTTAGAAGTGCTAAGGAAAATTTATGGGTATCATTTGGTGCCTAGAGTCGTTAAGCAACTTACGGATTAAATACAATACATTTGAAACCAACTCATTTCATAAAAAAAATCAAGAAAAAAATTTTAATTCCTAGCCTTTACAGACGCTATGTATTAGGTAATGGTGTTATTCAAGAAGACATAATACAAACATTGAAAGTTAGAGGGAGTAAGGTGCAAAATGCTTCAATAGAGCAACAGTTTAAACATTTAATGACTTATTACCCAGATTATGCTTTTGTCTTTTTTTGGCGTATAAATAAGTTAAACTCGCAATGGCGAAAAGTATTTGTAAGTGATATCCCGTGTAAATTATTTAGAAACACAAAAATAGCCGGTGGGATGCTATGTTATCATCCTTTTGCTAGTGTTATTAATGCGGAATCAATAGGAAAAGACTTTCAATTCCGCAATGGTTTAACCATTGGTAATAAAGGTAATGATAATCAATTACGTCCAATTATTGGAGATAATGTAACAGTCGGCGCTAACGTGGTAATTATTGGTTCTATCAAAATCGGCAATAATGTCGTGATAGGGGCTGGATCGGTTGTAGTAAAAGATGTGCCTTCTAATTGTGTGATTGCAGGAAATCCAGCAAAAATTATTAAAGAAATTGATGAGCTCTAAAAAAATACGTGTTTTATTTACTATCTCTAATTTTAATACGGCTGGAAGTGGTAAAGTTGTTTATGATTTAGTTAAAGGACTTGATAAGAATAAATTTGATATATCTATAGCTTGTGGAAGTTCAGAGGGCTCCTTTTTTAAGGTTATAGAGTCTTTACATGTACCAATTTATATTTTTGAGACGAAGGTGCCTTACAGGCCTTACATATCGTTGCCATTTCGTATAGTACCGATAGCGCGTTTTTATAAGCAGCATGATTTTGATATTATTCATTCTTGGCAATGGAGTAATGATTGGACGGAAGCCTTAGCGGCGCATCTGGTAGGTAAAAAATGGTTGTATACTAAAAAGGCTATGGGCTTTAATAAGCATTGGCAAATAAAAAGTTATTTAGCCCATTTTATTATTACCATTAATGAAGAGATGGGGGGGTATTTTCCAAATAAAAAAGCCCAAGCTTTAATCCCTTTAGGTATTGATACGTCGTATTATAGTCCGCACGCGGTAACCAGTTATACCAAGCCAGCAGATACCCATTTTCATATTATAACAGTCGCCAATTTAGTGCCCGTAAAAGGGATACAAGTGTTATTGGAAGCTATGGCTAGGCTAAATGACAGCCAGGTGAAGTTAAGTGTTTTGGGAGATTTTGATAATGCTTATGGCCATGCTATGGTTGCTTTACGGGACCGGTTGGAGTTACAAGATCAGGTTGCTTTTTTAGGGAAAGCATTAGATGTGAGACCTTATATGAAATCGGCAGATTTATACGTTATTCCTACACTTGATGAAGGACGTAAAGAAGGTATGCCTATGGCGCTAGTAGAAGCTATGAGTATGGGGCTTCCTGTGTTGGGATCGGATATAACGGGTATTAATTATGTTTTAAAAGATTTTAAAGCGTTGTTATTCAAAGCAGGCGATTCAGAAGCCTTAGCTGAAAAAATACAAAACCTTAAAGAATTGGATTCCGCTGCTCTTGATGTCTTAGGGTGTAAACTTAGAGCTTATTGTGAAGCCCATTTTACGATGGTTACTTTTATAAAAGCACATGAAGCTTTGTATACTAAAATGATGAGTCATGAGGTCCTTTAAGAAACATATAGTTATAGTAGGTAGTGCTAGAAGTGGTACGAGTTGGCTTAGTGAAACTTTGTCGCAACCCCATCGGTATCGTATGTTGTTTGAGCCTGAACAAGAAACCCGAACTAAGAATGGGTATTTGTTATGTGATAAATGGTTTCATGGTACCGTATCATCTAAACCTGCGAAAAAATATTTGAAGCAGGTTTTTAGTAATACCGTAGATTGCGATTGGATTGCTCAGAATAGTAATCGTAAATGGAAACGGCATTTGTGGCCTTTAGTGCCAAAACGTTTTATAATTAAGTTTGTAAGGTTTAATTTATCTGGCTTGTATTTGCGTGAGGTGTTTAATATTCCAGTTATACACATTATTCGAAATCCTTATGATGTGATACGTTCACAACTACAAGTTCAGTTTCCTTGGTTATTTGATTTGTCGCATTTTACCGCACAACCTGATTTGGTTGCATTTATTAAAAAGGAGTTTGATTTTAATATTTCTAATTATGCCAAACTTTCTAAGACAGAAGTATTGGCTTTGCGTTGGTGTATTGAAAATGTGGTGCCCATTTCACGTTTTGCAAATTATTTAGAACGTATAACAGTCGTTAGATACGAAGATTTACTTGGCGATATTAGTTTATTGCGTAATATTTGCCATACATTTAATTTGGAGGTTGCACCAAATCTTGACGCTATTTATAATCGACCATCATCTAAAACACATCCGAAAGGCGCTTTAGTTACTAATAAGACCATGGATTTATCGGATGAAACTATAGCTGGAATTAATAACATTTTAGACATTTTTAAAACGGATTTATACGAACGACGTTTTAAATAGAATTAAACTATGCTTTTTAACTCATTAGATTTTGCGGTATTCCTTCCTGTAGTATTTATACTGTATTGGTTTGTGTTTAAGCAGTCGTTACGTGCGCAAAATATCTTGTTGTTAGTAGCTAGTTATGTGTTTTATGGCTGGTGGGATTGGCGTTTTTTGGGATTGATTTTGTTTAGCACCCTCGTTGATTTTGGGATCGGTAATTCTTTACGCTATGCTAAAGAAGCGCGCAACAGAAAACTTCTGTTATATACCAGTGTTTTTGTTAACTTAGGTTTGCTAGGTGTTTTTAAATATTATAATTTTTTTGTAGATAATTTTGTTGCGGCATTCTCCTTTTTTGGTAGTAGCATACAGCCTAATAGTTTAGATGTTATCTTACCTGTAGGAATTAGTTTTTATACGTTCCAAACTTTAAGTTATACGATTGATGTCTATAGAAGAAAGTTAGAACCTACAACTAATTTTATTGCCTTTGCAGCATTTGTTTCGTTTTTCCCACAGCTAGTAGCAGGTCCCATTGAGCGGGCTTCTAATTTATTGCCGCAATTTAAAAAAGCAACGCGTTTTGATGCAAAAAAAGGTATTAGTGGTTTGCAACAAATACTTTGGGGTTTATTTAAAAAGGTTGTTATTGCTGATAATTGTGCACAATTATCTAATGATATTTTTAATAATTATTCAGACTATTCATCAAGTACTTTAATTTTGGGGGCTGTTTATTTCGCCTTTCAGATTTATGGTGATTTTTCAGGCTACTCAGATATAGCCATAGGGACCTCTAAACTTTTTGGGTTTGATTTAAAACAGAATTTTGCTACACCTTATTTTTCAAGAGATATCGCTGAATTTTGGCGGCGTTGGCATATTTCCCTATCCACGTGGTTTCGGGATTATTTGTATATACCATTAGGCGGGTCTCGAGGTAATAAATGGAATCAGGTTCGGAATGTGTTTATTATATTTTTAGTCAGTGGGTTTTGGCATGGCGCCAATTGGACTTTTATAGTTTGGGGGGCATTAAATGCATGTTATTTTTTACCAATCATGCTTGGTTCCAGAAACCGCATACATATTAATACGGTAGCAGAAAATACAAATTTGCCAAGCGTTAAAGAATTTTTGCAAATATTTATAACCTTTATTTTAACCTTAATAGCTTGGGTTTTTTTTAGAGCTGAAAATGTTGCTAGTGCTTTTTCTTATTTAAATCAGGTAAGTGCCTTTACTGTCAATTTTATGGAGAAGTTGCACATAGAGCGTTATGCATTTGAAATTTTGCCTTTAATTGCATTCCTTTTAATTGTTGAGTGGTTTACAAGAAAAAAAGTATTTCCTTTGGAGAAGGTAAAGAGTCCTATAACATCAAGTTTAGTAATTATTCTATTCATTTTTGTCTTTGGTAGTTTTTCTAACCTACAAGAATTTATTTATTTTCAATTTTAATTATGAGAAAATTTTTACTGCATTCTTTTAAGGTTTTACTTTTATCCATATTACTATTGGTTGTTTTGGATATTTGTTACACTGAAATATATTCAAATAGCGTTTATAATAGAAGTAAAGTTTCTTGGGTTAAACATATGAGTAAAGATGTTCCTTTGGATTATGCTATTTTTGGTTCTTCTAGGGCTTTTTATCATGTTAATCCAAAGCAAATACTACAAAAAACGAATCAATTAGGTGTTAATTTAGCTTATCCTGCTGTTACAAACCTAGAAATAAAATTGATGGTTCATACTTTTTTAGAGAAACATCATGTTAAACGAATTTTTATTCAAGTAGATAAAGTATATAATAAAGAATCATTAGACCCTTTAGCGATAGCGCCATGGACACCGTTTATAGGAGATGATTATGTATACAATGAAATAAAAAAGTATGATTCATTGGCTATTTATAAAAAATACATACCCTTTTATCGATATATGCAAAATGATACTAAGTTAGGATTTAGGGAGCTTGCTCTTACTTTTATAAAGGATAATAATTTTGAAAGTAATTTAGGGTTTTCGGGAATTGTTGGAACTATGGAAAAAGATGAGAATTATACTTTAAAAGCCCTAGAAAATAAAACAAATGAACATTTAGTAGAAATTATAAATATGTGTAAGAAAAATAAAATTGCATGTTATTTTTTTACAGCACCCTACTATCAAACCGATTTTAATACCGAAGTTTTAAGAGTGAATCTTCCAAACTATATGGACTATTCTAAATCTATAGATAATATGAATATGTTTCATGATTACCAGCATTTGAATAGAGATGGTGCAAAGGTTTTTACAGATTTTTTTATAAACACTTATTTTACTGATGAATATTAACTTATTTGTAAATCATTTATGCTATTTAACTCTTTAGATTTTGCGGTATTCCTTCCTATAGTATTTATCCTGTATTGGTTTGTGTTTAAGCAGTCTTTACGCGCGCAAAATATTTTGTTGTTAGTGGCTAGTTATGTGTTTTATGGCTGGTGGGATTGGCGTTTTTTGGGATTGATTTTGTTTAGCACCCTTGTAGATTTTGGGATTGGTAACTCTTTACGCTATGCTAAAGAAGCTCGCAAGAGAAAACTTCTGCTATATACTAGTGTTTTTGTTAATTTAGGTTTGCTAGGTGTTTTTAAATATTATAATTTTTTTATAGATAATTTTGTTGCGGCATTCTCCTTTTTTGGTAGTAGCATACAACCTAGTAGCTTAGACATTATTTTACCTGTGGGGATTAGTTTTTATACCTTCCAAACGTTAAGTTATAGCATTGATGTTTATAGACACCAATTAAGGCCTGTAAGCGGTTTTGTTCCCTTTGCTAGTTATGTTGCTTTTTTTCCACAGTTGGTAGCAGGCCCTATAGAGCGGGCTACACATTTATTGCCACAGTTTTTAAAACCCCGTGTGTTTGATTCAGAGTTGGCCAAGGGGGGGGTGAGTTTGATTATTTGGGGGCTGTTTAAAAAAATGGTGGTTGCTGATAATTGTGCTTTTTTTGTAAATCAGATTTTTGATGGTACGGGTGGTTATAGTTCTGCCGAATTATTTTTAGGAATTGTTTTATTTGCCTTTCAGATTTATGGGGATTTTTCGGGTTATTCAGATATCGCTATTGGTGTAGCCCGGTTGTTTGGCTTTCAGTTGATGACGAATTTTTCATTCCCTTATTTTTCAAGAGATATTGCCGAATTTTGGCGCCGTTGGCATATTTCTCTATCTACTTGGTTTCGAGATTACTTGTATATTCCTTTGGGAGGATCTCGTGGCTCTACATGGCAGCAAGTTCGGAATGTGTTTATAATTTTTTTAGTCAGTGGTTTTTGGCATGGTGCTAATTGGACTTTTATCGTTTGGGGCGGCATACATGCGTTTTTGTTTTTGCCCTTATTAGTTTTGAAATGGAATAGAAAACACACCAGTAGTACCCGAATTAGCTGGGGTGAATTACCTAGTATATTGGGAACCTTTTTGATGGTGTGTTTGGCTTGGTTGTTTTTTAGGGCTGATAGTTTGGAAGCTGCATGGCATTTTTTAGCAAGGATCTTTAGTTTTGATTCGTTCGCATTAGGGCTGTTTTATAGTAGCTCGAAATCGTTGTTGTTTAGTCTTATCAGTGCTGTTGGTATTTTGGTTTTATTGGGGTATGAGTATCGGAGTGTACAAGGACAAGCACGGGAGGTTCAGTTGACTACTTACCAAGCTATACTGATTGGCGTTTTAATAGTATTTATGGGGGTTTATAAGAATCCTTCGGACTTTATTTATTTTCAATTTTAATGCGGGCATTTTTAAAACATATTAGGTTTATTTTACTGATGGTAATAGGCGTGTCCTTGGTCTTGTCATATGCCAGTTTATGGGCTTTGCGACAAGGTCAATTTTATAAACCGTCGTTTATAACGCATGTACCTACTAAAACTTTTGATTATGTGGTTTTGGGTTCTAGTGTGGGGTTGACAGGCTTGAATACGCGTGTTATGGATTCTGTTTTAGGAACCGATGGTATAAACCTCGCCATGGATGATACCTCGCTGGCTAGTCAGTACGTTATGTTGCAGCATTTTATAGCAAGTGGTAAGCGGAGCAAGGTGTGTGTGTTAGCTGCGAGTATGATGGATTATAATCGATCAAACCCCGTATTGAGTAGTAATGATTATCGCTTTTTACCTTATATATCAACGCCTTATGTTCAAGGACATTATCAAGGTTTTTCAGGTGGAGAGTCTCGCATATTGCAATGGAGCAGGTGGTTGCCGTCTATAGGCATGGGGTATTATAATGCGGAGTTGTTTTACCCAGGGCTGTTAAGTATCGTTAAGCCTAAGAAACGTAATCGGTTTGATGCTTTGGGAAATTATAGTTATCCGGTACTGCGTAAAGAATCGCATGCGCATCAGGATCGTGAATCTCGACCTATAGTCTTTAAAAACCCGTATTTGCAGAAAATAGAAACGTTATGTACTGAGAATGGTATAACGTTAGTGGTTTATGTACCACCACATGGCCGAATAAATGCTGAGATTAAAGCCTCTCCTTTTAAAGTTGTTAATTATAGCGGTGTGTTAACTGAAGATTGGTATTTTTATGATGCGCTTCATGTTAATAAACGTGGTCAGCAGGCAGTTAGCTTACTTTTTGCTCAGCAATTAGCGCCCTATTTTAATTAGCCCATTTATATGTGTGAATATTGGTTGTGTTATCTAAAGATTTTTACCTTTAGGTTTTAAAATTGAAGTTATTGAAAGCACCTTTAAAAATAGCTATTTACTCCGGAAGGGTTTGTAGTACCACTTTTATTGAGCGGTTGGTATCTGGCTTATCTAAGTCTGGGCATCAGGTGTATCTTTTTGGTATTTTAAACCGTAAGCCTATACGGCGTTCTGGTGTTGTAGTGGTGGGGTATCGTTTACGCCGCTTATCTAAACTTTGGCATTTGCTTCGGTTTGGGTTGTTATTATGGTTGTTTAAGCGTCGTGACAAACAGCGTCTGGATGCCCATTTACAGCAAGTCGGTAAAGCAGATTGGTATAGTAAGGTGAAGTATTACCCGGTGCTTTGGTATAGTCCTGATGTTTTTCATGTCCAATGGGCCAAAGGGGTTTCCGATTGGATTTGGGTTCAGGATTTTGGTATGAAATTGGTGCTTAGTTTGCGTGGAGCCCATATTAATTATTCGCCTATTGCTGATGCTGAACTAGCCGCCATGTACGAAGAGTATTTCCCGCAAGTAGCCGGTTTTCATGCTGTATCCAAAGCCATTGGTTTGGAAGCAGCACAGTATGGTGCTGAAAAATCGCGCATACAGGTTGTTTATAGTGGTTTGGCAGCTAGTTTTTTAAAATCAGCAGCTTCAAATCCATTAAAACCAGGCAAAAACACATTTCAAATACTATCGGTAGGACGTCCGCATTGGATTAAAGGTTATAGCTATGCCTTGGATGCTTGTAAGCAATTAGTAGCAGCAGGGTTTGATTTTGAGTATACTATTATTGGTGGTGCGGATGCTATAGAATACCAGTATCAGATTTCCGATTTAGGCTTAGACAATCATGTGAGGCTTGTGGGTCAGCAATCCTTCGATACGGTACAGGAGCAGATAGCAGAGGCTGATTTAATGCTTTTACCGAGTGTAAAAGAAGGGGTTGCTAATGTGGTTTTGGAGGCTATGGCCTTACGTACGTTGGTGTTGAGTACCGATTGCGGCGGTATGGCTGAGGTTGTTAAACCCCATGAGACGGGCTTTTTAGTCCCTATCCGCTCAGCCAAAGCACTAGCAGCAGCTGTTTTAGCCTTGGCTGAATTATCGGAAACGGAGCAGGAGCAGCTATTGGATCAGGCTCAGGAATTGATTAGGCAGCAACACTTGGAATCCCATATGGTTTCTGGTATGTTGGGGCTTTATACGTCTGTTATGGAAGCGGATTAAAATTATAGAAAAAAGGATTAGGATATTTATATGAAAGAAAGGAATAGCAAACGTATCGGACTTGTTTTGTCGGCCGTACCGGGTTATTCGGAAACGTTTTTCCGAAATAAGATTGCGGGTTTACAGGCTCATGGCATTGAAGTGGTTTTGTTTGTTACCGATGCTTCAGGTCCTTCAACAACGGCTTTTGGATGTCGGGTTATTCCGGGAAGGCCTTTTAAAGGGGCTGTTTGGTACCAAATGTTGTTGAGTATTTGGGTGTTGTTCGGGGTGCTTTTAAAACATCCGCGTCGTAGTGTTCGGCATTTTACATTGGATCGTGCCACTGGCTTTTCGGTATTCAGCTGTGTTAAACGCTTGGTGACGAATGCCTTTTTGTTTTCGACATCCGTAGATTGGTTGCACTTTGGTTTTGGCATGTTGGCTGTAGGTCGTGAGCATGTAGCGGCATCTATTGGTGCCGATATGGCGGTGAGCTTTAGGGGCTTTGATTTGTATTTATCGCCTTTAAAGCATCCAGGATGTTATGATTTACTCTTTAAGAAAGCGGTTCGGTATCATGTGTTATCTCAAGAAATGCAAGCAGATTTAATAGCCTTGGGGATTTCAAAAGCTTGTATTCATGTTATTCCACCTGCCATAGATGTAGCCTTTTTTAATAAGGAATTGGTTACTTGTGTTGTAGATGGTAGTGCGCCTTTGCGTTTGGTAAGTGTAGCTCGTTTGCACTGGAAGAAGGGCTTGGAATACACTTTAGAGGCTTTGGCCATACTGCAACAGCAAGGTATTGCTTTTGAATATACTATTATTGGTAGTGGCTCTGAACGTGAGCGTCTTGTTTTTGCGGCACATCAATTGGGGATTTCAGCCTCTGTTATATTTGCCGGAAAAATGGCACCAGAAGCAGTTAAAGCCACACTGAGTCAGTCTGATGTGTATGTGCAGTATAGTATTCAAGAAGGGTTTTGTAATGCGGTTTTAGAAGCTCAGGCTATGGGCTTGCTTTGTGTTGTATCGGATGCGGAAGGCTTGGCCGAGAATGTTTTAGATGGAAACACCGGTTGGGTGGTTCCTAAGCGCCAACCTGCGTTATTGGCCAGGCATCTTGTGGATATTTTAAATTTATCAGGATCACAGCAAATGGCTATAAGACACCGTGCACAAGCCCGTGTACAAGCTACTTTTTATTTAGAACAGCAGCAGGCCGCTTTTGTAACGTTTTACCAAGCCTCGTAGTCCTGATTATAGTTGGTTTCTAGAAATTTATTAGCTTTTTTAGAAACTATGTGGAAATCTTATAGATAAGGCTTATTATTGTAGTGCAAAATGATAAAAACGATTCCATGACCTCTTATGAATTTATGCGTTGGTTGAGCTTTCCTTTGATGACGACGCATTTGGTAACAGTACGTAATGATATTAAGCGCTTATTAAGCCAGAGTACTCCGGAAAAGCAAGCGAGGCTTTCGGTACTGGATGTGGGTGGTCGTAAATCGCCTTATACCATTAATTTACCAGCATCGGTAACCTTATTAGATGTGCCTCAAGAAGCTGGTGTTCGTGCCGATTTGCATTTGGGGTTTACTGAGAATATTTTATCCACCATACAAGGTAAGCGGTCTAATATTTCGGATTTGGTAATACATGATATGACCCAACCCGGATTGGCAGCTGAAAGTTACGATGCCGTGGTGTCTATAGAAGTTATAGAACATGTGGAAGCCGATGAGGCCTTTGTAAAACATATTTCGGAGGTTATAAAACCGGGAGGTTGGGCTTATTTAACGACACCCAATGGTGATTTTATAAAAAATGAAGGGCCTGATAAAAACCCCGATCACGTGCGGCATTATACCCGTCAGGAATTGCATGATTTATTAGCACCTTACTTTAAAACGGTAGATGTGCATTATGCGGTGAAAACAGGTAAGTATCGGGTATGGAGTTTAAAGAGTTTAAAAACGCTCAATCCGTTATCTATGCTTAAAACCTTGGTGGGTACCGCTGTGAACAGGCAGCAATCTAAAGGGTTGGAACAAACAGCCCAGCAGACGGCTCATTTAGTGGCAGTAGGGTATAAATAGATGTTATATGGGTGTTTGCTTTCTTTCTTATAATTTAATGAATAACTCTACATCTGATTATTTTATTACACTCAGTAATAAGTTAGCTGAAACAAATACAGTTGTTGTAATTACAAGTAAAGTTAGAAAAACGCAAATTGTTTTAAATGAGGATGTTGTTTTGTTGAAGTGGCCTTCAAAACGACCTACTAAGTGGCGGGATTTTTGGTTTTTATATGGGTTAGTCCGTAAATATAAGCCAGAATTAATGATATCTATGTTTAGTTCTGTTAATCTTTTTTTAATAGTAGGATGGATTCATAGAGTTGAAAAGAGAGTGTCTTGGATACGTACACTTAGTACTCAATATAGCCAAAATAATTTTAAAGTATATAGGAAATCATTTATATATGGTTTAGCAACTGATATTATTACTAATTCATTGGCAACAAAAGATGATGCTAGTACGTTTTTTTCAATACCTGAAACTAAAATAACAGTGTTACCTAATTCAGTAAAGGATTATAGTGTTGTTTTAGATGGTATTAATACCTGTAAAAATAAATTATTATATGTAGGGCGCCTACACCCTAGTAAAGGGGTTGATATTCTGCTTCATGCTTTTGCTCAAATTGCAAAAGAATTTCCTAATGTTACTTTAGATATCATTGGTAATGGATATATTCTAAATGATTTAAAAAGCTTGACGATTGCTTTGGAGGTTTCTGATAAAGTTACTTTTTTAGGAGAAAAAAATAAAGAAGTTGTATTACGAGCATATAAGCAATCATACTGTACCATTGTTCCTAGTAATTCAGAGGCGTTTGGATTTACTCTAATTGAAGCAATGAGTTCTGGGACCTGCGTTATTGGGGCTAATAATACAGGTATAAAAGAAATTATAATTAATGGAGAGTCTGGTTTATTATTTGAAACAGGTAATTCTGTCGATTTGAAGACTAAGTTAAAACAGATTTTGTTGGATGAAAATTTAAGGAATGACCTAGCAAAATCTGGATATATAAGGTTTTTAAAATATTATGAAAATTCTATAGCTATCAATCGTGATGTAGATTTTTTTAAGAACCTATCATAAATACTATAACCTTATTGTTTTAGTAAATTAACACCTATTATTAATTTGAAACTATTAATCTTATACACATATAATAAAGGCTTGCTTTCTGGTTTTTTTCAGGAACTATCAGAGCGGTTGTATGCTGATGGATTTGAAGTGGATAATTTTTATTTAAAGCATAAGAAAGCTTGTTTTAAACAGGACGGTGTATCTATATATGGTGAAAAGCGAAGTAGTTATTTTAAGAATTACTTAGCGATTTACCGTATAATTAAGGCTCGAAAACCCGATGTGGTTATTTCTAACTTTAGTTATATTAATCCTGCTGTTTTGTTTGGGAAACTATTGGGTGTTAAACGTAATATAGCTTGGTTTCATAGTGCTTATGGTCATACAAAACCTAGCCAGTTGAAAGTATGGAATAAATCATTTTATCTTAATTTAGCTGATTTTGTTTTAGCCAATTCCAAACAATTGCAAGGCGAAATGCATAGTGTGTATAAGGTGCCGAGGGGCCGTACTGGCTGTATACCGTTTTGGACTAATATACAAGAATATGAAGCTTGCCCCAAAACGTTAAGTACATTACAAGAAACGGGTGTTTTTCAGATTGGTTGTCCAGGACGTTTGGTTTTTGATAAAAACCAGCAAAGTGTTATAGAAGCTTTAAGCATCTTAAAGTCTAAGACGAACATACCATTAAAATTATATTTGGCTGGTAAAGGAGATAATCAAAAGGCTTTAAGCGCATTGATTGAACAATATGGTTTACAAGATGTGGTGGTATTTTTGGGGAATCTATCCGTAAGCGAAATGGTTGCCTTTTATAAGCAAATGGATGTGGTAGTTTTACCGAGCTTTCACGAAGCTTTTGGTTTGGTTCTTATAGAAGCGATTGCTTTAGGAACTCCTGTAATTGTTTCACAAACCTTTGGCGCCTTGAATTTTGTGGACACATCAAAATATCAGCTGTCCGATTTTAGTTTTAACCCCAGAGATATTAAAGAACTTAGTCATAAATTGCAATGCTATATAGATGGTGAAGGATTATCAACTGATTATTTTAAAAGTTTATATGCCGATACTTTCGAGAAATCGATTATATATAAGCAGTTGAAATCCGTTATAACTGATTCCCCTAACTCTTAATATTTATTTACTTTAATACATGCCATTTCAGTTTTTAACATATTTACAGCCCACGCATTACTTTCGCTTGTTTAATGCTTCAGGGGCTAGTGCTTATCCTATAGTTTCGGAGTTGCCCAAAACTGTGTTAGACACCTTGACTGTTGATGGGCATTACCATTCAGAAACTGCCCGTGCTTACGATTTGTCTTGGCAGGCTATTCAGGCGGGATATATAGGGGATATACCATGTTATACGGCTTTTGAGGCGGTATCGCTTTTTGATAATTATTATTTTATACGCAAGCAGTTTCATCCGGCTTGGGTGTTGTATGTGCTGCTTATGCGTTTGTTAACCTTTCATAACCCCATACAGGAAATTCGTGCCTGGTGGGCTAGTGGTAAAATAGCTGTCAGCAATACAGCAATTCATCCTATTACGTATCCGGATTGGAACGGGTTTGAATCCGATATGTTAGTTTCAGCACCATTAGTGAGTGTGGTGATTCCTACTTTAAATAGATACGAGTATTTAAAGGCTGTACTTCATGATTTTGAAGCACAAGATTACCCTAATTTTGAACTTATTATCGTGGATCAGTCGGAGCCATTTCAGCCGGATTTTTATAAGGCTTTTGATTTAGATATCCGGGTTGCGCGGCAAGAGGAGAAAGCGTTATGGTTGGCAAGAAACACGGCGGTTACACTTGCTAAAGGGGATTTAATAGCCTTGTCTGAAGATGATGTGCGGATTGCTCCTGATTGGTTGTCTAATCATATACAATGTCTGGATTATTTTGATGCACAGGTGTCTGCCGGTGTGTTTTATGCTGCTGGTTCTACGATTCCTCAAGACCGTTCGTTTTTTGCTATGGCTACCCAATTTGCAACGGGTAATGCCATGCTCTATAAATCGGTGTTTGAAGCAGTAGGACTGTTTGATAGGCAGTTTGAAAAGCAGCGTATGGGTGATGGCGAATTTGGTGCTCGTGTGTATCTGGCTGGCATTCGGAGTGTATCCAACCCCTACGCGAGCTGTATTGATGTAAAAGCGGGTACGGGTGGATTGCGTGAAATGGGAAGCTGGGATGCTTTTAGACCATCAAACTTTTTTGCACCACGACCAATACCTAGTGTGCTGTACTATTTTAGATCTTATTATGGGAATTCAGCGGCGCGTTGGGCCTTATGGCGTACTATTCCCATTTCTATTTTTCCTTATCAGTTTAAAAAGAATAAACCCTTATTGGTAATTGGCGCCTTACTTAGTGTTTTGCTGCTGCCAGTGGTTTGTTGTCAGGTGTTTAGCTCCTGGCATTTGGCGAGTAAGAAATTGCGGGATGGGGCTTGGAGTTGAATTAGTGGAATAGTGAGGAGTGATTAGTGAATGGTGAGTGGTGGAGTAGTGATTAGTGAGGTAGTGAGTGGTGAGTGGTGAGTGGTGAATGGTGGAGTAGTGAGGAGTGAGTAGTGAATGGTGAGTGGTGAATAGTGAGTAGTGGAGTGATTAAAAAAAAATATATTATAAAATTTGGAAAATAAGCGGCTTCTTATTGTGACTTCGGAGTTTCCACCACAGCCTGGTGGGATTGGGAATCACGCGTATCATTTGGCTTTGTATTTATCTAAGCACGGCTATGCGGTATCTGTTATTGCAGATCAGCGGGATGTAGCGAATGCGGAAGAGGTTGCTTTTGATGCGGATTTGGATTTTGAGGTTCAGCGGATTACTATTTCAAAGCCGCGTTTTCTGATGTACGGCAAACGCATTATAACCACATTAGGGGCTTTTAAGCAGGCTGATTATGTGATTGCTACAGGGAAATTTTCACTTTGGAATGTGGGCTTTTGCTCTTTGTTTTTTAAGCGTTTTAAACTGGCTGTAATTCATGGAAGTGAGGTTAATTTTAAATCGGCCGTTTTACGAAAAAGTATCGATAGGGCTTTAAAGCGTTTTGATAAAATTGTGGCTGTTTCGACCTATACTGCAGGTTTTGTAAAACATTTAAATAAACCTGTGGTTGTTATTCCTAACGGAATTACGTTGGAATCTTGGCCAATGCCAGCCCCTAAGTCACGTTCTTTATCGGGAAATCCGGTATTGACAACCGTAGGACGTGTGAGTACACGAAAAGGGCAGTTAGGGGTTATAAAATTATTACCAGAATTGGTAAAAGCCTATCCGGAACTTATGTATCACTGTATTGGCATCCCTACCGAAGCAGCGGCTTTTTTAGAGACTGCAACAGCTTTGGGGGTTCGGGAGCATGTGTGTTTTCACGGTGCGGTTTCTGATGCCGAGTTAAAACAGCTATTGGGTGGAACCGATGTTTTTGTGATGCTGAGTACGGAGAGTCAGACCGGCGATGTGGAAGGTTTTGGTATTGCTATTTTGGAAGCCAACGCTATGGGAATTCCTGCCATAGGGTCTGTTGGTTGTGGGATAGCCGATGCGGTTTCAATAGGTGCATCGGGGTATTTGGTGCCCAGTACCGATGCCGCTGCTTTTAAAAGTTATTTAGATGCCTTATTATCTGACCAAGAAAGCTATCGCGCACAAGCTAGAGCTTGGGCAGCAGCCCATGATTGGGATGTTGTTATTAAACACTATATACGTTATTTGTCATGAGTCGGTTAACCATTATATCACATACAGAACATTATAAAAAGGCAAACGGCAGCCTCCTTGGTTTGGGGCCGACCGTAACCGAATTGAATGCGCTTTTGGCTATTTTTGATACGATTACCCATGTGGCGATGCTGCATGATACAGAAGCGCCACCGAGTGCCTTGCCCTACGTGTCCGACCGGATTAAATTTGTAGCGCTACCAGCAGTTGGCGGGCCTCGTTTTTCTGATAAAATACGACTTATAACCGCATCGTTGGGGGTTATCCGTACGGTGCGGACGGCTTTAAAAACAGCTGATTATTTTCAGTTTCGTGCCCCTACAGGGATTGGGGTTTATGTGCTACCGTATTTGCTGTTTTTTGCCTCTCAAAAGGGATGGTTTAAATATGCTGGGAATTGGAAACAGACACAGGCGCCCTTGGCGTATCGGTTTCAGAAATGGCTGTTAGAAAAACAGCGCTGCCCTGTAACGATTAATGGCTTTTGGCCAGATCAGCCCAGCCATTGTTTGAGTTTTGAAAACCCATGTTTAACAGCTGATGACTTAGCTGAGGGGCAAGCGGTTCAAAAGGCTAAAACCCGCAATTACCCATTGGATTTGTGTTTTGTAGGCCGATTGGAAGCTGCTAAAGGGGTTGATTTATTGTTAGAAACCTTAGGAGGATTGGATGTGGCAACGCGTCAGAAACTAGGAAATATACACTTGGTAGGTGCCGGTGTAGGCTTAGCGGCTTATCAGGCTCAGGCTGAAGCCTTGGGATTGTCTGTTATTTTTCATGGGTTTTTATCCCGATCGGCTGTTCATGGGATTTATAAACGTTCGCATGCTATTGTGTTACCTTCGGCATCAGAAGGGTTTCCGAAAGTGATAGCCGAAGCACTTAATTTTGGGTGTATCCCTGTGGTATCGGATGTGTCCTCCATTAGCCACTATGTTAAAGATGGGCAGACTGGTTTTTTAATTAAGCGTTTGGATACAGCTAGTTTGGCAAGTTGTTTAAAACGGGTATTGGATTTGGAAAGTGTGGGGTATAAGGAATTGAAAGGGGTGACAGAAGCAGAATTAGCGCGATTTACTTACGATTTTTACAATAAGCGACTTGAACAGGATATTCTTTCTAGTTTTTGAATAAAAAACGAGGTATAATACAAAAAAATGATATTTTTAACCCATAAAAGCTATTAATCATTGATGATTTTTAAGAAATTGCTCTGGACCTTAAAACGTCACCCTTTCTTATACCTTACACGTTTCCGCTTGCTGTCTAAAAATACAGACCGCCTAGGGATAACTGATTGTGACTATAATACCTTGAATGCTAAGGCGGATATTCCGACTATTTACCACCGTATCAATATGGAAGTATTTCCTGAGGGGCGACCAGAATCGGATTTGTTGAGTGTGAAAATTTTGGTGCGTTGGTTATTAGACAATAGTAAGGTTGGTCCTGGTTTGAGTGAACCTTCAGGTGCCGCTTTAAAAACGTTGGTTTATGGGGCCGGAGGGGTGTGTAGTGATGTGGCACAGGTGTTTAATAATTTTTGTGTTATTAATGACTTAAGGGTTCGAGAATGGGGAACGACTAGTGCCCCTTTTAACAGGGATAATGGAGGTCATTCGTTTAATGAGGTATTTGTAAGGGAACTGAACAAATGGGTGTTGATTGATCCCTCATGGGGCATGATTTTTTATAATGAGGCTGCTGAGCCATTATCTGTGTTGGAACTTTATGACCTATCTAGAACTAGACAAACGGTAGATTTTAATTCTTTTATAGCTGGAAAACGTATAGCAGAGAAGCAGGTGCTTAAGAATTACCTAAACCCAGATGTGACGCCTTTTTTAATTTGTGAGTATCGTAACAAAACCTATGATAGGTATTTGGAACGGGCACGCCCTTATTTGCCGGTATTTGTTATACATTTTATGGTACTGCTTAGCGGGAAGAGTTACCACTATAAGTTTCCTCTGGATGATTATAGAAAAATCTTTTCATAAATTTTACAGACTTTTCTTTTATAATAGGAGACTACATTACTCTTGCATTGAATTGATTTACGGTAGAAAATATAATAGACTTATTTGAAGACGAATATAACATATATTAGTGCTTTAGGCTTTCATGTTGCTTTGGGAGTGTTAATCTACATGAATGAAACCCTTGCCAAACTCTATTTTTTGGGGGCATTATTTTATTTTTTGTATCGGGTCATTGGTGCTACAGATAAAACCCGTACCTATGAGGTTTTAAAGGCCTGTGCCTATTTTGTAGGGGCTGAGGTGTTTTTTAGAACCACCAAGGGAGCCATTTCTTATGAGGCGGGCAAGTATATCGTAATTTTGTTTGTACTGATTGGGATGTTTTATAAGGGCTTATCCGGACGTGGGTATCCCTATTTTATTTACCTGATGTTTTTAGTTCCTTCTATTTTTGTGGCGTCGACTACCTTGAGTTTTGATGCGAATTTTAGAACCAATATCGCCTTTGTATTAAGTGGGCCTGTGTGTTTAGGTTTGGCGGCCTTATTTTGCTATGATAAACGGGTTAGTTACCAGCAACTGAGCCAGATTATGCTTTTTATGGTACTACCGATTATAGCTCATACGGCTTATCTGTATTTATATGTACCGGATTTGAAAGAGGTCTTGAATAGTACGGCATCCAACCGTGCCGCAGCAGGTGGTTGGGGTGCAAATCAAGTATCGGCAGCCTTAGGGTTGGGGATGTTTATTATGGCGGTACGTTTGTTTACCAAGTCACCTAATATGGGTTTAAAGGTTTTAAATGCCTTGATTCTGGGGTTGATAGCTTTCCGCGCCGTTACCACAATGAGCCGGGGTGGGGTGATAGCCGCTGTAATGGCGATTTTTATTTTCTTGTTTTATTATTACCGGTCTGCCAAAACCCGCAAGCGTAATGAGCTGATTTTATTATTTGGACTGTTTTGTATGAGTTTGGTGATTACCTGGTTTGTGAGTATTAGTCAGACTAATGGCTTGGTGAATTTACGCTATGCCAATAAGGATCATTTAGGACGTGAAAAGGCTAGTTTGTCTACCGGACGTGCTGAATTATTTGAACATGAATTAGAAGGCTTTATTGATAATCCCTTTTTAGGAATTGGATCAAGTCGGGCTAAGGATCAGCGTATAGAAACAGATGGGCAGGGTGTGACCTCTCACAGTGAGTTTAGCCGAACGTTAGCCGAACACGGGATGTTGGGGGTTATTATTTTGCTGATACTTATTTTTAAGCCTTTGGAAATCCGCTCCCGCAATAAGGGAAATTATTATTTTTATGCTTTTTTAGCTTTTTGGTTTTTAACTATTAATCATATGTCCATGCGTATTGCAATGCCTGCATTTATTTATGGATTGGCCTTATTAAACGTGACACATGACAAACGTCCTATACATAGGAAACAACTTAAGCAACAAACGATCTAATGCTTCAGGGATTCAGAGCTTAGGACCTTTACTTGATGAAGAGGGATTTAATCTCTATTATTCTTCAAGTAAATCTAACAAGATATTAAGGTTGATGGATATGCTTTATAGCGTTTTAAAATTACAGTCTCAGGTCAATGTTGTGTTAATAGACACCTACAGTACTCAAAATTTTTATTACGCCTTAGTTGTGAGTCAGCTGTGTCGTCTATTGCAAATTCCTTATATCCCTATTCTACATGGGGGGAACTTGCCACTGCGTTTAAAACAAAACCCAAGACTGTCAAAACTATTGTTTCAGCCGGCTAAAGTACTGGTTTCACCATCAGTCTATTTAAAAGAAGCGTTTATAAAGCAAGGTTTTACGAAGGTTCAATATATTCCTAACAGTTTACAAGTAAAAAACTATCCTTTTGCGTTAAGACCTATAGAACATATCAAGTTATTATGGGTGCGTTCTTTTTCTGAAATTTATAATCCTTGTCTTGCTATTGACATCTTAAAAAAACTTCAAGATTTGGGCTATGCAACCAATTTATGTATGGTTGGCCCAGATACCGATGGAACTTTAGAAAAAGTGAAAGTCTACGCGAAAACCTTAAACGTTACGGTGCATACGCCAGGGAAATTAACAAAGGCACAATGGACCACAATGGCTAAGGAGTACAACGTGTTTATCAATACCACGAACTTCGATAATATGCCTGTGAGTGTTATTGAAGCGATGGCTTTAGGTTTACCCATTATGTCCACCAATGTGGGAGGGATGCCTTTTCTCATTGAAGCGGGCGTCGATGGGATCTTAGTGCCCCCTAATAATTCCAAAGCCTTTGTAGAAGCCATTGTAAAGTTGAAAGCACAGCCCGAAGAACGAGAAGCTATGGTAAAAAAGGCGCGTGAAAAAGTAGAGATGTTTGATTGGAACCGTGTAAAACAGCAATGGAAAATGGTTTTGAACTAATTAAAGGTTAAAAATCCAATAGACTTCTTATATTTACCCAGACTATTTTTAAAACATGTTGGCTAAAAAAAATATTCATTTTGAAGTATCAGAACGCAAGATTCTCTTGAGAATTTTAGACGTGGTTATGCTGTATTTAGGGGTCTATGGTTTAAGTCTCTATGTAAAGTTTGAATATATTGAATTTAGTGCAGCCAATACCGTAGCCTTAGTCTTGCTAGGCGTGTATTACACCATATTTGCGAGTATCTTTGAACTCTATGATTTACAAAAAGCTAGTCGCTTAGACACTACTTTTAAAAACCTCGTGATTACGGTATCTACCGCGGTCTTATTTTATCTGTTAACACCGGTGTTATCGCCTAATTTGCCAGATGAACGTATTCAAATCCTTTATTTATTTTTTACGCTTATTCTTTCTGTACTTTCATGGCGCTTACTCTACATTTATCTTATAGAAACACCGCGTTTTTATAAACGTGTGCTATTAGTAGGAGAGATTTCTAATATTGATGGCCTAATTAAAGCTTTAAACACCACCGATCCCAATTATAAAATTGTCGGATTTATCAATAGTGAAAAGTCTTCAGAAGAATCGGTAAAGTTTAAGGGCTTGCCAGAATTTGAAGCTTCCGACTTTTTAGGAACCATTGAAAGGGAAAAAATATCTGAAATTTTAGTCGCGAGTTTTGATTCGGAAGCCATTATGGCTGAGGTTTACCATGATTTAATGGTGCTGTTAGAACGCGGGTTTAAAATTAGAGATTATACCCAGGTTTATGAAGAACTCCTTCAGAAAGTTCCCATTCAATTTGTAGGTAAGGATTTTTACAAGTACTTCCCGTTCAGTCGCAGTAATGAAAATAAGCTCTATATCTTTTTTCAACGGACTTTCGACATCCTATTTTCCATTATAGGGTTAGTCATAGGAATGGTCTTTATACCGTTTATTCTCCTAGGAAATGCCTTAGGGAACCGAGGACCTTTGTTCTATACGCAAGAACGCGTTGGTAAGAACAGTAAGCCTTTTAATATACTTAAGCTACGGAGTATGGTGGTCGATGCGGAAGCACAAGGCGCCAAATGGGCACAAAAAAACGATACACGGATTACCAAATTCGGCATGTTTTTAAGACGCTCTAGGATGGATGAAATTCCGCAATTCTACAATGTACTTAAAGGCGATATGAGTATCATAGGTCCACGGCCAGAACGTCCCTTTTTTGTGAGTGAATTAGCCCGTATTATTCCTTTCTACGAAACCCGACATATCATTAAACCAGGCTTAACGGGGTGGGCACAGGTGAGCACCCGTTATGGGGCTTCCGTTGAAGATAGCCTCACCAAACTGCAATACGATCTCTATTATATAAAACACCGTAGTGTCTTCTTAGATTTCAGCATCTTTATAAAAACCTTGAGTACCATTGTCTATTACCGTGGACAATAAACTCGGCATGCATTGATAAGGTTAGTTCTACCGAACAAAAGCATAAATACACTTTCCAAAGACTAAACGTGTTTCTAAATCAGAAATAAAGCTTTACCGATTGTAAATAAGAGGAGCGTTGGTGCTTAAACGCGTAACCCGAGACATAAGAATGGATGATTAAATTGCTTCCGTAAATTCTAACCCTAAATAAGTGTTGACGTCCTTTAGAACATCGTGATCCTAACGATGCTATAAGATCCTAAAGCCTTAGTTTTAAATGTGATGGCTTTTGTACCATTGTATTATATAAAGATATCTCAGGAATAAGGCGATCAAAAACGGAAGTAGTCCTAAGGCAAAGACCTGTACACCAATAATCCAATGCATGGTTAATAAGCACAGTAAAATGACGAGTAATTTTAAGTATTTAATAAACCAAGTCTTTGCTTTCGAGGTTCGCAATTGCCCAATAACAAATAAATTAAGCGGAAATGCCCATAAGAGGTTATAGTTAAAAGCCGTGGCAGAATGATCGGTAGCAAACCATAATAAGAGCAATACCAAACTAATAAGACCGGTAAGGGCAAAAAGGGTGACATCCAGCCAAACGCTTCTCGTTTTGTTTTTCTTGTCTTTATAGGTAATAAAAAGAATCCCAATGGCTAATAAGCCTATAATAACTAATGGGGTTCCTAGACTATTAGCGGGCGTATAACTGTCCTTTTTTTGGTACAGCGTAGCCGAACTTTTGACTAAGGGCTTGTTAGCATTTAACTTGGCAGTTGCAAAAAAGGCATGAATATACTTAGGAAGAAACATAAATTCTTCAGGAGAAGCCTTTTGATCAATAACCGAACCTAAGGCCAAATCAATACCAAAACTTCCCCAAGTGTTAAGTCCTACATGCTCGTGGATTAAGGTTCTAAAGGTTTTTGGTTCGTAACTTGGTGGCGGTGTAAATACAATTGGGGCTTGCGTACTGGTTTGGCTGACGTCTCTAATCCTCGTCGCACAATTATCATAAAAGAAATCGTATAAATACCGTCTGTTTTCAGGTTTGTAATTGTTTTCTAAGTATTCAAATAAGTGCTGTTTGTCCTCTGAAGAGAGATTTAATACTTGTTCTTCAATTGTGCGATTGGCGCGCTTATAAGCATAAAAGAAATTCTGAAAGGGATGCCTGCTAATGAGATAATTTAGTTTCCCTTGAGCAAATTTTAAATAAAAATTAGGCGCATCAAAATCGTATTCGCCATAACCATACACAAGATCTATTCCTCGTGAAGGATCTTTAATTCTGAAGGCATTATGGCCAAAAGCATCATTTAGCGACGTGCCAGGGCCTACTGTTAATACTGAGATTTTAGCATTTTCAGAAAGTTGAAAAGGTTGGGCAAACGCAAAGCTAAAGGTGAAAAGTAAAACAAGAAATGAGAGTCTAACTTTCATAGGGTGTAACATTATCTAAAGACACTAAAGTCTATTTTTAAAGAAAAGACGTTGGAATATAAAGCGGCACTCTGATCACCAATATCTGTAAACGCATAATCAATGGCAATGCCTTTGTATTTGAAACCAACACCAAAATTAGGTTGAAATGTCACTTGTTCAGAGTTGTCAATCTGTAATTCGTTCTGAAAATTACCAACACCACCGCGTAAAAATACTAAATCGGTATACCCAAATTCAAAACCTAAAGCCGGATTAATACTTGCAGATGAGGTGGAAATAATATCGTTGTTCTCTGCAAAACGCATATTTAAATTGGCTGCTGCTAATAAGGAATAGTCATAATTAAATAGCCATTTCTTTGACATACCAATTTGAAGTTTAGGAATGGTAATTTCTGTGGTTTCAGGAAGTTCTTGGTTTTCTCCATCAACAGCACCACTGATTGCTTCAAATTTCTCTTCATCAATAGACCAGGCATTAAATGTGGTGGTAATATCTCTAGCCATCAGTCCAAATTTCCAATTGTTTTTTCCTTCAAACTGAATTCCGGCATCAAAACCAAAACCCCAAGACGAGGCAAAATCACCGATAATGCGTCGAATAATTTTCGCATTAACGCCATAATTAAAACCATCTAAAGGAAGTTTTCTTGCGTAAGAGAAGGTCAGTCCGTAATCGGCAGTAGAAAAAGTGCTAATTCTATCGTAATTAATATTGCCTTGGTCATCAATTAATTGTGTGGTGTCTAAAATATCATCGACACCAAAACGAATTAACGAAATCCCCATAGCGCTTTTATCATCTATCGGTAGCGCGTAAGCGATATAGTTATAATTGGCAATATTAGCGAAGTAGCTAGAGTGCATTAAGGCCAACTGATTGTCCTCTATATGGACTAAGCCAGCAGGGTTCCAGTAGCCCGAATTAACATCCGCTGTTTGTGAGACCACGGCATTACTCATCCCCAAAGCTGCAGCATCAACACCTATATTCATAAATTCATTTGAATATTTCCGCGTTGTTTGTGCTGAAACTGTAAGAGTCACAAGCATTAGGAGCATTACATAGTAATTTTTCAACAGCAAAGTTTTTTACAAAGATGCATAATATTTTTCTATCTATTTAACTCTAGAACAAGGTTCTTATTGTTTTAATCCTCTAAGATCTTGTTTTTAATGCCCTTTCTAACAGCAAATGCGTCTAAAGGACAAAATTAACGTTCTACTGTGGTCTTATTTTTGGTGGAACCTAACGTTTTGAAGTCTTATAATGTTGTGTTGTTTCCAATCTTATGTTGAAAACTAATCCTACAGCGAGAACCCTTAACGCAAAAGCTCTGAATTTGAAAAAATATCCGTTCAGACAAAAATTCTTTTCTATTTTTACAAAAAATAAATTTATGAGTTTCAAAAGACACATTCCTAACCTTGTAACACTTCTCAACTTATTTTCGGGATGTATTGCTGTGATATTTGCCGTAAACGGAAACTTTATTGCGGCTGCTATTTTTGTGTTTTTAGGAATTTTCTTTGATTTTTTCGACGGACTCTTGGCGCGTAAACTCAATGTTCAAAGTCCTTTGGGGATTCAGCTAGACTCGCTTGCCGATTTAGTAACTAGTGGCGTTGTGCCCGGAATCGTTATGTTTAAATTGATTTCATTAACTGTAGATGCTCCAGATTACGCAGCGTACAGTGACAGTTGGAATTCCGTATTCCATTGGCAAGGATTTAAATTGTCTGTACTTCCGTTAATTGGCTTGTTTATTCCTCTAGCTTCTGCCTATCGTTTGGCTAAGTTTAATATAGATGAAGATCAGCAAACCTATTTTAAAGGTTTACCTGTACCGGCCAATACCTTAGTAATTTTAGCCTTACCCTTAATTTTAGAGTATCAAAATAGCGACCTTATCAATAACATCATAATTAATAAGTGGTTTTTAATCGGGTTAACCTTGTTGAGTTGCTACTTGCTAAATTCTAACATTAAGTTATTCGCATTAAAATTTAAAAATTACGGTTTTAAAGATAATGCGGTGCGTTATATCTTTTTATTGCTAAGTGTGGTGTGCATTGTGGTACTTCATTTTGCAGCCATTCCATTAATAATCGGACTCTATATTTTACTTTCATTATTGACCAATTCTAAAATTCATTAAGATTTTAACTCAAGGTTTAACAGGTATTCATTTAAAACAACACACATAAATGGCTTCAGGATTTTTTGCACTACTAGATGATATCGCTGCAATCATGGATGATGTAGCGGTAATGACTAAAATAACCACTAAAAAAACAGCAGGAATCCTAGGTGATGATTTGGCTGTTAATGCAGAAAAGGCATCCGGATTTGTGTCGTCTCGAGAAATACCCGTCTTATGGGCCATAACCAAAGGCTCCTTATTAAACAAGCTGATTATTTTACCCTTAGCCTTTTTATTAAGTGCTTTTGTGCCGGTAGCCATTGTCATTATTTTAATTCTCGGAGGTTTCTATTTGGCCTATGAGGGTGCCGAAAAGATTTATGAATTTATTGTGCCGCATCCAAAAGCGGTAAAAGTTGATCTTCATGAGAATTTAACCAAGGCGGAACTGCTAGAGGCAGAGCAAAAGAAGATTAAATCTGCCGTCTTAACCGACTTTATATTATCGGTAGAGATTGTTATTATAGCCTTAGGAACTGTGGTTGATGAACCTTTGGTGACTCAAATTATAGTGGTTTCTATTGTCGCACTTATCGCGACGGTTGGAGTTTACGGTATTGTAGCCTTAATTGTAAGAATGGACGACTTAGGTTTACGATTTATTAATAAAAGTAATGGCAGTAAAGGTTTCCTATTTAGCATCGGTAATTTTCTAGTAAAAGCCTTACCGATTGTCATTAAGAGTTTATCCGTTATCGGAACCATTGCATTGCTCCTAGTTTCCGGTGGAATCTTTGTTCATAATGTGGAGTTTATGCATCACTTTTTAGAACAGATCCCTGCGATTTTAAGAGATTTTATTGTTGGTTTAATTGCCGGTATTGCTTGTTTATTATTGGTGAGCGCTGTTAAAGCGTTACTTCCTAAGAAAAAAGAAGCACACTAAACTCTTGTCATATTGTAAACCTGAAAAGCCCTTCAACTTAGAATTTAGATTGCCGCATAGGAATAGCGTTAAGGACTATTTCTAAATTTTTACGCATAGCGCGGTCAGCCTTTAGCTTATAGGTTCTAAAGGTAAAATTGAATACAATAAATAGGGAAGAAGGGAACTCGGTATTAGAATTCCAATTTCTTTTTACGAAGTTCAAAGTTTTGACCTAAATACACTTTACGAACCATTTCATCACTGGCTAAATCTTCAGGTTTTCCGGCCTTCAGAATATTACCTTCAAACATGAGATACGTTCTATCTGTAATGGCTAAGGTTTCTTGTACGTTGTGGTCTGTAATTAAGATACCAATGTTTTTCTTGGTCAGTTTAGCAATAATACGCTGAATATCTTCCACCGCAACAGGATCTACACCGGCAAACGGTTCATCTAAAAGAATAAAACTAGGGTCTGTCGCCAAGGCACGAGCGATCTCTGTTCTACGACGTTCGCCACCAGAAAGTAAATCACCTCTATTGGTTCTAATATGGCCAAGACCAAATTCTTCAATAAGCGATTCCATTTTATGATGTTGTTCTTTCTTACTTAATTTAGTAAGCTGTAAAACACTTAAAATATTATCTTCAATACTCAGTTTTCTAAACACAGAAGCTTCTTGAGCCAAATACCCAATACCATTTTGAGCCCGCTTATACATGGGGTACTTGGTAATGTTGGTATCATCTAAATAAATATTACCGCCATTGGGTTTTATGATTCCTACAATCATATAGAAAGATGTGGTTTTACCAGCGCCATTAGGACCTAATAATCCAACAATTTCTCCTTGATTAACTTCTAGGGAAACATCTTTTACTACTTTTCGTCCGCTGTAGGACTTCATTAAATGTTCTGCTCGTAACTTCATATTTGGCTTTAGAATGCTAAAAATAATAAAATCTCATAGATTTTTTGGTTCACTTGGCGCATTTATAACAAGTTTAACCTTGTCTATGCGCTGCAATTAAACCTCTGTATCGGCATGATGCTGCTCTATAGCATCCCAATATTCGTGAGCACGTCTAAGGTGAGGAATTACAATAGTACCTCCCACTAGAGTTGCAATCCCTAAAGCCTCGCTGATTTCGGCTTTAGAAATCCCTTCGTTATAAGAGGCTTCAAGGTGGTATTTTACACAATCGTCACATCGTAATACCGTAGACGCCACTAAACCTAAAAGCTCTTTGGTTTTTTTATCTAAGGCGCCTTCTTGAAAGGCATTCGTATCTAAATTAAATATACGTTTTACAATTTTATTTTTATCAGCAAGGATCTTATCGTTCATTTTAGCACGATAATCATTGAATTCTTTTACTATATCAGACATCTATTTATGACTTAACTTTTGAATTTTTTCTATTTTGTTTTCTAACGACTATGGCCGAAATGTAAATACTTATTTGGTAGAGTAATAGTATTGGAATAGCGACAATAACCTGGCTCGCAATATCAGGTGGTGTAATCACTGCCGATATAATAAGGACAATAACCAATGCGAATTTTCTATATTTTTTTAAGATTAGTGGCGTAACTAATCCAACCTTGGTTAAGAAATAAATTACAATTGGTAATTCAAAAACAAAACCGGAAGCAATTGCCGATGATCTTACAATGGCAATAACCGAACTGACATCAAACTCATTCTTAATTTGATCACTAATTTCATAGTTCGCCAAGAAATTTAGCGATAAAGGTGTAATAATATAGTAACCAAATAAGACCCCAATAAAGAATAGGATAGAGGCTACAATAATAAATCCTCTAGAGTTTTTACGTTCGCTAGCTTTTAAGCCTGGACTAATAAAACTCCACAGTTGATATAACACGTAAGGGAAGGCAATGATAAAACCTGCATAAATTGAGGTCCAAATGTGGGCAGAGAACTGTCCGGCTACCGTTCTATTTTGAATAATAAATGGGAGTTTGTCCGCACAAAAAGTCACATCAGACATGCCTAAAAGTTGGGACATGGCACAAAGCCCTTCATAAGTAGGGAAGGTCATATGGGTAGGCCCAAAGATGATGACATCAAAAATAAAGCGTTTAAAAATAAAAGCTACGGTTGCCGCAATGACAACGCTAAGTGTTGCTCTTACTAAATGCCATCTTAAGTCTTCGAGATGGTCTAAAAAAGACATCTCATCTATATTCTTTTTTGCCATTATATAATGCCTTCTTTTATTAAATCGTGAAGATGTACAACACCTGCGTATTTTCCGTCGTGCTCTACTAACAATTGTGAAATGCCATAAGTCTCCATCGTTTCTTTCGCATCTACAGCCATAGCATCTTCTTGGATACGTCTTGGCGCATTACTCATAATATCTTTTGCCTTTAAGCTAGAAATATCATCACTCTTACTTAGCATACGTCTTAAATCCCCATCGGTAATAATTCCTATGATTTTTTCATCTTCAACAACAGCTGTTACCCCAAGCATTTTTTCAGAAATTTCAACAATAACTTCCTTAACCGAAGCCTCTAAATTGACCTGCGGTTTTTGGTTCTGAGAAGATAAATCATTTACTCTTAAATAAAGGCGTTTTCCTAAGGCGCCACCAGGGTGGTATTTTGCAAAATCATTACTAGAGAAACCACGTAATTCTAATAAGCAAACTGCTAAAGCATCGCCTAAAACCAACTGTGCTGTTGTGCTTGTTGTCGGTGCTAAATTATTCGGACACGCCTCTTTTGTAACAAAAGCGTTCAAAATAAAATCGGCATTTTGCCCTAAAAAGGAATCAATATTCCCTGTTATCGCAATCATTTTATTTTTTGCTTTCTTAATAAGTGGCACTAAAACTTTAATTTCTGGCGTATTTCCGCTCTTAGAAATACAAATTACAATGTCGTTTTCAAGAATTAATCCAAGGTCGCCATGGATGGCATCTGCAGCGTGCATAAATACCGATGGTGTCCCCGTAGAATTGAGCGTAGCCACGATTTTGCTAGCAATAATGGCGCTTTTGCCGATTCCGGTGATAATAACACGCCCCTTAGAATTATAGATTAATTGTACCGCTTCTGCAAAATCGTCGGTCAGTAATTCAGACAAATTTGCGATTGCTTTACTTTCTAATGTTATGGTGGAGGTTGCCGTTTGTAAAATGGATTGCTTAGTGTTCAAAACTTATTTTTTATTGAGTTTTTTTGGTTTAAAGAATTTATTATCTTTAAACTTGTTGCAAATGTATATAAAATACCAATAGGGATTAATGAGTATTGCAGAAATTGACTTACACTCCGCATTAAAAAAGTACTTTGGATTTTCTGAATTCAAAGGGCTACAAGAAGAAGTAATAAAGAACGTCGTTGCAGGTAATAACACCTTTGTTATTATGCCTACAGGTGGCGGAAAATCTTTATGTTATCAACTTCCCGCTTTAATTAAAGATGGGACGGCTATTGTGGTTTCGCCACTAATTGCACTGATGAAAAATCAGGTTGATGCCATAAGAGCCGTCTCAGAACACGAAGGTGTGGCGCACGTTTTAAACTCTTCCTTGAATAAAACTGAAGTAAAACGCGTAAAAGACGATATTACAAACGGCATTACAAAATTATTGTATGTCGCTCCTGAATCTTTAACCAAAGAAGAATATGTTGACTTTCTAAGAACCGTCAAGATTTCTTTTATGGCCGTAGATGAAGCCCATTGTATTAGCGAATGGGGGCACGATTTTAGGCCTGAGTATCGAAATCTTAAGACCATAATTAAACGTATTGGTGACGATATTCCTATTGTTGGACTTACCGCTACCGCTACGCCAAAGGTACAAGCAGATATATTAAAGAGTTTGGGGATGCCCAATGCGGTGACCTTTAAAGCGTCTTTTAATCGTCCTAACTTATACTACGAAGTACGTCCGAAGACTAAAAATGTAGATGCCGATATTATTCGTTTTGTAAAACAGAATGAAGGGAAATCGGGGATTATCTATTGTTTAAGTCGAAAACGTGTGGAAGGCTTAGCGCAGGTGCTTCAGGTTAACGGCATAAAAGCCGTGCCTTATCATGCCGGTTTAGATGCTAAAACCCGTGTAAAACATCAGGATATGTTCTTAATGGAAGATACCGATGTGGTGGTAGCAACCATTGCCTTTGGTATGGGGATTGATAAACCCGATGTGCGTTTTGTTATTCACCATGATATTCCTAAAAGTATAGAAAGCTACTATCAAGAAACAGGTCGTGCTGGTCGAGATGGAGGTGAAGGCCATTGTTTAGCCTACTATGCGTATAAAGATATAGAGAAATTAGAGAAATTTATGGCGGGTAAACCCGTGGCCGAACAAGAAATTGGTCATGCGTTGTTGCAAGAAGTAGTCGCTTTTGCAGAGACTTCGGTGTCTAGACGTAAATTTATTCTTCATTATTTTGGGGAAGAGTTTGATAATGAAACCGGCGAAGGTGGAGATATGGATGATAATGTGCGTCACCCCAAAAAGCAGGTAGAAGCTCAAGATGATGTAAAAACCCTCTTAGAAACTGTTTCTAAAACCAACGAAAAATATAAAGCCAAAGATTTAGTACAGGTGTTAGTCGGAAACTCTAATGCGCTTATTTCATCGCATAAGACGGACCAACAGCCTTTCTTCGGAATTGGAAAGTCTAAAGATCCACGCTATTGGATGGCATTAATTCGCCAAGTATTAGTAGCGCGTTATTTAAAGAAAGATATTGAAACCTATGGCGTTTTAAGATTAAGTGAATTAGGACAAGAATTTATTAAGACCCCTAGTTCTTTTATGATGGCCGAAGACCATGTGTTTGATGAAACCTCTAACGATGGTATTGTTACTAATGTTAAAGGTGGTGGCGCTAGTGCCGATGAAAAATTAATGAAAATGCTTAAGGACTTACGAAAACGTAATGCCAAAAAGTTAGGAGTACCTCCATTCGTTATTTTTCAAGATCCTTCTTTAGAAGATATGTCTCTAAAATACCCGATTACGATTGAAGAATTAAACAATGTACATGGGGTTGGAGAAAGTAAGGCTAAAAAATACGGTAAGGATTTTGTAAATCTAATTGCCGACTATGTAAAGGATAATGATATTCTAAGACCTGAAGATATGGTCGTGAAATCTACCGGAACTAATTCAGCAATAAAACTATATATTATTCAGAATGTAGACCGAAAATTACCATTAGATGATATTGCTGAGTCTAAAGGTATGGACATGTCTAAGTTTATAAAGGAAATGGAAGCCATTGTTTTTTCTGGGACTAAGCTGAATATCGATTATTGGATTGATGATATCTTAGACGAAGATCAACAGGAAGAAATTCATGACTATTTCATGGAGACGGAAAGCGATAAAATTGATGATGCTATTGAAGAGTTTGATGGCGATTATGATGATGAAGAATTAAGGTTATATCGTATTAAGTTTATGAGTGAAGTGGCCAATTAAGAGACGTTTTGAGGCGCTAGCCTTATGATCAGTTATCTTAGTTTTTATAGATTTTGTATCGAGAGTCGTTTTATGTAAGGGTTCTCGATACAAAATTCAAATTTCCACGTTGCTTCAATTTTAATTCCACTCGAACTGACGATTGGTGGGGTTTTGTTTGAAGTTGAAATGGTTGGTGTTTGAGGTATTGGCCTTGTTAAGGTTCTCGGTACAAAATTTAAATTTCCACGCTGTTTCAATTTTAATTTTACGCGATCTGACGATTGTTGGGGTTTAGTTTGAAGTTTTGTTTGAAGTTGAAATGGCCTGTGTTTGAAGATTAGGCCTTGTTAAGGTTCTCGATACAAAATTCAAATTTCCACCTTGTTTCAATTTTAATTTCACTCGAACTGACGATTGGAGGTTTTAGTTTGAAGTTGAAATGGTTGAGGTTTGAAGAATTGGTCTTGTCAAGGTTCTCGATACAAAATTAAAATTTCCACGATGTTTCAATTTTAATTTCACTCGAACTGACGCGTGTAAGGGTTTAATTTGACGTTGGAATGATTTGTGGTTAAGGTATTAGCCTTGTTAAGGTTCTCGATACAAAATTCAAATTTCCACGGGGTTTCAATTTTAATTCCACTCGAACTGACGTTTGTTGGGGTTTAGTTTGAAGTTGAAATGGGCTGTGTTTGAAGTGCTGGACCTGTAAAAGTTCTCGATACAAAATTAAAATCTCCACGTGGTTTCGATTTTAATTTCACTCGAACTGACGATTGTTGGGGGTTTGTTTGAAGTTGAAATAGTTGGTGTTTGAGGTATTGGTGTTGTTAAGGTTCTCGATACAAAATTCAAATTTTTACTTTGCTTCAATTTTAATTTCACTCGAACTGACGCGTAGAAGGGGTTAGTTTGACGTTGAAATGATTTGTGCTTGAAGTGCTGGCCTTATTAAGGTTCTCGATACAACATTTAAATTTCCACTTTGTTTCAATTTTAATTCCACTCGAACTGACGATTGTTGGGCTCTGTTTTATTCCTCTTCTTCGTTTAGGACTCCTGAATCTTCAAGTACCACGTATTTAGCAAAAGATAACTCCTGTTTTTTAATCTTCAATTGAATTTTTTGTAAAGTGGCCATTTCTAATTTTTCAACGTCACTTTGTTCCATCTGAAAATCGATTTTGGTGACATAACGTCCTTTAACGTCTGAACTTTCAGATTCAAACTCAGGCATATCGGCGTCTAGATTCAACATAAAATTAGGACCTGAAAACGTTAATTTAGCTCCTGTCTTACATTTAATGTTGAGGTCGCCAACAATGACCGTTTGAAAAAAGAAGTAGCCTCCCAACTCATTTAAGCCTGCAAAAAGAACATTCGTTTCTGAAACAGCAAAAGGATTATTCTCCACATCGTTAATAATTGCCTCTATAGAATCTGTAGATTGCGCTGTTTTTGAACCGAAAAGTTGAGATAAGGAAAAAGCCATAGTTTTATTTTTTTCAAAACTAACTTTAATAATTTACTTCCCCAATTTTTATTGCGACTCCTGTTGAGAAGGATAGCCATGACAAACACAATCTACTCGTTGGCACTCATAAGTTTTAGAACCTACTTATAAGCTCTAATGTTATCGCTTAATTTATAGAGAAGAAGACCATCAACAGGTCAAACGGTGAAGGCTCTAATGCTTTGCGGTAATTTTATGGAATGTTTAGAATGACGGTCTTTAAAGCTGTAGCTTTATGTATTCAACTTTCAATTCACTATCTTTGCAGCTTTAAATAAAAACACACACAATGCAAGACGGTTTATACGCAAAATTCAACACTTCAAAAGGTGAGATATTAGTAAATTTAGAGTTTGAAAAAGCTCCTGGAACAGTGGGTAACTTTGTTGCCTTAGCAGAAGGGAATTTAGAGAACGCAGTAAAGCCACAAGGGACACCTTATTATGATGGTTTAAAATTCCACAGAGTTATTCCTGATTTTATGATTCAAGGAGGATGTCCTCAAGGAACCGGAACCGGAAATCCTGGGTATAAGTTTGATGATGAATTTCATCCTGATTTAAGACACAGCGGTCCTGGAGTTTTAGCCATGGCTAATTCTGGTCCTGCAACTAACGGAAGTCAATTTTATATTACACATGTTGCAACAGACTGGTTAGATAACAAGCATACTGTTTTTGGAAATGTTGTTGAAGGACAAGATGTTGTAGATGCTATCGCTCAAGGTGATCAGATTGAGAGCTTAGAAATAGTAAGACAAGGTGATGCTGCTGAAAGCTTTAACGCGGTTGAAGCTTTTAGAACTTTTGAAGGTTCTCGCGAAAAGCGTATTGCTGCTGAGCGTGAAGCTGCAAGAGCAGAGTTAGATAAATTAGCTGCAGGTTTTGAAGAAACAGCTTCTGGTTTACGTTATAAAATTATCCAAAAAGGAGAGGGTAAAAAAGCAGAAAAAGGAAATATGGTTTCTGTACACTACAAAGGACAGTTAGCAGATGGTACTGTTTTTGACTCGTCTTATAAAAGAAATTCGCCTTTAGATTTTCAAGTTGGAGTAGGACAAGTGATTCCAGGTTGGGATGAAGGAATTTGTTTATTAAGCGTTGGTGATAAAGCACGTTTTGTAATTCCTAGTGATTTGGCTTATGGTGCTGCTGGCGCTGGTGGCGTTATTCCTCCTAACGCAACCTTAGTATTTGATGTTGAATTAATGGGGACAAAATAAGACCTCACAACCCTACTACTTAGCTTAACGGTTGAGTACGGACATAAAAAAAAGCGAACTTTTAAAGTTCGCTTTTTTTTATTTTATAAATATCAAAGGTTTACGCCGTTTGCATTTGGTGCTTACCTTCATAAACTTCCTCAACAAGTTTCGCATTAAAGGCTGGTAAATCGTTAGGATTTCTACTTGTTACTAAACCGTGGTCTACAACCACTTCGCTATCTTCCCATTCGGCTCCTGCATTAATCAAATCTTTCTTAATAGAGCTATAAGAGGTTATTTTTCGACCTTGTAACACATCAGCTTCTGCTAATAACCAAGGGGCGTGGCAAATTGCTGCGACAGGCTTTTTATGTTCAAAAAAGGATTTTACAAAATTTACAGCATCCTTATTTTGACGTAAGGTATCCGGATTCATAACCCCACCTGGTAACATTAAGGCGTTGTAGTCCGATTGTGATGCTGTCTCTAAAGTTTTATCAACGTCGTAGGAGTTGCTCCAATTTCCGTCTTCCCATCCGCGTATTTTACCTGAAACATCTGAGATAATATGAACATCTGCTCCGGCTTCTTTTAAAGCTTGCATTGGTTCTTTTAATTCACTTTCCTCAAATCCATTTGTAGCTAAAATAGCGACAGTCTTCTTATTTAAATCTTTCATTTGTGATATTATTTTTAAAATTATTATTCATTAAATTCACTACTAAGATAAAAAGATAAGAGGTCGATATCGAATTTTAAAGGCCTCTTAACGTCACTTTAATACCGTTTGTTAAAAGGATTACGAGAGTTGTTAAATTGTAGGAAAAGCGTTAAAATTATTTAACACCTTTAAGATAATTTCCTCGGTCATGGGCTTTAATTATACATAGGTAATCAAGGGTTAGGGGAGTAAGTACTATAACAAAGCTTCTGAAGTCGTGCTTCTAGAAGTCCGCTTATTTTGTAATCGTTTTCTTATAAAAAGAAGGCTCTAATTTCGTTTCCTCTGATAATTCCTTTAATTTAGAGGCACTAAAAAATCAATTTTAAACATGAAAAAACTATTACTTACTCTTTTTGCAAACTTTGGTATTATAAGTATGCTCGTGGCACAAGGCTACACAACACCTGATACAGGTGTAACTTATAGCTTAGACGATTTGGTGGCTTTAAGTCCATCAACCCTTTCAGTCTCCGATGGTGTGTACACCCTAACAGATGATTTGAGCATTGCGGCTTCCGATGCCCTGCTTATTGCATCAGATGCTACAATTGAAATTGGTGCTGATGTCTTAATCAGCGTATCGGGGAACTTTACCGTTAGCGCTGATAATGTTGTTTTTACCGCTATTGATCCTGCCATGCCGTATGAAGGTTTCCGCTTTGAGCAACTTTCAGTTATCACCATTTCTAATGCCACAATTCAGTATGGTGGTGGACTTCGTGTGCTTACAGAAACCTTTAGTATTGATAATTGTTTAATTACAAATAATGTTTCGGGTGCTGCAACAGGAGGGGTTATCGCATTGTCTAGAGGGCAAGCTCAGATTACCAATAATACAATCACCTTTAATGATACTCCAGCTATTAGTTCTGGAGCCAATAGTGATGTATCGCCTTATATTTTTAATAATTATATTGAAGGAAATAACCAAACGAATAACAACCGTCCTCAAATTAATCTTGGGACAACCTTAGCATCGTCACCTTTACAAATTATTCAGAATACCATTATTGGAGACCGTGCCTTAGATCAGGTAGGCGCTATTGCCGTGTCTAACTTTTTCGGAGCCACCATTAATGCCATTATTGATGATAACATTATCAACAATAACCGTTACGGGATTTCTATATTAGGAGGGAATTCCTTTGCCTATATTAGAAACAATATTATAGAAGATAATGATACCCAAGGAAGTCCTAATTTAGGAGGAAGTGGGATCTCACTTAATTCGCCTTCAGCAACGATGGAGGTTATTGCTAGCGGAAATGAAATTAGACGTAACCTTTGGGGAATTACCGTTATTGATGAAGCTTCTATTAATTTAGGTGATGGTGTAGACAATGTAGGGCAAAACGTGTTTTCAGAAAATGGAAATGGCGGAACCACCTATGCGCTTTATAACAATACGGGGAATGCACTTATGGCAATGAATAACTGTTGGGATGAAGAAAATACGCCGAATACTTTAGCTGATGCCGAAGCTGTAATTGTTCACGCAAATGATATTTCAACGTTAGGTTTAGTAACTTTTGATCCTGTGAATTGTGGATTCTTAAGTGTTGATGATGTTGCGGCTCAGACCCTACACGTTTTTCCAAACCCTGCTACCGATGTTTTAAATATTGCAGGTAATACCAGGTTTAACGACATGCATATCTATACGATAGATGGTAAGTTAATTACGAAAAGAAAACTACAAGTAGGCAATCAAACTGTAGCACTTCAATTACAAACAGGCGTTTATATTTTAGAGTTTACAGGAGGCACAACCAAAATGACTCAGAAGTTGGTTATCCAATAATAAAATGCTATTACAGCCTATTAAAGCTTCACCTATGGTGGAGCTTTTTTGTGTAAAACGGTCTGTATGTGTTATAAAAGTATAAAAAAAGCCAACTCTATTAGTTGGCTTTTTTTTATTGTATTTATACGGTTTAGGAAGGGTTGACGTCTACAACACCTAGCGTATAAAGTTGTTCCATGGTTGGTGATTCGCTTCCACCTTCTGGTTCTAAAGTAATTCCAAAGGCTTGACTCTCATTAGCATTAGCAATAGTGAAAATCTTATTGGTATCGCTATTAAAATCATCAATGGTTCCTAAACTAGTAGGGGTCAATGGATTTAACGTTAATGACCAAACCTGCCATACCTTACCTTCAGGGGCGTCGGGTAAACCTTCAGCATCTAAATAAATGGTATTGTCTGATTTGTTCCAATAGACTTTAGCGAAACTTGAAGCATAATTTCCTTGTCCTCCCAAGGGTACGCTAATAATATCTCGATCTCTTAAGACGTCTAATAAATTTTTAGTGGTCGCCAAATCAGATTTTGCGGTTTCAATCTGAGTTTCTAAATAACGGTTTTCAATATCTGCCGTTTGCAGTTGTTGCTCTAAATCGTTTTTCTGATTTAAGGTCCAAAAGAAACCTGCCGCCAAGGCTATGGAGGCTGCCCATCCGGTGTAAGCCAACCAATTGGTTTTTCTCGGAGCTAATTTCACCACCTTAGAATCGTTAACGTCTTTTAAGTTGGCTTTAATCGCTTCAAAACTATGAGCACCTGGTGATGCCGCCGCAGTAAGCTTAAGCACAGCAGCTTCAATTTCTAAAACTTCCTGTAGGAGCTCCGGATGTTGTCGTAACAGTTCATAAACCTCCTGATTTTCGCTTTCAGAAAGTTGTCCTGCAACGAACAATTCTAATATCCCTGATTCTATGTATGCTTTAATATCCATATTATAATACCATCTCTCTTAATTGTTGTATACAGTTCCGATTTCTTGTTTTAATCGTACCAATTGGCATTTGTAAGGTTTCTGAAGCTTCTTTTTGAGTGAAACCTTTAAAATAAAGGAGTTCAATAACAGCTTTACATTTTTCACCTAATTGGGTTACAAAATTTTTAATGCCAATGGCATCGGTACTGAGGTCTAAATTATCATGGCTGGTTATAATATCTACGAAATTATCGGCACTAAGGTTTTGTCTCTTTTGTTTAAAGGCTTTAGACCTTGTTTTATCTATTGCTGCATTCCGCGCAATATTGAGAATCCATGTGAAAAAGCGCCCTTTTTTAGAGGAGTAAGTCTCTGATTTGTGCCATGCTTTTATAAACACATCTTGCATAATTTCGTCTGCGATGGCATTGTCTTTAACAATATTGTAAATAACACCGTGTATGCTTTTACTATACATACCATAAAGCGCCTCGAAGGCGCTATGGTTTTTATCTTGAAATTGTTTTACTAGGAGTTCTAGTTCCATTGCTAGGTCATTTTCTTAGAATTTTCGCAGAATGGGGAAGAAAATCACCGCAATTGTTCTAACAATTAATTTTTTTATTTGTTGTTGTAAATGTACTACAATTATTCTATAATTCCAGCACAGCCAATACGAGAGCCTGCATCACCTGAAGGTTGCGATTTAAAATCATCAACTCCAACATGTACAATCACAGCTTTCCCTAAGATATCTTTGGTTTGGTCACCACAACCAATACACCATTCGTCGGTTGTTTTTGTAATTGTTGCACGTCCGTTAGCATTGGCTTCTAAATTTCCGATATCGCCTTTATGGTAACCGGCTTCGTCTCCCCATGCGCCATGTGGTTGTCCTGTAGGATTCCAATGTCCGCCAGATGAGGTCCCGTCTGCGGCAGAACAATCGGCTTTTTCGTGAATATGAATGGCATGCTTGCCTTCTTCTAAACCGGTAACGGTTCCTACCATAGTGACCTTATCATCATTCTGAGTAAAGTTAATGGTTCCAGAAACCTCACTATCGCTCTTTGGCGCTAGAGTCACCGATAATTTAGTTGCGGTCTTTTCTGGAGTTTCAATAACTTCAACTTCAGTTTCCTGTACCGTTTCGTTGTCTTTCTTGTTGTCTTTACATGCGGTTGCTACGACCACGGAAAGACCTAGGATTAAAAATTTTAAATTTTTCATGAGTGTTCTTATTTTATGTTGCGTTAATAATTGCGCTGTACAGCCTCATTACACAAAAAATGGGACTGCTATTAAATATGATTTAACAGCAATCCCAAATTAATTAAGTACGCAAAGTTTTAAGAACTCAATCCAAAAAAAGGTTAGTTCATATGGTAATTGTCTTACATGCGTCTGTAAAACAACAGCTTAAAAACTTTCCTTATTTATCACGTAAATACGTATTTACTTCAATAGCAACTTCTTCCCAAGTTTTGCTTACACCATCTGCACCCTTGTGAAGATCAAAACACACTTTGTTTAAAGCTTCTAAGGCACCTAAAGCATTCCAGTCTTTTAACTGCATAACCCCTTTTAGGCTCACGCGTCTTTCATCCGTAATTGAGACCTCTAATGGTAAATCTGCAGTAACACCATTCATTGTAATCTCTGCGACATAAGCATTATCAATATATTTTATTTTACCTTTTATAAATTCAGTATTCAACATGCTACCGAAAAAAGAGGTTTTTATTTTTAAATCTCTAGACTCATCTTTAGTAAAAAGATTTTCAATAGGAATTGCAAATTCTAAATTATTTAAAGCTTCTTGAGGTGTTGCTCCTTCTTTAGCATCAAAATTTAAAGTTGAAAATTCACCACCTACAGGAACTTTTTCAGTGGTTTTATAAGCCGTCCATTTTACAGAAGTGGCGTTGGGTTTAATAACGTATTTAACCGCATTATCTACCGTCTCAGTCGATTCGGTTTTGACTTCTTTTTTTTCTTCTTTACAAGATGTTAATCCTAAGGTAAGAATAACCAATACTGCTAAAAATTTTGTGCTTTTCATGACTTAAATTTAATTTTGAGTAAAGTTAAGTAGTTCTTTAGTGTAAAGCAAGCCCTTTGTGATTCTTCAGTGCTATGATTTTTTGATTATGATAATTATCATAGTTTACGGTTGGCGATTCGTCTAATTTTACATCTGAAATTTGAATGAAAATGAGTCAGTCGTTAATCGATAAATATAATGTATCAGGACCTCGCTATACGAGTTATCCTACGGTTCCCTATTGGAATACCGAAGCGTTTTCTCTAGTGCAATGGAAAGCGTCTTTAAAACGTTCTTTTGAAGAGCATAATGACAAAGAAGGGATAAGTCTCTATCTTCATTTGCCTTTTTGTGAAAGCTTATGCACCTTTTGTGGTTGCCATAAACGCATTACTAAACGTCACGAAGTTGAGATGCCTTATATCAAGGCCGTTTTAAAAGAATGGCGCTTGTATTTAGATGTATTAGAAGGCAAGCCTAAAATTAAAGAACTGCATTTAGGGGGCGGTACACCTACATTTTTTTCTCCTGAACATCTCCATTTGTTAATTTCTGAATTATTAATGACTTCAGATCTTGCCGATAATTATGAGTTTAGTTTTGAAGGTCACCCTAACAATACGACTGAAGCCCATCTTCAAACGTTATTCGATTTAGGATTTAGACGAGTGAGTTACGGGGTTCAAGATTATAATTTAACCATTCAAAAGGCCATCAATAGAGTACAACCTTTTGAAAACGTGAAGCGTGCCACAGACTTAGCACGAGCCATTGGTTATACCTCTGTAGGACACGATATTATTTTTGGTCTTCCTTTTCAAACCGAAGCCGATGTTATAGAAACCATTAACAAAACGGAAGAATTGAGGCCAGACCGAATTGCTTTTTATAGTTATGCCCATGTGCCATGGATTAAAGGTAATGGTCAACGCGGGTTTAGTGATGCCGATTTACCATCACCAGCATCTAAACGTCAGCAATACGAAACTGGAAAACAACGTCTACAGCAGGCGGGATATGTAGAGATTGGGATGGATCATTTTGCATTAAAAGAAGACAGCTTGTATAAGGCTATGGATACCCAAAAGCTACATCGTAATTTTATGGGTTATACGGCTTCAAAGACGCATGTAATGATAGGTTTAGGGGTCTCGTCTATTAGTGATAGTTGGTATGGTTTTGCGCAAAATGTAAAATCTAACCAAGAGTATTACCACTTATTAGAGCATGGAATTATCCCCGTCTTTAAGGGGCATATTTTAAATGCTGAGGATTTAGTAATTAGAAAACACATTCTTAATCTAATGTGTCATTTTAAAACAGAGTGGAAGGATGATGCATTACAGTTTGATGCCTTGCCTGAAGTCCTTATTAAATTAAAAGAATTTGAACACGATGGCTTACTCGTGTTCAATCCCCAACAAGTCCGTGTTACTGAAAAAGGAAAACCATTTATAAGAAATATATGTATGGCTTTTGATTTGCTATTACAACGTAAAAAGCCAGAAACTCAGTTGTTTTCTATGACCATTTAAAATCTTAAGAAATGAACAAAATTATTGTACCTGTTGATTTTTCTGAACAATCGGAATTTGCCCTAGAAGCTGCGGCAAGTTTAGCCTTGAAACATGGGGCAGAATTGATTGTTTTGCATATGCTAGAGTTGTCTAATACAATAATATCGTCTGCCAATGAAGCCTTACACCAAGAAACGCTTTACTTTATAAAGCTGGCAGAACAAAAGTTTGATAAATTTTTAGACAAACCTTATTTAAAAGAGGTAAAGGTGAAGCCCGTTATTAAACACTTTAAAGTTTGGAGTGAAGTTAATGAAGTAGCTAAAGCGTATGAGGCCAATATTATAGTTATGGGGTCTCAAGGCACCAGTGGGTTTAAAGAAGTGCTAATAGGTTCTAATACCGAGAAAGTTGTACGCTATTCTGATGTGCCGGTATTGGTTATTAAGCATAATCCTATTTTGTTGGAGTTTGAACATGGGGTTTTTGCTTGTGATTTTTCTGAAGATGCTATTGCACCTTATCTGAAGGCTAAGGCAACGTTTGAAAATTTAGGTATTAAGATGCACCTGGTTTATGTGAATTCTCCCGATGGTAATTTTAATAGTTCATCAGAGATTGATCAACGTGTCTCTAAATTTTTGGAACGAGCCGAAGGCGATTTAAAATTATTAAATGAAATAAATGTGGTTTCCGATTACACCATTGAACAAGGCATATTACATTTTGCTAATGTTATTGGTGCCGATTTGATTGCTGTTGCAACTCATGGTAGAAAAGGCTTATCTCATTTTTTTGAAGGTAGCGTTTCTGAAGATATTGCCAACCATTCAACCTTACCGGTAATGACATTTAAGTTCTAATTAACGGTGTTCAAAGTTAGTGTTTTATTTTAACATCGTGTTAAAAACGCCAAAGCTGTACGGTTTTGGCGTTTTTTTATAAAAGAGACCTCTATTTTAATATGTTTTTTGAGCCTTCAGCTTTAACTTCTTTTCTGTGAAGTTTTGCGTTTAAAATCGGTATCCAATTCTTAAATGCAGATTAAGCGCTAATCCACTCGTGTTAGAAAGGTAGACATTGTCTTCTTCAAAAAAATGGATAAAGCCCATTCCAATTCCGGTTTCATATGTAAAATGTTGTCCTATATGTCTGCGGATGCCCCAAGTAGGAATAATTGAAATATCACTGATAAAATTAACGTTGTCATTTAAATGGCCGATAACCATATCGGGATGGTAAGTGGTTTTTATAGCAATAAAATTTCCACTATTGCCATCGATACGTCGCGACTTGGACACCCGTTTTTTTAGATTATAATACCAACGTGGCGCTAATGTTAAAGCCGGAACTAAGACAAATTTTCTACTGCCTACAAAATTGTCACTGTAAATAGCAGCATCTAAGCCCAATTCACTCCGCAAGGCAATGCTATTAGATAAGCGTGATTCGTTATGTCCATACACCCCAAAAAATCCAACTTGAATACCGTAGGTCGATTTTTCAACACTAATATCTTGAGCCGTGGCTGTTAAAAACGAGAGTGCCAAAAGGCAGGTGAGAAGCATATGTTTCATAAATAAAAGGATTTTAGGTGAATGATGATTATAGCGTGTTGAAAAAAGCTTCTACTTCCGCTTTAAAAACCGGTAAAGGTATACGGTGCGCCAACTTATTTTTAAGGTGCAATGTTATACGAGGCTGTTGGTCTATAAGATTGGCTATAAACTGAAGGGTATCCTTTGGATTGACGACTTCGTCTTCGGTGCCTAAAACGAGTTGTTTAAAATGCGTTATGGTTTTAAGCGTTTCTGGGATCTGTTGTGTTACCGGTCGTTTTGATAAGGCGGGATTAAAAAGTAAGGCTGGACATTCAAAATGGTTAGAGACATAAAATCCAGCGAAACCACCCATACTACTTCCCATAATTACTTCAAAGCTATGGTCTGCATACTGAGCGATGATATCTGCAATAGCATTTGGGTTTTCTTTATAATTGAGGGTTGGGGCAAAAACGTCGCCATACTGTTCTAAAATTTGCCGTTTTTCGAGACTCAGTAAACTGTTTAGGCCGTGTATGTATAAAATTTTCATGGGAATTAAAGCTATTGATAACGTTAGTTTTATACCCTAAAAATAACTTATGCATTGCAAGTAGACTCCTATTACAAGCATTATTTTTGTAAAAACCCTAAAATTTTTAAAGTAACGCTAAGGTTTGAAAATTAAAGTGGTAAAAACCCTTGGTGTGGTCTTAATGACATTCCATAGCACTGGTGGCCATTTCGGTAATAGGAGCAGGGGAAATGTAAGGAATACCTAAGCCTAATCCTCTAAGAATAAAGAGCACGCCAATAACCATTACCAGAACGGGAATGACTTTCTGAATGCGTTGTTTAATGTTGCTATTTAAGAACTTTCCTAAATAAATAGCTGTGGTCATTAAAGGGATTGTTCCGAGTCCGAATAAAAGCATATACAAACTGCCTTGGAGTAAATTTCCCGTTGCTACGGCTCCAAAAACAGCCATATACACAAGACCACAGGGGAGAAAACCGTTTAGAAAACCGATGGTTAAAAACGTGTCTGCAGTTTTCTTTTTTAGGGCTTGCCCTAAGGAAGATTTTACTTTTCCTATAAGTTTGTATAAGGGTTTTGAAAGTTGGTACTTACCGATGATGCGCTGTGGTAATAAAACCACGACAATCATCAATACACCAATAGCAATAGAGAGTTGTTGTTGAAACCCGAAAATGTAAAGGCTTTTTCCTACCAGACCAAACAAGAGGCCAATAATACTGTAAGCCAATAATCTTCCAAAATGATAAATGGCAATCTGACTTATTTTTTTTACCGAATTAGAACGATCTACGGGAAGCATAAATGCAATAGGGCCACACATCCCAACGCAGTGTAAACTTCCTAACATCCCCAGTATAAGTGCCGATATTAACATTTAGTATATAATTTCGGTTTTATAAATATAGGCTTTGTCTGCTGTTTTCCAGTCAATTTTAATGTTCCAACGACCACCTAATAAACGTTTGTCAGGTATGAGCAAATTGTGGTTAGATAATGAAATTGGAATTTCAAAATCAAATTGTTTATTAGATGGTCTATATAGGAACACTGTGCCTGTGATGGTATTATAATCGATGTCTTTTGGGAAATTGATGCTAAGACCTTCGCTACTCTTTGACCAATTTAGATTTGTGGCTAAAGTTTTAGACAAAGCTTCTTTGTTTAAGTCCTCTTGAAATTCTAATTCTTGACCGTAATAATCTTCAGTAACAAGATCAAAATCATATTTATCATCGACACTCATGGTAATGATAAAATACATAATGAAGCTTATAAAGCCTATAAATGCAACAACAATTCCGGTTCCCCAATTTATTTTCATAATTCATCTTCCCATCTGTGTAGGAATCTCCATATTTTAAGTTATCTAATTCTGAAATTAAAAGTTTTCAGAAGCTCGATAGGTATTTAAACTCGTTGTTATTAACAGTAAAACGTTCTCTAATAACAACATTTACTAACCGTTTTAATTATAACTACGGGGGCCTAAAAAGTTAACAGAAGTAGTTTCTATTAGTTCTTCATTGCTATAGACCTCAATAATCAGTTTATTTTTATCACCAGATAATTCGCGCTTCGGGATTTCAATAAACAAAGTTCCTTCGGCCAAATCTTGAGCTGGTACAATAAAGTTATCTGTTGTAGATACCAATTTAATATCGCCCTCATAAGTTCTTAACTTAAAGTGAATGTTTTCAATATCCTTAGTGGTTTTATTCACCAATTTATAGGTAAATACATTACTTATAACTTCATTCGCTTTATGTTCATACAACTGCCCTGGAAGCCTTAAAATCGTAGCTTCAACATCATTTCTAAGAAATAATAAGCCTACAAATACACCAATTAGAATGGACAAGACGGCGATATAGCCTTTCATCCTTGCCGTAAGTTTAAATTTGGCTTTATTTTCTATTTCGTTCTCACTAGCATACCTAATGAGGCCTTTAGGTTTATTTATGCTTTCCATGATATGGTCGCACTCATCGATACAGGCGGTACAGTTAACGCATTCTAATTGCGTTCCGTTTCTAATGTCTATCCCGGTAGGGCAGACATTGACACACTGTAAACAATCAATACAATCACCATGGCCTAAGGCTTCACGATCTTCATTTTTTCTAAACTTTTTGCGTCCTTCCTCACCTTCGCCACGTTTATGGTCGTAGGCTACAACAATAGATTTTTCATCTAATAACACACTTTGTAATCGTCCATAAGGACAAGCAATAATACAGACCTGTTCTCTAAACCAAGCGAATACAAAATAAAAGACCGCTGTAAAAATAAGCAAGGGAAACAAGGTGCCTAAATGATCTAAAGGGCTCTCAGAGATATAGCGTAAAAGTTTATCGCTACCAATGAGGTAAGCTAAAAATACATTTGCAATAAGGAATGAGATGATTAAAAAGATGAACCACTTTAAGCCCTTTTTTCTAATTTTTTCTGCATTCCACTTTTGCTTGTCTAATTTCCGTTGTTTATTTCTATCCCCTTCAATCCAATACTCAATACGGCGGAATACCATTTCCATGAAAATGGTTTGTGGACAAATCCATCCGCAAAACACACGACCAAAACTTACTGTAAATAGTGCTATAAACACTACTGCGATAAGCATTGAGATGACAACAAGGTAAAAATCTTGTGGCCAAAAAGGAAGCCCAAATACATTAAAACGACGTTCTAAAATATTGAGTAATAAAAACTGGTTACCGTTTACCTTTATAAACGGCGCTACCAATAAAAAGAGCAGTAGACCATAGCTGACGATTTTACGATAGCGGTAAAAATTTCCGCTAGGTTTTTTAGGATATACCCAGGCGCGTTTGCCGTCATCTGTTACTGTGCCAATACTATCTCTAAAGGCTTCTTTTTTTGAGGATTCCACAATAGGAGGTTTAAATTATTCTTCAGTTTCTGCGTCCCAAATAATATCACCTTCGGCAGGCTTAGGCTCAGCAGGGGTGGTGCCTTGGAATTGTAATACATAACTAGCAACCTGAGCAATTTCTGCCGGTTTTAAACTTTGTTTCCAAGCAATCATTCCTTTTCCATCACGACCACCTTCAGAAATGGTTTTAAAAACATTTTTAATACCACCTCCTAAAATCCAATGGTTATCGGTAAGGTTAGGCCCAATACCACCACCACCATCAATTTTATGGCAAGCCACACAATTGGTTTCAAATATCTTTTTTCCAGCGTTAAGGTCAGCGGTTTCGGTTAAAACTTCAACCGTATTATAATCTACAAGATCTTTAGCTGTTTTTTTGTATTCTTCAATAGCAATGGCTGCTTGTGCATACTCCGTTTTAAGCTCGTCTATTTGGCTATCTCCATCAAACACTTCGTATTTAACTAAATAGATAACTGCAAAAATAATTGAGGCATAAAACCCGTATAACCACCATGGTGGAAGATCATTATCTAACTCTTTAATACCGTCGTAATTATGATCTAAGATAATTTCATGTTCTTCTTCTATAGCTTTAGATCCTAACATTTTTTTGTAGGTACTTTGAATCCATAGCATAAATTTTGAAGGCTCTTGCTCGCGAGCATCAAAACGCGCTTTACCGGCAGCATCTAAACTTTGATACAAGACGTTTTTTATGGATTTTGAAATCCCTTCAATAGCTATTAAAATTAACAGTACTAAGACTAGAAATAGAGCAATTAAAGGTTGGGCTATAAATGCTGGTTCATCACCCGATTCAACGAAGTATTCTACAATTCCGAAAATGATAAAAAATAGGATTGGAACTCGTAACCAAGATGGTGTTAAATTTCTCATAGTTCTGTTTGGTTTTTATTATCAAATGGTAAATCACTTACCTTAGTTATATATTCTTTTTTTGCTGTTACAACCCACCAGAATAAGATGACAAAAAAGCCAAAAAAGATGAGAAGTGATATGATGGGATAGATTTCTATTCCAGAAATGCTATCCATATGGTTTTTTACAAATTTTAACATCGTGAATTAATTTTTAGCGGTTTCAGGAGCAATGTCTTGCACTTTAATATCTGTTCCTAAACGTTGTAAATAGGCGATTAAGGCTACAATTTCGCGATTACGCATTTCTACAAAATCAGGTCCTCCGTTTTGTTTATCAGCTTCATACGTCGCTTCAAAATCAGGATCAGCATATAAGTTTTTCTCAATCTTTGTACCCTGAGCGGTCATTTGCTGTTGTGCATTGGCAATATCTTCTTCAGTATAAGGCACACCGAGTTTCACCATACCGCGCATTTTAGCTTCGGTTTGCGTCTTATCTAATTCATTTTTTACCAACCATTTATAAGATGGCATTATAGAACCAGATGAGGTACTTTGTGGATCGTACATGTGGTTAAGGTGCCAGTTGTCTGAATACTTGCCACCAATACGGTGTAAATCTGGTCCGGTACGTTTACTTCCCCATAAGAATGGATGATCGTAAACATATTCTCCGGCCTTAGAGTATTCGCCATAACGTTCTACTTCACTTCTAAAAGGACGAATCATTTGAGAGTGACAACCCACACAACCTTCTCGAATGTAAATATCACGCCCTTCTAACTCTAAAGGTGTATACGGTTTTACACTGGTTAAAGTAGGGATGTTTGATTTCACTAAAATCGTAGGGACAATTTGAACAATTCCACCAATTAATATAGCGATGGTTGCAAAAATAGTCAGTTTAATAGGCTTACGTTCTAATACACTATGCCATCCTTCACCAGCAACTCTGTGTTTAGAAACACGTTGTAATGCAGGAGCTTCAGCTAATTCATCTTCAACACTAACCTTAGATTTTTGAATTGTGGCAACAACATTATAAAGTAAGATAAGCATACCAATAATATAAAGGGTTCCTCCAATAGCACGCATCCAGTACATTGGCATAATTTCGGTTACCGTTTCTAAGAAGTTACCGTATTTTAAGGTACCGTCTGGATTAAATTGTTTCCACATACTCGCTTGGGTGAAACCAGCCACGTATAATGGTAAGGCATAGAAGATAATTCCTAAGGTCCCAATCCAGAAATGTGCATTCGCTAATTTAGTAGAGAATAATTTAGTTTTAAATAGTCTTGGGATTAACCAGTACACCATACCAAAGGTTAAGAAACCGTTCCAAGCTAAGGCTCCAACGTGTACGTGTGCAATAATCCAATCTGTAAAGTGACCAATGGCATTTACATTTTTTAAAGAGAGTAAAGGGCCTTCAAAAGTTGCCATACCGTAACCGGTAAGGGCCACAACCATAAATTTTAAAACCGGATCCGTACGAACTTTATCCCATGCACCACGGAGTGTAAGAAGTCCGTTGATCATACCACCCCAAGATGGCATTAATAACATTACAGAAAAAGCAACCCCTAGGTTTTGCGCCCATTCTGGTAAGGCTGTATATAATAAGTGATGCGGTCCTGCCCAAATGTATATAAAGATTAAAGACCAAAAGTGAATAATAGATAGGCGGTAAGAGTATACCGGTCTATTGGCCGCTTTAGGAACAAAGTAATACATTAATCCTAAAAATGGTGTGGTTAAGAAAAAGGCCACCGCATTGTGTCCGTACCACCACTGCACTAAAGCATCTTGAACCCCAGCGTAAACTGAGTAACTTTTCATGCCACTCACAGGAAGTTCTAAACTATTAAAAATATGAAGAACAGCAACCGTAACAAACGTAGCGAGGTAAAACCAAATGGCAACGTATAGGTGACGCTGACGACGTTTTAAGATGGTTCCGATAAGGTTCCAACCAAAAACGACCCAAACTAAAGTAATGGCAATATCTATAGGCCACTCTAATTCGGCATATTCTTTAGATGAGGTATACCCTAAAGGTAAGGTAATTGCCGCTGCCACAATAATTGCTTGCCAACCCCAAAAGTTAATTTGACTTAAGGTGTCGTTAAACATACGGGCTTTTAATAAACGTTGTGTGGAATAATAGACCCCTGCAAAAATAGCGTTACCAACAAATGCAAAAATAACAGCGTTGGTGTGTAAAGGTCTTAACCTCCCAAAACTTAGCCATGAGATGCCATCGGTAAGGTTGGGGAACACAAACATAAATGCGAGTAGTAATCCTACAGCCATACCTACTACACCCCAAAAAATGGTGGCATAAAGGAAATTTTTAACGATTTTATTATCGTAATAGAATTGTTGTACTTCCATAATAATTAATTAGTCTTAGTGGTTTTATTTGTTGATTTTGGTTTTTCTTTGACCAGTTCGTCTTCAAAAAGCATGCGCACCGATGGGGTGTAGCTGTCATCAAATTGTCCGCTTTTTACCGCGAGGATAAAAGCAATAAAAAATCCGATAGCCACAATAATGCTTATGGTTAATAATATATAAATAACACTCATACCTACTGAAGTTACGGCCCAAAATTAGTATTGATGCCGGTTTAAAAACATGATAAATATCATATTGGCCTATTTATTTCAATTTCTTTCCTAAAAAATTAGTGGTAATTGTGGTGAATATCACAATACTAATTGAGCTTAAGGGCATTAAAATTGCAGCCACTACCGGTTCTAATTGTCCTGTAACGGCAAAGTAAAGTCCTACAACATTATAGATGAAGGACAGAACAAAGCTCCATTGAATGATTTTTATAGCGGATTTAGAAGCTTTAATAAATTGATACAACGTATTAAATTTTGTAGCATCTAAAATAGCATCACAAGCTGGGGAGAAGACATTAACGTCTTCCGATAGCGCAATACCAACATCACTCTGGGCTAAGGCACCAGCATCATTTAAGCCATCTCCAATCATTATAATTTTGGCGCCTTCCGTTTGGTGGTATTTTATAAACTCTAACTTGTCCTCCGGTTTTTGATTAAAAATAAGTTTGGTTTTTGCAGGAAGTAATTTTTTTAGGTTTTCGCGTTCACCTTCATTATCTCCCGAGAGTATCACCAAATCATAATGCTTTTTGAGGGTGTTAAAAAGTTTAGAAACACCTTTACGGTAACTGTTATAAAAGGTGAATTTCCCTTTATAAACATTATTACTACTAACATGCACTGTAGTGTTTAATACCGAACGCTCTTCCGGATTCCCCACAAAACTGGCAGAGCCAATCTTCATGTTCAGAGCCTTGTGTTGTGCAACAATACCTTTTCCAATATGCTCTTCAAACGTATCTAAGGTTTCAATATTATTGGCCTTTAAAATGCTGTAGAGCGTACGGCTTAGCGGATGGTTAGATCCACGTAACGAACTTTTTAATACCTGATGTTCTTCCTCAGAAAGTTCCGTTCCCGCGTATTTCGCATGGCTTTTTCTATTAGAAGTAATGGTACCCGTCTTGTCAAAAATAATGGTATTAATATGCGCGAGTTTCTCTATAACACTGGCATTTTTAACGTAAAACTTATGTTTTCCGAAGAGCCTTAAAAGATTTCCAAAGGTAAAAGGGGCGGAAAGTGCAATGGCACAAGGGCAGGCTATAATTAAAACCGCAGTAAAAACATTCATCGCCTTACTTGGGTCTCTAAATAACCAATAGCTCGTAGCAATCAGCGATATGGTTAAAATAGCTAGCGTGAAGTGTTTGCTAATTTTGTTGGTAATGTTTGTAAAACCTTCTTCCTTATCTTTATTAAAAACATCATTACTCCAAAGTTGCGTGAGGTAACTTTGTTCTACCGATTTAAGGGCTTCCATTTCAATAACGCCTTGGGTTTGTTTACCGCCAGCAAATAATTTATCTCCAGAGTGTTTGCGTAAGGTCTGCGATTCTCCGGTAACAAAACTATAGTCAATTTTTGCGTTTCCATTAATAAGGATGCCGTCTACAGGAATCAATTCTTCGTTTCGTATTAGAATGCGATCGCCTTTTTTAATATCATAAACCTGAATGGTTTCTTCATCGCCTTCATGATTAATTTTAGTGATGGCAATAGGGAAATAGGACTTATAATCGCGTTCAAAGGATAAGAAATCATAGGTTTTTTGTTGAAAAAACTTTCCTGTGAGTAAGAAGAAAATAAGGCCGGCCAAGCTATCAAAAAAGCCAGAACCTAAGTCCCAAGTAATTTCAATCGTACTCCTTACAAATAAAACAGTAATCCCTAAAACTATAGGAATGTCTATGTTTAAGATTTTTGCTTTTAGGCCTTTATAAGCCGAAATGAAATAATCTTGTGCGGAGTAAAATACGATAGGTAAAGAGAGCGCAAACATGAGCCAGCGAAACAGCGGTTTGTACTGTTCTAGCCAAAACTCATTCACCTCAAAGTACTCCGGAAAGGATAGAAACATAATATTTCCAAACCCAAAACCAGCCACGCCTAATTTATAAATAAGCGAACGGTTAATTTCCTTTTTACCAGCACTAAAATCATCTAAACTAATGTAGGGTTCATAACCAATAGCGCTTAACAGTAAGACTACAGATTTTAAGTTGGTGGTGTTTTTATAGGTAACTCTAACCGTTTTTTTGCCAAAGTTGACCTGCGATCCGGTGATGTTAGGATCTAATTTGTTGAGGTTTTCTAAGATCCAAATACAAGAACTACAATGGATGTGCGGAATATAAAGGGTTGCAATCTCTAAGGTATCGTCTCTAAATTCCGTGAGTTTATCAATGATGTTTTCTTGGGTAAGAAAATCATATTTACCTTCAATTTCTTTAGGAACCGCACCAGGTGATTTTTGTAGATCATAATAACAAGTAAGATCGTTTTCATTAAAAATCTCGAAAACGGTTTTGCATCCCTGACAACAGAATGATTTATCTTGAAATGTTATTGGATGATGTCCACAGTCATCTCCACAGTGAAAACAAGTTTTGTTTTCCATTTTATTATTTGCTCATTTATACCGGCACAAAAGTCTATAAACTAAGATCTAATCCCTATGATAATTGTCATGTTTTCCATAACTTTGACTTCTATCTATTATGACGATGAGTAAGTGTGACCAATGCATTATTAAACAGTTTAATTCTTTAAGAGCCTTAGAGAAAGATGATTTAATTCGGATTTCCGGCTGTAAGACTTCAAAATACATAAAAAAAGGCGAAGTTCTTTTTAAAGAAGGCGACAATATTAATGGCGTGTATTGTGTGAAAAGTGGGGTTTGTAAAATGTCTAAACTTAGTGCTAACGGTAAAGACCAAATTGTTAAATTGGTAGTTAGGGGCGATTTAATTGGGCAACGCTCCTTAGTCACCGACGAAGTCTCTAATTTAACGGCCACTGCTGTAAATGAAATGGAAGTGTGTTTTATTCCTAAGAATGAAGTTCTTCATGATTTGGCCAAAAATGCGAGCTTTTCCTTAGATATGTTACAAGATATGGGGCGCGAACTTCGTGTTGCTGATAATATTATTGTAGATATGGCGCAGAAATCTGTAAAACGCCGTCTCGCAGATGTTTTAACCTATTTACATGAAACTTTTGATAAGGATGAAGAGGGTTATGTAAGTGTGGTACTGTCTAGAGAAGACTATGCCAGTTTAGTGGGTACCGCTACAGAATCTGCTATTCGTATTCTATCGCAATTTAAAAAAGATGGCTTAATCGCAACCACCGGAAAGCATGTTAAAATTGTAGATTTCGACGGATTAAGACGCGTGGAGTAATCTACGATACTGCGTTGTTTTTAGGGCTGTATTCTGCCTCTTTTTAATGTGAAAGCCCGTTTCTTCAACATTAGAACTGCCCTTATTTACAGAAATCAAGAGCATCAACTTCTAAATTGATGTTAACACGTCTTACTAGGAACGTGAAAAGTGTTATTTTTATAACGCTATGAAAGAAAAACTAAACAAATCGGGCTTTGTCTTTAAATCGTATGAAGCCCCGTATCAATCGCCTTTCGATAAACTTTTTGAAATTTTTAAGGAATTAATTACGCATACCTCAGGAGACTTTGATGAGGCTATAGACTGGCTACGTCAGCTTGATATAGAATATAAATTAACCACTCCAGAGTATACGATTGATGATTTTATTGAAGATTTAAAACGTAAAGGTTACATCCAAGAAGAGATTGATCCGGACGGCACAGGAAACAGCGGCATCACCATTACAGCAAAAACGGAACGTGCCATACGGCAACAAGCTTTAGATCATATTTTCGGTAAAATAAAAAGTAGTGGTTCTGGTAATCATAAAAGCAAGGGCATCGGTTTAGGTGATGAACACACCGGCGATTTTAGACCCTACCAATTTGGAGATGGATTAGACAAGGTCTCCATGACCGAAAGTCTTCGGAATGCGCAAATTAATAATGGTCTCGGTGATTTTAGTTTAACGGAAGATGATTTAGTGGTAGAAGAAACCCTTCATAAAAGCCAAATGAGTACCGTACTGATGATTGATATTAGTCATAGTATGATTCTCTATGGCGAGGACCGTATTACGCCGGCCAAAAAAGTGGCTATGGCTTTAGCCGAAATGATTACCACGCGTTATCCTAAAGACACCTTAGAAATTTTAGTTTTCGGAAACGATGCTTGGCCTATAAAAATTAAAGACTTGCCGTATTTAAAAGTGGGACCTTACCATACCAATACGGTTGCGGGCTTGCAACTCGCTATGGATATGCTAAGACGGAAACGGAATACCAATAAGCAAATTTTTATGATCACAGACGGTAAGCCCAGTTGTTTACGCTTGCCAGACGGACAGTATTATAAGAACAGTAATGGACTAGATCCTTATATTACCAATAAATGTTACGGCATGGCCCAACAAGCAAGACGTTTACATATTCCGATTACAACCTTTATGATTGCTGAAGATCCGTATTTAATGCAATTTGTTAGGGCATTTACCCAAGCCAATAGAGGAAAAGCCTTTTATACGGGATTGAAAGGCTTAGGAGAAATGATTTTTGAGGATTATGAAAATAATAGAAAGAAAAGAATTAATGGCTAGGTCGGAAGACGAACGATAATAAGAAAAAAGAAAAAAGAGAACAGAGAATAAAGAGAACAGAAGGGAGATATGGCTATTTTCTAAGAGCTCTTCTCAATAAAAATAGATATGAAAAAAGAAGCTATAAAAACATTAGGGGCATTAAAGGCCTCAGGTTATCAATCAAAGTCTATTAAAGACGAATTAAGAGATAATTTAATTGAAAATATAAAACAGAAGAAAACCACCTTTCAAGGAATTCATGGCTATGAGAATACGGTAATTCCAGAGTTAGAGCGTGCTATTTTATCGCGTCATAATATTAACTTATTAGGATTAAGAGGACAGGCAAAAACCCGTTTAGCGCGAATGATGGTACAACTTTTAGACGCTTATATTCCTGTTGTGGAAGGTTCAGAGATTAATGATGACCCTTTGGCGCCAATCTCTAGATATGCCGTAGAATTAATTGCCGAAAAAGGCGATGAAACACCTATTACTTGGTTGCCTAGAGAGGATCGTTTTGCAGAAAAACTAGCAACACCAGATGTCACGGTTGCCGACCTTATAGGAGATGTTGATCCTATAAAAGCGGCCAATTTAAAATTAAGTTATGCTGATGATCGTGTTATTCACTACGGTATGATTCCACGTGCGAACCGTTGTATTTTTGTGATTAACGAATTGCCTGATTTGCAAGCCCGTATTCAAGTAGCGTTATTTAATATTCTGCAAGAAGGCGATATTCAGATTCGCGGTTTTAAGTTGCGTTTAGCCTTAGATATGCAATTTGTCTTTACGGCTAATCCTGAAGATTATACCAATAGAGGTAGTATTGTAACGCCTTTAAAAGATCGGATAGGCTCTCAGATCTTAACACATTATCCAGGGAATGTAGAAACGGCCCGAACCATTACCGCTCAAGAAGCCCAATTAGATACCCGACAATCAGAATCGGTTTATGTGCCAGAATTGGCTAAAGATTTGTTGGAGCAGATTAGTTTTGAAGCGAGAGAAAGTGAGTATGTAGATGTTAAAAGTGGGGTTAGTGCGCGTATGAGTATTACCGCTTTTGAAAACCTTTTAAGTACGGCAGAACGTCGTGCCTTGCTCGCCGGAGACAATGAAACTACGGTGCGTTTAGCGGATTTTATTGGTGTTATTCCGGCCATTACAGGGAAAGTAGAATTGGTTTATGAAGGCGAGCAGGAAGGTGCCGATTTTGTGGCCAATGCCTTAATGGAAGCGGCGGTGAAAACGTTGTTCCCAAACTATTTTCCTAAAGTAGAAAAGCTTGAAAAGCATGGCGAAGAAACCCCTTATGACGATCTTATTTCTTGGTTTTTCAACAGTAATGGTTTCGAATTATTAAATGAATTTGATGATGCAACGTATAAGGCTAAATTAGATGAAGTTACTCCTCTAGATGCCCTTATTGCAGATTACCAACCCGAAATAGATCCGAAGGATGTTTATTTTGAAAAAGAATTTATTCTATGGGGATTAACACAGTATAAAAAACTGAGTAAATACCGTTATTCTAAAGGAATGCAGTTTCAAGATCCTTACGGAAATTATATCAGTGGCTTATAGCGTATAGAATTAGGTTGAAAACCAGTCTTGAGGAGAAGACTATAAGGACATAAGGCAATAGGTTTTACTTTTTTTTAATCTATTGATGTAAACCTATCGATTACCACGAGTTTTAATATTAGCATCGCAGAGTTTTATAATCTCTGCGATTCTTTTTTGTTTGGTATCCTCACGTTTGGCTTGGTTAAGCCAATAGAGATATCCTTTTTTGTAACTCGGAGCAAACTTGTTAAAATTGGAGTAAGCGTTTTTGTTTTTATCAAAAGCACGCTGAAGATTATCAGGAATCACACCTTGCTCTACATCATCTAAAGCTGTCCAGCTGCCATTAGCTTTAGCAAGAGTTATAGCTTTAAGACCACTAGAATGCATTAAATTGTTTTGTTGCAGCGCTACAACGTAGTTTTTGTTTACGGCACTCCAAACGCTTTTTGGTTTCCGAGGGCAAAAGTACTGCCGGCGTTTTCCTTCGCCTAAACTTTTTACCGTAGCATCAATCCAACCATAGCAAAGCGCCACTTTAACGGCTTCTTCCCATCGCATTGATTTCTTTTCGTGATTAACTTTATAGAAAATTAAATACAAGCCTTTAGCCGTAGCATGATTGTCGTGTAACCATGCACGCCATTCTGTGTCAGATTCAAAATATAATTCAGGTAATTCCATGCTTAGGTCCCGAGAAAGCGGGAATCTTTTATTTTAGACCTGTCGGTTTTTTTAGTCTTACTGAATTCAGTTGAGTGCGTTGTCTAGCTGAAGTCAACTTTGAAGTTATTTTTTTATTTCTTTTGAATTAACATAGAAATTTCGATCAATAACCAATGGTGTTGTACTCGACTTTATGGTTAGCGATTTCCATTCTGATTTAGGATAAATCCATTGTTCTTTATCGCCAATAAGAACTTTTATAGGCATGTCAAAACCATCAACAATGGCTGTCCAACGATACTTTAAGGTTCCCTTTTTTATTTCATATTCTAAAGTAGGGATTTTTGTTGTTCTTAAATACTGATTGAAAAAGGCTGTTAAATCGATGCCGGTTTGTTCACTTAAATAATCTTCAATTTGTTGCGTGGTCACGGTTTGGTGATAGAACTCCGAGTTTAATCCTCGTAAGATTTGGCGCCATTTATCATCATCTTCTACTAATTGACGTAAGGTGTGTAGTAAATTTTCACCTTTATAATACATATCACTAGAACCTTCATGATTAACATTATACACACCAATTAAAGGGCGATCATTTTGAATATTCCTGCGGGTTCCAATCACATAATCTGCTGCAGCTTCTTTACCGTAGTAATAGTCTAAGAAGAGGTTTTCAGAATAGGAGGTAAACGCTTCATGAATCCACATGTCAGCAATGTCTTTATTGGTGATATTGTTAGCAAACCATTCGTGTCCAGCTTCATGAATAATAATAAAATCAAATTTTAATCCCCAACCTGTTCCGGATAAATCTCTACCCAAATAGCCTTTTTTATACTGATTACCATAGGTTACAGAGCTTTGGTGTTCCATGCCTAAATAAGGCACTTCCACCAGCTTAAAACTATCTTCATAAAAAGGATATGGTCCAAACCAATACTCAAAAGCTTCCATCATTTTAGGCGCATCTTTAAAGTGTACTTTGGCCATCTCTAAATGCTCTTTTAAGACATAGTAATTCATGTCTAAATCACCTTTTTTACCTTTGTAAACTTCAGAGAAGTTGGCATAATCTCCAATATTGATGTTCACCCCGTAGTTATTAATCGGATTATTTACAAACCAATGAGAGGTTACCGTATCACCGTTATCTACAAGTTTTCGTAAGCGGCCGTTAGAAACATTGGTAAGCCCTTTAGGGTTGGTAACACTTATAAGCATACTATCAACCTCGTCGTACATATGATCCTTATTTGGCCACCAAACACTAGCACCCAAACCTTGACAAGAGGTAGCGATAAAATCTTTGCCATTATGATCTTTTTTCCAAGAAAAGCCTCCATCCCAAGGGGCACGTTTTGCTTCTTTAGGATGTCCTTTATAAAAAACGTCTAAAGTGTTTATATCCCCTGTGTTTTGAGGTCGCTCTAATGTAATAAAGTGGGCATTACCATCTTTTTTAACAGGTAATACTTTACCATCTTGAAGGACTTTAGTGATTTCTAAAGGTGCTTGTAAATCAATTTGTAGGACCTGATAGGGTTTTAAAACCTTATATTGAATGCTGTTTTTTCCTGAAATAAATTTTGTTGCAGGTTGCACTTCAACATCAAGATGGTAATAGGTTAAATCCCACCATTCGCGTTCAGGTGTAATACTACCTCTTAGAGTGTCTTGATGTGTAAACGTGTTTTTTTCAGTTAACAGTCCTTGACTGTGTCCTAGTGAAACAAACAATAAAGTAAAAAGTATATATGCAAAGGGTTTCATAACAAGGTTATAAGGTTAAATCAATAGTAAGGCTTGAGGTTCCGTTTTATCTTAAAATTTTATTTGGGAATACAACGACACTTTCATGTCCGTCTTCAGCCACTGCGGCCACACCAAAGAAGGAGTTATCAATAACAATACCGTCTAAGGTAAACTCAGTAACATCTTCTACATAACGGCTGTGATCCCAGGTTGGCGAGGTAGTTGCTCTCCAGTAAATTTTATAACCCTTAGCACCTTCAACTTTAGACCATTTTAATTTTGCTGACGCTTCTACAATACCGCCAATACTAACTGTTTTTGGTGAAGGTGGGGCAGAAGCTAAACTTGCCATAGTAATCGCATTTACCGTCGTTAATTTTTTACAATAAGGAATATTAACATGCTCGAAGGTATCTCCGTAGGCTATACCATTTTCAAAACGAAGATCTTGGTGTTGCTGTGTATAGTTTTCATGAGCTTCCATAATTCTCAGTCCCGGAAAACCCGCATCGTTAAAAGGTCTATGATGACCACCACGCCCAAAACGATCTAATCGGTAAACGAGCATAGGGTTCATTTCTGGCATATAGGTTTTTGTTGTTTTATAAACATAACGTGCTAATTGACGCGATACGCCATCCACTTCACCACCATAAAAGCGTCTTGCCGTGGCTTGTTGCGCTAATCGTTCTGGATCGGTTTCTGCTGTGGTTATGGGTTCAGAAAAAATTCTGAATGTTCTATTGTCTATAACCCCATCTACGCCTGAAATATTTCCAATCATATCGTTATTTAAAACTCCGATAATTTCCCATTGCTGTTCCTTAGCGTAAGCGGCTAAACCTTGTCCGCCAAATAAACCTTGCTCTTCACCTGAAAGTCCCACATAAATAATGCTATTTTCAAACTGATATTTTGAGAGCACTCGGGCGGCTTCCATAGCACCTGCCATTCCTGTGGCATTGTCATTGGCACCCGGAGCATCGGAGGTATAATCGTTAGGGTTTGTCACTCTAGAGTCAATATCCCCACTCATTATAATATAACGATTAGGGTAGGTAGTACCACGTTGTATTGCAACGACGTTAACGACATTAACGTCTTTAACGATACGTTGGTTACGACCTTTTTCAACAAAATTGTTTTGATAAAAGACGTCCAAGCAATCGTTACAATCTTTGGAGATATTATCGAATTCCGATTTTATCCAACGGCGGGCCGCCCCAATACCTCTAGTATTAGAAACGGTATCGCTCAGTGTATGTCGAGTTCCAAAATCAGCAAGAGTTTTGATGTCTTTTTCAAGACGTTGTTCTGATACCGCATCAATGATGTTATAAATTTTAGGATCGGTTTGAGCGCCTAAATTTAAACCTAAAGCTAAGGTTAGAACTAATAATGGTTTATGCATCTAAAGTTAATTTTTCTAAGAGTTGTCTTACTTCTTCAGGGCCTTTAATTTGATACTTAGCTTTTGTTTTTACATAGCCAACTTTAATGGTTGTTGCTAATTCTGGAGCCGCTTCAAACATGTATTCATCGGTCCAATCATCGCCCATAATTAAAATAAAATCGTAATCTTCTTTTCGTAACAGTTGAGTAGTCGCTCTTCCTTTGTTAACATTACTACTTTTTATCTCAATAACTTTATTCCCTTGTAATACTGATAGTTCATTATTGGCAACCATACTGGTAAGGACGGTATTAATTTCTAAGGTACGGATTTGTGCCAATTCAGGGTCTGCGGTACGGTAATGCCACGCTAAAGAGTATTCTTTTTCTTCAATAAAAGTTCCTGGCGTTCGGTCTACAAAAGTTTCAAGAATAGGTTTAATGTTGGCCATCCATTCCGTTTTCAGAATTTCTAAAGGCGTCCATTCTTTATGTTCGCGCATCCAAACACCGTGGTCGGTAATTAAGTCGTAATCTTTTTTAGCGTACCAATCTTCAAAGGTTGCTTTATCTCTACCGCTAATTAAACATAACCTTGTGTTATCTTGGTTTTCAAACTTGTCTAATAAGTTAAACAGTTTGGCATCTGGTTTTGCATCTTGCGGATTATCTTTAAAGCCCACCAAAGTACCGTCATAATCTAAAAGAACGAGTCGGTTTTTAGCGTTTTTAAACTGTTCTACAATATTAGCTTCTTCCGTGTCATTTAACTTTTTAGACACAGCAACTTCTTGAATTTGGTTGGTTGCTTCTAAGGTTTTAAAGAATTCTTCAGCCCATTTCTCAACATCATACCTTTTAAGGCGTTTTTGTAAGATTTTCATTCGGCTTTGCTGTTCCTCTAAAGGCATTGTTAAAGCTTTATCTAATGCCGTGGCAAAATCTTCAAGGCTATTAGGATTGATCAAAATAGCTTCGTTCATTTCTTTTGCCGCACCGGCCATTTCACTTAAAATAAGAACACCATCTTGTTTGGTACGTGTTGCTACATATTCTTTGGCGACTAAATTCATACCATCTCTCACAGGGGTAATTAAGGCAATGTCTGATGAGGTGTAGAGGTCGATAAGGTTTTCAAAAGGTAAGGATCTGTAGAAATACCAAATTGGTGTCCAACTCACCGTAGAAAACTCACCATTAATACGGCCCACTAATTCATCGGTTTCACGTTTTAGCTTTTGGTATTGCGGCACATTAGATCGTGAAGGTACGGCAAGCATAACCAATCTTACTTTCTCCTTATATTGTGGATAGGTGTTTAGAAAATGCTCAAAAGCTCGTAAACGATTTGGAATTCCTTTGGTGTAATCTAAACGATCAATACTTAAAATGAATTTTTGATCATCGCCTTCATTAAGGTGGGTATCCAAACGTTTTTGTAATTCTGATTTTTTAGTGTCCGGATTATCATGCGCTAATGCGGCATTAGAGAATTTTCCGTAGTCAATACCCATTGGGAACGAATCTACTTTTACAATTCTATCGTGATAAGTTATTTCATTAAAATTAACATCGAGACGTAAAATACGTTTTACAGAACTTAAGAAATGACGTTCGTAATCGTAGGTATGGAACCCTATTAAATCGGCACCCAACATTCCGGTTAGGAGTTCTTGACGCCATGGGAAGGTTCTAAAAATCTCATAAGAAGGAAAGGGGATATGTAAAAAGAATCCTATAGTAACATCTGGTCTCTTGTCCTTTATAAGTTGCGGTAAGAGGAGTAATTGGTAATCGTGAACCCAAACCGTATCGCCTTCTTCTATGGTCTCTAATACCACTTCAGCAAATTTTTCATTAACCCGTTTATAGGCGTCCCATTGTTCGGTTTCAAATTTGGTATATTCTAAGAAGTAATGAAATAATGGCCATAGGGTACGATTACTGAATCCTAAATAAAAATCTTCAACATCGGCTTCTGTAAGTCCGACCGCTTTACATTTAGCGTTTTCAATTTTTTCATTGACTTTAGGTTTTAAGTCTTCATCTAAATCTTCATCAGTAATACCAGACCATCCCACCCAAACGCCATTTCCATCGGCATGAACGGACTTCATTCCTGTGGCAAGTCCTCCAACACTGGGAGTTACGTTTAGTTTGTCTTCTTCAATTGATATTTGTAATGGGAGTCTGTTAGAAACTATTATTGTTTTATTCATGATAATATTTTGGATGGTTTTCAAGATTTTCGTTAATTTAAAGAAATTAGAATTTTTATCATCATTTTAAATCAAAAAATTAATGAATAATTTAGATTACGGAATTATAGGAAATTGTAGAAGTGCCGCTTTAATATCCAAAGAAGCGTCTATTGATTGGTGTTGTTTGCCTAAATTTGATTCTGCATCTGTATTCGCAAAGTTATTAGATGATAACATTGGGGGAAGCTTTGGATTTGACGTAGACGAGGGCTATACCACTGATCAGTTTTATCAAGAAAATACGGCCATTTTAGTGACGCGCTTTACTAAAGGCAATGATGTCTTTGAGGTGATTGACTTTATGCCGAGATATCATAAACCCAATGGCGATTACCATTCTCCTCCAGAATTTATTAGATACCTTAAATATATCTCTGGAGCGCCACAACTAAAAGTGGCTTATGATCCTAAATTAGAATATGCCAAAGGAGTAACGTCTACTTATGTTAAAGACGATTTTATTGTTAGTTTAAATAACGAGGATACTTACGATACGCTATTTTTATATACCGATCTCGATAAGACGGCGGTGATTAATGCTGAAACCATAACGCTAGAATCTGACCATTTCTTCCTTGTTGGTTATAATGAAAAGTTATTTGTACCGCATTTAAAATATGCAAGTTTAGAATATGAACGTACAAAGGTTTATTGGTTAAATTGGTTAGAACGCACCCCAACGTATAAGAAATTTAATGAACAAATTTCGCGTAGTGCCATGACTTTAAAGTTACTGAGTTATGATAAAACAGGTGCCGTTTTAGCCGCAGCAACAACGTCTTTACCAGAAACGATTGGTGAAGTTAGAAATTGGGATTATAGGTTCTGTTGGATTAGAGATGCCTCTATGGTGATTAAAGTGATGTCGCAACTAGGTCATAAAAATATAGCGAGACGTTATCTTCAGTTTATTATTGACCTCATGCCTGATAAGGATGAAAAACTACAGATTATGTATGGCATCAGTGGGGAGAAAAAATTAACAGAAGAATCCTTAGACCATCTTTCAGGTTATAAAAACTCCAGCCCTGTACGCGTTGGTAATGCCGCGTATATGCAAAAGCAGAACGATATCTACGGAATATTAATGGATGTAATTCATCAGTTATTAGTCAATTTTAGTAATGATATTGACAATGGTGAAGAGTTATGGACCATGACTAAAGGAATTGTTTGGGTGGTGAGTAAGCACTGGAGAGAACCTGATAAGGGAATTTGGGAGTTTAGAGAAGGCGATCAGCACTTTACATTTTCTAAAGTATTATGTTGGACCGCGGTTGATAAAGCTTTAAAAGTGGCTCAATTATTAGGGAAAACGTCTAAAATAGCCAAGTGGGAAGCTTTAGAACAAGATATTAGACAAGATATTATGGATAATGCTTGGAATGAAAAGGCGCAGGCCTTTACACAGGCTTACCATACTGAAGATTTAGATGCTTCTGTGTTACTCATGGAATCTTACGGTTTTATAGACGCTAAACATCCAAAATTTGTGAGTACGGTAAAAGCTATTGAGCGCGAATTATGCTACGAAGGATTGTTATACCGCTATAAAACGAAGGATGATTTTGGTTTACCATCATCTTCATTTACCATTTGTACGTTTTGGTTTATAAACAGTTTATATAAAATAGGCGAAGAGCAAAAGGCCACCGAGCAATTTGAAAAACTCCTGTCTTACAGTAATCACTTAGGTTTATTTAGTGAGGATATTGATTTTAAGACCAAACGCTTACTTGGGAATTTCCCACAAGCCTATTCACATTTGGCCTTAATTGAAACTGCAATTAACTTATCTAATGTAACTACGGCAGAAGAGCGCGTAAAAACAATCATAAGAACGAAACATTAATTAATCTTTTAAAAGAAGTGTTCCGAAGATATTAGCATCAATCCATCCTCTGTTTTTATCTTCACCTTCTACAGGAATAGAGCCAATAAAGTGCTCACGTTCTAGGCTTTTGTCATTGTCACAGTAGGCAATGGCAAAGCCTATTTTTTTGTCTGCACTTAGTGCCACTGGGGTATTTGTGCCCTTATCGTTATAAGAATCGTCATATAAGGCCATTTTTACTTCCCAAATTGTCGTGTTGCCTATAGTTCTATTTTTAGATTCTACATGAGAATTGTAAAGTTTCCCGATTTTTTCAGTAGACATATCCGCAACATTCCCGTCTAAAGCAATATGATAAGCAAAGGCATTATGGTTGTATTGGTGTTCGCCACCGCTATTATCTTCATCAACAAAAATTTCTAAGCAGTCGTCATCCCACCATCGTTCTAATGGATCTTCAATTGTATCGATTAAGGTATCGTCTTTAATTTCGGCTAAAACGTAAAGTGCCTCATCAGACCAGCTTAATTTAAAACGGCCCGAATAATCTTCTTTTGATAGGGAATCGCCTAACCATACTTGGTCTATAGCGTACCAGCTGCTTTTTGCCCATGCAGAATCGTTAGCAACAGCATCTATAACAATGGTATCTTTAGCTTTATACACGTGTCGTAATTGCTTTTCAGTTTTAGACGTTGCTATTTTTTGAGTTGGTTGAGTCGTTTCTTTATTTGTATCTGTTTCCGCTGTTTTCGATTCATTTTTACAATTAAAAACTAGCGTTAAAAGGAGTAGGAGGTAAGCGGCTTTGGTCATGGTTAGTTGTTGTAATTAAATTTTACGGGATCTACCGTTTGGTTTTTATTTTTAATTGCGACGTCGATAGTGATTTCATTAGCAGAAACTTTTTCAAAAGTCATGCCCTCAAAAGTAACTTTATTTTCTGTAATTTCTTTTAAAGGAAAATTTACGGTCTCTTCTATGGATTTCCAACCTGTTAAATCAGAACTAAAATGTTTTAGTTGAAGCATTAAAGAATTTTCGACTTCTCGGATCACTTCAATTTCATAAAAGATGACTTGTTATTTAACGAATGTTAAAGATTATGGAATCGTTACCAACCCGAATGGATAAACGGACATTGCTAATATGATATATAAAGCCTTAATAATGGAAGACTAAAAGTTTCATTTATAAACTAAAAAAAGCCAATGCTAACCCTAATCATGGAAGGGAAGCATTGGCTTTTTGAACTTAACTTAACTTAACTTAAAATTACTAAAAACAGTATTTCTTTTCTGCTTTTACTTTTTCTGCGATCTCAATACGTAAGTCTACAATATCAGGATAGTTCGTGTATTTTGTGAAACGTTTAAGTCCCATTAACATCATACGTTGCTCATCACCTTCAGCAAAAGAAATGATACTTTCTTTTCCTTTTTCCTCAACGATATCTACGGCGTGGTATAAGTATAATTTAGCCATGGCGATTTGTGCAGATTGCGTATCTTCACCAAAGCGCTTCGCATTTTTCTCTGTTCTTAAGATGGCTGATTCTGCCATATAGATTTCAATTAAGATATCTGCAGCCGCAATTAAGAGTTGTTGGTGCTCTTCAAGCTGAGGTCCAAATTTTTGAACAGCTCCACCCGCAACCATTAAGAAGGCTTTTTTTAGTTTGGCAATCATGGCCTTTTCTTCTGAAAATAATTCGGAATAATCCGGAGTTTCAAAAGAAGGGATTCCCATGAGTTCTTCTTGTACTTTTTGTGCAGGACCTAACAAGTCTACATGACCTTTCATGGCTTTCTTTACCAACATGCCTACACAAAGCATACGGTTAATTTCGTTTGTTCCTTCGTAGATTCTTGCAATTCTTGCATCTCTCCAGGCGGCTTCCATTGGGGTGTCTTCAGAGAAGCCCATTCCTCCAAATATTTGGATCCCTTCATCAGCAGAAGCTTGTACATCTTCTGAGACGGCAACTTTTAAAATTGAACATTCAATGGCATATTCTTCAACACCTTTTAATTCTGCTTCTTGATGCGTATTTCCGGCTGCTTCACGCATGGCAATGCGGTCTTCAATATTTTTGGCTGCTCTATAAGTCGCTGATTCACCGGCGTAGGCATTGGCGGCCATTTCTGCTAACTTGGTTTTAATAGCACCAAAATCTGCAATAGGCGTTTTAAATTGTTTACGTTCGGTAGCGTATTCTACTGCGGTGGTTAAGATGCGACGTTGCGAATCTAAACAAGCGGCGGCCAATTTAATACGGCCAACATTAAGGGCGTTCATGGCAATTTTAAAACCTTCACCACGACCGGCTAACATGTTTTCAACAGGAACAACCGTATCATTAAAAAATACTTGTCGTGTTGAAGAGGCACGAATACCTAATTTATGTTCTTCTTCGCCTAACGTAATCCCATTTGGGTTTTCATCATCGTATTCTACAATAAATCCGGTAATGTTTTTATCATCTTCAATACGTGCAAAAACAATCATTAAACTACAGAAACCCGCGTTAGAGATCCACATCTTCTGTCCGTTAATTTTGTACGACTTGCCATCGGCTGAAAGTTCAGCAGTGGTTTTACCAGAATTGGCATCTGATCCGGCTCCAGGTTCTGTTAAACAGTAGGCTCCAAACCATTCCCCAGAAGCTAATTTAGGAACGTATTTTTGTTTTTGTTCTTCGGTACCGTATAAGGTAATTGGCATTGTACCAATCCCTGTATGAGCACCAAAAGCCGTACTAAATGATCCTGTACCCGAAGAGATATAGTCACAGGTTAAAACTGTAGAGACAAAACCCATACCCATTCCGCCGTAGGCTTCAGGGACCGCAACGCTTAAAAAGCCCATTTCACCAGCTTTACGCATCACCTCTTCGGTTAAAGCGTAATCTTTAGCTTCAAATCTTGCTTTATGAGCAATAATTTCACGATCGTTGAATTCCATCACGGATTCTTTCATCATGTTTTGTTCCTCTGAGAAATCTTCAGGAGTAAACACATCTTCACAATTTGTTTCTTTTACTAGGAATTGACCTCCGCGTAGGATATCTTTTTCTTCTGTTGCCATATGTTTTTTTAGTTTATTTAGATCTATGAACCAAGGATCAAGACGACTGAAGTCCGGATTTGAAACTTGAAATCATTTTCTGTATTTGTTTAATTCTTTGTTCTAATTCTTTAAATTTTTCTTCTGAAATGTAACTTTCATTAAAAGCGACATTCAGTTGTGTTTCCCATTCAAAAGCAGAACCTAAACTATGTTCTAAATAGTTTGAAAAATGTTTATTTGAACTTTTACTTGTTCCTTCAGCTATATTTGAAGGAATAGAAACGGCACATCTATTCATCTGACTTATTAATCCATAAGTTTCAAATTTTGGAAAACTTCTCGTAATTTTATAAGACTCGGAAACCAAATCCATGCTTTCATTCCAAATTTTTAGTTTCTTGAAATTATGCATGATTTTTAGTCTTTTGTCTTGGTTCTTGACTCTTTTAATCTTGTTTCTAATTCAAAAACTCAAATATCCCACAAGCCCCTTGACCTGTACCCACACACATGGTAACGGCTCCATATTGCCCTTTCATGTCGCGTTTACGCATTTCATCAAATAGTTGTACGGATAGTTTTGCTCCTGTGCATCCTAAGGGGTGACCTAAGGCGATGGCTCCACCGTTGACGTTAATAATGTCAGGGTTGAGGTTCAGTTCCCTAATAACGGCTAAGGATTGAGAGGCAAAGGCTTCGTTAAGCTCAATAAGTGCCAGATCGTCTTGTTTTAATCCGGCTTGTTTTAACGCCTTAGGTATGGCTTTTACAGGGCCAATTCCCATGATGCGTGGTTCTACACCAGCCGCCGCATAGTTGACCATTCTTGCAATAGGTTCTAAACCTAATTCTTTAACCATGTCTTCACTCATCACCATTACAAATGCTGCACCATCACTCATTTGAGATGAGTTTCCGGCCGTAACACTTCCACCAGCAGCAAATACAGCTCTTAATTTGGCTAATGCTTCTTTATTGGTGCCTTTTCTTGGACCTTCATCTTTAGTGACGGTATAGGATTTGGTTGCTTTTTTACCATTGGCATCGATATAAGTTTCATCAACTTCAATAGGTACAATTTGATCTTGAAAACGATCTTCAGCTTGCGCTTTTAAGGCTTTCATATGCGAATTGTAGGCAAATTCATCCTGATCTTCACGTGAGACATTAAACTGTTTGGCTACTGCTTCTGCTGTGTTTCCCATTCCCCAATAATAGTCTTCATGGCCAGCCTTAACAATATCGTAGTTAAGTTCTGGTTTAAATCCTGTCATGGGTACGGCACTCATGCTTTCGGCACCACCAGCAATGATACAATCGGCCATTCCGGCCTGTATTTTTGCTGTAGCCATTCCGATAGTTTCAACTCCAGAGGAACAAAAACGATTGACGGTAACTCCAGGGACATCTACGATATCTAAGCCCATTAAAGAGATGAGGCGTGCCATATTTAATCCTTGAGAACCTTCTGGCATAGCGTTACCAACAATAACATCGTCAATACGCTTCGGATCTAAATTAGGCAGTTCTTTCATCATATATTTGATGGTTTCCGCTGCTAATTCATCGGTTCTTTTAAAACGGAACACGCCTTTTGGTGCTTTACCAACTGCGGTTCTGTATGCTTTTACTATATATGCGGTCTTCATAATTCTATTGTTTAATTTTGGAAGAGACTCAAGAAAATAGATAAGAGAAAAATAACTTTCTGATCGGTCTCTAAATACTGTCGTTAAGAATCTTTACTCTTTTTTCTAGTTACGTAACGGTTTCCCTTTGGTTAACATGTGTTGAATACGTTCTAAAGTTTTTCGTTCAGTACATAAACTTAAGAAGGCCTCACGCTCTAGATCTAATAAATATTGTTCGCTCACTAAGGTAGGTTCAGACAAATCACCACCAGCCATAACATAAGCGAGTTTATTCGCAATTTTCTTATCGTGCTCACTGATATAATTAGAGTCTTCCATAGAATCGGTTCCTACTAAGAACATCCCTAAGGCTTGTTTTCCTAATACCTTAACGTCTTTACGTTTTACAGGTTGGGTATAGCCCATATTGGCCATGAGCATTGCGTGTTGTTTGGCCACAGCAATCTGACGATCTTTGTTTACCACAACGACATCTTTTCCTTTTTGAAGAATGCCAAAATCGAAAGCTTCATAAGCTGATGTTGCTACTTTAGCCATCCCTATTGTTAAGAAATACTCTTGAAGGGTGTTCAGTTGTACGTCCCCTTTCTTAAAGGTATCAGATGCTCTTAAAGCCATTTCCTTAGAACCCCCACCACCTGGGATAACACCAACGCCAAATTCTACTAAACCAATATAGGTTTCTGCCGCTGCAACAACTTTATCGGCATGCATAGAAAGTTCACATCCACCACCAAGAGCCATTCCATGAGGAGCAGCGATGGTAGGAATAGAGGAGTAGCGCATACGCATCATGGTATCTTGGAAATACTTGATGGCCATATTCAATTCGTCATACTCTTGCTCTGCTGCCATCATAAAAATCATTCCGATGTTAGCACCTACAGAGAAGTTTGCAGCTTGGTTACCGACGACTAAACCGGCAAAATCTTTTTCGGCTAAATCAATAGCTTTATTAAGACCGGCAAGGACATCACCACCAATCGTATTCATTTTAGATTGAAATTCTACATTAAGAATACCATCGCCTAAATCTTCTACAACAACACCTGAGTTTTTAAAGACTTCGTTTGTTTTTCTAATGTTATCTAGAATAATAAAACTGTCTTGTCCTGGTATTTTAGTATGTGATTTCTTTGGAATATCATAGGCATAGCTAGCACCATCTTTTACAGTATAAAAACTGTCGTGCCCAGAGGCTAACATGTCATCAACCCAAGCTTTAGGTTCTAAGCCTTCAGCTTTCATCATTTCAATTCCTTTGGAAACGCCAATAGCATCCCAAATTTGAAACGGTCCATGTTCCCAGCCGAATCCGGCTTTCATGGCATCATCAATCTTATATAAGTCGTCTGAAATTTCTGGAATACGGTGCGAAACGTAAGCAAATAAGGCGGCAAAGCTTTTTCTGTAGAATTCTCCCGCTTTGTCTTTTCCGTTGACTAAAACTTTAAATCGGTCTACAACTTTATCAATCGTTTTCGTAAGTTCTAAAGTTGCAAATTTGGCACGTTTCTTTTCTCTATATTCTAATGTGTTGAGGTCTAAAGAAAGAATTTCAGTTTTGCCTTTATCGTTTTTGGTCTTTTTATAAAATCCTTGACCGGTTTTACTCCCCAACCACTTATTTTCCATCATGGTATTGATAAAATCTGGGAGTTGAAATAGCTCTAAACGCTCGTCATCAGGACAATTTTCACTAATACCATTGGCTACATGTACTAAAGTATCTAAACCAACGACATCTACCGTACGGAAGGTGGCCGATTTAGGTCTACCAATAACAGGTCCTGTAAGTTTGTCTACTTCTTCAATAGTAAGGTCTAAATCTTTTACAGTATGAAATAAACTTTGAATACTGAATATTCCAATACGGTTTCCTATAAACGCAGGAGTATCTTTAGCAACAACCGAAGTTTTTCCTAAGAATTTTTCACCATAGTCATTTAAGAATTCTAAAACTGTGTTATCTGTTTTAGGACCTGGAATAATCTCAAATAATTTTAAATAACGTGCGGGGTTAAAGAAGTGTGTTCCGCAGAAATGCTTCTGGAAATCTTCACTACGACCTTCGCTCATAAACTTAATAGGAATACCTGACGTATTAGAGGTAATCAGGGTTCCTGGAGTTCTATGTTTTTCTAATGTTTCAAAGACTTGTTGTTTAATGTCTAAGCGTTCTACAACGACTTCCATGATCCAATCTACATCCTTCACTTTTGCGATATCATCTTCGATATTTCCAGTAGTAATTCGGCTGGCAAAAGAAGGATGATAGAGCGGTGCGGGTTTCGATTTTATAGACGCAGCTAAAGCCTCGTTAACTAAGCGGTTTCTCACCACTTTATCTTCTAAGGTTAAGCCTTTCGCTTTTTCTTTATCATTCAATGCTCTTGGCACAATATCCAAGAGTAAGACATCAACGCCAATATTGGCAAAATGACAGGCAATACCGCTTCCCATAATTCCGGAGCCGATAATTGCAATCTTATTAATTCTACGTTTGCTCATATTACTTTATTATGTGTTCGTTTTGGTTGTATATTTGTTTGTTAGAGATCATGTTATTGATGACTTCGGCAACCTTCTGAAAGTTGGCTAGTTCCTCGGGGGTAACATTAGCTTTTATGGTTTCATTAAAGGTTAAAACTCGAGCTTTAGAATAGTTCCTTTTTTCTAAACCAAATTCGGTTAAAAAAATCAAAACACCACGTCCATCTTCAGGGTTAGGACGACGTTCTATTAAGCCTTTTTTTTCCATCGTCTTTAAGGTTCTGGAAAGACTTGTGGCTTCCATTCCCATTTTAGGCCCTAGAGAGGTCGATGGGGTGCCATTTTCGGGGTCAATACTAAGTAAGGCAAAGCCTGTAGCCATCGTTGAGTCAAATTTAGCAGCTTCTTCGTTGTACATTTTATTAACCGCTAACCAAGTGGTTCTTAGTATGTAATCTATCGTTTTATCTTTCATTAAAATATATTGATACCCAAATATAACAAAAAATACTATGCACGCATAGTAAATTAAGAGAATATTTTGTTAAAGAATGGGAGAGAAGGGCTGTGCCTATTTTTAAAGATTTAGTAAGGGTTTTAAATCTTTAAAACTGAGGTTTAGGTGGCCTCAAATTTTAGGGCTTTATCACCTTTTAAGCCAAGATAATGAGTGTCCTCAGGACTTGGCTTTACAAGGCGTAAATTTTATAAAATGTATAATGCTCAGACTGTTGTTTTTCAGAGGGCATTATATTTTCTTCATTAAGGTTTATAAGAACCTTCTTATGACTTAAGAGCGGTAAATTTTATCGTAAAGATCTTGATACTTGTCTTTAATAATGGCACGTTTCATTTTTAAGGTTGGGGTAAGGTGACCTCCATCAATAGACCAAATATCAGGGGTGAGTTCAAAACGTTTAATTTGTTCCCATTTCCCAAAATGGTGATTGTATTTATCAATTTCTTTTTGAATACGCTCAATCACAATTGGAGAACTCGCAATATCAGCATCGGTTTTTCCTATATCGTGTTTTTTAATATCGATCCAATCGCGTATAAAGTCGAAATTAGGCTGAATTAAAGCTGCAGGCATTTTTTCACCTTCACCAACGACCATAATTTGCTCTATAAAATGCGATTGCTTCATGTCATTTTCTAAGAGTGGTGGAATGACATATTTACCGCCCGAAGTTTTAAACATTTCTTTTTTACGACCGGTAATTTGTAAAAATCCGTCGGCATCAATCATCCCTTTATCTCCGGTATGGAAATAGCCGTCAGACATTACTTCGGCTGTTTTTTTAGGATCTTTATAGTAGCCTAACATCACGTTAGGACCTTTAACTAAAATTTCGCCATCTTCAGCAATTTTTACCTCGACGTTATCAATAGGTTTACCAACGGTACCAACACGATAATTGTTGTTCTTATAGAGTCCCACAGCAACAACAGGAGAAGTCTCCGTTAGACCGTAGCCTTCCATAACCTGCATTTTTGCGGCCCCAAAAACTTTTGCTAATCGCGGTTGTAAAGCAGCACTTCCTGAAACCATGGTGCTTAATTCACCACCCAATGCTTCGCGCCATTTATTAAAGATAATTTTGTTGGCGATTTTAAGTTGAAACTCGTACCACCAGCCATTGGCTTGGTAAGGTTGCCATTCGCCTCCTAATTTTACAGCCCAAAAGAAAAGTGCTTTCTTAATTCCAGAGAGCTCTTCGCCTTTAAACATAATTTTATCAAAAACTTTTTCAAGTAATCTAGGAACTACACTCATTAAATGAGGTTTTACCTCTTTGGCATTATCACCAATTTTATCGATGCCTTCCGCAAAATAGATAGAAAAGCCTGAATATTGATAAATGTAAATGAGCACGCGTTCAAAAACGTGACAAATGGGTAAAAAACTTAATATTCTATTTTCACCTGGTTTCATGGGTACTCTTGGCGAACTGTCTAAAGCGTTACTGGTAATATTCCAATGCGATAGCATAACGCCTTTAGGTTTTCCCGTGGTTCCAGAGGTATAAATAATGGTCGCTAAATCATCGGGTTGTACGGCATCTTTATGCGCTTCAACTTCCGGTTGATTGCTTTCATCTTTTCCTAATTCAAATAATTCAGAATAATGCTTGCAACCGTCTATATGGTCAAAGGAGTACACCTCCTTCAGCTTCGTTTTATGTTGAATTTTTTTAATTTTCTCTAAAACACCTTCGTCAGAAACGAAACAATAAATAGACTCACTGTGGTTGAGAATGTATTCATAATCTTCCGCAGAAATTGTAGGATAAATCGGGATGTTCTGTGCACCAAGCTGCAGAATACCGATATCCATAATGTTCCATTCTGTACGATTGTTCGTTGAAATTACAGCGATCTTATCGTCTTTTTTAATTCCCAAACGCAGTAAAGCTCTACTGACGGCATTAGATTTATTGATATAATCTTGCGTCGATGTCGCGACCCATTCACCATTGTATTTGGTAACTAGAGATTTAGGGTTAGGCTTGTGCTTTAATTGATAGTATGGAAAATCGAAAAGCCGAGTTACTTTAGTCATAGTTGTCAACGCTTATTTAGTAAGAGATATTACGAAAGTATAAAAATATTGAATATAAAATCACTAATGGGACTAAGAATAAATTAAGAATTATGAATTTATACTGGGATATCTAGCCTTAAATTTCAGGATTTGCATAATAAAGCCTAAATATTTTCCTAAAAATTAATTAATTCCTTGGTTTCTTGAATGATATATTTTTATATATTTGGTTAACCAGATTGGTTAACCAATTTATCTCTAACATTTTTAATTTTTTAATTATGACAACAATCTATCGCTTTAAGACTAAAGCCTTGTTATGCTTTAGTTTCTTTTTATTTAGTGTGTTATGTGTTAAAGCACAGAGCACTTACACTATTGATGATCCCGAGGACCTTGATGCTTTATCTGAAACGCTGCAAGCTGGTGATGTCGTTATCCTTGAAAACGGAATTTACACTACAGATGACCGTATTAAATTTTCACCGACTACAGGAACCGCCGCTTTGCCAATTACTTTTAGGGCAGAAACGCCTGGAGGAGTAAAGTTTACTGGAGGTTTACGGATGAGTATTGGCGGCGACCATGTTGTTGTTGACGGTTTTCATTGGGACGGCGGTTATGGTGCTAGCGTTGTTATAGAGTTTAGGGACGGCTATGATTACGCCAACCACAGTACCCTACAGAACTGTGTGATTGATGGACTTACAGTAGATCCTGATGATTTTGAAGCTGGGGCAAGTCAAAAACATAACTGGGTGGTATTATATGGAACTTATAATACGGTGATTAATTGTTCTTTTATGAATAAAACAAATGCCGGAAATATGATTTTAGCAGAGCTTGCTTATAACGCCTATCCTCCAGTAGATGATGGGGAGCCAGAAGTTAACAACAGTTGTGCTATTGTAGGCCATACCATTAGCAATAACTATTTTTATAATTACGAAAAAATAGATTCAGAATTAACGAACTCTGGCGACAGTGAGACCATTAGAATTGGGACAAGTTCGTACCAGAATGTCGATAGTAGCGTATTAGTAACTAACAATTACTTTGTGCAAGCTGATGGTGAAAATGAGATTATTACCAATAAGAGTAAAAATAATAGTTTTATTAATAATACCTTTCGTCGTAGTAGAGGCTCTTTAGTATTACGTCATGGTTCTCATGCGACTGTTGAGGGTAATTATTTTTTAGGTGAAAATATAGAAGGAACTGGAGGCATTAGAATTGTAGACAGTGAGCACACGGTTACCAATAATTATATTCAAGATTGTATTAGTGTTGGTGATCAGGCGAAGTGGAATAATGGGATTACTTTTTTAGGTGGTAGTGCTAATAATGATGTGTCTTGTTCTTCATCAAATACTTCTAACGGTTATCAAAAAGTTGAAAATATAAACGTGTCACAAAATACAATTGTGAATACCAATGCACCGCTTTTTTATAATACGGATAAAGGTTCTACGGATCCTACGGGAACAGTAACCAACAACCTTATTTATTTCACCGCATCTAACGCCAATATAACTCCGGTTATTTCTGGGGATACAGCCTCGTCTTACACAGATTTAGGAACTACCTTAAGTTATACCGGTAATGTTTATGCTGGGGCTATTCTTGGCGAAACAAATACGGGCTTTACAGAAACCTTAACGCTAGAAGCCACTGCAACAGGTGAAATTTTTAGCTTTACAGGTGCGGGATCTGAAGGTAAAGGTGCTGATATGGGCGTTTATACCCCAACAACCGATGCTATGGTTGGTTACGGTATTGGTGCTTGTTACGTCAATCATTTGGGCGCTTCTATTACAGATGGCGATTGTACTATTGAAATTCCTGAAAGTTTAACGGTAAGTACACTTCAGCCATTAGGTCCTGAAGCAGGAAGCTACGACGTCACTGTAAATGCTAATGTAAGTTGGACGGCAGTTTCTAATGCAGATTGGATGACTATCGCTACAAGTTCAGGGTCTGGAGATGCAACGGTAGTTTTAAGTGTTACTGAAAATACAGAAACCTCAAGTAGAGAAGGGACGTTGACCTTTACGCAAGATGCCGGAGGTGATGATATTGTAAGAGTGCTTAATGTTACTCAAGAAGGGGCGGATTTGGTAGATTTATACGATCTTATTAATACTGGTTTAGAAGATGATCCGGTGACTGTTTTTGCCTTTTCACAAGAAGAAGTGGATCTTAATGCTAATCCGCCTAAAACCAATTATGCGGTGAATACCTTAGATAAAGATACCGATACCCAATGGACAGCTTCTGATGGTTCAATTTTAATAGATGATTTTAAAGGAGATGGGGAATACGTCATTTACGATTTAGGTAGCAGTTATGATTTAGATATGATTCAAATCGCAACCGATGATAAGCCCGATCCTTATGGTTTTCAAATATGGGTGTCAACCACAGGAACGGCGGATGAAGATTTTACAAAAATAATACCAGTGGAAAGCGGTTTGCAAATTACAACCACTACCGGAACTCGTGTAGATTTTGATCAGTATGAAGTGGATACTGAAGCACGTTATGTAAAACTCCTGAGCTTTGGACGCTTTAATACTGCAGGAACAAGTCGTGTGAGTGCTTGGACCAACATTACAGAAATCGAATTTTTTGGGACACAGAGTTTAAGTGTAGATTCTGTAGACTTAGAGCAACAAATAACGCTTTATCCTAATCCTGTACAGCAGATGTTAAACGTAAAAGTAACGGAAGCGAGTAGTGTAAGTGCGTATCAGTTGTATGCTTTAGATGGCCGATTAATTCTAGAAGCACAACCGAAGATCAACAATAGCGTTTTTCAAATAGACGTTTCAAAATTAGAACGCGGTACTTATGTTTTAAAACTGAACAGTGCAGCAGGACAGACCTTATCTAAAAAGATTATCGTTTCAGATTAAAAACTGAATAATTTTTCTGTAAACAAAAAAAGACTTCTCAAGGTGAGAAGTCTTTTTTATTCATTTTAGTTTTAAGCAATGTGCTTAATGTTTATGCTTAAGCTTTGGTTTTTTCTATCCAATTTTTAGCGTTGACAAAAGCTTCTAACCATGGTGAAACTTCATCTTTTCGACCTTGAGGATAATTAGCCCAATTCCATTGGAAAATAGAACGTTCTATATGTGGCATTGTAGCCAAGTGTCTTCCGGTTTTATCACAAAGCATTGCGGTATTAAAATCAGAACCGTTAGGGTTTGCTGGATAAGCGTCATAACCGTATTTCGCTACAATATTGTATTGTTCTTCACTATAAGGAAGACTAAATTTTCCTTCACCATGAGAAATCCAAACTCCTAAGGTTGTCCCTTCTAAAGACGATAACATTACAGAGTTATTTTTTTGAATGGCTACAGATGTAAATCCGCTTTCGTGTTTTTTAGAATCGTTATAGGTCAGTTTTCCATGAACTTCATGTTCTGGATTCACCAGATCTAATTCCATCCAAAGTTGTGCTCCATTACAGATTCCGATAGAAAGGGTGTCATCACGTTTAAAGAAATCTTTAATGACTTTATTGGCTTTCTCGTTATATTTAATAGCGCCAGCCCATCCTTTAGCAGAACCTAATACATCCGAGTTACTAAAGCCACCAACAGCACCTAAGAACTGAATGTCTTCTAAGGTTTCTCGTCCAGAAATTAAATCGGTCATATGCACATCCTTCACGTCAAATCCGGCTAAATACATTGCATTCGCCATTTCACGTTCAGAGTTAGAACCTTTTTCTCTAAGAATAGCAGCTTTAGGGCGTACAGAGTTCTGAGAAGCCTCAGTGTTTGTCGTAGAGCCAGATAAGACCGCATTTAATTTTCCAGAAAATCCTTCAGGAAACTTAAAGTCTAAAGCTTGATTTTTATAATTGTCATAACGCTCTTGCGCTAAGTTATTTGCTGTTTGCTTTTTGTCTAATAAGAACGAGGTTCTAAACCATACGTCTCTCATTTCAGCAACATCAAAAGTGAACAGCTCTTCATTATTTTTAATGTTTACGGTTCCAGAAGTATTCGCTTCTCCTAAGCTGAAGAACTCGATGTTTTGTGACTTTAAAATAGTTTCAACAGAGGCATCAGCTTGAAAAACAATTCCTGAATTTTCTGAGAAAAGGATTTTAATGGCATCGTCTTCTTGTAGTGCACTTAAGTCTAAATTAGCCCCTAAGTTTACATCTGCGAAACACATTTCTAATAAAGTGGTAATTAAACCTCCCGAAGCAACATCGTGTCCTGCTTTTATTTTATCAGCTTTAATAAGCTCTTGTAAGGCATTGAATGTCGTCTTTACAAAGGCCGTGTCTTTAATGTCAGGCGTCTCGTTTCCGATAGCGTTTAAAACTTGGTTGAAAGAACTTCCACCCAATTTAAAATTGTCTTGAGAGATGTTTATGTAATAAATATTACCACCATCAACTTGTAAAACAGGTTCTACAACCTTGGTAATTTCATTACAGTTTCCTGCTGCAGAAATAATAACCGTACCCGGAGAAATAACATCACCATCAGGGTACTTCTGTTTCATAGAAAGCGAATCTTTTCCGGTAGGAATATTAATGCCTAAGTCGATAGAAAATTCTGAAACCGCTTGTACCGCTTGGTACAAACGTGCATCTTCACCTTCATTCTTACAAGGCCACATCCAGTTAGCGGATAAGGATACAGATTGTAAATTGTCTTTTAACGGCGCCCAAATGATATTTGTTAAAGCTTCAGTAATTGCATTTCTACTTCCTGCAGCCGGATCAATTAAAGCCGAAATAGGAGCGTGACCCACAGATGTTGCCACCCCTTCTTTTCCGTTGTAATCTAAAGCCATAACCCCAACGTTGTTTAACGGAATCTGTAAAGGACCCACACATTGTTGTTTTGCCACTTTACCACCTACACAACGGTCTACTTTATTAGTTAACCAATCTTTACAAGCCACAGCTTCTAACTGTAGCACTTGCTTTAAGTAGATGTCTAAATTTTTAGTTTTATAACGTGGGTTTTTATAATTTCTTGCAACGGTTTTATCTGTCATTACCGTTTTTGGCGAAGACCCAAACATATCTTCTAAAGCCAGATCCATAGGTTTAGCTCCTGAGGATTCCGATTCAAAAGTAAAACGTTCATTTCCTGTCACTTCACCGACATCGTAAATAGGAGAACGTTCTCTATCGGCAATTTTATGTAAAGTTTCTAAGTGCTGATCTCCGATAACTAAGCCCATACGTTCTTGAGACTCGTTACCAATAATTTCTTTTGCTGAAAGGGTAGGGTCTCCAACAGGAAGTTTGTCTAAATCAATTTTTCCACCGGTATCTTCTACAAGTTCAGAGAGACAGTTAAGATGTCCACCTGCACCATGATCGTGAATAGAAACAATGAAATTTTCATCACTCTCTACCATTCCTCGTACAGCATTTGCAGCACGTTTTTGCATTTCAGGGTTAGAACGTTGTACGGCATTTAACTCAATACCAGAAGCAAATTCGCCCGTGTCTGCAGAAGATACCGCAGCACCACCCATTCCTATGCGGTAATTTTCACCACCAAGAATAACAATTTTATCACCTGTTTTAGGCGTATCTTTTAAGGCTTGTTCTGCTTTTCCGTAACCAATACCTCCGGCTTGCATGATAACTTTATCATAGCCTAATTTTCGAGCTTTAGAGGTGCTAGAAGAAGGGTTTTCATTATGTTCAAAGGTTAATACAGACCCAGTAATTAAAGGTTGTCCGAATTTGTTTCCAAAATCTGAAGCCCCGTTAGAAGCCTTAATTAAAATATCCATTGGAGTTTGGTATAACCATTCTCTAGCTTCAAACTTATTTTCCCAATGTCTGTTCTCTTCCAATCGTGAATAAGAGGTCATATAAACCGCAGTTCCTGCTAAGGGTAAAGAACCTTTTCCTCCAGCAAGACGGTCTCTAATTTCTCCACCAGATCCTGTAGCAGCACCGTTAAAAGGTTCTACGGTAGTTGGGAAATTGTGTGTTTCTGCTTTTAATGAAATTACAGATTCGTAATCTTTTGTGGTGTAAAAATCCGGTACATCGGCACGGGTTGGTGCAAATTGCTGTACCACAGGACCTTTAATAAAAGCCACATTATCTTTATAGGCCGAAACAATAGCATTAGGGTTTTGTTTCGATGTCTCTTTAATCAGTTTAAAAAGCGAGGTTTCTTTTTCTTCACCATCAATAACGAAGGTCCCATTGAAGATTTTATGACGACAATGTTCTGAGTTCACCTGCGAAAAGCCAAAGACTTCAGAGTCGGTTAATGGACGGCCTATTTTTTTAGAAACGCCTTCTAAATAAGCAACTTCTTCATCACTAAGCGATAAGCCTTCTTGTTGGTTATAAGCCGCAATGTCCTCAATATTGAGAATGGCTTCTGGTTGAATATCAATCGTAAAAATCTCTTGATTTAAGCCTTGATATTTTTCAGAAATCATAGGGTCATAATCCGTGAAATCTTCTGAAACTGAAGTAAACTCTTCAATTCTTATAAGATCAGAAACTCCCATGTTTTGAGTAATTTCTACAGCATTGGTACTCCAAGGGGTTATCATCGCAGCTCTAGGTCCAACAAAAAAAGCATCGATTGATGCTTGTTCAAGTTTGGGCTGGTCGCCAAATAACCATGTCAATTTAGAGATGGTTTCTGTTGATAATTCTTTTGTGGCTTGAACAGCATATACTTTGCTGTTTTGGTTTCCGAAGAAATGAATCATTTATGTCTGGTGTTTGAGTTGTGTTTAGTAAAATGCAAATTTACCTTTTTTAAACGTGATTTGGTATATAATATGCTATTGAAAATAGGGGAGTTATTCACGAGGTTTTAAACATTAAAAAAGCGACTCACTGAGTCGCTTTATAAAATGGGTAAAATTTCGTAATTATTGTTTAATCAGTCGTTTAGTCTGACTTCCGGTTTCAGAATTTAATTTTAATAGGTAAACCCCTTTTGATAATCCGGAGATATTTAATTTCTTTTGGTTGTTTGTGATGCTCTGAACTTTAACCTTTTTTCCTAAAATATCGTAAACCTCGGCGATAATATCTTGGTTAGAAAGTATGGTAACCTCATTTCCTCGAACTGGATTTGGGTATACGGTTACAACGTTTTGTTCGTTGTCCTCAATAGAAAGATTGTCCCAACGGTTTTGAGCTTCTGGTCCGCCCCAAATTGCAGTAGCAATATAAGGGTTGTCAATAAATGGATTTCTATTCCCTTGTGCGTAAGTGTTGCTCGTGTTACTGTGGTAGCTGTTACGTAGGTCTTCAATACCTCCTTCTACAACAGGATCTTCGGCATTCCACTCAAGGAATAAGTCAATCATATCATCAGGTGTAGTGATGCTACTACCAATACCAACATTTGTTGGTAAACAACGATCGCCATAACGGATATACATATACATAATGATACGAGCACAATCGCCTTTCCATTCGTCACCAGGATACCAACCTCCATTAGTACTTCCAGATTCACCGTTTAAAAATTGGTTGGCACTTTTTTCTGCAAATAATAGGTTACCACGGGCTCCATTTCTTTGAACATCACTAGGTCTTAGCATTTGCGCATCAGATCCTGGTCCTGAAGTTCCTAAATTTGGATTTCCTAAAGATTTTGGGTAAACGTGTTCTCTGTTCCAATCGCCAACGTTTCCTCCGTTTAAAGTTTTTCCTCTGGTACGGTCTGTAGTGACATCGCCATCCGTATCGTTATAACCATATAATAAAAGCACATTATTAGCATTATCTGGGTCAAGGTCGGTAGCCATTGAAGCTTCCCAAACATCGCTATAACTTAAGTAATTGGTGTGCTTATTCTCCGTAACTTCAATTAAATCATTTTTAAGACTAATGCCTGTAGCTGTAAAATCTACGGTGTTATAATAAGATTCTAATTCTGTAGGGGGAACTAATTGTGCACATACCGTGGTGGTAATGAACACAAATAGTAGTAAGTAAATTTGTTTCATTATTTAAATTTTAAGGGGATTATTTTTTTTGAAGTAAAGCCATGTAAAATCCATCATAACCCGATTTGTAGGCTAAGACTTTTTTATCTTTAACGAAGGTGAAGTCTTTACCTGCTTCAGAGTTTAAGAATTTATCAACTTGCTTTTGGTTTTCAGAAGGTAATACAGAACAAGTGGCATAAACCATTTTTCCTCCAGGTTTTACCATTTTAGAATACTGTTGTAAAACTTCGGCTTGCGTGTTTTTAATGTTTTCTATAAACTCAGGCTCTAATTTCCACTTGGCATCAGGATTACGACGTAACACTCCTAAACCAGAACATGGCGCATCAATTAATAAACGGTCTGCTTTTCCGTGTAATTTTTTAATCGGTTTTGTAGAATCAATCACCTTCATCTCAATGTTATGAACGCCATTACGACGTGCTCTAATTTTGAGTTTCTTCAATTTACTTTCGTAAATATCCATGGCTATTAGTTGTCCTTTGTTCTCCATTAAAGAAGCAAGGTGTAAGGTTTTTCCACCGGCACCAGCACAAACATCAACAACCTTCATACCTGGTTCAACCTCTAAATAATCGGCAACTAATTGTGAAGACGCATCTTGCACCTCAAACCAACCGTTTTTAAAAGCTTCTGTAACAAAAACGTTGGCACGTTCTTTCAGTTTTAAGGCAGAAGGATGATCAGGTAAAAATTCCGTTTCAATACCTTCAGATTCTAATTTTAACTGTAGATCTTTTTTGTTGGTTTTTAAGGTATTTACTCTTAGGATAACTTCGGCCTGTTCGTTTTGCTTAGCAATTTCTTTAGACCATTCTGCCTCTCCTAATTCGGCAACACCTAATTCATCAATCCAATCAGGGATTGACTCTTTAAATTTTCTCACTTTAGACAGTTCGTCAAAACGGCCTTTAATTTTTCGAGTTGGAGTATCTGTAAAGTATTTCCAATCGGGTAATTTTATACCTTTTAAAGTAGCCCATACCGCAAAGATTCTCCAAAGATTGTCTCTATCGTAAGGCGCTTTTACATCTGCAATTTCAGTGTAAAGTCTTTGGTAACGTACAATGGTGTAAACAGTCTCTGCTACAAATCCTCGGTCGCGACTTCCCCAGCGTTTATCGCGTTTTAGTAATTGTTGTATGACTTTATCTGCATATTCACCTTCATTAAAAATAAGGTGTAATCCGTCAATTACGGCAAAGCATAAATTTCTGTGTAGTCGCATTTCTATTCTTGTATTCGGGTTTCTGTTTATCGTTTTAAACATTTTAAAACTTCTATAAACAGAACTAATTATTAATTAAATAACGGGCAAAGGTAAGAGAAAACTTTTAGAGTTTAAGACTTTATTCTAAACTGTTACTTTAATATTAAATATATGACCGAATTATTTTTTAGTTATCGGATCTCAATTAATTTAGCAATCTGTTATTTATCATATATTTTTGGAAAGCAAAGAATTTATACAAGAACTAAAGTCTAAAAGCCCAAAGGCGTATAGTGCCCTTTTGGATGCCTATCAGCAGAAGGTGTTTAGTACTTGTATTTCATTTGTGCCTAATAAAGAAGATGCTGAAGATATTGCACAAGATGTGTTTGTGGAGGTCTTCAATTCTATAGGGAAGTTTAAAGGCGACTCTAAATTATCGACTTGGATTTATAGAATTACAACTAATAAATGTTTGGAGTTTATTAGAAAGAAAAACACCAAAAAACGTTTTGCCTTTTTACAGTCCATCACCGGAACTGCGGTACCTATTGATAAAACTAATTATTTTACGGAAATGAACCATCCGGGAATCTTATTAGAAAATCAAGAACTTAGTGCCACGCTCTTTAAAGCCATTAATAACCTTCCGGAAAGTCAGAAAGTGGTTTTTACCTTACATAAAATTGATGGCAAAAGTTATCAGGAAGTGGCTGATATTACCAAGCGCAGTCTGTCTTCTGTAGAATCTATAATGTTTAGAGCTAAAAAGAATTTAAAAAATCTTTTAGAGAATTTTTATAAAAATGAATATTAGCGCAAGTTTTTCTAAAATAACGCATCTAAAGCTATGATTATGAAAACTAATGATGAAATGAATAAAAAAGTTAAAGACACCTTTGATGCCATGGCGTCTATTGAAGAGGTTAAAGTGTCTCCTTTTTTTAAGGAAAATGTAATGCATCAAATTCGTCAGGCATCCGAAGAGGTTCAGGAGGCTACGGGGTCATGGTTTACGCCTCAATTACAATTGGTAACATTAGTGGCCATTGTAATATTAAATATCATGGCATTTAACAGTTTAAAAGAAACCACTTACGATGAGAGTCTTAGTAGTTTTGCTGAGTCTTATGGTTTATCTACAAATTTAGAAACGTCTATAATTAACTAATTATGAAGAAAAATATAATTGTCTATATATTGCTTATTTTTCTAATTGTGGTTAACGGTTTTTTCTTGTTTAATTATATGGGGAAAAACAGGATGCAGAGCAGCAATGCACCACAAGAAAATAGAGATTTTTTAGTTAAAGAGCTCGGATTTAATAACGCACAATTAGCAGCGTTTAATCCTAAAAATGAAGCCCATCATGCCTTAATGAAACGGTTGTCTGATGATATTAGAAATCTAAAAGATGAACTTTATAATAAGTTATCTGATACGCATGTTGAGGCCTCTACCATAGATTCGCTAGCCGTATTAATTAGTGAAAAAGAAAGCGAAAAGGAAAAAGAAATCTTTTATCATTTTAAAATGATTCAAGAATTGTCTAATGATAAGCAGAAAGAAAAATTTAAAAGCATTATAATGGACGCCCTTCGTCAAGGCGATCAAGGTCAAGGACCACCACCAAGAGAAGGGCAAGGGCATAGACCGCCACCACCCGAAAGAAATTAATAACGACAGACTATAAAAAAAGACCTTCAGCAATTGAAGGTCTTTTTTTTGTTTTTTTTAACATAAGAGAACACAAGTTAAAAACTAAAAAGACATCTAAAGGTGTATAAGTTGTAAAAAGCTTAAGCAGGATAAGACTATCCGCATAATACATAAACTCTAAAATTTAGAACAGATGAAAAACCTAAAAAGTAATTTTAACCTCTTGTACTTCGCCTTACTATTTAGTGTCGCTCTAGTCACTTTTAATGCTTGTAGTACTGATGATGATAGTTCAACGACAACCGCTACAGATGATGATATTGAAGAGGTAGACGATAGTGATTTTGAAGCTACAGATTGGACTACCGAAACACACAGTAAAGATGCTGACCCTAATTTTGAAGAAGTCTTTGAAGACGATGCCGTAAAACGAATAGATATTGTAATCACTGAATCTAGATGGGAAAGTATGTTAGACGATATGACGGATTTATACGGTGCCTTTGGAAGTGGTAACGGATCGTTCTCAGATGATGATGAAGATCCTATTTTTGTGCCTGCTGAAGTTTTTTATAACGGCATAGAATGGTATAGAGTAGGAGTGCGCTTTAAAGGAAATTCTAGCTTGGCCTCTTCTTGGGCTAATGGTATTCTTAAGCTGTCTCTAAAACTCGATTTTGATGAGTTTGAAGATGATTATCCACAGATTGATAACCAACGTTTTTATGGATTTAAAAAGTTAAGTCTAAAAAATAATTATAACGATAAATCGATGCTGAGAGAAAAAGTTGCTGGTGATGTTTTTAGAAATGCAGGTTTGGTCGGATCGCATACAGCTTTCTATACGGTGTATATAGATCATGGTGATGGACCTATTTATTTCGGACTCTATACTTTAGTTGAAGAAGTAGACGATACGGTTATAGATACTCAATTCTCAGATAATGATGGTAATTTATACAAGCCAGATGGGGACGCAGCGAGTTTTGCTTATGGTTCTTATGATGAAGATGAATTGGTGAAGAAAACCAATGAAGATGAGGCTGATTTCTCTGATGTTGAAAGTCTTTATACGATACTTAATGATGCTAGTAGAACTTCAGATGCAGCAAGCTGGAGAACCAATCTCGATGCGGTTTTAGATACCGATGTATTTTTAAAATATTTAGCGACCAATACGGTGATTCAAAATTGGGATACCTACGGAAGAATGACGCATAACTATTTCCTCTATAATGATGCCGATACTGATAAATTAACTTGGATTCCTTGGGATAATAATGAAGCCTTACAAACTGGAAATATGCAAGGCGCTTTACCTTTAGATTTCTCAGGACTAAACAGTAACGAATGGCCATTGATTGGGTATTTATACGCCGATGATGTGTATAGAGCGCAATACAATACTTATGTGCAAGAGGTTGTTGATGGTGCCTTTAGCGTGAGTGAAATTCAGGCACAATACGCGTCGTACTCCGCCTTAATTGAGCCTTATGCAACTTCAGAATTGGATGGTTATACATTTTTAAATGGAAGCTCCGATTTTCAGTCGGCAGTAAGTACCTTAAATGCCCATGTGGTCTCACGTAATAGTGCGGTAAGTACGTACTTAAGTAATCAGTAAAAAAAGATGTTTTAGTTTTTAATAATAATAGTTTAGTGAAAGCTTCGTAAAGATTTGCGAAGCTTTTTCTTAAAGGTATACAGCATTATTTTATTCATCAATAAACCCTATTATCATCATTTTTTATTTGTGTTTTTTTTAACACGAAGACGCAATAGTTTAAAGTGATAAGCACATCTAAAAGTATATAATCTTAAAATAAAAAGACATGAAAAGTAACACAATGACAACAGCAGTATTAGCATTTGGTTTAATGATCAGTTCAAGTATAGGATTTGCACAATCGCAAGATCGACAAGAGCGTAAAGCGCCACCAACATTTGCACAACTATTAGAAGAAATGGATGCGAATGAGGATGGGAAACTAGCAGAATCTGAAATTAAAGGGCCTTTAAAAGATCAATTTTCTAAAATTGACACAGATGAAGACGGATTTATAAGTGAAGAGGAGTTTAAAAACGCACCAAAACCAGAACGAAAAAAACGATAAGCACCTAAAGCTCTAGCATACAACCTCAGTGTGCAGCGCTTAAAAAGGTATAAAAAAGATTGTAAAATTGGATTCTGTATATTCATGTGCAGCATCAAGATTTTATAATAGATAGTTTGATTGATTGTTTTGAGAAAAGGCTTCGTAAGAAATTGCGAAGCTTTTTTATTCCTCTAAAAAAACAACTAAAAATACCCCAACCTCATTATGCGAATATTTAGAAAAATTAGAAAAAAATTATTGGTGTCTGGTAAGATTAAAAACTATTTAATTTACGCTCTTGGAGAGATTATTTTAATTGTACTAGGGGTTTTAATTGCCTGGAAAATTAATACGCTTAATGAGTTGCGAAAAAATAAAATTGTTGAAATTAAAATTTACCAATCTTTAAATGAAGAGTTAAACGCCAATTTAGACCTATTAGATTATGCCATTGCTAGTTATACTCAAAATGTGCAAAACCTAGATAGTACTATTGATTTAATTTTAGAAGAGACGCCGAAGCTATTGTCTGACGACGAAAAAAAAGCCATTATTGATGTAGCTTATAAACCTACTCAATTACACAATGGTGCTATAAATTCTGTAAACACCACCAATAAATTTGAGTTTATAGAAAGTGTATTCTTAAAAGATCTCATTGCCGCTTACCCTAATGAATTAGATAATTTTCAGAATCAAGAAACTAAAATTGAAAACATTATAGTTAATCGCTTGCAGCCCACCATAGAAAAGTACATTTCCCTTATTGATATTTTAACGCAGCGTGAGTTTCCATGTCAGGAGCATAAAGAGTTTACTTTGGCCTCTAATTATGATAATTTACTGTTAAGTAGATCGTATCAAAACTGTTTGGTAGATCGGTTATTGCAAACGGAAATCCAACTAGAAAATGCAAAAACACTGCGCGATAAAACTCAAATGATCGCTTATAAGCTTACTAAAGAACTAGAAAATGAGTAGGCTGCAAAAAAAAATAGTAAAGTGCCGCAAGTTTAATTTCGTTATGGCATCTAAAGCTATAGGATTAATCTAATGATGAGGTGCTGTTCCACCAAATTGTAGTTTAAGTTTATAAATTGTTTTAATAAGACTTCGTACACCAATACGAAGTCTTTATTATTTTTTTTGAATGTCAGCTAAAAAAAAATACGGGGACACCGCAAGTTTATAAATCGTATGGCATCTAAACTTTAAATCAAAATAAATAACACGGATGAATATGAAGTCATTTTTAGTACTCCTTGCTTTCGCTGGTAGTCTATCTGTTTTTTCACAAGGCGGTAGAGGTGGACGTCAAGGTGGAGGGCCGCCAAATGGAGAACAACCTGAAGCGTCAGAAATTTTGAAGCTGTTAGATACCAATAACGACGGTAAAATAGAAGCCCGTGAAGCTGCAAACGACCGAAGAGGAAAAATTGCTGAAGATTTTGAAGAAATTGATATTGATGGTGACGGTTTTGTTTCTCTTGAAGAACTAGAGGCCTCACTTAATGGAACGGTTTTAAAATCTGTAACAGTAGAAAAACTACTTGAAGCCATTGATCATGATGGCGATGGGATGCTAAATGAATTAGAGATTGCCGCTAAGGATCAACGGGACTTGATGGCTGATTTTAAGACCATTGATCGTAACGGAGATGCTCAGTTAGATGAAGAAGAATTAAAAGCCTATTACCAAAAATAAGATTCACAAAAACGAAACCACTAAAAAGATAAGAGCCCTTTTATACTGCTCTAAAGACAAACAAATATTAACTAAAATAATCATATGGAAATGAAAGATGTATTAAAATTATTAGGCTTAACTGTATTAATGTTTACACTGAATACTGCTTGTTCGGAAGATGACAGCACAGACGATTCAACATCAGGTGTATCGGATACCGACGATGAGGTCGTTACAGAACTTCACCCTGCTTTTGCCGCGTTTAATTCAGACGCCACAACAATCTATTTAGAAGGATCACAAGTTGTTATTGAAACTTCGGGGTTACCAGATCATGAAACCGTGTATTGGGGAGAAGGCCATGAGTTATATAGAGATGAGCCTACAGTAGATGTTACCCCTAGTATTATGTCTAGTAATAATAATGCGGTAACCATAATGGTAGATGCAACGCCAGATCTTACTGGAAGTTCTGTTGCTACAAATTTCGATACTATCGGCATTGCGGTAAGTGGCGTATCAATATTTAATGATCAAGAAGGTGCAGGGCAATTAGACGAAGCTGCGGGGTCTTTAGATTGGACAGGAGGCCATATTGGTCCTGGGGTGTATCATTACCATTTAGAGCCTAAAGCGTTCAGTGATGATGACGATGCTTTGGTGGGTATATTATTAGATGGTGTATTTCTCTATGGAAGACAATGTGCTTCTACCGGAACGTATCCAACGGATTTAGATGTTTCAGGAGGGCATACCTCTGCAACTCAATATACTAATGGAGAGGAAGAATATCATTATCATATTATCAATGAAGTGTATTCTACAACAGGTTCTTATTTAGCTTTTGCAGGACCATTTCAAGGGTATTAATTTATGAGATTTCTAATTTTAGCGCTTAGCGTATTACTTTCTTATTATAGCTGTCAGGAGCGGGCGAGCAATTCTGTTGCTCAAAACGCTCCTAAAGCTAAAGACCTTGAGTTGCTTATTAGCGATACCCTGGTTAAAAAGTCAGATTTAGTCTTAAATCCATTAAACGGCGTCTGGTCTTATAACGATAAGCCTTATAATGGTTATGCGGTTAAAGAAAATGCGAAAGGGCAGCATATTGAGAAATTAGGATTCTACCAAGGGAAACGGCAAGGTGTTGCCAAAACATGGTCCGATAACGGGGTGTTGCGCAGTAAGGCTTATTATCATCAGAATAAATTAGAAGGGCTTTACACAAGTTATTGGGAAAATGGCCTTGTGGCTTTAGAGGTCACTTATAAAGCCGGAAAAAAAGAAGGCCGAGAGAAACAGTTTTACTCTAATGGTGAACTTTCAAAACTACGCTGGTTAGAAGGCGGGAAGGAAAAAGGTTTACAAAAGGCCTGGCTACCCAATGGAAAATTATATGTGAATTACGAAGTTAAAAACGATAGAGTTTTTGGACTGATGCGTGCAAACGCTTGTTATAAATTAGAAAATGAAAAAGTTGTTAAGAAGAAATAAGGGCATTTTAGGGGTACTTGTATTAGGAATACTAGTATTAGGATGCAATGAAGCGAAGACCAAAACGGTTAATGATGTTGAAACCGATAGTCGTGTAGCCTACTTGCCCTACTATAATGAAGAATCGTTTACACCCCAGTGGTTGGTGCCAGGTAGTGAGGAAGAGCAGGCCTTTCATAAGATTAAAGATTTTAAACTTACGAACCAGCTTGGGGAAACCGTAACTCAAGATACTTTTAAGGATAAGATTTATATTACAGATTTCTTTTTTACGAGTTGCCCTGGAATCTGTCCGCAAATGACAGGACATATGTTTCAATTGCAAGAAACCTTTAAAGACGATGATGATATTTTATTTTTATCACATTCCGTGACGCCGACGCAAGATTCCATACCGGTTTTAAAACAATATGCCGATAAGCATGGGGTGATTCCGCATAAATGGCATTTGGTTACAGGGGAGCGAACAGAAATCTACGACTTGGGCCGAACCCAATATTTTGTTGAAAATGATTTAGGGACTCCAAAGACTCTTGAAGATTTTTTACATACTGAGAATTTCTTATTAATTGATAAGGATAAGCATATTAGAGGGATATACAACGGTTTAAACAGAGCGTCTATGCAACAATTAATTATTGATGCTAAAGCTTTAAAGGATGAGGAGGCCTTGCATTAGCAGACCACTTGTAGAAATACAGCTTTATTTTTGATGATTACCTCTTAAGTCCTGAAGGTTTTCTATTTTTATAAAAAAAAGAAATCTTATGCGATTATTAAGTTTAGGCTTGTTGCTTTTACTATTAGGAGCCTGTAAAACAAATGGCTTACAAAATGCCAAAAAAACGCCTCTGGTAACCATGGTTCCTATGGTGGAAGATAGCACCTTAAATGTAAGAGCGCTAGAAATCTTAGATTCTGTTGGTCCTATGTATTTAACCTCTAAAGGGGAGTTAGGAATGCTATTCCAAAATAAAGTACTACAATCTGTAGATACATTAAATGCTCCATCGTTTACCAATAACACGGTCAATCTGTCTACAGACTCACTTCAATTAAACTTTAGAGCCTTAGCGGTGAATAAAGACAAGGGCTATGGAATTACCATTGGGAATCCCGCCTTACTCTACCAACTGAATGCAGATAAAGAAAAGAATACTATTGTGTATTCTGAACATCATCCTGATGTGTTTTATGACGCTATGGATTTTTGGAATGATCAAGAAGGCATTGTTATTGGCGATCCTACGGAAGGGTGTATGAGTATTCTTATTACACGTGATGGTGGTGAAACTTGGTCTAAGTTAAGTTGCGATAATTTACCTCCTATAATAGAAGGTGAAGCGGCTTTTGCGGCTAGCGATACTAATATTGCCATTGTAGGTGATCACACTTGGGTGGCTACAGGAGGAAAGGCCAGTAGAGTTTTATATTCCCCAGACAAAGGGATGCATTGGCGTGTTTTTGAAACGCCTATCGTGCAAGGTAAGGCAACAACAGGGATTTACTCTATTGATTTTTACGACCGTTACACGGGATTTGCTATTGGTGGCGATTATACTGAAGCAGATGCCAATACGGCCAATAAAATAAGAACTTCAGATGGAGGCGTAACTTGGGAAGTGGTTGCAAATAAAACCGGACCAGGGTATCGAAGTTGTGTGCAGTATGTACCGCATAGCAATGGACAAAAACTTGTTGCTGTAGGGTTTAAAGGTGTGGATTATAGTAGTGATGCTGGAGAAACCTGGACCCATTTAAGTGACGAAGGTTTTTATACGATTCGGTTTTTAAATGATTCTGTTGCCTATGCCGCAGGTAATGGTCGGATTAGTAAATTACTATTTCAATTATAAAAAAAAGGAAGCTCATGAGGCTTCCTTTTTTTTTATTGTGATCTAACGTTTATTTATCGTTAGCATGTCGTTTTTTGTATTCTTCAAACATTTTTTGTCGGAAAGAATGTTCTGCATGATACAGTTTAATTATTTTCTTAGCCGGAAGAATCTGCAGTAAGTCGTTTAAGTACTTAGACTCCAATGCCATTTTCTGCTGTTCTATCTCTTCGATATCTAACAATAGGGTTTTAGCTTCAGCTTCAGAAAGCGACTCTAGCTTTTTTTCTTTACGTCGGTTTTTAGAGGCATCTCTAAGATTATTTTGAGCAGTCTCATTGGCATTATAAATGGGCCAAAATTTTTGAGCTTCTGTTTTAGTTAAGTCTAATTGCTCTGTAATATGGGCAATTTTTAAAGCTTTTATTTTTTCGCGGTCCATGCGTTGTGCAAATACGCTTACGGAGAACAACAGCCCTAAAAATAGCGTCATGGCAATTTTGGTGCGGTTAATCTTATTGTGGTGGGTCTTTGAAACGTTCATAGGCTATTATTCAAAAATTAAATCTTCAGTGTCTATTTGCTCAAAATATTGATCTAAGGTCTCATCTGAGATGGAAAGGTCTATAAAATCGGTCTCCGAGATCTCGTCGGACAAAAATAAAGAGGCAAAATCTTCATTAGTGTATTCTTCTTGGTATAAATACCCTTCAATTATTGCGGTGTCTATAGTATCAAAAGATACCGTGTTTTTTGTGTTAAAAATTAAGCTGAAAAACAATGCAAAACTGGCTGCAATCCCTGCCACATAATAAAATGAGCGTTTGGGTTTTAACGGAATAACAGGGGTAGGTTTTGGATCTTCAACCTGATTTAAAATCTGTGCTTCTACATCGCTAAAATAAGAATCTGGAACGCTAAAACCTGGTTGTTCTATCGCGTCTAAACTTGAGGTCTTATGGAGACGTTCAAAAAAATCAGTTTCAAACGACTCAAAATAATGATCTGGCGTTTTTAATCCTGTAGATTTGATTTTATGTAAGTTTTCGTTTTTCATTTTTTTTAGGCTATACTGTTTTCAGTAGGTGTTTTTACTGTCCTAGAAAAGCTTAGATAACTGTTAGACTTCAAATTAGAAGAATGGTTTAATCGGCAGTTAAAAAGGCTTCAATTTTTTTTGCTGCGATATGGTATGAGGCTTTTAAAGCGCCTTCGCTAGTCTCTAAAATTTCAGCAATATCCTTATACTTTAAATCGTCAAAATAACGCATATTAAAAACAAGTTGTTGCTTTTCGGGTAAAGTCGCAATGGCTTTTTGTAATTGAAGTTGAATGGCATCTCCTTCAAAATAGACATCAGCGGTTAGATTATTAATGGCGCGGTCTTGGTACTCTTCATTAGTAATCTGTAAGCGCTTTGCGTTCTTGTTAATTAAAGTAATCGATTCATTCGTTGCAATTCTATACATCCATGAAAAGAGTTTACTTTCCCCTTTAAACTTGTCGATACTTCTATAAATTTTAATAAAAGTGTTTTGAAGCACATCATCGGCATCGGCATGATTCAGTACTATTTTTCGTATATGCCAATACAAGCGCTCCTTATAGAGTTGTAATAATTCTCTAAAGGCATTTTCTTTAGACTTAGGGTCTTGTAAGCGCGCAATAAATTCCGATTCGTTAACCAAGTATAAAAGCTTTACTATTTAGACTTGTGAATGTAATAAAAGTTTAATGCCTTAACGTTAATATTTTGCCTTGCTTTTGTTAGTGCTGATTATTAGGTCTTTACGGTACTTTAACTCGTTAAAGTGTAAATAAAATCGATAAAATACATATTTTATTTGGTGGCTATGAGAATTTGTTATATGTTTGTCTCAGCTTAACCTAATAAGCGTTATCATTGCCCCAAGTTTGATAACAAAAAAGGATGTATCGTAAGACACATCCTTTTTCTATTTAATAAAGTTCCAAGATTACTCAAAGCTCTGCATGTCTACGAGCTTACGATAAACACCATTCTGAGCAATTAATTCGGCATGTGTACCTTGTTCAGCAATTTCACCTTTGTTCATAACGACGATCTCATCGGCATTTTGAATGGTAGAAAGACGGTGTGCAATCACAATAGAAGTTCTATTTTTCATCATTTTTTCTAGCGCATCTTGCACCAGTTTTTCACTCTCTGTATCTAAAGCTGAGGTCGCTTCATCTAAGATCATAATTGGTGGATTTTTAAGAACCGCTCTCGCAATACTCAAACGTTGTTTTTGACCACCAGATAATTTTCCACCAGAATCTCCGATGTTAGTATCTATACCATTTGGTAAGTCTTTTACAAACTCCCAAGCATTGGCAATCTTTAAAGCATCTATGATTTCCTCATCAGTAGCATCCGCTTTACCTATTTTTAGGTTATGCGCAACCGTGTCATTAAATAAGATTGAATCTTGAGTTACTAAGCCCATTAAATCACGCAGGGAATGCTTAGTGATTTGTTTAATGTCATCGCCATCAATGGTAATGCTACCTTCGTTAACATCATAAAACCGTGTCACTAAATTAGCAATCGTACTTTTTCCACTTCCTGACTGTCCAACTAAGGCTACACTTTTACCTTTAGGTACGCTAAGAGAGAAATTTTTAAGCACCAAATCATCTTCATATTTAAAAGAAATTTGATTCAGTTTAAGTTCCGACTCAAACGCTGTTTTTACCTTGGCGTCGCTAGGATCTTGTACTATAGATTCTGTATTTAAAATCTCTAAAACACGATCTGCAGAAGCATTACCAGATTTTACTTTATAAGACGCTTTACTAATCGCTTTTGCAGGGGTTAGTATGTTGTAGGCTAATGCCATATACGTAATAAACTGATCTGGCGTTAAGGTTTTATCAACTAGCACCATTTGGCCTCCATATAATAGAATTACGGCGATAACAACAATACCTAAAAACTCAGAGGTTGGTGAGGCTAAATTCTGTCTATGGGCTAATTCGTTAGCAAATTTATACAGTCTAGAGGTAGATCTCTGAAAAGTTGTGTTAAACCTACTTTCTGCATTAAACCCTTTGATAACTTTTAAACCGTTTAAGGTTTCGTCTAATACGGACAGAAAGGCTCCATTTTCTTCTTGGACACGTTTAGAACGTTTCTTTAAACTTTTTCCAACTCTAGAGATTATAATTCCTGAAATTGGAATAAATATAAAGACGAAAATGGTAAGTTTTAGACTGATGGTGAACATTACAATAATGGTAAATATAATGGTCAAAGGTTCTCTTACAAGCAATTCTAAAATTGCTAATAATGAATTTTGAATTTCATTAACATCACCTGAAATCCTTGCTATAATATCTCCTTTTCTTTTTTCTGAAAAATAGGAGATCGGAAGGGTTACGGTTTTATTGTACAGTTCATTTCTAATGTCTTTTAGAATTCCATTTCTCAGGTAGGCTAAGAAGAAATTAGAAAAATATCCTGCCGCATTTTTAAGTAAAAACGTCGCTAGGACAACACAAATCATTAATATTAAAACGTTGTATTGCCCGTCTGCTTCAATTTTTTGAGTAATAAAGAAATTTAAAGAGTCCTCTAAATAATCACCATATTCTAAAATGCCTTCATAATTAGCAGGAATTGGTTTGCTCGCAATTGGCTCTGCTGTTTTTAGCAAAACCTTTAGCATTGGCATTAGAGAAACAAATGATAAAGTCCCAAAAAGGGCATATAAAATATTAAAGAATATGTTTAGATAAGCATATTTCTTGTACGGGGTTATAAACCGCGTTAACTTCTTTATGTAGTCCATTAATTATAATTTCATATCCTTGAGGATAGCTTCGATTCTGTCATCCAACAATTGCTCCGCTTTTTCAAAGTCTGCCGAATTGTCAAGATCGGTATTAACACTGATGTAGAATTTTATTTTTGGTTCTGTACCACTCGGTCTTAAGGCTATTTTACTACCTTCTTCAGTATAATAAATTAAAACATTAGATTTTGGAATATCTATAGCTGTTTCTTCATTGGTTTGAAGGTTTTTAGAGATCGCTAATTGGTAGTCTTCAATTAAAACAACTTTTTCGCCATTGATTTCCTTTAGAGGATTAGCTCTAGCATCGACCATCATTTGTTTAATTTCTTGCGCTCCTTCAATGCCTTTTTTAGTTAAAGAAATTAAACGCTCTTTAAAGAAACCATGTTCAACGTATAAGTCAATTAAACTTTGGTACATAGTTTTACCTTCCGCCTTAGCTTGGGCTGCAATTTCGCAAGCCAATAGGGTAGAGGTTACAGCATCTTTATCGCGAACAAAATCACCCACCATAAAACCAAAACTTTCTTCTCCACCACCAATAAAATCCATGGTAGGGAAGTCTTTAATCATTTTAGCAATCCATTTAAATCCGGTTAAGCCTATTTTACACTCTACGTCATAAGCATTAGCTAATACAGACATCATTGGTGTAGATACAATGGTAGACCCTACAAATTGGTTATTATTTATTTTTCCTGAATTTTTCCATTGTTTCAATAAGAAATTGGTCATTAAAATCATGGTTTGGTTACCGTTAAGGATCACCAATTCATTCTCTAAATTACGTACCACAACACCTAAACGATCACAATCAGGATCGGTACCAATAACGATATCTCCATCTACTTTCTCTGCCAATTCCATAGCCATTTTTAAAGCTTCTGGTTCTTCAGGGTTAGGAGATACCACGGTTGGGAAATCGCCATTAGGCTCGCGTTGTTCTTCAACTATATTAACGTTGGTATAACCTGCAAGTTTTAAAGTTTCTGGAATAGCCGTAATAGAAGTTCCATGTAAAGACGTAAAAACAATATTTAAATTTTCCTTGGCCTCTTTAGGGGTGTCAAAACTTCCGTTTTCAATAGAGGCATTGATAAATACATCATCAACATCTTTACCGATATACTGAATTAAACTGTCATTAGCTTCAAACTTAATTTCAGAATAATTTAATTTATTGATGTCAGCAATAACGCCTGCGTCTTGTGGTGGTACCAATTGGCCACCATCTTGCCAGTACACTTTATACCCATTGTATTCTGGTGGGTTGTGAGAGGCTGTTAAAACAATTCCGCAATGACAATTTAAATCCTTTAAAGCAAATGATAATTCTGGTGTAGGTCTTAATTCTTCAAATAAAAAGACTTTAATACCGTTGGCAGAAAAGACATCTGCTACTAATTTTCCAAAAGTTTGGCTGTTGTGTCTACAATCATAAGCAATAGCCACCTTTAAATCTTCCCCAGGAAAAGAGGCTTTTAAGTAATTACTTAAACCTTGTGTGTTTTTCCCTAAGGTGTATTTATTAATGCGGTTGGTACCAAGTCCCATAACGCCACGCATTCCACCAGTTCCGAATTCTAAATCTTTATAAAAACTTTCTTCTAGCTCCTTAGGGTTTGTCGCCATAAGGTCTTTGATTTGAGTTTGAGAAGCGTCATCGAAAGTTGGTGTTAACCACGCGTTAACACGCTCTAATATTTCTGGTTTTATCGTTGTCATGGAAAAATGAGATTAATTGAAAATGAAATTGATTGAGTAACAAAAATAAACAATATAACAATTTTTTAGTAAGTAATTACCTTATAATTATACGGCTTTAGATAAATTTAATTCCTCTTTAATGAAGTAGCGACGTTGATTAGGATGATTAGTACGTAGCACAAGTTCTCCTAAGAAACCGGCAATGAAAAATTGCGAACCAATAATCATAGTTGAAAGCGCAATATAAAACTGTGGACGCTGGGTAATTAATCGGCCTGAAGGGTTTAAGAACAATTTGTCAATTCCAAGATAGAACGCAAAGCCAAAGCCAATAATGGTCATAATCACCCCAAGGGCCCCAAAAAGGTGCATTGGTCTTTTTCCGAAGTGAGAAATAAACCAAATGGTTATTAAATCTAGAAAACCATTGATAAAACGGTTCATTCCAAATTTAGTTTTCCCGTATTTTCGGGCTTGGTGTAACACCACTTTTTCACCGATATTAATAAAACCGGCATTTTTAGCTAAAACCGGGATATAGCGATGCATTTCGCCATAAACATCAATATGTTTTACAACGGTGTTATTGTAAGCTTTTAGGCCACAGTTAAAATCATTGAGTTGTACGCCTGAAGTTTTTCGAGCCGCCCAATTAAATAGTTTAGACGGTAGATTTTTAGAAATAACGGAATCGTAGCGTTTCTTTTTCCAGCCCGAGACCAAATCAAGTCCCTCTTGTTTTATCATTTTGAAGAGTTCCGGGATTTCTTCAGGATTATCTTGTAAATCGGCATCCATGGTAATCACAACATCCCCTTCAGCTTTTGCAAAACCGGCATGTAAAGCCTGAGATTTGCCAAAGTTTTTAAGAAACTTAATTCCTTTTACTTTAGGGTTTACTTCACTTAATTCTGTGATTATTGGCCATGATTGATCCGTACTACCATCATCTATAAATAGTATTTCGTAAGAAAACTGATTGGATTGCATCACTGATACAATCCAATTGTGTAATTCTTTTAAGGATTCCTCCTCATTTAGTAGTGGTATAACTACTGATATATCCATAGAGATTGGGTCTAATTTCTAAATTTCAAAAATAAAGAAATTAATTAAGCTGCGTCAGGATCTTTTCGTTTTGTAGCGGCAGCAACAATTAATCCTATAACAGAGAAACCAATTAATTGGTAAGCATTGGTTTTAATGGTATTCCCTAGAGAGAAGAAACTGTCCTCTGCTTCCAATTGTGCTCTCGCTTGATCGATGGCCTCTTGTGGTGCTCCAAAATTAGACATCATAGCAACTTGAGAGTTGATAATTTTTTCTTGAAGAATCACTGCAGCTTCAGGATCTACAATATTAAAGATAACAAAACCTATAAGGGCAGGTACTAATATACCAATAGCTATGGTGATAAAAAATGCAGAAAATGCTTCTTTAAAGCTTAAAAATCCGCCGTTAATCTTACGTGCTTTTACTGCTGAAATAATTCCGAAGATAATAACCAAGAACATTTGTCCGATACCAAACCACCACTGTGTAAATAAATCGAGGTAGATCGCATAACCTATAATTGTAAAAGAAGAGATGATGAGTGCTAGATATAGCCCCAAATTCATAGCAGAAGATTTCATAGTTTTATCCATAAGAAATGATATTAATTTAGTTAATGGACTTGTTAGTAGTCAAAGTTACATAAATGTTACATACATTTGTAAAATAAAAATTAAGAAAAAGATTGTAGGTTTGTAAAAAATATTTAAATTTGCACCTCGAAAAAATCGAATTTATTTAAAGCATTTAGTAATGAAAGCAGGAATACACCCAGAGAATTATAGAGTTGTAGCGTTTAAAGACATGTCTAATGAAGAGGTGTATTTAACCAAGTCTACAGCAGATACAAATGAAACTATCGATATCGATGGTACTGAATATCCATTAGTAAAATTAGAGATCTCTAGAACATCTCACCCTTTTTACACTGGGAAATCTAAATTGGTTGATACAGCTGGTCGTATTGATAAGTTTAAAAACAAATACGCTAAGTTTAAGAAATAAAACTTTGCTTACTCATATTATAAAAGCCTTTCTGATTTTCAGAAAGGCTTTTTTATGTTCTGTAATTACGTTATTTTTGAGTTTCAATACAGCTACTTTAGTAGAGTGGCGCTCGCATTATAAAAGCAATCTAAATTTAAATAATTGATGAACTATATTCTATTTGATGGTCCTTATCGTAATAATCTTTTACCTTTTACCTATACAAGACCTGTTGCAGATCTCAGAGTTGGAATATTAACCATACGCCAGAAATGGGAATCTTATGTAGAGTATACCACAACAACCATTACTGAAGATTATTTATCGGAAAAATATCCGATGGTAGAAATGGAAGAGAACATTATGATTAATGCTTCGTTTTTGCCCAATTTAGAAGTTGCAGAACTCGTTAAAAACTTAAAACACAATCAAGCTTTATTTAAAGGCGAAGATGTTATTGCCTTTTTTGCTAAAGAAGGAGAAGAACATTCTGATTTTTCTGATTTTGAAGCTATAGAATTTGAAGGCGAAATTTTAAAAATTGAACACACCTGGGATATTTTTGCTAAAAATGGGGCGGCTATTCTTGAAGATTTTAATCTAATTACTAAAGATCGCGAGTCAGAACCAATACCAGCAACTGTAAATACTCTTAATCCTGAACATATTTTTATCGAAAAGGGAGCAACCGTAAACTTTGCGACTTTAAATGCGAGTACGGGGCCAATTTATATTGGAAGAAATTCTGAAGTAATGGAAGGCTCAATTGTAAGAGGGCCTTTTGCACTCTGCCACGATGCCACCTTAAAAATGGCGAGTAAAATTTACGGCCCTACCACTGTGGGACCTCATAGTAAAGTTGGTGGAGAGGTAAATAATTCGGTGCTTTTTGGGTATTCTAACAAAGGGCACGATGGATTTTTAGGAAACTCTGTTTTAGGAGAGTGGTGTAATCTTGGCGCCGATACCAACAATAGTAATTTGAAAAACAATTATGCCGAAGTCCGTTTGTGGGATTATGAAACTGAAGGTTTTGCTAGAACCGGCTTACAGTTCTGCGGTTTAATGATGGGAGATCATAGTAAATGTGGAATTAATACCATGTTTAATACGGGGACCGTTGTAGGCGTAAGTGCGAATATCTTTGGAAGTGGTTTTCCGCGAAACTTTGTCCCTAGTTTTTCATGGGGAGGCAGTAAAGGCTTTGTAACTTACAAAACCGCTAAAGCTTTTGAAGTCGCCGAAGTAGTGATGCAAAGACGCCAAATAGAACTCACCACCATAGATAAAGCTATTTTAGAGCACGTTTTTGAAGAAACACAGAAGTATCGTAAATCTTAATGCGCTTCTTTTTTTACCGTTTTTAAGCTTAGTAAATTGGTTGGGTTGATGCCTAACCCATGAACATTCTTTTGTGTAAACCGAACCACTTCGTCATAAAACAAAGGGACTATTGGTGCAGATTCCATAATTAAAGCATCCATTTTGGTATATAGTGCTTCGCGCTTTTTAGCTTCGGTTTCTAAGTAAGCGGCTTCATACAAGGTATCGAATTCAGCGCTTTTAAAATGTGTATAGTTGGGGCCGTTGGGAGCAAAATTCTTACTGTAATAGAGGGAAAGGTAATTTTCGGCATCCGGATAATCTGCAATCCAACTCGCTCTAAAAAAGTCTACCTGACCATTAGATTTGGCATCTTTTAAACTAGACGGCGGAATAACATCAACATGGACCAAAAGTCCTGTTTTTTGGAGTTCACGCTGTATAAATTCGCAAAAACTCAGATAATTACTTGTGGTGGTTAATGTAATTTCTGGGTTTTGTATGCCCGTTTCTCGTTTGTATTCAGCCACCAATTGTTTTGCCAATTCAGGTTGGTAGGTATAGCCTATATGTTCATCATAACCGGGTAAGCCTTTTGGAATAAAACCACCGTTAGCGGGAATGCCAATACCATTTCTTAAATAGGTCATCATTTTAGCCCGATCAAAACCTACGTTAATAGCTTTTCGTAAAGATTTAGACTGAATGGTTTTAATTTCCGAAGGCATAAAAAAGCCTAAATACTCCGTGTTAAGGTAAGGGCCTCTAATCATTCTAACACGTTCTGCGTATTGGGCACGTAATTGACCATCTGCGGTTAATATTTCATCCTTATAAGAACTGTCTAAGCCTGAAACAAAATCAATATTCCCTTGTGCAAATTGCAAAAACTCACTTTGTTTATCGGGTAAAAAAGTGATAGCAACGGCTTCTAAATATGGTAGGTTTTGTCCTGTAGAATCCGTTTCAAAATAGGCGTTATTTTTTCTGAAGACAAGCTTTAGGTTTTCTTCCCAACGTTTAAATTTAAAAGGGCCTGTACCAATAGGGTGCGATCTAAAGTCATTGCCGTAATGCGCTACAATTTCCTGAGGCACCACCGAGCAATATTTCATGGTTAATAAGCCCAAGAAGGCCGGAAAAGGTTGTTTTAATTGTATTTGAAATACGGAATCGTTAACAGCTGAAAAATGATCCACTTTATTAAGAACCCAACTTCCAGGCGAGGCAATTTTAGAATCTAGAAGTCGCTTAAAACTGTATTCAAAGTCTGAAGCCACAACGGTTCGTGTAGAATCTTTCCCGAATAATTCATGCTTATGAAAAAACACATCCTTTCTTAATTGAAAGGTATAGGTTTGGGCATCTTCAGAAATGGTCCATGATTTTGCAATTGCAGGCTGTACATGGAGTTGGTTATCCATTTCTACCAACCCGTTAAAAAGTTGATTGCTGGCCCAAATATCAGCGAGATCCTTAGAAAAAGCAGGGTCTAAAGAGCCTATGTTTTTATGTTCATTGTACCGAAAAACTTGCGCTTCTGTATTTGTTTTTTGTTCAGAAGAACAAGCGCATAAGCCTACAAGTAAAAAACTATAGAGAAGTCGGTAGAATAAGGAGGATGTGAATTTTAGCATATAACTTATATGTTGTAAATTTGCCAACTTGGTAAAAATACAAGAATGAATCCAACAAAAAAAGTCGCATTTTACACACTAGGTTGTAAACTTAATTTTTCGGAAACCTCTACCATAGCGAGAAGCTTTAAGTCAGAGGGCTTTAACCGTGTCGATTTTAAAGAGTCGGCAGATATTTATGTTATAAATACCTGTTCGGTAACTGAGAATGCAGATAAGCGATTTAAATCTATTGTAAAGCAAGCGCAGAAAGTCAATCCTGACGCTTTTGTGGCAGCTATTGGTTGTTATGCACAGCTGAAACCAGAAGAATTGGCGGATGTAGATGGTGTAGATTTGGTTCTTGGTGCCACCGAAAAATTTAAAATCACGGATTACCTTAACGATTTAACTAAAAATGATTTTGGTGAGGTGCACTCTTGTGAAATTGAGGATGCCGATTTTTATGTAGGAAGTTACTCTATTGGCGATAGAACAAGAGCCTTTTTAAAGGTTCAAGATGGATGCGATTATAAGTGTACTTACTGTACCATTCCATTGGCAAGAGGGATTTCTCGTAGTGATACCATGAGTAATGTCTTAACTAACGCCAAAGAAATTTCTGCACAAGGCATTAAAGAAATTGTGCTTACAGGAGTTAATATTGGGGATTACGGAAAAGGTGAATTTGGAATTAAAAAACACGAGCATACCTTTTTAGATTTAGTGACTGAACTCGATAAAGTAGAAGGGATAGAGCGATTAAGAATTTCGTCTATTGAACCTAATTTGCTTAAGAATGAAACCATTGATTTGGTCTCAAAATCAAGAGCTTTTGTGCCGCACTTTCATGTGCCTTTACAGAGTGGGAGTAACGTTATTCTTAAAAAGATGAAACGTCGCTACATGAAGGAGCTTTATGTAGATCGGGTGTCTAAAATAAAAGAAGTGATGCCTAGCGCATGTATCGGAGTTGATGTTATTGTAGGATTTCCAGGAGAGACTAACGAGATTTTTTTAGAGACTTATAATTTCTTAAATGAACTGGATATTTCGTATTTACATGTGTTTATGTATTCTGAACGCGATAATACGGAAGCTGCTGCCATGGAAGGTGTAGTGCCTAAAAATGTGAGAGCAAAGCGCAGTAAAATGTTACGTGGCTTATCGGCTAAAAAACGTCGGGCGTTTTACGAAAAGCAATTAAATACCGATCGTACCGTTTTATTTGAAGGAGAAAACAAAGAAGGATATATCCACGGATTTACTGAAAATTATGTCAAAGTAAAAGCACCATGGAACCCAGAATTGGTCAATACACTACATGAGGTGAGATTAACAGAAATTGATGATGATGGATTGGTAAGGTTTGATTTTTTAGCGGATTTAGTACCTAACTAATTGAACAATAATCTTTTTTTCTTAAAATTTTAATTAATAAACTATTTCGTTTTATCTTTACCGTTCCGTAAATTCTTACAATGAAAATAACATTTAAAGCTTTTTTAATACTTTGTTTAGTGGGGGTCACAACCGCCTGCTCAGACAATGATAAATCTAAAGTGATTGGGGTTTGGGAATTAACCACACGCACTATTGCCATTCCTTTTGATGTGAATGAAGACGGGGTAGCAAATACCAATTTGGTTGAAGAAATAGATTGTAATAGCTTAGAAACGTTAACTTTTGAAGAAAATGGGAGCGTTTACTCGGGTAATGAAGCTTCAGTACTAATGCAATTTTATAAACATGATGAAGACGATACTTACGGTCTTCAAGTGGATTGCAATAAAGAAAGCCTTATAAGTTTTGCGTCCAGTTATGATGAAGTTAATGCCAATACGGTTCAAATTTCAGGACGAAATTATGAGATCCAAGGTGACACCATGACGGTGGTTTTTGAAGATGCCATTACGATTTATAATGAAGACTTTTCAGAAGCTTTAGAAACTAAAGATCTTACCTTGATTTACACAAAATAAGTAGCGGTAAAATACACGCTCATAAAAAAAACCGAAACATAGAATGTTTCGGTTTTTTTATGACCTTAAAATTGTGTGGATTAAATACGAATCCCAACAGGTAGCATACGCTTATATTTTCTGTTACGCCTCACAAATTTTGCAATTTCTGGACTTGTTGGGACCACGCTTATGTCTCGTTCTTTGATGTTCTTGAACACTAAATCTATAAATTCTAATTCAAATTCGTCTGTTCTAATAGTGTCTGGAATAATCATTTTGGTTAAGAATATCTTACGTTCTTGCAGTGAATATTCTATGATAGCCATCTCATTTTCAACGTTTAATTCAAATTGACGTAAAAAATCATTATCAATCAGTTCAGCAGTTTCTGTCATATTTGTTTAATTTATAATTAGCAGTTGAAGAGTAGGTACTATATTTTATATAGTTTTGTATCACGAAGATACGCAAAAATGAGCTATAAACCTATTAAAGGCACTGTTAAAACCTTGCTGAGTAATGATTTATAAGATTGTTTTTAGAAATTTTTAACACAAATATTGAGACCTTAATAACTCATGAAAACAGAGCTTACACACGTTTATTTAATGCCCGGTATGGCTGCAAATCCATCGATATTTGAATATATAAAATTACCAGATGCCCAGTATGAAATTCATTGGTTAGAATGGCAGATTCCTGACAAGCGCGAGTCTTTAGAAGCCTATGCCAAACGGATGTGTCAATTTATAGTCCATGATAATGTGGTCTTGCTCGGAGTGAGCTTTGGGGGAATTCTTGTTCAAGAAATGACAAAATACATCAAAGTGAAAAAACTGTTTGTGGTGTCTAGTGTAAAATCCCATTACGAGCTGCCTAAACGCTTTAAATTACTAAAAGTGACCAAAGCCTATAAAATTCTCCCTACACAATTGGTGAGTAATATAGATTTACTGGCCAAGTACGCTTTTGGAGAAACCGTTAAAAAGCGTGTAGACCTTTATAAAAAGTATTTATCCGTAAAAGATAAGACCTACTTAGATTGGTCTATAAAACAAGTGGTTTGCTGGGGCCAAGAGGAGCCGCATCCCGATGCGATATACATCCATGGGGATAAAGACGTGATCTTTCCTTATTCTTGTAAAGATGATTGTATTGTATTGCGTGGTGGGACGCATATAATGATCATCAATAAATATAAGTGGTTTAACGAAAATTTACCAAAACTTATCGAAGCTTAAATGCATTTCTCTATGCAGATTGCTTATCTTTATATGTTAAAGCAAAATATAGAATTCTATTAAACGGTAGGCCCCTCATAAGGTACACTTAAAGGAGGAAAGCCAATTTGAGAACTCAAAACCGTTATAACTTAAAATTAAATTTATGAAAATTATAAAAAATAGTTTAGCCTTAGTAGGCGTCATTTGTGTCTCAGGACTCTTTATCTTTTCAATGCAAAAATCACCGAATGCACAAGCGCCTTCAGATCGTAATTTAGGCCATGAAGATCCTGTGGTTAACAATTATAATGTCTATGCCTTAGAAATGCCAGAAAACTTAAATTTTGCAGGAGAAGCCGTTCCTGTTGAAGATCCGGATATTTATGAGCGTATGGATCGTGAATTATTAGTGAATACCTATTGGCAATCTAATGGTTTATTAATGTTTAAGCGTGCTCAAAAATATTTTCCGATTATAGAACCTATTTTAAAGAAAAATGGGGTGCCAGACGATTTTAAATACCTTGCGGTTATTGAAAGCGGATTAATACCAACAGCGAAATCACCTGCAGGAGCAAGTGGGATGTGGCAAATTATGGCTGCTACAGGACGTGAGAATGGATTAGAAGTCAATTCTAATGTCGATGAGCGTTACCATATTGAAATGGCAACAGAGGTAGCTTGTAATTACCTAAAGAAAGCAAAAGCTAATTTAGGGTCTTGGACCAAAGCTGCTGCGGCCTATAACGCCGGAAATGCCGGAGTTTCTAGACGTTTAGAAGCTCAAGATGTTAATGATTATTACGATTTACTTTTGGGTGAAGAAACGGGGCGTTATGTGTTTAGAATTGTAGCTCTAAAAGAAATTTTATCACATCCTGATAAATACGGTTTCAACTTTAATAAGTCGCATTTATACAAAGAGATCCCAACGTACAAGGTTAAGGTAGATACGGCCGTAAAAGATTTTGCGCAATTCTCTAAGAAATTCGGAATCAACTATAAGATTTTAAAACTTCATAACCCTTGGTTAAGAGAGCCCCATTTAAATAATAGTTCGCGTAAATTATATGAGATAGAAATTCCAGAAGCCGGATATTATAACACCCATCCTTAAACCTTGGATTATTTAAAAAATCATATTTGGCAGGTATTAATCATACTTAATTATACCATTGCATTATCTGCAGTGGTTACCATTCTGCTTAAAAAACTAAACCCAACAAAGGCCCTAAGCTATATCATAGGCTTATTAGCGTTGCCTTTCTTGGGTTTAATTGTGTATTATCTTTTCGGACAAGAATATCGTAAAACAAAGATTTTTAGCAGAAAGAATGTCCTTAACCAATCGGTAATTAAAAAGATTCAAGATCAGTTAGAGCTAGATACTAAAACCATTAATGAGGTTGATGAACTGTTAGAGCAGAAATCTAAATTAATTCCACTGCTTTACAACAGTGAGAAATCTAAGCTCACCATTAATAATGAAGTTACGCTTATTAAAAATGGTGATGATAAATTTCAACACCTCTTCAAAGATATAAAAGACGCTACAGATCATATTCATTTAGAATATTTTATAATTAAAGACGACCAGATTGGTACAGAATTACTCAATCTCTTGTGTGATAAAGCAAGGGATGGCGTAGAAGTAAGAATTGTTATAGATGATGTAGGAAGTTCTATAAGCTCTAAAATGAAACGCCAACTCAAAGAGTGTGGAATAGAAATGCACCCATTTATGCCTGTGCTATTCTCTAAATTCACAGGGCAAATGAATTATCGCGATCACCGTAAAATTATAGTTATTGATGGTAAGATTGGCTATGTCGGTGGGGTGAATATTTCAGACACCTACGTTAATGCCAATAATGATAGGTATTGGCGAGATACGCATATACGATTAGTAGGGGAGGCGGTAAAACCCCTTCAGATTTTATTTTTTACCACTTGGGACTTTGTAAGCGGTGATGCCTTAGAGATTTCCAAAAATTATTTCCCTGATCATAACTGTAAAGCTAATGTACCGCTTCAAATTGCGGCAAGCGGACCCGATACCGATTGGTCTAATATTATGGAAGCCATATTTGTTGCCATAACCAATGCGGAAGATTATGTTTACATCACGACCCCTTATTTTATTCCTAATCCTGAAATTTTAACGGCTCTACAAGTCATTGCCAGAAGTAATATTGAAGTTAAACTCATTGTTCCTCAAAAATCGGATTCTTGGATTGCAGAATATGCGACCAATTCTTATTTGGAAATGCTTTTAGAAGCAGGTGTAGAAGTATATCACTATACCAAAGGGTTTGTACATGCAAAAACCATGGTTGTGGATGGTGTATTTAGTACCATAGGAACAACTAATATGGATTACCGAAGCTTTAATATTAATTTTGAAGTGAATGCTTTAATTTACAATAAGGCCATTAGTGATGATCTGACGTCACTTTTTAAAGCCGATCTTAAGGATTGCGAAAAATTAGAACTAGCCTCTTGGAAGAAACGATCTAAGCGGACTAAAGTTGTAGAAGCTACCGCACGTTTAATGGCGCCTTTATTGTAAGAAGAAGGTTACAGATAATAATAAAGCGTTAAAGTTTGTGCTAAATGTGTTTATATAGATATATTTGCCGCCTTAAATAAATTATCAAGAATCTCTAAAAGGAGATAGCAACCTGCAATAACGAGCAAGGTGCTAAAGCGATAAGCCAATACTTTGGAAAAAATGTTAATCTAATTTTTCTATTGATTTGCTATGCACTCCTTTTTTTAAGGCATAATCGAATGAAAAATCCAAAAGTTGCTTCCCCAAGTGTTACCGCATTAATTCCATTACTCGTATTTGTTATTACCTTTCTAGGCGTCGGAATCTATAAAGATGATTTTTATGCTTTACCAGCACCTATAGCGGTTGTGGTAGGGATTGTTGTGGCCTTTTTAATGTTTAGATCTTCCGTAGAGTCTAAAATTCAGACCCTTTTAAAAGGTTGTGGCGATCATAAGATACTTACCATGTGTTTAATTTACTTGCTTGCAGGCGCCTTTGCTACGGTGACAAAAGCTACGGGCAGTGTAGATGCTATTGTAAATTTAGGCCTAGATTACATTGCCATACAATACATTTATTTAGGTGTTTTTGTGATCGCAGCATTTTTATCGGTGTCAACAGGAACTTCCGTGGGCGCTATTGTAACGCTGGCCCCAATTGTAGTAGGCTTCTCTGGTCAAGGTGATATTTCTCTCGCTGTACTTTGTGGTGCCTTATTAGGTGGTTCTATGTTTGGAGATAATCTTTCGGTCATCTCAGACACTACAATTGCAGCCACACAATCTTTAGATTGTAAAATGAGTGATAAATTTAAAGAGAATATCAAAATTGCGCTTCCAGCGGCTTTAATCACTTTAGTGATTTTAACCTTTCAAGGCTTAGATTTAAAATCTAATGCGCTAGAGGAGGTTACTTATGTGTATTCTGTCGTAAAAATACTCCCTTATCTATTGGTGATTCTGTTATCTGTTCTCGGTGTAAATGTTTTTATAACGCTGTTTTTAGGTATTATTTCAGCCGGAATTTTAGGCGTGTTTTATGGCGACTTTACCCTTATGGAATCGACCCGAATTGCCTATGAAGGTTTTACTAATATGACAGAAATCTTCTTGTTATCACTTTTAACGGGTGGTTTAGCTGCTTTGGTAGAAATTAATGGAGGAATCGATTATATTTTAAATAAAATCAAAGTGCTTATTAAGAATAAAACGTCAGCCCAATTTGGTATTGCCGCCTTGGTGAGTACTGTAAATATGGCTATTGCTAATAATACCGTTTCTATTATTATATCGGGGCCAATTGCAAAAACAATTAATGACGAATACGGCTTAACCAATAGAAAAACAGCCTCTATCTTAGATGTCTTTGCCTGTATAATACAAGGAGTGCTCCCATATGGAGCACAAGTCTTGATGATTTTAAGTTTTTCTAAAGGTCAAATTGATTATTTAGACCTTATTCAGAATACCTGGTATTTACTTATTTTGTTTGTAACAACGATAGCGTTAATTGGGATGCAACCGCTGTTAGCCAAGAAAAAAGCAAGGTAAAAGAAGCTATTAGCGTTTACTTCTACGGTTTTGTCTAGCTGATGTAGGTTGACCGTATTGGTGCTTTGGTATTGAAGCTTTTTTCATTTGTTGCTTCATCATTTTAATTTGGTCCGCTAACATATCACGCTTATCTAATTTTTCAGCTTCAGCTAATAATTTTTGAGCTTCAGGTTTTCTACGTTTAGAAAATGCAATACCGGCTAAGTTTAATTTCGCCATTGCTAAATCATGATCCATAGATAAGCCTAAATCAATAGCTTTCTTAAAATAAGCTTCAGCTTCGTTCATATTGGTTTGCGATACCATAATACCATTAAGGTAATTTAAATACCCTTGTTGCTTTTTTACTAAGGCGCCTTCAGGATTTTTTATCTTATCAAGCCATTTTTTAGCGCCAACAAAATCTTGCTTTCTAAGTTTAAGAAAAGCTAATAAAATGATTTCGTTCTTAAAGTATAAGAAAATGAAAATAGTAGATAGTAAAAGGTACATAATACCGTTTCCTATATAGCCTTCAGTAAATTGATATATACCATAGCCAATTATTAATGCTGCTATGACTAATTTTATATTTTTATTAAACATATTTAAGGTGTATTTTTACAGTGCGCAAAGATAATAAAATCTCAGAGTTAAAATTCTATTCAAAATTTTTCTTTTGCTATTTGCTAATGTAAAAAGTTGTTGTATATTTGCACGCAGTTTTGGGATAGCGCTCAAAAAAATAAAAAAAGATTATAAGATTTAAAATATAAGACAATGCCAAAAAGAACGTTTCAACCGTCAAAAAGAAAAAGAAGAAACAAACATGGTTTCAGAGAAAGAATGGCTTCTGTTAACGGAAGAAAAGTTTTAGCACGTAGAAGAGCTAAAGGTAGAAAGAGATTGTCTGTATCTTCTGAAACAAGACATAAAAAATAATGATTAACAATTGTTAATATATTAGGCGTTACTTAGGTGTAGCGCCTTTTTTTATACCTAATAGATACTTATTTTTGTACACCATAACAATTTTTACACATGCCAAAGAACAAAAACATTAAATCGATACTACTTATAGGATCTGGTCCAATCGTTATTGGACAAGCTTGTGAATTTGATTACTCAGGTTCTCAGGCCCTTAGGTCGTTAAGAGAAGATGGAATTGAGACCATTTTAATCAATTCTAACCCTGCAACTATCATGACTGACCCCACCATGGCAGACCATGTTTACTTGTTGCCATTAACAACAAAATCTTTAATTCAGATTTTAAAAGAGCACCCTCAAATTGATGCTGTTTTACCTACAATGGGTGGCCAAACAGCTCTAAATCTGTGTATTGAGGCTGATGAAAAAGGAATTTGGGAAGATTTTAATGTTGATATCATCGGTGTTGATATTGATGCTATTAATATTACTGAAGATCGTGAACAGTTTAGAGAATTAATGCTAAAAATAGGTGTTGGTATGGCGCCACAAGCCACCGCAACATCGTATTTAAAAGGAAAAGAAATCGCTCAAGAATTTGGATTTCCTTTAGTTATTAGAGCCTCTTATACTTTAGGTGGAGCCGGTGCTTCATTTGTTCATAAAGAAGAAGATTTTGATGAATTATTAACCCGCGGATTAGAGGTGTCTCCAATTCATGAGGTGATGATTGATAAAGCTTTAATCGGTTGGAAAGAGTATGAATTAGAGCTGCTTAGAGATAAAAATGATAATGTTGTAATTATCTGTACCATTGAAAATATGGACCCAATGGGGATCCATACAGGAGACTCTATTACGGTTGCTCCAGCAATGACCTTATCAGATAAAACCTATCAAAAAATGCGTGATATGGCAATCCATATGATGCGAAGTATTGGTGATTTTGCTGGTGGTTGTAACGTACAATTTGCGGTAAGTCCGGATGACGAAGAAGAAATTATCGCTATTGAAATTAATCCTCGTGTATCGCGTTCTTCTGCATTAGCAAGTAAAGCTACAGGATATCCTATTGCAAAAATTGCAGCAAAATTAGCGATTGGTTATAATTTAGATGAATTACTTAACCAAATTACAAAATCGACATCGGCACTTTTTGAGCCAACTTTAGATTACGTTGTGGTTAAAATTCCACGTTGGAACTTTGATAAATTTGAAGGTTCAGACCGTACTTTAGGACTTCAAATGAAAGCCGTAGGTGAGGTGATGGCTATTGGTCGTTCTTTCCAAGAAGCCCTACATAAAGCCACGCAATCTCTTGAAATTAAGAGAAATGGTTTAGGTGCAGATGGTAAAGGTTACACCAATTACGATACCGTTATTGAAAAATTAACCTATGCAAGTTGGGATCGTGTCTTTGTGATTTACGATGCTATTGCTATGGGAATTCCATTAAGTCGTATCCATGCAATCACTAAAATTGATATGTGGTATTTACGTCAATACGAAGAGCTTTTTGAACTTCAGAAAGAAATTTCTACCTATACTATTGATACCTTAGATAGAGAATTGCTTTTAGAGGCGAAACAAAAAGGGTATGGCGATAGACAAATTGCACATATGTTAGGCTGTTTAGAAAGTGAAGTTTATAACAAGCGTAGCGAATTAAAAATTAACCGTGTCTTCAAATTAGTAGATACCTGTGCGGCAGAATTTAAAGCACAAACTCCATACTATTATTCTACATTTGAAAGTGAAGTAGAAACTGCTGATGGTGAGGTCTATGTTGAAAACGAAAGTGTTGTAACAGATAAGAAGAAAATTATAGTTTTAGGTTCAGGACCTAACCGTATTGGTCAAGGGATTGAGTTTGATTACTGTTGTGTGCACGGGGTATTAGCCTCTGCGGAATGTGGTTACGAAACCATCATGATTAACTGTAACCCTGAAACCGTATCAACGGATTTTGATATTGCTGATAAATTATATTTCGAACCGGTATTCTGGGAACATATCTACGATATTATTCAGCATGAAAAGCCTGAAGGTGTTATTGTTCAATTAGGAGGACAAACCGCGTTAAAGCTTGCTGAAAAGCTTGAAAAGTGGGGCGTTAAAATTATGGGAACAAGCTTTAAAGCTTTAGATTTAGCTGAAGATAGAGGAAGTTTCTCTAACATATTAAAAGAACATAATATTCCTTATCCACAGTTTGATGTTGCTGAAACGGCAGATGAAGCTTTAGCAATTGCAGATGTTTTAGATTTCCCAATCTTAGTGCGTCCATCTTACGTTCTTGGAGGACAAGGAATGAAAATTGTAATTAATAAGAAAGATCTTGAAGAGCATGTGGTAGGATTGTTAAAATCTATCCCAGGTAATAAATTATTACTCGATCATTATTTAGATGGCGCTATAGAGGCTGAAGCTGATGCGATCTGTGATGGTGAAAATGTTTATATCATCGGAATTATGGAGCATATTGAACCTTGTGGTGTACACTCTGGGGATAGTAATGCTACATTACCACCGTTTAACTTAGGTGAGTTTGTTTTACAGCAGATTAAAGACCATACTAAAACCATTGCTTTAGCATTAAACACTGTTGGTTTAATTAATGTACAGTTCGCGGTAAAAGATGATATTGTATATATTATTGAAGCCAACCCAAGAGCATCGCGTACGGTTCCTTTTATTGCTAAGGCTTACAAAGAACCTTACGTTAATTACGCAACAAAAGTGATGTTAGGCGAGAAAAAAGTAACGGATTTTGATTTTAACCCACAATTAGAAGGGTATGCTATTAAACAACCGGTATTCTCATTTAACAAATTCCCTAATGTAAATAAGCAACTAGGACCAGAGATGAAAAGTACTGGAGAAAGTATCTTATTTATAGATAGTTTAAAGGACGATCAGTTTTATGATTTATATGCAAGAAGAAAAATGTATTTAAGTAAATAATGGCATAGTTTTAGTTAAAGTATATTTGTTATTGGCTTATAATTATTAACTTAGCTTACAAATGTCCTACTTCTATGAAACAAAAATTACTTATTTTATTATTTTTTATATCAGCATTTTCGTTTGCACAGGTAGCGTCAAATCCTATTGAGGAGTTTACAATATCGCCAAATCCAGCGAAAACGAGTCTTAATATTTCGCTTCCACATACGGAGGGCGATTTAAAGTTAGAAGTTTTCAATGTGTTAGGAAAACGTGTTTATAGTGGTGTTATTACCAAATTAAAGGCTACAGTAAATGTCTCTAATTGGAAAAATGGAGTCTATTTAGTTAGAGTCTCTGATGATAAGACCACACAGACGAAAAGATTTATAAAGCAATAAACGTTTAGTAACGGATATAAAAAAAGCCATTTCATTTGAAATGGCTTTTTTTTTTTAATTAGATATCAACTTGAACTTTATAGTCTTTCAGAATATCGAGATACTGATCTACGTTTTTATAAATTTCATTGAGATATTCATCTTTTTTAACATCATCCTGGCGTCTTTTTATAGCTCTTAAGAAACGTTTAGCTTCAATTTTTGTGCTGATGATGAGCCCTGGAACTGATTCCGTTTTTCCTTCTTCGTTAATGGCTACCATGGTAAAATAAGACGAGTTACAGTGTTTAGTATGACCTGTTCTAATGTTTTCAGCTTCAACACGGATTCCCACTACCATAGAAGATTTTCCAACGTAATTAATCGAAGCCTTCATGGTGACTAATTCGCCCACTTCAATAGGTCTTAAAAAATTGACTTTATCTACAGATGCTGTTACACAATAACTTCGTGAGTGTTTAGAGGCGCAGGCAAATGCAATCTGATCCATTAAACTTAAGATATAGCCTCCGTGAATTTTACCACCAAAATTAGTGTTGGAGGGTAGCATAAGTTCGGATATTTCTATTTTTGATTCTTTTGTAGATTTAAACATGAGCTTTTAAATTTAAGTATATAAGGCTTACAAGTATGGCAAGACCAAAACTTATAAGGGTTCCAATTAAAATGTATTCGGTAAGCTTGCGTTCTCCAGAAGCGGTCAAATCTCCAAATCTAAAGACCGACTTTGCTGTGATTAAAAAGCCCACAGCTTCCCAATGATCTGTTGCAATAAAGGTAAAGACAAGCAAGCGTTCTAAAACACCTATGTAAGTGCCCGCATCTTTTAAAGAAGCCTTGCCTTTGGTGATTTTAGAGATGTTCCATTTAGAAAATATAGTTTTCATTATAATGGAGGTCGGCAGGGTTAAAAAGGTGCCACAGAGGACTAATAAAAAGAAGTCTGTAGGCATAGGCATAATATGTGGCAGCGCGGCATAACCAAAACAAAAAGGGAGGCCTATAATAGCCATTCCGTGTAAGAGTTGATCTATAAAAAAGTATAAGCGCTTTGTTTTTTTGGTTTGTAAAAGCAGTTTAGCACCATCAATTACAAGGTGTGCTACGGCGATACTTATAATGAGTAAGCTGTATGTTACATTCCAGACGATAAGAAACATTAAGGCTGCATGTATAGCCACATGAACGTACAACCATATTGATTTTAGTTTTTTCTTTTCTTTAGATTTTACCCATGATTTGGGCTGTAAAAAGAAATCACCAATAAGGTGGGCTAACGTTAATTTTAAGATCACTAAGAGCATAGCGGACTAATTTTTTGTCTATATAGTTGGTCTAAGGCTATAATCTCGTCTAAATATGCTCGCTTTTGACGTTTACTTACAGCATCTTGGCTAATGCCAATGATTTTAGCTAATTCTACCTGAATCATATTTGGCTGTTCTAAACTTAACTTTACAATTTCAGCAGAATTAACCGTCCAATGATCCATAGCAATAAGCGCTAGCCTAAAATAAAGATTAATTTCCTTATTTAAGTCCTCGTCTTTTGTTTTTATCTTAAGATTCTGTTTTTCTTTTTTTAAGGTTTCAAAAGTCTCTCCAGAATAAATAAATGCCTCTCCGTTAGATTCACTCACCGAATTGCCCTGATAAGCTTTATGGCCTACACCAATAGCCATGCGGACATCTAAATTTTTAATCGTTTTTAAACAAGCCTTAATATACACGGCATGCCTAAAACTATCACCAATGGTGCTGCATTCTATTTGAAAACTGTCACCACGGTAAATAGCGTACAAATTGGGATCTGTAGCGAGTTTTGACAAGGCGGCCTTTAAGGGCTGAAGCCATAGGTCTTCATTTGTTGCTTGCCGCGATTTTATAATATCTCCTGTAATAATACTCGTCATAAGACCTAAAAATTAGTATTTCAAATATATGCCTTATTTATGGAATAAACAAAAGTATGCCATTTTAAAGGAATAAAATTAATTATGCTTTTAAAATGGCATATAATAAATTAGCCGGAGAAGAAGCCCTAAAAAAAGGATTAAAACTGCTCGTCTTCCGCACGTTTTATAATATTCTCAGGAAGGGATTTTTTAGCTTTAGCGCCCATTTTTTTAATCTTTTCCACGCGAGAAATTAAATTGCCTTTACCTTCAACAAGTTTATTCATAGCTGCAGAATAGTCGCTTTTAGCGGCGTCAATTTTTTTACCAACTCCGGTTAAGTCCGTCACTAAGCCTTCAAACTTATCGTATAAGGCACCGGCTTGTTTGGCGATTTCTAAAGCATTTTGCTGTTGTTTTTCATTGTTCCACATAGAATCAATAGTTCGTAGGGTAGCCAAAAGGGTAGAAGGCGTTACAATAACAATATTTTGCTCAAAAGCTTTATTATAGAGGTTGTTGTCTTCATTTATAGCCACGGCAAAAGCAGGCTCTATAGGAATAAACATCAATACAAAATCGGGCGATTGTATATCGTAAAGATCTTGGTAATTCTTAGCTGAAAGTTGATCGACGTGTTTTTTTATAGAGTTAACATGGGCTTTTAAGAACAGTGCCCGTTCCTCATCTTCTGCATTAACAAATTGCTCGTAGGCCGTTAAAGATACCTTAGAGTCAATGATCATTTTTTTAGAATCCGGGAGGTATAACACCACATCAGGTAAAACCCGCGAACCATCTTCGCGTTGAAAGTTTTGCTGAATAAAATACTCACGGTCTTTCTCTAAACCAGATTTTTCTAAAACGCGTTCTAAGACCAATTCGCCCCAATTACCTTGTGTTTTACTATCGCCTTTTAAAGCGCGAGTAAGGTTTGTAGCCTCTTTGGTCATTTGTTGGTTAAGGTCTTTCAAGCCTAAAAGCTGTTCTTTTAATGCGGAATGCATACTGATGCTTTCCTTTTGTGTATCCTCTACTTTTTTCTCAAAGGTTTTAATTTTCTCTTCAAGCGGATTTAAGATGTTCTTAATGTTATCGCGATTCTGAATGGTGAATTTCTCAGACTTTTCTTCTAGAATTTTAGAAGCCATCAGTTCAAAATCTTTACGCAGTTGTACTTGCTGGGCTATAAATTCTTCATCACGTTGTTTGTGGCGTTGCTGTAAGTTTTCAAATTCGGTATTTCGTCTTGAAAGTTCAGCATTTAAAAAGTCTTTTTCTCTTCGGATTTCTTCACGTTCAGATTCCGCTTTAGAAAGGCTTTCTTTAACTTGTGTGACTTGCTGATTAAAGTATTGAACTTGTTTCTCAAGGTCTAATTCAGACGATTTTTTAAGCTCATTTAATTGTTGCTGAAGGTTTGTATTGCGCTCTTCTAGCGTGCTTTTATCACTTTTACTTTTTAGTTGTGCAAATTTTAAACCTATAAAACCGCCAAGTCCTGCTGAAACAAGGCTTGCTATAAAAAGAATGATGGTGTCGTTCATAATTGAAAATGCTTATGTATCAAAGATAAATTTTAAAGTTAAATAGGACGAAGAATAAAAAGCCAAATTGTCTAAAAGGGTAAGGCCTATTTGGTGACTCTAAAGCTTCCCGTTTTTTCATCAAAAACAATTAAATCTTTTGGGAAAAGGGCGTTAAAAATACCTTCTGAAATTAATTGACAAGGCTGGTTACAAACCACTTGATCTTTGGTCATTACAATCATGGTGTCGCATAGTTGAATGGCCAAATCAATTTCGTGTGAAGAAAATAAGATGGTTTTTCCGGTTTCCTTGGTTAATTTTTGAAGCAATTTTAAGATGTAGGCCTTATGATACATATCGAGATGCGAAGTCGGTTCATCTAAAACAATCAAATCGGTATCTTGGGCCAAAGCTCTTGCAATCATTACTTTTTGGAGTTGACCATCACTAAGTTCATAACATTTTTTTTCTTTCAGTGCTGTAATATTAACAAGGGTTAAAGCCTTATTTATTATGGCTGTATCAGCTTCTGTAAGGCGTCCGATCCAATTGGTATAAGGATGGCGTCCTAAGGAAACCAGTTCAAACACAGACAGATTTTTAGAGCTTAGGGGCTCGGTTAAAACAATACTCAATTGTTTAGCAAGTTCTAATATTGAAGTCGATTTAAGGTCTTTCTGGTTTAGAAATAACCGACCAGACAATTCGGGTTGCACTTTAATTAGAGTGCGTAATAAAGTGGATTTTCCAATACCATTAGCACCAACCAAGCCAATGAGTTGCCCTTTTTGTAATTCAAAATTAATATCAGAAGCAATAAGCGTGTCGCCCTTCTTGGATTTATACCCTATAGAAAGTTCCTCGACTTTAAGGATGCTATGTGATGTTTCTTTTATCATATTAAAACATCATTTTACGTTGTTTCACTAATAACCAAATCACAACCGGTGCTCCCACCAAAGCGGTAATAGCATTAATGGGTAAGGTATAATCACTGCCAGGAACTTGGGCGATACTATCGCAAATTAACATGACGATGGCGCCAAACAAAAACACGGCGGGTAATAATATTTTATGATCGGTGGTTTTAAAAATCTGACGTGTTAAATGCGGTATCGCTAATCCAATAAAGGCAATAGGACCTGAGAACGCGGTGATGGTTCCTGCAATTAAACTTGTAGCTAAAATGATGATCAATCGGCTTTGCTTTAAATTTAAGCCTAAACTTTTTGCATAATTATCGCCTAATAATAAGCCGTTTAATCCTTTGATGGAAAACATGCTGAGTACTAAACCTAAGGCATAAATTAAGAAGAAAATTAAAATCTCGTACCACGATAAGTTACTTAAACTCCCAAAACCCCAAAATATATATTGCTGTAATTGTTCTGCTGAACTAAAATAAGACAATACGCTAACAACGGCGGCAGTGATGCTACCAAACATTAACCCAATAATTAAAATTGCCATCGTATCTCTTACTTTATTAGAAACGGCAAGTACGGCGAGTAACACCAAAAAACTCCCTAAACTAGCTGCAATAACAATACTCCATTTGGTGATTAACGCGGTGGCAAATAAGCCTCCGAAAAGTCCAGACCCTAAGATCACTAAAGCGACACCTAAACTGGCACCAGAACTTATCCCCAATACAAACGGACCTGCAAGTGGGTTTCTAAACAGTGTTTGCATTAAAAGCCCTGTAACGCCTAAGCCAGACCCCACCATAATTGCCGTAAGTGCCTTTGGAAGTCTAAATTCCATAATAATGACTTCCCAAGTTTTATTTTCGGTGGAAGCAAAAAGGCTTTTAAACACTTCTGTAAAAGGAATGCTGATAGAGCCTAAACTCAAGTTAAAAACAAAGCATAACAGGAGTAGAGCGGTTAAACTTATAAATTGATATGTGTAATTAATTTTCATTAAGGCGTTGCGCTTACGAATTCTAAAACTCCTAAGGTTCTAATCGGTTTTAATTTAATTTTTTAAAAAAATATGGCGTGTAGTCTTCTAATAAATGAGGGTGACAAATTTTAATGATATCTTTTAAGACTAAATCGGGCCTTGCAGTCCCCATCTCGTAATACAAAACGCCGCCAGTAGCTCCAGTGGTATTTGTAAAGCTATAGATGTTTTTTGTTTTAAAGGCCTTAAAGTTGGTATATAAAGCATTGGCTTCTTCCAATTGTTCTAAGCTGCTGTAATACGAAGGACTTAACCATAAATCGGCGTCCTTAGCTTTATCTAACACCACTTCAAAACTAAGGGCTAAGCTACCATTTCCTGTGGTCTCGCTCCAGAGGTAATTCACATTAGCATCCTTTAAAAATTGTGCTTCAGGACTAGACCCATTCGGTAAATACCAAACGTCTTTATGCATGGCACCACTTAAAACCGTGGGTTGCTGTTGGGCTTGGGTGGCTAGTGCTTTTGCGGCTAGATAATCGCGCTCAATAGCGGTAAAGATAGAATCGGCTTCTTTCTCTTTATTAAAAAGCAACCCGAAAAATTTAATCCACTCCGCTTTGGCTAACGCAGAAGACTCTACCCAGTCGCCATTATAAATCACCGGAATATGAGCTTTTTTTATAGTTTCGAAGGTTTTATTCACTCCATCAACACCAAAACCAATAACCACTTCAGGATTCAGTTCTAAAAGGACTTCCGTATTAATCCCTTCATTTTTACCGAGCTCTCTCACCTTTTTATTGTCAATTAAACGTCGTGTACGTTCAGAGGAAATGTAGTCTGTACCAGGAAAACCAACTAAGCGCTCTTCCATATTTAAAAGTTCTAAGGCCGGAATATGCGTGGTTGATGTTACGACTAACTTTGAGACAGGCGTAATAATAACCCCATCATAATCAGCTTTGTTATAGGTGGTTTTGGTGGCTTGCGCTTTGTTAAGCAATAAATATTTGTATGTTTTTTCAGCTTTTGGCCAAGGTTGAGTGATCTCTAAAAGTGTAAGATCTTCAGATTTTTTAATTTTAAAACCTTTGGCGTAGCTTAAATTGACTTCGTTTACTTCTGAAGCCTTAAGCGGGGGAAGGCTTTGATTTCCGGATTCATTTTTACAAGCGCTAAAGACAAGTAAAAGCAAGAAGAATTTTATGATTTTCATAGGGCACTGTGGTCACTAAGGATTGAATACTATCTGTGGTGTTCTAAGCTCTCTAAAGTCTAGAGGGACGTTTCAAATTTAACACTATATATCATTTCATGAATAATTGCTGCCTATTTTTTAATTCTTTTCATCGCTTAGGCTTATACAACGCTAAAAAAAAGTGACAAAAATCAGCATTGAACGATGATTAAAAGGCTATTTTTGCGGCAGAATTAGGTTCTAATTGTTAACCGATTGGATTAAAAGGGAATCTGGTGAGAAATTTAATTTCAAGTCCAGAACTGTTCCCGCAACTGTAAGTTTTTGCCGTATTTAATAGGGCAGCTCTTTTAAGAGCAATTGTATTTTCTTCAACACCACTGGCTATATGCTGGGAAGGTTAAATACGATAAAACAAGTCAGGAGACCTGCCTATTTTCATTAATAAGAAATCAAACTTTCGGGATAAAAGTGATTGCAGTATGGTACGTATAATACTCTTAGTTTTATTACTCTGTTTGGCTCCTATGGTTAGGGCCCAAAAGCCTACGGATTCTATTCAACGTTTAGATGAAGTGGTGTTGAGTGATGTAAAGCTTAAACGCTATGCCCATGGGTTTAAAGTCGCTGTACTCAATGACTCTTTACTGAAGCAAAACAAAGGCTCGTTTACCGATGTTTTACGTTTTAATTCAACACTATATTTTAAAGAAAATGGATATGGTATGGTGTCTTCACCTTCCTTTAGAGGAACGAATGCTTCGCAAACGGCGGTGATATGGAATGGCATTGCCATTAACTCCCAGCTCACAGGTCAGACCGATTTTAATACCATAAATATCACAAATTTTAAGAGTGTTGAAATTAGATCGGGTGGTGGCTCTGTGCAATATGGAAGTGGTGCCATTGGCGGTAGTATTCATCTTAACAATACGTTGAGTTTTGAGTCTCATTTTGATAATTCCTTAAGCCTGTCTTACGGAAGTTACAATACCAAAAATATCAGCTATTTGTCCTCCTATGCTAATGATAAATTAAGTTTTAATATTGGGCTTAACTATGTGGATTCAGATAATGATTATAAATATCTAAATACCGATCAGCGTAATGAAAATGGGGCGTTTAACAACGGAAGTCTTAATGCAAATATTGGTTATGTGCTATCGCCAAGAAATGTGCTAAAACTTTATCATCAAAGTTTTATAGGAGAACGTGAATTTTCAGGCACTGTAAGTTCAAGCTCTTTAGCGAAATATGACGATAAGAATTTTAGAACGATGTTAGAATGGTCGCATCAAGGCGATAAGACATTTTCTAAACTGAAAGTGGCGCATTTGCAAGAGCATTTTAAATATTACGGGAATAAAAATACCTCCAATTATTCCTTCGGAAAAGTAAATACTTACCTTATAAATTATACTTCAGATATCAAGCTTTCGGAGGAATTGAATTTTAAACCTATACTCTCTTATAATTATTATGAAGGTCAGGGCAGTAGCTTTGGCGATCCTAACCGCAAAGAGTTTTCCACTACGGCACTGCTTCAATACCAACCAACTGACCAATGGGAGTATGGAATAAATCTAAGACAAGATTTCACTTCAGGTTTTAAAAGTCCGTTGTTATTTTCTTTTGATGTGGCTTACGCCGTATCGGAGTACTATAAACTAAAATTAAATGGCTCTAAAAATTATCGCGTGCCTACTTTTAATGATCTGTATTGGCAGCCCGGTGGTAATCTAGACTTAGTACCAGAGCGTTCCTATCAGGTAGATTTTGGTCAAGAGCTTAGCTATAAAAGTGCCAAATTAAGTCTGAATGCTTATTATATTAAAACCAGTGATCTCATTCAGTGGCAACCGAGTGCTTCCGGATTTTGGAGTCCAGAAAATGTGGCTAAGACCCAAAATTATGGCGCTGAGCTGAGCTTAGATTATACGCATCATATCAACGCTCATCAGTTTTCTATACATGCCAATTATGCGTATACGGTTTCAGAAGATTTAGAAACCAAAAGCCAGTTAATTTATGTGCCTTACCATAAAGCGAATTTTAATCTAGCTTATAATTATCAAAAATTAACAGCCTATTTTCAGCGGTTGTATACCGGTGAAGTGTATACCACAACAGAAAATCTATCGGGTGTCTTCTACAGTGTAGAGGCGTATACTTTAAGTAATTTAGGGATAAGTTACCCGCTCTTTAATAAAAAATCACAACAAATAGATCTAAGCTTAAAAGTGAACAATCTATTTAATACCGCTTACGAGAACGTGGCATTTAGACCTATGCCAGATCGTAATTTTAATTTTCAAGTTCAATATAAATTTTAAAACCATTACAATGAAAAAAGTTATTTTATCAATTTTTACGATGTCATTATTTATCGTTTCATGTACCGACGATGACGATACTATATCTCCATCTGAGCCATTAGGAGCTTATGAAGATGGAATTATTGTAAGTGCAGAAGGTGGGCCATCATCGATCTCATTTATTTCTGAAGATTTAACCACATCAGAAAATCAAATTTTTTACAATGTTAATAATGAAACAACAGGCGTATACTTGCAGTCTTTAGGTTTTGAAGATGAAAAAGCCTATATCGTAGTACAAGATGGTACAATTACAGTGGTTAACCGTTATACATTTGAAAAATTAGCGACCATTTCTACCGGATTAACATTACCAAGATACATTGCTTTTGAAGATGATAAGGCTTATGTTTCTGATTGGGGAGATCCAATTGATGCTACCGATGACTATATTGCAGTTATTGATTTAAACTCTAATACAGTAGTTTCAACAATTGCTGTTGCAGAAGGTCCTGAACAAATTTTAGAGGAATCGGATAAACTTTATGTGTCTCACAGTGGAGGCTATAGTACCAATAATATTGTTTCTGTAATTAATACAGCAGATAATTCAGTGGAAACAATTACGGTTAAAGATGTACCAGATGAAATGGCAATTAATGAAGAGGGTGACTTAGTTGTATTATGTCAAGGTGGTAACTCTTGGAATGCCATTGGAGAAACTACGGCAGCAATAGTTAAAATCGATTTAAGTGACAATTCTGTAATCTCTACTTTAGAGTTTCCTCTAGGAGACCACCCAGGCTTAATGTCTTATGAGGATGGAGTTGCTTATTATATTTTAAACAATGGAGTTTATGGGTTAACGGATAATGCGACTAGCTTACCAACCACATCTTTATTTGATATTAATGCAAGTTATGCTTATGGTTTATCTGTTGATGATGACCAGTTATTTGTAACTGATGCTAGCTTTACAGAGAACAGTACATTATTGATTTACGATATAGCTACAGGAACAGAAACAAATACGTTTAGTGTTGGTGTAGGGGCTTCAAAAATATATTTTAACTAAAAAAAGAAGCCACTTCAGATTGTTGACTATGTACTGTGTCGCAATTGAGGTGTTATATAAAAAAGCCGCTTTTACTTGGTGTAAAAGCGGCTTTTTTTAGTTTCTGTGGTTATTTAATCTATATGCATATCTTGTTCTAAAGCAGAAATTGGCAGTTTTACGGTTTTTAGAGCTGCAGCTTCAGGTTGATATACCGATCTTCCAGAACCAGAAATATGGGCTAAAGCTTCGGCTAAAAGTGGCTCGTTAACATCTCCTAATATCCCTAAGTTCGTTGCCGATTCAGAAATTAAAATATCAGGGACCATTCCGGTTGAAGGCACCAGTTCTTCATCAACATTAGTAGAATTAGCAATTAAAGGCTGTAAGGCATAAGTATGACTAGGATTGGCTTGGGTATCTGAAAATACTGTTGGCGAATCGTAAACCGTTCTCGAAGCTTGTGTTTTTCCTACGGTGTTTTCACCAATAACCACCACTTCTATATAGGGTTTTAAGCTGTTTATAAGAAGTTCACTAGCAGAGGCCGTTCGTCGTTCTGAAGTGAGCACATAAACACGAGAAAGGTTAAGACTATTAATACTTCCGCCGCCATTAATCGTATTAGTAAAGAGGTAGTCTGTATCATTATTGGCTAAATTTTCATTATAAAACAGTTTAGAGTACACTTGCCCTGTAAACTGCCCAGTTACCATACTTCCTAAATAAGCAGCTGTTTGCACAGATCCACCGCCATTATAGCGCAAATCGATAACAAGATCACTAATTCCCGCCGCATTAAACTCGCCAAAAGCAGCATTCAGCTGGTTATCAAAATCACTGGTAAAACCATTGTACATAAGGTAGCCAACGGTAGAACCTCCAACAGATAAAATTTCAGTTTTATGAACAGGGTTTTCAGTATAGCTCACTTTTGTTAAACTGACATTGACGTTAGATAAACTTAGGGTATCATCATCTGTAGTTTCGGTAGTACCATTATCATCATAATCTGCAAAATTTAGCGTATATGAGTTAGCACTTAATAGCGTTGTATAATTGTTTAAGTTTAGATTTTCACCATTAACCGCTCTAAAAATTTGCCCACGTTGCAATCCTAAACTTTCTGCTGGGCTATTGGCCAAAACTAAAGTGATCACCCCGAAGACTTCGGTTTGACTACCAGGGACGTAATACAGATTGTATTCCATACCGTTGCTCAGTGTGGTCCCCGATAACAAATTTTGAAGGTCATAGTAATTGCTGTAAATTCCGCTAAATCTATCCACTTCTGTAGGTAGGTATTTTAAGGAAGCAAATAAGTCTTCAGGCGAGCTATAACTGTCTAAATAATCGGCATATTCTGCGGAGGACGTAAAGCGGTCATCGGCTAAATCTGGAATTTCAGACTTATATAAATAAACATAATTCATGCTTTTCCATATAAAGTCCTTAATTTCTCCACTAGAAACGATGTTGTCGTCCATGTCATCAAAACAACTGCTGGCACTAAAACCAATAAGGCAAGTGAGTAATAAAATTTTTAGCTTTTTCATATTTTCAATTTTTCTTTTTTTTGGAGCGCTTTTACAAGCTTAGAAGTAAAACTCTAAATTTACTGACATTATTATAAATAAAAAAAACTTTGTAACAAATGCTGAACTGGGTCGTCGTAAAGATAGAAGGCCTTAAATAGGACTTTGTATCATGTGAAAATGATGAGACCAACCAATCTAACCACAACATGAAGCAAGCAGATTTTGTAAGCTTAGTAATGCCTTTTAAGGATAAAGTATTTCGTTTAGCGAAACGATTACTTGTATCTCGTGAAGAAGCAGAAGACGCCACGCAAGAAATATTGTTGAAATTATGGAACAATAGTAAAAAGATTGGTGAGTATAAAAATGTGGAAGCCTTTAGCATGACGATGACAAAGAATTTTTGTTTAGACCGCTTAAAATCCAAGCAAGCGTCTAATTTAAAAATTGTTCATAGTAATTATACCGATGACCATACGTCTTTACAAAAGCAAGTTGAAGCTAAGGATAGCGTAGATTGGGTGTCTAAAATTATGGAAGCCCTGCCAGAACAACAAAAAATTATTGTGCAGTTAAGAGATATTGAAGCCTATGATTTTGCTGAAATCGCTGAGATGTTAGATATGAATGAAACAGCAGTTCGGGTGAATTTGTCTAGAGCACGAAAAACAATTAGAGAAAAATTAACTAATACACATCAATATGGTATTAAATAATATAGAGAAATTAATAGAAAAGTATCTCAATGCAGAAACCTCTCTACAAGAAGAAGCGCAGTTAAAAGCCTACTTCAATAACGATGATGTTGCACCACAATTTGAGGCTTATAAGCCCATGTTTCAATACTTTTCAGAATCTAAAAAAGAACAGTACACCAAAGACGTTCCATTAAAATCTAAGAAAACTTCATTGTATCCATGGATTTCTGTCGCAGCCGTTGCCGTTCTTATACTTGGTTTAGTGGTACCAAATTTTATGGGACCTACAGAAAAAGAAAAACAAGAAGCACAATTGGTCTATAACCAAACCATGGAGGCTTTTAGTTTAATTTCTATAGGCATGCACGAAGGAAAATCACAATTAACAAATCTAGCTTTGGTAGGCGAGAACATTGAAGAAGGTGTGCAACAAGCCAGTAAGCTAGGAACGTTTAGTACCATTACAAACAAAATTTTAAAAAACAAGTCCCATTAAAACATTAGAAATCATGAAAAATTTTCACCAATATTTAAATCATAGAATTAGTATGAGTAAAAAATTAGTAATCATCACCGCCTTTTTATTGACTCCCGTATTGACGTTTGCTCAGGGTATATTCGATAAATTTGAAGACAATGAAGAAGTGACTTCTTTTGTAATCAATCAGAAGATGTTTAGAATGTTAGCCAGTATTGATATTGATTTAGATGATCCGGAAGAACAAAAGACTTTAGAGATGGTTAAGAAAATAACGGGTCTTAAAGTGTTTACTACCGGAAATGATAAAGTGTCAGCCGATATGAAAGCTACGGTAGAGTCTTATTTAAATTCTACTAAACTTGAAGAATTAATGCGTTTTAAAGACGGTGACCAAACCGTAAAGTTTTACGTAAAAGAAGGTAATGACGAAAACCATGTAAAAGAATTGTTGATGTATATGACAGGTTTAAAAGGATTAACCGAAGGTTCTGATATTGAGATAAATGGAGAGAAGCGTGTTTTTGAAACCGTAGTATTGTCTTTAACTGGGGATATTGATTTAAGAGAAATCTCTAAGATTACCGGTAAAATGGACATTCCTGGTGGGGAGCAATTAAAGAAAGTTGGTAATAAATAATAAATAATCAAATGATACAATCAATCAAAAAATCAATAGTTGTGTTGCTTTTGGTTACGGCTTTTACCAGCTGTAATCAAGAGCCTACTTTACAAACTTATTTTGTAGATCATGAATTAGAGCCCGGCTTTGCCACCTTTGATGTGCCTAAAAGCTTTGTTAATGTTGAAAATATAACTTTAACAGACACGCAAGAAGAAGCTTACAATTCGGTTGATAAACTTAATGTCTTAACCTTTAGCATTGATAATACCGAAGATGAGGCTTATAAATTAGAATTAAATAAGGTGAAAACCATCTTAAAAGATCCCAAATATGATGAGTTAATGAGAGGTGGGAATGCTAAGGATGGAAAATTTGTAATTAAATTTTTAGGAGAGGTAGATGCTATTGATGAACTTGTGCTCTTTGGCAATGCCAATAATAAAGGATTTATAGTGGCAAGAGTATTAGGTGATGAGATGAATGCCAAAAAACTTATGGCTTTGCGTTCTGTATTGGATAAGGCTAGTTTTGAAGAAGAACAATTAAAAGGCCTAACAGAATTCTTTAAATAATTACAGCTTTAACGCTTATCTGGGGACTTAGAACCCCATTAATTTAAATCGTCTTGAGGGGTTTCCTCAAGACGATTTTCTATAACATCATTTTTTATGGCATAATAACAAGCCATAAAGAAAAGCGTTCCAAAACTAATTACCAGTACAACCTTAACAATAATATAGTCAAGAACATCGCAAAGTCCAGCGGTAAAAACACCGATAGTAAGCAAGGTGACAAGGGTTAAGACAATAGTGTCTATCGTTTTAGGAATGAATTTCAACATGGTTTATAACACTTATATTCCTGTATAATTACTTGGCGTAATAGCTTTTAATTCAGCCTTAATCGTATCAGAAACCTCTAAGGTATCAATAAAATTTGATATAGAACTTTGAGTGATAGCTTCGTTGGTTCTTGTTAACCCTTTTAAAGCTTCATAAGGATTAGGGTAACTCTCACGTCTTAATATAGTCTGAATTGCTTCTGCAACCACAGCCCAATTGTTCTCTAGGTCTTGTGCAAATTTAGAGGCATTCAATAATAATTTATCTAAACCTTTTAAAGTCGATTTAAAGCCAATAAGTGTATGTCCAAAAGGAACTCCTACATTTCTTAAAACCGTACTATCCGTTAAATCACGTTGTAATCTAGAAATAGGAAGTTTAGCCGATAAGTGTTCAAAAATTGCATTAGCAATCCCTAAGTTTCCTTCACTATTTTCAAAATCAATAGGATTCACTTTATGAGGCATTGCAGAACTTCCAACTTCACCAGCTTTAATTTTTTGTTTGAAGTAATCCATAGAAACGTAGGTCCAGATATCTCTATCTAAATCTATGATAATGGTATTAATACGTTTTAGTCCATCAAATAAAGCTGCTGCATGATCGTAATGTTCTATCTGCGTTGTTGGAAACGAGTGTTGTAAACCTAGTTTTTCTTGAACAAAGCGTGTTCCAAAAGCTTTCCAATCTATATTTGGGTAAGCCACTTTATGCGCATTAAAATTTCCTGTTGCACCACCAAATTTAGCCGCACTAGGAACATCATTTAATAAGTTAAACTGCTCTTTTAATCGTGCAGAAAATACACTGATTTCTTTACCTAAACGTGTTGGTGAAGCAGGTTGACCATGGGTTCTTGCCAACATTGGGATGTCTGCCCATTCTGTAGCCAAAGCTTCAATCTTTTCTAATAAGGCTAAATATTCAGGAACATAAACGTCATTCATCGCCTCCTTAATACTTAAAGGAATTGCGGTATTGTTAATGTCTTGAGACGTTAATCCGAAGTGAATAAACTCCTTGTAAGCCGCAAGGTCTAAGGCATCAAACTTATCTTTTATAAAGTATTCAACCGCTTTTACATCATGGTTGGTTACTTTTTCAATGTCTTTAATAGCCTGAGCATCCTCAGCTGTAAAATTTTTATAAATCGCTCTTAAATCTTCAAAAACAGAAGCTGAAACCGGTTCTAATTGAGGTAAGGGTAATTCACAAAGTGCGATAAAGTATTCAATTTCTACTAAAACACGATATTTAATAAGTGCTTCTTCTGAGAAATAATCTTTTAATTTTTCAACTTTAGATCGGTATCGACCATCGATTGGTGAGATTGCATTAAGTGCGGAAAGTGCCATTTATATTGATTTTTTAGAAGCGTCAAATATAAGAAACTCCATTGAAAAATGCGGTATAGATCTTGAGTAAAGCACGGCTTTTTTTCGGGCCTTTAATTTCAGGATAGTGCTGCTTTTGGCGGTATCCGTTTTAGGCTTTGGTTTTTATTTTTTTAAGGATAGAGCGTGCTCTCGCTTTGTAACCCGCACTTTGTATGGGGAAATCGCGTTCTAAAATAAGCGCAAGTTCTGGGTGGATCCAATCGTAATCTTGGCCTAATAAATATAAACTCTGCATGGCATAAGCCTTGGGCGCTACTTTTTCATCATTAATCATCCAATCAAAACAGGCTTCTATTATTTTTTCTTTATGAACTTCAGTGATTTGCAAAGCAATTACACTTTTAGGGGTATCGTAAATGGCTTTTACCAAGTATTCACAGATTTTTGCCACGGGACGTACAGCAGAATCAAGGTGTACCTTGTGGATGCCTTGCGCAAATGTATCGAGATGCGGAATTATATGAGGAATACTTTGGCTACACATAAATTCTAAAACCCAAGCCGCTCTACAAGAGATTTTATCGTCTACCTCAAAAAGAATCTCTAAAAGCGGACTAACCAACTCAGGATTAGAAATCACCAAGTTGGCGTAATAGAGGCGTTTTTCTCGGGAGTGATTTACATAATTTAATTCTTTATAGAGTTGGGCTTTGGTCACGATAAAAATCTTAATTTAGAACCTTAAAACTAATAAAAATGAAGCGCATTAAAAAGATTGGAATTTTATTTATAGTGGTTGTTGGGCTAGCACAGTTTTTTGGCCCTGCAAAAAATAAAGGGGATATGAGTAGCTTAGAGCCCTTTTATAAAGACACGAATCCGCCTGCAGCAGTAAAAACGATTTTAAATCAAGCGTGTATGGATTGTCACAGTGAAAGCACCAACTATCCTTGGTATAGTGAGATTACCCCGGTAAACTATTGGTTAGATGGCCATGTTAAAGATGGAATGAAACATTTAAATTTGTCGCTTTGGGATGATTATTCCGCAAAGAAAAAAGACCATAAATTAGAAGAATTAATTGAAATGGTAGAGGCCAAAGAAATGCCATTACCGTCTTATACTTGGGCACATTCTGAAGCAAAACTCTCTGAAGAACAAATAGATTTGGTTATTAAGTGGGCAGAAAATGTACGCTTAAAATATGTGCTTTTGGAAGACCCTCAATAATATTTAAATGCTCTTATGAAGCTTATTATTTAGAGCTTCTCACGACGATTTTTACATTTTACATGAATAAAAAATTACTCGTTATCGGTTTTGTATGGCCAGAACCTAAAAGTTCTGCGGCCGGAAGTCGTATTTTACAACTTATTGATCAATTTCAAAAACAAGGTTTTACAGTCACTTTTGCTTCCGCAGCAAAGCAATCTGAAAATACGTTTAATCTCGAACAGATCCAAGTTGAAACGCAAGCCATTTTATTAAATGATGTGTCTTTTGATACCTTTGTTCAGACGCTCAATCCTGATGTGGTTTTGTTTGATCGCTTTATGACGGAAGAACAATACGGATGGCGAATTATAGAACATTGTCCTGAGGCGATCCGGGTTTTAGATACTGAAGATTTTCACGGCTTGCGAAAGGCTAGGGAACAAGCATTAAAAAAGAAGGAGACTGTCACGTTTTCAAGCTTACAAAATGAGATTACGAAACGAGAAATAGCGAGTATTTATCGTTGCGATCTGAGTCTTATGATTTCTGAAGCTGAAATTGAAATCTTAACGCAACAGTTTAATATTGACCAGAGTTTATTGTGTTACCTTCCTTTTTTACTCAAACCAATTTCTGAAGAACAGATTAATGCTTTACCTACTTTTGAAGAAAGAGCGCACTTTGTAACGATAGGGAATTTTCTTCATGCCCCCAATTATGATGCGGTCTTGTATTTAAAACAAGAAATTTGGCCATTAATACGCCATCAATTACCTAAAGCCGAATTGCATATTTATGGGGCTTATGAATCGCAGAAAGTCACACAACTTCATAAACCTAAAGACGGATTTTATATCAAAGGCTTTGCTAATGAGGTGACTTCGGTGATGAAAACCGCTCGGGTGTGTTTGGCGGCCTTACGGTTTGGTGCTGGTCTAAAAGGCAAACTGGTTGATGCCATGCAAAATGGAACACCTTGCGCAATGACTTCAATTGCAGCGGAAGGGATGTTTGGAGGTTTAGACTGTAATGGGTTTGTAGAGGATAATCCAGAGGTATTTGCCAACAAGGCTGTTGCGCTTTATACTAATTCTCAAACTTGGTTAAAACAACAACAGAATGGTTTTACCATTGTTAACGAACGGTTTAATGACGCTGAGTTTTATGAGCTGTTTAAGCAACGTATAAATAGCCTTACTTTAAATTTAGAAACGCACCGCGAAAATAATTTTATAGGCCAATTATTAAGACATCAGTCCATGCAAAGTACTAAATATATGAGTAAATGGATTGAGGCTAAAAATAAAGGGAATTAAGACCCAAACGCTGCTAAATAATTTGGCTAGGAAAAAAGAGGTTTAGACTAAAACGTCAAAGAGCTTTTTAAAATTTTTAGGGAAGTCATCATTTAGTATCAATTGTTCTTTGGTAAACGGATGTTCAAATTTCAAGGTGTGAGCATGTAAGTATAAGCCTTTTCCTTTTAGAAGAAGGCCTTCTTTGCTATAATCACGATCGCCTAAAATAGGATGTCCAATATACATAAGGTGCTTCCGGAGTTGATGTCTTCGTCCGGTAATCGGTTCTAGAGCCACTAAGTTCAGTTGCTCAAACCGTTCCGAAGCTATGCTCTGCAGAACTTTATAGCGCGATTGGGATGGTTTCCCATCAATTTCATGCGTAATGAGACCCTCACCATTCATCGTACCTATCGTGACCGCGTAGTAGGTTTTCTTAATACGTTTCGTTTTAAATTGTGTATTTAGAGCCCGGATACTCGCACTTGTTTTTCCTATTAATAAAAGTCCAGTAGTTGGGAAATCTAAACGGTGTACCGGTTGTGGTTGGGTGGCACCCTCTAACCGACTAGGGTTTAAATTCTGAATTAAGGCATTATTAATGGTTTTAAAATGATTACCACTGACCAAGATTCCTGCCGGTTTATGAATAACGGCTAAATGATCATCTTCAAAGATAACTTTGAGTTTAAAGATGAAGCGTTTTTTTGCGGGTTGATTTTCAGGCACCGTTAACACCAGCGTTTCTCCACCTCGTATAAAAGTTGCCGATGAGGCTAAACGTCCATCAATTTGAATATACCCTTTTTTTAGCGCTTTTTTTAAGGCCGATTTAGTAGGGAACGCATCAAAGATCCCTACACCATATTCTTGTAACCGAATAGGTTCTAAAAGGCTAGGCACCTTATGAGTAAACTGTTGGGGCATCATGTTGTTTAAAGTATACGGATTCCGTAATGTTCGTGTGTATAGCGAAGTTAACGGAAAAAAGTGGGCCATCCATGCCGAAACTAAAAGAAACATGTTGTGCTGAGGAGCCGAAATTATTTGGCATAAAAAAAAAGCCATTAATAAATAATGACTTTTTAATAAACATGAACAGAACTATTAATCAAATAGTAATTTTGACGATAATTTATTTAAAAATTATGGTTTAAAAACGCTGTAATTTCAGAGGGTTCAGCTCTGTTTCTATAGTCCGTGTTCAAATAAGCGTAATCAATTTTTCCTTCTTCATTTATGATGTAGGTGGCCGCCAACGGAAGTGCGTTAGAGCTGTCACCATTGTGTTCGTTTAACCCAAAAGAAGCATTGTAGATTTTGGCTACGGCCTCAGTAAGTTCAAAGACAATCCCGTAATTTTTAGCAACTTGATTGCCAATATCACTGAGCACTTCAAACTGTAAGTCGTTTTTTTCTGCAGTACTTACAGATGCATCAGGTAATTCTGGTGTTAAAGCTAATAATTGGGCGCCCTTCGCTTTAAAATTAGGTAATTCTTTTTGCAATTGCTGCAAGGTTAAGTTGCAATACGGGCACCAACCTCCTCGGTACCACGTAAGCACTACCGGACCTTTTTTTAAATAGTCGGTTAAAGAAACCGGTTCCCCTACAGCGTTATTTAGAGTGAAATCTGGGGCTTGATCGCCAACTTGTTTGGCTAATTCAAGAATACCACTTTGTTCAACATCCTCAAATCCTGCTTTATAAATGGCTTGTTTTTCGGCGTCCGCAGTACGTTCAAAATTTGCACGCTTCGCGTCTAACTGAGATTTTAATGGGCTTGTATTATCGTTGCTCATAGAATTTTATTTTTGGAAATCGTCCTTCGTTAATTGGTTGTTGAAGTTAATGTCAGACCACGTGACATAAATCCAAGGTTGGTCTGTAACTTCAGCGTCCCAATTCGATTTTTTATACTGACGTTTCGTTGGTATCTGAATACCATCTATAGTTTCATATTGAAGTTGCATTAAATTAGGAGTATCCATTACACCAAAATCAGCGACTGTAAATAAAAATTGGTCTACCATGCCTGTGGCTTTATTAATATAAAGTTGGTAAATATCGGTAGGCTTATTGTCAGCACTTTCAAAAGAAACTTTAACCACATCAAAGGTTTTGTCTTCAATAGTTTTTTCGCCTTTATAATCATAAACCACACTAGGATCTAATAATTTAGGCATCATAGCAAACCAATAAAAGTTAGTCGGTCTATTAAACGCGACACGTTTTAAATAAGCGTCATTTTCTAATACCTCACCATTGTGTTTTAACCAATAGCTCTCACCATCATAGCCTTGTTCTATTAGACCTTCTAAATTAGGCAACGTTCTTTGGTGTTTTTTATAAGCACCATAAGATAATTCGCCATCAAAAAGATATTTTTCAGTACTGATATCCGTTTTTCCATCAGGAGTTTGATAGGTATACGTATAGACAACGTCTTTTTTCTCTTTAAGCGCTTGGTAGTCGCCGGTCTTTTTACAAAGTTCATAGACCAATTCATGACCTTTATTTACAAAAGTCATTTCGGTTACTTTTTGTTCTACAGTTGTTGTTGGGGCTACTGTTTCAGTTTTTGTGGCTGTATTTTGGTTACACGCCGTTAACAGAAGGCCGGTAATAATTAGGATAGGGTTGATTTTCATATTATGGTTTTAAGGTATAAATTTAAACTAATGCACCGTTGGCTCCAATGACCTGGCCAGAAATCCATTTGGATTCGTCACTTGCTAAGAATACAGCGACTCTTGCAATATCAATAGGTTTAGCCAAACGGTTAAAGGCATTCATACTGCTTAATTTATCGATGAATTCTTGAGATTTCCCTTTCATAAATAATTCGGTTTCGGTAGCGCCTGGAGCTAAACAATTCACAGAAATACCACGACCAATTTCTTTTGAAAACACACGCGTCATCTGTTCTACAGCCGCTTTAGAGGCCGAATACAAGGCATAAGTAGGAAACATTAATTTTACGGTACTCGATGAGATATTAATGATATTTCCGCCATCCTCTAACTTATGATAAGCTTCTTGTAACGTGTTGAAAATCCCTTTAACATTGATATCAAATTGCTTGGTGAAATCTTCTTCGCTATTTGCTTCTAAGGCCTTAGAAATCATAACGCCGGCATTATTAAATAAAACATCAACTTTCCCATAAGTGGCAATAGTCTGATTAAATAATTCGGTAACCGATGATTTATCGCTGACATCAGCTTTAATAGCGGTTGCTGTACCCCCTTGATTGCTAATTTCCTCTACAGTAGCCTGGGCCTCTTCGTCACTGTTAGAATGATTAACAATAACTTTAGCGCCATTTTGTGCTAATTGAATGGCAATTTCTCTGCCAATTCCTCTTGAAGATCCCGTTACAATAATAACTTTATTTTCTAATGTCATAATTTTTTATTTAAGAGCAATTAAACGTTCAGCAATAAGTTTTAAATCGGGCGCATTGAATTCTGGAGCAGGGGCAAGCGGATACAATTGTGCTCCTGGTCGACTAATAAACGCACCGCGCCAACCGGCCCAAAGTGCTCCGGCAATATCCCAACCGTGAGCAGCAACAAGAAGACACTCTTCTGATTTTAAGCCCATTTTTCTAGCAGCCCAATCATAAGCATCAGCGTGAGGTTTAAATTTACCCATGTCTTCAATACTAAGACGTTGGTCGAAATAATCTAATAATCCTGAATTTTTAAATTGCGTTTCTACACCAATATTTGACGAGTTGGTAAAAGAGACTAATGTATAACCTGCTTTTTTCAAGTCCGCTAAGGCTTGTTTAACTTCAGGATGTGCCGGTAGGGAACGAATAGGACCTAAGATAGATTCACGAGCTTCTTCTTCCGTAATACTAATGCCGTGGTTGGCAGCGACCATTTGCAAAGCTGCTGAGCCAATGATACCAAAATCATGATACTGACGTCCAGAAGTTTCTACTAAAGAATATTGTAGCATGGTTGTAAACCATAAAGGAAGTAAGTCGCTTCTGTTTCCTAAAACTTTACCGACACTTTCTTTCATGGCAGTTAGGTCTAAAAGGGTTTCATTAACATCAAAAAATAAGACTTTAGGGGCTTTAGCGATTTTCTTGGTTTCTTTTAAGACGTCTTGAGTGCCTTGAGATGAAAATCCAAGTTGAGGTAAAGCTGCTCCTGCTAAGCCTGCTAAGGCCGATTTCTTAATAAAATTTCTTCTGTTGTGGGTTGTACTCATTTTTGATGTGGTTATAAAACATACTAATAGGTATGTTTTTAGTTAAAAAAAATTAGGCTTTAAGTTGGGTTAAGTAAAGGTTTAACCCCGACATATAGTCGTTTAAAATTTGATCGTCATTATATAATTTTCGGATGCCTCTAACGCCTTCAAAGGCACTAATAAGATAGATGGCAACAGCTTTAGGCGCTATAGTGGTTAGGATACTCCCTTCTTGTTGTCCACGTTCTAAAAGATGAACAAGCGCGGCTTTCCATTCTTCAATAATACGCTTTAAGGCAATTTGATAAGCTTGCTCTTCATCGGCAATCTCGTTGATAAAGTTATTCATGGGACAACCATGGGCTTTATCGTAGATGGAGAAGGATTTTAACCGTCCAGAAAAAGTATTTTCTAATAGTTCTAAGGCATTTCCTTCTTCATACAAAGGTTTTATCATTCCCTCATATACCCGCTTTTGAATGTGGGTACTGATGACTTCAACACCAAGTTCTTTTTTACTTTTATAATGATGGTAAAACGCCCCTTTGGTTAATTTGGTGGCTTTCATAATTTTGTCTACACTAGTGGTTTTAAAACCATTTTCGTAGAACAATTTAAAAGACTCATTGAGAATTAACGCTTTGGTAAGTTCGGATTTTTGCCTTTGTTCCATAATCAAATATAAATAAAAAAATACCGACTAGTATGTTTTATTGGAATTTGTATAAATTTTAACAGCCTCTCGGAGGATTAAACTTTATCCTTTAAAAGGTCCAAGAGAACTTTGGTGCCTTCTGTAGCTGATTTTTGGATGAGGGTTACGGCTTTGTTGGGTACTGAAGCGGGCTTTGGGTCTATATAATAAATAGGCGTGTTTTTTGGCGTGTAATCTAATAATCCTGCGGCAGGATATACTTGCATACTTGTACCGATAATGACTAAAATATCGGCCGTTTGGCAGATTTCTATTGCCGCTTCTATTTTAGGGACGTCTTCACCGAACCATACAATATGCGGACGTAACTGGTAGCCTTGCTTACAGAGATCCCCTAAATGGAGATCCTGATCCCAAGGGGTAATCGCTTCAGGATTCCCTGTACTTCTTGCTTTTCGCAGTTCGCCATGAAGGTGCACAATAGCACTGCTTCCTGCACGCTCATGGAGGTCATCGACATTTTGTGTAACTATAGTGACGTTATAGGTTTTTTCTAAGGCCGCTAAATCTAAATGAGCTTGGTTAGGCAGCACCGTTTGGAGTTGGCGACGTCTTTGGTTATAAAAGTCTAATACCAGTTCAGGATTTTTTTTAAAGCCCTCTGGCGTAGCGACTTCCATAACATCATGGCCTTCCCACAAACCGTCGGCATCTCTAAAGGTTTTAATTCCGCTTTCCGCACTGATTCCAGCTCCGGTTAATACGACAATATGTTGTTTCATTTAAGGATTGACTTAAGATTTTTGTTTCCAGGTTTGGTAGGTTTCAGACGCTACAAATGCCCCTAAGGCGTTAGAGCCATCCGGCGCTTCTTCTTCAATAAATTCTAATAAGGCCACTTTATCATACTCTTGAGTGATTAAATCTTCAATGACAGTAATCATCTCCTCAAAGCGATCTTGGTAGTTAAGACTTATCATGTAACCAATATAACCTTCAAGCAAGTCGGGATAATTATCGGTCATATATTTATAGTGTGTTTCCGCGTTACTAAAATCATTTTCCATAGCGTATATGTTGCCTTTTATAAGGTAAAGGAAGTCGTCATCGGTTTCATAAATTAATTTGTCTACATTTTCTCGTGCCGCTTTAAAGTTTCCTTTTAGCAGGTTATAATCTATGAGTTTCAAATATAGGGTAGGGTCTTTGGGAAATAATTCAGCATATTCCGTGAGTAACACTTCATAAAGCTCATCATCATAAAGGCTCGCGTATTGTGCTTTCATGAGTAGTGTAAACTTTTCGGTACTCATAGGTGGCGTAATTGCCGATATTTTATCATACGCTCCTTTATAGTCGCCTTTTTCGGCTAATTTTCTAGAATTTAAAAAGAGAAACACATTTTTATAAGAGTCCATGTTTTCACGTGCTGATTTATCCGTTGAAGGCTGCGATAATACCAGCATACGTTGCATGGTAGAGGAGAGGGGTTCTCCGGTGAGGTAAACATAAATATCGTTGAATTTAAGTGTGGTCCCATCTGAGCAGACTTTATAATCGTGGTAATTGACACCGGCCTCTTCAGAATATAATCGGAATGTAAAATAATAGGCGCGTTGTATAATATCGTAACGATAATTAATAAGGTTATAATACGAACCTTCTTCAATCATGGTGACTAATTTTTCAGAAAGTTTATGACCGGTAGAAGCTATACCTTTAAGGTAGCTTTTCGTAAATGTTGTGGTTTTTTCAATGTCCTCATGGCTAGCTACAGTATTTAAAAAGGAAGGGATATCAAATTTTTCATCAAAAGCCGCTGCACTTAAGTCGTGGAATCCGTTTTCTACATACTCGGCAAGCTCAATAACTTTAAGGTCATTAGCTTCGTTTTCTTTAAGAAGTATGCAAGAGCAGGGCTGGTCTTTTTCGTCATTTTGGTCTTGTTCTTGCGAAAAGAGCATTTGCTGGCAGAATAGGGCGAAGAGTAAAAAAATAGTACTATTAATTTTCATAGTTTTGCTTTATAAGCATTAAATATAAGATTTTATGAATAACCTAGCGCTTCTTAATTATTTAGAAAGCTTTTTAACCGAGAGTAGAGTTGAACGTTTTAATACGGTGTTGCCTCAGCGGACTAAACATTTTACGGTAGCGACGGAAGATGTGTATCAGTTACATAACACCAGTGCGGTGATGCGATCTTGTGATGTGTTTGGTATTCAGGAGCTTCATATTATAGAGGAAGTGAACTCTAAAAGTATAGATAGAGAAATTGCAATGGGTGCCCAAAAGTGGGTGGATTTAAAACGGTATAATTCGGTAAAAACTTGTATTGAAACGCTAAAAGCTGAAGATTATCAAATTATTGCCACAACACCCCATGTAGAGGATTGCGATTTAATTGATTTTGATATTACAAAGAAGTCTTGTTTTTTCTTCGGAAGGGAAACGGAGGGCTTATCGCAACAAGTTATTGATGCGGCAGATGGGTTTTTAAAGATTCCTATGGTAGGGTTTACTGAAAGTTTGAATATTTCCGTTTCAGCAGCAATTATACTTCAACATGTAACAGCGCAACTGAGAAAATCGGATCTTCCTTGGCAATTAACAGCAGAAGAAATGGTGCAAAAACGATTTGACTGGATAGAGAAATCTCTAAAAGATTATGAGGCTATCGTTGCTCGATTTGAAGAAGAACAGAATAAAACGGAAGACCTATAAAAAACGCTTAATCTTTACTTGTTTTTCGCTCTTTACTACGCTTAATGACTTTATACTCTTCATAACATTCACTAATGGCATCTAAAATTTGAAGGTCATTAGCCGTGTTAATGAAGTCTTTAGAATAGTTACATTGGTTTACAATTTCATCTAAATCAAATTTAGAAACCTGAAGTAATACTAAAAGCATTTCCCGATCAAAACGTTTAGAAAGCTGACTTCTAATCTCGTCATCTTCTTTCATTTTTTTCAGTTTGTGCATTTCGTTAGGTTTACGCCCAAACATATTATATAAGAAATCGGCCGGATTAAAAATAGCACCTAACACTTTAGTGGCAATGTTTGGTTTTCCGGCTTCATAACCTTGTCCTGGTAGGCCCGAAATACGGTAACGGTTGTTAGATGTAATTGGAACTTGGTTCATATCAACCTCTAAATATCCCGTTAATTCTAATTGTTTTACGGTTACTTCTTCTAAGGCTAAGGCCAATTCGGTCATTTCAATTTTGGTATTGCCAAATTTTAACCAATCATTTGTAACTCTAACTTTAATAGATTTATATCCAAGGTAGGAGAGGTGTAGCGTGTCATTAACTTTTGCTCTAATTTCAAAAATACCATCGTCATTAGTTGCAGTTCCGACCACTTGATTAATATTAACAATATTAGCTTCACTCAGCGGTAAGCTTGTAGAGGCACTAACTAAAGTTCCTTTAACTTTTGTAGGCGTTTGGGTGGCTGTGCTATCTTGGCTATAGCTGTTAGCCGTAATGAAGCTAACCAATAAAATGAATAAATATCGCATGCAAGTGTGTTACGTGGTAAAGGTAACAAAGAAATCGGATTTAACATATTGGAGGTTTAGATTTGACTAAATATTAACTTTTTTAATAAAAATCTTAAAAAAAGGCATAAAAAAAATCCAAAACTTAAAATCTGGTCTTAAGTTTTGGATTGTTATATAAGTTTAAAACTTTAAAAAGTCTTAGTCTCTACGTCTAGAACGTCTTGGTCTATCTGAACCTGAAGCACTAGAAGATTCAGCAGAACGTCTGTCATCTCTACTGTTAGAGCGTCTGTCACTTCTGTCACTTCGTTTTCCGTAGCTTCCGCCTTCAGAACGTCTTCCACCACTAGAGCGTCTATCACCTCTTGGTTTATCATCGCGTCTACGACCTCCGCCACCAGAGCGTCTTTCGTTTCTTCTTCCACCATTTCTACCACCACGGCTACGTCCTTTATCTTCGCTAACTTCTACGTTAACGTAACGTCCATCATGTTTAAAATCGGTAAAGAATGCCAATACTTTTTCTTGTAATCCTTTTTCAGTATTAAAGAAAGAGAAACTTTCCTTAACGTCTACTTTAAAGACATCATCACGACCAAGTTCTAATTGCTCTTTTAAGAAATCTTTCAACTTCATCCAGTCAAAACCATCTTTACTTCCTACGTTAATAAAGTAACGTGCGTCATTAGATTGCTTGCTGTAATCGCGTCCTTCTCTATCGCTACCTCTAGAATCTACAACACCTAAGTCTTTAGATTTTTGGTAGTAATTAAAGAAACGATTAAACTCTACTGAAAAGAATTTCTTAATTAATTCATCTTTCTCTGTATCTGCAAATAATTCGTTGATACTTTCTAGATGCTTATCAATTTCATGATTCGTTTCTGTTGTATGAATTTTATTCGCTAAAGACATTAATTGTACTTCTACGATATCACTTCCTGAAGGAATTTCTTTTTTGTCGAAACTTTTCTTAATGATACGTTCAATACTCTTAATCTTTCTTACTTCACTTTTAGAAACGATCACCATAGAAACTCCTGTTTTCCCTGCACGTCCGGTTCTACCAGAACGGTGGGTGTAAGTTTCAATTTCATCAGGAAGTTGATAGTTAATAACGTGTGTAATATCATCGACATCAATACCACGAGCGGCTACATCTGTAGCAACTAACATTTGGATTTGATTATTTCTGAACGATTTCATGACTAAATCACGTTGATTCTGACTTAAATCACCGTGTAATGCTCCTGCAGAATAGCCGTCTTCAATTAAGTTTTCAGCAACCTTTTGAGTATCGCGTTTGGTACGACAGAAAATCACAGAGAAAATATCTGGATTCGCATCAGCCAAACGTTTTAAAGCTTGGTAACGATCTCTAGCATTTACTAAGTAATACTCGTGTGTTACGTTGCTTGTACTTTCGTTTTTGTTCCCTACAGTAATTTCTGTTGGGTCGTACATAAATTTCTTTGCAATAGTTGCCACTTCTTTAGGCATTGTTGCAGAGAATAACCAAGTACTTTTATCATCTGGTGTATGAGAAAGGATGTCAGTAATATCTTCCTTAAACCCCATGTTTAACATTTCATCCGCTTCATCTAATACGCTGTATTGGATTTTAGAGATGTCAACCATATTACGGCTAATCATATCTTTCATACGGCCTGGAGTCGCCACAATAATTTGTGCGCCACGTTTTACAGCTCTTGCTTGGTCAGAGATACTAGATCCACCATAAATAGCAACAACATTTAAACCTTTACAGTGTTTACCGTAAGCTTTAAGTTCGTTGGTAATTTGTAAACAAAGTTCACGAGTTGGAGATAAGATAAGACCTTGCGTGGTTCTGCTAGCGATATCAATTTTTTGTAACATTGGGAAACCGAAGGCTGCTGTTTTACCAGTTCCGGTTTGTGCTAAAGCGACTAAATCTTTGTCGTCGCCTTCTAATAAAAGTGGGATTGCTTTTTGTTGTACTTCACTAGGTTTTACAAATCCTAAATCTGTAATACCTTTAAGAAGGTCTTCATTAAGACCTAATTCTTGGAATGTGCTCATTCTTGAGTTTTATGTATTCGATTATGTTCTTTTGGTGTTACAAGAGAAGCGAATCGACATACTAAACACTTAAACTTCTAGGTAACACATCCTCACCCTGAGGAATTTAAAAAACTCATATCCTGAGTTTTTTGCAAGGTGCAAAGGTACAACAAATAATTGAATTACCTATTTGTTGTACCTTTCGATGTGTTTTATTTATCTTAAGTTGTTGTAAATATGAGTTTTAGGTGTTGTTTAGAGGTGGTTGTCTGCCGAAGATTTAAGACGATCGGCTCAAGCATTTTACTGCGGCAAAGCGAGTAAAAAGTCAATTAATTGTCGCACTGCTTTACCACGATGGCCTATACTGTTTTTTTCTTCAAGAGAAATTTCGGCGAAGGTTTTTTCATAACCCTCGGCTTTAAAAACGGGATCGTAACCAAATCCGCCAGCACCTTGTTTTTCTTTACTAATTTCACCTTTGCATATTCCGGTAAAAGTGTGGAGCGCTCCGTTAAGGTGTAAGGCTACAACGGTTTTAAATTGCGCTGTTCTATCGCTTTTATCTTCTAAGGCGTTGAGTAATTTATTGGTATTGTCTTCGGCGTTGCGTTGCGGACCTGCATAACGTGCCGAGTAAACCCCTGGTGCACCATCGAGAGCATTAACTTCTAAACCGGTATCGTCGGCAAAGCAATCGTAACCGTAATGCGCCTTTAAATATTCTGCCTTTTGTACGGCGTTGCCTTCAATAGTCGCTTGGGTTTCAGGAATGTCTTCCGTGCAAGAGATATCACTTAAACTCAATAGTTTAATGTGTGGCGGAAGCATGGACTGTACTTCTTTAAGTTTATTTAAATTATTTGTGGCGAAAACAAGTTCCATAAAATGTCTTTAATTAATGTATTTTAGCTGTTGTAAAAATAGGAATCTAATTTTGTACCCTTTGCTATATCAACATTTTTTTAATTTAATTAATTTTTTTAAACGATTTATACTTTTCCTTTTTTGTGGTCTAGGGCTTGGGGTAAATGCACAAGATTTTAACGATTTAGATTCGTTGTTTGTAGACCGAGATCTCGATAATTACTCCATCCGGATATTTACCAATTTTAAAGTCAATAAATTTAGTATCAAAGATGATGATGATAAGGCGAAGTTTGTGCCGAATAATCGTTATGGTTTAGGACTTGGTTTTGCCAACCGGAAAATTATAGTAGATGTAGCCGTTAATATTAAAAACCCCAATAAGAATAAAACGAGCCGATTTGATTTGCAGGGGAGCACCATAATAAAAGATCAAAATTATGTAAAACTCTATACTCAGGTTTATAAAGGGTTTAATGCGAAAAATAATTTTGATGAACCTACTGAATTTAGGGACGACATCCGCTCTGTGAGTATAGGTCTTAATTTTTTACACACCTTTACACCGATTGAGTTTTCATATTCGCTTTTAAAAGCCGGACTACCCGAAAAAAATGACCGAACTATTTTTGTTACTGGAGGAGTAGGGGTATTCGCTGGCTTTGATTATTTTTCTTCAGATTCTAGCGTGCTTTCAGAAACTGCTCAGTTGTATTTTAATGAAGAAGGCAATATTAAACGGTATCAGAGTATTTCATTAGGGGCTATGGGTGGTGTAATGTCTTACTTTAAATTGCCTTATGGGATTACCGCCACCCTTAATTTTATGCCAGGTATTGGTTTTGCTGCCAAGAAAGTGACCATCACAGACGATCAGTATTACCCGTCTAACCCTATGTTGTACAAGCTAGATTTTCTACTAGGACTGAACTATAATTTCGATCGGTTTTATGTGAGCTTAACCTATAATAACGATCTTAATAGCACCCAACTTGGTCATGGCAATAGTTATTTATTAAATCTTACCAAAGCCAAATTAGCGTTGGGCTATAAATTGGGGCGTGCTAAAAAACAATAAGCGCATCTATACCGTCAAAAGCTATAGCAAATCCTTATGACTTCCATATAAAACAGTTTAAGAAAAACAAGGGTTTTATTCTTCCGAAGTCGGGAACTGTTCATTACGGTTGTTAGGGCTTGTGTTATGCTGAGATATTCAAACTTTGGTCTTAATATATGATATATATCAGCAGTGGATTTTCTTAATAGTCGTATCTTAGACAAAAGAAGTATTCACTAAAACACTATAAATTATGACTGTAAATTTTCAATATGTAAACATAGATACCAGTGCGACCCTTTCTAAATTAACGGAAGAGAAATTAGAAAAATTAGCCTATAAGTTTGAGTTTTTAATCTCAGCTCAAGTTTATTTTAAACAGGATGAGAAGGACCATGAAGCCGGAAAAATTTGTAATATCGAATTAAGTTTGCCAGGGCCTAGAATTTTTGCAAAGTCGAATAAGAAAAATTATGAAATGGCCATGCTAGAGACTATTGACGATTTAACCAAACAATTAAAAAAGCGTAAAGAAGTTTATAAAACGCATTAATAAATAATATTGGCCTTAGTTTAAGTTGTTGTATTTTGATGTAAAGGAAGAATTATTACTTTTCATGACATTCCTTTAGGAGACTACAAAAGCTTAAACTGAGGCTATTTTATGTGCAAACCTGAGTGGTGCTTTTATCTGTGATGGTAAGGTTCGTTTCTAAGAATGGTAAAGCCTCTATAGAGTTGTTCAATAAAGAACAAGCGGACCATTTGGTGCGAAAAAGTCATTTTAGATAAGCCTAATTTTCCGTTTGCTCTATTGTAAACCGCTTCAGAAAATCCGTAAGGCCCACCAATCACAAAACTTAGGGTTTTAATCCCTGAATTCATGTGCTTTTGTAAATAGTTAGAGAAGCCTACCGAATCGTGCTGTTTTCCGTTTTCATCTAAAAGAATTAAAACGTCAGAGGTTTGGGTTTTGGCTAAAATAAGGTCGCCTTCTTTTTCCTTTTGTTGTGCTTCAGATAAATTTTTAACCTTTTTTAAATCGGGAATTACTTCAAATTGAAACTTGATATAAAACCCTAAACGCTTAGAGTAGTCCGCAATTAAAGCTTGCAAATTCTTATTATCGGTTTTACCTATGGCAATGAGTTTTATGGTCATATCTGTTGTATTACTTGTGTGATTCTGAAGGATGGCTTCAAAGTCTTTGGAAATGGCTTATTCAGAATGCAAATTTATTGGAATTCCTTACAAATTCCACCCAACTGAAGGGAGATTTATACAGATTTTCAAAATTCAATTCCTATTTTTACAGCAAATATGTACATCTATGATTTCAAAAGCACAATTCGATAACGAAATAGCCTTAATAATTGCCAATGCCATCCGTGAGGATGTTGGAGATGGCGACCATAGTTCTTTGGCCTGTATTCCGGCTGATGCCCAAGGAAAGGCAAAATTATTGGTTAAAGATGAAGGAATTATAGCAGGGGTCGCCTTTGCGAAACAAGTTTTTGCCTATGTTGATCCTCAAATGAAAGTGGAAACCCTTATTGAAGATGGCGCTAAGGTGAAGCATGGTGATATTGTTTTTTATGTAGAAGGCGCATCGCAATCCATATTAAAAGCCGAACGTTTAGTGCTAAATGCCATGCAACGTATGAGTGCTATTGCCACTAAAACCAAACAATTTGTAGATTTATTAGAAGGCACAAAAACTAAAATTTTAGATACAAGAAAAACCACGCCAGGTATTAGAGCTTTAGAGAAGTGGGCTGTAAAAATTGGTGGTGGGGAAAATCATCGATTCGCCTTATATGATATGATTATGTTAAAAGATAACCATATTGATTTTGCGGGTGGCGTGTCTAAGGCTATTGCTTTAACTAAAGACTATTTAAAGCGTACGGATAGAGATTTAAAAATAATTGTGGAAGCTAGAAACCTTGAAGAAATTGAGGCTATTTTAGAAGAAGGTGGCGTGTATAGAATTCTTATTGATAATTTTAATTATGAAGATACACGTAAAGCGGTAAAACTTATCGGAACGCAATGTTTAACAGAATCTTCGGGAGGAATTAATGAAAATACATTGCGAAAATATGCCGAGTGTGGTGTAGATTTTATCTCTTCAGGAGCTTTAACACACTCTGTTTATAATATGGACCTGAGTTTAAAGGCAGTATAAACTTTAGCCCGAAAGCCAAATATAGTCCAAGATGAAAATAATGCCGTAAGTCAAAAATTAGAGTAACACGATGACTAAACCTATTGAAGATAAATTAGATCAAATTCCGGTGGTTAAAGTGGTTGTGCGCTTTTTTAAGCAAATTAAATTACCAGGATTTGAAGGATTGTCCGTCTACGACTTGTTAGAACTTTATATCATGGGGATTGTTAATGGCGCTTTGACCACAAGGGCTAGTGCGATTGCTTTTAGTTTTTTTACAGCCATTTTCCCGTTTTTATTATTTGTAATTATCCTTATTCCGCATATTCCTATAGAAAATTTTGATCTGGCATTTTCTAATTTTCTAGAGTCTTTTCTGCCGCCTCAAACTTCAGAATTTTTCTTCGATAGTATCTTTAAAGATATCAGTCAGAGTACCAGTGGTGGATTAATTTCATCGGTGTTTTTACTTTCCGTGTTTTTAATGGCTAATGGCGTTAATGCGGTGTTTTCAGGTTTTGAAACGTCTTACCATAAGCAACTCTATCGTAACATCTTTAAACAATATGGTGTAGCGCTGAGTGTCGCCCTAATTTTAGCATTCTTAACCTTGTTAACGGTGGCGGTATTTGGTTATTTTCAAATCTATGTAATCATGCCGTTGTACACGAGTTTTACGGGCGACTTGCAATTTACTGAGGCCGATTCTGTTTCTGGATGGATCCATTTTGTAAAGTACCTCTTCTTTGTTCTTATGATCTATATTGCCACCGCTACCTTGTATTATTTTGGGACGAGAGAAGGACGGAAATCTAAGTTTTTTTCCGTTGGGGCTTTGCTAACAACCTTGTTAATCATTTTAACCTCGTATCTGTTTGGTGTTTACATTGAAAATTTCTCCAAATACAATGAAATCTATGGCTCTATTGGGGCATTATTGATTTTATTATTGTACTTATGGCTCAACTCTAATATTTTGTTGTTAGGCTATGAACTTAATGCATCACTTCAGTTTTTAAGAAAATACCCTAAGGCGCGTAAGGAGATCAAAGAACATCTTTAATATTCTGAAGGTTTTGTAGTGTTTAGCTTTTGAAAATCAACTCTGTTATGTTGTTTTATGAAGAATGAAGTAGGCCTATTTTAAAGCGAATAAAGCTGAATTTTGAAGGGGGAGATACGACCAGTCCAATGCCTTTGATGCGTATTAATTATGGTTTTATGATTAAACCTCTTACATTTGAATACATAACTTTATAAAACAACAATTATGATAAAGAACACGTTAATCCTCTCTATTTTATTACTACTATCACTAAATCTTTCGGCGCAAGACATTCTCGGAAAATGGAAAACCATTGATGATAATACCGGGGAAGCCAAATCTCTTGTGGAAATTTATGAAAAGAATGGTGAGGTATACGGAAAGATTGTTTCCGTTTTTAATCCTGCAAAAAAATCCGCAAAATGTAATGATTGTGAAGGGAAGCAGAAGGATCAGCCTTTAGAAGGTTTGGTCTTTATTGAAGGACTAACAAAAAATGACGATGTCTATGATGGGGGTACTATTTTAAATCCTGAAGACGGTAAAGTTTTTAGATGTCGCTTAAAATTAGAAGACGACAAAGATACGTTACAAGTACGTGGTTATTTGGCCTTTTTCTATAGAACTCAATACTGGAAACGCGTTAAATAATGCTACATTTTATAGATGTCATCTTACCCATTCCGCTACAAAAAGCGTTTACTTACCATATAACTGAAGCTGAAGCCGAATTTCTGTCCGTAGGAATGCGGGTGGCCGTACCCTTTGGGAAAAGTAAAATTTATACGGCTTTGGTATATAGTATACACCAAAATCCACCTTTAGCCTATGATGCTAAAACCATTCATCAAATTATTGATGATACGCCTGTAATTGTGACATCGCAATTAAAGCATTGGGAGTGGATTGCGAACTATTATATGTGTAGTTTAGGCGAGGTTATGCGCGCAGCCATGCCTAACGCCTTTATGCTAGAAAGTGAGACGATGATTTCTAAGAATGAAAAAACTGAAATCCTTGATTCTGAATTAAAAGACGAAGAATATTTAATTTATGAGGCATTAAGTAGGCAGTCTTCCTTAAAGATACAAGATGTCGTTTCTATCCTGGATAAAAAACGAGTTTTACCAATAATTAACGGTTTGGTTAAGAAGGGTGTTGTTAATCTGCATGAGGAAATGTATGAAAAATATACGCCTAAATTGGTGCGTTATGTTAAGCTTCATTACAATCATAAGAGTTCAGAAAAACTTCAAGAATTACTAGAGGTATTAAGCAGAGCTCCTAAGCAACGCGAGGTGGTATTAACCTTGTTTACTATGGAAGCTGCGCTTAAAAAACCGATAAAAGTGGCCGAGCTTGCAGAAAAAAGTGGGGCTTCAACAAGTATTATAAAAGCCTTAATTGATAAGTCTATTTTAGAAGAATATCATCTACAAATGGATCGTGTTCAATTTGAAGGCGAAGGGGACGCTTCAGCAAAACGATTAAGCGAGGTTCAGCAATTGGCCTATGATGAAGTCGAAGCTGTTTTTCAGGAAAAACCTGTAGCCTTATTGCATGGAGTAACCTCTTCTGGGAAAACCGAAATCTATGTGCAACTCATTCAGAAGCAATTAGATTTAGGAAAACAAGTATTGTATTTATTACCCGAAATTGCACTGACAACACAATTGGTGAATCGCCTTCAGGATTATTTCGGAGAAAAAGTGGCAGTTTTTCACTCACGCTACTCCGGAAATGAAAGGGTAGAAGTGTGGCAAAATATGCTAGCAAATTCAGAAAAGGCACAAGTTGTTATTGGAGCCCGTTCTTCGTTGTTATTGCCATTTCGAAACTTAGGGTTGATTATTGTAGATGAAGAGCATGAGCAGTCTTATAAACAGTTTGATCCGGCGCCAAGATATCATGCCCGAGATGCGGCTATAGTATTGGCTAACATTTTTAAAGCAAAAACGCTTCTAGGTTCAGCAACACCAAGTTTAGAAAGTTATTTTAACGCACGACAAGGGAAATATGGCTTGGTGGAATTAAAAACACGTTTCAATAATGTGTTAATGCCAGATATTGAATTGGTAGATTTGGCCGATAAATATAAGCGGAAACGGATGAAAGGTCATTTTAGTGACCGCCTTATTGAAGAAATGACGGAAACCTTAGAAGAAGGCTTTCAGATTATACTTTTTCAAAACAGAAGAGGATTTTCGCCTATAATAGAATGTACCACTTGCGGTACCTCGCCACAATGTCCAAATTGCGATGTGAGTTTAACCTACCACCAATATCGCGATCAATTGCGTTGCCATTACTGTGGGTATAACTCGGCAATGCTTCAAACTTGTCAGGCGTGTGGTAACGCGACCTTAGACACTAAAGGCTTTGGTACAGAACAAATAGAAGCTGAGGTTAAGACTTTATTTCCAGACAAAAAAGTTGCCCGTATGGATTTAGATACCACGCGTGGTAAATACGGATTTGAAAAAATTATCACCGGTTTTGAACAACGTGAGGTCGATATTTTGGTAGGAACGCAAATGCTTACTAAGGGACTTGATTTTAGGTATGTTAAATTAGTGGGGATTATGAACGCTGATAATTTGCTTAATTTTCCAGATTTTAGAGCACATGAGCGGAGTTATCAATTAATGGCGCAAGTTTCTGGTAGAGCAGGCCGAACAGATTTAAGAGGTAAGGTGCTTATACAAACTTATAATCCGCATCATAATATTCTACAGCAGGTTTCTACCAATGCTTATGAAGCGATGTTTACCGAACAAATGAATGAGCGCCATAATTTTAAATATCCACCTATTTATAGGTTAATTAAAATTACGTTTAAACACAAGGACTATAATCGTGTTAATTTAGCGGCAGATTGGTACGCGACCTCTTTAAAGCAGTTATTTAAGACCAATGTTTTAGGTCCGGAATTTCCACCTGTATCTCGCATTCGGAATTTATACCATAAAAATATTATCATTAAGATTCCACCACAGCAGTCTTTAGCAAGAACCAAAGAAGCGATTATAAAAATTGATAATAGTTTTAATGCTGTTAAGGATTTTAGGTCGGTTCGTGTGGTTATTAATGTTGATAATTATTAAAATTAAGTATTCTACAAAAAAAAATCCTAAGCCAAAGCTTAGGATTTTTTTATATGAGGTAATGTATATTACTTTAAAGGGTAATGTAATTGGGGCTTACATATTATTTAAAGCGTCTACGAGTTGCGTCTTTTTATTTCTACTTAATGGAATTTCATAAGCGCCAACTTCAACATTCTTACTATTAAAACGGTCAATTTTGTCGAGGTTAACAATATAAGATTTGTGAATTCTTAAAAACTTACCTTCAGGTAATTCACTTTCAAAAGCTTTCATAGTTGATAAAACCACTAAGCTATTTTCTTCGGTAACCACCTTAACGTAATCACCAAGGGCTTCAATCCACTTAATGTCTTTAATATAGACTTTACGTTTTTTAAGGTTACTTTTTACAAAAATGTGTTCGCCTTCAGTTTCATTAAAATCTAATTTTAATTTATGCTGTTCAATAGCTTTCTCAACAGCAGTATTAAAACGTTCTTTAGTAATAGGTTTCTGAAGGTAATCGGTAGCATCGTAGTTAAATGCTTTAAAAGCATATTCGGTTTTACCGGTAACAAAAATAATTTGAGGTTTATTGTTGAGTACATCGAGCAGCTCAAAACCGTTTAATACCGGCATCTCTATATCTAAGAAGATAAGATCTACTTTATGGGTATTAAGACCGTTTTTTGTTTCTAACGCACTGCTATATTCTGCAATAAGGTTAAGTGAGGAATGGTTCTCAATTAACTTTACTATAGAAAGACGCTGAATCGCAGAATCATCAACAACTACACAGTTTAAAGTCATAACATTATTAATTTTAGGTTAAGATATCGACAATAGTACGATAAATTCGGTTAAAAAACAAATATTGCCGATAAAGCGTAAAATTTAACACGAAGACGAAGATAAGAAAACCTTTTAATTAAACCTTAAAAAGATTGTTGAATTTAGAAATATTTACTATTTTTGCAGCCGTTTTAACAATAAACATTATTTATTATGAATCATTATGAAACTGTTTTCATCTTAAATCCCGTTTTATCTGATGACCAGGTAAAGGAGACAGTAAAGAAATACGAGGATATGCTCGTTTCTAAAGGAGCTAAGATGATTGCCAAAGAAGATTGGGGACTAAAAAAATTAGCTTACCCTATTCAAAACAAAAAAAGTGGTTTTTACCATTTATTTGAATTCCAAGTAGCTGGAGAGGTAATTGAGCCTTTAGAGTTAGAATTTAGACGTGATGAGCGTTTTATGCGTTACTTAACTGTGAAATTAGACAAGCATGCTATTTCATGGGCTGAGAGAAGAAGAGAGAAATTGAAAGTTAAAGCAAAAGCAAAAGCGTAATTATGTCATCAATAGAACAACAAGCAAAAGGAAAAAAAGACGGCGAAATTAGATATTTAACTCCGTTAAATATTGAGACGTCTAAGACTAAGAAATATTGTCGTTTCAAAAAATCTGGAATCAAGTATGTAGATTACAAAGATGCTGATTGGTTATTAGGTTTTGTAAACGAGCAAGGTAAATTATTACCAAGACGTTTAACAGGAACGTCTTTAAAATATCAAAGAAAAGTATCTGTGGCCGTAAAAAGAGCTAGACATTTAGCTTTAATGCCATACGTTGCTGATTTATTAAAATAAAATATCATAACAATGGAACTTATATTAAAACAAGACGTTGAAAATTTAGGATTTAAAGACGATATTGTATCTGTTAAGAACGGTTATGGTAGAAACTTTTTAATTCCTCAAGGACAAGCTGTAATGGCTACTTCTTCTGCGAAAAAAGTATTAGAAGAAACTTTAAAGCAAAGAGCTTACAAAGAAAAAACTGTAATTGCTGAAGCAGAAAAAACTGCTGAAGGATTAAACGGTTTAGATATTAAAATTACTGCAAAAGCTGGTACAGGTGCTACTGCTGGAGATAAATTATTTGGTTCTATTACCAATATGGATTTAGCTGCTGCACTTAAGAATGCTGGTTTTGACGTTGATAAAAAGTTTATCGCTATTACAGGTGGTAACATCAAACGTTTAGGTCAGTATGTAGCTGCAATCAGATTACATAGATCAGTAACTGTTGATTTAACTTTCGAAGTTGTTGCTGAAGCATAAGCTTATCTTATTATAATTTTAGAAAAGCCGTTTAGTTTACTAAGCGGTTTTTTTGTATTTTTTTTTTGAAATCATCCACGTTCCATAAGGGTATAAAATCCTAATGGGGCTTAATTGATCTGTTATGAAGCATGTTTTTATAATTTTTGTTATGAGTCTTGTTTTAGGCTGTAAAGAGTCTAAAAAACAACCTGAAGCACCTCAGGTTAACACCTCTATTTTATTAGAAAACTTTAAAGTCTCTAAAGGTGATTTTCCTCGTGTTAGTGTGCACCGAGGCGGTAAAGGAATTGCTAATTATCCTGAAAATTGTTTAGAAACGCTACAATATGTTAACGATAGTATTGTGGCTATGTATGAGATTGATGTGGCACAAACTAAAGATGGGCAGTTGGTTTTAATGCATGATAATGCTGTAGATAGAACCACAACTGGTACCGGAAAGGTTAAGGACTTAAGCTATAAAGCGCTACAAGAATTTAATTTGGTGGATGACTACGGAAAAGTTACTGACTTTAAAATTCCTTTATTTTCTGACGTATTAGCTTGGAGTAAAGCCCATAATGTTATTCTTACGGTAGACATTAAACGTAGTGTGAGTCAGAAAACGGTTATTGAAGCCATAAGAAAAGCTAAGGCCGAAGATGTTAGTATTATTATCACTTACGATGTAGAACACGCCGTTTCGGCTTACCAATTGGCTCCAGAGTTGTTGTTATCGGTTTCTGCAAGGAATGATGAGGAATTCAACAGGTTATTAGCGGCTAAAATCCCAACAGAAAATATGTTAGCCTTTACAGGAACGCGCTTGTCGGACGCAGCCTTGTTTCAAAGGTTACACGAGCAGAACGTTGTATGTATGTTAGGAACCTTAGGTAACTTAGATAAAAGTGCTGCAGCAAATGGGGACGACTTATACCTAAAATGGAAAATACAAGGTGCTGATATTATGGCTACAGATCGACCTTTTGCGGCCTATACAGCATTAAATAAAATAAATTAAGATAAAGGTAAACATCTAACCTTTAAGATTAAATACTACAGACAGATGAAATATTCGAGATTAACTAAAGAACAGTTTGAAGAATTACACCAAGAATTTATCAATTTCTTAGCCACACAATCAATTACTGGCGAGGAATGGGAGTCTATAAAAAAGAACAATCCCGAAGCAGCTGAGCAAGAATTGGATGTGTTTAGTGATTTGGTATGGTTTGGCGTGTTAGATAAAGTACAATACTTAGAACATATTTCTCCAAATCAGATTCATTTATTTCAATGTCATGAGAACCATATGCGATTAATTGCCTTAAAAATTGAAATCCCAGAAATTGATTTCACTACAAAAGAAGGTTTCCAATGGTTACGTGACAATTTACTCTCCAATTCGGTACAGTTCTTTAATGCTAAAAAGGACTATTCAGATGATAAGCATTTAGATATCTTTAAAATGATTCAGTCTGGAGCTAATATTACTAAAGGCGAATTATTTAATTACTTCGCTAATTTGGTGAAAGGGGCCTAGTTTTTAGGTTTTTTTGGATCTTGAGTTCATAATCCAAGCCATTCCTTTTATTTGTCACTTCGAGTGATTTGTGAAGTATGAGCAAATCGTATCGAGAAGCGTTAATTAAGCATTTGTTTTAATAATGGTTCTCGATACAAAATTGCTAAAAGATGCAATTTCACTCGAACTGACGTTTTGGGTATAATTATAGCTATGGTCTCTTTTCTGCTCCAAAGTTCACGTCACTTCGAGTGATTTGTGAAGCATGAGCAAATCGTATCGATAAGGGTTGTTAAAGCCTTAGTTTTAAGTATGGTTCTCGATATAAAATTGCCAAAAAAGCAATTTCACTCGAACTGACGTTTTGGGTGTCATTGTATTTATATTTCCCTTTTTTACCCTATAGTATCCGTCATTTCGAGTGATTTGCGAAGCATGAGTAAATCGTATCGAGAAGTGTTAATTAAGCATTTGTTATAATAATGGTTCTCGATACAAAATTGCTAAAAAAGGCAATTTCACTCGAACTTACGTTTTGGGTATAATTACAGTTGGATTTTAATTTTCTACTTCAAAGTTTCCGTCACTTCGAGTGATTTGTGAAGCATGAGCAAATCGTATCGAGAAGCGTTGTTTAAGCCTTAGTTTAAGAGTTGTTCTCGATACAAAATTGCTGAAAGATGCAATTTCACTCGAACTGACGTTTTGGGTGTTATTACAGTAGGATTTTAATTTTCTACTTCAAAGTTTCCGTCTCTTCGAGTGATTTGCGAAGCATGAGCAAATCATATCGAGAAGCGTTGTTTAATAATTGTTCTCGATACAAAATTGCCAAAAAAGCAATTTCACTCGAACTGACGTTTTGGGTGTTATTAAGGTTGGTTTTTATTGTTCTATTTCAAAGTGTCCGTCACTTCGAGTGATTTGTGAAGGATGAGCAAATCGTATCGAGAAACGTTATTTAGTACTCGTTTTAATAATGGTTCTCGATACAAAATTGCAAAAAAGGCAATTTCACTCGAACTGACGCTTTGGGTTTAATTATAGCTATGGTTTCTTTTCTACTTCAAAGTTCACGTCACTTCGAGTGATTTGCGAAGTATGAGCCAATCGTATCGAGAAGCGTTGTTTAAGCCTTAGTTTTAAGTATAGTTCTCGATAAAAAATTGCGAAAAAAGCAATTTCACTCGAACTGACGTAATAATTTAGTTCACAGTGTTTCTTGTACGCTATTCATAGCGTAGAGACTCAATAGGATCTAATCTAGCGGCTTTAGTTGCAGGGTATAAGCCAGAGATAATAGCCACAATAAAAGCAATACTAGTGGCCCAAATCATCGCTACCCATGGTGTTGAAAACTCTAAGTCGAATCCATTAGCTACTGCCATTCCGATTAATATTCCCAGAAAGATACCTATAAGCCCTCCCAGTTGTCCAATTATAATGGTTTCCATAAAAAACTGAAATGCTATGGTTTTGCTTTTAGCGCCTAAAGCTTTGCGTACTCCAATCTCTCGGGTTCGCTCACTCACAGAAACAAGCATTATATTCATAAGAGCAATGGTAGATCCAAAAATGGTAATGATACTAATAATCCATGCCGCCACATAGAGTGCGGCCGTATTTTGGGCAACCTGATTAAGTAAATCATCACTGCGTTCAATGCCGAAATCATTATCTTCAATAGGGTTTAAGCCTCTAATATTCCTGAAAGTCAAAATGGCATCGTCTTGGGCAGCTTCTAAGAAATCACTCTTATCAACCTTCACACTTAAACTATAATTAATGTTTGCATTGGTGAAGATCGATCTTGCTTTTTGTATAGGGATAATCACTCTTAAATCTTGATTATTCCCAAAGGTTGAACCCTTTTCTTTTAAAACGCCAACGATTTTAAATTTAGAACCGCGAATACTAATGGTTTTTCCAACGGGATTTTCAACAGGGAATAGTGCCTTTTGCAAGTCGCTCCCAATAACACAAATGGCATTACTATTGTCTACATCAAAGACATTAATAGACCGACCATTTTCAATCTCTAATCCAGAATTTTCTATAAAAAACTCATTAGCACCAAGAACGGCGACTTCAGGATCTGTTTTTTTATTGTCGTATTTAACCTCGGCAGTGGAAGTTCCGTAAAAAGACACGGCCACTTTAGTAAAAGGATAACTGTAGGTGTCTTCAAAATCTTTCACATTGCGGTAACTTAACACCGGATTAATTTTTTGACGTTCTCTACTACTTTGGCGTTGCGCTGTAAACTCGTAACGTTGAAAATTAAACGTATTAGATCCCATAGAAGAGAAATTGCTAGAAATGGTATTTTCTAAAGCAGATACACCACTTAAAATTCCTACTAAAGCCATAATCCCAATCGCAATAATTAAGACCGTTAAAATAGTACGGAGGAGTTGACCTTTTATAGAATCAAAGGCGATTCTTATATTCTCTTTAGCTAATGAAAACATAGTTTTTTTCGCGTTAGTTAAGTTGTTTAATGGATAAGACGACGGATTCCTTATAAAGTTACTATAAAATTGATTTATCTTGGTAAGACCTTTAAAATTTATAATATTTTTGCGTTGTACAGCAATTTTTAATTCAACAATTGAATTGCAGTTTAAAATTAAGTTTCATTAAAAGAGATTCCCATTGACACGGGAAATATTATGGCACAAAAACCAAGCATTCCTAAAGGGACAAGAGATTTTAATGCAGAAGACGTTGCAAAACGTTCTTATATTATGGAAACCATAAAGCAACAGTTTCAAGTGTTCGGTTTTCAACCTATAGAGACCCCGAGTTTTGAAAATTCGGATACCTTAATGGGGAAATACGGAGAAGAAGGAGATCGTTTAATTTTTAAGATCTTAAACAGTGGTGAGTTTTTAAAGAAAATTTCTGATGATGACTACAATTCAAGATCAGAACGCCTTTTAACGCCTAAGATTTCAGAAAAAGCCTTACGTTACGATCTTACGGTGCCTTTTGCGAGGTATGTGGTACAACACCAAAATGATATAGAATTTCCTTTTAAACGTTATCAAATTCAACCTGTTTGGCGTGCAGACCGTCCACAAAAAGGACGCTTTAGAGAGTTTTTTCAATGTGATGCCGATGTGGTAGGATCTAAGTCGCTCTTCCAAGAAGTTGAATTTGTACAATTGTACGATGCCGTATTTTCAGCCTTAAAACTTCACGGGGTTACCATTAAGATTAACAATCGTAAGATTCTTTCTGGGATTGCCGAGGTGATAGGAGCACAGGATAAATTAATTGATTTTACCGTAGCTTTAGATAAGCTTGATAAAATTGGTGAAGAGAAAGTTAAAGAAGAGATGCGTTCTAAAGGTATTTCTGAAGACGGTATTGAAAAACTTCAACCTTTATTTACTTTAACGGGCGATTTTGGTGCACAAATTGAAAGTTTAAAATCTATTTTAAGCACTTCAGAAATAGGATTGAAGGGGATCGAAGAGCTAGAATTTATAAATAACGCAATTTCAAGTCTTGAATTAAAAACGGCAAATTTACAACTCGATGTCACATTGGCAAGAGGACTAAATTATTATACCGGTGCTATTTTTGAGGTATCTGCGCCAGAAGGTGTAAAAATGGGATCTATCGGTGGCGGTGGCCGTTATGATGACCTTACCGGTATCTTTGGACTTAAGAATATGAGTGGTGTTGGTATTAGTTTTGGCTTAGATCGTATTTATTTGGTCTTAGAAGAACTAGGTCTTTTTCCAGATACCATTACGGCGTCTACAAAAGTGCTTTTTATCAATTTCGGGGATCAAGAAGCTTTATACAGTTTAGAGGCGGTCACTAAACTAAGACGTGCTCAGATTAAAGCCGAATTGTTTCCTGATGCTGCTGTCTCTGGAAAACAGATGAAGAAGCAAATGAACTATGCGAATAAGCGTCAGATTCCTTTCGTTGTGATTATGGGAGAAGAAGAATTAAAATCTGAAGTGTTTAGTGTGAAAAATATGAGCTCTGGAGAACAGCATAAACTTAATTTTGATGAACTCTTAGCATTACTAAAGTAAAAAAGCCTCAATCTAGACGAAGATTGAGACTTGATTAACACTAACTACTAACTAAAAACAATTGATTATCTCAATTATGGATTATGATTACAATGTGTCTTTTCGAAGTTCCATTGTAAATTTGATTTATTTTATAGAGAACTGCTGTGGTAATACGAGATTACGATAGCTATAAGTCACTTCATAAAAACATTGCTTGTCTTGAATTCTGTTTAGATTCATTACAGTAATGTTTTTATTTTTTAGGCCAGTTTCAACACTTTTGATCTTCTTACTCTACACCAATGCTCAGAGACCAATCTGTGGCCTCATGCTGTGAAATGGCGAATTCTACTTTAAGTGATATTCACTTCTTTTTTTCGTTATAAGTCACTTTTACTAAAAATGGATAAGATTTTAGGCTTAAAATTATTAGTTTGCTGATACAAAGGTAATTAAAAAAATCAAACAAATCCATGAAATACCTAAAAATCCGATGAAATACATTTATTAGGTTTTTCATTTCAATGTTTTAATGGGAAAAGACTAGTGTTTTAAAAGGGGTGGTGATGTGTATTGAAGTTTCACTTTTAAATTTAAAGGATTTGGATTATCGTGATAATTAACGAATAACTATTCCGTCGTCATCTTTTAAATGTGTCCTCTGCAGATGGAGAAGCATGTCCATTGATAGTTTCTATGCGTGACGTGTTAATTTTAGAGTTTCTTTCATGAATTATTACCATGCTAGTTGGATTATTAATTACATGAAAGAGGAGGTGTAAAATGGGTGAGATGTGGATGGATAACTTATGGTGATTCCATGTCTTCTTAGATCTGCTGTAGCTAGCAATCCTGCTAAAAATGATAAGACTAAATCACTAATGACTTCTCTATTGACTTTAGTATAGGCTTTTCTGGGCTTAGGATAGACAAGGTTTAGATTTGGATATTCTGATGAAGTTAACACCGCTTAAAAAGGACGAGCTGCAGGGCTTTAGAGGGGAAGAAGAAGCTATTTGTCGCTGTAGATAAAGTAAAACAGATTGCAGGAGAAAGTGATAAAAAAAAGACTCTAAACCATTGCTGATTTAGAGTCTTAAGGGGAATTAGTTAAATTTTCGTTTCTGGAACCAGAGATCCGATAACGAGATGTTAATGTTTAGGGTATTTACATATTCTTTAATAAGAATGCTTTCTGTTGTTCCTTTTTTACCCAAGGCATAAGAAATATTTACCAGTGACCTTTTTCCTATAGGTAAGCCAACACCAATAGAAGCTGTATAGGTATCAATATTAGTGTCGTCTACTTTTAAGTAGCCCGAGTTGTAGTTTAATCCCATTCTAAAATCTACACGTTTCCAGTATTTATAACTTGTAGGATCTACAGCGTAAGACGCTCCAAGGCTAAAAATATCTTGGTCGGTGTAATCGCCAATAGCGTCCGATTGGTCTGTTGTAGACCAAAAGCTTTTGTTATAATCTGCAGTAAGCATTAGATTTTTAATTTTAGTACTGTACCCAAAACCAAGCTTTAGAGGCAAGTAAAAATTATCTATAGATTCGTCTTCAGATTCATCAACCGTGCTAAAAGCGTCATTAGAATACTTAATTATAGAGACATCTTGTGAGCCTTTTAAAACCGTAGGGAAATCTACTGTAAACCCAAATTGATGCTTATCTTTTAAGTTATACTGTAAACCTAATCCTAATTGTGCACCACTATAATAGTTTGTTTCATCTATTTGAAGGTAACTTCCAGAGGTAATAATAGACTCCGTCTCTTCAATCTTTCCAAATAAATAAGCGGCTTTTACACCAACATTTAAATTTTTAAAATAAGTACGAGCATAGTCTAATCGTATTTCATTGAGACCACCAGTACCATCAATATTAGTGGTAAACTGTTCGTTACTTCCTTCAATGTTGTTTTCAATACCTGTTAAAGCATAGCCTACGTTAGTTGCTGGTTTCAGCGTTAAACCTATACCATATTTGTCATTACGGTTAAAAGCTAATGAAATATTGGTGAAATTATAAGTGGTAGTTTGTTCGTTTAAGTCATTATTAGAGATGTTAATAATCTCTGCAGAACCTCCAAAATCAAATGTAATTTCGTCCTTTTTTAAGGTAATAAAGGAGGCTGGATTGTAAAGGTTAATCCCGTAATTAGCATCAAGGGCTATACCTGTTTTACCAAGACCGCTACTTCTACCAGTATTTGAGTTGTTTTCTACACCAAGTCCAAAAAGGGAATATGGAGATCCGGTAAGGCTATTTGTTTGTGCATAACTATATACTGTAACCAATAGGGCGAAAATAAGAAGGGACTTAGATTTATTCATATACAGCATAAGTGATAATTAATTTAGTTGTGTATTCTGACCGTTCACTGTCATTAAAAATTATTTTGTTAACGGTGGAATTATAGTCGGTTGGAATAAGGATGAGGGCATCTTCTGTTTCAGGGCTCTCATTTAATTTCTGATCTATAAAATCGATAACCGGAACGGTGTAGGTGAGTTCATTAAACTCAGTGTTTTCATCGGTAATTCCTGCTGTTACCACATCGACACTATTACTAACCTGACTCGCTAAATCGTTGTTCTGATCTATGGTATACAGTAATAAGGTTTCACTTAAAGGTTGAATATCGGTGTGTGCTGTAGAATTTGGTTCAATATAAAGCACAGCATCTAAAATAGTACCGTCGCTACCAATATTGAAGAGGTTTTTAATAGACGGAAATTCAATTTTAGTAACATAACCCGTTCCACATTGGTTATAGGTGATATGGTTACTGTCGGAAGATTCCAAATTATCTTCTTGATCGGTGATGGCTTCTAAAGGTAGGCCTGTAACATCGCTATTAATTTTATTGTAATAGCTGTTGATGGTCATATCATAAGTATACTCATCGGTTTCTAACTCATCGGGGATGGTGTAATAAAATCTTAAGTAACTAGAGCTCGTAGCAGTAGAAAATCCTATTACAGCACCATTGTCATTAGGTCCAGGTTGTACCGTAAGTCCTTTTAATTTTTGATAGAGTGACTCTTCATCCGTAATGTCGTTATCTCTAATGCCGTTAAATAATTCTTCACCAAAATCATAAGGAAGTGTTACTACTAAAGAATCTTTATTTGGAGTAGGGTAATAGCTTAATGTTTTTAAAGCTTCAGTTTCATAAGGTGTAACGGTAGTGTTGTAAAAATAATCATCATCAGAGGTCATTTTTTCCGTTAACTTATGAACGTTAACCGTAGAAACTTGTGTGGTATCATTGTAATAATACGAGTCATAGCCTAAAACTAGGGTAATACTATCTAAAGTGGCGTCGTTATCTAAATAGTAAGACGTAGGTGTCATTTGTACATAGGCAGCGGTATTTAAAGTCCCCATGGTATCATCCTGGTAATTTCCAACTAACAAACGGTCATTGGTAGATGTGGTAATCGAGTCAAACTTCATGGTAGAGAGCTTTACCGAAAACGTGTCAATAGACAAGACTCTAATATTGGTACCTGTAAAATCTTCCCCCGCTAAAAGGCTATCATCTTCGGTATCGGTAGAACACGCAATACCCATCGATAAAACGGCAAACGCTATAAATAATTTTAGAAATGATTTCAACATATGTTTTGTAGAATTTGCACAAAAAAACTAAGCAATTGGTCTAATAAAAAGTGAAATAGACCTACAGAGTAAATACATCGACAGAATAGGGGTTTTATACTATAAAGATGAGGGGCTAGTTTTATAGATTAAAAATTGGTGTTTGTCTACAAAAAAATAGGCTAGGTATATTTTATAATAGAGGTGCGCGACGGAGATAGTAAGTTAGCACCCGATGAGAAAAAATACCCTATATTATATCCTTGTTTGTTTCATTTCGGTGACGGCCTATGGACAAAATATGTTCACCACAACTGATGATGCAGATTTTATCGCTTTAGATTATGCCAATTATTTGGATGTAAATGATATACAAATTGAAGATAAGGCCATTGCAATAGATTTTGGATCATTGCTAAAGGCGTCTCGTTTTGGGTTCGGTGTAAAGTATACAGAGCAGCGTATCGACTTTATGGATTATGATCATTATCACGATTTTAGTGCCTTTAATGATGTACATACTATAGAACTCTATTTAAAATATCACCAAAGTATTAATGAGCAATGGGATATGGATGTCACTTTAGCACCTTATCTCTCCTCAACCTTTGAAGAGGTTATAGGTAGTGAAGATTTTATTTTTAGCTATGCTTTAAATTTTACGCGTGTTTGGGATAATGAAGGCTTAAGGTCTTATTTAAAACTTGGAGCCGGATATGGGGCCTTGTTTGGCGAACCTAATTTTTATCCTTTAGTGTCGTATTCAAGTGAAATTACAGAGCAATTTAGAGTTGAAATTGGACTTCCGGTAACCGGAATTTACTATAAAATAAACGATCAAAGTCGCATAGATTTTACAGCACAACCAGAATCTATTTACGCTAATAATAGTTCAGGTTTTGGCTTTAGTAATGACCAATTGTATGAAGACTCTAAGTTAGAATTTAAAGCCTTAAAACTCGCCGCGGGGTACCATTTTCAGTTTGATAGTAATTGGGCTACAAATTTTAATGTGGGGTATTTAACAGCAAGCGAATTTAGCATTCAAGATAACGACACTACGATAATTGATTTTGAGGCCAATAACTCAATAGCATTAAGCATAGGAATTAGTTTTAATATAAATAATAAGTAAAATGAGAAAAATGAATAACAGATCAGCCATAAGATTGCTTTATTTAGGGGCCGTATTGGCGCTATTTTATAGTTGTAATAGTGATGACGACGATGATACTTCAGGAAACTGGGTTAAGAAATCTACATTTAACGAAGAAGCAAGAGGAAGTTCAGCTGCTTTTACCATAGGCAATATTGGTTATATGGGTACAGGTTATGATGGTGATGATTACTACAATGATTTTTGGAGCTATAATATGGATACCAATTCATGGCAACAATTATCAGATTTTCCTGGTGAAGAACGTAGTTCAGCGACTGCCTTTACCATTGGAAATGATGGGTATATGGGAACCGGATATAACGGTGATACCAATGAAGAGTTATCGGATTTCTATAAATATAATGTAGGGACTAACAGTTGGACACAAATTGCGGATTTCGCAGGTTCAGCGCGTTATGGTGCTGTAGGTTTTGGTTCTGATACTTACGGGTATTTAGGAACAGGTTACGACGGAAGTGATAAAAAAGATTTCTGGAAATATGATCCAACAACAGATTCATGGGTAGAGATTTATGGTTTTGGAGGCGATAAAAGAAGAGATGGTGTGACGTTCACTATTGATAACGAAGTGTATTTAGTAACAGGAATTAGTAACGGAGTTTACGAAGTCGATTTCTGGTCTTTCAACTTAGATTCTGAAGTATGGACACAACACACGGATATTGACGATGATGATGATGAGTACATTTACAGATCTAATGCCGTAGCGTTTACTATTAATGGTAAAGGTTATGTAGCTTGTGGTGAGTATTCAGGAAGTATAAGTACAGTTTATGAGTACCAACCATCTAGTGATAGTTGGGAAGAAAAAACAGCATTTGAATTGTATGCAAGACGTGATGCTATTGCCTTTGGAGATGGTTCTCGTGCCTTTGTTGCCTTAGGTAGAAACGGAACATTATACCTAGATGATAACATGCAGTTCTTCCCTGATGCAGAACAAGATGACGACGATAACTAAGAATTTAAGAATTGTTTAGATTGATTGATGGGTTATTAACTATAGTGATTGATGGTTAATAGCTAAATTAGAGTCAGGGTAATGGGGACATCCTTCCTATGTTCTGGCTCTTTTTTTTTAAATAAATAAAAACATGAAAAAATATTTTAATTATAAAGCTGTATTTTTAGTGATAACAGTTTTATTTGTAGGCTTCTTCTATTTGCAAGGTGCAGGTGAGAAAGAACAAATTAATAATGACCAATCTTATGTCTTAGAGGTTTTAGAAAAAGATAGTTTGTGGATTTATGAAGTTTATGAAGGTACTAGTCTGTTAATCCGTCAAGAGTATATTCCGGCAGTAAAAGGAAGACAAGGATTTAAGACGAAAGAAGATGCACAAAAGATAGGAAATTTAGTCTTGGATAAACTCTCTGAAAATAAAATGCCAGCCATAAGTATTGAAGATCTCAATGCTAATGCTATAAGCTACAATAAGATTTAATTGGTACGATAAAAGCGCACATGTTTGTATACAAAATGACGAATAAAGAGTGGATGGTCCACGTACTGGTATGGTTAATTATCGGTATTTTTCCATTGCTAACGGCATACATTGATTTAGGAGAGGTGCCTCCTGGTATGTTTGTAAAACAGCTTATGCGTCCAATTTTATTTTATGTCAATTATGCCATTTTAGTCCCGCATATCTTATTACAACGCAAACTGGGATTATACATTCTGCTTTCAATTGCGTTTTTACTGCTCTATAATTATATTAGTGTAGAGTTTATAAACCACAATCTTATAAACGAGGTAAGGGCAATGAGAGATCGTCAAGGTCGACCTGGAGGGCCTTTTGGGATACGACATGGAATCCCAATGGTTTTTTCCCTAACCGTTTTTCTTCTTGGTGGGATTTTTAGTTTGGTGGTAGATTTCTATAAAAGAGATCGAGAAACCAAAGCTCTAGAAAACGAACAAACGGAAATAAAATTACAATTTTTAAGAAATCAGCTTAACCCGCATTTCTTATTTAATTCTTTAAATAGTATTTATTCTTTAGTACGTAGCAAATCAGATAATGCCCCAGAGGCTGTGATTACGCTGTCCGAATTAATGCGCTACATGCTTTATGAAGCCAAGGACGAACAAGTGTCTTTAGAAAAAGAATTAAATTATATACAGCATTATATCGCCCTTCAACGTTTGCGTCTTAAAAATACCGAAGCCGTAAAACTGAATATTAATGGGGATATTAAGAACCTAAAAATATATCCCTTATTACTAATTTCATTTATTGAAAATGCTTTTAAATATGGGACCGACTATAAAGGGAACACCCATATTGATATTAAGATTGAAATTATAGATAACACCTTTCATTTCTATATTGAAAATATTATCGGCTTGTATAAGCGCGATGATAAAAATTCTGGTGTAGGCTTAGAGAATATAAAAAATCAGTTTAATTACCTCTATAAAGACAATCATACCTTAACTATCGAAGAAGATAAGTCGTTTTACAGAGTTCATTTAACCTTAAATCTAGATAATCATGACGTGCATAATAATTGATGATGAACCTTTAGCAATTGATGTCATTGAATCGTATTGCCAGGCTTTAGGGGCTATAGAGGTGGTTGGTACCTTTACCAATGCCATAGAAGCTTTAGATTTTATAAATAGCAATCCCATAGATTTGGTATTTTCAGATATTGAAATGCCTAATATTTCTGGAATAGAGCTTATCCGATCTTTAGAAGGTAAAATTCCTTATTTTATATTTACAACTGCTTATCCGGAATATGCTTTAGAAGGTTTTGATCTTAATGCCGTAGATTATTTAGTGAAACCTATTCCGTTTCCACGTTTTATTAAGGCGGTCAATAGAGTTAAGGAAATGGTGAAATTAAACCGCGCCAATCATTCCTTTAATATGTCTTCGGCAGGAGGGGAAACTCCAGCCCATGAAGATGATTTCATATTTGTAAAGTCTGAATATGAAAACCTAAAAATTGACATTAATAAAATTAACCTTATTCAAGGGTTAAAGGATTATTTAAAGATTCATGCTGAAGATTCTAAGGCTATTTTAACCTTAATGAGTTTTAAAGAAATTCAATCTAAATTACCTGAAAACACCTTTATTAGAGTACATCGCTCTTATATTGTAAATGTCAATAAAATAACCTCGGTTCAAAAAAATCGTATTCTTATTAATGACGAACGCATTCCGATAGGAGAAAGTTATAAGTCTTTAGTTTACAGCCGACTCAATATCTAGTTTAAATCCCAAATAAGGGGAAGAATAAAGTATACCACTAGTGTTACAAGGATTATGGAGATCACATTCATCCAGATTCCTTTTTTCACCATATCTTCAATTTTTAAATAACCCGAACCAAACACCACCGCATTGGGAGGTGTTGCCACCGGAAGCATAAAGGCGCAGGATGCCGCCAATGTTGCACTGACCAGTAAAATATAAGGGTGTACTTGCAAGACTGCCGCTAAGGAAACTAATACCGGCAAAAGCATGGCTGTTGTGGCCATATTCGAAGTGATTTCGGTTAAGAAGTTTACGGCGGCTATTAAAATAAGCAACAATAAAAAGATAGACATTCCGGTAAGAGAAGTTAATTGTTGCCCTATCCAATGGGCCAAGCCACTTACATCAAATCCGTTGGCTAAGGCCATACCACCACCAAAAAGTAGTAAGATTCCCCATGGGAGTTGTACAGCATCACTCCATGAAATAAGCGCTTTGTTTTTTTTAGCATTAGGGATTAAGAATAAGGCAAGTGCAGCCATAATCGCAATGATGGTATCATCCATAGCAGGGAGCCATTTTACTAATAGAAAAGAGCGAGAAATCCACGCCACTGCTGTTAGGGCAAAGACGGCTAAAATTACCTTTTCTTCATAAGATGTCTTTCCTAAGGCTTTCAGTTGTTTTTCAATTTCTTTCTGTCCGCCAGGGAACTCCTTTTGTTCAAATTTAAAGGCATATCGGGTAAGATAAAACCAACAAACCAAGAGTAGTACCATACTGATAGGAAAACCAAACATAAACCATTGCGAAAATGTAATTTCAGTATGGTAGGTACTTTCAACAACCCCAGCAAGTACCAAATTAGGTGGCGTACCTATTAGTGTAGCAATACCTCCAATAGACGCACTGTAGGCAATGGCTAGCATTAAAACTTTTCCGAAGATTAAATTTTCATTGGTTTTGGTATCAGGATTATCTTCTAATTGTAAAACAATGGCAATTCCAACGGGTAATATCATCACTGCCGTTGCCGTGTTAGAAATCCACATAGACAGTATAGCGGTTGCTAGCATAAATCCTAGAATAATCCGGTTGACATTAGTTCCTACAATTTTTATAATACTTAGCGCAATACGTTTATGAAGGTTCCATTTTTCAATGGTACGTGCAATAATAAAGCCTCCAAGAAATAAGAAAATGTATTTATGCCCATAAGATGCTGTGGTCTCGGTTAAGGACAATCCGCCAGAGAGCGGAAATAAAACAATTGGTAATAATGCCGTTACAGGAATTGCTATGGCCTCGGTGATCCACCACACCGCAACCCAGGCGGTAGACGCTAAAATAGCTTGAGCATTGGGGTCTAATCCTTTAGGCTGAAAGTAAAATTTAATCAGTACAAACAACAGAGGGCCTAGAAGTAGACCAAATTTCTTTTTAGTTGAAGTCATAGTCGTAAAGCTGTAAGTTTATAGTGCTTCCTAAGACAAGGATTGGAGTAAGTAAGGTATTACATTTTCAGGACATTAGCTAGTATATTTTCGGAAATATTTGAAGTGCTTAAGCGGTCTTGAATTTGTGGTTTTTATAAGGTGAACGTATAAGTTGGAGTCTTTTTAATTGAGTTTAAGCTGTTGTTATTGAGTTTGATAAGTTGATTTTATGTAGAACTTCTACTGAAACCCTAATTACCGTATGTCGTGCTAAAATGTAAAGCGAATAGTACGCTTTTATTGATGAAGATTTAATGTGAAAAAATGTTATTCTTGCTCTATATGCGCCATAAAGCGTTTGGTGGTGATACCATGAAGCACCACAGAGACAAGAATGATAAAGGCCACTAAAGAGAACATCGGATTTATTTGTTCAAAATCACCATGTTTAATGGCGTAAGTAAGGTAAAACACAGAGCCAATACCACGTATACCAAAAAAGGAAATGGCCCATCGTTTTTTCAAATTTAATCCTGATTTATAAAGACTCATAAATCCTAATAAAGGCCGTGCGATAAGGACTAAGCACAGACCAAAAGCAAGCGTTGGGAGGCTATTAAAATCTAAGATACCACCCACTAAGGACCCTCCGAAGAAAATCATCCAAAAAATAATAAGAAACTTTTCTACGTTGGTTATAAAGCCTAAGCTTGGATCGCCCTCAGTGGTGATATCTTTAGTATGCTGATGATAATGCGCAAAGAGTCCGGCTAAGAAAACACTTAAAAAGCCATAACCATTTAAAATTTCAGCAAGTCCGTAGGAGATTAAAGTCAGCGAGAGGGCTACAAAAGCATGGTGAATTTTTGTGACATTAGAATTAGAGAGTTTTTTAGTAAGGTAGCTGTAGGTGAACCCTATAACGATGCCCACCACAACGCCAATACCAATTTTATAAAGCAGGTAATAGCTAATCCAAGTTTTCCACTGTTCAAAACCCAGATGTTGATGCTGTGACCATAGGATGGCTAAGAAAACAAAAGGAAAGGCCAAACCGTCATTAAGTCCAGCTTCCGCAGTAAGATTGTATTGAACGCCAACATTTTTTTTGGCGACACTTTGTTTTTCATTTAACTGAATTTCTGAAGCCAATGCGGGATCTGTAGGAGCTAACACCGCTGCTAAAAGTAAGGCAGAAGGTCCATTAAAATTAAGGAGATAATAAGCCACTAAAAAGACCACGAGCATAAATAAAGGCATGGTTATACTTAGCAGACGTAAGGGATTACGCCATTCTTTCCAGGAATAGTTTAAACCAATTTTTAGTCCAGCGACCATTAAACTAATGATAACGACCAATTCAGAGAAGCGTAAGGTCATATCAATGTCCCACACCGGATTTGGCCATGGTAAAGGCGTATTGATAAAAAATAAAAAAGCACCTAAAACTAATAGAGGAATGGTAAAGCTTATTTTAAATTTCTTCAAGAGAATGGGAAGGAAACTAGCAAAAAGTGATGTGATTCCTATAATAAGTAAAACGGTGTAATAGGCCTTCATAATGTGTATCGTTAAAAACCAATAGTGTATTGGATAGCAAAATCTATTATTTTTCTTAATTAGATTAGTTCATTTCGGTCTATTCGTGGCTTATTTGCTTAGTTAGGGTCAGAATGTGGATAATCGATACCGAAATAGCTTTACGTCTATAGGAATTGCGTCATTTCTAAGATCGAAACGCACGTTTGAAATGATAGCAATGAGGCGATTATTTTAAGAACGAAAAGCCTTCTTTTGACCTTATGGTATTTCTGTAAGAGGTCTCTTCAAATTATAATTTTCGATGACTTTAAGCTTTATTTGTGTAGGAAAATAAAACAAAAACCTAATTATTAAATTGTAGTCTTAATATTACAACATAGAATTTTAAAAGGATTATTAATAGCGCGTGAAAATTTGACGTTATAAATCTTAAAAAAGAGTGCTAATAAAAACAGTACCCAGTACAATGAATCTCTGACCAACAGTCCATTTCGCTAACGTCAATACAAGGAAGCATTTTAAATCTTAGGGTTTCGTATAGTTAAATCTAAGCTTAATCTTTTCCTAATTGAATTATAATGATTTTGCGTTTTTTCTTACAAAATGAAACACTTAATAGGAATAAAATATTGTTTTAACGTCGGATTTTCAACGCTTTAAGGTTTGTGGTTTCACGTATTTTGTGTTAATTGCCGTCTCTAAAGCCTACTTATATGCCAAAATTTTACTCTTATTTATTGAAAAAGTGGTCTCATCAACCCAATCATCCATCTCGTGTAGATTACCTCGCACAGGTATGGCTTTCAGAAGATTTAAGTACGTCTACGAGTATAAGTTATGACAGTTTTATAAGTCTAAATTAATACGTCTTTAAGTAGACCATCATTTTAATATTCCCCTAGGATGCCCAACCTCTAAACATCCTAAATTTTTTCTAACCTCTCAACCCCTAAATTATGAGATTATTTAAACTATTTTGCATTAGTCTATTAACCACCGGATTAACTTTTGCGCAAGTTGGTATTGGAACTGAAAACCCAGATACCTCATCCTTATTAGATTTAACTTCAAACTCTAAAGGTTTATTAGCCCCAAGAATGACTACCTTAGAACGGACTTCGATTTCGAGTCCTGCCGAAAGCTTATTGGTTTTTGATACGGATGAAAAGGCCTTTTATTTCTATAATACCGCAACCAGTTCTTGGGATCAAATAGCCAATAACACCAGTGTTAAACGCAACAACTATAAATTGATTAAATCGGCAGATGATTTAGCTGATGAATTAGCTGCCGGAGGTTCTAAATACTTACTCGATGAAAACACCCTTTATGAGGTGAACGGTACCATTGCCTTATCGCATCCTATAGACTTAAATAATGCCTATATGATTGGACAAGATGCAAATGAAGATATCCTTTCTTCTTCAGGAGTGGTTTTTGAAGGTAGTACGGGCGGAAGCCTTAAAGGCTTAACCTTAAAAGGAACGAAAGCATTTGATATTTCAGGGCCCGGAATAAGTTCTAGTACCTCTTTAATAGTACAAAATGTGATTGTGGTTGGTATGAGTACGAGTGTAGGTTCGGTCTCTGATATCGGACTTTATTTTGGTAATATCAATCAGTTTATAGGTAATGCCGATGGGATTACATTCTCTAACATAGGAAATTTATTATTAAACACACAAGCTTGGCCGAGTAGTAACAGCGGGACGTTTGAGACCTTAACCGGAAATTTTGGTTTGGTGGAAAAAGGGAGTGGCTTTAGTACCGTTGATGGTTCTGATGTGGCCATGGATGTTAGTGACCCAAGTTTAAATGTTGGTGTTGGGGTGATTAGTGGTACTGTATTTTCAGGTACAACTTCTAATGCTTCTGGTTATATTAATGGCTATAGTACTGGATCTTATGCGGGCTATAGTTTTAGTAACGCTTGGACGGTAGATGCCCCAGGTATTCCATTAGAAAGTGATGCTGTAGCAACAGGAGATATCAACTTATCGTCAAGTGTGGGTACTGGTGTAACAACAACTTTCAGTGGAACAGGAGTAGGCTCTAGAACTAAAGTTAATGGAACTACCACATCTAATAATTTATTTAGATTTACCAAAGATGGTAATAATAAAATTATTTACAGCGGTAATAAAACGAGGTATTTTCAGGTTGCAGCATCGTTATCTTACCAATCTACAGAAGAATTTATAGTTATTTTATACATCGCTAAAAATGGTACGGTACTTGAAGAAACCAAAGTTTATGGTTATTATACCGGTGCTGGTATATTGGCCCTTCCAATAATTGGGACTGTAGAGTTAAAGCAAGACGATTATATCGAAGTTTATGCGCAGCGTTACTCTGGAACAGGGAATATGCTAACAGTTTCACTCAATTTAACAATAAGATAAGTTTATCATTTTTCCGAGTATTAAAAGCCTTTAACAGCTTCGTTAAAGGCTTTTCTAATTTTAGAACAAGGAAGTCGTCAATGCATAGTTGTCGGGTTCTTACTAAATCCTTTTTTATGTTGAACACTTTAATTAGGCTCGCTTTTAGCATTAAAGTCAATATGTAAATGGATATGGTTATTCTATAAGAATCCCTTATGCTATCTTGTAAGAAACCTAAAATCATACAATTATGGAAAACGAATATGCAAAACACGAAGATAATTATTTAGATATTTACCAATCCAAAGGGTATACCTCAGGCTTTCATTTTAAAGAGGGGAATTTAATTGGAAACGAGTCCTCTGAAACGTATCAACCTGAAGATTTACATATTGTAGCTGAGCACCGTTACGAAGGGATGAGTAATCCATCGGACATGTCTATTTTATATGTTGTAGAAACTAATAAAGGCGAAAAGGGCACTATGCTATTAGGCTATGGACCTAATGCAGATCTTGAATTATCAGAATTTTTTAATGCCATACCAAAATCTCAAATTTCAGATAAAGCCAATATCAATCTTGATGATAGTAAATAAAGGCTCACTGCTGTTGCATAAAAAAGTCCAATCTTTATTTAAAGATTGGACTTTTTTAGGTTTTAGTCAGTCAATATACGGGTTGTAATGTGTCAACGCGCTTAGTCGTCTTTTAATTTATTAGCGTGTTCTCGACGGGTTTCATTTTGTCTTCCATATTGATTATAATGGTTGTCTTTTAAGGCGCCTTTTTCATCTGTAGCATTTTGATGTAGGCGTTTTTCATGATCATTTTCAGATTTGTCGTTCTTATTATTTGTCATCATAAAGGGTTTTAATTAATAATTTCGTCTTAGATTTTAGGTGCTAGGACCTTAAACGTGTTGGCTAATCGGTTTGGCTTCTGTTTCAATGGCATAATGAATAGGTTTAAACGTTCCGCCATTGCTATCTTCCGCAGAACAAGCTGTAAGTCCCACTAAAAGATCCATTTCAGCTTTAAATCGAATATAATCTCCAGCTTTAGACGTTGGCGGAAGTACGGAAAGCTTTCCCTTTTCATCAAATTGTACGTTCATAAAGATGTTGAAGGCGGTAGGAATCGCATCGGCATCAATACCAAAAGGCTTTAAGTGTTGCGTTAAATTGGCCAAACAACTTGGGTGCTCGCCTTCATGGTTGTACATAATTTTAAAGGTTTCAGGGCTGCAGGGCGCTAATAGAAAATCATTACGGCCATTGGTGTCTTCTAAAATTTTCATCATTTGTTGAGAGCGGTTAGACCATAAATGGTGCCCTTTGGTGAGTAGAAGAGTTTCTTCAAAATCTAAAGATTTACCCGAGGAGAGCTTTTCGTTATAATCATGGGCATTAAAAATAACCATATCACTCACTTGGCCTCCCATAGGATCTATGACCGTGAGGATATCATTTTTCTTAAGCTCAAAAGCGGCTCCAGATTGTTTTTCTATAATATTAAGTAATGGTTTCATGCTAATTTACTGGTTTTATGAAAAGGACATTTCCACGTCGCATCTACGGCTCTTCCACTGTATTGTTTGGTTTCAGAAGCTTTGCCGAAATCTTTAAGTACCGGATTAATATGTCCTTGTAGTTTTTTATCGCGTTTTCTAATTCGTTTTTTTACTTTTTTATAACTGCCCATGGCACGGAGTTGTTCAAATTGTGCATGCAGGTTAAAGACGAGCGTAGGGTAGGGGCTCTGCCTTGCCATACGCGAGCTATTAGGATGTAAGCCTACAATATAAAATGCATGTCCTTTTAAACTGAAACTAAATGTAGGATCCTCTGGATTATCACTTACCGAAGCGTCCCAAGGACAGTCGTCTAACTCGTGCAATTGCTGTAACGTTTTCCATAAACGGGTTTCAAAATCCAGTTCAGACTCATAGTGTTCAAATGGAAATACGGCTAAAAAGGATTCAAAAGTTTGAGATTCAAAATCATATTGCTCAATAAAAGCTTCTAAATCGTTTAAAAGCGTTTTTAATTCTTCAGTCTGGTTAGACGAACGGTAAACGTTTAAATGGTAGTTGTCCGTCATAAATAAAGTTTTTGCCATAACACATGGATGTTTCTGTGTTAAAATAAAATCTTTATAAGCGTCGTCTATGGTTTTATAAATAGGATAATGTTTTGTGATTGATTTCATAATTACGTTGAGTTAATTATAGGATGCTATCAAATTTAAAAGTCTAAACACTTAATAATGAACTTATTTGAAGTTTTGTTTAGCTCAAATCCTAGCTTATGTCTTAGGAACTTATAGTGCTATGAAATCAGCTATTCTTTATTGTAATTGCATTAATTAAAACCACTTAAGCCTAGTATTTTTATTCCCTAACTAAATCCTTCTATTATGACTTTTATTGATTTTATATGGTTAGTGGCCTCTGTGTTGGGGATCTTTACTATTGTTATTCTTATTACACGTGTTTTTGGTTTACGGACCTTTGCTAAAATGTCTAGTTTTGATTTTGCCTCTACAATTGCTGTAGGCTCCGTGCTAGCATCCATTATACTTAACGCTAATTATTCACTTTTAAAAGGGGCGGTCGTTTTGGTGACTATCATAGGGTTCCAGACCTTATTTTCTTACTTGGTGAGAACCAATGCTCATTTTAAAAGCTGGTTTACTAATAAGCCGCAGATTATTATGTGGAATGGTAAAATTTTACACAAAAGATTAAAGGCCTGTAATGTAGGAGAGAGCGATTTAATAGCCAAATTAAGAGAAGCAAACGTTCATGATTTTAAAGAAGTAAAGGCGGTTATTTTTGAAAGTACTGGCGATGTGTCGGTAATTCATAATAACTCGGATAAAGATGTAGCGCCACAGATTTTGAGTGACGTTAATACGGAAGATTTATAAATTTAATTTTCTAAAGGATCTTAATAATGCGATGTATGGCGGACTAATGGCGACCTGTTTCACCAGGATTGGCGTCTTTATGCTGGGTAATGTTACAGGCTATGAAGCAGAGTATTTACTAACAGCGTCTTTAGGCGGACTTAATATATGGTGTAATACTATAGGATAAATTAATTGAGAATGAAAAGTCAGATTTGGACTCTTAAGTTAGAGTCAAGTTCCTCAAGAATTATCCGCATCTTGAAACCACACAATCTTTAACATGATAGCGTTTAACAGGAAAGAGATTCCGTTAGTGATAATAATAGGCCAATCGGATTTTAGAATGCCATAGACAGTCCAAAGTCCTACACCTAAACAAAGGATAACAAACATTAGTGGACTGACGTCTTTCACTTTTTTAGTGCGTAGTGCTTTTATGATTTGCGGGAGCACAGCGAGTGTGGTGAAAATTCCGGCAAGGATGCCTATCAACTTTTCGATCTCCATAATGGGCCTATTAATATCTTTAAAGAAACATATTAGCGCTTGTCATTGTCTTGTGCCCAAGCTTGGTAATTTTCATATTGATGCTCGTCTAAAATTTGTTTTAAAATAGAATCTTCAGCCTCAATCCGAGTTGTTGTTCCTAGTTTCTCGTAAGGTTGATCGGTCTGTGATTGAAACCAATTAGAAAGTGCTGTTTCGTACTGTTCCTGTTGAGCATCGCTCATATTAAAACGGGCGTATAAACCCATTTGACGTTCAGGATTGTTAAGGTTCCAATTTTCATTAATGCTATCCGTTTTCCTTTCGTAGGTATAAACATCTTCTTCAAAATTGCCATCGGCCTCATAATTTCGAGTATCCGTGAGTTCTTCATTCATTGGGTTTTGAGTAACGGGAACTTCTGGCTTTGTGGTGTCGTTTTTACAAGACCACATCAAACTAATGACTAAAAGACTATAAACTGTTTTCATAATATATCATTTTAATTGCTGCCTTAAGATCGAGAGAAATGCCCATTAATTTTAATGCATTTAAAATAATTATTAGTGCATTACCGTGTTGTGAGGTATAAGCTTGGCGCGGTTCAATTTTAAGTATTGTTGAGCTTTGATGATAGAGACAACGAAGAATCTCTATGTTATTTTAAGTTGAAGCGCTTTTATTGAAGGATTTAGATAAGCCTCCCTAAACCGCTTTAATTATTATTAGGTCTTTAGGAAAATACACTGTAAATTTTGCGATTATAAACTCATAACATGACCATACATCAATTGCCAGGACGCTATAATATTATAGGGACAAACCAAGATGCTGAAGCCATATCCTATAAAGGAATTTTAGAGTTATCCTTAGATGAAAACAATCGTATCCGTGCTAAATGGCTTATTAATAATGTGCAAGAACAGTTAGGAACCGGTTTTTTTAAGGATAATATTTTGGTGCTCAATTTTAATTATAAAGGCGAGGCGAATAAAACCTTTAAAGGTGTTGCCGTTTACAAATGTCTTACCAAGGATGTGTTAGATGGTTTTTGGTCTGAAAAACATGGCGACCCCCTATATCTAGGTGAAGAACGTTGTTTTAGAATAGGAACCCAGAAGTCAACATTAATGGATTAACTGCGAGCGTGTGATGTTGATTTTATAGATATAGCTTAAGATCCATGCAGTCGTTTTTGATGAATCTCTACTTAAGGTATAAAAGCGATCATGAATATCGAATGGAAGTTTTAATAAATAACCTTACGGTAATTCAATTAAAAATAGTATTTATGTGATGAGTTCGTTTTGAGTGTATTAAAAAAATGAGCTAAGACCATACAACCATTGACCTATGAAAAAAATTGCATTATTCGTGCTTATTCTAGTAAGCTTTAATTCTTGCTCGCCTCAATTAATTCCAAACGAGAAAACAGAAGATTCATTATTAGGAGACATTAATCAACAAATTGAGAATAAAACCATTTCAAAAGACGCTTTAATTTATTTGAATGATGAAACCATTTCTTATGAAAGGCTTCTTGAATAAAACAGTTTTAGTCTTAAAGATTTTCCTGAAATCAATTATTTAAATAAAAAGGAAGGCGAACAAGAATTTGGTGAAATTGGTGAGAATGGTGTTATAAAAATAGCGTCTTTTTTAGACCCGCTGTTAAGTCCTAAATTTTACGAGGAAATTACTAATAAGGCGATTCTTGAATTTATTGAAAAAGCTTCAAAAGAAGGCCAGATCAACAACAATCCGCTTTTGGTGGTTTCGGGTAAGCCGCTGCGTGGTGAAGAAATAGTAGATCATATTAATGGATTAAATATTGATAAAATATCCTTAATGGAGCGCGTTATTGGTTACAGAATTTATGGAATTAGAGCCATTAATGGGGTGATTCTTATTGATCCTAAAAATTAAATACCGTAGTTGTGCAACATATAGGTCAACTTATGAAATACTTATTGATACTCCAAATTCTGATTTTTTTTCCAGGCGCTAACCTTATAGCGCAATCAAGCAATAACAATTTTAAACCAAAATTAAAATTGGTTAAAGAAGTCATATACAGCGTTGAAAATGGAGAATTAAGAAGTCGAGATGAGCTTTTTGCCTCCGAACTTTGTTCTTACACCGTATATGATAAAAATGAAGCACCCTTAGAAATTGGTAAGTGCCATGCCAAGGGGGATAGCTACAAAAAAACGATTTACGTCAGGGATGAAAAGGGAAACGTTCAAAAGGCTATGATGAAAAATGCCACAGGTGACCTACTAAGCTATTGGACATATGAGTACGATTCTAACGGAAATATGATTGAAGCCAAAGCCTACGATGCAGAAAATAACCTCACCAAAATTCAGTTCAACACCTACGATGAAAACGGAAATAATACGGAGATTAGAGTAAAAAATCCAAGTATTAATATTAGTGAGAGCAATGTATACGAATACAATTCCGATAATAAAAAAATCAAAGAATTGAGATACAAATCTGATGGCAGTTTAAGAGATACCCGTGTTTACACTTATGATCAGAATGGAAATGAAGATACACTCATCAAATTCAATCCTGACGGCAATTATATAAAAAAGGTTTACGAATATGATACAATGAATAATTTAATCCTTGAAAAATCCTATGATAAGGAAGGCAAATTAAAGCGTCTAACATCATTTGAACGCGTGTATGATGCGTATGGCAATTGGATAACAAATAAACGAAGTTCGCAGGGAAAACTGAATATGGTTTATGAAAGACTAATAGAATATGATGAATAAAAAATAGGTTGCACACTAAGTGCAAGCTTAATGTGAGGCTTAATATGAGGAAATCTCATCACTATAATTCATACTTTAATTGAGTATTACTATTTTTATAAATAATTCATTTAACTCAAACATGAAAAAAATGAGGCTCAAAGTATTCCTAGTACCATGTTTTTTTATTCTGATGAACGGGGCTTCACGGAATATTCAAACTTCAAAACATCAAGATCTTGTTGAGACTTATATTGAAGCTAGGAATAACTATAATCTAGATGCGGTAAAGGCTTTAGTAGATGAAAATTATAGTGAAATATTTAGTGATGGCAGTGTAGAAATAGAGAACAAGAACCAGTTGACTGCTTTGATTTTATGGGGTAAAGAACTAGAGTCTCATATAAAATTACTACACATCGTATCAGACGAAGACCAAGTAACGACCATTGAAGAAAACAGCAATTTTTTGGATGTAGCATTGCAGAGAAAATTTCGAAAATTTAAAGTGGTCTACAGTTTTAAAGATGGAAAAATATTGGGGCAGAAGATAGACACCTTAAAGGGCTATGCTGAAGTCACAAAATTCAATGGTAAAAAGTATCAGGAATTTGTGGCCTACTGTGAAAAACATAACCTGACCTATAGCGGAGCGGCACTAGATAAAGATTTCGGAATTCATTTAAGAAAAGTCTTAGAACAATACAAAGCAGATCAAGAATAAGAGCAGCACAAAGTGGGGCATGGTCTTAGTGTTAATCGTTGTCTAGCGATGCGTATTTTCGTTGTAGATTCACGCGATGTTCTTTCTGAAAAACATTTCTCTTAGAGGTTCATGAACCTAATAGTAAATTTAAACTCTATACATTGAAACATTTCAAATATAAAATTGCAATTCTAATCGGCCTTACGCTATGGGGATGTAAATCGCAAAGCCATCAAACACAAGAAGCGATTATTGATATTGAAACAACAGCAGAAGATTTATCATTATTTGCAGCGCATGCCATCTCCACTCCATTATATGAAAGGGATTTAGCTATAAATCCACAGCAGAATGAGCTGGTCTATACCTTGGGGAACTATAAACAGACTAAAAGATGTTTGGTAGTAAGGAAGAAAAAAAAGGGACAGTGGCAAAATGCTGAAATTTTAAACATCTCAGGACAATATCAAGACATAGAACCCTTTTACAGTCATGATGGAGATCGATTGTATTTTGCATCAAACCGACCTATTTATAACGATACTACAAGAAACGATTACAATATTTGGTATAGCGATCGGGTAGAGGACCGTTGGTCGGATCCCGTAGCTTTAGATTCTATAATCAACACCAAAGGAGACGAATTTTTTCCGTCTTTAAGTCGAGATGGGAATTTATTTTTCACAGCCACACGAGGAAATGGGGTGGGGAAAGAAGATATTTTTAGGGCCGAATTTGTAGATGGAACCTTCAAATCTCCTGAGCCTTTACCTGCGGAGATTAATTCTACAACATTCGAATTCAATGCCTACGTAAATCCAGACGAGAACATCATTATTTTTAGTTCATTTGGCCGATCCGATGGTTTTGGGGGCGGTGACCTATATATAAGCCGAAAAGATAAAAAGGGACAGTGGACAGCAGCTAAGAATTTAGGAGAAGTCATTAATTCCGATAAGTTAGACTATTGCCCATTTGTAGATTGGACCTCAGGTAATTTCTACTTTACAAGCGAGAGAGCCACATTGCAAGACGATAAAATAGAAAGTGTTGAGGTTTTAAAACAACAAGCCAACCATCCCTTAAATGGATTTGGAAATATTTTTAAAGTCGCCTTTGATAGCTTGGAGTGAGTGGTTTTAGTTTTGAAAACGTTTAATTGTAATTATTAATTTGAGAAAGTTGAAAAAAAGCAAGAAAATAATTATTGAGAGAAAATTAAATGTAATCATATTTTAGTGAATTTATAAAAATCCTTTAAGATTTTTTATTCAGTTAGTATTTGTTAATTTAGTCGCTTAATCAACGTAAACAATCATATTTATGTACGTTGAATCCAAATTATCAAAACCTACAAACTAACTAGACAATGGCAAAATTTTTAAACACAACAGGTGTTTCATATCATTTAGAGGAACTTATAAAGAACACAACTGATCGGTTAATTTTAATTAGTCCGTATCTTCAATTTCATAAGCGTGTTAAAGACCATATGGAGAATCTAAACATTCAAAAAAAAGACATTCGAATTATTTATCGTGAGAATAAATTACAAGTAGAAGAAAGTAATTGGCTTGAAAGTCAAATTGGAATCAGAACTAGTCTTTGTAACTCTCTTCATGCAAAATGTTATTTGAACGAAAATGAAGCGATCGTAACTTCTATGAATTTATATTCTTTTTCTCAGCAGAATAATGATGAAATGGGAATCCATGTGACAAAGGAAAAAGACCCTGATTTATATAATGATATCTATATTGAAGTACAAAGATTATTAACTATTAGTGAAGAAATTCGTATTTCGGTAAAGAAAGTTGATAAAGAAATAGAAAAGAGAACAGAAAGCACTATCAAGCAAGTTCGAGAAAGCAAGGATTATTCAAAGTCAAGATTGCTTACAACGAAAGAATTGTCAAAAATAACAGGATTGAGTAGCCGTAGAGTAAATAAATGGTTTACGGATAATAAATTGATGTATAAAAAAGAGGATGATTGGATAACAACTAAACGCGGAAAAGAGACAGGTGGAGTTGAAAAAAATGGTCAATATGGTCAGTTCGTGGTCTGGCCAGAGGATATCGCTAAACACATAGCGGATTAAAATAATTGACTTTAGTGTTTTAGTTGTTATGTTGAGTATAGCAAAGGCAATTAATTATATTTAAAGAATGAGCTGTAATTTTTAAAATACTTAAATGGCAATTATACACGGAACAATAGAATCACTGAAATCTTTAAAATCTGAATTAAGAGATAAACAAATTTCTAGGTTTAGTTCTGTTAAAGAAATCCAGACTTTCTTATCAAATTATAACTCAGAAAAAGAAGAGACTATTCAGAATGCCGCTAAAATGCTAGAGGAAGAATATTTTGAGACTTGTAATACTCTTCAACGAAATGTGGAAAGAAAAAATGAGATAAGTGAGTCAGAGGAAATAAGAATAGATTCAAGAATCCGTGACTTACAGTGTAAAATTAGCGTTATAATAAATCAAAAGAATCAAAATCTTATAAAAAAAATAATTTCAAGTATTCAGCTTTATTTTCTAAAGAATAAAGTTGAATACTTTAAAAAGAATAAATCGAAACTTATACAGTTTTCCGTAAATGATATCTCTATACAGATTCAAGCTAGTGAGGCGTTTATAGAGAAATTTGAGACGGATAAAATAAAATTTGTCGAAGAAAGAGCTCAATCTAAGCTCGAAGAATTAGAATATATACGTCAAGTTGTTGAAGGGGCTAAAAACCTAATTTCTGGAGCTATTGGTGAAAATTTAGTTGTTAAGGAAATAAAGAAATTATCTGATGACTATGTTTTAATTAATGATTTTAATTTAAAATTTTCTGATCCAATTTTTTATAAAAAATACAATCAAAGAATTCATTCTATACAAATAGATCATCTTTTATTATCTAAAGCTGGAATATTTATTATTGAAACTAAAAATTGGAGTAGATCATCTGTGGATTCGTTAAGTTTAAGGTCCCCGATTGAACAAATTGAAAGAGCAAATTATGCTTTATTTGTATATTTTTCTGAAAAATTAAGCCTAAAAGGGCATCATTGGGGAGAACAACAGATTCCAATTAGAAATCTTATTGTTATGATTAACAATAAGCCTAAAGGTGAGTTTAAGTATGTAAAAATTAAGCTTTTAAAGGAATTGAATACTTATCTCAGTTATTTTGAGCCTGTACTTACAGCGGCGCAATTACACAGAATAGCAAATAAATTAATTTAATTAAAACGAACAATGTCTAGCTTCACATTCAATCATGTTGCGCTTTCGGTAACAGAGGTTAATCAATCGGTAGCGTTTTATCAAAAGGTGCTTCAACTTAAAGAAATTGAGAATACCGCTTCCAACTCAAAAACACGATGGTTGTCGCTAGGTGATGGCAAGCAACTGCATCTTATTCCACGCCCAGATTTTGAAATTAGAGTTAATAAAGCCGTGCATTTTGCCTTATCTACAGCAGATCTCGGCCAGTTTATAGAACATTTAAAAGCACTGAATATAGACTATTCAGATTGGTTAGGCACCGTAAAGAAAGATTACATCCGCCAAGACGGTATTCAACAAGTGTATTTTCAAGATCCCGATGGCTATTGGGTAGAGATTAATGATGATGTGTAAGAGCTCTCTAGTTATTGATTTATAGATGATACTTTATCATTAAAGAAAGTGGGTTAGGAGTTAAAAGTCAAGGAGGTAAATAAAAGAAGGTTAGAGGTTATGATAAGTAGAATGGCACCTCTCGAAAATATTAGCAAATCCTAAGCCTGTAACCCAAGCCCTTAATTTTCTCATAACATTAACCCTAAAAACAACAAGACTTAGTAATATTGAAGTAATACAGTTAACGCTAAATTTGCATTAATTTAATCATACGATTTTTCTGAATTAACATGTTTATAAAAGGCTGAAGGTAGATTTGTGGACACATTATAACCACTAAAAAAACCTTAAATTATGAACAAAATTATTAAGCTATTTTTATTAGCATTTATTGTTACCTCAACAAGTGCCCTTGTTGTAAGTTGTGAAGTTGAAGATGGAAAAGACGGCATCGATGGTGTAGACGGCATCGACGGTGAAGATGGTCTTGACGGCGAAGATGGTGACGATATTTCTAACTACTTAATGGCTTCAAAAACGCCTAGCTTCTTAAAGGTTACCGATCAGTTTATCAACCTTAGAATTTCAACACTTTTAACTTCAGAAGATATCATTCCTAATACGCCTAACTTTATTTATGGATCTATGGCCGATGGTGCTGGGTTAATAAATAATGGCGATAATACATTTACCTTAATCAATAATATTGAAGCCGATTACTCGATTGCTAGAATCTTGTTGAACGAAAACCTAAGACCTTATAGCGGTGAGTACATTTTAAATGCTTCAGCAACGGCTGAAACTGCAATGTGTTCTGGAACTTTAGTGACCCCTGAAGAACATGGTTTTGGACCTTTATACCTTTCTGGTGGCGAATGGGGTGGCGCTTCTAAAGGCGTGTTTGCTACCGATCCTACTAAAAGTGCTGATGATGCAAGCACAGGAGAAACCTTACCTGCTTTAGGGCAATGGTCTACAGAGAATGCAGTTCCTATTGGGAAAGACGCTTACCCAGATAAAACGGTGGTGTTTATTGGTGATGATCATTCAGACAACTCAGTACCTTCTGGACAATTAGGGATGTATGTTGGAAACCGTGGGGACTTAAATGGAGGTCAGTTATACGGTTTAAAAGTAACTGCGGCAGATATCGATTTTGAAATGGATATGCAAGAAGGGATGTCTTACAGTGCTGAATTTGTACAGTTAGATGAAACAGAAATTAATGCTTTAGACGCAGAAGCGAAAGCTAAAGGTGTTATGGGATTCTCTAGATTAGAGGATATCGACTGGAGAAGAGGTTCTGCAGCCAACCAAAGAGAAATCTATTTCTGTGTAACAGGACGTATTTCTCCAAGTTTAACAGGAAAAGGATCAGCCTTAGGTCGTGTTTATAAAGTAAGCTTAAATGAAACGGATCCAACAGGTCCTGCAACCATTACTTGTGTATTAGATGGAGATATTGTTGGTGGTGTAGCCGATGGCTTCCATTCTCCAGATAACATTTTAGTGACTGAAAACTATGCCTATATTCAAGAAGATCCTAACGGTTATTTAGAGACTTCAGTCAATGGTTATGCTAAGCTTTACCAATACAACTTAAATACAGGGGAATTAAAAACCGTTTTAGAAGCAGACCAAGCGAGAGCAGAAAGTTTAGGCTACGGTTCTACATCAAGAACTTGGGAAATCACCGGAATGATTGATGTAACAGATGTGGTAAACAATGGAGAGAATACGTTCTTAGTGATGACACAAAACCACGGATGGGAACCTGCTGATGGAACATCTTTTACAGATCCATTAGCGAATTCTAACTTAGCAAATGCTAAGGAAGGTTCAATGCTTTACCTCATTAAAGGTTTAGAACGATAAGACGCTAACATCATGAATAAGAACCTATTTATGAAAGCTAAGGCATATACATTTTGTATATGTCTTTTGCTTTTCATTACAGTATCCTGTAAAAAGCAGTTAGAACCTGTAACGGAAGCTACCACCAATAAAAAAATCGCTTCCTTTTACCATACGGAACTAGAACAATGTATTGCATTTTTAGATTCCATTTCAACCTCTGAAAATACAGCGGAACGCATTGCTTACTATAAACAAGCACGCCAACATTTTAAAGCCATGGAGCCTATTTTGGCGGCTATAGATAAGAATAATTTTAAGTCCTTAAATGCGCCAAACATCTTACAAGTTCAGGAAGAGGACTTAACCGATGTAAAAATTAGAAATCCATTTGGTTTTCAGGTTGTTGAAGAGTTGTTGCATGAAGACGAAGGCGATGCTGAGGTATTACAGAATGCCATCACTGTAACTTCTGATCGTTTAAAATTGTTGCAAGGCAATACGCACATTCAGTTGAAAGATTATCATCTTATTTGGTTAATTAGAGATCAAATTTTAAGAACAGCAGCAACGGGAATTACAGGATTCGATTCTCCTGTTTTAGGGCAAGCTTTAACAGAAAGTCAATATACCACGCAAACCCTTATCACCTTACTAGAACTATGTAAAGATAAGTTTAGTACGGTTGAAATTTATGACGATTTAAGCGCGTCCTTTAAAAACGGAATTACAGCTCTAAATGCCGATTTTGATACTTTTGATCGTTTCAGTTTTATTAAAAATTACACCGATCCGCAATTAAAATTATTGGTCAAGACTCAGGACGATTGGCAGGTTAATTTCCCGTTTGAAATGGCTGTTTCTAACACCGCGACTTCTTTCTTTGGTTCCAATACACTAAATGTGCTGTATTTTTCAGACTATAAAAGCGATACGCTTCACCTAAAACAAAAAGAAGCATTTGGGAAAGCCCTATTTAAGGACGAACGGTTATCTAGAAATAAGGATATGGCTTGTGCAAGTTGCCATATAGAAGAAAAGGCGTTTACAGATGGTAGAAAGACTTTTGATGCCAGACAGGTTAGAAATTCACCAACACTGACCTACAGCGCATATCAGCAATCCTTTTTTATGGACGGCCGTGCCGGAAGTTTAGAGGGGCAGGTTGTAGGTGTTGCTGAAAATCATAATGAATTTAATTTACCTATGGATTCTATTGTGAACCGTGTTTTAAAGCATGAGGCCTACAAAATGGCGATCGATAGTCTCTATGGGAATAAGCGTGTGGAGTTTAATATCCGGCATGCCATTGCAAGTTATGTGCGGAGTTTAAATGCTTTCAACTCTAAATTCGATAGAAATATAGAAGGAGTTGAAACGTCTTTAACGGCTGTAGAAAAGCAAGGCTTTAATTTGTTTATGGGAAAGGCAGCCTGTGCAACTTGTCACTTTCCACCGTTATTTAATGGTACGGTTCCGCCGCATTATAATGATACCGAAGTAGAACTCCTTGGTGTACCCGAAACTAAGGATACCCTTAACGCAATAATTAGTGACGATCTAGGACGTTATAATGTTTTTAAAACCGATCAGCGAAAGCACTTTTTTAAAACTCCTACGGTTAGAAATAGTGAGGTCACCGGACCTTACATGCATAATGGCGTGTATACTAGCTTAGAGGAGGTGGTCGATTTTTACAATCGTGGCGGAGGTCAAGGAATCGGCATTCATGAAGAATTTCAAACCCTACCTTTTGATGCCTTAAATTTAACTAAAGCGGAACAAGCAAGTCTAGTTGCTTTTATTAAAACCCTAACCGATGCTGATTTTGTAGAGGAATGAGTCTGCAGTAAGTCGGTTTTATACAGAAGAACTTATCGCTTCATATCATCTTATACTGGTGATATGAAGCGTTTTTGTTTTTTTGAAGGCTAAATAATTAGGAATAAACAAAAGCGAGCGTTTTATTTATTTGGAAGACAAACAGAACTAGTGCTAAATGAAGTGGGAAAGGAATAAAGGTGCACGGCTTAAGTTTGTAGCTCCTTAAATTTTGAAGGAGGTTTGGTTATAGGATAGAGATAACGTTCAGAATTTTTTAAAAATGCAAGGTCTCTAAAATTTCAAGGAAAATTATATCATGATTCAAGGCACTAAATTGCAGTCAAAACAAATAAAGATATTAATTTAGTTCTATGAACGTTATCAAAAAAAGACCTTACCTTTTTTGCATTCTCTACGGTGTAATAGTTATGCAAACTTTGCATTTTGCTTATGGACAAATAAAAACAGACAGTTTAAAGTATTATTCCCAAATTGCTTTAAATCCACAAAGTCCTAATGACTTAGATAAGGCGTTTCAATTTTATACAGCACATTATAGTAAAGCCCAAAAGGAAAATAGTAAATTCCTTATTCTTAATGATTTATACTATTTATCGAGTCTTAATTATAAAAAAGGGGCTTACGAGGCAAGTGAAAACCATGCCTTAGAAGCGATAAAAATTTTAGATAACAGTTCAGAATCTCCTTATTATACCCAACTTAGAAAAAGTGTATACACGCTTCTTGGAATTTTATATTACGAGCAACGAAATAACGCTAAAGCCCTTGAACTCTATGATCGGGTTTTAGAAATTACAACAAATGCAAGAGACAGTGCTATTGTTTATAATAACATTTCTAACATCTATAAAAGAGATGAAGATTATGAAAATGCTAAAACTCAGTTGCTAAAAGCTTATGCTATTATTCCTCGAATAAAAGATAAGCTTAGCATTGCACGTATTAAAGATAATTTAGGATTTATCTATTCACTTTTAAATAATAGAGAGAAGGATTTGCCCTTAATGACTTCAGCATTAGACCTTAGAGATATGGCTAGAGACACCTTATCCCTTTATACAAGTCATTCGCATTTAGCCCATTATTTTTATGATGTAGACCGCTTAGACAAAGCGTCGCATCATGCTTTAAAAGCTCAGGAGTTTGCAACGCATATTAATTCGCCCATTTATATACACGATGCCTTGGGGATGCTTACTATGTTGAGTTCCGATACTTACGCTAAGACCTATAAAAAGTTAAACGACAGTCTTACTAATGCCGATAAGGAGCGTGCCAGTAGAGATGCTTTTATGAAGTATGATAATGCTGAATTCAAAAGAAAAGCTTTAGAAAGTCAATTAAAAGAAGAGCAACAACGCACCAGGTCCATCATTGCAAGTATCGTTGCTGCCTCAATCGCCTTAATAGCGATACTGATTTATTTCATTTTAAAATCGAAACATAAAAAGGAAAAGCTACAGCAGGTGTATGATGCTGAGTCTAGAATATCGAAACAAATACACGATGAGGTGGCTAATGATGTTTTTCAATTTATGACGAAATTAGAAAGTGAAGCCTTATCCAATGAGCATCTTATTGATGAGTTGCAAGACATTTATAGTAAAACGAGAGACATTTCAAAAGAATATAGTTTTATTGAAGGCGAAGGGATTTTTGCGGATACGATAAAAGATTTAGTATTAAGTTTTAGCGATACTTCAGTGCGTGTTTTAGATAAAGGACGATCTGATATTGCCTGGGAGACCTTTTCAAAAATGAAAAGAACAACGGTGTATAAAGTGTTGCAAGAATTGCTGATTAATATGAAAAAGCACAGTCAGGCTTCCATAGCGGTGTTAACATTTACCAAAGAGGGGAAGAAAACCATTATTACGTATTCTGATAATGGGGTAGGAAGTGACTTAAATAAAAGTAATGGTTTACAGAATGTGGAAAACCGTATTGAATCCTTAAATGGAACAATTACTTTTGAAACAGAACCAAACAAAGGGTTTAAAACAAAAATTGTGATATAGGATGTTTAAGAAGGTTTTAATTGTGGATGATCACGATGCGATAAGCAAAAGTGTTCAGCAGGTTTTAGCAGATTGCAAGGTGAAAACTACCGATGTGGTTCAGTATTGTGATGATGCCTTTTTAAAAGTAAAACGTGCGGCCTTAGATGATGTAGATTACGATTTGGTTATAACCGATTTGTCCTTTAAAAAAGACCATAGAAATGCCAATTTTGAGTCGGGTGAAGAATTAATTGCAGCCTTACGAAAAGACTTTTTTCAATTGCCAATTATTGTGTATTCTATGAAAGATCAATTACAGAAAGTAAGACAATTGGTTAATCAGCATCATGTCAATGCTTATGTGTGTAAGGATAGAAAAGGATCCGTTCAATTAGAGGAAGCCATTAAAACTGTAGCTCAAAAACAGCGCTATCTATCCCCACAAGTGGCACAAGCAATAGAGCAGAAAAACGACTTAGAGATCTATGATTATGATATACAATTGCTAAAATTACTATCACAAGGCTTGTCGCAAGATGAGATTAGTCAGAATTTTAAACTTAATGGGATAAGTCCTAATAGCTTAAGCACCATAGAAAAGAAATTGAATAAACTTAAAGATCAATTTAAGGCAAATAATGCCATACATCTGGTCGCTCTTGTTAAAGATTTGGGTTTGATATAGTGATGCTGTTGTAAGCTAAAAGAAATATACACTGTTAATAATATGGGGTTGTAGGGGATTTTGTATTATAGCATTAACAGTGATTTAAGGCAACTAGAAATAGTTGCCTTTTTTACGTTTTAGATTTTTTTGAGGTTTTTTAAGCGGCATTATGGTTTTCCGTAAATAACATCAAGATCTCCTTGTTATCTTTGAAAGGTATATTAGTTATACTGTAAATTAATAAGGGGAATAGCTTAAGTGCACATGTTTAATGTGCACTTTTTTTGTTTGTGGGGTTTTAGTTTATTGATGTTGATGACTTAAAGAATTTAGTTCGAGTCATTAGAATAAATGGAGCCTATATGTTTTATCAATTTTATTTGAAATCAAAAAAATAACGCCATTTTTTACATTGTTCGGAGCTAAATAATAATCTGATAAACGTTATTAAGAATACTATTTATGCTTTGTTTAATGAGTCTGACCAAAATCCCAGTCGTAACTCATTATAAGATAAAGTTAGTTCAATGGTTTTGACTTTATTAAAATCTTGAAGCTTTGTATAACTATAAATCCAATAATTTAATGGTAATTATATTGAGTTAACAAGGTTTAACTGCTTTAAAACCTTTTGTTTATTGCTTTTTTACAAAGTGTAGGCAATTCGCAGATCTATACAAATAATTTTATACTTCTTATACGTTTTAATGTATTTCAAATATATATAATAAGATTTATAACTTAAAAGTAATTTATAACGGACAGGTTTTGTCCGTTTCTATGCTAGTTTTGAGATCATATATTTATGAACCCAAAGCTAACTGAAACAAAAACTATCTACAAATACTGATTTTATGGCCTCTATCAATACAATACCTGATATTTTAAACTAAAAGTTGTTTAGATCATCCATTTTACGTGTGATACTTAAATAATTATGAAATTTAATGGGTTTTTATATCAATGCAGATAGGAGTTACGGAAAACCGTAATGAAGTAAATCTAATTAAAAGTAGTTTTAGGCACTATAACACAACCGAAAAATATGGAGTTAATCCAAAATAATCCTTACAGAATTGCAGGTGTTCTTTCGAACGCAACTGCAAAAGAACTTGAAAAGCAAAAAGGGAAAATCAAGGCCTACACAAAGGTTGGAAAAGAAATCAAATCAGACTTTGACTTTCAAATTCTTAGAAGTATTAATCGAACAGAAGATTCTGTAAATAAAGCATTTTCAAATGTTGAGCAAAGCCAAGACAAAGTTAATTATGCTCTATTTTGGTTCTTAAATACCAGCCCATTTGACAATACTGCAATCGAATATCTAAAAAATGGTGATGAAGAAAAAGCACTTGAAATTTGGGGAAAAGTAACAGCCAACAAGGATGTTAACTCTAAAAACTTCTCTGCATTCAACAATTTAGGTACGTACAAACTTTTAAGCAGGGACAAATCAGATATTAAAAGAGGAATTGAAGCTAAAATCAAACTCATTGAATCAGACTACTTTGAAAGCTTTGTGCATTCTGTTGCAGATGAAACTTATACAATTCACAAACAAAAACAATCTGAAAAATTGATAGATGAATTGCTGACGCAATTCAAAAAACAATATTCAAGTTCGGAAACATTGCAATTGTTCAGCGGATGCAATGGAACTACTCAAAAGTATCTTTCAAAAAGGTTTACAGAAGAACCTTTACATAAAATCGAAAGACAAATTGAGAGTTGTAAAAAGAAACGAAAAAATAACAATGGAGAAGCTTATGAATTTGGTTTAAGACTATATGTTAATTGTAAAGATGACTTATCTCTTTTAAAATCTATACTTGGAGCTCATGATTTAAAATACAAGATGATTGCCGACCAATTGGCTAATGAAATAATGCAATGCGGAATTGATTATTTTAAAGCATGGCAGGACACAAAAGACACAAGTGAAGAAGGCTTAAGACTATTAAAATATGCAAAATCAATCGCAGTTGGTAGTCAAGCAAAAGATAGAATAAAACAAAATACAGAAGGCATTGAGGAATGGGCTGAAACAGCGCCAATTAAAGAAGATTTAGCATTTATCACAAACAAATTAAAATCATTTCAAAATGCAAGTGACACTATAGCTAATGCAAAATCATTAGTTAATACATGTAAAAGTAGATTACAAAATATAAGAAATATTTTAGGATCAAATGATGAATTTTATCTGAACATAAGTAGTGCAGTTGTGAGTAATGCTCTCGGTATGGTGATAGAAGTAGTTAATGAAGCGCAAAGTGGAATCGAGTATAATAGAGCAAAGTTATTACTGTTGCCAAATATTGTTTCGAATGCTGTTTCAGTAATTTCAGTAATGAATTCTTTAGATATGAATAGTCAAACTAAACTTAGGTATATTGAGAATAAATCTACAATAACTAATATTCACCATCAACTTCAAAGTATAAAAAAGCAAAGTAAATCGCCTAGAGGACCGATTCATACACCTAGTCCTTCAACGGACAATGAGGGTTGTGCGCCATGGGTTTATATTGTTGGTGCAATAATTCTATTTATAATTTTTGCTAAAGGATGTTCTTAAATACTATATAATGAAAAAAACACTACTTATAATTATTCTCGTAACAGTTTCAAACCTTTTTGCACAGCAAACAGATTCGAAATTAGGTGAAACAGTAAATAATTTACAAATCCAAGTCAATCAGCAACAAGCCGATATTCAAAAGTTGTATTCAGAACTAAATAAAGAATATAGAACATATCGCATTGTTAAAAAGAATTTGAATCAAAAAATTATTGATAAGAAAGAAGAATTAGTTGATAGTTTAAATACTCTTATTGATAAAAGCAAAGCGGAATTGGCTTCTATCAATGAACAGTTAAAAACAAAAATTAAAGAGACAGATAAAATTGTTGTTTCAAATAATTCAAAAATATCCGATTTAGGAAATAGTTTAGATAAAAATCGTCTGTATTGGATTATCGGCACTTTGGCAACGCTTTTATTAGGCGGTTTGGTCTATTGGTTGTTAGGCAAACGCATCCAATCAAGCAAAATAGATGTTGAAACGCAAATCAAGAACACCAAAGCTTCTCTAGAAGAAGAAAGCGTGAAATTGGATACAAAACTGGTTGAAGTTTTAACAAAGCAATTAGATGTATTTAAAGTTGACCAAGCAATTACTTCTCAAGCAAATGACAATGACCATTCATTGGTCTTAAAAGTAGCAGATAGATTAACGGCTATGGAAACCAACCATTATAGAATGGATCCAAAAACGAAAGGGTTAAAACAATTGGTACGTGCTGTAAAAAGTATTAAAGAAAATTACTTGGCAAGTGGTTATGAAATTGTAGAAATGATAGGGCAAGAATATAAAGATGGTCTTAATGTTACAGCCAATTTTATTCCAAGTGAAGAAATTGAAACAGGAAAAAGAGTAATTACAAGAATAATAAAACCACAAGTAAATTTTAACGGAAAGATGATTCAAGCTGCACAGATTGAGGTAAGTGTAGGCGAATAAAAATAATAAGTATGAAAAGAACAACAGTTGATTTTGGAATAGATTTAGGTACTACGAATTCGGCCATTTCAAAAATGGAAAATGGAAATCCTGAAAGCATTAGAACACAAACACTAAAAGACACAATGCCTTCTTGTGTTTACATTAATAGGAAAAAAGCCATCCAAGTTGGAGATGCCGCATATAATGCTTTGAAGAATGAGAAGCTAAAGGCTATGAAAAATTGGGATAGTAGTAAAGATAATTCTTTTATTGAGTTTAAGCGAACTATGGGCTCGGATGCCGTTTATGAAAGCTCAAATGCTGAACGCTCTTTTTCTTCTATTGAATTGTCGGCTGAAGTATTAAAAACATTAAAATCTTTTGAAAAAGATGAGAATATCAATGCTGTTATAATTACTGTCCCAGCTGCCTTTAAAAACAATCAAATTGATGCAACTAGAGAGGCAGGAAGAAAAGCTGGTTTTGAACAAGTAGGTATTATCACCGAACCAGAAGCAGCGGCTTGGGTTTATGGTATGAATTCAGAAAATAAAGATGGTTTTTGGTTGGTTTTTGATTTTGGTGGTGGAACTTTTGATGCTGCTCTGCTAAAAGTTACAGATGGTATAAGACAAGTAATAGATACCGAAGGAGATAACTATTTGGGAGGTAAAAACCTAGATGAAGCAATTGTTGATGAGATAATTCTTCCCTACTTAAAAGAAAACTTTGTTATTGATAAATTACTTGAAGATGATAACAAAAGAAAGATTTTACGAGCTGCGATGAAATTCTATGCGGAAGAAATTAAAAAACAACTTTCTTTTAATGCCGAAGCAAATATTTTAACCAATTTAGGAGATATTCCAGGCGAAGATGATGAAGGAGAAGAATTTGAATTAGACTTTACTGTAACAGAAGTCGAGCTAGAAAAAGCAATTGGACCTGTATTCCAAAATGCTATAGATATCAGTAATAAATTATTAGAAAGAAACAATCTAAGTGGAGATAGATTATCAGCTTTAATATTGGTCGGTGGCCCAACATATTCGCCAATTGTAAGAAGAATGTTAGAGCAACAGATTTGCAAGCCAGATACTAGTGTTGACCCTATGACAGTTGTTGCAAAAGGAGCTTCAGTTTATGCTTCTACAATTAAAAAAGAGGAAACAACCATCACAGCAGACACTTCAAAAATACAGCTAGATATTACATACGAACCTACTTCTGTGGAAGAGGAAGAATTTGTAACAATGAAAATTTTAGCAGATAAAACTGAAGGTGATATTCCTGAAAAAGTATTTGCAGATATTTCAAGAGGTGATGGTGGATGGTCTAGTGGAAAAGTAGAGATAAATGCTATTGGTGAAATCTTTACTGTTCAGCTTAAAAAAGGAAATTCAAATAGTTTTACTATTAATCTATATGACGATAAAGCAAACAAGCTTGAATGTGAACCTGCTAATTTTAATATTATACAAGGAGGAAAAGGTGGAAGTGCTGTTCTACCTCATAACATTGGTATTGAAATACAAGATATATCTTCAGGACGCTTACAGTTTAAGACAGTAACTGGCTTAGAAAAAAGTAAGCAGCTTCCCGCCTCTGGAAATCTATCAAAATTGAAAACACCTCGTCAAATAAGGCCAGGGATGGATGAAGATTTTTTAGAAATTTCTATATTCCAAGGAGAGCACGGTTGTCAAGGATCAAGAGCTATACACAACCATCACGTAAACACTATTTTAATAACTGGCAGTGATCTACCATCATTATTACCAGAAAACAGTGAAGTAGATATCGAAATGAAAATTGATATTAATCAAAAAATAACTGGTTTAGCTACATTCCCACATTTAGCATTTACCTATGAATTTGAATGTGAAACAAAAGTAGATTCTGTAAATGATTCCAAAGCTGGTTATTTAGAAACTGAGATCTCAAAGGCAAAAAGAGACATCAACAGTTTAAAATCAAAAGGCATAGATTCTGAAGATTTGATAAAAACTGAAAAAGAAATAGAGGAAATAGAAAAACACTTTAATAAAAATAAAGAAGCAGCAGACACACAGCAACAAACCATTGAGAACTTAAGAAAAACATTAAAAACAATTGATAAACTAATCGGTGACAGAGAGTGGCCTGAGCTTGAAAAAGAGTTAAAAAATGCTTTCCATAGCTTAGAAGAAGTCAATAGAGAAAAAGGAAATGAGCAAACAACAAAATTAGTAGAAAGCATTCGTCCCAACGTTGAGCAAGCTATTCGAGATAAAGACACAAAACACACACCAAAACTCATAGAAGAAATTAATCAAATTGCTTTTGAACTAGAAAGATTAGAGCATTTAATTGGTTTTATCTTTTATATGGATAGAGAATTTGATACTATTAATTGGAGAGATAGAAATGCGGCTAGGCATTCTATTGAGAGAGGAAAGACAATTATTTCTGAAGGACCGAGCATTGATAGACTACAACCTATTATAAATAATCTAATAGATAATGGCGACTTTGGGAAAGGTGGTCCTGATCAAGGTCCAAATGTTCCTAAAGGAGGAATTCTGAGAGGATAAAAATTACAATATGAGATTAAGTACAAAATTACTTATACCGCTCTTTTCTCTAGCTATAATTATTTCTTCCTGTGAAAGTGATGCAGAAAGAAAACAGCGTTTAGCAAAAGAAGAACAGCAAAAAATTGAATTGGAAGAAAAGCGAAAAGCTGAAGAAGCTGAACGTGTATTTCAACAAGAACAAGAACGTATTGAACGTGAAAAACGAGAAGAGGAAGAGCGAACTGCAAGAGAAGTTCGTCTTGAAAAAGAGCGAAAGGAAAAAGCTATTTATGATAAATATATCAATAATTCTTTAAGTACTGGTGCTACGCCATATGCTTATTGTTTTGGAAGTAATAGCTCTTGTTCTAATTGGGGATGTGCTGGTATATCTGTAAAAACCCCATATAATTCAGATGTAATGGTTACCATAAAAAAAGAGGACAAAGTCTATAGACACGCCTACATAAAGGCAGGTCGTACTCATAAGTTTGAATTCCCTAATGGTACTTATCAAGCATTTTTTTATTACGGTAAAGGTTGGAATCCAAATAAGATTATGAAGGAAGTAGATTGTGGTTTTTTAAAAGGTGGGTTTATTGCAAACGAAATCTTTAGTAAAGATATGCCGCAACGCCTAGATAATGCTGTTTTGACGTATGAACTAATATTACAAGAAAACGGAAATTTTAGTACGACACCTAGTAATCCAGAAGAAGCACTTTAAATGAACAAAGTACAGCATATATTATCCAAAGGCGAGCTAATTAATGAAAAATACAATGTAACATTCTTCCTTAAAAAAGGAAGCTATGCAGAAACCTATCGTGTAAAAGACCAAGAAGGTAAAACAAAGCTTTTAAAACTGTTTATGTATTCAAAATTGAATAGAACACAGTTTACTGAAAATGGTGATGTTTTGGAGGTAGAGATTTTAAAAGAAATCAAACATCCTAATCTGGTTAAATACTGTGATAGTGGTGAATTACTACTTGAAGGACAAAAATATGCTTATGCTATTCTTGATTTTATCAGTGGTGAAACTTTGGCAGATAAAATGAAACGAGAAGGTTCTCTCAATCCCTACGAAGTCAAAGACATTATATTGGGAGTTTTAAATGGATTGAACTATTTGCATTCTCTTCAAAACCCAATTATCCACAACGACATTACTAATTTGAATGTGATGTTGGATTTATCAGGTAAAATTGCGATTCCAAAAATCATTGATTTTGGCTATGCTCGTTTTTTAAGTCAGTCGAATAAGGACTTTTTAAAGGAAGGTTTAAATCCATTTTATCAAGCTAATGAAGCCTTTAATAAAGTGTTTTCAGTTCAAAGTGATGTGTTTTCTGTAGGTGCATTGTATTATCATTTGTTAGAGGGGCTACCACCTTGGTTTGTAGAAATCTCAAAATATAAGTCGGACACCGTAAAATTGGAAGATGCTGTTATTGAAAAACGAAAAAAGTCTTTAAAGTTTTCGTCTATTACAGACACACAAACTCAAAATATTATTAGTAAGGCATTACAACCAAATGCTGAAAATCGTTTTAAAAATATCAAGGATTTTATAAAGGCCTTGAATGGAGAATTAGAAATACAACAACTCTCTTCACCACAAGAGGCCTCTAAACCGAAACTAAAGGAAATAAAAAAAGGAAAAGGATTTTCAGCAATTGCAGGAATGCAAGAACTAAAAGACACGATACAGTTGGACGTAATTGATGCTTTGGATGATCAAGAACGTTATGCAGAATATGGATTAACAATTCCAAATGGAATGTTGCTCTATGGTCCACCAGGTTGCGGGAAAACATTTTTTGCGGAACGAATGGCGGAAGAAATTGGCTTTAATTTCTATCAAATAAAACCATCTGACATTCAAAGTAAATGGGTAAACGCTTCACAAGAAAACATCAAAAACCTCTTTGATGAAGCTCGTGAAAATGCACCAAGCATTATTTTTATAGATGAATTAGATGCTGTAGTTCCTAATCGAGATAATTCAAGTGTCAACCATATGAATACGAGTGCTGTAAACGAGTTTTTAGCACAAATGAATAATTGTGGAGATGAGGGCATTTTTATTATCGGAGCAACAAACCGACCAAGTTCAATAGACCCAGCTATATTAAGAGCAGGAAGGTTAGATAAGATAATTTACTTGCCACCACCAGATCATGAAGCTCGTGAATTAATGTTTAAATTATACTTGGAAAAAAGACCGAGGGAAATCGGTTTGGATTATTCTGAATTTGCTAAAGCAACAGAGAATTATGTTTCAAGTGATATAAAGTTTTTGTGTGATGAAGCATCGCGAAAAGCACTTAAAATGAAATCTAGAATTTCAAAAGAGATTTTGATCGAAACTATTGCGCAAAATCGTTCTTCAATTTCTTTGAAAGAATTGAATAATTATAAATCTATTAAAGCTATAATGGAAGGCTCAACTGCTAATAGCAACCAAAGACGGACTATTGGTTTTAAAAACAACTAATATGGGAACAATAAATTTTGATAAATTATTACTAAAGACAGCGTTCTCTTGTATGGCTTGTGATGGTGATATTGATAAACGTGAGGTTAAATTAATTAAAAAATTACACAAGGAAAATAAAACCTTTGGAGATATTGATATTAATGCAGAAATGGATGCTTTATTGATGGCAATAAATAAGGGAGGATATCAATTTTTAAAAGAATATTTTGATGAACTTAATATATCAACATTATCAGAAGCTGAGGAATTAATGCTAATTGCGGTCGCAATAAAAACCATTAAAGCAGATGATATTATTGAGTATAGTGAAGTTAAATTTTTTAAAGTTATTCGTTCAAAATTAAAAATTAAGAATGAGGACATTCTAGAAAAATATCCTGATTTTGAAGATTATTTAGAACAAGATATTATTAGTGATTCATACCTTTTAAGGCTGCAAAATGATTTTTTAGACAATCATATTTCTAATGAGTTTGAGTTAATAAATAAGATTGATAAAGATCTTATTAGTAGCTTTAAAAATGATAATGAATAGTGAGGTTCTTGTAACAACTACACGGTAGATTTCTTATGCCTATCAAGTATGCTTACGAGTATTATCAGTCCGCTCAGTTCTCTGTATTAGTTGGTGTTGATATTTAAAGTCTTAATCCGTTTAAACGACACAATGACAATGCTTGTGTGAGGTTGTCAGATGGTTGATATAAGTATATTGATAAATATGGAAATTTTATATATGATAAATCGTTCTCGGACTTAGGTGTTTTTCATAAAAATTATGCTATTGCCAAAGATAAAAATGGATGGTGCCATATCGATAGACAAGGAAACGAATTATATAAAACTAGATACACAATGGTTGAACCATTTTATAATGGGTATGCTGTTGTGGATACGCTTAATAACAGAAAACAAATCATTAATGAAATAGGGACTGTAATTTTGGAAATATGAGTTTTCCTAGTTAAGTCATTGACATCAATCCATCTAAATTTATAAATAAAGTGCTGTGCCAATAGGGCGTCTCCTAGGTGCTTAGAGTTTCGTTGGCTGTAAGCAAGACGCATTAGTTATAATCTCCAAAGCAACTTTTAACTTTCAGCTTAGATTAAAACTTAAGAATGGTTCGGTTTATTTCGAGATTTATAGAATCTTCGCGGTTGAGCTGTACAATAGCAAAAGTCTACAATGCTAGGGCATTGCTAAAGCCTTTTTTTATGCTTATACGCTTTGAAGCAAAGTTTCAGCACAGCCCATAAAAAAAGTCTAGCACTTTAGTACTAGACTTTTATTGTTGTAGCGAGAACGAGATTTGAACTCGTGACCTCTGGGTTATGAATTTCAATCAAAAGTTTTTTTAATTTTTAAACTATTGATTTGTAATTAGTTAAAAACCCTCTATGTTCTTGATAGTGTACAAAACCGTGTTCGGTTCTATGTTCACTTTTTGTTAGTAATTTTCTTTAATCAAATTTAGAAAAATTTTTGGATTTTTATGGTTTTAAAAATAGATTTTTTCGCTAAAGTCTTTCTATTGTTGACCTTATTCGTAGTCATTAAATAATAGTATAAATGTTTCTTTTGACTACAATCTGCCTTCATTTTAAAGCTTCAGATAGTAATCGTGTTCACAAAAACAGTAAAAAGGGCTAAATTTTTAAATTTTTAAAGAGGTGAATTCGCTATAAAGTCAATGATAGCAAGGGTTTTGATCGTTTTTGAAATTTTACCTAAAAATGCCTCAAAACTCGAAAACCTAAAATAGCCTAAAATATAGGGGATTTTAGGACGTGATATTTTGGTGATTTTAGAGGATAATATTTATAATAATTAGGGAACTATTCGCCTTAAATAAACAAATTTTAAATAAGGCCTTTTCCATTCATTTTTAGTTAACATATTCAAATTATACTTATTTGGTAACATATTTTTGAAAAAGAAGGTACTATTCAATAAATAAAGGTTACTATACCAAATTCATATAAGAAGTAATTTAAAGAAAGCACTAAACTTAAATGCTTATTCAAATAATTGATTTAAGGTGTTACCTTTATATTCCATCATGGATTTTGAATAATTCGAAATTATCAAACTTTAAAAAAAAAAAAATGAAACTTTTAATTATGACAAAAAAAGATTGTAAAGATTTAATGTTTAAAAGATTGGTATGCTTAGAATGATTTAGGACTTCTAGAACTTTTCTTTTCAACATTACAATTAACGTAGAAATAACTAATTTAGGTCAAGTTGTATATTTGGTAGAAATAGTTTCTCCTGGATTTAATGCCAATGACATTCCATTAAATATTCATGTTTTTCAGAAACCTGGTTATTGGTCAAGCGTACTAAAAACTGTTAATATTCGATTTTCAACACAAATAGAGATTTACAAATACGAAACTGCAACCATTTTCTGAAATAGAAAATAATAGAAGAATTTAAAGTTAATCAAATCAGGTAATCTACTGTCAACTTTTAGAACTAATCATCTAATGAACATGATGTAAACAAGGGGAATTAGTTGTTTTTATCAATTAATTCTTTTACAATATTCCCTATTTGGTAAACAGCAGATTTGCTCTTTTTCTTATTATGGGAAAACCCTAAAATATGCATATATTCATGCATAAAATGACCACCTAAATCTCCATATTTACTACTAGCAGACCAAGATTGTAACCTTTGTGGACATATCGCTGTAACTCCATCACCAACTCCATCTATACCAATAGTACTTCCTCTTCTTGGTTTTTTCGCACACCTACGTAACCATTTTTTATGATCAGAATTATCAATAGTTCTAACTTTCAAATTTATCAATCCCTTTTCACCCTTATTGCAACTTACATTATTATCAAGATATTTCTCAGGGCATTGAACCTCGTAACCATTAATAATAGTTTCAAATAATTCAGAATTATTAAGATTATTTGTTTCCAAAAAAATCCCATTTTTTATACTTTTTCTAAATTCATCAGAATTAAGAACTATTTGAAGTTTTTGAATTGTCTCTCTTGCAAAAACCTTATAGTCATCATATCCATTTTTTACAAATTCAATTTCAACTTTGACTTCTTGTCGCTTATCTCCTTGAAAATTCAATATTCCAAATGCAACAATAATTAAATAACAAAACTTAGACATAGAAATTAACTTATTGATTTTTAATAATATAAAGAAAAGATTTTTTTTCAATAAATAAAAATTGTTACTATATTTTTGAATATCTTTAGTGAATCTATAAACCAAAAAGTTATATAAAAATGCCAATAATTCAGGAAATCATCATAAAAATAATTTAATTATTCCCCTACTTTACATTAGAATTAAATTAAGCTTTACAAATAATTTTAATAAATGGAAGAAAAGAAGAAATTAGAAATTGTCGAAGAAAAAAAATCTAGCGGTTGTAATTATAGTCTAAATGATCAGCAAAGATTTGAATTGATTAAAGAAGGTTTTTTATTAGAAGATAGTAACCATCAAGGTTTAAATTTTTTTTCAAAACTCAATTATGTTTATAATGATAAAATATACGCAAAACATTTCAATAATGAAATATGGAGAATTGTATACCTAGGTCAACCTGCTGTTATCAGACATTATGAAGGTAAAGAATTCACTTGTGGTGGAGCCTATGGGTATCCAGTTAAGCAAGATGGAGGATATTTAAAACATGTAAAATTAGGAAGTTTAAAATTTTTAAACGATTTCACACCTTAATGTATTATTAATTTAAAAAAAACAATTAAACTATGAAAACTATTCAGTCTAAATTAATCTCCAAAGCTATTAAAACTAGAAAAAGCGAAAACGTTCCTGCCTTGACAGTTCTTTTAAGTGCAATAAAAATTAATAAAGAAATTGAAAAAATAAGGAAAAGATTAAAAAACAGTCATTTTGCCGTTTTACTTCCTGTTTCACATTTTGAACAAAAAAATCAAGAGAGTGGCTCTCATTTTATAAACAAGTTATGCGCAATATCATCTGGAGATACAACAGAAATTGAAAAATCTGAATATCCTAATTATGAAAGTATTAAATCAGAATGGAATGTTATTGTAAGTAAAAAAATTGAAGACCTTTATCCTGAGAGCAATGAAGGTTATTTTTCTATATCTGATACAAAAATTGAAAGATATGAGGATATTTTTATTTCTGTCACATTAATGGGAATTGAATATTAATTTAGAGTGATAAACGTGTTACAACACTGTGTTTAATTAATTGATTTGATAAATGGTTATTTGAGAAGTTTCTGTGGAATTTTATTGGGTTCGTATTTGTTTGCTAAATTAGTTGCTGAAACACACAACTAACGATACGCAATAACATCAAAACAAGACTTGACCAGTCCTGAATAAAGGCTACATAATTTTAAACATTATGTATAAAAATGACAAAGTAATTAGAGGGTATTCAGAACCTTTCAAACTGAAAATTTTAACCGAACTTACAACCGGTAAACACACAATGAGCGAACTTTATAAACTCTACTCCATTGCACCTAAGGCCGTTAATGAGTGGATTCAAAAATATAATCTCAAAGACCTAATGAACACTAGCGTAAAAGTGGAATCAAAAGACAAAATATCTAGAACTAAAGTGCTCCAAAAAGAGGTTGGACAGCTTAAAAAGGTACTACCTTAAAAGGATCTTGATGCGATGTTAAAAGATTGTTATCTTGAAGTAGCAGCTGAAGATTTCGACTATAAATCAGTTAATGAATTAATATAAAAGCTAAGTATAAAGCCTTAGTTAAAGCTAAAAGACGCAAATCCCTTCCTAGAGAAGGCGTACGTAAACTTATTAGGTCTTTCAATAAAGAGTTTATTAATGCTAATATTAAAGTTGATAGAGACAATTTATTTAAAGTGCTTAGAAATCATAATATGCTTACAATAAGAAAGAAAACCAGTGCTTGAACTACCAACTTTTATCATCGTTTGTATAAAAATAATAACATCAAAAAAGACTTAGAATTTTCTAGAGCTAACCAAGTTTGAATATCTGATATAACATACATTAGAACCGTAAAAGTTTTTTGTTATCCGGCTTTAATAACAGATATGTATTTAAGAAAAATAGTGGGTTATGATATTAGTAACAACATGGAACTTAAAGGATATGTGAGAGTTCTAAATAAGGCGACTTATCAAGCTAAACATTAAATATCTTATTCATCATTCAGACAGAGGAATACAATATTGTAGCAATCAAATCACACAAATACTCAAAAGAAAAATAGATAAACGTTAGTCGGACAGAACAAAATCATTGCTACGAAAACGCTAAGGTTAAACGCGTAAATGGTATCTTGAAAGATGAGTTTTATCTAGATCAAACTTTTGATAGCGTCGCACAAACTAATAGAGCAGAAAATGTAATTAAATTATACAACGAAATAAGATTATATTTATCTTTAGACTATAAAACAGGTTATATGGTATACAAATTATCAGCCTAAAATCAATTTTAATCTGTAGCCATATTTCAGGACTAGACATTTAAAGATAATGGGGAATTATAAAAATATAGAACATGATTTTATTGATAGAACAATGAAATTAATTTCACAATATGATTCGATACTTCACAAATACCCATTTGAGGAACAATATAATTATACTTTATTACTAAACTGCCTTTTAGGTATTATTGTTCTTCCAAAAGAGAAATTTTATACTCATATCCCAAACCCAATTATTACAAATGAGTTAAAGCAGAATATGGGTTTAAATAAATCAACCATTAGTAGAGATTATACTCGATTAAGAGAATTAATTCATGGCTTAAGGAATTCAATCGCACATTTTAGTTTTGAAATAATATCAAATACAGAGGACTTTCTTGTAGACAACATTGTTTTCAAAAAAGCTAAGGAAGAAGGAAATACAGAAATAGCGAATTTCAAGTCAAATGAGTTATTACCTTTTATAAGATATTATGCAGATTTGGTGAAATCTAACATTTTAGAATATAAATAGTATATAGCTAGAACTTTAGTGCCCAAAATTCAATTGCTAATTATTATAATTACATAAAAAAGGTTTTTTGGAAGACTCGTGAAATACGTTGCAACCAATAGTAGTTCCATTTTTACTAATTCCTGTGTGCCGAATTTCACTTCCAATATCCCAAGTTTTTATTATAACAATATCCTTGTGGTTAATAAAAAAAACGTAAGCATAATTATGAGATGTATAAATCGTATATATACCTTTTTTTTCTTCAGTTTTCGTAATAGTAAATTTCATTATTTCATTATTTTATTATTTAGTTTTGAGTAAAACTAAAAATAGATAATACTAAAAATTAATTTCCTTTATAGCTATATTATGCTTTTTACGACATAAAGACGACAGCCAACACCGTGTATAATTAATTGCTATGTTCTTCCCTACTTGCGAAAATTCTTGCGGAATTTTCACGGGTTCATAAATGTTTGTTAACTTAGTTGCTAAACCACGCAACTAACCATACACAAACACGCTGGTAGTAATAAAGACAAAACAAGAATGAAACTTAATATAAAACTAAAATGAGCAGTTACTTTTACTTAAACGCCGAAAAAAACGCTCTGAATATAAATTTCATCGAATCTCTGAATAAGTATTCAGATGAGAATCAAAGTTTGATTTATGCTTTAGATAGACCTCTAACTGATCAAAAGTATTCATACAATTACTCTAAGGCATTAATAGTTTTATCACCTAAAAATAAGATAGCAATTTTAAATTTTGGAGATAGAAGGGATAATGAAAATTTCGAAAATTTTGTAGAAGATATAATTGAAGATATTGGTTTTATTTCTGACAAGTATTTATATAAAGAAATCATTGGTAGAACTCGTAAATGGCGCTCATCGCTGATCGAAGTCTTTTCAGAAACGCATGATATAGACGATATAGAAACTTTTCTATCAGCATTAAAATTAACTACGGATATTGAAAGAAAAAAAATAGAGCTATTAATATCATTATTTATAGGTAGTATTAATGATATTGATAGAGTTAAAGAAGAAGTTCCTTCCACCGAATTAGATAAAGTAAAACAAAAAATTCAACTATTTGATGGCGACCAAACTCGCTTTGTGTATGAAAATCCTAACAAGAAAAAAATTAGAATTCAAGGTTTATCTGGTACAGGAAAAACAGAACTTTTATTACACAAATTAAAAGATTTATATATCAATGATATAGATTCTAAAATATTCTTTACTTGCCATAGTAAAGTACTAGCTGATAGTTTACGTAAGAGAATTCCAAATTTTTTTAATTTCATGAAAGTGGAACAACAAATTGAATGGGATGAAAGATTATGGTGTACAAATTCTTGGGGCTCTAATTCATTTCCGAACTCTGGTGCTTATAGATATATATGTGCTTTCTATAAAATTCCATTTTATAGTTGGTCTTACCAGATGTCTTTCAGTAAGGCTTGTAAACTAGCAATAGATGACATCAAAGCAAAATATTCTAAGGAGAACATGAAATTCGCCTTAACATATATGTTTATTGACGAAAGTCAAGATTTTGATGAAAACTTTTTCAACTTGTGTGAATTAGTAACTGAAAAGAACATCTATGTTGCAGGCGATATTTTTCAAAGTATTTTCGATGAAAATATTTCGAGTACTATTGAACCAGATTTCCTACTAGGAAAATGTTATAGAACGGACCCAAAAACATTAATGTTTGCTCATGCTTTAGGTATGGGATTATTTGAAGAAACAAAACTTCGGTGGTTAGAAGAAAGAGAATGGAAAGATTGTGGATATAATGTAAAAATTAAAGAATCCAAATTTCATTTAAGCAGAGAACCACTTAGACGATTTGAAGATTTAGAAATGGGCTTTGAAAGCATTAGGATTGTTGAAATCTCAAAGTCATTTTCTGATACTGCATTAAATATTATTAGTGAATTAATAGAAGAAAATGTAACAATTCAGCCTGACGATATTGGTATAATCCTTTTAGATACTGATCAAGACACATACGAATTAGCCGATATACTCGAAGTAAAGATTCAAAAAAAATTTGGATGGCATATTAATAAAGCATACGAAACTAAAGAGAGAATACCAGATACTCTTTTCATGAGTAATAGGAATAACGTTAAAGGATTAGAATTCCCATTCGTGATATGTATAACTTCTAGAATCAAAGACAGTCCAAGCTATAGAAATTCTCTTTATACAATGCTTACAAGGTCTTTTATCAAATCTTTTTTTCTTACTCAACCAGGAAACAAATCTGGTTTGACAGACGCAATGAAAGAGGGTTTAAAACAAATCGTAGCAACACAAGAAATGATTATACAAGAACCTAGTGAATTAGAAAAACAAAAAATTCAAACTAGATTTAAATATAGCCTTAAAAAAATGTCGCATTTTGATTTAATGATGTCAATTTTTAAAGAATTAAAAATTGAAAAAAAATATCAAGACAATTTATTACAAGCAGCTCAAAAAATGAATCTTTTAGAAAGTGATTATCAAACCTTAAAAGAGTTTGTAGAATACAATATGAAGTTTCTTCCTAAGTTTATTTTATGAAGTTGATTGAAAAAGAAATATTACCATTTCAAGAGAAAGATTTTTTCTTTCCAATAAGAGATAAGGTTGATTACGCAAGAATAATAATTTTTGCTACGCGAAAATTATTGTTAAATATTAATAATGATGACATCGAATGTTCTTCAGTGATGAAATTATTAATAGAAAAAATGAGTAGGTTATTTTTTTATAAGGAGAAAAAATACTTCAGCATATCGTTTCCATTTACGGTATTAATGGAAGATGGCAAAATCATTAAAATAACAACACTAACAGGTAAAACAGTAAATAATCAATATTTATCAAATGCCCTCTTAGTTTTAAATGACGAGCAATTCAAACTGAATCCATCATTATTAGATTATTATATTGAAGCTAATAATGGAGAATCACATGGGATAAATATTCTCGAAGAAATATTTCAGTCAGAGCCTGCTTATATTCGGTATGATAATGACCCTAAAAATGAAGATGGCAAAAAACATCCTCTTCATCATCTTGATATTAATTATTCATCATATGGCACATATAAATTAGGCTTAAATAGTGTAATAATTGAAAACAACTTTGAAGACGTTTTAAATATAAATACCAACTGTTCATATTTAGATAAATAAAATTACTACTGCCAACACCGCTTATTATTAATTGTTTGGTTCTTCCTTCTTATGAAAGCCTTCGCGGACTTTCTTGTTCGGTAAATATTTACTGAATTAGTTGCTGAAACAACGCCGCTAACCATACACAATAACGTTAAAACAAGACTTCCTAAAGAACCATAAATTTTATATATACGGTTATGGATATCGGTCCTAACGAGGCCTTTAATTATCTAATGTTTGGATTCGGTACAGGTGAACTCATTATTATAAGTTAGCTAATTCAGGATTCTTGGAATCTCTATTATTGAATTTGTTTAAATCTTAGTCCTGGGGGAAAAGTGTTATACGATTTGAACGGATAAAATAACTGTGCCCAAAGCGTACAGAATTAACTGCTAGTTTGACCTATTTAAGAAAAGCATATAGGCTTTTCTATTACGTCTCTATTCGCTAAACTATATCTTGAAATACTCCATAAATTATAAGTAAAAAGGGTAGGTTTGTGGTATATGACTCATGAGAGTCATTATGTAACCAGTCGGCAAACATCGAAACCCATACTAACAATGACATTTTCTTAACTAATGAAAAAAATTACATTCTAATCTTAATTATTTTATTATTTACAATCAACACCGAAGCTTAAAAATGTAACAGATGTTGTTACAGGATTAAATAATCCTTGGGGACTTTTATTAAACGGTAATGATCGTTATATTTCCGAAGTCGATGGTGATAAAATTTCAAAAATTGATATTATGGAAATAACACCAACAATAACTAATATTATTACAGGTGTTGACAATCCTAAAGGACTAGTATTGAATGGAGATGATCTTTATGTTTCTCGATTGTTTGAATATAAAATTTCAAAAATTGATATTGCAGCGGCAATACCAACGGCAACTGATGTTGATACAGGTTTAAACGGAGCAGGTGGACTTGCATTAGATGGAAATAACCTTTATGTTTCTACATATTATGCTAATAAGATTTCAATCATTGATATTACAGCGGCAACACCAACAGCAATCGATGTTGTTACAGGATTAAGTGGTCTTTCAGGACTTTTATTAAATAGAAACGATCTTTATATTGCTCAATATGGTGGTAATAAGATTTCAAAAATTGAAATTACAGCAACAACGCCAACGGTAACAGATGTCGTTAAAGGGGTAAACAATCCTTCTCGACTTGCGCTATATGGGAATGATCTTTATATTGCTGAATGAGATGGTAATAAAACATCAAAATTAACGCTATCAACTAGTAACGTAAATGTTTATCAAACAATTAGCTTGCACCCTAATCCAGCAATTAATTTTCTTCAAATTTCTGGATTGATAGAAACACAGGATTACAAAATTTACAATAGTTTAGGGAAAGAAGTAAAAAATGGAAGCATTTCTAATCAAGAAAAAATTAATATACAAAATTTAACAAAAGGAATTTATTTTTTAAATTTTGCTAATGGAAGTACTTTCAAATTTTTAAAAGAATAAAACACAACGTTTGCTAACAAGGTATATTAAAATAGCAGTTAAGTTTAAACTTCAAAGTTTTTACTTTTCTACTATTTTTATTTTTAACGTATAAAAATTAAAATTATAGTCTGCTACTTCCCATCATATGTATTAGATGCAAATTTTTGGCGGATTTTCAGGATTTCTTATCCTTTTACTAACAAGCTTTTCACTGAAAGAAAAACTGCTTTTGCGATAAAATATAAAAGACAGGCAAACATAGCATATTAGGTATGGCTAGGTTAGCATCTTCTTATAAAAATCATGTCATAGATAGAGTGTTACGTAGAAAAAAATGATACTCATATTAAATTGCTAAGCATAATTTCTACCGAGAACACGGTAATTACTCTTAGGGGACATAACAATGATCCTACATCGTACTCAACAGAAAAAATCCTCAATCTCTAATGAGCTACGCCTTAATGCACATATACATGTGTACACTTTTTTGCATAGGGTTTAGCTTACGGATTACCGTAATGAAAACCTAGTAATTGGTGTTAAGTTCGTTGTATATAGTCGGAACATACTGAAAACAGACGCTAAACAGAAGTAGGTATTTAATAAATAACCTTAATAAAAATGAAAAAACTATTACTTCTTACAATCATTAGCTTTTTACTATTACCAACGCAGGTTAAAGCACAAAACGATGGTGCCGTTGCAGGTGCTTTAGCTGGTGGTTTGCTAGCTATTGGTGCAGGTGTTTCTGCGGTAAAGCAAATGGAAGAACAGGCCGAACTGCAGGCCACACAGTATGTCCTTGCAAATCACCCTGAACTGACAAGTTTTTCTTTAAAAACATTAGATTTTGATGGTAAAAAATTAAAAGATATGTCTGCTGTGTCTGTTATTTCTTATGAGATCCAAGAATTTACACCAGAGGACAAACCTATTTTAAATGGGAAAAAGCAAGTGTTGTTCGCTTTTACAAGTCAAGGCTGGATAAATCAAAGCGGTATTAATTTTGACAAAATCACTTGGTACCTTATTGATAATGATGAGTGGATGCGTATTATGGTGGCTTATGTAAAAGTTTCGTCTAATGAAAAAGACGAAGGGACTTTAGAAAGCACTTTGAAAGAAGGGCGTGTTGTAAATAAAGGCGTGAAGATTAAAAGTAAGCTTGTTATACCCTTTTTTAAACTAGAAGGCGATATGTATGTGGTAACCGATTATTCCGAGGACATGAAATTGGTATACAATGAACGCTCTTTAGGTATTTTTCTAAAAGCTACGAGAGATTTAGTGCAAATGGGACGTGGAGATTTGATAAAAATTCATGAGTTTTTGTTTGCTGAGGAAAATTAATATAACCAAATACTAAATGAACATGATAAAACAATTAATAATTAGTTTAATCCTAGTATTAGGAAGCTTACAACTCAATGCCCAAACTTGTGAAGAGTTAATGGAATATGTAAAAGGGCAAAGTACGGGAACCACCTACACGAGTTACACGAGTGATGCTATTTCTAAAGTCACATTTTATACTATTGCTGTAGATTACAAAACCCTATATTTTGCCATCGTCTGTTTTAAACAGAAGTATAGTTATAGATGTAGTGAGTATATCTATCAGGTAGGTTCATCTACAAAATTTAATTATTCTATAAATTACTTAAATAGTGCAGGAAAAGCGTTTTGGAAGTATATTCAACCGTATAATGAAGTTTTAGAATGTGGACCAAATTACGAGTAGCGTGAATCCATTCATTTTAGTGGTGAACGATTTATAATTTAGAGTTATTATAAAAGAATAAATAGGTACAGGATTATATAAAATCATTTCGTTAATTTCTTTCTTTTTATATCTTTAAACCACTTTAAAAGAATTATCAAAATACCTTAAACCTATTCATGGCAAAAACCAAAAATACCTTTGAGCAAGACTTGTTCAAAGCAGCAGATAAACTGCGTAAAAATATAGACGCAGCAGAGTACAAACACGTAGTTCTCGGCCTTATCTTTTTAAAATATATTTCAGAATCTTTTGATGAGTTGTATCAAAAATTAGATGCAGACGAATACTCAGATCCAGAAGATAGAGACGAGTACATTGCCGAAAACACTTTTTTCGTGCCTAAACTAGCACGTTGGTCTCACATTCACGCACAAGCCAAATTACCAAGCATTGGTCAAACTATTGACGAAGCTATGGAAGCGGTAGAAAAAGAAAACAAAGAACTTAAAAACGTATTACCTCAGGTTTACGGTAAAGCTAATTTAGATAAAGCGGCTTTAGGGGAATTGATAGATTTAATATCAAACACTGAGTTACAAGCCGAAAACGAAAACTCTAAAGACCTCTTTGGTCGTGTGTACGAATACTTTTTAGGAGAATTTGCCAATGCAGAAGGAAAAAAAGGCGGACAATTCTACACGCCAAAAGCCATTGTAAAATTGATGGTAGAAATGATAGAACCTTACAAGGGGCGTATTTACGACCCTGCTTCGGGTTCTGGCGGTATGTTTATTATGAGTGAAAAGTTTGTTACTGCACACTCTGGTAACAGTAAAGACATTACGGTTTACGGACAAGAAAGTAACCAAACCACTTGGAAACTCTCGCGTATGAACCTTGCTATACGTAACATTAATAGCAAGTTTGTAGCATGGAATACCGAAGGCTCTTTTTTAAAAGATGCACATCCAGATTTAAAAGCCGATTATATACTAGCAAACCCACCATTTAACCAAAAAGAATGGGGAATAGATATTTTACAAGACGATGCACGTTGGCAATACGGCACACCACCAAATGGGAATGCCAATTTTGGTTGGATGCAACACATGTTGTACCATTTATCGCCACGTGGCGTTATGGCTACTGTTTTAGCCAATGGTTCCTTAAGTTCTAATACCTCTGGCGAAGGCGATATACGTAAAACCCTAGTAGAAGCAGGTTTGGTAGAGTGTATTGTAGCCTTACCCAAACAACTGTTTTATAACACAGGTATTCCTGCTTGTATTTGGTACTTGCGCAGAGGTAGAACCAACACCAACGAAGTATTGTTTATCGATGCCTCAGAAATGGGCTTTATGAAATCTAGAGTACACCGCGATTTTACCGAAGAAGACATCACCAAAATACGAGACACTTATCTTAATTGGCGAAAGTCTCGTCATGCTGAACTTGATTCAGCATCTCAACCCTATCAAGACATAAAAGGTTACTGCAAAAGCGCAACCTTAGACGCTATACGCAAACACAACCACGTACTAACACCAGGACGTTACGTAGGTATCCCAGACGAAGAAGATGATGGCATCCCTTTTGAAGATAAAATGGCAGACCTTGCCGATACTTTAAAACAACAAATGCACCAAGAGGAAGCCCTAAACCAAGAGATTAAAACACAACTGGCTAATATTGGGTTTAAATTATGAGTAGTGTAGAGGATAAATTACCTGAGGGTTGGATGGAGACTACTTTTGGAGAACAATATTTAGATGTTTTGAACGGTTACGCTTTTAAATCGAAAGATTTCGCTACACGAAAAATTGATGAGAATTATCTACCTGTTTTAAAGATTAAAAATGTTGCTAATGGGGATGCAAATCATAATGATGTTGTGTTTCATTTAGTAGAGGAAAAATTTGAAAAATACAGAATAAAGGAAAAGGATATTTTAATTGCTTTGACTGGGAATCATCCGTTTGCTAAAACACAAGTAGTCGGTGGTGTTTCGAGATATAAAATGAAATTAGATTCATTATTAAACCAAAGGGTTGCTAAATTAAAGGCTGGTAATAATGAGCTACTCAACGATGATTTTATTTATAATTTTTTTAAATGGAATGAAACTCAGTTTTACATAGGAAATCAATCTAGTGGTAGTGCTAGTCAAGCTAATATATCTAAGAATGATATTTTAAATATTCCCTTGAACCTTCCACCAATCCAAGAACAAAAAGCCATAGCTAAGGTCTTAACCGCTTTTGATGATAAAATAGAAAACCTACGCGCACAAAACCAAACTTTAGAGCAAACCGCACAAACTGTTTTTAAGGAGTGGTTTGGTAAATACCAAATTGATGATGAATTGCCTGAGGGTTGGCGTGTTGGGAAGTTGGGGGAAGAATTTGATATTTCAATTGGAAGAACACCACCAAGAAAACAAACTCAGTGGTTTTCAGATAAACCAATAGGTAAAAAGTGGGTTTCTATTAAGGATATTGGAAATAGTGGTATTTATATAGATACAACTTCCGAGTATTTAACGGATCAAGCAATAGATAAATTTAACATTCCAGTTATTCCCGAAAACACGACTATTTTAAGTTTTAAAATGACAGTAGGTAAATTAACAATAACTACGGAAGAAATGCTCTCAAATGAAGCTATCGCGCATTTAAAACTTAAAGATGGAACTTGTTTAACTTCAGAATTTATCTATCTATACTTGCAAAATTTGGATTTCAATGCGTTAGGAAGTACTTCTTCGATTGTTACTGCAATTAATTCAACAATGATTAAGAATCTTGATTTTGTTATTCCAAATGAAGAAAAATTAAAAGATTTTGAAAGTATAGTTAATTCAATTTTTAAAAAAATAAAGAATAATTCAAAACAAATCCAAACCTTAACTAAAACCAGAGATGCTTTATTACCAAAGTTAATGCGTGGTGATATTCGGGTTAATGGGTTTAAAAAGTAAAAATAATATTAGCTAATAAAATTAAAACTAACCAAATAGTTCATGAGGGAAGATAATAAACAACACGTTTATCAATTATATACCAATTTTATTGAACATTGTTTATTAAAAAATAATGCAGCATTAACTAATGAAGAAGATATATTTAGTCTTGAAAACCTTTTTAAGGTTAAAGCATGTTTTTTAGATAAAGCCATCGATGGTAGCGGACCAAGCTATTGGGATAAAATAAAACTACAGTTTCAAGAGGCTAATTACCAAGTGCGCTTGTGTTTTGTACATTTAAACTGGTTGTGGTATTTACCTGCAAACGATATTAAACCAGAGACTAAAAAAGACACACCTTTTTGGATTTTAAAGGATGAAGAGTTTACGGAACGTTTCAACAATAATAAAAAAGATAATTACTTTCCACTAGAGGGTATTGGTTCTGCTGGTCAGTACCATAAAACCAATAAACCAATGGAGATTAATTTTTTATTAATACTCTGTATTTTAATAAAGCAAGCGGTTGAAAAAGGAGAGTTAAACTCAGTTGAAGATGTAAATGATTTTATCATTAATAACGCAAATAATGTGTTTGATGAAAATACTTATAATATTCCTGAAAAAGAATATAAGTTATTAGAGAATAGAGCGTTTGCAATGCAAAATTTAATAATGCATTTAGCTAAACCCGAGTATTACGAGCCTATTGCATCTAAACAAGATAAAGCCGCTATAAAATCTAATTTTTATGCACTTATAAAAGATACAGAAGAAGCTAAAGCGGAAGGTTTAACTATAGACGATGAAATACATCTCATTAAAAAAGAATTAGAAAAATCTGGTATTACAAATAGTTTTTATGCACCACAATTATGGAGCATTTGGAATAAAGGTTTACACAATGTATCGGAGGACATAATGACGTTGCAATTTAAAAAAGCGTTGGTGTATTATGGTCCACCAGGAACAGGAAAAACACATACAGCCAAAGCATTAGCAGAATCTTTTATTACCAATCATTTTTTACATAGAAAGGAAAACTTAAAAGAGTATTTTGATAATGGTTTAAAAGATATTGATGATAGAATACACAAGCTGCAGTTTAATCCAAATACATCTTACGAAGATTTTATTGCAGGTTACCAATTAAAAGCAACCGAAAAAGGTTCAGAAACCATTGCTGTAAAAGGTCAGTTGTTTGATATTATAGAAAAGGCAAATAAGGAAAATAAAACTACCGATGAAAAAGGACAAGTTAAATTGCCTCATGTTCTTATTTTAGATGAAATAAATAGGGTGGATTTATCTCGAGTTTTTGGTGAGTTATTTTCAGCTATGGAATATAGAAACGAGCCTATTAAAACAGCCATAAAAGGGATAGAATTAACCATGCCAGACAATTTGCACATTATTGGTACAATGAACGAAATAGATTTTTCTGTAGAACGCATGGACTTTGCTTTACGTCGTCGTTTTGTTTGGAAATTTAAAGGCTATAACGATGCTGTTTTATTAGAAATGTTAGGTGTTTATTTTAACGATAAACATTTTGAAGAACTTAAAAACGATTATGTAGACGCATGTTCAGCTTTAAATTATTACATAAGTAATAACATAGAAGAGTTAGGGGAAGCCTATCAAATAGGACATACTTTTTTTGCAGAACTATCTAAAGTTTATCAAGAGCATTACAATTTAACAGGTAAAGGACGCTTAAAAAAGAAATTGTTTAAAGAAACTAAAGATATTTTATGGTCAATATCTATAGAGCCTATGTTAGTAGCTTTTTTAGGTAATACAGATAAAGCAAGTGTAAAAGAATATATAAATAGAGCCTACGCAATATTTTCAAATGGAAAGTAATATTATTTATATGCCACCAGTTAAAGATTGCACTATTGTTGAAATAGATGCAGGTATGGCTATGCATATAAATAGTTGTTTTACAAAGCAAAATATTTTTAAAATAAGTAATACTGTAAAAGAAGAAGAGTTGCCACTCTTAACTTATGACTATAAATTTAATAAATGGCGAACAGGACGCTTTATTGGTAAGCTGTTTTTTAATTATAACAATCAAGATTACTGTTTTGAGGTCGTTCCTCGTTTTGGGAATGCCTCAGTTATGCATTTGTTGGAGGAAATATTTAATATAAAATTGGCGCAATGTAATTCTAGTAATAAGTTAGAAGGTAATGTGCAGAATGAACTTATTAAAAAGTTAATAAGCTTTATTTGGGTAAAGCAATTAAGTAAAGCCAATGTACATGGCTTGCCTAAAAACAAAGTTAAAAAAGAATATAAAAGCCTTACCGTAAAAGGACGAATTGATATAAGAAAAAGTGTGTTGCCTATTTACAACGAAAATCAAATGGTTTCTACACTCATTGAAAAACAAGTAGACCAAACCATAATAGCCATACTTTATAAAGCTTATAGAATACTTTGTAAAAATTATTTTTTATCACAAAATATGCTAACAGATGCTGTAAAAAAAGTTGTTAATTCATCTTCAAGTTATAATCGTATTTCTGTAACTACAAATCAGTACAATAATATTAAATATGGAGCTATGTATGCTAATTATAAATCGATTGTAGATTTTTCTTGGCAAATCATTCAACGTAAAAATAACAGTATTTCTCAAGAGCAATTCAATACATCAAATGAAGCCTTATTTTTGGATATGGCAGAAATTTGGGAAAACTATTTAATGACTATCTTAAAAAAACGATATGCCATTGAAGGTTGGAAAGTATATTCTCAAAAGTTTAATATCTACAAAGAACAAAAGTTTAAAAGAGGATTAATACCAGATATTATTATCGAGAAAGATAACAACGTTGTGGTTTTTGATGCTAAATATAAAAACATGTCTTCGCGTAGATATGATTATGATAGATCAGACTTTTTTCAAATTCATACTTATGGGTCATTTTTAGAGTCTCAAAATAAAAAAATTATTGGTTTAGGTTTAATATATCCATTGCAAAAATGTTTTGACGAAGAGTTATTAAAAAGTAATTTTTCAAATAATTTATACGGAGAATCAATTAATAAATCTTGGTTTAAAGTGGATGGAATAAAGTTATCTAATTCTATTGAAGAATTATCAAATCAAAAAAACGCTTTTTTAAATAGGTTTCATAAAAACCTGATGTACACTAATTAAATAGATATGACTAAACTTTCAGAAGATAGCATAGAGCAAGCTTTTATAAACCAACTTATCAGTCAGGGTTATACCTATTATTACGGTCCAGATATTGCACCTAATAGCGATAACCCACAACGAGAAAGTTTTGAGTCTGTATTGTTAGAGCAGCAATTAAAAAATGCTATACAACACTTAAATCCAGACGTTCCAGAATCGGCAAGGGTAGAAGCTTATCAAAAGGTGGTAAATTTGGGTACCGAAGACCTTATGGAAAACAATGAGCGTTTTCACACCTTGTTAACCAATGGTGTAACGGTAGAGTATAATAAAGAAGGTAGAACCAAAGGAATTAATGTTCAATTATTAGATGTTATAAACCCAGAGAATAATCAGTTTTGGGTGGTTAATCAGTTAGTAGTTAAAGAAAACAATAACGAAAAACGTTTTGATGTAGTCATTTACATAAACGGTTTGCCATTGGTATTTGTAGAGCTTAAAAATGCAGCAAACGAAAACGCTACTATTAAAAAGGCCTACCAACAAATAAAAAATTATAAAACCGCAGTACCAAGTATTTTTTATTACAACAGTGTTTGTGTAATTAGTGATGGTATAGATGCTAAAACGTCTAGTGTATCTGCACCTTTTTCGCGTTTTTTATCTTGGAAATCGCCAACACCAAAAGACAACGACCCAAGAACAGAGTTACAAATTTTAACGGAATACATGCTCAATAAAAAAACATTGGTAGAGTTAATTCGTTACTGTACGGTTTTTGAGCAAGAAGAAAGTAAGGATGACAATACAGGTTTAGTATTTCAAATAAAAATTAAAAAAGTATCTGCGTATCATCAATACTACGCCGTACAAAAAGCAGTTGCACAAACGGTAAGAGCAACAGATAATAAAACAGGAGATAGAAAAGTAGGCGTAGTATGGCATACACAAGGTTCTGGTAAATCATTATCTATGGTGTTTTACTCAGGGCAAATTGTAACGCATCCACAAATGGAAAACCCAACTATTGTGGTACTTACAGATAGAAACGATTTAGACGACCAACTCTTTGCTACCTTTGGTAACTGTAAAGAATTACTAAGGCAAACACCAGTACAAGCACAAAGTAGAGAGCATATAAAAGAACTATTAAATGTATCTGGTGGTGGTGTTATTTTTACCACTATTCAAAAGTTTTCTCCAGAAGAAGGCAACGTATTTGATACGCTATCAGAAAGAACCAATATTGTAGTAGTTGCAGACGAAGCACACCGCAGTCAATACGGTTTTAAAGCACGTGTTGTAGATGTAGACGATGGTTCGGAAATTAGATACGGTAATGCAAAGTATTTACGTGATGCCTTACCTAAAGCCTCTTATATAGGTTTTACAGGCACACCTATTGAAAAAGAAGATAAATCAACACCAGCTGTTTTTGGCGAGTACATAGATGTGTATGATATTAAACAAGCAGTAGATGATGGCGCAACAGTGCCTATTAGTTACGAGTCACGTTTGGTAAAGATTAAACTTAACGAAGAAGTGACCAAGTCTATAGATGCGCAAATAGATGCCATTGAAGGAGCTACTGAAGAACAAATAGAAAAAGCCAAAACCAAAAGTGCTGCAATAGAAAAAATTATAGGTAAAGACGATAGATTAAAAGATATTGCTACCGATTTAGTATCGCATTTTGAAGCACGACAGCAAGTGTTTGAAGGTAAAGCCATGATTGTGAGCATGAGTCGTAAGATTTGCGCAAAACTGTATAATGAGATTATTGCTTTACGTCCAGATTGGCATCATGACGATTTAGATAAAGGTGCTATCAAGGTCATCATGACAAGTACCAGTGATGATGACGCCATCTTGCAGGCACATCACACTACTAAATCGCAACGTAAAGTATTAGCAGCACGCCTAAAAGACCCTAATGATCCTTTACAAATGGTGATTGTTAGAGACATGTGGCTCACAGGTTTTGATGCACCAAACTTACACACCATGTATATTGATAAGAAAATGCAAGGTGCTAATTTAATGCAAGCCATTGCACGTGTAAATCGTGTGTATAAAGATAAACCAGGCGGATTAATTGTCGATTATATTGGTATTGGTCAAGACTTGCGTAACGCTATGGCAACCTATTTACAAAGTGGAGGCGAAGGCACACCAATTGTAGATATTAAAGAAGCGATTGCAGGCATGTTAGAAAAGTTCGAAGTGGTAGAACAAATTCTTCATGGCTACGATTACAAAGCTTATTTTAAAGCAGAAACTAATATTAAACTTCAAATTTTATTAGGCGCACAAAATTTTGTGTTGCAAACAGAAGATGTAAAAAACAGATTTATCAAAGAAGTAACGCTTTTATCTAAGTTGTTTGCCATGTCTATACCTAGTCTACAAGCAGATCACATTAAAGATAAGGTCGCTTTTTTTCAGGCTGTAAAATCTAGAATCAATAAATTCACAGGCAATAGCACAAAATCAGATTTTGAAGTAGAAACAGCCATTAAACAGATTGTAGATGAGGCATTATCTAGTGAGGGTGTGGTAGATGTATTTGAAGCCGCTGGTATAAAAGCACCAACAGTAGGTATCTTATCCGATGAGTTTTTATTGGAGGTCAAAAACATGCAACAGAAAAATGTAGCCTTTGAGTTACTTAAAAAGTTGTTGTCTGATGAGGTACGTGTGCGGAAAACAAAAAATATAGCACAAGGAAAACGCTTTTCCGAAATGTTAGAGTCTGTAGTAAAACGCTATCATAACAATCAAATCGATTCAGCTCAAGTATTAGCAGAATTGTCGGCAATTGCCAAAGACATGCGATTAGAGGATAAAAAGAGTGACGACTTAGGTTTAACATCAGAAGAATATGCGTTTTACTCTGTATTATCACAAAACGAATCTACAAGCTTTTTAGATGATGATAAAATGAAAGAGCTCATCCATACCATTGTAGATGTAGTTAGAAACAACGCTACAGTAGATTGGAGTAAACGCGATGATGTTAGAGCAAAATTAAGACTAACGGTAAAGAAAATATTAATGCGTTATGGTTATCCACCAGATGTGGCAAAAATGGAAGCAGATAAGGTATTAGCACAGAGTGAGAATTTGGCGACGTTTTTTGCTAAAGAGTAATCAAGGGAGCAAAGAAGTAACTTTTTAATTAAAAAAATAATCTAACTTTTGTTTATTAATGAATAATAAATTAGTTTTGAAGAGTCTGAGTCAAAAATCTCGCTAAGCGACAATCTTAAATTTTTGACCATGACAGAATTACAAATTAAAGAAGCCGCTCTAAAGGCGTTTAATAATCAAGACTACCCAAAAGCTTTTAATATTTTATGGGAGTTAGGTGTTGATGGATTTTTAGAATATTCGCAAAGAAACGACAGGAGAACAAAGAAGTTTAATTGGTTGTCTAAAAACTGGAAACGTAAAAGTCATAAAGGTTATAGCTATTTTTGGAATACATTTGTTTTAAAAGAAAATGTGTTCACAGCTTGTTTCTCATCAAAAAGACCTGTAGAATTATTACATAATTATTTTTCTAAAACAGATGTTTTTAATGAGTTATTAGAAATTAAGTTAGCCAAAGAATATCCTAGTATTTTTATTGAAGCTATTCGAAAAAACGAAGTGTTTTTTAGAGAAGATCGAATTGATTTTCTGTTAAAGGATGATTTATTAAAAGAAGAATATCAAATTCATCAAGATGTTTGGGAATCTTTTCAAATTGAAGAATTGCACCTTTGGAAAGAAATAGAAGCTATTTTACTCGATATAGAAAAGCATCCTTTAGAGCACATATTATTTTTTACTATAGAATATTTTGAAACAAATAATTTCGAAACAAATTTTGATATTGTTAACCAGAGTACTTTAGCTGGTGTTTATAGTTTTTTTATAGACTTAATATTAAGAAATTCTAATATAAAACAAGAAGGACTAAGTTCGGAACAGTTTGAAATGGACTTTGTTAAGAGTGTTTATGAAAGTGAATACATTCAACTCAAAAAGTTGGTTTTTAAATGTCTTAATTACATAAAAAAGAGGCAGGTATTTAACTCTAGGTTTTTTCAGCCTTATTGTTTTAATAGTAAGTTTCAGCCAAGATATATATATGAATCGTTACATTTTTATGAATCTCCAGAATCTTACTACCAATGGAATGTTGATGAAATACGTTACAAGGTTAGTGAATTAGTCTATAGCAAAAAAGGATCTGATATTGTAGAAAAACAAATAGAAAATGCAGCTGTAATTCATAGTAGAAGGCGAGAAGATTATTTAGATAATAAAACCTTAGCCTGCAATTTACAAGCATTAATTGAAGTTTTAAGAGATTTAAAATTAACGCATTTTTATTTAAAAGAGGATAATAAGAGCGTCAAAGTAGAAGTTGAAAAGATTATAAAACCATTATATGTATATGCCTTCAATAGATATACAAGATATTATAAAGTGTTAAAGAGTATTAAAGCTTCTAATTCATTAAAAACAAACAATTGGCAAATAGCAAATTTGCACCTTGTGGTCAATAATCAAGAAAGTTCACAGTTTCCTTTTATATATAGCTCAGAGGAAGAGTATTTAGACTTAAATACTAAAGCAGATCAAGAATTTAAAAGAGAAATTGGTTTACAGGTATTAAATCAGTTTGGTTTCAAGAGATTGAGATTAAAACGTTTTGATAGGTTTAATGTAAGATACTCTGTTATTGATACACCTTTTGTAATATTGGATAATTATATTTTTTGTCCAATATTATTTTTTATCAATTTTTCAAGTCAGAATGTATATGTCAATTCGTTACTTAAAAATAATAACAGAGATACAGCAATTCAAATTGAAGATGTGTTAAATAATTTGTTAGTAAAGCATAAGTTTAATGTGAAGCATCCAACTAAAAAAGAAGTTGATTTGGTAGATGGTGATTCAGACCTTATATTATTCGATAATGATAATGTTTTATTAATTCAAGTAAAACGTACAAATTTAAGGTTAGATTATAAGGCTCAATATAATGAGCTAATTAATACAGATTTAAAAGCTGCTAATCAGTTAAATAATGCTGAAAAATATTTTAGTAACGAAAATTCTATTTTTAAAATTGGTAATAGAAAAGTAACAAAATGGATAGTTTCTAATTCTTTTGAAAAAGTAAACACTACTATTAATGATTGTTTAAAAGTTAATTATTTAGATATAGTTAGTTTTTTAAGTAATACTGAGGGGATGACTTTTAAAACATTACCAAATTTTATTTCCTTTTTTAATACAGATACTTATTTTACTAAAATAGCTAAACCTCTGATCGATAATGTTGATGCATATAAAGAGATTTTTTCCCTAACCAAAATGAATGCACGTAATTTTTTATGGAAAGATTTTGATTCATTTAAAGCAAAAAAATATAGCCATTACTATAAAAAAGGAATAGAATTAAATAGAAAGGGTGAACATAATAATGGTATAAAAGCATTAAATGAATGTTTGAAATTAGAAAAAGAAGATGTTGAGGTGCATGGAGCAATAGCTAATATGTATGCAGATATAGGTAACTATGAAAAAGCATTTTTTCATTTCAATAAAGCTTTAGAAATAATCTCTAACAATCCATTTGTTTTGAGGAATTATGCTATTGCATTAAGGGAATCAGGAGATGAAAGTTTCAAAGAAGTATATTCTCAAATTACAAATAAATATCCTTTTTTAAATATGTCTTAACAAAAGAAAGGTTTTATATCTATAGAATTAGTATCGATTTAATCATCCATAAGGATCAATCTTAAATTAAATCGGTATGAAAACTAATAAATTAATTCCAAGTATCAACTTTCACCTTTGGGAACCATGTAACATGCGCTGCAAGTTTTGCTTCGCCACGTTTCAAGATGTAAAACAAACCATTTTACCAAAAGGACATTTGCCAGAGCAAGACGCTTTAAAAGTAGTGGAGCAAATTGCGGCAGCAGGCTTTGAAAAAATAACCTTCGCTGGAGGCGAACCATTACTGTGTAAGTGGTTGCCAAATTTAATAAAAAGTGCAAAACAGTTAGGTATGACCACTATGATTGTAACCAATGGCAGTCAATTAACAGATGCGTTTCTACAAGAGAACACAAGCTATTTAGATTGGATTGCTGTAAGTATAGATAGTTTAGAACATGAAAGCAACATTAAAATAGGTAGAGCGATAACTGGAAAAAGACCACTAAGCAAAGCCTATTATTATGATGTAGTAGATAGAATAAAGCAACATGGTTACGGTTTAAAGATCAACACTGTAGTAAACAATGTAAACTACAGAGAGAGCTTAATCGAATTTATAGAATATGCCAAACCCAAACGTTGGAAAGTATTACAAGTGTTACCTATAGTAGGGCAAAATGATACTACGATTGACGATTTTAAAATCTCAGAAGAAGAATACAACTATTTTTTAAACACGCACAAAGCGGTAAAAACAATTGTACCAGAATCAAATGATGAAATTAAAGGGAGTTATGTCATGGTAGATCCTGCAGGACGCTTTTTCGATAATACACAAGGCAAACATAATTATAGTAAACCTATATTAGAAGTAGGAGTGGAAGATGCTTATAAAACTATGAATTATATGCATGCTAAATTTATAAACAGAGGTGGGGTGTATAATTGGGGTAATAATAGTAACTTGTAATATTATCTCGACTGGTATTTGATCCTTAAAGCAATATTTTCAATCCTACTATTCATTCCCACTGCTCAAATAAACCAAAACCCCCTCAACCAAATCAAAGTAAGGGTACTGTCCAAATTCATTGGCTGGCATATTTTTAACCAAATGATAGCGTCCATGTAAAGTCTCTATTAAAGCTGTTAAATCGCCTTTGGTTGCAGGTTTATTGGTCGTTTTGGTTAACAAGCTTTTAATGGCATCGGCGGCTAAGGTTCCTGCCGTTGCATTTCCCACACCACTTAAAGACATTTTTGGCTTAGGTAAAGTAGAGAAATCGGGAACCGTTATTTGTTCCGATGGAGCTGCTAGCTTGGTAGATGTTTTGCGGGCATGATAAGCTTTTGAGCGACAGGTATCGCTGCAATATTTTTGTACACGACGTCTTTTAGGTTCAAATTCCTTAAAACAATAGTCGCACGTATAGAATTGTTGGTGATTCATTTAGCGTGTAATAAACGTTTGTTTGACGCTAAATTAACATTATTTATCGTTTTTAACTTAGAATATGACTATAAATCAACATTAAAAACCGTTTTCAACAGAAAGTTGTCAATCTCATCATCATCAATCTGAAGTTTTGGTCTTTTCCTAGTTGTCTTTGGTTTTGGCTTTACATGAACCTCTGACGGGGCCTTTTCCACTGCAGGTATGGAAAAGGTCGACTTCATGTTTTTAAGAATGGCAGTACGGTCTGGTTTTGTATCTAATGGATTCAAGTTAAAGTACTGCTCTAATTGCGCATAATGATTTCTGAAAAAGAGATTTTGACTTTTAAAGGCATTAAAAATTGAAATATTCAGGTTAGGGAAAGTGCGATTCACATTATCAACTAACCAGGAGGTGATAAATACGTGGCAATCCATATGCTGCTTGTAGTCATCAAGAATAAACTGAAAGACGTTTTTACTCACCTTGTCTTTAGTGTCTAGGAGTAATAACAAATTGTTTTGTAACACCTTATTCTTATTTAAGATATCAACTAGGGCAATTTGTTCTATATCATGCGTAATAGCACCTAGCTGATCTTGGTTGTATGCAATAATGTCATAGGAATCCTTGGCGATCATTCCTGCGAGTATGGAGTTTTCAACATCAGAATAGATTGCACTAGGAAAGAAAAAGATATACTTTTTCGTAATGTTCGCTATTAATTGTTCAGAAATATCAGTCATTATCAAAGTGCTTAGAATAATCTTTAGGCATTACCGCGTCAATATCTCTTAAATATTTTTCAAGGGCATCCATAGTGGCATGTCCTGTAATATTCATTAATTCACTTTTTGCAGCATGAGGCGATGAACCTTTAAGTAAAGATTGGTATAAAATCGAAATAAACGTATGTCTAAAACTGTATAAGGTTTGATCTTTATCTAAGTTGAAGTGATCTTTTACAACAGATTTATAACGCTTAGAAAAATAATTACTCTTATTTACATCGGTGGCATCCCATTCGCCACCAATTTTAATAGGCGTAAATAAATAGCCTTCAGGATCTAGTTTAGATAAGTCAGGCAACTCTTCAATAATCTTATTTGGAATAAGCTTCGTTTTTAACGGACTGTTCTTAGCTTTAAACTGAATCGTTTTATCCTGAATATTGATATCCTTAATTTTCAACCTACAGACTTCAACAGGCCTTAATAAATTATAACTGATAAATTTAATAAAGAGGAGTAGGATAGGATCTTCCGTCTTTAAATATTTAAAAATCTTCTGATGCTCTTCAGTAGTATATGATTTGTTCCTTGTAGGGATACTGCGTAATGCTGGTATCTTCTTAATCGGATTATAATCAATATGATCATTCTCCTCTAAGGTTTGGAATAAACTACTTAAATTAAGTCTGTTGTTGTTTCTATTTCGAGCACTAGAACGAATTAAAACAGCATTGAGGTAATCTAGTGCTACTTTTTTATCTACTTGTCTAATAGAGGTCACGTCAGGCCTATGTTCAGCAGCCCATTTAATAAAAGCAATGGTCGTGTACTCATAATCTTTAAGTGATCGCTTTGAAATTTGGTTGGCTTTAATTTTTAAACTGAAATCAAAAGCTTCGCGTAATGGCAAGCCTTCTACTTTTGGAGTTTTCTTTCTTAAAAATTCCCGTTTTGGTGCAGGAGTTTCTTTTTTTAGAAGTTCCGTTGGAAAAGTGATAGGTTGTACATAGGCTTTCTTTGGAACCGATGCTTTTGGTATAGCATTGGCTTCTTCTGAAAGTTTTTTGAACAGTTCGGTATTATCAACATAAGGATTGTAGCCTTGCTGAAGCAATTTTAAAAGCCTTTTGCGATATCGCGATAATAACGCTAAACGATCTTCTTTAGTTTTATAAGTATTGGCGTTTCCGTAAATATTTTTTTGACGTTTTAGCTTCTTGGTCTCAGGATCTCTAAATGAGAAATATACGTACCAACGCTTTTTGATATCGCCTTTTGCGGAGTAAATTTTGGGAGCTGAAAAATCTCTTTTGTGTGACAAATTATGTGCAGAATCGTGTTCAGAATTATGTTCAAAGGTAAGAAATTCATTGAGTATAGTCATAAAAAAACGGTTTAGAGTGAACTAAACCGTTTGTTTGTAACCTATTAAGATCGTAGCGAGAACGAGATTTGAACTCGTGACCTCTGGGTTATGAATCCAACGCTCTAACCAACTGAGCTACCTCGCCATAATTCGCAATTAAAATTTTCAAAACGTAGTGTTGTGAACATACTCGTAATTGCGGCTGCAAATATATAAAGATTTTTGAATATCACAAACATTAAAAACTAAAAAAAAATAAAATTAATTTAAAGTTTAAAACTCAAGGATATTTACATATATTGAGCAAATAATACAAGGACTAATATGGACGATAAAGAAAAATTTGAAATGGAGTTTGTGATCCAGGCATCACCAACCCTTATATACCAATATATATCAACACCTTCTGGCTTATCAGAATGGTTTGCAGATAATGTTAACTCAAGAGGAGAGCTATTCACTTTTATTTGGGATGGTTCCGAAGAACAAGCCAAACTGCTTAGTAAAAAGAGTGGCGAACGCATCAAATTCCGATGGTTATACGATGAGGAAGAGGGCGCTAGCTGTTTTTTCGAAATTAGAATTCAAGTGGACGAAATTACTAAAGATGTCTCTTTAATGATTACCGACTTTGCTGAAGAAGATGAGGTGGAAGAAAGCAAAATGCTTTGGACCAATCAAATCTCTAGTTTAAAACAAGTTTTAGGCTCTGCATAAGCACTAAATAAGTATTCTATTATATCTTTGTCCCGATTTGGTATCTCAATATCAAATTGGGACTTTTTTATTCAAATTTATGCCACCTTCAGCACGCAATTTCAAATTGTAATCTGAAAGTTTAAAAAAAATAAAGCAGGTTTTATTGAATAAAAATCATTTAGAACGATAGATAATAGCGAAGAACCAATACTATGGTAAATTATAATGGCACACTAGTGTCGCAAGACGATGCAAAGTTAACAATAGCCAATAGAGGATATAAATACGGAGATGCTCTTTTTGAAACTCTAAAAGTGGTCAATGGTAAAATCTTCTTTTGGGAAGATCACTATTTTAGGCTGATGTCTTCAATGCGTATTTTAAGAATGGATATTCCTATGGCTTTTACGATGGAATTTCTTGAAGCTGAAATTTTAAAAACCATTGAGGCTAATGATTTACTGACATCAGCAGCACGTGTTCGCGTTAATGTAGATCGTGGTGAAGGCGGAAAGTATTTCCCGTCAAAAGAAGCTAATGTGGCTTTTAATATTACGGCAGAAGCGCATCACGATCCGTTTTATACTATTGATGAAACCGCCAGTTGTCTTGTAGATCTTTATAAAGATTATTACGTAGCGCCAGGATTATTGTCAGGTTTAAAGTCGAATAACAAAGCGATACAGGTCATAGGAAGTATTTACGCTCAGGAAAATGATTTTGACAACTGTTTTGTGCTGAATACCAACAAGAGTATTATAGAAGCTTTAAATGGAAATTTATTTCTTGTAAAAGGCGATAAAATTAAAACGCCACCTTTAGAAGATGGTTGTTTAAAAGGCGTGATGCGAAAGCAAGTGTTAGAAATCCTTTCTAAAGACGTAAACGTTATTGTAGAAGAGGCGAGTATAAGTCCGTTTGAACTTCAAAAAGCAGACGAATTATTTATAACAAACGTAATTCAAGGTATTGTTCCGGTGACCAAATACCGCAAAAAAACGTACAGTAGCGATTTTGCACAGAAGGTCTTAAATAAGCTAAATGCAAAATTAAGATTATTGTCTTAATCTGAGTTCAAAAGCATTGTTAAACGGGATTCAAATCCGTGAGTGGAGAGCGCTTAGGTGAAGTCGTAACTTTGCCTAAGAGTTCAGGCCACAAGCGCATAAGAGCGTTAAACGCTAAACCTAACGCAGCTTTTCTTTAATAAGCGTGCTAAAGCGGAAACGACTTAGTTGTAGCTCGGGTTTTCTGGTGCATTAGACCAAATACTATAATCGCCACCCAATTCTAGCATCTTTTCACGCCAAAAGCTATTGCAAGATTTAGAAATGATTTGGTTGTGGTAAATATTTTCTGAAATTAACCAAGCATTTGAGGCCAGTTCATGGTCTAATTGCTGCTCGTCCCAGCCGGAATAGCCTAAGAAGAAACGAATGTCTTCATTAGAAATTTCACCACGGTTAATAAGGTTTAAAACGATACTAAAATCGCCACCCCAAAAAATGCCGTGAGAGATTTCAACGCTATTGGGTATAAGCTCTGGTGACTTGTGAATAAAGTACAAATTGTCTTGTTCTACAGGACCACCATTGTACACCGGGAAATCAGATTCTGTGCCTTCAATGAGATCTTTAAGATTGTAGTTTAAAGGTTTATTTAAAATAAACCCAACAGATCCTAAAGGGTTGTGATCCGCTAAGAGAATCACAGCACGATTGAATGAAATATCACCGATAATGGAAGGTTCGGCAATGAGTAAATTGCCTTTTTCGGGTTTGTTCATCTTAAATAGTCTATAATTAGTTCTTTAAATCTATGTTTTTTTTGTTAAAAAACCAACTAAATGCCATTTAAATTAAGATAAAAAAAACCTGCTCATGGAGCAGGTTCTATATTTGAAACAAATAAAATGCTTAGTTTACAGCGCTACTTAAGTCAGAACCTGCCTTAAATTTCACTACATTTTTTGCTTTAATTTTTATTGTTTTTCCTGTTTGTGGATTTCTTCCGTCTCTAGCCGCTCTTTTTGATACAGACCAAGAACCAAAACCTACTAAAGATACTCTGTTTCCTTTTTGTAAAGCGCCTTCAATATCAATTAATAATGAATCTAATGCTTTTTTAGCAGCTGCCTTTGTGATTCCAGCATTCTCTGCCATTCCGTTGATTAAATCTGTTTTGTTCATAAATATTAAGTTTAAATTGTTAAAATATCGGTTATAAAAGTGATTATTTTTTAAAAGCCGTACACAAATTTATCAGGAAAATTAAGCTATACAAGTAATAGCAAGGGAAATACGGGGGATTGTTAATAACTTCGTTAATTTGTTAATAAACGATATGCGTTTTATCGGGTTTTTTATAAAACCAATGAACATAGGGGGTTACAAGAGTTTTGCCCCCTCAGAAAATTCAAAGCCGTTTAATAATGATTTAACTTCCATTTTTCGTTTTCCTGGCAATTGAATTTCTAACAGGTTAATGTATCCCCCTTGGCAGGCCACCTTTAACGTGTCTTTGGTTGCAAATAATTGGCCCGCTTCAAAATTATGAGCAGCTTCTAGTTTTTCTACGCCATAAATCTTAACCGATAAAGGCTTTGATTCGTTTTGTTCTAAGAAGCACCAAGCCGTAGGAAACGGGTTTAATCCGCGTATCTTATTGTAAATCGTATCTATAGGTAAACTCCAGTCAATTTTACAATTATCTCTATTAAGCTTATAGGCTGTTTTTAAATCGTCTGTCTGCGGTTGTACTGTAGTGGTCACCGTTTGGTTTTCAATCTGCTCAACCGTTTTTATAACCAATGCACTTCCTATAGTCATTAAAGTGTCATGTAGCGCTCCAACCGTTGTTGTGGGACTTATAGCAACTGCATCACTCATAATAACCGCTCCTGTGTCAATCTTTTCATCTATAAAGAAGGTGGTGACACCGGTTTGGGTTTCCCCGTTTATAATTGCCCAATGTATTGGGGCCGCACCTCGGTATTGTGGAAGTAATGATGCGTGCAGATTAAACGTACCATATTCTGGCATTTGCCATACCACTTTAGGGAGCATTCTAAACGCTACAATAATTTGCAAGTTGGCATTTAAGGCGCGTAAGTCTTCTAAAAACGATTCGGCTTTTAAGTTAGTAGGTTGTAAAATGTTGAGCCCTTCCTTTACCGCAAATTCTTTTACAGCGGAAGCTCTCAGTTTCTGACCGCGTCCTGCAGGACGATCTGGCGCTGTAATAACGCCAACCACATTATACTTATGGTCTATAAGGGCTTTTAAGGTTGCCACGGCAAAATCGGGCGTGCCCATAAATACTATTCTTAAGTCGCGTTGGTCTGTCATTCTAATATGTAGGTGTTAGCGTGTGTTAATTTTATCTTTTTTAAGGCTAAGAGCCTTTTTAAGGCTTCTAATAAGTCCTCTTGGGAGCACTCTAGTTGTTGTAATAATTGCCGCGACGATAAGGCTTGTTGCGCTAAGGCCTTTGTAATTTGTAATTCTAAAGGTGTTGTTGCTGTGGGCGCTGTCGTAGCGGTTTTAGCTTTGCAAACGGAACAAATTCCACAAGGGGTCTTGCTCGGTTCTCCAAAATAATGAAGGAGTTGCTGGCTTTTGCATACCTGGTCATTTTTTATATAGCGAATAACCGATTCTATTTGCTGGTGTTTTAAGGTATGCTGATGCTTAATAGTTTTGGCAATCGGATTAATGGTAATATCGTCTTCGCGAGGTTTTAAGAAGGTCACTTCGGAATCGGTATCGGCCATTTGTAAGCGGATGACCTCATCTTTTTCTAAGCGCTGTAACTGTGCGATGACTTGTTTTTCTGAAAGTTTTGCTTTTGAAACTATTAAGTTTAGATTCACCTTGGTGTCATAATCAAAAATACCACCATAGGTCCGTAACAAAACCTTTACTAAAATATTTAAATCGAGATGTCTTTCTAAATATTGAAACAAGACCGTGTTGGTGGTGATAAATTGTATTTTGGTTCTAAAATTATAATTCTGGTTTAGGGTAATAATGGCATTACGGTCTAATAACAACAGAGCGTTATAGGTCATGCTCGTATTAAGCTTGTAATGGCTGCAAAACGATCTAAAATCGAATTGATGCATCGTATTTTTACCTTCACCATATGAAATTTGAAAATAATTGCACAAGCGGTTATAAACTGTTTTTACGAATTTAACGGACGGTAAAGTGCCTAAAAACTGACTGCGCAGATGATCTTCATCTATAGTTTGTTTTAAAACAAAGGCATGGGCTAATTGTCCATCTCGGCCAGCACGCCCTGCTTCTTGGTAATAACTCTCTAGACTCTCTGGCAAATTAAAATGAATCACGGTACGCACGTTGGCCTTGTCAATACCCATTCCAAAAGCGGTAGTAGCCACCATAATGCGGGTTTGACCATGGCTCCATTGGTATAAGCGCTCTTGTTTTTCTTTATTCGTAATTCCGCCGTGATAAAAGGTAGAGGAGAAGCCTTTCGATTTTAAATAATTGTCAATATTGGTCGTTCCCCTGCGATTTCTAACGTAAATAATAGAAGCGCCAGGGTAGTTGTTCAATAAATAATCTAACTGATGTAACTTATCATCTGCATGCATCACCTGATAAGAAATATTAGGTCTCGCAAAAGAAGCCTTAAAAATCTTAGGATTAATAAAATCGAGATTTTCAACAATATCATCCACTACCGTATGCTTAGCCGTAGCCGTAAGTGCTATACAATTTACATGAGGATGCATTTCTCTTAAAATGGTAATGTTTTTATAAGCGGGTCTAAAATCATTACCCCATTGACTAATACAATGGGCTTCATCTACAGCAATTAAATTAACCCGCATACGTTGTATACGATCTTGCACTAAGGTTTGTTGTAAACGCTCAGGAGAGAGGTAGAGAAACTTATAATTCCCGTAAATGCAGTTGTCTAATTGGGTGTCTAAATCTTTATAAGACATTCCAGAAGTTAGCGCAATGGCTTTAATGCCTTTGGCCTTTAAAGTATTAACTTGATCGCGCATTAAGGCAATCAAAGGAGAGACCACAATACAAATTCCATCTTGTATTAAAGCCGGAATCTGAAAACATACCGATTTCCCTCCGCCGGTTGGGAGCAGAGCAAAGGTATCTTCTCGGTTTAAAACCGAGTTGATAATGTCTTCCTGAAACGGTCTAAAGGAGGTGTGGTTCCAATACCGTTCTAATACTTCTAAAGGATGCATTTTTATGTATTTAAAGCGTCTAGAATAAAATCAACTCTAGCATCTACACTTCCAAAAGGGACGTCAATTAATTGATAACCAAAACGCTTATAGGTCTGTAATAAGTGATTGTGAATTTCAATAGCTTCTTCAAAACTTTCGTAGCGTTCGCTATCACTTGTAAAAATGTCTTGCCATGGTGCTAAAACAAAAATGGCATTATACTTATGGGCTTCACAGGTTGCTACAAAATGATCGGGGTAGCTATCTCCAATATAATCCATATAAGCAATGACATCGGGTAGGCCGCGATCTAAAAAGACAAGAGAATCGGTCTCTTTGTCAGCATCTATAAATTGTTGGGCTCTTCCTTCTAAAAGTTTCTCACTAAAGAGTAGGGGTTCGGTTAAAAAAAGTTGTTCAATTCCCTCTTTTCTAGCTTGTAAGGTTACTTGTCTCGATATTTCATCATAGCACACAAACTGACGCTGTTTTAGCTCATTTATAAGGGTGGTTTTCCCTGTTCCAGGCCCTCCGGCAATAACTATTTTCTTTGGATTCAAATTGGCAATATTTTTGATATAAAAATAAAATATAAAAATGTAAAGTTAAGCGTATCTTTACAACTGAAAAATTTCAATATGGATAATTCTAAAAAAACAGACGAGTTTTACGACAAATTAAAATCTCAACTTTACGATACAGCCCAATGGCCATCGGAATACTTATATAAATTTATTGTGCTTACAGCGGGGTCAGGAGTCAATCATATCGATGCCTTATTTGATAACCTTGGAGCCGTTATAACCACCACCGAATCTAAAAATGGGAAATACACAAGTGTCTCTATAAACGTTAAAATGAAAGACCCAGAAGCTGTAATTGCAAAATACAAAGAGGTCGCAGAAAACGTAGAAGGCGTAATTTCCTTGTAAATTCCTTTTAGGCTAGGTATTTTTTTGTACTTTGCAACCAAACCTAGAGACTACGGGTTTTAACGATTTAGACACTACACATTTTTTACATTTTATAATTTTGATTGACGATTTAGAATACAACACAGAGCGCGAGCATTTAATTATTCCAGAATACGGACGTCATCTCCAAAAGATGATTAATCATGCCAAATCGCGCGAAACTAAAGAAGAGCGTAATAAAGTGGCAAAAGCAATCATTTCTGTAATGGGGAATTTGCAGCCGCACCTTAGAGACGTGCCTGATTTTCAACATAAGTTATGGGATCAGTTATTTATAATGGCCAATTTTGACATAGACGTTGATGCCCCTTATGGTATGCCTTCTAAAGAGGAAATTTTAGCGCGACCAGAGCCGTTAAAATATCCGCAAAATCATCCTAAATATCGTTTTTATGGGAATAATATAAAAACAATGATCGATGTGGCAGTGAGTTGGGAGGAAGGTGAACTTAAAGAAGCCTTGACCTTTACAATTGCGAATCATATGAAAAAATGTTTCCTAAATTGGAATAAAGATACGGTGGAAGATGATGTGATTTATGATCACTTATTTGAACTTTCTGGAGGGAACATTAACCTTAAGAATACCAAAGAAGATCTTAGTGACGCGAGTAGTTTAATGCGTACCAAATCTAAATACGGGAGTAAAAGTAACTCTAGTAAAAAAAGCAATACCACAAACAAGAAGAAATACTCTAATAACAGAAAACGTTACTAAGAAGGAATGAGTACATTTAAAATTGAAGGTGGCCACCGTTTAAAAGGAAAAATTCAGCCTCAAGGTGCCAAAAACGAAGCATTACAAATCTTATGTGCAGTCTTATTAACTGCAGAGGAAATAAAAATAGATAACATTCCAGATATTATTGATGTTAACAAACTGATCGCTTTATTAAAAAAGCTCGGCGTTAAAATCAATAAATTAGGAAAAGGGTCGTATACGTTTAAAGCAGACGATCTTAACTTAGCCTATTTAGAGTCGCCAGAATTTAAGGAAGACGGTAAAGGTTTAAGAGGATCTATTATGATTGTTGGGCCTTTATTAGCGCGTTTTGGAAAAGGGTATATTCCTAAGCCAGGAGGTGATAAAATTGGTCGTCGTCGTTTAGATACCCATTTTGAAGGCTTTATCAACTTAGGTGCAAAGTTTCGCTACAACAGAGAAGAATTGTTTTATGGTGTAGAAGCAGATAAGCTGAAAGGAACGTATATGCTTTTAGATGAGGCTTCTGTAACAGGAACCGCTAATATTGTTATGGCGGCGGTTATGGCAGAAGGAACAACAACCATTTATAACGCGGCCTGCGAACCGTACTTACAACAACTTTGTAAGATGTTGAACCGCATGGGAGCTAAAATTTCAGGTGTTGGTTCTAATCTTCTGACTATTGAAGGTGTTGAAGTTCTTGGCGGAACAGAACATCGTATGCTTCCAGATATGATTGAAATTGGAAGTTGGATTGGTCTTGCTGCAATGACAAAGAGTGAATTAACCATCACCAATGTGAGTTGGGACGATTTAGGTGTGATTCCTAGTGTTTTTAGAAAAATAGGAATTACTGTAGAACGTCAAGGTGATGATATCCATATCCCAGCACATACCGACGGCTATGAGGTTCAGAATTTTATTGATGGCTCTATTTTAACCATTTCTGATGCGCCTTGGCCTGGATTTACTCCAGATTTATTGAGTATTATCTTAACGGTATTAACCCAAGCAAGAGGAAGTGCTATTGTACACCAAAAAATGTTTGAAAGTCGTTTGTTCTTTGTCGATAAATTGATTGACATGGGCGCTAAGATTATACTTTGTGATCCACACCGTGCAACGGTTATTGGTCACGATTTTAAATCCACATTAAAAGCGACCACAATGACATCGCCAGATATTAGAGCTGGAGTTTCTTTATTAATTGCTGCTTTATCGGCAAAAGGAACATCAACCATTCATAATATTGAGCAGATTGATAGAGGTTATGAAAATATAGATGAACGTTTAAGAGCTATTGGTGCTAAAATTGAACGTGTAGAAGGAAATTAATCCTTTTTAACAACATCAACCGATATAAAAAACGCTTTAGGGAAATCCTTAAAGCGTTTTTTTATGGGTTATAATTTCATCTCAGCTTCTGAATTTGCTCTAGATTCGAGAGTTCAAATCAGGACGGTAACGTCATACAAACCATATGTTAAAATAGAATGCGCTCATCCTTAAGGTGGCTTGTGAAGCTTTAGTTTAAGGCTGCTTTATAAGTGGTTAAACAGCGTTCTCTTGCTTCTTTATGGTCTACCATTGGTTTCGGGTAGCTGAGCTCTTGATAATCCGGAACCCATTGCTTAATGTACTCGTGGTCTTTATCAAATTTTTTAATCTGAGTTGTAGGATTAAATATTCTGAAATAGGGGGCGGCATCCACACCACAACCGGCCACCCATTGCCAATTACCAACATTACTAGCCATTTCATAATCGTGTAATTTTTCAGCAAAATAAGCTTCACCTAAGCGCCAATCCATAAGCAAGTGCTTGCATAGAAAACTACCCACAAGCATACGCACCCTGTTGTGCATAAATCCTGTTGCGTTCAGTTGTCGCATTCCGGCATCAACCAAAGGATAACCTGTTTTTCCTTCACACCAGGTTTTAAATTCGTCTTCATTATAACGCCATTCTATACGATCGTATTTTGGTTTAAAGGCTTTGGTGGTAGTTTCAGGAAAATGCCAGAGTATTTGCATAAAGAATTCGCGCCAAATCAATTCCTGCCAAAACACTTCATTATTTTCAGAAATCGCCTTCTTAATCATTTTACGAATACTTACAGTACCAAACCGTAAGTGTGGCCCTAGGTGCGATGTGGCATCTTCAGCCGGAAAATTTCTATGATCTTCATAATCCTGAATTAAAGTCGGTGTCACCGTATAAGGCGTGATCTCTTGTGATGATGTTTCAAAGCCAATATCGGCTAGACTTAAATTGGGGAGACGGCTATGGGCAATAAGATTGTTAAGAACGGAGTTGGTATAATAAATATTGAGGTCGGTGTTCTTGAACTTTTCTTTCCAGGTGCGCATATAAGGGGTGTAAACCAAATAAGGATCCCCATCCTTTTTTACAACCTCGTTTTTTTCAAAAATAACATGATCTTTATAGGTTTTAAAAGCAATGTCGTGAGCGTCTAAAAACGTTTTTATAGCTTCATCTCTTTCCGTAGCATACGGCTCATAATCATGATTGGTATAGACTGAAGCAATATCATAGTCTTTACGGAGTTGTTTAAATACAGCTTCAGGTTCAGCATTAAAGAGAGCAATACTACTATTGTAATCGTCTTGTAATGTCTGCCTCATGGTTTGTAAGGTCTGATGGATAAAGGTGACACGCGCATCATCTTTAGGTAATTCTTTTAAGATGTTCGTGTCAAATATAAAAATAGGTAAAACAGGATGTTCTCCTTTTAAGGCCTCGTAAAACCCAAGGTTATCATCCAGTCTTAAATCGCGTCGAAACCAAAAAATAGTTACTTTTTTACTCATAGGTACTTTGATACTGTATTTTGCTGTTTTAATTTATAAAGCTGAATTAACGGTCTACGATTTGCCTTTATACACCCCAAATAAGGCTTCTAATTTCTGAGTGCGGTATTCAAAAATTTCATTCAATTTTGGTTGTACAAGTATCGGGTGGGCGAGTTGCCCTAATACGCCAAGGGGAAGTTTGTAGTCTATAAGGTCTTCCATTTCTACGCCACCATCAATTTCTCTTATAAAATGCTTATGATGCCATAAGGCATAAGGTCCAAAGCGTTGTTCGTCTACAAAATACTCATGGTCTTTAACGTGGGTAATTTCAGTGACCCATTTGGTTTTTATTCCCAATACAGGAGTAACGATATACTGAATAATTTGACCAGCAAACATCGGTCTATCTGCCCAGGAAAGGATATGAAAGCCCATATAATCTGGTGTGATAATTTTTAGATTAGCCGGATCTGATAAAAAATCCCAAGCTTGATCCATCGTAATAGGGAGCTTTTGCTTTTTATGTAAGGTATAAATTTTCATAGGAATATAATGGCATTAAAAACGATGTAAATGAATAATAAAGTGCCTACTGAGGTCTCTAATTGTATAAAACCACGTAAGTGTTTAAGGAGATCGCTACAAAGAGCCATAAGATGTAAGGCAGCAATAAATACTTAAAGCGGTATAATTTTTCATCTCCAAACGTGCAAAAGAAATAGATGATTACAATAGTGAGTAAGACAATATTGATGAGGGCATAAGAGACATAATGCAGATGAAAGAAAAGGTAATTCCATAACACATTAAGGAGGAGCGCTAAGCTGTATACAAAAACGACCACTTTAGAATTTCTAATACTAAATAAATAACTTAAATAGATCGAAAAACAGAGCATAATTAACGACCAGGCCGCACCAAATACCCAACCCGGAGGTGTCCAAGGGGCTTTGTTTAATTGGCTGTACCAAACACCTGAAACTTCATCACCCATAAAATAACGACCTATAGCAAGGCCACCAAAATTGAGAATAAGAAATATAATAAACAGATATTTTGCTTTCAATTTATATGGTAATTTTAAAGGTTAAAATGAATCCTTATTTTTATATCCACGCCTTAAGCGTATCGCGAGATCCTATTCGGAGCCCGGTTGGGGTTTATTCTATATATTTTACAATCCTAGAACTGCTAGGATTAGTAATAGAATAATAATGATCTATAAGCTGCCCGTCTTCATCTAAAAGGTATTTTTGAAAATTCCATTTTACCGTAGAGCTATTTTTTCCGTTTAAGGTTTTATCAGTAAGCCATTGGTAAAGCGGATGCTGTTGTTCGCCTTTAACATTAATTTTCTCGGTCATTAAAAAATTAATCTTATAATTTACATCACAAAACTCTCGAATTTCTTCAGGAGCACCCGATTCTTGATGGCCAAACTGATTACAAGGAACACCGATAACCACAAGTTGATTTTTAAAACGATCTTGTAGTTTCTGTAAGTCTTTATATTGCGACGTAAAACCACACTTTGAGGCTACATTAACAATAAGTATTTTTTTTCCTTTTAATGTGGAAAGGTCTATAGGTTCGCCTTGCAAATTATTAATGCTAATATCATAAAAGGCGGAAGTTGCCGTGGTGATCATAGGCTTAAGGATTTTAATTGATGATTGATTAAATTTAAGAAATTAAAGTTTAAAACTCACAATTCCGCAATCCATTTCGAAAACTTGTCCAGATTGGGATGCTGCGGCATCAGAAAGTAAAAATGCGGCCATCTGTGCCACCTCTTCAGGTTGTAGGTACTTTTTTAAAGGATGTCGTTCCTTCATTTGCTCCATCATACGGTCATTCCGAAGTAATTTAGACGCTAAGTCCGTATCGGTAACCGTAGGGGCAATGGCATTAATCCTAATTGTTGGCGCTAATTCCGCACCCAAACTTTTAGTAAGTCCTTCAATAGCCGATTTAGAGGCCGCAACACTAGCATGAAATGGCATACCCAATTTTGCCGCTACCGTACTAAATAAAACAATAGAAGGCTTGCTCCCTGTCTTTAAAGCCGGAATGTAATGCTGAATAGCTTTAACTGCGCCAAGCACATTAATTTCAAAATCCGTCCTAAAGTCCTCTAAACTTAGTCTATTGATGGGTTTTAAATTAATACTCCCAGGGCAATAAACTAAGCCGTCGGCACTCGCAATATCAGGTAAATCGTCCTTTAAAATATCACAGGTGTAATGCGTTACATTAGCATGATTGACTTCAGGAGCCGTTCTGCTGATGTTTACAATCTCATCATAGACTGATAGAGATGCCTTTATGATAGCGCTACCAATTCCACGACTTCCTCCAATAACTATAAGCCTTTTCATACTTATGAGGCTGTTAATGGACGTCCTTTTAATCTTTTTTCAATTTTCTGTTTAATCATAGTGAGGCGCTTCATTAAATCCATAAGTTGGGCGTCCTTCTTTTTCTTGTAAATTTCGTTGATTTCTAAGATTAAATCTTTGGCTTCACGCGCCGCTAAAATACGGTCGCTAGTGGTTTTAAATGAGAATTTTCTATTCTCAAATTCTAAAGCTTTTTCTACTGTTTTCATAGCTTAATGGTTTATATAGTTTTGTAATTCAATAATTTTTGAAGGCGTATTAAATTCACCGCCATAATATGTAGTTACGGTAGCTGAAGCGTCATCTTTAACACCTCTTGAGGCTACACATAAGTGTTTTGCATCTATAATTATAGCCACATCTTCGGTTTCTAAAACCGTTTTAAGTTCATGGGCTATTTGGTTGGTTAAACGTTCTTGAACCTGTGGACGTTTTGCGTAATACTGCACAATACGATTAAGTTTAGACAGTCCGATAACCTTTCCTGATGATTTATAGGCGACATGCGCTTTTCCTATAATAGGTACAAAGTGATGTTCGCAATACGAATAAAACGTGATGTTTTTCTCTACCACCATCTGATGGTATTGGTATTTATTATCAAAGAGCGATACCTTGGGTTTATTTCTAGGGTCTAAGCCCGAAAAAACTTCATCAATATACATTTTAGCCACCCGATCTGGCGTGCCACTCAGGGAGTCGTCGGTTAAATCTAATCCGAGGACATCCATAATTTCTGAAAATAATAATGAAATGCGGTCTTTCTTGTCTTCATTAGACATCTCAAAAGCATTCGCTCGCATTGGAGTGTCTAGGCTAGTAAATAAATGGTCGTCACCGATAGCATCCGAAGAAAAGCTTTCTAGGGGGGTATCCGTTAATTGGGAAGTGGCTTTTAAAGTCATAAAATCTTTTTAATGTGCTGTATTTAAGGACTCCAACCTTAAATCAAAGCACGGGTTAACGTTTAGAAATAGAGTTATTTGATATACTTTTTTGACGCGAGCATTTAAAGCGGCCTTTATCAAATGTTCTTTTTTTAAGATGTTTGGTGGCTCTGCCTTGTACGCGTGCTCTCCATAATCTAAAACTACTGGGTTTTAATTCTCTTCGCATTAATTGAATCACTTCTTGTTCTTTTAATTTGAATTGAAAAGTGATGGCTTCAAAGGGTGTCCTGTCTTCCCAGGCCATTTCTATAATACGGTCTACGGTTCTCGGTTCTAAATTCATATATCGGTCGGCATGGTATAGGTAAGATCATATCGGACTTTTAAGTCTAATAGTTTATCAAAGAATTTCTTATTTTCCTTGAAGGTCTTACTGTTTCTAAAATGAACGAATCGGCCTTGAGCATGTATACTAGATCCATTAGTTTTATAAAGCACTAATTGATAGTAGGGAATAACCCAAGTGAAATTTTTTAATCCTTTATTAATTCTAATCAAAATACCCTTTGGTCTTAATTCTATATTGGCATAATTGATATCAGAAACTTTATTCATTAAGGATTTCATGTTAGGACTCACCTCATCAATAATCATACGCTTAGAGCCTATACCTTTCATTCTCAACTTTTGTACCAAACTAAAAGGTCTGCCAATTAAGTCTGAAATGATGTGCTTATGTTCAGCGTTGTAATGTGTTGTGTTTAAAATCATAACTACTCAAATGTACAAAATGTTTAAGTTATATATTAAAAAGTTAAACAAAAATTAACACTTAATTATGATGGATATTTTTCTACAAAATCATCTACAAACATCTGATGGTCTTAGTCGTTTTGTACGGCCATTACTTTCAATAGTCAAAATACCACTTCTAAGCGTTAGGGAACCGCAGTATTAAAAGGGATTTCAGTTTATACCAGTGCTCTAGTTTTATAATTAGTGAAGAGCCTATTACTATAGTTTTGAGAGTGCTAACTCGTAATGCTATTGTGAAGGATGATTTTACGAGAGTAAAAATTCTAAAGTGGTTTTCATACGTAGAAACAATACGAAGTGGTGTTGGAGTTTAAAGTGCATTAAGAAAGCGTTTTGCAGTATCTAAATGCTGCTCTTTCTTTTCAGGCGACATTTTGTCAAAAGTTCTAATTAGCATGCCTAATCGAGGGTTATTTAAGAAGAACGCTCTTTGCTTATCCATAAACCTCCAGAATAAGCCATCCCAAATGGGTTGCCAATCGGCTTTAGGGTAGTTACTCATTTTTGAAATATAATTACTGCTGCTAATGTAGGGTTTCGTGGCCATTAGGCCTCCATCTGCAAAAAGTGCCATGCCATAAACATTAGGAACCATCACCCAATCATAGGCATCCACAAAAAGTTCCATAAACCACTGGTACACTTCATCGGGGTCAAATTCACAGAGTAACATAAAATTGCCCAATAACATTAAGCGTTCAATATGATGGGCATATCCTGTTTTTAAAACCTTTTTAATAAGGTCGTCTATGGGAGGAATCCCTGTGGTGCCTTTATAAAAGGAATCAGGAATTTTTCGGTTAAAATTCCAAAAGTTCTTCGTGCGTTCTTCGCTGCCTTTAAGTTCGTAGATGCCTCTTATAAATTCGCGCCAGCCTACAATTTGTCTCACAAAACCTTCTGTAGAGTTCAAAGGGATGTTGTTTGTTTTAGCATAGTCTATTGCCTTGTCAATAACGTCTTCAGGCTTTAATAAACCGACATTTATGAGTGGTGATAGGAGACTATGGTTTAAAAAATGGGCTTCTTTTACAATGGCATCTTCATAAACACCAAATTCATGAAAGCGCTGTTCTAAAAATTGGTCTAACCAAGCCTCGGAAGTTTTAAAATCAATAGGATAGAGGCTAAAGTCTGTCAGTTGGCCATAGTGCTCTTTAAAATGAGCGTTTACATAGGTTTTAGCTTCTTTATGAAAAGCGGTGGAGTCTGGAAACTGAATGCTTGGTGGCGTTTTATCTTTGGGATATTTCTTTCGGTTCTCACTGTCATAAGACCATTTGCCCCCTTCAGGTTCCTTGCCAATCATAAGGAGATTATGTTTTTTGCGTTGTTGTTTGTAAAATGTGGTTTGAAAGAAACTCTTTTTAGAAGGTTTGAAAAAGTGTTCTAAATCGGCTTTAGAATTTATAAATAGCGGATTGTTATACCATGTTATGCTGGCTTTTTCGGCAGCTTTACGCAGGCGTTGTTCTAACCAATTATCTGTGGGGTCTATAATATGGAATTCTTTGATGCCTTCTTCAATCAGCTGAGGGAGTAATGTTCTTACATCACAGCGGTTGGAAGTGGCTTCAATATAGGTCACTGATTTTCCTTTTTCCTCCAAAAATGCCGCATAGGCCTTCATGGAAGCTCTATGAAAGGCTATTTTCTGTTTGTGGAATTTATACTGTTTAAAAAAGAGAAAGGCTTCAATAAGATAAACAGGATGGTCTAACTCTAAAATTTCAGACGTCTTAAAGAGTTGATGCGGAAATATAAGTATGGCTTTACTCGTCTTCATGATAATAAAATTTGATTGATGATAGCGATGAGAGAAAATTGGTGTTCCCACCCAATGATGCGTCTGTTTCTTTTGATCTGCTTGGATAAAATCACTTCAGTTTTTTTGACTACGGCATTTTTTACTGCAATACACGACGGTATCCCAGTTTAATTTCCATTTTTTTCGCCATTGAAAAGGCCGCTGACAGACGGGGCAGACTTTAGAGGGGAAATTCGCTTTTTTAACGGTTTTCATGGTTTAACCAAAGCATTGATCATGCCTCTAAATATAAAAGCATGAAACGGTAATACGGAATACCAATACAAACGACCCCAAACGCCTTTGGGTCTAAATACCGCGCGTTGAAACAGCTGATCTTTTTCAATTTTGAATTCTAACCAAGCCTCTCCGGGCAATCGCATTTCAGCAAATAAAAGCAAACGCTTTTCGTTTTTATCTGCTAATAAAACACGCCAAAAATCTAAGGGATCTCCGGCTTCTAAATCGGTATCGTGGGTTCGTCCTCGTCGTAAGCCTACACCGCCAAAAAGTTTATCGAGATAACCTCTTATTTTCCATAGCTTGTTAAAACTATACCAGCCATTTTTACCTCCAATACTCCAAATCTTCTCTAAGGTTAAGGCTTCGTTAGTTACGGGACGTTGTCGGGTATCTGTAAAGCAACCGTACTGCGGGAGCTCGATATACTTTGATAATTGGTCTTTAAATCTACCACTGCTCACCGCATCTTTCCAACTTGAAATTACTGCATTTTGCTCCGTTTTTTGAAAGGCCAAATCTACCGCTGTTTTATAATCAATAGGAGTGATGCCAATAATGTCGTTAATTGCACTGGGTTTACCAATAACTTCAACCTTCATACTATCGACTAAAGCGGCGGCTAGCTTAAAAGAGGTTGAGGTTACAAAATACAACCAATAGGAAGAGAGTTTAGGGGTTAAGACCGGAAGGGTAAGGATATAACGTTTTAAATCGCGTACTTCTGCAAATTGAAGTAGCATTTCTTTATAGGTTAAAATTTCGGGCCCAAAAATATCATAAGCGTTGTTGTACAATTCTTTTTTCCCTAAGGCACCAGATAAAAAACTTAAGACATCTCTAATAGCAAGTGGTTGCGTTTTGGTGTTTAGCCATTTGGGCGTTATCATAAAAGGTAATTTTTCTACGATATCTCTTATAATTTCAAATGATGCACTTCCGCTGCCTACAATGATTCCAGCTCTAAAGGTCGTAAGGCTATAATACTCAGATTTTAGTGTGTCTTCAACTAAAAGTCTTGATTTTAAATGTTTAGATAAGGTATCAGCATTTACAATACCACTTAAATAAAGGACTTGTTGGCATTGGGTTTTAGCGACTAAGGCTTTAAAGTTAGAGGCACATTGTTCTTCTAAACTTTCAAAGTTTTGGGAAGAGGTCGCCATAGAATGAATAAGGTAATAGGCGGCGTTAATATCATTGGGGATTTCTGCGTTTTCAGGTTTTAGAAAATCAACTTTTATAAAAGAACAGTTAGGGGCTTCTTCAAGAGCATCAGGAATGCGATTAAGATCACGGACACAGCAAACCAATTCGTGCTTTTGATCTAGCAGTTGTAAAGCAAGTCGTTTGGCGATGTATCCTGTGGTTCCTGTGATAAGAATTTTCATGTAGCGTCACTATTTTTAAATTGAGGTTTAGGCCGCTGATAATCTAAGCGTGTTTTTAAATTTGGAATACTATAACCGTCTAAACCATTGATTGCAGCCACCTTGGCTTTTGCTAAGTTAATAAAACCATCTTGCTCTATCAGGGAATCAGGCACATATAATTTTTTAATTTCCCCTATAATTAAAATGGTGTTATTGGCTTTTATGGGATATTCTTCAACAAATTGCATGGCGAGTTGTAGCGGCGCATTTTTTACAAATGGTGCTAAAAATTGATCTTTATAGTCTTCTTCAAGTTTGGTGACATCAAATTCTGAAATCCCTCCATCATATTTAGCCGACGTATGGTGGGCGTCTTCAATAATCTCTTCAAAAATAGGATTAATCGTATACTGTTTACTGGTTTTTATGTTCTGATAGGTGTTTCGCATCACAGTTGTGGGACGCATAAAAAAGCCTAATAATGCCGGATCGGAACCTACATGAGTCACCGAACTAAATACAGCCAAATTAGAAATGCCATCGCTACTTTTGGTGCCGATGAGGTTCGCCGATTTATAGCCCGAACAACTATTAATAAGATTAATTTTGAAGAGATGCTCTAATTGCTTTAGGTCTTCTTGTGAATATTCAGCCACTTATAAGGTTTTAAAATTATTGATTTGAACTTGCTTTGCTTTAAGGTCGAACATTAAATTGTAAAGTCCGAAGAAGGTTCTATTGATATAAATAAAATGCTTCGATCCTCTATTGCCGTTCATGTTTTTAAGTTCGGTGCTTTTAGAATAGCGTTGTCCCATTTCAGCAATCTGATTAAAAAACTCAGGGTTTGAAAAATCGAAAGTTTCGGAATGAAAGGGGCGAGTAAACAAACTGAGTAATTCGTGAAACATGGCCGTAAAAAACGTGGTTTCTGCTTCAGAATCTTCAGGTTTAAGAATTTCTAACTCATAGAGTTTCGCGGTAAATAACTCCGGATTCTCAATGCATGCTTTCTCTGCCAATTCAAAATACGGGATATAGAAACTCTCAGGAATGACCTTCATACATCCAAAATCTAAGGCAATTAATTCGGCTTGCTCAGAAATTAAGAAGTTACCAGGATGCGGATCTGCATGGACCTTTCTTAAACGGTGAATTTGAAACATGTAAAAATCCCATAAGGCTTGTCCTAATTGGTTCGCCTTTTCCTGATCGGTATTATGAGCTACAAATTCTGAAAGATGTTCACCTTCCATATAATCCATAGTGATAATACGCTCGGAGGAATAGGCTTCGTAATAGGAGGGAAACTTAAGATTCGGAATATGCTGACATGCCGCCACCACTTCTTTACTTTGAGCGATTTCTAAAATGTAATTGGTCTCTTCCGTCAATTTATTTTCTACCTCTTTAAAATACTTGTCAGAATCCTTTCCTTTAATATTAAACATCTTAATCGCTATAGGTTTTACCAGCGCTAAATCAGAGGCTATACTTTCAGCAACTCCAGGATATTGGATTTTCACAGCAAATTTCTTCCCATTTTTTTCTGCTATATGCACTTGGCCTATACTAGCAGCGTTTACTGAAGTTGCATTAAAAGTATCAAATAAATCTTCGGGGTGTTTTCCGAAGTATTTTTTAAAGGTTTTGATCACTAAAGGTGGTGATAAGGGCGGCACCGAAAATTGAGACAATGAAAATTTTTCTACATAAGCCTGCGGCAATATGCTTTTTTCCATGCTTAACATCTGTGCCACCTTTAAGGCACTTCCTTTTAGTTCTTTCAAACTGTCGTAAATATCTTCGGCATTATTCTGATTAAGACGTGCTTTGGCCGCTTCTTTAGAGCTGACCATTTTATCGCCGTAATATTTTAAATAATTAACCCCAACTTTGGCTCCCGTAGACACAAGCTTAGAGGCTCTTGAGATTTTGGTCATGGGGATACTGTCTAATGTTTTCATCCTTATCCGTTTTTGTGAATTTTTTCCTTATAAATGAATTTTCCAAAATCAATAAGACTCTTTAGCGGAGTGGTATCAATAATATCGAAACTCGCCATTACCGATTTTTCTATAAAAATGTCGGTTTTTTCAAAAGAAGGCGATTGGTCATCGAGCCAAAACTTAAGGGTGATTAAGAATTGAATCCAAGCCGATTCGTTTAGGGTTTTGTCCATGAGTTTTTCTATCTGTTCTTGTTGAAGATCTAAAGTCTTAATATCTAAAGATTTGATATAAGCTTTAAAATGCGAACGTAATGGACGAAGTTTTTTAAGCGTTTTTAACTGTTGTTTATCGCTATGTAAAGCGTAAACCACGTAACTTCTATTGGCCGTTAAAATTTCAAAAAAAGTGAAGTAAAAACTGAGTAGTTTATTGCGGGCATCAAAGGTTTGATACTCTTCGCTTTGTTCTAAAACCTGTATGGCATTGCTAAAGAAAATTTCGAAGATGGATTCCTCCAAGGATTCAAACGAACTAAAGAACTCGTAGAATTTTTGCTCCTCAAAATTATGCGCTTTAGCAAATGCGTATACGGTTTTGGGGTTTTGGTTATGCGTTAACACATAATCCATATAATAAGTGACTAAATCGGACTGTTTAAGATGCTTTTTTTTTGCCATGGTGCTTTATTTACCATGTAAAGATAAAGAATGTTTAACTATTTTTAATTTTAGTTAAACAAAATTTAACATCTTGACGTTTGTCACTTTAGTGGCTGAGTATGGTTTCCTAAGCTTTTTTAGGGAGGTAATACTTTTTACGCAACCAAAAGGAAACCCGAACTAAAAGAATTAGGGCGGGCACTTCTACAAGTGGTCCTACAACGCCCGTAAAGGCTTGACCCGAATTTAATCCGAAAACAGCAATAGCCACGGCAATCGCCAATTCAAAATTATTACCGGCAGCTGTAAAAGCAATAGCTGCATTTTTATCGTAAGTGGCGCCCATAGCTTTACTCACAAAAAAGCCAATTAAAAACATTAACGAAAAATAAATGAGCATAGGTACTGCAATGATTAAAACATCCATCGGAATCTCCACAATCATTTCACCTTTCAGAGAAAACATCACAATAATGGTAAAGAGTAACGCGATTAATGTCATTGGAGAAACTGCAGGAATAAAGGTGTTTGTATACCACGCTTCGCCTTTAAAACGGACTAAAATTACTCGTGATAAGATGCCTAATAGAAATGGAATCCCTAAGTAAATGGCAACACTTTCAGCAATGGTCCCTATAGAAATATCTACAATAGCGCCTTCAAAACCAAAATAGGGCGGAAGGACAGTGATAAACAAATAAGCATAGAAACTATAGGCGAAAACTTGAAAAATACTGTTTAAAGCAACAAGACCGGCACCGTATTCACTGCTACCTTCAGCTAAATCGTTCCACACTAAAACCATGGCAATACAACGTGCTAAACCTATAAGGATTAACCCAAACATATATTCCGGATGGTCTTGTAAAAAGATAATGGCCAGGGCAAACATTAAAATTGGCCCTACAATCCAATTAAGGAGTAATGAGATGGATAAGATTTTTACATCTTTAAAAACCTTAGGGAGTAACCTGTAATTAACCTTGGCTAAAGGCGGGTACATCATTAAGATCAGCCCTATTGCAATAGGGATGTTGGTGCTTCCGCTACTGTAGGTCTCTATATATTGAGGAAAAGCAGGAAATAAATTTCCGACACCGACACCTATGATCATGGCGATAAAAATCCATAAGGTCAGATAGCTATCTAAAAAGCTTAATTTTTTTTTAATAGCACTCATGTTTAGTGATTATTAAGGTTAGCAAATACATATTTCATCTCAGTAGCAATCTGAAGACTGCGCTCTTGATACTTCTCCATTTGTTGCGGAGTATGATCAAAGGCCTTTGGGTCGTCGTAGGTTACCGGAATGCGTTTTTCAGCGCCCAAAAGCACAGGACAACCTTGGTCTGCACTAGAGCAAGTCATAATAGCTGCAAACTCGGAACTCGGGTTAAAAGGAGCCTCAATGGTTTTAGAAAAACCGATTATAGGTGACGCATTTTCGCCATATTTTATACTGTACACGGGATTGCTTCCCGCTGCTATAGTCTGAATATGGAATCCGGTGTTTTCTAAGGATTTTGCCGCTACAGGAAATAATGCTGTGGCTTCCGTCCCTGCGGAATAACAAGCAACACGATCAATTTTATAGTAGGCTGCCATAGTTTGCGCCCATACCTGCGAGAGGTGGCTACGACGCGAATTGTGCGTGCAAATAAAATTTAAATTAATATTGGCATTTTGATCAATTTTAGACTGAATAAAATCGATAAGGGGTTGTAACGTTGCTTGGCGTTCTTCGGAAAGGGTATGCGCTGCTAAACCCTCTATTTGCGTTGTAATTTTTGAATATAACATGGTTTGTAGTGTAGATTTAGTGCTTAACAGCATCCTGAACCAGGGGCGCAAGATGGTGCGTCGTTTTGTAAGTCTGAAAATTTTAGTGTTTTTTTAGGTTCAGGAACACCACATTGATCTTTAGCTAAGCAATCGGTTAACTTACTGGTCAGTAAAAAGTTTGTGCCGTCAAAATCTAAACCGTATTTACCAATTGTATCGCCTTGGTATTCCACTTCAATTTCTAAATCTCCAATGTTTAAAGTGCTTTCAGAAAGCTCAATAATGTTTAATAATTTTTCAGGATGTAAGCGGTGGTCGTAATCATCGGCTTCCCATAATTGGAAATTAACCACTTGCTCAGAACGTACGGTTCCGCCGCAGTCAATAAAATCTTTCTGTATTTTTCCCACTTCAGTCACATGAAAATGAGAAGGCACTAAGCTTCCGTTAGGTAATTGAAAAGCAATGGTTTCTAAGGCTTGTAATTTTGATTTAATTTCTGAAAGTTTCATATCGTTTTAATTTTTATTAGGAGTTAAGAGCAACAGGTGTTATTGTCTTGCAAATCTTGATCTAAGAAAAGATGTAAGGTCTTTTTCATAGCGCTCCAATTTGCTTTATCAATACAATAGCACACACTGGTGCCTGTAATATTGCCTTTTATAAGGCCTGTTTTTTTTAGTTCTTTTAAATGTTGTGAGATTGTGGGCTGTGCTAAACCAATTTCATTCACCAAATCCCCACAAATACAAGTGTCTATTTTAAATAAATGTTGCAGAATAGCCACACGAGCAGGGTGCCCAAATACTTTAGCAATATTTGAAATTTCATTTTGCTCTTCGGTAAACATCTCGGATTTTGTAAGTCCCATAAGTCTCATTGATTATTATATTGCAATATTACGATTAATGTTTTACATAGCGATTCATTTCCACGAAAAACTTTGCGCTTGACTTGGCTTATTTTTTTTAAGGATTCCTTAACACATACCATGTCTTGATGTTGTAATTTTACCTTCAAACAACCATAACAGTAAATACAAATGAAGAAATTAGTACTTTTTACAATGGCCTTAACCCTTATGTTTTCGGTCCATGCACAAATTGAAACGCCACAGCCAAGTCCTTTTTCTAAGGTAGAGCAGAAGGTGGGTTTAACCGATGTTACCCTAGAGTATTCACGTCCAAGTATGAACGGTAGAACCATCTTTGGTGATTTAGTTCCTTACGGTGACGTTTGGAGAGCCGGAGCTAATAAAAATACCATTATTACATTTAGCGATCCCGTTGTTGTGGAAGGCGAAAAGTTAGAAGCAGGTGCCTATGCTTTATTTATTGTACCTTCTAAATCATCATGGGACATTGTTTTTTACAATGACACTAATAATTGGGGAGCACCTAAAGTTCTAGACGATGCTAAAGTGGCTGCTAAAGTTACTGTGGCTTCTATGGAATTGCCAATGAATGTGGAAACGTTTACCATGACATTTGATAATTTAAAGAGTAATTCTGCCGAATTAGGTTTTATCTGGGAGAACACTATGGCTAACGTTAAGTTTGAGGTTCCAACCGACCAAATCGTTACGACGGCTATTGATAAAGTTATGGCCGGACCTACAGCAAATGATTACTATGCCGCAGCAGTTTATAATTTAGTAGAAGGTAAAGATTTAAAGCAAGCTAAAGTGTGGATGGATAAAGCGATGTCTATGATCGATGATCCTAAATTTTATCAACTTAGAAAACAGTCTTTATTATATGCCGCCTTAGGTGATAAGAAGAATGCTATTGCTACCGCTAAAGCTTCTTTAGAAAAAGCTAAAGCAGCAGGAAATGACGGTTATGTAAAAATGAACGAAGCCTCTTTAAAAGAATGGGGAGCTCAATAAGCTTGTAGATTTTTTTAAGAGTATCATATACAAAAGCGCCACTTTAAAAGTGGCGCTTTTTTTTTTGTTTTAATACTGTAGGCCGATCTCTTGCCTAACCCGGTCTAAGGTGTCTATTAATTGTTTGCTTAGATCAAAAGTCATAAGGTCGCTTTCGGTTTTACCAGCGTTAAGAAGGGCATTGAAATGTTCAATTTCATAACTATAGCCAATGGTATTGCTCTCAAAGTTTTTAACTTCAGTTTGGCCGTTGTGGTCCGTAAGAACAACAGAAGACGGTTGATGAAATCGGCCTTCAATTTTAATGGTACCACGTTCGCAATGGAAAAGGGCCTCCGTAGCAGTCTTTTCTAGGAAGGTACTTTTTAAAGTCGCACTCGCTTTTGGGTACTGAAAATTTATAAGGCATTCAGCATCGGCACCAAGGTCGTAAAACTGTGCTTCAGCTTGTATGGTTTTAGGGCGTCCTAAAGTGGCCAATGCAGCAAAAATAGGGTAGATACCAATATCTAATAAACTACCACCGCCTACAGATTTGTCAAAGACCCGAGAGGTTCTGTCAAATACCGGTTGAAATCCGAAATCAGCTTCTACCTTTTCAAGGGGACCAAAGTGTTCGGTTTTAATAAGCTGTAAGACATATTGAAAATGGGGCAGGAATAAAGTCCACATCGCTTCCATAAGTAAGGTCTTATGTTCTTGTGCGACTTGGATCATGTGTTCCACTTCCTCTAAATTCATAGCAAAGGGTTTCTCACAAAGCACTGCTTTTTGTTGCGATAAACACAGAATGGAATGGGCTTTATGAAAACTATGAGGTGTGGCAATATAGACGGCATCAATCTTAGGATCGGCAACCAAAGCCTCGTAACTCCCATAGGCGGTATCTGCATGGTAGTCGTCTTTAAATTTAGAGGCCTTTTCTAGAGACCTTGAGGCAATCGCATAAAGATTTGCGTTAGGTACATCATTGAGGTCGCGGGCAAATTTAGACGCAATTTTACCGGCACCAATAATCCCCCATTGAATTGTTTTAGGCATGTTCTGTTCTTGTTTTAGGGGTTGTGAATTGTAAGATATGGGCAATTACAATAACGACCACACAACCAAATAAATTCAACCATAAATAAGGCATCCAGTCCCAATACCAACCAATAACCACAATGGCTTGTGTGATTAAAGCTCCAAAAAATACGGCATTTCCTTTAATGTGTTTAAAGAAAAAAGCGAGTAAAAAGATACCCAATACATTTCCGTAGAAGATAGAGCCAATGATATTAACAAGCTGAATTAAATTTTCAGCAAGATCCGCAAAGCAGGCAATAATAATCGCCACAATTCCCCAACCTAAGGTAAACCATTTGGTCATTTTTACCATATGGTCATCGTCTTTAGCTTTTTTTGTATTTCTGCCATACAAGTCAATAGACGTAATAGTTGCTAAAGCATTAATTTCTGATGCGGTAGAAGACATCGCTGCAGATAAGATTACCGCTAGTAATAAACCAATAAGTCCGGTTGGAAGATTATTCAGAATAAACCGAATAAACATATAATCTCTATCATTGGTCTGCGTGTCTTTAGCAGCTTCTTTATACAAAGCATTCCGTGCTTCTAATTTACTTAAGTAGGCCGAACTTTTGGGCTGAGTTTCTAAGGCTTTCACTTCGGCATTAAGCTGGTTGTATGCTGCAGTATATTCCGGATCAATCGCTTTTTTAATTAAAAATTTCGATTCTAAACGGTAGGTTTTTTCTATACTATCTAATTGAAATAATTGGGTTTTAAGATCGTCGTTTTTACGTTTAGAATAGGCTAAACTAATCTCTTGTTTTTGCTGAAATAAATCGGTTTGTTTTTCTTGAAGAGCTCTATAGTCGTCTCCGTAGGTTGATGCTAAAACGGTTTCCGTAGACTTATCAATAAAATTTAAAGGTGAAGGACTAAATTGATAAAATACAAATACCATCACCCCAACAAGAAGGATAAAAAATTGCATTGGAACTTTAAATAAACCATTAAAAAGAAGTCCCATTTGCATCTCTTTCATGGATTTCCCTGAGAGGTAGCGTTGCACCTGACTTTGGTCTGTACCGAAATAAGACAACATTAAAAAAGTACCACCGATTAAGCCCGTCCATACGGTATATCTGTTTTCAAGATCGAAAGAAAAGTCTAGCACTTGCATTTTACCAGTGGCGCCAGCAATATCAATGGCGTCTTTAAAAGAGACTTCCTCCGGAATTAAATTAATGATGATAAATAAGGCGGCAATCATACCAGCGAAAATGACAAACATCTGCTGTTTCTGCGTCACAGTAACGGCTTTTGTACCTCCAGATACGGTATAGATAATCACCAGTACCCCAATAATGATATTTAAGGTTACAATATTCCAACCTAATACTACGGAAAGAATAATGGCGGGTGCAAAAATGGTAATTCCGGCGGCTAATCCACGTTGAATTAAAAATAGAATGGCGGTAAGACTTCTTGTTTTTAAGTCGAATCGGTTCTCCAAAAATTCATAAGCCGTATACACTTTAAGGCGATGGTAAAGCGGAATAAACACCAGGCAAATAATAACCATAGCTATGGGGAGTCCAAAATAGAATTGCACAAATCCCATACCATCAGAAAAGGCTTGGCCTGTGGTGGATAAAAATGTTATGGCACTAGCTTGTGTAGCCATAACTGATAAACCAATGGTCCACCATTGTGAGGAATTCCCTCCTTTGATATAATCTTGTGCGTTTTTCTGACCTCTAGTTCTCCAAGTCCCGTAACCAACAATAATAGCTAGTGTGGCCACTAAAACCGTCCAATCAATTGCGTCTAATGTTTGTACCATAGCTTAAGAAAATGAAACGGTTATAAGGTAGAATATAACAATGTATAGCATGTTAGCTAAAAGCACAGCGGTATACATCTTGCTCCATTTTTGTTTTGGTGGTTCTTGTGGGGTCATTCAAAGGTTTTTTAAGCGGTGTTATCGTTTTGTTTGAGGGATTATTTTTTAAGCTCAGTAGGAGTTTCTTTTCCTGCGGAAAGTAAATTAGCGAATAGGCGATAGGCTCCAGAAACTCCCGCTGGGAATTCACGAAAGAAACTAAGTCCTGTGTAAATGTAATGGCCTTTGCCATACTGTGCGACTAACAAAGCCCCTTCTTTAGACGATTCGCCTTTATCATTAGCGGCTAAAAGTGGTGTAAAGGCCTCAGACCAGGCATTTGGAAAATACAAACCGCGTTCTTGAACCCAACCTTCAAAATCTTCGGCTGTAATTTTATTAGGATAGTTAAGCAACGGGTGGTTAGGGTTTAAAATTCTAATATCTGCATTTTCATCCGTAACACGATCACGAGATAAGGTTAAAGGATAAGGCGCGAGTTGTTTGGTCTTTAGTCCTCTATTGGTATTATATTGTAAAATGAGGTTTCCGCCTTCTTCAACATAATTAAATAGATATTTTTGTTTAAATTTTAGTTCTTCTAAAATGTTATAGGCTCTAATTCCTACCACAATAGCATCAAAATCATCAAGGTTTTCAGGTGAGATTTGCTCGGGGGTAATATAAGTAACGTTGTAGCCAATTTGTCTTAGACTTTCAGGCACCACATCGCCGGCACCTTCAATATAACCGATATTATTTCCGCGTTTCTCAATATCCAAACGGACAACTTTACTTCGGCTAGGCATAAGAACCGTTTGAAACGGAATATGCGCGTAGTCTATTTCTATAAGTTCATTACTAAACACTTCACCATTAATATGAACCTGAGGACTGATAATCCCTTCATCTTGTTGTTTTGGTGGAATGACGGTAAAGATTAACTTTTGTACATCGCCTTTATTGGTAATCTGTACTTTTTGTTTCTTCGGAAAGATTTGCCATGTGTCGGGATGCGCTAATTCTACATAACCTTCTAGTTGAGACTGGCCTGCTTTTACGGTTACTTCAATGTCTTTTTGCTGATTATTTTCAAAAATAAAGACCTTATCACTGATGCGCACTGAAGCCTTAGGAATCACTTCAAAAGGACGGTATAGTTCGCCTTTGTCAGGTTTTGAATAACGGTAAATCACCGGTTTTCTAAACGTGATTGGTGTGTTTTCTATTAAAAGATTAAAATCTACAAAAGCAGCTCTTGGTGTTTCTGGTAAGCCAATCAAGGTTTGCTGATCCACGTGGTACATGCCTAAACTCGCTTTGTCATTTAACCAATAGGGGGTGGTATACGGACTGTTTTCAGGAATACTGATTTCTTCCTCTAAAGTTAATTTCTGATTGTCCTCAAGGTTAATTTTCTTTGAAACGCCTTGGTCTAATGTTGAAAGTTGGTACGATAGTAACTGTATCTTAGCCGTACTACGATTAACCAATTCCATATCTAAAGTCACATTGCTTTGAGGTGCAGCATGTGGTGTTTGTGCAGAAACTTCAAGGTATAAACCTGTGCAGGCCTCAATGATGGTTTTTAAGGCTTTAGTTTTTATCGTTTTCCAGTGCTCATCTTTTAGGTTTTGTACCAATTTATAGGCTTCTAAAAGTTGTGGTAAATGCTCGGCTGGGTTTTTAAAGTTAAAGTTTTCTTCAATGGGTTTTAGAATGTCTTCAATGGCTTTTCCGCCTTCAACACGTTGCCAAGAAACGTCTATGCCTTCAAAAATATTATCACTGCCGTTTAAAGCATTTCCTTTTAAGAATTCAATATATTCTAATTGGTTACCTCGTTGTGATAAGCGGCCAAATCCTTGACAGAGGTGTTGGCTGCTAGCTAAAGCAGCAACTTCGTTATTAGACATGCCTTTGTTGGGATAATATACACCAACATCAAAATTAAGCATGTTGCTTTTGTCTAGTTTGTCAAATTCTTCCTGACTTCCGTAGCGCCACCAAGAGGTGTTGTAAAATAAGCGCTTTGGTTGCCAAGTTTCGGTATATTTTAATTGCGAGGCATATTGAGAAGGATCGTTAGCCAAATCAAAAGCTTCTACACTTAACATGGCAGAAGTGGTATGGTGTCCGTGCGTCGTTCCTGGTGTTCTATGATCGAAACGATTAATAATAACATCGGGTTTAAATTCTCTAATGGCCCAAACAACATCGGCTAAAACCTCGTCTTTATCCCAAATATTTAAGGTTTCTTCAGGGTGTTTAGAGTAGCCAAAATCATTGGCTCTAGAAAAACGTTGCTCACCACCGTCTACACGTCTGGCGGCTAATAATTCTTGAGTTCTAATAACGCCTAAAAGTTCTCTTATTTCAGGACCAATAAGGTTTTGGCCTCCATCACCACGGGTTAATGATAAATAGGCGGTTCTGGCTTTTTCATGGTTAGACATATATGAAATTAACCGTGTATTCTCATCATCGGGATGCGCAGCAATATAGAGTACAGAGCCTAAAACATTAAGTTTTTGTACGGCTTCGTAAATTTCAGATGAATTGAGTTTTTGGGGTTGTTGGGCGTGTAAGATTGCAGTAAAACTTACAAGTAATAGTAGACAGCGTCTAATTTGGTCCATGAGGAGAGGCGTTAGTTACTTTCCAAATATAGAAAAGTTTGCTACTACTAACCTTTGTTTTAGATTTTTTTAACGTTGCTTTAAAATTAAGAAAAGACTTATATGCTCTAGGCTGAGCCTTAATTTTCTAGAGCCACTTTTTGCGTTTAAAGTAAATGAGTAAAGCGATAAAAATAACGAGCATCACGCCTAAAAGAATGAAATAACCGTTGCGGTATTGCAGCTCAGGGATGTAGGTAAAATTCATACCGTAGATACCTGCAAGAAAGGTGAGTGGAATAAAAATAGAAGACATGATGGTGAGGACCTTCATTACTTCATTCATCTTATTGCTTATGGTAGTCATGTACATATCCATTAAACTCCATATCATTTCTCTGTAAATGTCAATGTTTTCTGAAACTTGAATAAGGTGGTCGTAGATGTCTCTATAATAGGTTAGTGTACGTTGAAAAATTAACTCATGTTCTCCTTTTTCTACCCTGTTAATAATTTCGCGAAGTGGGAAAATGGCCCGACGTACTTTTAAGATTTCACGCTTTAATTGCTGTACTTCAATATTGATATTTTCTCTGGAGTTTCCGGCAAATAAATCGGTTTCTAAGTCTTCTATTTTGTTGCCTAAGGTTTCAATAATGCTAAAATAATGGTCAACCACAGCATCTATTAAGGCATAGAGTAAATAATCGGACTGTAGACCACGAATACGTCCGTTTCCTAAACGCAAACGGTCTCTTACATTATCAAAAACATCACCTTCAGCTTCTTGAAAGGAAAGGACGTAATTTTTTCCTAAGATAAAACTCACTTGTTCAATGACAATCTTTTCATCTTGATCGTAATACAACATTTTAAGGACGATGAATAGGTAATCGTCATATTCATCAATCTTAGGACGTTGAGTAGTGTTTACAATATCCTCTAAAACTAAAGGGTGAAGATCGTATTGTTTCCCAATGTTTTCAATTTCATCAATGGCATTAAGTCCATCGATATTAATCCAAGTGACAGAGGCACTGTCTTTAAAGGATTGGGCTTCCTCTATATCGGTAAGGGTCTTTTCAGCTAAGGCATCTTTAGTATAATCAAAAGACTCTATTTTTAGTTTCTTTTCGGTTTTAACTCCGGTATAGACGAGTGTTCCCGGTGCTTTTCCGGCATGTTTTTTATAATTCTGAGTTCTTTTTTTTGCAGGCTTTTTTTTCATAATTATAGAATACTCGAACTTGAATCGTCTAAGGCGTCTTTTTGTAATAAAGTTACAGCTTTTTGTAATATCAGGTTGTTGGGGTAGGTGACTAAATTGCCATTGTCTTCTCTTAAGATCAGTTGAAAGGCTCTAATGTCCTCAATAATAGCCACTACGGGGTAATCTTTATCATGGATTTTTATCTTATCGCCAACTTTATACGGAAATGAGAAAAACATAATAACTCCAGAAGTGATGTTGCTTAAAATAGACCATATGGCAAAAAGCGCAATACCAATAACGGCAAATACAGAAGAAAAGACTAAGGTAATGTCTCTAGTTTCAGCGCCGAGAATAAAAGCTTCTATAAGAATGGCAATAAGGACTAGAGTTACGGTTGCGTAACGCCCAATGAGTCCTGCTCTAGCTTCAGTGGTACCGCTAGTTCTACCAATTTTTTTAACCGTAATAACAATGAGTGCTCTAATTGCAAATAAGACAATGAGCAGTATAACGGTATATAAAATTTGATCGTTATAACGCTGAAAAATAGAACCCATAAAACGAAAGTATTTAACGTAAAGATAACTGAGTTTTGCGGAATATTACTGCAATTTCAAAGTTTCTCTAAGGCTTTCGTCTGTTTTACTTTTTTTATTCCAATAGTCTGTTTTAAGCGTTTCTAATTTTGTGGCTTTTGTTGTTAAGGTTTTTGTGTCTGCACCCTTACCGTAAACTGTGGTTTCTTCCCAGCCTAAAATATCGTAAGGGAAATTAGGATTAAAATTGATTTTTAAAGTTCTATTTAAGGTGTTGTAGGATATGGTGTAGCTGCCTTCATCTAAAGTTGCTAAAGCCTCATAGGGTTTTACGTCTTCATGGTTTAAGCGTAAATATTCTAAGGACGGCATAATTGAAATAGGACCTACCGGCAGTTTTTTAGGGTCTATTCTTAGTTTTGCCCAAAGTTCATTTTCTGTTAAAGCTTTGTCTACAGCGAAAGTTTGGTCTGCAGAATGCTGAAAATAGGAATGCGATTGAATTTCAAAACGATCACGGTTATTCAGCTGTATATAAGTTTGTCCGCACCATTCTTGTACAGAATTTGTGATTTTTAAGGCATGCTGATTATCGGCTACCGGATAAAAGGTGCTTTCCATAATAGAATAGGGGTAAATACCCGTATTAAAATTTTTGGTAGCATTAAGCTTTAAAACGCGGATGTTGTTTTCACTATAATGGTCGGCTTTAACTTGAACTTCAGGAAGAAAATCTTCCGTTACAAAAACTAAAACCGCAGTTCCTTCTCTAAGTTCTCCATAGCGGGCTTGTTCTAGGCGATAAGACGTAATTTCCGCTTCACCGCTATACCAATAGTTTTTAAATGCTTCCGATAATTTGGTTTTAGGAGTTGCTTTTTTTTGAGGGCGTTCAGAAATAGCCATCGGGGGTGAGGTTGTTTTTTTAGTGTCTGAACAAGACATGATACTAAAGCCTATAGCAGCAAGTATCATATAAAATGCTTTGGGTTTACTCATCGGTATCATCATAAGAATTAAATTTATGCTTCTTTATGGCCTGAAGTTTAAAGGCGCACTATAAAAGAGATAATTTTCTAATAAAGATACGAGACTAGTAGTCTTCTGCAATGGTATTTAACGTTTTGTAAAGTAAATGTGTAGGTAAACCAACTACATTATTATAAGACCCTTCAATACTCGTAATTCCTATAGCGCCAATCCACTCTTGTATACCGTAAGCACCCGCTTTATCTAACGGATTATAAGTGTTAATGTAATACCAGATCTCTTCCGAAGTTAAGGGTTTAAAGGTCACTTTAGTTGTGGTGTTTACCACGTGCTGTCCTGAGTTTAAGGTAAAACAAATAGAAGTTACGACCTCATGGGTTTTAGCGCTTAAAGATTGAATCATTTCAAAAGCATCTGCTTTGTCTTTAGGCTTGCCCAATGCTTGGTCCTCTAACCATACAATAGTATCGCTCGTAATTAGAATGTCCTTATCCTTTAGTTCGTCTTTAAAAGGTGTGGCTTTTAATTTTGAAAGGTAATCGGTTATGGCTTCACGCTTTAAATCTTCAGGATAAACTTCATCAACAGGTCGAAGCTGAATGCTAAAGTCCAGATTCATATCTTTTAAAAACGCATGTCGACGTGGTGATCCTGAGGCTAATATAAGGTTGAATGTTTTTAAGGTCGCGTTCAGCATATTATTTCAGAATAAAATTATAAAGCAGTAATGATAACATCCCTGTAAGCATAACTAGTTTTAAGATCAGGCTAATATGTACATAATGGGCTTTATGCTTGGCGTTGAGTAGTTTTAAAATAATGTAAATTAAGGGAGCTACTATAAAAACTAGAAAATAGGCGACAACCAAAGGCAACTTAAATAAATAGGTAATCACGTAATACACTACAGAAAAAAGAGCAATTGTAGTAAAACCAATAGCGACATAGTTGGCACGGTCGCGCCCTAAGACGATAGGTAAGGTTTGCATTCCGGATTGATGATCTCCATCAATATCTTCGATGTCTTTTATCAATTCGCGAATCATATTAATCATAAAGGCGAAAATTGCATAGTCTAAAATAATTTCGAAAAACGTTATTTGTACCACTCTATTAGAAGGTGCTAAAGACGGTAACACTTCAAAAATACCGACTAAAAGAATACTTAAGGCCACGACTAAAGATATGGCAATGTTGCCCACGAGGAACAATCTTTTAAGGTAGGATGAATAGATATAAAGTAAGGCTGAGGCCAAAACAAATACCGAGGCGAGTCCAGATTTTCCAAGGCCGTCAGACAAATAAAACCCTAAGCCTACACCAATAACATTCAGTATAATAAAAGCCATTAACGCTTTTTCTTCGCTGATGTGTTTATTGATGATAACCTTATCGGGGCGATTAATACGATCTGTTTCAATATCATAAATATCATTAATGATATAACCACCTGCGGCAATAAGAAGCGTTGCCAAAATTAAAATCGCAAAATCAAACGGTTTTAAAGCTGTGGTAAGCCCATGAGAGTCTACAAAAGGTAAGAGTAAAGCATATTTTACTAATACCTGTACTAGGGCAATCATTAATAAGTTTTTCCAACGAATTAAATTAAGAAATTGAATCATTTTAGAAATTAGTGAGATAATATAGTGGTGACTAAAAAATAGGCAAGAATAGCGAAAATGCCGAAGATAACACTGCCAACAATAACCGTTTTAATTAAAAGTTGACGCTCTTGCTTTCTAATCTTGTCTTTAATTTTTTGTTTGTCTTCTTTAGTAAGGTCTTTATGTAAAAAATGAATTTGGTAGTCGAGGTGGGCTTCTAAATCTAATTTTTCCTTATATCTAGAGTAAGGTGTGGCCGATTTTCGGTTAAAAGTTGCTTGACTATTACCAAAACCAATATATCCAAATCCTGTACTATGTCTTCTACCTTTTGCTGACATGTTGTGAAACGTTTTTTACTTAATCCTTAATCGTGTTTGGCACTAAAATTTTTCTGCCATTGATCTTGCACCTTTAAAACTTGCTCTATTACATCTCTTACAGCGCCTTTTCCACCATTTTTATGAGATACGTATTTAGAGATGCTTTTAATTTCCGGAACGGCATCTTGAGGACAACACGGAAGTCCAACAAGTTTCATAACCGGATAATCCGGAATATCATCGCCCATATATAAAACTTCAGCGGTGCTTACCTTTTTTTCTGATAAATACTGTTCTAACTGCTCAATTTTATGATGCGCGCCTAAGAAAATATCCTTAATCCCTAAGCCTGCTAAACGTTTTCTTACCCCTTCATTAGAACCTCCAGAAATAATACAAACGTTAAACCCTGTGTCTACAGCGGTCTTTAGCGCAAAACCATCTTTGATATTCATGGTGCGTAGCATTTCACCGTCTGTGGTTACCGTGATGGTTCCATCGGTTAAAACGCCATCAACATCAAAAATAAAAGTGGTGATATTGGCAAGGTATTCTTTATAACTTTTGTCGTCGTTCATGAGGTCTTAGTCTTTTGTAGTTTTAATAGGTTTTGGGCTGTTAAACCCATGCGTACTTTTTATAGAGGCGGTTAATAATTTATAAATAGAGGCATGAGAATCCTTTTCTATAAGTTTTAACTGTCGTTTTATGGTTTTCTTATCATGTCGTTTTGCAGGACCAGTTTGGGCCATAAAAGGCGACATATGTTGTATTTTCTTTGCAGTTTCTTCGATTAACGGATGTAAAATATTGAATTCAATATTCTTGGTCTCACAGATTTCGTGACCAATTCTATACAGTTGATTGGTGAAATTATTCACAAAAACGGCCGCTAAATGTAGGGTCTGACGTTGCTCTGTGGTAATTTTATGTGCTTTACAACCTACGGCTTGCGCTAAGTCTTTTAATAACTGAAGGTTTTCCTTTTCATAAACCTCAATGCAAATAGGCACTTCAGAAAAATCAATCTCCGCATTTTTTGAAAAGGATTGTAAGGGATAAAAAACACCAATTTGGTTTTTCTTATCAATATCATGCATGGCAACGCTTCCCGAGGTATGCACCACAAAACGATCTTTAAAAGGTAATTCTGAAGAAAATTCAGCAATACAATCGTCACTAATTGCAATAATATAAAGATTGGCTTCTTTTAAGTCCTCTAATTTATCTGTAATCTCTACCGTATTGGCATAGGATGAGATAGCGGAACGCGAACGGTTGTACCATTGCGTAATTTCAATGTTTTCAGCATTTCTAAATGCTTTATATAAATGTGTGGCAACATTTCCTGCGCCTAGTATTACAACTGATATCATGCTGTAAAAGTAATAAGATTTCTTATTTTAGTGCCATAATTACCCGATAAAAAAAGGAGCCTTTTTAAAGGTTAATAGGGTTCTTAATCCTTCTAAGACGCCGAAAATAAACCATGGAAAAACAAGATATTAAATCGAGAGCAGATATTTTTTTGTTGGTATCTACATTTTATGATAAGGTACGTCAAGATGATGTTTTAGGTCCTATTTTTAATACCACAATTAAAGATTGGGATGCGCATTTAGACGAGCTCACGACGTTTTGGGAGTCTAGCCTGTTTTTAAAAAAGAAGTACTTAGGCAATCCTTTAGAGGCGCATGTAAGAGTAGATAAGGCTTTTAATCATTCAATCGGTGCCAAACACTTTGGACTCTGGCTTAATTTATGGTTTAGTACTATAGATGCTCTATTTGAAGGAGAAAGGGCAGAGCAGGCCAAACGCCGCGCTCAAAAGATGAGTACCTTTATGCAAATCCATATATTTAAGTCTCGAAATTAAAATTTATCAAGACCATCTTTCTAAATTTGTAGGGATTAGAACTATAAAAAAAGAAGACATATGGGTTTGTTAAAAGAGTTTAAAGAATTTGCCGTTAAAGGAAATATGATGGATATGGCCATCGGGATAATTATTGGTGCTGCGTTTAATAAAGTTATCGATGTCTTAGCCAAACAGGTTATACTGCCTCCAATATCTCTATTAACTGATGGTGTCAATTTTAACGATAAAAAGTGGGTGTTACGAGATGCTGTGATTGATGCCTCTGGGGAAACCACAATTAGTGAAGTGGCTGTGGCTTACGGTAAACTTTCTGAAGTGTTTCTCGATTTTCTAATTATTGGATTTACGGTGTTTATTATTGTAAAATTCATGAATAAACTCCGTACAAAATCTCAAAATCCAAAGGATAAAACGGTAGTGACCCCTAAGGATATTCAGTTGTTAACCGACTTAAAAGAATTAATGGTGGAGCAAAACAAAATGCTAAAAGGAAACATAGGGCAATAAGTCGCATTTTTTATTTCAATTTTAACACCATTACAAGCGTTAAAGGGCGGGTGGTAAACGTAAAAAACATATCTTTGCGCGAGCTTAAAAAAGCCTAGTATTATGCAGAAAAAAATCGCCAATTTCCTATTTTCAACAAAACTTACTGCGTTCTTATTTATTGCCTTTGCTGTAGCCATGGCTGTGGGAACCATTTTAGATCGTAATATGGATACGTCTCCAACTCCATATACGAGAACTTTAATCTATAACGCATGGTGGTTTGAAGCTATTATGGTGTTATTTGTTATAAATTTCGTCGGAAATATTTTTAGATATCGACTGCTTAGAAAGGAAAAGTGGGCCACTTTAATTCTGCATTTATCTTTTATTTTTATCTTGTTAGGGGCCTTTATTACCCGTTATATTGGTTTTGAAGGAATGATGCCTATTAGAGAAGGAGAGACGGTAAACGAGTTTTTCTCTCAGAAAACCTACATCAGCGGACGAATCCTTGGAAATTACAAGGTTAATGGCCAACTCCAACAGCGTAGAATTGAAGAAATGGTAGATTTTTCGCCACGATTAGACAATAGCTTCAGTGAAGATTTTGATTATGGTGGGACTAATGTTCATATAGAATTAGAAAAATTTATTGAAGGTGCTGAGCAAGATGTGATCCCGAATGAAAACGGGAAACGTTATTTAAAAATTGTTGAAGCTGGTGATGGTGCGCCGCATAACCATTTTTTAGAAGATGGTAAGGTGGTTAACCTGCACAATACGCTCGTGTCTTTAAATAAATTTCAAGAAGGAGCGATTAACATTTCAGAAACGGAAGATGGCTTATATATTCAATCGCCTTTTGAAGGTGAATATCTTACCATGGCTACCATGGCTTCTGGGAAGTTAGAAAAAGACAGTTTACAGCCTTTAATTTTAAGATCGCGTTATGTTATTGGTAATATGCAAATTGTATTACCAAAACCAATAGTGAAGGGAGATTTTGGAATTGTGAAAAAATCACAGCTATTAAAGAATGATAATGACGGCCTTGTTTTAAAGGTTACCGCTAATGGTGAAACCAAAGAAGTAGGACTTCTAGGTGGACCAGGAACCAATACTGGCTTTGAAGAGTTTAATGTTGGAGGTTTAGAGATTGCCTTGCAATACGGACCAAAAGTTTTAAAACTTCCTTTTGATATTAAATTGAACGATTTTATTGCTGAAAAATATCCTGGCACAGAAAATGCCTATTCATCTTACGAAAGTAAAATTACTGTTCTAGACAAAGAAGCTGAAGATTTTGATTATAGAATTTACATGAATCATGTCTTAGATCATAAAGGATACCGCTTTTTTCAAGCCAGTTTCCATCCCGATGAAAAAGGAACAGTTTTATCTGTAAATCATGATTTTTGGGGAACCTATATTACTTATGCCGGATACCTCTTATTGTATTTTGGTTTAATGGCAATCCTTTTCGCGAAGCACACTCGTTTTGATGAAATAAGAACGCGCCTTGGTAAAATAAAGCAGAAGAAAGCAAAAATGATGTCTATGTTGTTGCTTTTAGTGAGTTTTTCTGGTTTTGCGCAAGAGCATTCAGAAAACGATGGTCATAACCATCAAAAAGAAACCACAAAAGCGCAAATAGATTCTATTCTTGCCGTTCATATTACCCCACAGCACCATACTGCAGAATTTTCAAAAATGGTGGTTCAAGATTATAGTGGGCGTATGATGCCAATGCATACCTATGCTTCAGAAATGCTTAGAAAACTGAGTAAAAGTGAAGTGTATGAAGATTTTGATGCCGATCAGGTTTTCCTATCTATTCAAGAAAGTCCGATGCTGTGGTATAATGTACCTATCATTTATTTAAAGCCTAGAAAAGCCGATTCTATTAGAACTATTATTGGTGTAGACTATGACGATAAATACGCCAAACTTGTAGATTTCTTTACACCAGAAGGCCGTTATAAATTAGCGCCTTATTTAGAGCAAGCCTATAAAACCACTGAGCCTAATGGGTTTCAGAAGGAAGTTAAAGAGGCCGATTCTAGAGTGAACTTATTATACAATGCTATTGAAGGTCGAACGGTTAAAATTTTCCCGGTGCCTCATGATGAAAATAACAAGTGGATTTCAGCATTAGAATTTAGAGAGCAAGGTTACCGCGAAAAAATAGAAGATACCTTATATGGTAATTTTATAAACAATGGATTTAGTACCTATTTAGTGACGTTAAATAATGCGAAACAAACGGGTGATTATTCTAAAGCGGAAGGGTTATTAGAAGCCATTAAGAAAACACAACAGCGCTACGGAAGTGATGTGATGCTTTCCGATGAAAAAATTAATGCTGAAATCTTATATAACGATTATGATATTTTTAAGCAGTTATTTAGCTGGTATATGTATGCTAGTGCGGCTTTATTCATATTAATCATTGTTCAGATTTTTAAGTATAAGAGTGCTTGGTTAGATGTGGCTATAAAAGTCTTTATTGGTGTCATTATTGCCTTATTTGTGTTACACTTAGGCGGACTCATTTTACGTTGGTACCTTTCGGGGCATGCCCCTTGGAGTGATGCTTATGAGTCTATGATTTATGTGGCCTGGTCAGTGATGTTATTTGGTCTATTATTAGGCCTTAAAAAGAGTAGTTTAACCATTGCAGCTTCGGCCTTTGTTTGTTCTATGATTTTAATGGTGGCACATTGGAACTGGATGGATCCTGCTATCGCGAATTTACAACCGGTATTACAAGGCTATTGGTTAATGATTCACGTTTCGGTTATCGTAGCAAGTTATGGACCATTTGCTATCGGAATGATCCTAGGAGTTGTGGCCTTACTATTAATGATTTTTACCAATAAAGAGAATAAAGAGCGCATGCTTATTAACATTAAAGAGCTTACTATTATTAACGAAATGGCCTTAACAGTAGGTTTAGTGATGTTAACGATAGGAAACTTTTTAGGCGGTATGTGGGCCAACGAAAGTTGGGGACGTTATTGGGGCTGGGATCCTAAGGAAACATGGGCGCTTATTAGTATTATGATTTATGCATTTGTTATTCATATGCGTTTAGTTCCTGGTTTAAGAAGCCGTTGGATTTACAACTTAATGTCAATTTTAGCTTTCGGTAGTATATTAATGACCTATTTTGGTGTTAATTTCTATTTGTCAGGGTTACACTCTTACGCTAGTGGCGATCAGATTTTAAGTTTCCAATTTATCGCTATTACCTTAGGTGTAATTGCTGTATTGGGTATTTTAGCCTACGTAAAACACCGTAAGTATTACAAGAAATAAACGGTATTCCGTATACAGATATATAAAATTGGTTGCTAAACGTTATGTAGAGCAACCAATTTTTTTTGGTTTATAATTAACAAGACTTCATGGGGTTTTTATTAATTTTAGAACAAATTAAAAAAGAAGATGTCTAAAAAGAAATTAGGATTAAATACCGTTTGTACGCACGTAGGAGAAGTTAAAGATGAACAGTTTAAAGGAGCCGTGTCTCCAATGTATTTAAGTTCGTCTTATGAGTTTTTAGATGTTGAAGTAAAACGTTATCCGCGCTATTTTAATACGCCCAATCAAGCCTATTTGGCCAAGAAAATAGCTGCTTTAGAACATACGGAGGCCGCCTTAATTTTTGGTTCAGGTATGGCAGCCATCAGTACTATGTTTTTGGCTTTTTTAAAACAAGGTGATCATATTGTCGTACAAAATACCTTGTACGGAGGAACCGTTAATTTTATTAAAGAGGAATTTCCAAAGTACGGTATTGAATATACGTTTACCAATGGTTATAAGGTTGAAGATTTTGACCAAGCCATTAAACCGAATACAAAATTAATTCATATTGAAACGCCTTCTAACCCTTTAATGACCATCACGGATATTAAAGCTATAGCCAAGCTAGGGAAGGCTAGGGGCGTCTTAACCTCTATAGATAATACGTTTGCTTCGCCGGTAAATCAGCATCCTATGGATTTAGGAATCGATATGGTGATGCATTCAGCCACCAAATACTTAGGTGGACATAGTGATATTTTGGCGGGTGTTGTGGCCAGTTCCGAAGCGCATATAGAACGCATTTGGAACGTTGGTAAAAATTTAGGAGGCAACTTAAGTGATATGACAGTTTGGATGTTAGAGCGTAGCATGAAAACCTTAGGCTTACGTGTTAAAGCACAAACCAAAAACGCCGTTAAGATGGCTAAATGGTTGCATAAACACCCTAAGGTAGCTAAAGTGTATTACCCAGGTTTAAAATCGCACCCAGAATATCAATTAGCGAAATCACAAATGAGTGGATTTGGTGCTATGTTGTCTTTTGAGTTGGTTGAAGGCTTAGATGCTTACCAGTTTCAAAAGGCACTGCAATTGATAAAATCGTCCATGAGTTTGGCAGGGGTAGAAAGTACGGTGATCTCTCCACATTTAACCTCGCATGCCTTGTTAACGCAAGAAGAACGCGATGCTGTTGGAATTAGCGATCAGTTAATTCGTTTTTCAGTTGGGATAGAAGATGTAAAAGACCTCAAAGCAGATATTAAGCAAGCTATTGCGGCGTTGCAGTAGGTTTTGGTGCTTTAGAGCCTGTTTGTATGCTAAGACCAACTTGAATTCTGTTTAGGTTGTTCTTTCTGACGTGGTGTTTCATATAGCCCATTTGAAGTTGAACCTGTTTTTTTATGTATACGCCTAGACCGATATAAAATCGATTTTCATGAAAAACTTGATCCTGAAAATTAACAAAAGCCTCTTCTCGTAATCCTAAAAAAAAGGTATTATTAAGGGGGTATTTAAGACTCAAGCGGTAACGAAATCGGTGTTGTATTTCGTTTCTATCGGTATACTTTAGAAAGCGTTGTTCCAGTCTAAATCGGTGTTGTAGGCTTAAGGCTCCTAATTTGTGTTTTTTACTGTATTGTTCCATAATACGGTTCTCAATAGTATTGGGCATATTATCCGCATCAAGAACACTATCTATATCTAAATAAGCATAGGCTAGCGTAAGGGTTTGACTGTTTTTTAAATGATAATTAGCATTAAGACTTAAAAACGTGAGGTTGTAATTAGATGTGGGCTCATAAAAACGAAGTTCAGCATAAGGTGTTAGGCTAAAATGGTCTGAAAATCGGTGTTGTACACCAACCGTATACCAAGCCCCAAAGTAATCTTCGGAAGTTTTTTGAGCGAATAGGGTAGAACTCCAAAGGAGTAGAATCCATATGAGAAGTAAATTATTTTTCATCATATAAAGAATAAAAAAAAGAGCCCTAAAATAGGGCTCTTAACAATCATGGAAATGATTAAACGTGGTCGTTTAATTGGTGGTGTTCATCAATTAATGGGCCACCTTCAATTATTTGTTCTGAAGCCTCACTAGCAAACTTTTCAAAGTTTAAGTGGAAAGAGTGTGCTAATTGGATAGACTTACTAATGTACTGGCCTTTTTCTGCCCAAGTGTTCATTGGATCTAAAATTTCATTAGGAACATTAGGACATTCTTTTGGCATAAATAATCCGAAGATTGGGTGTTGTGAGAACTCTACGTTGTCTAATTCCCCATCAAGGATAGCCGTAATCATGGCTCTAGTATATTTCAATTTAATACGAGATCCTACACCGTAAGGTCCTGCGCTCCATCCTGTATTGATTAACCAAACATTTACACCGGCATCTTGCATTTTTTTGCTTAGCATTTCTGCGTACACCGTTGGGTGTAATGGCATGAATGGCTCTCCAAAACAAGCAGAGAATGATGGTACTGGTTCTGTAATTCCAGCTTCTGTACCTGCTACTTTAGCTGTGTAACCAGAGATAAAGTGGTAAGCCGCTTGACCTGGAGTTAACTTAGATACTGGAGGTAATACCCCAAAGGCATCTGCTGTTAAGAAGAAAATATTCTTAGGGTTTCCTGCAAATGAAGGCTTTTGAATATTATCGATATGATAAATAGGGTAGCTTACACGTGTGTTTTGTGTGATGCTGCTGTCCATATAGTCAACTTCTCCATTGTCTTTGAAGACGACGTTTTCTAATATAGCGCCTGGCTTAACAGCTCTAAAGATATCTGGTTCTTTTTCTTCAGATAAGTCAATCACTTTTGCATAACATCCACCTTCAAAGTTGAAAATGTTGTTTTCAGCAGTCCATCCGTGCTCATCATCACCGATTAACTTACGTTTTGGATCGGCAGATAAAGTTGTTTTACCTGTTCCAGATAATCCAAAGAAGATTGCTGTGTCTCCTGCTTCACCAACGTTAGCAGAACAGTGCATTGGTAATACATTCTTTTCAACAGGAAGGATAAAGTTTAAAGAAGAGAAAATTCCTTTTTTAATTTCACCTGTATAAGCAGAACCACCAACTAAAGCTATTTTTTTAGTAAAGTTTAAGATTGAGAAGTTTCCTTGACGTAAACCTACGGCTTTAGGGTCTGGAGCTTCATATCCTGGAGCACATAGTACTAACCATTCTTCTTCAAAGTTTTCTAATTCTGATTCGTCAGATCTTAAAAACATATTATAAGTAAACATGTTAGACCAAGGAAGTTCAGTTACGGTTCTTACATTCGTTTTATATTCAGGATCTGCACAAACGTAAGCATCTCTTACATAAATTTCTTTTCCGCTTAAGTACTTTGTAATTTCAGCCTGTAAATGATCAAAGTTTTCAGGTGAGATGGCTTTATTTGTTTTTCCCCACCATACACGATCTTCAGTATAGTTATCTTTTACAATAAAACGGTCTTGAGGAGAACGTCCGGTGTATTTTCCGGTATTAATAGCGAGGGTACCATTAGCAGTTTCTTTACCCATGCCTTTTTCTATTGTAATACGTTGTAATTCTTCAGGAGAAAGGTTCCAATGTGCCGTGGTGTCTTTTATTCCGTACTTTGTCAGATCTCTTGTTTTCATAATTGGGTTATTTAATAAAGTTTCCATGATTTAATTTTTTTATTTCATATTAAGTTTAACTCGCCATTATGATGGCTTCCACAATACAATTAAAAAAGAGTAGGATCAAGGCGCCTTTTATTTTGTAATCCTGATAAGAATGTGCTTTACTGACTATTTTTTTTGAAACCTTAACGCTAGACGTTAAAAATCTTCTTTATTATATAGACTTTTCAAAGCTCAAACGTATGCTCTGTTTTAATTATGGTGTAAAGGTAATAGCATTAAGAAGGATTTTTTATGACGAAAGTCATACTTTGATTTTTCAAGACGTTTTTCATTTTTTTAGTGATTTTGGTCATAAAATCAACTTATTTTCAGACGCTAACGTTTGCGAACTAAAAAGAAATCGACAATCTGTCTTCTTTTTAATATTTTTGACATTCAGATAAATAAAATTGAAGATGAAATTAGACCTATTAGCGATTGGAGCGCACCCTGATGATGTAGAATTAAGTTGTGCGGGCACTTTAGCCAAAGAAGTGGCCAAAGGAAAAAAAGTAGGCATTATAGATTTGACTCGAGGCGAGTTAGGAACACGAGGTACGGCAGAAACGCGAGATCAAGAGGCTTTTGATGCTGCTAAAATCTTAGGCGTGCATTCTAGAATTAATATGCGCTTTGCTGATGGCTTTTTTAAGAATGATAAAGCACATCAGTTAGAGTTGATTAAAATGATCCGTTACTACCGCCCAGAAATTGTACTTTGTAATGCTATTGATGATCGGCATATAGATCATCCAAAAGGGAGTCAGTTGGTCAGTGACGCTTGTTTTTTAAGTGGTCTAAAGAAAATTGAAACCCATTATGATGACGAAACAGGGGCACAAGAGCCTTGGCGCCCCAAAGCGGTATACCATTATATACAATGGAAAGATATAGAACCGGATTTTGTGGTTGATGTTACTGGATATATGGAAAAAAAGAAGGCTTCGGTTTTAGCGTATAAGACGCAATTTTTTGATCCGGATAGTCAAGAACCTGAAACTCCGATATCTAGTAAAAACTTCACGGATAGCGTAGACTATAGAGCAAGAAATTTAGGAAGATTAATTGGAGTGGAACATGCTGAGGGTTATACAGTTGAGCGTTATGTGGCCGTAAATTCGATATTTGATTTAAAATAATTCAAAAAAATGTTTGCAGATATTAACTATTCAATTATCTTTGCAACCCAATTAAAATGGTGGTTGTAGCTCAGCTGGTTAGAGCGTCGGTTTGTGGTACCGAAAGTCGCCGGTTCGAACCCGGTCTTCCACCCAAAAGTAATAAGCCTTTCAGAAATGAAAGGCTTTTTTTGTGGACCAAACTGAAATACTAAGTTTTGCTGTAATCTGTTGTTTGTAAGGTTTTAAAAGCTATGGTTTGTGTGATTTTAGATATAACTGCAGGGATTATTGAATTCTATGAATCAAAAAAAAGCCGCTCCAGAATAAGGAGCGGCTTTTTGCTATAATAAGGTGTTGTAAATTATTTTCCTGCTTTATCTACAACAGGGCGCTCTTTTCTATTGGCAATTTCCCAAGCCGTGTAGAAGACAAGTTTAGCACGTGTTTCTAATAAATCGTATTGAATTTTGTCTGGTGTATCTGACGGTTTATGGTAATCGTCATGAGTTCCATTAAAATAAAATAGAGCCGGAATATTATTCTTAGCAAAATTATAATGATCCGATCTGTAGTAAAAACGGTTTGGATCGTTTTCATCATTATAAGTATAATCTAACTCTAACTGTACATACTTCGTGTTTGCCGCTTCAGAGATGTTATGTAAATCGGTACTTAATTTATCGCTTCCTATTAAATAGATATAATTTCGAGTTCCTGATGTACGGTTAGGATCGGTACGTCCAATCATATCGATATTTAAATTAGAGACGGTGTTTTCTAAAGGAAATATAGGATCAATGTCTGTATAGTAACGCGAGCCTAATAAGCCTTTTTCTTCTCCTGTAACGTGCAAGAATAGCACTGAACGTTTAGGGCCGTACCCTGCTTTTTCTGCAGCTTTAAAAGCTTGAGCAATTTCTAAAATGGCTACGGTTCCAGAGCCATCGTCGTCAGCGCCGTTATATACTTCTCCGTCTTTAATGCCTTCGTGATCTAAATGTGCAGAAATCACAAGAATTTCATCTGGCTTCTCAGAACCTTTGATGTAGGCCGCAACATTTTCAGACATAATTGTTTCAGACTTATTTTCTATAGCAAGTGCAATGTCAGTGTCTAATGTTTTAGGTTGAGCATCTTCAGCAATAGAAGCGTAAATTGCTTTACCTAAATTGGCATTAATCATCATCATAATCATGGTCTGGTCCTTACTTTTTAAAGATAGACGTCCTGCGGTTCCGCTAGCGGCTTGTCTTTGGTAAAAAGAAGCATATCTAGAAAACAAGTTGTCATCCATATAAATAAGACCGCGTGCGCCATGGTTTTTGGCCGCATCTCTTTTACTGGCTAATGATTGACGTCCGTTTGACCATTTGGTGTCTTCCGATGTTCCGGAAGTGATGTAATTACCATCACTGTCTTTAGGTTCTCCCGCTTTAGCTAAAACAAACTTGCCTTTTACGTCGTTGTTTTTATAATCGGAATAGTTAGTGTCGTCAATTCCATAACCTACGTATACAATCTGATCGAGTGTCATTTCTGTAGTTTCTGAAGAGGCTAAGACAATATGATCTTCAAAACTCTCAAAGCTTGTGCCGTTTACAGAAAATTGTGCTTCTGCAACCTGTTGTTTTTCTAAAGGGACCTCTTGAAAATAATCATCACCACCTAAAGGAGAAGGAATATCCATGGCGAGATACTTCTGTTTTAAGTATTCAACAGCCATTTTTTGTCCTTTTTCTCCTGTATTTCGACCTTCAAATTCATCCGAAGCGTATTTGTAGAGTAGGGTTTTGAGTTCTTCGGAATTAATGTGTTCTGCAAATTGAGATGGGTCTACAGGGGTACTTATTTCCGTTGCTACCGTTGTAGACTTTCCTTTTGAGGACGTACCACAACCTACGACTATGGAAAATGCACAGCCTAAGAGTAATAGTTTTTTCATGTATAAAAATAGAGTGATTTGTAATAAAGTTGCGGCTTAATGCAGCGACTTATAAATTAAGCCTTAAATCTACAAAAAATAGCAGCGCCTTTAATGCGGAGCTTCTGTGTTTTTCGTAAATTTTAACATCAGAGAATCTCTCTAGAAAGTGAGGTTTTAGAATTGGCTAAATACCATGCCGTGGCAAATATAAATTGCGCGCGTTCCGCTAGGAGGGGGTAGTTAATTTTATCGGCCGTATCAGTAGGTTTGGTGTAGTCTTCATGCTCTCCATTAAAGAAAAAGATAACTGGGATGCCATATTGGGCAAAATTGTAATGGTCAGAGCGGTAATAATACCTATTAGGATCGTTGTCTTTATTATAGGTATAATCTAAATTAAGATGGGTAAAGGTGGTATTGGCCTTTTGTGCAATGTAATGCAATTCGGTACTTAATTTATCTGCGCCAATAAGATAGAGGTAGTTCTCATTCTCTTTATGAATTGGATCTACACGGCCAATCATATCTATATTTAAGGTTGCTGTGGTATTTTCTAGTGGAAAGATGGGGTTTTGGGTGTAGTAATGCGATCCGTATAGCCCTACCTCTTCTGCGGTAACATGTAAAAATACGATACTGCGTTTAGGACGGTGTCCGGCTAGAGCTGCATGTTTAAAGGCTTCAGCAATTTCTAAAACTGCGGCGGTGCCAGAACCGTTATCATCAGCGCCATTGTAAATTTCACCATTAATAATACCTTCATGGTCAGAATGCGCAGAAATGTAAACATACTCATCGGGGTATTCCGCTCCTTCCATATAGGCAATAACATTTTGTGAAGCCTTTAGGTTATTAGGTAAAGCCGTTTCTGGAACGATTTGATAATAGTTAGAATGCGAAACAGGAGGTTGAATCTCTAAAGATTTATAGTGGGCTCTAATATAATCGCATACCTGGTTATGTCCTTCCTCTCCGGTTTTACGGCCTTTGTATTTGTCTTGTGAAATTTCTTTAAGATGAAGTTCTAAATCTTCAGGAGTAATACTATTTAGATACTGCTCAACTACGGCCTTATCTTTATAGCTGATACTTTCTTTTAGGTTTTTAATTTTTTCACTGTGTCTTAAGTTGGCACAAGAGCCAACCAAAATCAATACAGAAGCAATAAGTGTTTTCATATTCAGCAGTAAAAGTCTTAAGCTTTAGAGTTTGTCTAAAGTTTAAAAATCCTCATCAATCTCAATATCTTCTAAAAGTTCTTTAGAGTCTTCAAGGTTTTGTTCGTCACGTTGTTCTAGTTGTTCAATATCTCCAATCTCGGAGGTGTTGAATACGGCTTTGTATATAGTGATACTTAAAGCGATGATCACCAACAGAAAAATATACTGAATGGCTTTGGGTTTAGATGCTGCGGTTTTGGTCATAAATACAAGGGCTATACCGCAAACAAAGGCTACGATTAGCGGCATAAGAGCAACATTATATAAAGGAGTCACCGAAAAAATAACGGCTAATATTGCGCCAATAAAACCTAGAATAATAAGAATCTTTTTCATGTTGTATTAATGTTTTAAACCGGTTGCAGAAGTTATTTTTAATTCGCCATTCCCAACAGGAATTTTAAATTTAGCATATACAGGAACTTTGTTGGCATCTGCTGTAAGCCATAGTAAGTTTGCATTATTGCCTTTTAAGATATCGTTTCCTTTAAGCGCAAAGCTAAGTTTGTAACAAGCTTTACTGCCTAATGCTGTAGAGATTGTTTCTTTCTTTATATAGGAGACCACAAGCGTGGTTTCTTTATTATCAAATAGAACAGTGAATTCTTGTTGGTCGCCAGGTGTGGCTTTATGGATGTCTAAGTTTCTTAAGGTGTATAAGAGACTTACTATATCTTTAGTTCCCGTACTTATTCTTACGGCTTTGTTCTCGTCCCAAGTGGTTCCGTCTTTCTTTTTTTTACGTTTAAGGCTTTTTACAAGATTGGCTTTGTGGTTGTACTTGTATTGCATAAACTTGTAATAGCCGCCTTCACTAATATCTCTCTTATATAGGTATGGGGTTAGGGTCTTAGGATTAACATAGCTTTCATAAATATCTCTAATTTTAAAAAAGTCATCCCATTTCTTATAGGTTGTAGCTGTACATTTTAAACGGAGTAGGGTAGTTTTTGAAGTTTTAACTTCACTAGTTTCCATTTTTACCTCGGCAATATCGGTTAAAAGTCCAGACATATTATAAGAGGCCGTAAAGACAAGTTTTTCTCCAGCTGCAATTGTATTATTCTGAGCAAAACTATATAATGTAGAAATGAAGAAACTTAGGGCAAGCAATTTTTTCATAAAGTGTTGGTTTTAATACCAAAATAAGTGAAACATTTATTGTGCCGAAAATACAATGCTTTTTGAAAACGGAGATATTTTTGAGATATAAATTGATAAAATGAATTTTTTTAAAAAAAGTTCGAAAAAAATTTTGTCAAACTGAAAAAGGGTTATATATTTGCACCCGCAATCAGGGAATACCTGATGAGACACTCGGAGAAATGGCAGAGTGGTCGAATGCGGCAGTCTTGAAAACTGTTGAGGGTCACACCTCCGGGGGTTCGAATCCCTCTTTCTCCGCAAATCAAAACCCATAATGAAAGTTATGGGTTTTTTGCGTTTTAAGCTAGGCTAATAGGGATGTTTTGGTCTTTTTAAAGGCTTGATAATATATGGATTAGGGTCTTATTGTTCTATGTTTTTAACTTTTATGTTCTGATTCTTCAAGTTTAATCGTCTTAATAAATCATTTTCAGTATACTTATTTAGTCTTGTCGCGCTGTTTTTATGTTGAAAAAATTAAGGATGCTAATTAATAAGGAGGCAGGCTTTCGAAATTCATCTTTTATTAAGAAAATCTTTTTTGTCGTTCCGTGGTATTCGAAAATATGCAATCTTTATAAATAAGCTGAAAAACCGTTCCTAATTTAAAATCGGCTTAAAAGTCAAAATCTGAGGAATCTGTTTTAAAGATCATGAAATTCTTCTTTGTTATTTTGTAATAGACACTGAAAAACGTAAAGCAATTTTCAAGATTAAAGCTCTTGTGAAATAGGTTAAATTAATCTGTGTTTGTTTTGATAAAATAGGTCCAAAAAACCTCGTCTTTATACGGGGGCATTTTTGTAATATTTAAGTTCCTACTCAAAGGGTTTTGGCGCTTCTTCTGTATAAAAGTTAATTTTGTTTTTAGTTCTTTTCTTTCGGTTAATTCTTCAGAGAATTCAGCATCAATTGTGGTGAAACCTTGCTGATATTTCATTTTTCAGCTAAAAATCAAAATAAATTGTTAGCATTTTGTTAAATGATTTGCTAATGGATTAACTGACTGATTGGTAGTGGTTTGTGTCTGGTTTTTTACTTTCGAAATTCGGTAAATACCAAAAACAAGGCCTTTAAATATAGAATATATGGTTATATCTTAGAACCATGCTAGACTAACCAAGTCATAAAAGACTACAAATTAATTTAAACTAAAAATCAATGAAAAAAATTACGATTTATTTAATGATGCTATTAAGTGCGTCATCTTATGCTCAAATTGAGATCATAGATGATTTTGATAGTTCAACAGTAAACCAAACCCCTCCGGGATGGACGGGATCAATGGTTGCCACGCCGGGATCTAATTGCGGTGATTCAGGTTTTAGTGCCTATACTTATACGGAAGCAGGCGCGACGACAACATTAGTATCTGAAAATTTTACAGGTATATCTAATGGAACAGAACTTACAGTAAGTTTTAGTTATAATATTTTTGAACAAGTTAGTCAGTTTCCTCCAATTGCATTTATGGCGCCTCATTCGGCTTGGGGAAGTATGGTTTTAGAGTATTCTACAGATGGTGGAACAACTTGGACTAATATTACAACCATAGATGGTTCTAACTATACCTTTATTGATGAAAGTACGTGTCAAAGTACCGGTAATATCAGTGTAGGAACTATTCCTGATGGTAGTGATTTTCAAGTGAGATTTGTAACTACGGTTTCAAATGTAACAGGATTTAAACATATTTCTGTTATTGATGATGTGAGTATTACTCAATTAGCGGATACTATACCAAACTGTGACCTTGCTTTAACAAACCCAGTAGATGGTGCTACAGATGTAGATTCTCAAGTGGCTTTAACATGGGATGCAGCATCAGGATTACCAACAGGATACACAGTATCTGTAGGAACTACTGAAGGTGGTGTAGATGTTGTAAATGCTGTAACAACATCAGGTACAAGCTACATTTTACCTGAGCTTTCTTATGAGACTTTATATTATGTAAACATTGTTCCTTTTAATGCTGTTGGAGCAGCAACTGGATGTGTAGAGTATAGCTTTACAACACGTTCTACGCCAATTGCAGGAGCAACATGTAGCAGCCCTATTGAGATTACAGGATTTCCTTATGTAGAGTCTGGTCTTGATACTGCTGATTTTGAAGATAATATTGACGATAGTCCTTGTAGTAGTTCTTACATGAGAGGTAACGATGTATTTTATGAAATTACACCTGTAGAGGATGTATCTATAAACATCGATTTAACAAATATCTCTAACAACGGTTCTAGTATCCACGTTTTAGATGCTTGTCCTGATGTAGCAACAGAGTGTATCGCTTATGAAGGATCTTACTCTGATGATAATAAAAATATTTCTGACGTTGTATTAATGGCAGGGAATACATATTTTATTGTTTTAAGTAACTCTGGTTCAACCCGAACTTATTCTTACGATTTAATTATTACAGCAAACAGTTGTATCAGTCCTTCTTTAGGAACATTAACACCAGTTGCAGATTGTGATAATGGACAATTCTCAGTAGATGTAGATGTATCTTATTTAGGAAGTGCGACGTCTTTAACCTTATCGGATGATGTAGCTACAACAACAAATATTGAAAATATTAGTGCTACAGGTATTGTAACCATGGGACCTTACGAAAGTGGAACTACAGTAAACTTTACCTTAACTAACGATCAAGATGATACTTGTTTTTATAGTGATTCGACTTATTTTTACTGCCCACCATCTAATGATGACTGTGATGCACCAATAAGCTTAGATATTAATACAGATGGGTCTTGTACAATTGTTACAAGTGCTACTAATGCAGGGGCTACAGAATCTGTATTAGATCCTAATACTTGTGCGTCAATTACCAATAACACCAATGACGTATGGTTTAGTTTTGAAGCTACAAGCGAAACAATTATTTTAGAATATTTAGATATTGCTGCAGTAATTGGTGGTGGTGGAACTATCCAAGCAACAGAATTATTAGAAGGAAGTTGTGGTGCTTTAACAAGCCTTAACTGCTACATTACAAACTACGTAACTTTATCAGATTTAACAATCGGTAACACTTACTATATTAGAAATAATACCAGAGTTAGTGGAGAGTATGCACAGAGCTATAACATTTGTTTAAGAGAAGCTCCTGAAGCTCCAGTAAACGATGAGTGTACAGGTGCTATTGAATTCTTTGCTTCTACAGATGATTCTTGTGATAATCAAGTTTCTGGTAGTACGCTTGGAGCCACTATTTCTTCAGATAATTCTTGTAATACTGAAGGTTACGGTGACGTATGGTATGTATTTAACCCAGCAGTTTCAGGATTGTATGAATTCTCACTAGAGCGATTAAGTACTACGCCATCAAGTTCTTTTGCTGTGTATGAAGGTGCATGTGGATCTTTGGTAGATATTACTGGAGGTTGTTCTACAAGTAATAAAATCTTAACACTTGATGCAAGCTCAAGCTATTATGTAATGGTACAAACAAGTCATACAGGAGAAGGTATTGATTTCAACTTATGTGCATGGCAATTGCCAGATGCAGTAGCTAACAACGATTGTTCTACGCCTGCATTATTAGAAGAATCTCCTGATAGTTCTGGAGCTAATGCCGTGTCAGGAAACTTAGATAACGCTTACCCATCTGCAGAAAACTGTAGTACAACTAGAGCTGCTGTATGGTATAGCTTTACACCAAACTATACGGGGAACTATAACTTCCAATTAACAAGAGTTTCTGGTTCAGCTTCATTTGCTATATTTAGTGGTGATGACTGTTCTACTTTAGATAACGATATTGTTGGTTTAACGAGCTGTTATTTATCTGGTTCTAGATCTGGAGATTTAGTAGCAGGATCTACATATTGGATTAGCGTTCATGCTTCTAGTGCGGCGTCATTCGAATTATATGTATATCCAGATGCAACATTAAGTGTAGATTTAAATACTTTTGAAGGATTTAAATATTACCCTAACCCAGTGGTGAACACCCTTACCATTGAGGCACAACAATCTATTTCTGGAATTAGCATTTACAACATGATTGGTCAACAAGTACAACAACTTGCACCAAATGCCGTAGACGCTACAGTAGATATGAATGAACTTAATAAAGGTGTTTATTTTGTAAAAGTCACTATAGATGGTGCTCAGCAAACCTTTAAAGTGATTAAGGAGTAATTCTTAAACTCATAAATCATAGTAAAAAGGATAACATGAAAATGTTATCCTTTTTTTTATATCATAAGTTTTTAACAACTTATGAATAGGTGGCGTAAAGAAGCTATTGCTAATTGTCAATAGATTAGGAGTTTTAACGAGGTAAACCCTCTTTGACCATACATTTCTAAAATGGTTTTGAAAACTGTGCTTTAATAAAGTTTATTATATTTACTGCGTGTGCAGCAATTACTTTATGGTTTTATATTTAATGTCATTGAGTAAAATAAGAATTGCTGGTGGTATTAATAATGAAACAACGCTATACTTTTCATTCTAAAATTATCTACCTTTTTGGGTTGTATGCGTGCTTGTGCTTAACCGCTGTAGGGCATGCCCAAGACAACGACCTTCTTGATAAAGCTAAAGAATTAGTGTATTCCGACCCGGATGAATCCATTAAAATAGCTGAGCATATTTTACGGACCAATGATCAATTACAAGAGGTCTCACAACTTCATCTTATTATAGCTCAAAGTTATTTGGTTAAGGGAAATATGGATAACGCTATTAAGTATGCGTTTAAAAATTCTAACCATATAAAATCAGTGGCTCCAGCCTTGCAAATAGAGCATTATATTTTTAAAGCCGCTCTTCTTAGGCAACTGTATTTAGATTCTCAATCTCAAGATTATGTGCTAAAAGCTAAAGCGCTTAGTGATAAGGTAAAACCAGCCTCTAAAGATGCTGTGCGCAGTCTAATAGCGCTAGAACAAATTAATTATTATGTGGATCGGCGATTGAGTGCAGAAGCCTTTTCAGCGATTAATGAGGAAGAAACACGGTTTAAAAGCACTTACGAGGCTTCTCCTGATCAGAAAATTAAATTGTATTTAGCGAAAGTTAAGATGTTTAATAACACAGCAGCTGTAGATTCCGCAGCAACCTATCTTAATAAAACTTTAAGTTTAATTCCGAATAGTAACATTAATAACCTTCAGCAGAAAGCCTTCGCCTATAAAGAATTGGGGCGTATTAACCTTAATAAAAAAGCTTTTGATGATAGCGAAAGAAACTTCTTTATTGCTTCTCGGTTTGCAGAAATTATAGGTAATGTGCCTTTGTTGTTAGAAATTAACAAGTATTTGTCTATTAGTTATTTGGCCTCTAATAAAAAGAGCCAGCACAAAGTGTATAACGACAAATTTATGGCGCTTAATACGCAAACGGAGTTAATAGAACAAGAAGCGGTTAATACCTTTTATAACCTTGTTACCGAACAGAATGAAGCCGCACTACAGGCGCAAAGCCAAACCTATAAAAATTATGGGTATATCTTGTGGTTAGTGGTCTTGGTTGTAATATTAATCGGGGTCTTTGTTGTGTTTAAGAGTGAAGCTCGTAAAAAACGATTAAAAGAGATTATCAATTATATAGAGATTACAAAGAATAATTATCTGCAAGTAAAGCCTACTAAAAAAGTCAGTAAAAAGCGTATTATTATTCCTGAAGAAACAGAGAAAACTATTTTAGCCAAGTTGAAACGTTTTGAGAGTTCTAAAAAGTTTTTAAATAAGGATATGTCTTTAGCAGTGCTAGCAGGGCAATTTGAAACGAATACGAAGTATCTCTCAGGAGTTATCAATAAGCATTACAATGATAACTTTAATACCTTCATTAATAAGTTACGTATCAATTATATCATTACAAAGCTCAAGAATGATTCTAATTATATCAATTATAAAATTAGTTTTTTAGCTGAAGAAAGCGGGTACGGGTCGCATAGTAGTTTTGCAACGGTGTTTAAATCGGTAGTAGGGATGTCGCCTGTAACGTTTATAAAACTTATTCAAGAGGAAAGAAAAGCAGATCAACCAAAATCTAAAACCGAATGATGGCAAAACTTACATATTTATTGCTCTTCGTTTGTTTTAGTGTACAAGGGATTTGTTGGGGGTATAATTTACCCAAAAGCTATCAACGCATAGATAGCTTATTAAAGGCGAGTCAACGTCAGGTCTACGAAAACCCAGATAAATCCATAGAATTAGGAGTTTCAATTTACAATAATGAGCATTACTCCATTAAAACCAGAGTTAGAGCCTTAATGTTAATGACTTTGGCTTATACGTCTAAAAGAGATTATCAGAGTGCTTTGGCGTATATTATAAAGGCGAATGCACTTTCTAAGGATATAGATGATAAGGTCTTGCAAATTCAGATTCTTTTCCGAACAGGAATTTTATACCAACAACTTAAAATTTTTGACAAATCTATTGACTATTTGGAGGAAACCGAAGAACTCGCATTGCTTTATCCTGTGCGCGATTCGGTAGGAAAGCATTTGGCCAATAGTTATATTGTAAAAGGATTTATTTATAAAGATAACCTGAACTGTGATATTGCTTTAGAGTATTTTGATAAGGGGATTAAAGAGTACGAGCGCTTAAAACGTGAAGAGGTCAATGCTAATTTAAGTATTGCCTATTATAATCGTGGTAATTGCTATACGCTACTCTCAGAATATAAGGCAGCTAAAAATAGTTTTCAAAAATCTATAGCCTTTGCGCAGTTAGAAAATGCGAATAGTTTAATTGCCTTTGCTCAAAAAGGATTGGCAGAAGTGTACACCCAAGAAGGGGAGTATGAGAAAGCTATAAACTTACTTCAAACAGCTTACCATAAGGCTAAAACGGTAGGGGATTTAGTTTTAAATTTAGGGATCTACAATGGGCTTTTTGAGAATTATTTAGCCTTAAATCAATGGGAAGCCTACCAAAAATATTATGAGCTGTATTCTAAAACGCAATTAGAAATAAAAGTCTCAGAGCGGAACTCTATTAGTGCTTCAATTGAAGAAAGTCATAAGGTGCAAAACCAAGATCTTAACCTCCTTAAACTGCAATACAAAGAGCAGCTTTATTGGATTTTAATCCTTATTTTCATTATAATTTTAGGCGTTTTATTCATTGAAAGAAAGAATAGAACGGCCATTAAATTGCTTAAATCAAAACTAAAAAGCGTCCAAAATCAGAAACAAAGCTAAGATTTGTTTTTTTGAAGGGTAAAATACCTTAATCGCTTGCTGTACAAGGGATTGCTGTTTGTTTTTGACTTTTAAAATTCAGTAAATAGCAAAGACACACTATATTATTGAGTATTTATTTAGTGTATATTTAGAGGATAGAATATCTAATTTAACTCTAATACTGACACTTTAACGACATGAGAAATAAGTTACAATCCTCTGTTGCAGTAAATCATTTAGTTTTCCTAACCTCACTTTTAAATTTAAAGTTTTCGAAACAAAAACTTCATATAGGGAAAATACAATGCATTGTATTGTTTACATTCTTTTTACTCTTTTCAGGGAAAAGCTTTGCGCAACTATCACAGAATTTCGATAGTGGAATTCCTGCGAATTGGACGCTTTTCGGAAACAACAATTCAAATATAGATTGGTCATCAACCACAGACGGTTATTTAGGGACTAACGCTGTTTCTGTAAATCCTAGTGCAGACAATATTGGAGATCAAAATACCGGACAATATTTTCTAGTATCGCCGCAATTGAGTATTCCAGAAAATGGAGAAATTCATTTTTATACCAAACAAGCAAGTGAAACGGATAACGGAGCACAATACGAAATAAGAATTTCTACTGGAGCGCAACCCGATATTAACGGTTTTAATGTTGTTCTTCAAAGTTATACCGAAACAACCTTAAACCAAGGCGCGCAAACCGCTTATGAAAAAAAGGTCATTGAGATTCCATCAGGAATCCCTGCTGGATTAGATATTTATATTGCTTTTGTTGCTATCAACACACAAAACGACGCAACACCAACCGGAGATGAGTGGTTTGTAGATGATTTTGCGGTGCTTGAAGGCTGTGAAGAACTTGAAGATGATAATGTGCTTGTCGATGGGATTACTGTAGATGGTGCTGAGATTTCTTGGTCACACCCGTCAGCAACAGATTTTGAAATCCAAGTATTACCAACAGATGGGGTGCCTGCAGCAAGTGGTATTCCTATCTCAGGAACCTCTTATACTTTAAACAATTTAGATGAAGATACGGAGTACGATGTATATTTAGCCGCTATTTGTAATAATGATACGGAAAGTGCTTTTACAGGACCTTATACGTTTAAAACCCTAAAATATGGTTTGTCTTGTGGGGCACCTATAGACATTTCAGATATTTCTAGTACACCGTATATTTTACAAGATAACTTAGCCAATTGGACAAATCCTGATGTGGTTTATTCTACCCAAGGTTCAAATTGTGTTTCAGGCTCATCAACTACTAATTATTTAGCAGGTAATAAAATCTTTTTAAGTTATACAGCACCTCAAGACGGTTTAATAAGCTTAACGCAAACTACTTTTGTAGAACCAGGAGGAGGAGATTCTGATTGTTATAACTCCAGAAGTTCATTGTTTGTTTACGATAGCTGTGAAGATGTTGGAGTAAGTTGTGTCGCTGGGGTAACAACATCGGCGTCTTACGATCCTAAAACTATTTCTAATTTATTAGTAACGGCCGGACAAACTTATATCATTGTGGTGTCCTCAGAATTATCGAGCTCAGCAGGTATTTGTTTCTCACTAGAAGTTTCAGCACCAACTTGTGCGCCACCGAGTGCTATTACATATTCAAACTTAACCGATAGTAGTGTTAATTTCTCATGGGATAACATTGGTGGTTTTTCAGATTCTTGGGAGTATATTGTAGTTCCTGGAAATTCAGGAGAACCTACAACTTCAGGTACTGCAACGACTACCAATACCAACGTAGCAATTAACACCGGTTTAGAAGCTGGAACAACTTACGATTTATATGTGCGTTCAGTTTGTGGTGGCACACCTGGGATTTGGAGTGCTCCAGTAAGCTTTACAACCTTATGTTCAGTTTTTGAGACCCCTTACGCTACTAGTTTTGATAATGCCAATAATGCCAATCCAGAACCATGTTGGACTACTATTGACGCTAACGACGATGGAACAACTTGGGCATTTATTGGAGGGTATGCCACGGTACAGACCAACAATAGTCAGTACAGTAATCATGATTACTATGTAACGCCTCAAATTAATTTTGACGGAACTCAAAAACGAATTCGTTATAAGTATAGAGCGACCCAAGGGGTTTCTACCTATACATTAAAACTATCTACAACAGGTGTAGGTGTTGAAGATTTTACAACGGAACTTTTACCACCGACGACTGTTAACAATACCTCATTTCAGGAAATTATTGTAGACATTCCAGAAACGGTTCTTGGTAATGTGAATATCGCCTTTGTTGTAGAACCAAATACCACGGAAACGGCATTGCGTTTTTCTATTGATGATGTGGTGATTGAAGACAGACCAACTTGTCCAGATCCGCTTAATCCATTTGTTTTAGAGTCTAGTATTACTACTGATTCTGCTTGGTTATTATGGACAGCAGGTGACGAAGAAACACAATGGGAAGTTGCAATTCAAAATGAAGGATCTGGCGTACCTACGGAAGCGGGAGTATTAGTAACTAGTAATTTTCCATATATCGCATCAGGTTTAAACCCAGGAACACGTTATGAATTTTACGTAAGAGCTTATTGTGGCGAAGACGATACCAGTATGTGGGTTGGTCCGGTAACCTTTACAACACTATGTGAATCTTATGATACACCGTTCTACGAAAGTTTTAATGATGAAGATGCTGGAACTCAAAAATTCTGTTGGGAAATTAATGATGCCAACAATGATGATAACACTTGGCTCATAGATGACTCGCATGCGTTATTGCAGACGTCTCCAACGTCACCACCATCAGAATTTAATGATTTCCTTATTACACCAGCCATTAATTTAGATGGTGTAAAAGAATTGACTTATAAGTACAGAGCTGATTTTTCATTCCTTACAGGATCACCAAGATTTGGATTGGAAGTTTTAATGTCTACAACCAACACGAATCCTTCTAGTTTTTCGGTTATTTCGCCTTTAGAAATTTTTACCAATTCAAGTTATGAAGAAAAATCGTTAATCATTGAAGGCTCAGGAACAGTGTATATTGCCTTTAGAGTTCCACCAGAATTTACAGGAAGCTGGTCTGTTTTAAGTCTAGATGATGTCAGTATTCAAGATGCACCGAGTTGTCCAAACCCTACCGATATTATGGTAGATACCGTGTTAACGGATAGTGCAGGTATTTCATGGTCTGCAGGCTATAATGAAACCTCTTGGGAGGTGGCTGTACAATTAGCGGGTTCAGGAGTCCCTTCAGGATCTGGAGCACTTGCGGATGCGACTAACTTTACAGCGAGTAACTTAAATTCAGATGAAGAGTATGAGGTTTACGTTAGAGCAATTTGCGATTCTGGCGATAGTGAATGGGTAGGTCCCGTAATGTTTAGAACACTATGTACGGCTTTTACCGCGCCTTTTGTTGAAACATTTAATTCGGATTCTGAATCAGAAAATTGTTGGATTGTTATTAATGATAATTCAGACGATGAAACTTGGGAATTAAATAGTGGTTCTTTTCCTTATGAAGGAGATCAAGCCGCAGCAATCTTTACAGGTTCTAACGGGCAAAATGAAGATTGGTTAATTTCACCAACGATTACCATTACAGAAAACCAAAGGTTACGTTATTATTACAGAGTTAACGATAGCTTTTTTACAGAAGATTTAGAAGTCTTGTTATCGACTAACGGTGTCGGTTTAGAAGAATTTACAACCGTACTTTACGATTCTGATGATGATACGGTTCTGATAAATAATATGGAGTACAAAGTGAAGATCATCAACTTCCCAGCAGGAATCTCAGGAGATGTAAATATTGCTTTTCACGTGCCTTACTATGCAAGTTCAAATTCGTATAGAGGACAAACTTTAGTGATCGATAATGTGCATATTGAAGATGTACCAGAATGTCCAGAGCCAACAAATATTACTTTAAGTGCCATAACAGATACTTCAGTGCAAGTCGGCTGGGAGGCCAATGGATCTGAAACGGCTTGGGAGATTTCAGTGCAACCAGCAGGTTCTGACGCTCCTGTTGGAGATACAGATCCGAGTTATTTATTTGAAGCTACAACTAATCCATTTACCATTTCAGGTTTAGAGGCGTCAACCATGTATGATATATATGTACGTGCAGTTTGTAGTGGATCTACCGGAATGTGGACAGGACCAAGTGAAGTGACTACCAAGTGTAGCTTTGAAAACCTTTGTCAGTATACTTTTGTACTAACAAGTGACGGGAGTACCTCTTCAGAATTATTAATTACACAAAACAATCAAGTATCACAGGCTTTACCATTTACAGGTGAAGAAGATGTGACGTATAACGTCTTATTATGTTCAGGCGTAGAGTTCTCATTATATTTTGATACTATTGGTTGGTCTGCACCTCAATATGCAAATTACCAATTCGATATTTTAGACGATCAAGGAGTTACCATCTATTCAAGTCCTACAGGGTTAATACCGAGAACAACTGTTTACACAGGAACTTCAGTATGTGGTGATATTAGCTGTCCGCAGCCTACAGATTTAACCATTAATGAATTTTCAGAATTATCATGGACGCCAGCAGGCTCAGAAACACAATGGGAAGTGGCTATTCAGCCTTTAGGTAACGCCACAATTCCACAATCGGGGACTGTAGTTTCTACCAATTCTTATACACCGGTAGCAGCGGATTTTAGCGATCCTAATGCGGCAACTTACGAGTATTTTGTAAGAGCTTTATGTAGCACAGAAGATGAAAGTTATTGGTCTGGTCCTTATATTTTTGTTAGAAATGACGATGTGTCTAAGGCACTTACCTTACCTATAAATGAAGGAGAAACCTGTGAAGAAGCGGTAACAACCGTATCGTTTATTAATGCGAGTGCTTCACCAGAAACCATGTCTTGTGATGGTGTTAACGGAGGAGATGTTTGGTTTAGTTTTACGGCAGAATCCTTAATTCATGCTATAGAAATTAACAGCTTTAACGGAGACCTAAGAGATAATAACGGAAACCCAGTGTATCCTGAAATTGTTATGACTTTATATAAAGATAACGGTGGAGGAAGTTTAGAAGAAATCTCGTGTAGTTACGATAATCTTTTATTGGCGATGTATAGTTCAGAACTTATTGTCGGACAAGACTATAAAGTAAGATTGACTTTAAACAGTGATACGCCAACAGCATATAATTTTAATGTTTGTGTAAAAACGCCTGAAGATTTATGTGCATTCGATACGATTAATGGTGGTTTTGAAGAACCTGCCCTTAGTACTTTAAGTGGTGTGAATACAATCATTTCAATGAACACGGTTCCAGGATGGCGCTCTAACTTAGCTTCATCAAATAATATTTTTGTTTGGGAATCTTTAAATGCACCAGGGTTTGAACCTTATGAAGGAAGCCAGTGTGTACAACTTTTATCAGATCAAGAGGATAGCGATGCTAATGATTCAGAAATTAGAGGCTATTATAGAGATTTTGATAGTTCTGAAATCACAACGTTTGAATATAGTTTTGCCCATTTAGCAAGATTCGATGGGAATACCATTGAACTTTTTGCAGGACCAGTTGGAGGGCCTTATACTTTAGTGACGAGTCACCTTGGTCTTATGCAAGCTTGGGAAGTGGTTACAGGAACGTACGAGGTTCCTGAAGGTCAGCAAAAGACACGATTTATCTTTAGAGCCTTACAAGGGAATGACATTGGTAACGTTCTTGATGCTGTAAACTTCAGTTCGCACTCAGGTATTATCACTACACCGTTTACGTTAGAGTGTGATGATGATGTGGCTAATGTCGAAGCAAGTGGCGTTGGAACTTGGGTGGCCTCTGCGTCTAATCCGGGAACAGTGACTATTGCAGATGCCAACAGTAACACAACAAGCTTTACAGATTTTGTACAACCAGGCGTGTATAGCTTTACATGGCAAACCGCTTATTGTGCTTACGATTTAGAAATTACTTATAATGGTATTGCAGATCAGCCTACAGTAGAAAGCATTGTAGAATACTGTCTTAACGACACCGCACAGCCTTTAGAGGCTTCAGCTTCGGATGTGTATGACTTATGGTGGTTTACAGATGCCGTAGGAGGTACAGGCTCTGCAACGGCACCAACACCAGATACTTCTGTGGCAGCAACTGTGAGCTATTATGTAGCTTATGTCGATGCTCAAGGGTGTGAAGGTCCTCGTTCTGAAATCGAAGTGGTGGTGAGCGATTCGTTTACTCCAGAATTAACGTTCACTTATAATGACACTTGTGTTGTCGCTATAGAAAATCCAACGCCACAATTGGCAGCAGATTTTGCTACAGGCGGTGTGTTCAGTTCAACGACTTTAGATATTGAAGCTTCAACAGGAGTTATTGATATGGCTTCTGCATCAGCCGGACAACACGAAATAACATATACCTTTAATGGCGATCCAACAACATGTACCGCTGCCGGAACATATACGGCAACTATAGATTTTACCGCTGCTACAACCCCAGTAACACTGTTTGACTATGGCGCATCATCTTTCTGTGTATTAGAAGTAAACACGGTTCTACCGAGTTTCGCTTCAGATTTTACCGAAGGTGGTGTGTATAGTTCATCAACACTAGCGGTAAATGCAACAACTGGAGCTTTAGACTTATCTACAGCCACAGTTGGTAACCATGAGGTAACGTATAACGTAGAGGCTAATTCAGAGACTTGTATGGCGGCTGGTACCTTTACCGTAACGCTATCAATTACAGAAAGTAGTATTCCTGTAACGTCATTTAGCTATCAAGAAGATGTTTACTGTGCAGACAGTACGTCTATTTTCCCAGAGTTCTCTCCAGAGGCAACCTTAACCGGGATGTTTAGTGCAGAAGCTGGTTTAGCAATAGATCCGGTGACAGGAGAGATAAACATTGCTGCGAGTAGCATGGGGAATTACAATGTGGTTTATGAAGTTTTAGATGATGTGGCTAACTGTGTAGAAGGAACGTCAAGCACGTTTAATATTACAATTCTAGATGCTATTGAAGCCACAATTGAAGGGGCTTGTGATGATGCCGACTATGTTTTAACAGCCATGCCAGTAGAGAATTCTTATAGTGTAGAGGAAGCTAACTACACATGGAGAGATGTCAATGGAACTATAGTAGGAGATAATTCTGAAATCTTTAATGTCTCAGACTATGCAGCGTCTTACCCTGAAGTTACAGTACCCTTACAATTTTCATTGACTGTAGATTTTGGTGGTTGTTCAGTAACCACAGCTTATACCACGGAACGTTTATCATGTAAAGAGATTCCAAGAGGTATCTCACCTGATGGAAATGGTAAAAATGATACCTTCGATTTAACAGGATTTGGAGTTCAAAACTTACAGATCTTTAACCGTCACGGAAGAGAAGTATATAACTTTAGTGGTAATTACACATCGCAGTGGAAAGGGCAATCTAACGCAGGTGAAGAATTACCAGATGGGACTTATTTCTATAGAATAGATAAAGAAGATGGGACTTCAGCTACAGGTTGGGTTTTTATAAACAGAGTTCACTAATCATAATTGATAATACAGCAATATAAAATACAGATGAAAAGAATATATTTTACAATCGCCTTAGCACTTATGATATTAGGGAGTGCCAATGCACAACAAGACCCTCAATATACCCAGTATATGTATAACATGAATGTTGTAAACCCAGCCTATGCAGGCTCTAACGAAGCTTTGTCGGTTGGCTTGTTATACAGATCACAATGGGTAGGGATTAATGATGCGCCTAAAACGGCAACACTTTCAGTACACAGTCCTGTTGGTAAAAACGTAGGGCTAGGCCTTTCCGTAATCTCTGATAAGATTGGACCTGTCGAAGAAAATAATGTGTATGCAGATTTCTCCTATACGCTTAATTTAGGTGGGGAACACCGCTTAGCCTTTGGGGTAAAAGCTGGAGCCACGTTTCAAAATATAGGTTTGTTTAGTGATATTGGTAATGGTTATGTTCCAGATGCTAGTGATGAAGCGTTTAGCCAGAATACAAATAATACCTATCTAAATGTAGGTTCAGGAGCCTTTTACTATACCGACAAATATTACGTGTCACTTTCAGTACCAAACATGCTTAAAAGTACTTATTTAGATGTGACTAATAATGGTCAAGAATTTGAATACGGTTCTGAAGTCTTACATTATTTTTTATCGGCGGGTTATGTATTTGATATCGCAGAGAACACAAAATTTAAACCTTCATTCTTATTAAAGTCAGCTTTTAATGCACCTTCATCTTTAGATCTTTCTGCTAATTTTTTATTTTTCGATAAACTAGAAGTAGGCGCTACCTATCGTTTAGAAGATGCTGTTGGGGCTATGGCTAATTTTGCTATTACGCCAGAGTTAAGAATAGGATATGCCTATGATTATACCACGTCAGACTTAAATATAGATGCCTCAGGATCTCATGAAATTATGTTGTTATTCGACCTAAATTTTGCGAAAAAAGTATCCATTTCACCTAGATTCTTCTAATCAATTAAACGTTTTAAAATGAAAAAAATATATCGTGTTTTAGCTTTGTGCTTCATAGTAGCCACTAGCTACGGACAAAATAAGGAAACAGAAAAAGCAGATAAATTATACGAAAGCTACCAATACGTAGATGCTATTGATAGTTATTTAGAACTTGTTGAAGCAGGGAAGGCCAATAGCTATGTCTACCAACAATTGGGAGATAGTTATTACCATGTTTATAATATGGATGAAGCGTCTAAGTGGTATGCTTTGGCCTTAAAAGAACAAGGGAGTGCAGAGACCTATTACCGTTATGCTCAGGTTTTAAAATCTCAAGGGAAGTATGAAGCTGCAAATGCACAGTTAGATGAATTTGCAAAATTAGCCCCTCAAGATGCTAGAGCAAAAGCCCACATGCAAAACCCTAATTATATACCGATGTTGGCTGATATCGATGAAACTTTTAAAGTGGAAGATGTAAACATCAATGCCTCTGAACATACTGATTTTGGAGCTGTTTTATCTAATGATAATATCTTATACTTTGTAAGTACACGAAAAGAATCAGGGAAAGAAGATGCTTGGACCAAACAACCTTATTTAGACATTTATAAGTCCATGCGCTCAGATGATGGTTCCTTATCAGAACCAGAAGAAGTTGAAGAATTAAATACCGCCTACCATGACGGACCTTTAACCATTAGTGCCGATGGAAAAACCATGTATTTTTCTAGAGATGGCCATAGTGAAGGATCGTTTAAAAAAATGAAGAGCAAACGTTTAAAAGTGGCGCAACAAGGAATTTATAAAGCGACTTTAATTGATGGAAAATGGGGAAATGTAGAAGCGCTTCCTATCAATAGCACAAGTTATACCGTAAGTCACCCGAGTTTAAGTAGTGATGGTAAAACTTTATATTTTGCCTCTAACAGACCAAATGGAATAGGGGATACAGATATCTGGAAAATTAGTATCGATGCCAATGGTTATGGAGAGCCTGTAAATTTAGGTCCTGAAGTGAATACCTCAGGGAAAGAAGGATTTCCGTATATTAGTAACGACAATATCCTTTATTTTGCCTCAAGTGGACACCAAGGCTTTGGTGGTTTTGACATCTTTAAAATAGATTTAAATAAAAAAGAACCTGCTGAAAACTTGGGAAAGGGGATTAACACTGAAAGAGATGATTTTGCTTTTAGTGTTAATAATGCCTTAAAAGTCGGATACTTTTCTTCTAACAGGTCTGGCGTAGATCAAATTTATAGTGCTATTCCAATCTGTCAATTTGAAATTATTGGTTCGGTTCGCGATGCCATAACTAACGCGCCCCTTAAGAGAGCAGAGGTTACACTTTTAGATGCACAGCAAAATCAAATCGCAACACAAGCGACCAAAAAGAAAGGGACAACAAGTTTTCAAGTGGTTTGTGAAAACCAGTACAGCCTTCAAGTTTCTAAAAAGGGCTATACTACGGTATCCATTGCGGTAGAACCTTCCGAAGGTGAAACTATTAATGTCGCCATCGCTTTAAAACCTATTAATGAGATTATCACGGAAACAGAAGTGAAATTAAATGCGATCTATTTTGAATTTAATAAGAGCAATATCACCAATCAAGGAGCTTTAGAATTAGACAAATTAGTGGCGATTATGAAAGCGTATCCAGAGATGAATATCTTAGTGAAGTCGCATACAGATTCTAAGGGTAATGCAGCCTATAACTTAAAACTATCGGAGCGTAGAGCGCAATCTACCGTACAATATTTAATTTCTAAAGGAATTGATAAATCTAGATTATCTGCTGAAGGTATGGGAAGCACGGCACCAAAAATTGATTGTGAGCCATGTACAGAAGACCAAGATGCGCAAAATAGACGCTCTGAATTTTTAATTGTGAAGAAATAAGACCTTCAGGTAGGACATCTGTAAATCAAGCTGTTTTATAAGTACCTATTAGGGCTTAAAACACTTACTTTTAATAGCAAGCATCTCGATAGTCAAGTTTTACATTATGTAAGATGTTGACTATTTGAGGTTCATATACATACATTAAATGAATAAATTTTTAATATTAGTAATTTTTAGTTCGGTGCTGTTTAAGCTAACGGCACAAAATGAACCGAATGACTGTATCGACGCCATTACAGTCTGTGGTAATGGGACATTTATGTCTAATGCCACAGGCTCTGGAGACGAGTTTGAAGTGAATGCCTGTAGTGGTTTTGAACACAATTCCCTATGGTTAGAAGTCAATGTGGTTCAGGCGGGGACTTTAGGATTCGATTTAATTCCTAATGATCCCGACATTATGGTCGATTATGATTTTTGGGTTTACGGTCCTAATTTAATTTGTTCTAACCTAGGAAGTCCTATCCGCTGTGCAACCACTAATCCTGCCGAAGCCGGACTGGCTAACAACCACACCGGAATTAACGGAAGTACCACATTAACTCAAACCGGCCCTGGGGCTAACGGAAATGGTTATGTGTACTGGTTAAATGTTAATGTAGGAGAACGCTATTATATTGTTATTGATAGACCTGAAGGTGACGGTGGATTTGAAATTGAGTGGACGGGGACCGCAACTGAAGGTTCTGGTGCTTTTCCTGCGCCACCAGTAGTGAATGAAATAGATGATGTGGTACAGTGTAGTAGCACAGCAGACGTGTCTGTATTTAGTCTTTTCGGTTTAAAATCGAGTATCAATTCAGATCCAAACAACACCATAGAGTTTTATGCAACCCTAGCAGATGCTACGGATGATATTAATGAACTTCCAGGGATTTATGCGAATACTTCAAATCCTCAAACCATTTACGCTAAAGTAAAATCGGCAGGGACCGAATGTTACTCGCTAATTGATTTTGATTTAGTGGTTTCAGAAATTCCAAATGCATCCTTATCGGTAGCTGCCAACGAGGTTTGCGAAGGGGAAGATATAGAATTTACCATTACAGGAACACCGGGAGCAACCATCTATTATAATATTGATGGTGCAGCTTCACAGAGTGTTTTATTAGAGGCTTCAGGAACAGCGATTATTACGGAAACCGCTGTGAACGATTTGACTTTTAATTTAGAAACGGCAGAAGTGTTAAATGAATCTGGAGCGGTAGTCTGTTCTCAGAATTTATCCGATTCAGAAACTATTACCGTCTATTCAATTACGGTACCAACAGTGACACATAATTCCCCTATTTGTGAAGGTGAGGATGCAGAATTACAATTTTCGGGTGATGCTGATGCCAGTATAACTTACCGTATAAACGCAGGAGCAACTCAAAGTTTTAATTTAGATGCTTCAGGAAATTACACCCTAACCTTATCGGGCTTAACCGCTACAACCGATGTGGAACTCATTTCCGTAACCAATGCTTCACCACCAAATTGTGGGCTTTTATTAAATACCATTGAAACCATCACGGTAAATCCAATGCCTACCGTAGTCGACCCTGAGCCTTTGTTAGCGTGTAATGATGGCGTAAATACTAATACGGCCACATTTGATTTAGATGCTGAAAGTGCGACTATAGCTAATAATGCAGCCAATGTCAACGTCACTTATTATGAAACTCAAGCAGCCGCAGAAGCGGGGAACCCATTAGAAGTTTTAATATCGCCTTACGAGAGTACTTCGGCTAACCAAACCGTTTACGTTCGTGTGGAAACAGATTTAGGTTGTGTGGCCTTTACCACTCTAAACTTACAAGTTGTAGATGCACCTTTAGCCAATACCATTGCACCCTTACAAAGTTGTGATAGCAATGCTCAAGGTTTTGGAATCTTTGATATCACGCAAGCCGATGCCGCTATTACGGCAGGGAATACCTTATCTGTTCAAGTTACTTATTACCTTAATGAAGCTGAAGCCGAAGCAGGAACTCCGGTAATAACCAATCTAACCGCTTTTGAAAATACTACGGCTTATAATCAAACTATTTATGCTCGTGTAGATTCAGACGCGACAACCTGTTATACCATAACAAGTTTAAATTTAGAAGTTTTTGATACCCCCGTGTTAAATACAATTCCAGCGTTAGAAGTTTGTGACGATTCTTCTAATGATGGGGTAGCTGAGTTCGATTTAGAAGCCCAAACGCCATTACTTTTAAATGGAGCGACAGACGTTAGCGTGAGTTATCATGATTCAGAAGCTGATGCTGAAAGCGGAACCGCGAATCTTTTAAGTCCTTATACAAACACAAGCAGTTCTCAAACGATTTATATTCGTGCTGAAAATAATTTTAATCCAGATTGCTATAGCATTTCAACATTAATATTAGAAGTGAATCCTTTACCGGTCGTAACGACGCCTTCTGCATTAGAGGTCTGTGATGATGGAACACCCGATGGATTAACGGAGATGGATCTTAGTATTAAAAATGCTGAAATTACTGGTGGGAATGCTAATTATACAGTGAGCTATTACGAGGATTTAACGGATGCTGATGCGGAAACCAATCCTTTACCAACCTTGTATACCAATACGTCTAATGGTCAAATTATTGTAGCGCGTGTAGATGATCTTACTACGGGCTGTTATAATACCACTAGGTTAGAACTTGTGGTGGCTCAAGCACCATTTGCTAACAACCCAACTCCATTAGAATATTGTGATCCAGACAGTGATGGTTATGGTATTTTTGATTTAACGAGTAAAGACAATGAAATTACAGGCGGAGATAGCACCTTAACTGTAACTTACCATGAAACGATGGCCGATGCAGATAACAATGTGAATGCGGTAACGAGTCCTTATGATAATATTGTTCAAAACTCCCAAACTTTATACGCCCGTGTAGAAAGTTCTACCATTGTTACCGATTGTGATACTATTGTAACTTTAGAACTTATTGTAAATCCAACGCCACAATTAGGGACGACACCACCAGAGGCTTTAGAGGTGTGTGATGATAGCAGTGCAGATGGGTATGCGAGCTTTGATTTAACGAGTAAGATTGCTGAAATTTTAGAGAACTTGGCAAATCCTGCCGCGTATTCAGTAACCTTTTATACGGATGAAACTAATGCTGATTTAGCCAGCAACCCAATAACAAATACCAGCAACTACATTAATACAACGAGTTTTAATGATGAGGTTTGGGTGCGTGTAGAAGATAACAACTCAGGATGCTATAAACTAACCACTTTAGCTTTAGTGGTTAATGCTATACCAACTTTAGCGCCGTCTGAACCTTTAGAACTTTGTGACGATAATAATCCTGGTGATGAAATCGAAGTGTTTTATTTAGAAGATGCTGCCGATGTTATTTTAAATGGACAATCAGGGATAACACTTAGTTTTTATGAAACTCAGAATGATTTAGACAATAATAATCCTATTTCAAGTCCTTATACCAATACGTCTAATCCGCAGACTATTTTCGTAAAAGGAACAAACAGTCTTACCGGCTGTACAAATACGACGTTATTAACGTTAAGAGTCTTACCATTACCGTCACCAACACCTCCAACAGATTTAGAAGTGTGTGATGACGATACGGATGGATTTGCGAGTTTTAATTTAGACGAACGAACAGATGAAATTATAGGAAATGAGTTAAACATCGCAATTACGTATCATGAGACTTTAGAAGATGCGAATATGGGAGTGAATGCGTTTTCAAGTCCTTATACTAATATTGTAATGGGGCAACAAACCTTATATGTTAGAGCTACAAATACGCTCACAGGTTGCTATAATACTTCAGAAACCTTAACGCTAACCGTGTTAGAGACGCCTCAAGTACCAACGTCTATTTCAGATTTTGTAAACTGCGATACGGATGCGGATGGAAGTACGTCTTTTAATTTAACTTTAAAAGATTCAGAAATAATAGGAAGTCAAACCGGGGTAAACTTAAGTTATTACACGAGTGCATCAGATGCTGAAGCTGGAAATAATCCGATAACAAATCCTAATAGTTTTACAAATTCTAGTAACCCACAATCTATTTATGTGCGTTTAGAAAGTACGGCTACGGCTTGTTTTGATACCGGTGTTTTTGAAATTAGTGTAGCACTTCCTCCTGAGCCTGTTCGACCAACCGAATTAGAGTTATGTGATGATGAGGTGGCTGATGAAGTTACAGTGTTTGATTTAACGGTGAAAAATGATGAAATCACGGGTGGTGAAGCAAGTTGGAGTGTTGCCTATTATGAAACCTTAGATGATGCCGAAAATCAAACCGCTGCCGTAGATGCAGAAGCTTATACCAATACTGCTGTAAATGGGGCTGAAGCCAACCCTCAAACCTTATTTGCTGTGGTTACCGATACCGACACGGGGTGTACGAGTAGCGTAACGCTAACCATCCGCGTGATGCCTAACCCAACACCAACCACGGTATTGCCAGAAGTGGTGTTGTGTGATGTTAATAATACCGGAGATGAAGTTGAGGTTTTCGATTTAACCATAAATGAAACCTTAATGTTTAATGGTGAAGCCAACGTATCGGCAAGCTATCATGAAAGTTATATTGATGCTGAAAATGGAACTGCTGCCATAGCAGACCCTACACAATATGAAAATACAAGTACCTCACAAGTGATCTATGTTAGGGTATATAACAATACCTCGGGCTGTTATACCATTGTAAGTTTTAGATTGGTGTTGCATGCCTTACCAGAGGCCGTTGCGGTTACCGATATGATTCAATGTGAATTATTCACGGATGGCTATGACAGTTTTGATCTTACCACTAAAGATGAAGAGGTACTTAATGGTCAGAATCCTAATCAATTTGTAGTAGACTATTATGAAACCTTAGCAGACGCGCAACAAGGTACAAATAGTTTAATAGGGCCATATACCAATACGAGTAATCCACAACAAATATTTGTAAGCATTACCAATGTAGATACCGGCTGTGCGGTAACAACACAAAGTTTTAATATTGAAGTTCATGAGGCGGCGCAAGCCAATCCCGATACAGTACCTATTGTATATGAAGTTTGTGATTTTGACGTTGACACCGATGGAGATCCAAGTAATGATAGTGCACAATTTGATCTTACAACTTTAGATCCTGAAGTGTTAGACAGTCAGGATCCAGCAAACTATAGTGTAAGCTATTACGCGACACAAGAAGATGCGGAGTTAAACGTGAATCCATTACCTACACTTTATGAAAATGTGACCAATCCACAAGTCCTCTATGCTAGAGTGGATAATGATACGCCTGACAGTACAACGGGTGATGATACTTCTATTTGTTATGCTTTGGCAGAAGTGACACTTCAAGTTAATCAGTTGCCAGAATTAAATTTAGAGTCCTCATATGTCTTATGTTTAAATACGAATGGTACTGAAGCTTTAGCGCCTTTAAATATTGACACCGGTTTAGCGGCAGATCAATATAATTTTGTCTGGTTCTTTAATGGTGTGGAAATTGCCGGAGCAACAGCCCCTAATTACATGCCTTTAGAAGAAGGGAGTTATAGTGTACAGGTCACCGATGTATCGTCGTCTACAGTAACACAATGTTCGCGTACAGAAACGATGGAAGTCATAGAAAGTGCACCTCCAAGTTTATCTGTTGCCTTGCTGACCCAGGCTTTTGCAGGAAACCATATTCTTGAAGCGACCGCAACGGGAATTGGGGTTTATGAGTTCAGTTTAGATGGCGGACCTTGGCAAGATGAGAATACCTTTACTAATGTTTCTGCCGGAACACATGAGATTACGGCTAGAGATAAGAACGGATGTGGATTAACGTCACAGACCCAGTTTATTATTGATTACCCAGTGTATTTTACACCGAATGGAGATGGTAACCACGATACATGGAATATTCCGCAATTAGGTGCTGATGCCACAATAATGATCTATAATCGTTACGGAAAACTCTTAAAACAGATTAGCTCAGAAGGCAATGGTTGGGATGGCTCTTTTAATAACGAGGCTATGCCGTCTAGTGATTATTGGTTTACCGTAGAGTATAATGAACCACTTACAGGAGAACGAAAAACGTATAAAGGCCATTTTGCTTTAAAACGATAAAATCCTAATAGTTTATCATACAAAAGCTGAAAGATCAATAAGGTCTTTCAGCTTTTTTTTTGCTGAAGATAGAAGGGCACTTTAGGGCATAAGACTCCAATATATATTGCTTACTTTTGAAAAAAATAGAAGAAAATGTCCATTATACAAAAATTACAGTGGCGTTACGCAACAAAGAAATTTGATGCTCATAAAACGCTTTCAACGGCGCAAATAACCACGTTAAAACAAGCTTTTAACCTTACAGCCTTATCTTATGGCTTACAAATTTTGAAATTAGTAGTCGTAGAAAATAAAGCTTTAAGGGAAGAATTAGTGGGATTGGCTTATGGGCAACGACAAGTGGTTGATGCGTCTCATTTATTAGTGATTTGCGTTCAGGATGTGATTGATGCCAATGATGTAGAAACACATTTTGAATCCGTAAAGGCAATTAGAAATACACCTGATGCAATTCTAAATCCTTTTAAGGAAGATCTAAAAACAACTGTTGAAGGAATGACGGCAGAAAAGAAAATAAGTTGGGCTACAAAACAAGCCTATATAGCCTTAGGAAACTTAATGACGGTTTGTGCGGTAGAGGAAATAGACAGTTGCCCTATGGAAGGCTTTATGCCGGAAGCTTTGGATGAAAAGTTAAATTTAAAAGCCCACGGATTACGTTCTGTGTTGTTACTTCCCGTAGGTTTTAGAGCAGATGATGATCTGTTTTCAGGCTTAAAAAAAGTCCGTCAACCGGTTTCAAAAACAGTGATAGAATTATAAGCATTTTTAATTCTCGTACTTCAGTAAAATGGTATCTTTGTTAGGATACAAAACAAAAAAAATAAATAAAATATGCCAGGATTTGAGTTATTCAGTGATTTAGAACGCAAAGAAGTTAATGATGTGTTAGACAATGGGGTCTTAATGCGTTATGGTTTTGATGGAATGCGAAAAGGGCATTGGAAAGCAAAAGAACTTGAAGCCGAATTGGCGCAAACGTTTACCTCTAAACACGTTCAGTTGGTCTCTAGCGGAACGGCTGCAGTCTCTGTAGCTCTAGCCGCTGCCGGAATCGGAGCAGGGGATGAGGTTATTATGCCAACCTTTACCTTCGTGGCCAGTTTTGAGGCGATTATGATGTTAGGAGCCATTCCGGTTTTAGTAGATATTGATGATACCCTTACCTTAGACCCTAAAGCTGTTGAAGCCGCTATTACGCCTAAAACAAAAGCGGTAATGGTAGTGCAAATGTGCGGAAGTATGGGCGATATGGATGCTCTACAAGCCATTTGTAAGACGCATAATCTCGTGTTTTTAGAAGATGCTTGCCAAGCCATAGGAGGGACGTATAACGGAAAACCTTTAGGAAGTATTGCGGACTTAGGTTGTTTCTCTTTCGACTTTGTAAAAACCATAACTTGTGGAGAAGGGGGCGCTGTGGTGACCAATAATAAAGACTATTACATTAATGCCGATCATTATAGCGACCATGGTCATGATCATATCGGTCAGGATAGAGGAGCTGAAACCCATCCGTTTTTAGGTTATAATTTTAGAATTTCAGAATTACATGCTGCGGTAGGTTTAGCGCAAGTAAGACGTTTACCAGAGTTTATAGCCTTGCAAAAGCGAAACTATAATGTTTTAAAAAATGCGATTGCCAGAGTTCCTGGAGTGAGCTTTAGACGTGTACCTAAAGGTGGAGAAGAAAGCTATGCGTTTTTAAATTTCTTTTTACCCGATTTAGATTCGGCACAAAAAGTTGTAGCGGCTTTTAAAGAAGGAGGTGTAGATGCTTGTTGGAATTATTACCAAAACAACTGGCATTACATTAAGGAATGGCACCACTTAAAAGAACAGAAATCTTTATTTCCAATTTCTCAAGAAGTGAAAGAAGGTTTAAAGTATTTAGATACCAAAACCTTCGATCAATCTGATGCCTTTATAGGGCGTAATATTTCATGCTTAATTAAACTGTCATGGACAGAAGAAGAAGTTGCAGAACGTGCCGAAAAAATGGCAAAAATTATTAGAGCGACGCTTTAATAATTAACATAACCTACAATCTCCAAACCATAACCAATCATCCCAACACGTTTGGTTTGGAGACTGTTTGATATAAGATTAAGCTTACTGATTTTAAGATCGTGTAAAATTTGTGCACCGATACCAAAATCTTTTGTATCCATCCCTAAACTTGGGGCTTTTACCACTTCACCTTCTACTTGACTTTCTCTTAATAAAGACAGACGTGTTAGCAAGTTTATAGATTCTGGTTGCTGATTAATAAATATAATAGCGCCTTTACCTTCTTTATTAATCACATTAAACATATCGTCTAATTTCTGATCTGGATTGTTGGTAAGTGATCCTAAGATATCGCTATTCACTAAAGTGTTATTAACACGAGTTAATATAGGTTCGTCAGATTTCCAAGTGCCTTTAGTTAAGGCAATATGAACCTGATCATTGGTGGTTTGTTGGTAAGCTCTTAATCTAAATTGCCCAAAGCGAGTTTCAATATTAAAGTCTTCTTTTTTGTCAATTAAAGAATCGTGCTCCATACGGTAAGCCACTAAATCTTCGATAGAAACTATTTTAAGATCGAAACGTTCGGCCACCTTCATCAATTGAGGGAGACGTGCCATTGTACCATCTTCATTCATAATTTCTACAATGACACCTGCAGGTTCAAATCCTGCTAAACGTGCAAAGTCAATAGCTGCTTCCGTGTGCCCTGTTCGTCTTAAGACCCCACCTTCTTTTGCAATTAAAGGAAAGATATGTCCTGGACGTCCTAACTCAAAAGGTTTAGTCTCTGGGTCTACTAAAGCTTTAACAGTCTTAGCTCTATCGGCAGCAGAAATACCGGTGGTTACACCATTACCTCTTAAATCTACAGAAACTGTAAAGGCTGTTTCCATAGGATCCGTATTATTTCTAACCATCGTTCCAAGTTCTAAGTCTTCACAACGGTTTTCTGTAAGTGGTGTACAAATTAATCCACGGCCATGTGTAGCCATAAAATTAATCATCTCTGGAGTTACCTTTTCAGCAGCCGCTAAGAAATCGCCTTCATTTTCACGGTTTTCGTCATCAACTACAATGATAACCTTACCTTTCTTGATGTCTTCAATAGCTTCTTCAATGGTATTTAAAGTCAATTTTTTATTTATAGTTTCAGTCATCATAATGTTTGTTTTAGACGATGCAAAGATACGTTTATTTTATATTTTGGAGCGAACTTAGAAAGAAGTCTTGCGATATTCTACTGCGAACAATAATATATTTTAAAGGATAAATAGGTAAGGTTAATACAAGGATTAACGGATTAATCTGTTTCCCTTTTAAATTCAGTTTAGAATAAAATTTAGTGTAGATTAAAGCATTAACAATAATAAACACAATAAAGAATATAAAGGCCACTGCACTTAGGCTTAAAGACGCATCTGCAAGTTGTGGCAGCTTATTGTTTTTAAACACAAAGTAGAGCACAAATAAAACCACTGCAATACAATAACTAACAAAGTTGGTTGTAGAGTAGTCTTTATAATCTTTTAATAATTGGCGTGCTTCAATAAGACTTTTAGGAATGCTTAGGCCTTCAGACTGTAAGCTTTCAAATGCTATTTTCCGATTCAGTAAGTTACGCAAGGCAATTTCTTTAGGTTTCTTATCCAAATCAAAGTCGTCTTGCTTTTTTATAATGCCTATAAGTTCTTCAATAGAATATTTAGAATAGAAATTATAGGTTTTGGTTTCACTTTCTGAAAGCTGAATTTTTTGCTTGGTATTAAAGAAACGTTTTAGGGGCACTAAAAGCGCACCTAATTGAAAAACACCTTTATCATTAGTAGCACGTGTGGTGAGGTAAACACTTAATGGAAACATAACCGCCGTAGACAACCAAGCGCCAATAACAGGGCTGAAACTTCCTTTCTCTGCACTGTTTTTAGAGAATATACCAAAGAAATGATAGGTTAAGAACAGCACAATTGCGATAACCATTGGGAGGCCTAGTCCACCTTTTCGGATTAAGGCGCCCAATGGTGCCCCAACGAAAAATAAAATGATACAAGCAAAGGCAAGAACAAATTTATCTTGTAATGCGATGATATGCTTATTCATAAACACGCGCTTTGTGTTTAAATTTTTAGTGTTAGAATTTAAAATTTGTGTCGCGCTATTGGTAGAGTTTATGGCCAAGTTCATAATTTGAACTTGTTGCGTCCTGCTGTAGAGATCTAGATAATTGGTCTCTGCTAAAGGTACAGCATCTGGATCTTGAGTTCGTAGCGAATCTACATCCTTAAGGTCAATGTTGATGTTGATAGACGAAAAGGTACTACGGTTAAACATCGTGGTCGCTAAGGCCTTGTAATCATTGACTTCCTTTTGCTTTAAGGTGTCTATAACTTTGTTAAGTTGACTTACGTTTAACATGTTATAGCGGTCCGAATGATTTTTTTCGTCTAAGTCTTCAGCATTTAAAATTTCTAAATCAACATTAGTGACATAAGTTTTAAAATAACTTTTTACATGCGGCTTACGTTGATTTTTCCTAACGTCCTTATTGATGATTTCCTCATAATAATGTCCGTTTTCTAATTCGAGTTGTAGAATACTAGAGTCCGGACTACTTTTAAGCTCTCCTTTTTCAGAAATAATCACTTTATAGTTCCCCGAACGTGTGCTGTTTTTTTCATGAATCACAACACCTTCTAAAAATTGGCCGCGGTCACCAGACTTCTTTTCAACTTTAATATTAATATTTCCAATTTCATTAAACTGACCTTCAGCAATCGCTAAGGCCGGTTTCATTTTGGCGATATTTCGTCTTAAGTTATAGAAATTATATTCACCCCACGGAATCACATTATTGGCAAAAAAGAAACATCCAATACCTAATGCTACAATAAACACACTTAAACTTCGCATGGCACGTTGCAATGAAATCCCTGTAGATTTCATAGCGGCGAACTCATAGTTTTCGGCAAAATTACCGAAGACCATAATTGACGAAAGCAGTACGGTTAGAGGCACAACCAAAGGAATAAGCTTTGGCATGTAGTACAAGATGAATTTTGCGGTCACCATGACATCTAAATCTTTACCAGCAAGTTCAGCAATATAGAGCCAAACGCCTTGTAAAATAAAGATGAACATGAATATAATAAAGACGCTAAAAAACGTCTTTAAGAATGTGATAAGAATGTACCTATCTAAAATTTTCACAGAATAGAATTTTTTTAAACCTTAGTCTAGTTTATTGATAAAGTAATCGCTGTATTTACTTTCGTCAAATGTAAATAAGGTTTTTGAAATGGGTTGATCGGTTTTAAAAGAATTAACAGTTAAAATCGTTTTTGTCCCATTTTTACCAACTTCAATTAAGTTGTAAATATGTTTTGTTGTAGCGTCAATTCCTAATAAAATGTGCTTTATTTCAGAATTGGTATCCATTGGGATTAATTTTACATATTGAATTTTTCTGCCTTTCACATTCTGGATGATATCCATTTTGTAGGTGTAGCCATCTTCATAGAACGATAACATTTTACTTGGCGTTATAGTACTTTCATCATCTGAGTTGTCTGAAGAAACGGTAACTTCTTCATCTTCAGGACTAATAGTGTATAAGGTTTTACCATTAAATATACGGGTAATGCCTAAGATGTTTAATTTGTATTTATCACCTTCTAAAACCACATCACCACGGGTTTCTTGTTTGATGTTTTCGCTAGTATTATTAAGCTCGTATTTAAAATCTAAACTGATATTCTTATAGCCTTTAATTTTTGAACTGACATCGTTAAGTAAGGATTCTGCTTTGGCGTCATTTTGAGCAAAGGCATTAAACCCTAAAGCGATACATGCAATAACTATTAATTTTTTCATTTTTTGTGTTTGTCTTTAAAATCTTAAGTTTATTATTCGTTTTCTAACAATTGATCGAGCGCCACTAAATCAGGAACCAGAACTTGACGGGCTTTACTACCTTCAAAGTTACCAACAATACCTGCGGCTTCTAATTGGTCAATAATTCTACCCGCTCTGTTATAGCCTAATTTTAATTTTCGCTGAAGTAGGGAAGCCGATCCTTGTTGTGCGGTGACAATAAGTTCTGCTGCTTCTCTAAACAGTTTATCTCTATCGGAAATATCTATATCAAGATTTGTGCCACCATCTTCACCAACGTATTCTGGAAGTAAATGAGCGTCTGGATATGCTTTTTGTGAACCAATAAATTCTGTTATTTTTTCCACTTCAGGCGTGTCTACAAAGGCACATTGAATACGGATCAGTTCGTTACCTTGGGTGTAGAGCATATCTCCACGACCAATAAGCTGATCGGCTCCCGAGCCATCTAAAATGGTTCTCGAGTCAATTTTACTGGTAACCCTAAACGCAATACGCGCCGGGAAGTTAGCCTTTATAATACCGGTAATAACATTAACCGAAGGACGTTGCGTAGCAATGATTAAGTGAATCCCAATGGCACGTGCCAATTGGGCTAACCTCGCTATTGGTGTTTCGACTTCCTTACCCGCGGTCATAATTAAATCGGCAAACTCATCGACCACTAATACGATGTACGGTAAAAAGGCGTGCCCATCATTAGGGTTTAGCTTTCGAGCTTTAAATTTGGTGTTGTATTCGGCAATATTTCTACAAAATGCATTTTTAAGCATCTCGTATCGGTTATCCATTTCAATACAAAGTGAATTTAAAGTATTTATAACTTTAGCATTATCGGTAATAATGGCATCTTCACTATCGGGTAATTTTGCCAAATAGTGACGTTCTATTTTGTTAAATAGGGTAAGTTCTACCTTTTTAGGATCGACTAGAACAAACTTGACTTCCGCCGGATGTTTCTTATATAGTAGAGAGGTTAAAACGGCATTTAAACCTACAGACTTACCTTGACCGGTAGCACCTGCCATTAGCATGTGTGGCATTTTTGCTAAATCGACCACAAAGGTTTCATTACTAATAGTTTTACCAAATGCAATTGGTAACTCCATAGTGGATTTTTGAAATTTTTGTGACGCAATTACTGAACGCATCGATACAATAGTAGAGTTCTTATTTGGCACTTCAATACCAATGGTTCCTTTTCCAGGAATTGGTGCAATAATACGAATCCCTAAAGCGGCAAGCGATAAAGCGATGTCATCCTCTAAATTTTTAATTTTAGAAATACGAACTCCCGCATCAGGTACAATTTCATAAAGGGTTACGGTTGGTCCAATAGTGGCCTTAATGCTTGTAATTCCAATTTTGTAATTGTTCAGCGTTTCAACAATTCTGTTTTTGTTCTCCTCAAGTTCATCTTGATCTATAGAAATACCTTCATTGTCGTATTTCTTCAGTAAATCTAAGGTTGGAAACTGATATTTTCCTAGCTCTAAAGTCGGGTCAAATTGTCCGAAGTCTTCCACCAATTTATCCGCTAAATTATCGGCTTCAGATTGCTCTTCTTCATATTCTTCAACTTCAATTTTTAACTCCGGCTCTTCAATGGATTCTTCCTTAGGTTTTTCAGTCACTTCCATTTCTAAAACCTCTACTGTAGACGGCTTTTCTGGCTCAGGCTCTTTTTCTTCTAATGGAGGCGTAGAAGCCTTATCGATCGTAGGTTGTACAGGTTCTGTTGGGATATCGAAAGCCGATTTAATGTCTTCAGCTTCATCAGTATGGTTATTATCAATATGAACCGCTTCTGGTTTAACCTCGGCGTCCGCACTTAAATCATCTTTAATCGCACTTTTTGCAGATCTAAAGCTGTTCACTATAGATTCTCCTGTGACTTTAAAACGAATAGCTAAATACGCCATAAGTCCGAAGAGTAGGAGTAGAACCACACCGGCTTTACCAATATAATCTTGCATATAAGTATTCATCTCAAAACCTATGGTACCTCCTAAAAAGTCGTACTTATGCGTAAAAAATCCTAAAAGGATGGATAACCAAATAACAATTAGGGTTCCCCAAATCCAATGGGTTCTTAATTTATCCTTGCTTAAATTTATTGTCACATAAACGCCTGAGAGGAAACATAAACCTGAAAAAATAAACGAAGGCAAACCAAAACCTTTAGTAATAAAGAGTTCACTGACCCATGCGCCTAATTGGCTGGCCCAATTTTTATAATTGTTACTGCGCTCCGGGAAATTTTGGAGCATACTCTGATCTTCCTTACCTGTGAAAACAAAGGATAGAAAAGAAATGAAAAGTAGAATTCCTAATATAATAAGGAAACTTCCCAAGACCAGTTTTTGCTGATTGGTAAGTGTCCAAGACGGCATTTTAAGCGGCGCCTTGACCTTCTTTTTTGAAGCTGCTTTTGTGCTGGTTTTCTTTCGCGTTGTTTTTTTTGCCATGCTATGCCGAATTTTTTTCGGTGTCTTAACCTTTACGGTTTTAAGAGTTTGTTAGTGTTGCATCTTTACTTTTTTTTGAAATACCATTAACATAACTGTTAATAATATCTACGGCTTGGGCCTGATCTGCGCCTTCAAATCCTTTTATATCGCTAACCGTAATATGAGCATTATAATACTCTAAATAAGGTTGTGCTAAAGGTAAATAAGACCAGTGCCATTTTTCTAAATTATAACCTGTTCGTCCTTGGTCTTTAGTGGTATAAACTTGATAAAAACCAAAGTCATTAGCGTGGGTGGTTAACCATTGGTAGATGGCTAAGCCTTCTCCGCTGCTAAAATACGAATTTGTTAAATTATTTAAGTCTAAATCGGTACCCCAATGGTGGCGCGATGAGCCCGGCATGGAGCTGTATTCTAATATTTTTAAAGCCCGTTCTTTAGGAGCCAAATTGGCATACTTTTTCCATTTGCGTTCCCAGATGGCTTTTTGGGCACTGAAATTTCGAGTTCCCGAAATAACCTTAAGGTAAATACCATCTTGTTCTGCGGCTTTTCGCATGGCCACAAAAGCGGAATCAACCTCCTTATTGAGGTAAATAGTCTTAGAAGTGTATTGCGGATCTACCTTGGTAAAAGTTGAATCTGTTCTAAAGTTAAACATTCCTAAAACTAATGCTTTTGAAATGGGAATTTGTGGTTTTTGTAATGGAAGTTCCTCGAGGGGTTTTGTTGTCGTCTCCGTAAGGGCTTTGTCGTTCTTATTTGTATTGCAACTTAATAGCGTTAAAATAATAGGAAGCGTTACAAATAATAATCTCATGTTAGAGGTCTTGGTGTTGATGAATTGGGTTAGGACAAAAATACAAATATGAAACGTTTATTCGATGTGTTTTGGTGTGTAAACCTTGAATAAATTTGAAGGAATGGGGATTAAATAAACTTAGGAAGATATATAATTCCCGCGATGATTAAGGCCGCTATAGAAGCGATAAATACAGCTCCTGCCGCGACGTCTTTTATCAAACCAATTTTCTTATGATAATCGGGATGAACAAAATCGGCAATCGCCTCAACAGCTGTATTTACGCCTTCAATACTAAGAACTAAACCAATCATAATCACCTGTGCCATCCATTCCGTTTTAGAAATATTGAAATAGAAACCGGCAAAGGTTACAAGTATAGCGATACCCACTTGTACTTGAATGCTCGCTTCGGTTTTTAAAAGGATGAGCATCCCTTTAAAAGCAAAGCCAAAACTTTTAAGTCTATTAATTATGAAGGGTTCTTTTTTGTGCATTGCGTAATTAGGCTAAACTTGCTAATGCACTTTCGTAATTAGGTTCATCTTTTATTTCTGCAACTTGCTCCGTATGTAAAATGGTACCATCTGCATCAATAACCACAATACAACGTGATAATAAAGGCACTAAAGGTCCTGTTTTAAACGTAATACCATAGTCGTCACCAAAGTCACCAGTTCTAAAATCAGATAAACTTTCAACATTATCTAAACCTTCTGCGCCACAAAAACGGGCTAACGCAAAGGGTAAATCTTTAGAAATACATAACACTTTAGTGTTTTCTAATTCGCTTGCTTTTTCGTTAAAGGTTCTTACAGATTGTGCGCAAGTACCGGTATCTACACTAGGGAAGATATTTAATACTAAGCGACGTCCTTCGTAATCCGATAAGGTCTTTGGCGATAAATCTGTAGCTGTAAGTGTGAAATTTGGAGCTTTTTCTCCTACTGCAGGTAAGGTTCCTGTAGTTTCTATAGGATTACCTCCTAATGTTATATTTGACATAATTTTTGTTTTTAAGTTTGTTAAAAATAGGAACTTTTCTACTGAAAAGTATTAAATATTAGCTAATATTTAATTGCCGTCCCTAGAACGTTAATAAAGCAGGAATTCTATATTCTTTCGTATTCAGTATTATAAGGTCGGAATTTAGACCTATAAAAAAAGCCCTTAACTTTAATCATTAAGGGCTTTTGTATAGGAGTGTAAGGTTACCTTAATTCTGCACCCAGTTTGTTTTCAAAATTAGATTGAAGCTTAGACATGATTTTGTCAATTTGCTTATCATTTAAGGTTTTTCTTTCATCTTGAAAAATAAAGCTTACAGCATAACTCTTTTTGCCTTCAGGTAAGTTTTTACCTTCGTAAACATCAAAAAGATTGACGCTTTTTAGAAGTTGCTTCTCGGTTTGCTTAGCAATAGTGTCTATATCTTGGAAACTTACATTTTGATCTAAAAGAAGAGCAAAATCTCTACGAATAGAAGGGTATTTAGAGATCGGCGTAAACTTAACTTTATTGTGTTTTGCCATGTCTAAAACATTATCCCAATTGAAGTCTGCAAACAACACATTTTGAGAAATGCCAAAGTGTTTTAAGATAGATTTCTTAACCAATCCAAACGTTACCAGTTTTGTTTTTCCTATTGAAAGTGTTAATCCTTCACTTAGTACGGCAGCGTTTGTAGGTGCTGCTTTTAAGCGTGTTAAGCCTAAACGTTCTAAGATGGTTTCAATTGTCCCTTTTAAATAAAAGAAATCACTTGGAGAAGCTGCTGTATTCCAACGTTCTTCAGTTTTATTTCCAGTTACAAAAATGGATAAATGCTTATGCTCTTCACGTGCTTCTGAAAATTGGTGGTAGGTTTTACCAAATTCAAAAAGTTTTAAATCGTCACGCTTCCTGTTAATATTATGAGCTACAGCTTCTAATCCTGAAAATAATAAGGATTGACGCATCACTTCCAGATCATTACTTAAAGGATTCAGCATTTTAATATTATGAGCCTCATTTAAATCTTCACTCAACTCCACATATTTAGGTGTTGTTAAGGAATTGGCCATAATTTCAAAAAAGCCTTGTGATGCCAATTGGTTCCCTATGATATTTTGAAGTTTATAATCTTCAAAACGAGAGGAGTTAGAAATTGAAGCGTTTAATTTTTTAGTAGTGGCTATATTGTTATACCCATATACTCTTAAAATTTCTTCAATAATATCGGCTTCACGTTGTACATCGTTTCTAAAAGCAGGGACGGTTAAGCCTAAACCAGCTTCAGTAACGTTGTTAATTTTAATATCTAAAGAAGATAGAATGCTTTTTATCGTTTCTTCAGGAATACGTTCTCCGATTAATTTTTGAGCATGATCAAAGCTAAGTCTAACTTCAAAATCTCTAATTTTCTTAGGGTAGGTATCTAAAATATCACTTGTAATTTCTCCACCGGCAATTTCAAGAATAAGTAATGCCGCACGTTTTAAAGCGTATTCAGTAAGGTTAGGGTCAATACCTCTTTCAAATCTAAAAGAAGAATCGGTATTTAAACCATGACGTTTTGCTGTTTTACGTACACTTACAGGATTGAAATAAGCACTCTCAAGGAAAATACGAGAGGTATGTTCGGTTACACCAGAATCTAAGCCACCAAAAACACCAGCAATACACATAGGTCTACGATCGTCGCAAATCATAAGATCTTCTTCGTGCAATTCGCGCTCTACACCATCTAAGGTTGTAAATTTAGTGCCAGCCTCACAGGTTTTAACTTCAATTTTACTTCCAGAAATTCTATCACCATCAAAAGCGTGGAGCGGTTGACCTAACTCATGCAATACATAGTTAGTGATATCAACAATATTGTTCACCGGACTTAATCCAATAGATTTTAAACGGTGTTGTAACCACGCCGGAGACGCTTCAACTGTAATTCCAGAGATGGTTACCCCACAGTAACGTGGCGCTTTCTCATAGTCTTTTACATCAACATCAACTTTAAAGGCTCTTGCATCTACATGGTATGAGCTTACGGATGGTGTAATAAGTTCTAAAGAAATTTCCTTCTGTAAAAGACCTGCTTTTAAATCTCTAGCAACACCATAATGACTCATGGCATCGGCACGGTTTGGCGTAAGACCAATTTCAAAAACTTCATCATTTTCTACCTCAAAAAGGTCAGCAGCTAGAGTTCCTACGGCAATATCAGCATCTAATACCATAATACCCTCGTGAGATTCTCCAAGTCCTAATTCGTCTTCAGCACAAATCATTCCGTGGCTTTCTTCACCTCTAATCTTACCTTTTTTTATGGTCCATGCTTCGCCTTCTGCAGTGTATAAAGTGGTACCAATAGTGGCTACAGGAACTTTTTGTCCGGCAGCGACGTTAGGTGCACCACACACAATTTGTAAAGGAGCATCTGCACCAATATTTACGGTAGTTACTTTTAAGCGGTCTGCATTTGGGTGTTGTTCGCAGGTGAGTACCTCTCCAACGACAATACCTTTTAGCCCCCCTTTTACGGATTCGTAGGTTTCAATACCTTCTATTTCTAATCCCAGATCCGTTAATAATTCGCCTGTTTTTTCGGCGTTCCAATCGGTCTTTATAAACTGTTTTAGCCAGTTGTATGAAATCTTCATATGTTGATTTTAATCAGGCTACAAAGATAATAATAGTTGTTGCCTAGCGAAATATCCATTCCAAAAAAATTAGAGAATCTAAAGATATTTATTTCCGTTTGAAATGTCACCTTGAAAATGTTTCGTTTACCGCAATTTACGCCAAGTACATTTCGTGTTTTGCGGACGCCCTGCAGCGTTCTATCATTTTTTAGGTGAAGGCATTGTGATGCCGTATAATTATAAGTATTTTAGCGCTGCTACCTAAAGATCTTATGCTGGGGTAGTGTAATACATTTGACTTATATAAGATTTAATTCCCTATTATTTATGCGATATTTATTAATTACACTGTTGTGTTTTGCTTGTTTCTCTTGTAATAATGAATCTAAAACGGAAGATTCGGTAACTGCTGATGCGCCCGTGCAACCCTTAAAAAATGGAATGTATAGAGGTGTTTTAGAAGTGAAGGATGGTGAGGAGCTGCCTTTTAATTTTAAGGTGACATCAGCAAATGAACTTGAAGTGTACAATGCGGAAGAGGTTATTAAAGTGGATGAAGTTACTTACAGCGCCGATTCTGTCTTTATAAAATTACCAGTGTTTGAAGGTTATATTGCTGCAAAACGAGACGGAAACAACTTAAAAGGACAATTTATAATTGAGAGTTTAGAGCGTTCTGTGGCTTTTACGGCTAATTATGGTGTCGAAAAGCGTTTTGAAACTGCAGAAGTGCCTACCTTTAATGTATCTGGAGTTTGGGAAACCACGTTTAGTGTCGGAAAAGGAGATGAGGCGTATTTGGCCAAGGGGATTTTTACACAGAAAGATGATCTTGTAACGGGGACTTTTAGAACGGCAACCGGCGATTACCGATTTTTAGAAGGTGTGATGGATGGTAATACAATGAAGTTATCTGCTTTTGATGGTTCGCATGCGTTTTTATTTACCGCTACTGTGAATGATTTCACGATGGAAGGAACGTTTTACTCTGGAAATCATTGGAAAGAGCCTTTTATGGCGAAAAGAAACCCTAGTTTTGAGTTGCCTGAAGCAGAAGATTTAACGTTTTTAAAAGAGGGATATGAGCGTTTGGCTTTTGAGTTTCCTGATACCTCGGGGAACTTGTTGTCTTTAGACGACGAACGTTTTAAGGGAAAAGTTGTAGTGGTTCAAATTATGGGCTCTTGGTGTCCTAATTGTTTGGATGAAAGTAAATATTATGCCGATTTTTATAAGCAGAATAAGTCGAAAGATATTGCATTTGTGGGATTGGCATTTGAATATGCGAAAACAGAGGAAGCTGCTTTTAGTCGTATAGACCGTTTAAAAGAAAGAGTGGGTATTGATTATCCTATCCTTTTAGCCCAGTACGGAAGTTCTGATAAAGAAAAAGCACAAGAAAAATTACCGATGCTGAATCATGTTTTATCTTATCCGACTTCTATCTTTATAGATAAGACAGGGAGGGTGAGAAAAATACATACAGGCTTTAACGGACCCGCTACAGGGGAAAAATATACAGCCTTTAAAGCAGAATTTGAGCGCTTTATGGCTGAGCTTCTAGCGGAGTAATTATAAGGACTTTCGGAGACTCCACACTTCGTGGATGGGGTCGCCTTTGCTTGATTTTCAAGTATGTAGCCAATTACCATCTATTAATTGATAACTAAATTCTAATTGGAGTCCTACTTTTGAAGGATCTTTAGAAAAGAATTCAATCGTTTCTGTATAGCGCCCTTCTTTAGTGCTGTAAGTGCCGCCGCCTGTGGCCATATAGGTTTTTGTTTCGGTGTTATAGGCAATCCATTGAAATCGCGAGCCGGATAGAATCTTCATCGTTTTTCGAGGTTTGTTGGTGTTGCGTTGTTGTAGTGTGCCATCCTTCTTTCTGGCAGACATTAACCAAGCTCCATTTAAAATTCCGGGACCACCATCATCGAGACGTTCAAACTTTATATTATCATCTAGCAATGTCAGGGTTTCCCTGTTCACCATGATGTTAAAATCTTCTTGTGTTCCTACGGTATCAGGATTTTCACTATTAAACTCTAAAGTTAAATTGATGTTCTCGTTTGTCTTCTGTTCCCAAGCACCACCTTTTGTTTTAATAAAGGCTCCACTGTTTTTATCATAAGTGGTAGAAACTAAATAATGCTCTGTAACAATAAGTACTGTAGTATGTAGACTATCGTCTTGGTTTTCTGAGGTGTGTTGCCACGCTCCAACCCAAGATTGGGCATAACTGCTCAGTGTAAAAACGAGGCTTATAATTAAGATGTGTGTTATATTTTTTAATCCTTTCATGATGATGATTTTAGACTAAGTTATTAAAATATAAGGGATTAATAAAGAGGAATTGTCTTGTTGTAAGGTTTAACATTGAATTCGGTCTTTTTTCAATATGTGCTAAGATCTCATTCAAAGCAGTTAATCGGCTTTAGATCTTAAGGCTACCTTTGTAAGGAACTTATAAAACACAAATATTATGTCTTTAATTACAATTATATTATCAATTCTATTACCGCCCTTAGCTGTATTCTTAAATCGAGGATTAGGAACAGAGTTTTTAATTAGTTTATTGTTAACGCTTGTTGGCTGGTTGCCAGGAGTTATTTATGCATTTTATGTGAATAGTAAGTAAACAGAATCAAAAAAAAGAAAAAGAAAAATAAAATGGAAAATGTACTCGTAGCTGGTGCTAACGGCACCACAGGAAAACAAGTCGTTAATTTATTAAAAGCGTCACAATATTTTAATCCTATTGCTATGGTGAGAAAATCATCGCAGCAAGAGCAGTTTAAATCGGATGGTGTAGATACCGTCTTGGCAGATTTAACGGAAGATCTTACGCATACAATGAAAGGGGTCGATAAAGTGGTATTTGCTGCTGGTTCTGGAGGTAAGAATGTTGTAGAAGTAGATCAAGAAGGAGCTAAGCGTCTTATGGCGGTGTCTAAAATGGCAAATGTTAACCGTTTTGTAATGTTGAGCTCAATGGGGGCCGATAATCCGGAAGCTGCAGAAGAATTACAAGACTATTTAAAGGCTAAAAAAAATGCCGATGAACATCTAAGAAATAGCGGGTTAAAATATACAATAGTGAGACCTGGAACTTTAAATAATAATGAAGCTAAAGGCAGCATTGAACTGAAGCCTCATTTATACAAGCGTGGTGAGATCAGTAGAGCTGATGTTGCGCAAACCCTTGTGGCCTCGTTAAATGATGACGCACCTGTTAATACAACGTTCGAGATTTTAGAAGGCGAAACCACAATAGGAGAGGCTTTAAGTAGTTTGCAGAATTAATTACGACACCTTATTTTATAAATATTAAAAAGAGAAACCAATAGTGGTTTCTCTTTTTTTATGTTTGGTGAGTACGTCTTGTGAACATTAACTAATATAATTCCAAATGTTTCTGTACTTACTCATTTGTCTATAGGTATTCAAAATCACTTGATGTTCTGGCGCAGCAAGGCTAGGATCTTTATCCAGTATGTTTTTAGCGTAATGGCGTGCTTCTTGTAAGATATCTTTGTCTTTTACCACGTCGGCAATTCGTAGGTTTAACACCCCACTTTGTTGGGTTCCCATTAAATCACCCGGACCGCGTAGCTTTAAATCTACTTCAGCAATTTCAAAGCCATCACTACTTCTTACCATGGTTTGTAAGCGTGTTTTACTGTCTTCACTGAGTTTACGGCTCGTCATAAGAATACAATAACTCTGTTCTGCACCACGCCCCACACGGCCTCTTAACTGGTGCAATTGCGATAAGCCAAAACGTTCAGAGCTTTCAATAACCATAACAGAGGCATTAGGGACATTTACCCCAACTTCTATAACCGTAGTGGCCACCATAATTTGAGTTTCCCCTTTTACAAAACGCTCCATTTCGTAATCTTTATCGGCAGGTTTCATTTTACCATGGACAATAGAGATTTGATATTTTGGCATCGGGAATTCTCTAGAGATACTTTCGTAGCCATCCATTAAATCCTTATAATCCATATTTTCACTTTCCTGAATTAAAGGATAGACCACATAGATTTGACGGCCTAGAGCAATTTCATCTTTAATAAATTTGAAAACTTTTAAGCGGTTGTTATCAAAACGATGAACGGTTTTTATAGGTTTTCTTCCAGCGGGCAATTCATCAATAATAGAAATATCTAAGTCGCCATAAACAGACATAGCTAAGGTTCTTGGAATCGGGGTGGCTGTCATCACAAGGACGTTAGGAGGAAGGCTATTTTTTCGCCATAACTTACTGCGTTGTGCAACACCAAATCGATGCTGCTCGTCAATAATAGCGAGGCCTAAGTTCTTAAATTTTACTTTGTCTTCTAATACTGCATGGGTGCCGATTAAGATCTGTAAGCTGCCGTTTTCTAAATTTTCATGAATGATTTTTCGTTCCGAAGTTTTAGTAGATCCCGTAAGCAACGCAATGCTAATGCCAAGTGGCTCGCATAGTTCTTTCAGGCCTTGGTAATGCTGAACAGATAAAATAGCTGTTGGTGCCATTAAGCAACATTGAAAATCATTGTCTAGCCCCATGAGCATTGACATAAAAGCAACTATGGTCTTCCCGGAGCCCACATCACCTTGTAGCAGTCGATTCATCTGGGCGTTAGTCCCTAAATCGTGCCTAATTTCTTTTAAAACGCGCTTTTGGGCTTGGGTTAGATCAAAAGGTAAATGCTCTTTATAAAAACGGTTAAAATAAGGGCCCACCTTATCAAAGGTAAAACCTTTAATTTTAGATTTATGAATAAGGTTTTTAATGATGAGTTGTAACTGAATGTAAAATAACTCTTCAAACTTTAAGCGGAATTGCACCTTTGCTAAAAGTTCTGGTGTTTTAGGGAAATGAATGTTGAAAATGGCTTCTGATTTCGAGACTAATTTTAAGTCTTTCATAACCGAATCGGGGAGTGTTTCAACAAATCGGCCTTTAGATTCTAAAAATAATTGTTGCATTATTTTGGTTACAATCCGATTGGTGATTCCTCTATTCGCTAACTTTTCTGTAGACGGATAAATAGCCTGCATGGCAGAGCGTAAATTAGCCTCATGTTCTTTTTGCAATTCCATTTCAGGATGTGGCATGCTAAACTTGCCGCCAAACCAATTGGTCTTACCAAAAATCACATAGGTTTGCCCTGTTTTTATCTGCTCTCTAATCCATTTTTGACCTCTAAACCACACCAGTTCCATAACGCCGGTATCGTCTCTAAAATCAGCGACTAAACGTTTTCCGCGCTTTTGTGCGACTTCTCTAAAACCTGTGATTTTTCCAACAATTTGCACTTCGGCACTGTTGCGTTGCAATTCATTAATTTTATAATACCGCGTACGGTCTATATAACGATTAGGAAAAAGATTGAGGAGGTCTTGATAGGTTTGAATCCCCAATTCTGAGCGTAACAAATCAGCGCGGCTAGGACCGACGCCTTTTAAATAGTCTATAGGAGTTTGCAGATTAACACTCATAACTGCGAATTTAGTAAATGATAATTAATTTTTAGACCCCTCTTCAAATATAAGTTTTGTGTCTTATGGCTAAATAAATGTTATTTATAGCGCTTAGTTTTTAGGAGACCATTTAAAATCTTTACATTGGTCTTAATTAATGTATGTTTAAGTTTATGAATAAAACTTTCGTTATTGCGTTCATTCTAATTTTAAGGATGAGCTATGCGCAACAAACCCAAGTTGTCGATTTTAAAAAGGCTCATGCCTTGCTGAATGTAGACGCAGATTCTTTGCGGGTCAGTGGGCAAGTAAGCTATCAATTTAAGATTTTAAAAGCCGTAGATTCTATCTATCTCGATGCGGTAAATATGAATTTTAATAAAGTTGAAATTTTACAGGATAGTGTAAAGCTAGCATCTGCTTCTTACACTAACCTTAAAGATAAAATTGTTTTTAAATACCCGTTTCAGAAAAACAAAGATTATACCGTTCGTTTTAAGTATGAAGCAAAGCCCAAGAAAGCTTTATATTTCTTAAAACGGGAGGAAGAACCTCAAATCTGGACACAAGGTCAAGGGAAATATACCAGTCATTGGTTTCCTAGCTTAGATGATGTTAATGATAAAATTATTTTCAATCTTAGTTTAGAGGGTTGGGATAATTATACGTTTGTCGCTAATGGGGTGGCCTTAGCAGAGGAGCGCCTACATAATGGTAAACTGAAGCGATCTTACCAAATGCAGCAGCCTATGTCTAGTTATTTGCTAGCCTTGGTGTTGGGGCGTTATGAAAAAACTACAAAGGTTTCAGACCGTGGAATTCCTTTAGAGCAGTATTATTATCCTAAAGACAGCTTAAAAGTAGAACCGACCTACCGTTACTCCGAAAAGATGTTCAATTTTTTAGAACAAGAAATAGGCGTGCCTTACCCATGGCAAGTGTATAAGCAAGTGCCGGTACACGATTTTTTATATGCCGGTATGGAAAATACAAGTCTTACTATTTTTTCGGATGCCTATATGGTCGACGATATTGGGTTTAACGATAAGAACTATGTGAATATTAATGCTCACGAACTGGCGCATCAATGGTTTGGAGATCTTGTTACGGCGACCTCAGGAGAACACCATTGGTTACAAGAAGGGTTTGCAACCTATTATGCTTTGCTTGCGGAGCGTGATATTTTTGGGGAAGACTATTACTATTTTAAATTGTTAGAATCGGTTATAGATTTAAGTCACCAAGAACTATCAGGAAAAGGCACTTCGCTTTTAGATCCAAAATCGAGCAGTTTAACCTTTTACCAACGTGGTGCATGGGTGTTGCATGTCTTACGAGGTGTTGTCGGGGATCAGGTGTTTAAGCAAGCTGTAAAAAGGTATTTGGACAAACATCAATTTGGAACTGTGAAAACGACCGATTTTATTTCTGAAGTAGAAAAAGGTTATGGCCGGTCTTTATCTAGTTTTGTGAATTATTGGATTAAAAATAAAGCCTTTCCTTATGAAAAAGCCTTCGAACGATTAAAAAAGCAGTCGCCAGCCGTTAATGAATTTGCTATGGTAGATTGTGAAGCTAAAACGTCTAAATGTGCGGAGTATTTAAAGTATTATGTCTCTGATAAAGCGAAAGCAAAAGTTATTAGTCAGGTGCCAGATTTAGTCAATGCAGAAACCTTTAAAAACAATCTTAAGGTTCGCCAAGCTATTGCGCAATACGTCACTAAAATTCCAGAAAGTATAAAAACCGAATACGAGTCTTTATTAGAAGATAACTCTTATGTGACTATTGAGAAGGCTTTGTATAATCTTTGGACTAATTTCCCGCTAGACCGCTCCAAGTATTTAGCTAAAACGCGCGATGTTTCAGGGTTCAATGATAAAAATGTGAGGTTATTATGGATTGTATTAAACTTAAATACGCCCTATTATCAAACAGATAATAAGCAGCGTCTATTTGATGAGTTGGTAGACTATACCGGAGAACAATATAATGTAGAACTGAGAATGGGGGCTTTCAACTATTTGAACTTAATGTCTGCCTGTAATGAACAGTGCAGAGCCAATTTAGAAACGGCTAAAACCCATCATAATTGGAGAATGGTAAAGTTTGCAAAAGAATTATCTAACAAATTAGAAGAAAATAAAAAGTAATGCGCGCATTAGTAATTTCAGGAGGAGGAAGTAAAGGAGCATTTGCAGGTGGTGTGGCTCAATATTTAATGGAGCGCGAAAATCGAGAGTACGATATGTTCTTGGGGACCTCTACAGGTAGCTTATTGGTTCCTCATTTGGCCGTGAATAAAATAGGGAAACTCTATGATATTTTTACCAACGTTCAGCAGCAAGATATTTTTAGTGTCAGCCCTTTTATTCATCATAAAAAAGGCGATCGTGAGTACGTGTCTATTGATTATATAAATTCCCTTTGGCAGTTTATTAGGCGCCGACGAACCTTTGGTGAAAGTAAAGCGCTAAAGAGAAGTATTCAGAAGAATGTGACTTATGAAGAGTATGTTCAGATTAGAAAGGAAAAGCATGATGTTGTGGTTACTGTGGCTAATTTATCCATGAATAGGGTAGAGTATAAATCTATACAAGAGTGTACCTATGAAGAGTTTTGCAATTGGGTTTGGATTTCTTGTAATTACGTGCCTTTTATGTCTTTGGCTAAAGTTGATGGCTATGAGTATGCCGATGGCGGTCTGGGGAGTGTTATCCCTATCCGAGAGGCTATATTACGAGGCGCCACAGAGATTGATGCCATTGTTTTAGAAGCAGAAACCTTAGGGAAGCAAAAAGTATTGGGTAAAAATCCATTTTCATTAATGATTGGTTTATTTGGGCACTTGTTAAACCAAGTGGAACGTAACGATATCATTATAGGAAAACTTGCCGCTAGAAATAAAAACGTAAAACTCAACCTTTATTATACCCCAACAAGCCTTACGGAGAACTCCCTTATTTTTAGCAAACGCTTAATGGAGAAGTGGTGGAAGGAAGGTTATGGTTATGCTGAAAAAAGACATTCAAAGTAACAACGCTACCGTTTACCAATTACTGATTTTTTTTACGACCAATGAAAGACAAGAGTCTTAAATACGATTATATCATTGCTGGTGCAGGAGCATCGGGCTTACTGTTAGCTTACAGATTGTCTCAAGATCCTTTTTTTAGCTCAAAGTCTATTTTAATTGTAGATAAAGAGAAGAAAAAGGACAATGATAGAACCTGGTGTTATTGGGAGTCTGGTGTTGGTCCTTGGGATGCGCTTCTAACCAAAACATGGCATTCGGTGTACTTCGGAAGTGCCACATTTTCTAAAACAATGACTATCGCACCATATCGTTATAAGATGATTCGGAGTGCTGCGTTTTATGAATTACTTTGGAAGGAAATCGATTTAAATCCTCAGATTACTTTTGTAGCAGCTGAGGTGGAAAAGGTTTTAGAACGCGATAATCAAGTTCAGGTGATTACCCCTGCAACAACGTTTTATGGAGCTAAACTTTTCACAAGTATACCGAATCCGGAAACCTATAAGGCTCAAACGAAATTCCCTCTAATTCATCAGCATTTTGTAGGCTGGTTTATAGAAACAACATCAGATACTTTTGACGATTCAAAGGCTACCATGATGGATTTTGCCATTCCTCAAAAAGGAAATACCCGTTTTATGTATGTGCTGCCGTTATCGAAGCGCAAAGCCTTAATAGAATATACCTTGTTTTCTAAATCGCTTTTGGCCTATTCAGACTACGAGAAGGCCATAGAAGATTATTTGACGGAGAATAATATTACAGATTATACAATAGTAGAAAAGGAGCAGGGTAATATCCCAATGACCTCTTTTGATTTTAATACGCTAAATTCAAAACATATCCTTCATATAGGGACGGCAGGAGGCTGGACAAAAGCTAGTACCGGGTATACCTTTCAAAATACAGTAAAAAAGACAAAGGCCTTACAAGCATTTTTAAAACAAGATCACGATCTCCGCCGTTTTCATAAGGCTTCCAAATTCCGGTTTTACGATCTTATCTTTTTAGATGTTTTGGCCAATCATAATGGAGAAGGTGCCGCTCTTTTTAGTGCGATGTTTAAAAAGGCCCATATTAAAACGATTTTTAAATTTTTAGATGAAGAGTCCTCGTATTTTGAAGATTTAAAAATTATTCTCTCTGTGCCTCCTAAGCGTTTTATTCAAGCCTTTTTTAAGCGCTTATTCTAAAAAGTTAGGCGCTCTAGTTAAGCTTTATGACGAGGAGGGTTACTCTGGGCTATAGACTTGTCCACGATGTGGTTTTAAGGCGTCTCGTATAGGTCGCATCTCGGCCTCATCAACCACTAAGTAAGCCAAGCTGTGCATGTCGCTAAGTGTTTCAACTCCTGTAATAGTTATATCTAATTTATTAATAGCGATATATTCTTTAAGATGAATAAGGTGGTGTTCTGCTGTTTTTTGTCCGTGGGGTCCTTTAAAATCCCAGATCAGTTTTAATTGTCGCATGTATGGCTTAGTTGGGTTGGTGAACAGAAACGCCTTTTTCAAGATAATTTTTGAAATTAGACATCAAGGTTTTTGTTTGTTTCTTAAAGGCTCCAGGCATAAAGAATAAGCACAAACTCATCTTTAAACTGGTAGGCTGAAACTCATTTTTCGAAATCCAAAGTGTAGCATTGTCTTCCGTGACTTTAAAATAGTTTTCTTGTATGTTTCTTACCCCTTTAGTGGTGTAAGTGGCATGGAGCTCACTCGGTAAGTTTTGTTTCGTTACAGTTTCTAAAACTTCCATTTTACACCTTCCGAAGTTGTATTTAAGCTTAATTTTAGCGCCCAATTGGTTAGGGACCCCAGAGATATGAGACGTGCTTACCAATCCATTTTGCCAATGTTTTAAGTTGTCAATGGTGTTTAATTTTTTTAGAACTTCTGAAATGGGTTTCTCAATTAAAATTTCAGTAGAATATTGCATAGGGATACAAATTTTGGTAAAAATAAAACAGTGTTTAAAAAAAGCAATATTTTCTCGATGTCTGTCCTATTTTCTTTATTAAATACAATTTTCGGACATAATCATCGACGTACGACATTGAAAACATCAATTTTAACGATGTTAAGAATATAACAATGCTCTCCAAACAGCTTGGTAAATACGCTATTTATGTTATTTTTGCTGCATTTGAAAAGTTATTCAATGTCACAGTATGTTTAATATATAGAATAAATGATGAGTCTAAAATTTAAATGTTTGTTAGTAGTGTGCTTGGCACTAAATTTTTCTTTTTCTCAAAATAATCAAGAGACCCTTTTAGAGGTTGATGGCGAGGCCATCAGCGCTGCAGAATTTATAAGGGTGTATAAAAAAAACTTAGACCTTGTTCAAGACGAAAGTCAGAAAAATATTGACGGGTATTTAAAGTTATTTACGGAATACCAACTGAAGTTAAAGGAAGCAAAACGTTTAAAGTTAGACGAAGAAGCAAGTTATCAGCGCGAATTTAAGCGGTATAAAAAACAGCTTATTAAAAATTACATTTCAGATAATGAAGCTACAGATGCTTTAGTTAAGGAAGCTTATGAGCGTAGCAATATTGATCTTAATGCATCGCACATCTTGGTGCTTTTAAAGAGCAACGCTAAGGATACGATTAATGCTTACAATCAAGTTTTGGCCTTAAGAAAAAGAGCTTTAAAAGAAGGCTTTGATAATTTGAAACCGCTACATAATGGTAAAACTATTTTTGTGGAAGATTTAGGTTATTTTTCGGCTTTTAAAATGGTTTACGATTTTGAGTCGGCAGCCTTCAACACGCCAAAAGGAGAAATTTCAATGCCTTTTAGAACACAATTTGGTTATCATGTGGTAAAAGTTAATGATAGAAGACCAAGTCGAGGAACTTTAACGGCGGCGCATATTATGGTGAATTTTAAGTCTAAAGATTCCCTAATAGACCCAGAAGAGCGTATTAATAATATTTATAAGAAATTACAGCAAGGCGAAAGCTTTGAGTCTTTAGCAAAACAATTTTCTGACGATAAAAACTCGGCCAATAAAGGTGGGAAATTGGCACCTTTTAAAAGTGGTCAGTTAAGCTCTACTGAATTTGAAGACGCTGCTTTTGGTTTAGAACATGATGGTGATATTACCGCTCCATTTAAATCAGCCTTTGGTTGGCATATTGTAAAACGTATTGATCTACAGCCGGTGCCTTCGTTTGAAGATTCTAAATCTAAATTAGAATTACAGGTAAAAAGAGATACACGATCAAAGCTTATTGATGAAGCCATGGTTGAGAAGCTTAAATCGCAATACGAGATTACGTATAACGATGAAGCCAAAGCGTATTTTACAGGACTATTAAACGAGGATTATTACAAACGCTCTTGGGAGTTGCCAAAAGATTTTAAAGCGAATACGATGCTTTTCAAAATTAATAAAACCGTATTTACTTATGGAGATTTTGGAACACATCTAAAAACAGCAGAACGTCGTTACAGCGGGAAAAATATTGGTTTTTCAGAAATCGTAGATAAAGAGTTTCATAGTTTTTTCAAAAGCACAATTCTACAATATAGAGAGGATAACCTAGAAGTAGAAAATGAAGAATATGCGCATATTTTAAAAGAGTATAGAGATGGCTTGTTACTTTTTGATTTAATGGAGCAAGAAGTGTGGAACAAAGCCGCTAAGGATACCGTTGGTTTAGAAGAATTTTATGAGAAAAATAAAGCGAATTACCAGTGGGGCGATCGTGTTGAGGTGGTTATTGCATCTTCTGCAGACCAAGGACACATGAAAAAAATTCGTAAATTGATGAAGAAGGGGAAGTCGCAAGCTGCTATTAAAGCTAAAATAAACAACGACGAAGAACAAAACGTTATGTTTACGAAAGGGACTTATCCGGTAAACGACCCGTTATTGCCATCTAATTTTGAAGCTAAAGAAGGCGTTTCTAAAGTTTATGAAAACCATGATGCGTTTCATGTTATAGATGTCAAATCAGTATTACCAGCCGGACAAAAAACCTTAGAAGAGGCTAAAGGCAGTGTTATTAATGATTACCAAACTGAGATTGAATTAAATTGGATCAATCAATTATACGAACGCTATAATATAACCGTTAATGAAGCAACGCTTCAAGCCGTTAAAGCACAACTAGAAAATTAATTTAAACGTCTTTTGAAACATTATATATATATAGGTCTACTTTGTACATTACTTTGCGGTTGTGATTTCTTTAAGCCAGCGCAAACGGAAGATCCCATTGCTAGAGTAAATGAGAACTACCTTTACAAAGACGATCTAAAAGATGTGGTTCCATTAGGAACGCCAAAAGAGGATAGCACCTTAATGGCCAATGCCTATATAGAACGTTGGGCCAGACGCTTGCTGCTCATGGATGGCGCTTTGGTTAATCTTTCAGAAGAAAAACAAAATGAATTTTCTAAACTCGTAGAGCAATATAAAAACGACCTCTATACTAAGGCCTATTTAGAAGGTTTGGTAAAGAAATCTATAGATTCGGTAGTATCTAGGGAAACGGCAGAGCTATTTTACGAAGCGAATAAAGAGTCTTTTAAATTGAATGACGATTTAATTCAGTTTAGATATGTAAGCTTGCCTTTAAATCCTATTAATTTAGATACCATAAAAATGCGTTTTAAACGCTTTGAAGGGAAGGATAAAAAGTATCTCGATTCTATTTCTGTACAATTTAAATCTTACGCCTTAAGCGATTCCCTTTGGGTAAAACTGAGTCGTGTTACAGAGAAAATTCCGATCCTAAATAACAGTGATAAAAATGAACTGTTAAAAAAAACTAATTTTTTACAACTCAAAGATTCATTAAACTTATATTTGATGCTCGTTAATGACGTGCGCTTTCAAAATGATTATGCTCCTTTGGACTATGTGAATTCGTCAATTAAAAAAATTGTTATAAACAAGAGAAAGTTAGAGCTCATTAAGCAACTCGAAAATGATATTACAACAGATGCTATTAAAAACAATACATTCCAAATTTACAATTAAAGCCGCTTTTTTACTGTGCTTTATTTCTGTATCCATGATCAATGCTCAAGAAATCATTGATGATGAAGCCCCACAAGTAGAACAACCTAAAGATACGGTGGCCCCTGCTACGCGTATTAAAGCCGATGGTGTGGCTGCTGTTGTCGGTGATTTTATAATTTTAGAATCAGACTTAGATCGCGAAATTGCACAACTTAAAGCGCAAGGTGCCGATCTTAAAGATATTACCCGTTGCGAGCTTTTTGGAAGCCTTTTAGAAAGTAAACTTTACGCGCACCAAGCCATACAAGATAGTATTTTGGTAAACGAATTGTATATCAGTCAGAATACAGAGCAACAAATACAAGGTATTTTGGCGCAAACGCAAGGTGATATGCAAGGCTTATTAGATTTCTATAAGAAAGATTCTGAAGAAGCTTTACGTGAGGAGATGAATGAAATTAATAAAAACAGATACCTCGCTTCAGAAATGCAAGCTAAAGTAACAGGCGATATAGAAGTGACTCCAGAAGAAGTACGTACATTCTTTAATGACATTCCTGAAGATGAACGTCCAATATTTGGTACGGAATTAAAATTAGCACAAATCGTTGTTATTCCTGAAGTTACTGAAGATGCCAAGCAAGCCGTTATTGATAGACTGAAAGAATTTAAAAGAGATATTGAAGAGAATGGTGCTAGTTTTGTAACCAAAGCAATTTTCTATTCCGACGATGGTTCTAAAAGTGATGGTGGTAAATTACCAACCATGAACAGAAAGCAGCCAAGAATGGTGAAGGAATTTAGAGATGTTGTTTTCTCTATGCAAGAAGGTGAAATTTCAGAACCTTTTGAAACCGATTTTGGTTACCACATTGTACTGTTAGAAAAAATTAGAGGTCAAGAATACGATGTAAGACACATCTTATTACGTCCAGAGCTTACACAAGAAGCTATTCAGAAAGCAAAAGATGAAATTGATGAGGTAAGAGCTAAAATTATTGATGGTTCTTTAACTTTTGCAGAGGCGGCGAGAGAATTTAGTGATGAGAAAGAAACGAAATATGAAGGCGGACAATTAACAAATCCTGTGACCCAAGATTTCAATTTTGAATTAACACGTATTGAGCCTGAATTATATTCTCAAATTCAAGACTTAAAAGATGGAGAAATCAGTGAAGTGTTACAAGATGAAGATCGTGTAAATAGAATTAAGTTTAAAATTCTTACCGTTACTGACCGAATTGACGACCATAAAGCGGACTTTGCAAAAGATTACCTTAAGATTAAAAATTTAGCCTTACAAGACAAGCAAGTACAAGCCATAGCAAAATGGCAAAAAGAAACCATTGTAGATACCTATATCAAAATTAATGGGGAGTATAGAGATTGTGATTTCCAAAGTAACTGGCTAAAAAAATAAGAATGTATGTCTGATGTTACCATTATTGAAAATTTTGTTCAAAAATATGCTGCGCTAAAGAAAGAAGTCGCCAAAGTGATCATCGGTCAAGATGAAGTGGTAGACCAAATTCTGATTTCAATTTTCTCTGGCGGTCACTCGCTTTTAGTTGGAGTCCCTGGATTGGCAAAGACATTAATGGTAAATACAATTGCACAAGCCTTAGGTTTAAATTTTAAGCGTATTCAGTTCACGCCAGACCTGATGCCTAGTGATATTTTAGGAAGTGAAATCCTAGATGAAAACAGACAGTTTAAGTTTATAAAAGGTCCAATATTTTCTAATATTGTTTTGGCCGATGAGATTAACAGAACACCACCTAAAACACAAGCCGCTTTATTAGAGGCGATGCAAGAACGCTCGGTAACGGTAGCCGGACATCAGTACAAATTAGATTTACCTTATTTTGTATTGGCCACTCAAAATCCAATTGAGCAAGAAGGAACTTACCCTTTACCAGAAGCGCAATTAGACCGTTTTATGTTTGCCATAAACTTGGAGTATCCTTCGTTTCAAGAAGAGGTAGATGTGGTTAAAGCTACCACCACAGACGTTAAAAAGACGGTGAATGCTTTGTTTACGGCCCAAGAAATTATAGACTTTCAGAATGTAATTCGTCGTATTCCGGTAGCCGATAATGTTATTGAATATGCCGTTTCTTTAGTTGCTAAAACAAGACCCAAAGCTAATTCTGCAGCCGAAATTGTTAAAGATTTTATCGATTGGGGTGCAGGACCTAGAGCCTCTCAAAACTTAATTTTAGCAGCCAAAACCCACGCCGCAACACAAGGTAAATTTTCACCAGATATTGAGAATGTTCAGGCCGTTGCCATTGGTATTTTAAGACACCGTATCATTAAAAATTACAAGGCTGAAGCGGAAGGCGTTTCCGAAGAAAAGATTATTCAGAGTCTCTTTTAATTCTACCATATCTTACCGGAATTTACGCTTGACTTGCGCCTGAAAAAAAGCCGCAATTTTACTTACATTTTTTAGAGCATTACCGTAGGGTATGCAGCGTTTTCAAACGTTTTCTTTACGTATTTTGAGAAACGATTTAGGACCTTCATTTCCGTTTTAAATTAATTCATATTAATTCTAAATAAATCACTAGAGATAGGTGTGTGTCAATACCTTGTTTTATAGGGGTTTAATTGAGTTTTAGCGCTATCGAAGTTTTTCATATCACCATAGATTTAAAGAATAGGGCATATGCGGCTATATTTCTAAAATGTGTAAATTTGTTTCGTTTTAAAATAAACTAATAAAACACTTAAAGAATTCTATTTTATATTATATGAACATTTATAAAGATTACCTAAAGCAGATAGAAGAACGTAAAGAACAAGGGCTTCATCCGCAACCTATTGATGGTGCTGATTTATTAAGTCAGATCATTACGCAAATTAAAGATGTAGATCATGAAGATAGAGAAGCTTCTCTAGATTTCTTTATCTATAATGTGTTACCAGGAACAACAAGTGCTGCTGGTGTTAAGGCCAAGTTTTTAAAAGAAATCATTTTAGGAGAAGCCGTGGTTAAAGAAATTTCTCCAAGCTTCGCTTTTGAGCAATTGTCTCATATGAAAGGTGGGCCCTCTATTGAAGTCTTATTAGATTTAGCTTTAGGTAACGATGCCGCTATTGCTAAAGAGGCTGCTGAAGTTTTAAAAACTCAAGTATTCCTTTATGAAGCGGATACCGCACGTTTAGAAGCGGCTTATAAAGAAGGAAGTGCAATTGCAAAAGAGATCATTGAGAGCTATGCAAAAGCAGAATTTTTCACTAAGCTTCCTGAAGTTGAAGAAGAAATTAAAGTTGTAACCTTTATTGCAGGAGTTGGTGATATTTCTACCGATTTATTATCGCCAGGTGGTGATGCACACTCTAGATCGGATAGAGAATTACATGGTCAGTGTTTATTTGAGCACAATAGAGAAAAGCAAAATGAATTAAAAGCCTTACAAGCAGAGCACCCAGATAAACGCGTGATGCTTATTGCTGAAAAAGGAACCATGGGAGTAGGATCTTCTAGAATGTCTGGTGTAAATAACGTAGCGTTATGGACCGGGATTAAATCAAGTCCTTACGTTCCATTTATAAATATTGCCCCAATTATTGCTGGGACAAACGGTATTTCTCCAATTTTCTTAACCACTGTTGGGGTTACAGGAGGGATAGGAATTGACCTTAAAAACTGGGTTAAAACTTATGATGCAGAAGGAAACGTTATCAGAGATGAAAACGGCGATCCTGTTTTAGAGGAAGCTTATTCTGTAGCTACTGGTACTGTATTAACGGTTAATACAAAAGAGAAAAAGTTATACAACGGCGATCAAGAGTTAATGGACATTTCAGCGTCATTAACGCCTCAGAAATTAGAGTTTATTAAAGCGGGTGGATCTTATGCTGTGGTATTTGGTAAAAAATTACAAACCTTCGCTTCAAAATGCTTAGATATTGATGTAGTACCTGTTTATGCAACATCAAAAGAAATCTCTATCGAAGGGCAAGGCCTTACAGCTGTTGAAAAAATATTCAACAAAAACGCCGTAGGAACAACACCAGGGAAAACTTTACATGCAGGTTCTGATGTACGTGTAGAAGTTAATATTGTTGGGTCTCAAGATACAACAGGTTTAATGACTTCTCAAGAGTTAGAAATGATGGCAGCGACGATTATTTCTCCAATTGTTGATGGGGCGTACCAATCAGGTTGTCATACCGCTTCAGTTTGGGATAATAAGTCTAAAGCGAACATTCCTAGATTGATGAAATTTATGAATGATTTCGGATTGATTACAGCGCGTGATCCTGAAAACAAATACAAGCCAATGACCGATGTGATTCACAAGGTGTTGAATGACATTACTGTAGATGATTGGGCTATAATTATTGGTGGAGATTCACATACAAGAATGTCTAAAGGTGTAGCATTCGGAGCCGATTCTGGTACCGTAGCCTTAGCTTTAGCAACCGGTGAGGCGTCTATGCCAATTCCACAGTCTGTAAAAGTGACTTTTAAAGGCGAGATGAAAGACTATATGGATTTCCGTGATGTCGTTCATGCAACGCAACAACAAATGCTTTCACAGTTTGGTGGAGATAACGTATTCCAAGGGCGTATTATTGAAGTTCATTTAGGAACTTTAACTGCCGATCAGGCCTTTACGTTTACCGATTGGACTGCTGAAATGAAAGCAAAAGCATCAATCTGTATTTCTGAAGACGAAACTTTAATCGAATCGTTAGAGATTGCGAAAAGCAGAATTCAGATTATGATTGATAAAGGTATGGACAACAAATTGAACGTACTTCAAGGATTAATTGACATTGCTGAAAAGCGTATTGCTGAAATTAAGTCAGGCGAAAAACCTGCTTTAGCACCAGATGCAAATGCTAAATATTTTGCAGAAGTTGTTGTAGATCTCGATCAGATTGCAGAACCAATGATTGCAGATCCAGATGTTAATAATGATGATGTTTCTAAGCGTTATACACACGATACCATTAGACCGTTATCATTCTACGGAGGGACGAAACAAGTTGATTTAGGATTTATAGGATCTTGTATGGTACATAAAGGCGATATGAAGATTTTAGCACAAATGCTAAAGAATATCGAAGCACAACAAGGAAAGGTTGAATTTAATGCACCTTTAGTTGTAGCACCTCCAACGTACAATATTGTAGATGAATTAAAAGCAGAAGGCGACTGGGAAGTTTTACAGAAGTATTCTGGATTTGAATTTGATGATAATGCGCCTAAGGCTGCAGCACGTACTAAATATGAAAACATGTTGTATTTAGAGCGTCCAGGGTGTAACCTATGTATGGGTAACCAAGAGAAAGCTGAACCAGGAGATACGGTAATGGCAACATCTACACGTTTATTCCAAGGACGTGTGGTAAAAGATTCAGGAGAGAAAAAAGGAGAGTCTTTATTAACGTCAACACCAGTTGTAGTATTATCTACAATCCTAGGAAGAACACCAAACCTTACGGAATATCAAGCCGCTGTAGAAGGGATTAACTTAACAAAGTTTAAGCCTTCTAGCAAGTTGTTAGCCGTATAAGACATAATGTTTTATATATTAAAAGCCTGAGTTTTTAAACTCAGGCTTTTTTTGTGTCAAGGATTCTCGTAAATGGGCTAAGCAGTTTAAAGATGACTAGTGGCAAACTGGCCATAATTCTGTGTTTACTTTCAGATAAGAAGATCTGCCCAAACTTCGCCCGTTTCGTTTTTATAATAATTCTATATTTTGTATATTGTAGGATTGAATTAATTTAAATTTTAACAGATATACATATGGCATTTGACATCGACATGATTAAAGGTGTGTACACCAAAATGACTGACCGTGTAGACAAAGCACGAGAGATTGTAGGTAAACCACTAACACTTTCAGAAAAAATACTCTATTCTCACTTGTGGGATGGTAAAACAGATCAAGCGTTTACAAGAGGGAAGGATTATGTAGATTTTGCGCCAGACCGTGTGGCTTGCCAAGATGCAACAGCACAGATGGCCTTGTTACAATTTATGCAAGCCGGTAAGCCTAAAGTTGCAGTCCCTACCACAGTGCATTGTGATCATTTAATTCAAGCGAAAGATGGGGCGGCTACAGATTTAAAGCATGCCAACCAGACGAGTAGTGAAGTTTTTGATTTTTTAGAGTCTGTTTCTAATAAATATGGAATTGGATTTTGGAAACCTGGAGCTGGTATTATTCACCAAGTTGTTTTAGAAAATTACGCCTTTCCTGGTGGAATGATGATAGGTACAGATTCACATACCGTAAATGCTGGTGGACTAGGAATGGTTGCTATCGGTGTAGGTGGTGCAGATGCTGTAGATGTTATGGCAGGTATGGCTTGGGAGCTTAAATTCCCTAAACTAATTGGTGTGAAACTAACTGGAACACTTTCAGGATGGACAGCACCTAAAGATGTAATTTTAAAAGTTGCTGAAATTCTTACCGTAAAAGGAGGAACAGGAGCTATTGTAGAATATTTTGGACCAGGAGCAACGTCTATGTCTTGTACTGGTAAAGGTACCATCTGTAATATGGGTGCTGAAATTGGAGCGACAACGTCAACCTTTGGATACGATGATTCTATGGAGCGCTATTTACGTTCTACAGATCGTGCTGATGTGGCGGATGAAGCTAATAAAATTAGAGAATACTTAACGGCAGATGAAGAGGTATATGCTAATCCTGAAGCGTATTTCGATCAGGTGATTGAAATTAACCTTTCAGAATTAGGTCCACTTCTAAATGGTCCGTTTACGCCAGATTTATCTACAGAAGTTGGATCGGCAATGACAGAAAAAGCAACGGCTAATGACTGGCCACTTCAAGTAGAATGGGGACTTATTGGGTCTTGTACCAATTCTTCTTATGAAGATTTATCTAGAGCCTCATCTATAGCGCAGCAAGCTTTAGATAAAGGTTTAAAAATTAAAGCCGATTTAGGAATAAATCCAGGATCAGAGCAAGTGCGTTATACGGCAGAACGTGATGGTATTTTAGGCATTTTTGAAAAACTAGATGCTAAAATTTTTACCAACGCTTGTGGACCATGTATTGGTCAGTGGGCACGTTATAGTGATCCTAAAAACGCACCAAAAAACAGTATCGTTCATTCGTTTAACCGAAATTTTGCCAAGCGTGCAGATGGAAACCCTAATACGCATGCCTTCGTGGCTTCTCCAGAATTAACGGCAGCAATTGCTATTGCTGGACGCTTAGATTTTAATCCTTTAACGGACAAACTGATCAATGATAATGGGGAAGAGGTGATGTTTGAAGAACCAACAGGATGGGAACTACCTCCTAAAGGTTTTGAAGTGAAAGATAATGGTTATTTAGCACCAAGAGAAGACGGTAGTAGCGTTGTGGTGTCTGTAGCTGATGATTCTGAACGTCTGCAATTACTAGAGCCATTTACACCGCTCGGAGATAGTATTATAGGAGCGAAGTTATTGATAAAAGCTTTTGGAAAATGTACTACAGACCATATTTCTATGGCCGGACCTTGGTTACGTTTTAGAGGGCACTTAGATAATATTGCAAACAATACCTTAATTGGAGCAGTAAATGCCTTCGGAAAGAAAACCAATTTTGTGAAGAACCAATTAATTGGAGAATATGAAGGGGTGCCAGATACCGCAAGAGCGTATAAAGCAGCCGGAATAAAATCTATTGTTGTTGGTGATCATAATTATGGTGAAGGATCTTCTAGAGAGCACGCCGCAATGCAACCAAGACATTTAGGTGTGGCTGCAGTGATTGTAAAGTCTTTTGCACGTATCCATGAAACGAATCTTAAAAAACAAGGAATGTTAGGTTTAACATTCGATAATGAAGCGGACTACGATTTAATACAAGAAGATGATACGTTCAACTTTACAGATTTAAATGAATTTGCTCCAGATAAGCAATTACATGTGGAGGTGGTTCATAAAGATGGAACAAAGGATGTGTTAGCCTTAAATCATACCTATAATCAAGCACAAATTGAGTGGTATAATGAAGGGTCTGCATTAAACCTGATTAAAAAGCAAAATGCCTAATAGTTAAAAAGGCATAACGTGATAAAAACTCCTGAGTATTCAGGAGTTTTTTTTATACTCAAAAGTTCGTAAGTTATGGCCGCTGTCTAAGACCAAACGGCATAACAAAACGTTTTAATCATTCTTATAATGCGTGAAGAAAAACCCCGAAAGTCTAAAAAAGAAAAGGTTTATAATGTTTTATTTATTGTAATCATTTTGTTGCTTTTAATCCCTCAAACTAGAGTGCCTCTGCAAGTGGTATTACATAAAGGGTTGAGTTATATAAAATCGTCTTCTATGATCGAAGAAGAACAACAAATTCAACTGGATGATCTCAATTGGATTCTAAAAGAAGAGGATGGGAGCACCATGAATTTTAGCCGTACTAAAGGTAAAGTGGTACTTATAAATTTCTGGGCGACATGGTGTCCTCCTTGTATTGCAGAAATGCCAAGTCTTCAAGCCTTGTATGAGGATTATGGCGATGAAGTGGTCTTTTTATTTGTAACCAACGATGTTATTGAAACTGTTGAAGCGTTTAAGGAGAAGCGCGGTTTCAATTTTAAGAGCGTTCAGCCTGTAACTAAGCCACCCGAAGCTTTATTGACCAGTTCTATTCCTAGAACCCTAATCATTAGTAAAAATGGGGCTATTGTCGTTGATGAAACAGGTGCTGTAAACTGGAATAGTGCCAGCGTAAGAGCACAATTAGATGCATTGTTGGCGGAAAGCTTATAAACAATTATCTATTTAAAATATTTAAAGGGAACAACGAGCATCCCAAAATTTTCACCTTTGTGTTTGCCTAAGTGTTTATGATGAATTTTGTGCGCACGTCTTAAGCCTCTAGCATATTTGTTATCGATATTTCTTAACCATTTAAAACGTTGGTGAATAAAGATATCGTGTACAATAAAATAAGCCATACCATAGACTAAGATGCCCAAACCAATAGGTAGGGTATACCAAACATCTTCATAACTCCACAAATAAAAGCAGGTTATACTTACAATAGCGTAGAAAATAAAGAACGCATCGTTACGCTCAAACCAGCTATCGTGGTCTTTATGATGGTGGTCTTTATGCAAGCTCCATAGAAAACCATGCATAATATATTTATGCGTAAACCACGCATTAAATTCCATCATAGAAAATGTTCCGAGAAAAATAAGGATCCAATAAAACGTTTGCATAATAAGTGTTAACTAGGTTTAAAGTAAATTAAGTTGGTACTTAACATAACTTCTTGTGAGTAATTCTATTTTTCTATAATTAGGAACTCTTATTCGAGTTGACTTAATCTGTAAGGCCGGGGTATTCTTTAGTTTTTCTAGCAGCTTACTGTAATAACGATACGCCATAAACACGCCAAACTTCGCTTCTAAAGGTAATTTCCTAATTCCTTGTAATCCTTTAGCAAAATCCGCTTCAATTTCTGTGATAATCGCTTTTTTTGAAGCTTCATCTAACTGATTTAAATCGGTATTTGGAAAATACGTTCGACTTAAATCTTCAAAATCGGCTTTTAAATCGCGCAAGAAATTCACCTTTTGAAAAGCAGAACCTAAACTCATAGCAGAGTCCTTTAATTCATCAAACTTAGCCTGATCTCCTTTTACAAAAACCTTTAAGCACATGAGGCCTACAACATCTGCAGATCCGTAAATGTAGGTTTTATATTCAGCATCCGTTAAGTAATCTTTTTTATGAAGGTCTAGACGCATACTGTGCATAAAAGCTTCTACATAGTGTTTGTCAATCCCATAATTATGATAGGTTTCTTGAAAGGCGTTCAATATCGGATTTAAACTAATCTTATCTTCTAATGCGGCTTCAAGATCGTTTTCAAATCGATTAAAAAGCGTTTCTTTATCATAATCATGAAAAGAATCTACAATTTCATCAGCAAACCGTACAAAACCATAAATATTATAGATGTCCTGTCTTATATTTTTTGAGAGCATTTTGGTCGCTAAGGAGAATGACGTACTGTAAGCATTTGTCACAACTTGGCTGCAGGTCTTAGAAACGGTGTCAAAAATTGATTTCATAGGTTCAGATGTCTTAATTGTTAAACTTCATTTTGTTGTATCAGTTCAGCAACGAGCTTACCTGAAATTAAAGCCGGAGGAACGCCGGGACCAGGAACTGTAAGTTGTCCTGTAAAATATAATCCATTTACTTTCTTACTTTTTAATTTAGGTCTTAAAAAGGCAGTTTGCATTAGGCTGTTGGCCATGCCATAAGCATTACCTTTATAAGAATTGTAATCTTCAATAAAATCATTGACGCAATACGAGACTTGAAATTGAATGTGGTCTTTTAAATTTTGACCCGTTCGTGCTTCAAAACGATCCATAATTAAATCGAAATATTGCGCTCTTAAAGCTGGGGTATCTTCTAAGCCAGGGGCAATTGGAATTAAGAAAAAACCAGTCTCACAGCCTTGAGGTGCCATGCTCGCGTCGGTAACTGAAGGAAAGTTAACATAAAATAATGGATTTTTAGGCCATTTTGGGTCATCATAAATCTCTTCAGCATGATTTTCGAAATTAGTATCGAAGAATAAATTGTGGTGTTCTACGTTTTTTAGCTTCTTTTTAATCCCAACATAAAAGAGGAGGGAAGACGGCGCAAACGTACGGCTCTCCCAATAAGCTTCGCTATATTGTCGGTACTTTTGGTCTAAAAGAGTTTCGCTATGGTGGTAGTCCGCACCACTTAAGATGACATCAGAATGAATGATTTGATTATTCACCGTGATACTTACCGCTTTGTTATTTTCAACCGTAATTTTTTCAACATTACTATCGGTATAGATAGTAACGCCTAAACTTTCGGCTAAGGTTTTTATAGCCTTAACAATTTCATACATACCGCCTTTAGGATGCCAAGTTCCTAAACCAAAATCGGCAAAATTCATAAAACTATAAAAGGACGGAGTTTGGTTCGGTTTAGCGCCTAAAAACAAAACCGGAAATTCTAAGGTAGAAATCAGTTTAGGATTTTTAAAATTTTTACGCACTTCAGAACTAATAGTCTTATAAAACTGATCTAACCTTGTAATGGTATCTTTAGTGACAAGTTCTAATGGCGAAAGCCCTGGTTTTAAAACTATTTTATTAATGGCAATATTGTAATTATCTTGTGCTTTGGCAATAAAGCGACGCAAGGGCTTAGAGCTTCCGGCTTCAATACGTTCAAACTCTTCACAAATTTGATCCATATGATCTCCTATGGTAATCACATCATCTGAAAAGAAAATTTTATAGGCCGGACTCAATTTGTCTAATTGGTAATAGTCGCTAGTAGCTTTTCCGAAATCACTGAAAAATTTATCAAATATATCGGGCATCCAGTACCAACTGGGACCAATATCAAAAGTGAAACCTTCTTTTACAATTTGTCGTGCTCTACCGCCAACGGTTGCGTTTTTTTCATACACAGAGACCTTATGTCCTGCTTTAGCTAAATAACAGGAGGCTGATAGTGCAGAAAAGCCAGAACCGATAATAGAGATAGTTTTATGCATTGTAATTATAGGGCGTTAGTAAGCGATTTGATAGTTTTAAAAGTAGTAATGCCTTCAGGTAATTGATCCGGGTCAATAGCATTAAGTCTATTTCCTAAAACCCAAAAATTGGTATTAGGCTTATCTAATAACAGCGATTCAAATTCATTGATATAGCCCAAAACTTTATCTTGTTCTGGCTTCACTGTAAAATAAGAAATAAAGGTGATATCATCATAGTAATTCTGTAAGGCCAGTAAATTATCTAAGGGTACACTCTGTCCTAAATAGATTGAACGATGCCCATGACTGGTCACTTCATGATGGATAAAGGTTAAGCCTAAATCGTGTATTTCGTTATCCGGAAGGAATAAAACAAAGGTCTTTAATGGCTTTAATTGTTGATTGGCTTGAATTTTTTCAATATTAATTAAAATCTTCTGACGGATAAGAATGGAAATAAAGTGCTCGTGCGCCGGAGTGATGGTATCGGTTTGCCATAAGAAACCTACGTCCTGTAATAAAGGAATGAAAATATTATAGAATATGGTTTCAAATGATTTTTCTGAGAGCAGCGCATCATAAGTGGTGTAAAACAAGCTTTGGTCAAAATTGAGCATCGCTAATTTAAATGCGTTAATAGCGTGGCTATCTGAATTGGCTTCACTGGCATGTTCTCTTACTAACTTCGGAATCTCTTGCGCATCAATGGTTGCAATTTTTGAAATTTTAAAACCATTATTATTAAGGTAACTTACGTTGAGTAACTTTTGAAAGTTAGCTAGGTCATAATACCTAATATTCGTATCTGTGCGTTTAGGTTCAAGGAGGTTGTATCGTTTTTCCCATATTCTAATGGTGTGGGCTTTGATACCTGTAAGATTTTCTAGGTCCTTTATGCTGAACCTACTTTTAATATTGTTCATTTTTTCGGAAAAATGTTTAAACAAAAATAGTGTTTAAACTTATATGAAGCTTGAAATTAACAAAAAATATAGAAAAAAGTGTAAGAAAAGTAAAACAACCCCAATTCCGAAGCGGTATGCAATGCTAGTGATAGTGTTAAGCGTGATGGTAAAAGGATAAGGAGCCTTGTGTATGATAGACTCAAATGCGTATTGGTTTAACTTCTACAAAGCACTTTTTAAAAATTAAAGGCGAATGATTAAACTAGGAGAGGTTGAGATAGTGTGCGCGTTTCAGGAAGTATTACTAAGGGACAAAAAAAATCCTTGAAAGCCTTTTCTATAAAGGATAACAAGGATTTATATGGTGCGCACGAGAAGACTCGAACTTCCACGGACTAATGTCCATCAACCCCTCAAGCTGACGCGTCTACCAATTCCGCCACGTGCGCAAATAACTATGAGGTAAATATAAAAAAAGTTAAGCGGTTTGCTTAACTTTTTTCTCTGTGACCAGTCTGGGGCTCGAACCCAGGACCCTCTCCTTAAAAGGGAGATGCTCTGCCAACTGAGCTAACTGGTCATTATGTTTTTTTAATGAGGGTGCAAATATACCCTCTTTTTTTAAATTACAAGAAGAGAATCTAGAAAATTTTTATTTTTTTTTGATGTCTTTTCTTGTTGGCAATTTATGTCAAAATGAAAGCTTTTATACTTTACATTTTCAGTGACCAGTCTGGGGCTCGAACCCAGGACCCTCTCCTTAAAAGGGAGATGCTCTGCCAACTGAGCTAACTGGTCGTTATCGTTTTTTCTAACGAGGGTGCAAATATATAAGCTTTCTTCGATTTAACAACACTTTTTTTAATTTTTTTTTGTTTTTTTGTTGTTCGAAAACCTATCAGTTTAATAATCAATTTATAAGCATTATGATTTTAGTTTTAATAGGATATATGGGCTCCGGAAAATCCACAATTGGTAAAGCATTGGCTAAATCCTTGTCTTACCGTTTTTTAGATCTTGACGACTATATTTCGGAGCAAGAATCGGCCTCGGTATCGGAAATTTTTAAAACTAAAGGAGAAATTTACTTTAGAAAAAAAGAGATGACGCATTTAAAAGCTATTCTTAATGCTGAAGAAGATACGGTGCTCGCTCTTGGAGGAGGAACACCGTGTTATGGTAATAATATGTCTATAATAACAGAAAGTGATAACGTGAAAAGTTTTTATTTAAAACTGAGCATCCCTAATTTGGTAACACGTTTATCTAAAGAGAAAGATCATAGACCCTTAATAAGTCATCTTCAAACTAAAGAAGACCTAACAGAGTTTATAGGCAAACACTTATTTGAGCGTTCTGCCTATTATAGTGAAGCAGATCATGTGCTAGTGACAGATCATAAGACGCCTCAAGAAATTATTGAAGCTATAGAAACCCAATTAATCTAAATAGGCCTCGTAAGGTTGCTTAGATAAATTAACATGGACGTGCTCATATAAAGAGGTTGAAAGTGAAATACCTTTAAAATCGGCTTTAACCGGGTATTTCTTATGGTTTCGGTTTACCAATACGGCAGTTTTAAACTGTTTTAGAGGCACATCTAAAAAGTGTTTAATACCATAGATTAAAGTACTTCCAGAGTTTAAGACATCATCTACAAGAACTATAGATTTGTTAGTGTAATCTGCAGCTGGTATTGAAGTGCTAATAGGGGCTGTAGGCTCTGTTTTATTAATTTTCACCTTACACAAAGTCGATTCTATAGTAGAGATCTCGTCTAAAGTGGTTTTTATTTTTTTCGCTAATAGATAGCCATTACTTTCTATTCCAGCGATGATAAGCTCAGTTTCGTCAACGTTACTTTCGTAAATTTGATAAGCAATACGTTTAATTTTGTGCTCAATCTCTTTCTGACTTAAAATTGTATTCTTTGTAAGTGCCATTAACTCTTTTTTTCAAAGATAAAAAACAGTTCTTTACCTTGTCTTTCTTTTATGGAATTAATTGCAGGTTCTAAAGTTTTTATTTTAAAAAAGGGGGTAAATAAAGCTTGGTAAGTCTCTAAGTCGCCTCCAAAAGGAGGTCCAACTTGCGTTAATTCAAAATTAAAAAGCAATCCTACTAATTGTCCTTCGGGCTTTAAGAGCCGATGCATTTGTTGCACGTAGTGGGGTCTTAGATGTGGTGCAAGGGCACAAAAAAAGGTTTGTTCTAAAATAAGATCAAACTGATCCTTAAGAGTAAAGAAATCTTGAATGATGATTTGCGATTCAGGAAAATCGGGAACACGAGCCTTAAAATGATCTAAGGCTTTGGAGGCAAAATCAAGCACATAAACATGTTTAAATCCTTGCTGCCACAAATATTCAGCTTCATACGCACGCCCCGCTCCGGGAATAAGAATTTTTATTGTTTTATCCGTAAGCTGGTTAATATAAGTTTGTAATGGCCTTGATGGAGCGCCAATGTTCCAGCCCATTTCATTCTTAATATAACGGTTTTGCCAATAGCTTTTGTCTAAGGTATTCATCAGTTTTAAGTCTTAAGGATAAGGGCTATTCTTCGCTATCGTCACGGAAATCATCAATATCACGACGGTCTTTCTTAGTCGGCCTTCCGGTTCCTTTCTTTCTGTAGTAATCCTTACTGTATTTTAAGAGTTCTTGAGCCTCAAAAGCCGATTTCGGCGTTGTGTCTACACGGTACAAATCCACAAGTTTGGCGCCTACACGGTTAGGCGGTAAGTCGTTTACAGTAAGTTGATAGATAATTTGGTCTTTTCGGAGTTCTATTTTATCCGTAGGGAAAACTTCTCTAGAGGGTTTTACTGCCGCTCCATTGACTTTTACTTGCCCTTTTTTACAGGCTTTCGTAGCAATACTGCGGGTTTTGTAATAACGCACACACCATAAATATTTATCAATTCGCATATCTTGTCTTCTAAAAACTACATTAATCTAGTAGTGCAAAAATATTATATTATTGTATCTTGCGCATTAAAATTAAGCAATAATGAACATCCTAGCTCAACTGTGGTGGTTGAAACAGGTAATATAATTTTCTATGACAATTAAAACTTTAAAATTTAGTCTTGTATTTATCGCGTTGTTATCCGTGATGGTTTCTTGTAATGATGATGACGATAATGATGTAGAACCTTTTGTTGAAGAAGATAGAACAGAACAACAAATAAAAGATAATGACTCTTTAGTGACTTATTTATCTTCTCATTATTACAATTCAAGCTTCTTTGAAACAGGAACAGATTATAAATATACGGATATTGTTATTGACGAATTGCTAGATGGCGAAACCGTACCAGAAGGTCATACCTTATTAATGGATGCCGTAGAAACTAGAAATGCAACGTATTTAGATGTAGACTATGAGTATTACGTTCTTAACCTGTACCAAGGAGACGGTGAGTCGCCTTATTTTACGGATGTTATTAGTGTAAGATATGAAGGAATCTCTATAAACGATGCGTTACAAGGGGAACTTGAGCCGTTTGATTCGTCTCCAATTCCTGCGTTTTTCAATTTACAAACCAACGGAACAACCTCTACAGTTATAGAAGCATGGCAATTGGTGATGCCAACATTTAGTGCTTCAACAAACTATAGTATTGATGGTAATGGAAATGTAAACTTTATGAACCCTGGATTGGGAATCATGTTTGTGCCTTCTGGATTGGCTTATTTTTCAGGAACGAACACAGGCTCGTCTTACGATAATTTAATGTTTAAGTTTGAATTGCTAAAGTTTGAAATTGAAGATCATGACGAAGATGGTGTGCCGTCGTATTTAGAAGATTTAAACGATGATCTTGATGTAACAGATAACGATACGGATGAAAATGGATTTCCTGATTTTGTGGATATTGATGATGATGGTGATGAAGTTTTAACCATAGATGAAATTTCACAAAACAGCTATACCATTAATACAAATGAAGGTGAAGTAGAACCAATGTTAGCTGATAACGAATATGTAAGTGGTAGATTTGAAGAAGATGGTGTAATAACGCTTAATACGGTAGTTTTAATCGATTCTAACAACGATGGACTTCCAGATTATCTTGATGCTGATATTGCTGTAGATTATAACAACTAAGTCTAAAGAAATATTCAAATGAATAAAAAAGGAAGCCTCGCTAAAACAGCGAGGCTTCCTTTTTTTTAGTGCATAATAGGAGCCATATTAACGGCTGTGTTTCAACTATAGATGAAGAGGAGATAATAGGTGTAGGGTAAGGTCTTTAAAGAGGAGTACCAAAGGTTGAATAGGACCCTTAGCGATGGACATATTAACTTAAGTAGGGTAGTGCTAGGCGCAAACTTATAACAAGAAAAAGCCACTCCGAAAAGGAGTGGCTTTTTATATATAACAGTTATTCTACAGCGCTTATAGAGCGATAGATAAACTTAGAATTAATTGGTCGGGTCTGGTGTCTATACGACTTACAGAAGCAGATCCTAAATTGGTGTCAATAAATGTGGCTTCATTTTCATTAAAACCACGTTCGTAACGAAGGTCAATACCAATATTATCAAAGCTAAGACCTACACCAAAGTTTAAGCCTACGGTAAAATCTTCTTCAACATTATTAATTTCAATACCATCAAACTCGGTATCTAAAATATACTGAAAAGAAGGGCCAGCAAAAACATTCAAAGGACCAAGAACTTGAACACCAAATAATATTGGAGCATCAATTTTCTGAACCGAAAATTCAGCATCACTATAATCACTCTTGGTGGTTGTGTAGACCAATTCAGGTTTTAAGAAAAACTCATTTCCTATTTTACCAAACACACCAATGTGATAACCAATATTACGATCTGGGTTCTTAGCATTAGAACTAGCAGATTCAAAATAATCACCGTTAGCACTATAGTTTAATCCTCCTCGAAGTCCAAATGAATTGCTATTTTGTGCCGAGGCTGAAAACCCTACCAATGCGAAAAATGCACTGGCCATAACTACTTTTTTTAAATAACTCATAATGTTCGTTTTTTTTAAGATTAAGCACCTACTTTCAAAAACGATGCCAAATGAAAATTATTTTCTAGCGATAACTTTTTTAACGGCCTTTTGGATGGCTGCACTGTTTAATCCGTACTTGTCCATTAATTGAGCAGGAGTACCAGACTCACCAAACGTATCTTTAGTCGCAACAAATTCTTGAGGCGTCGGACGGTGCTCAGCAAGTACTCTTGCAACACTCTCTCCAAGACCACCAAGGTAGTTGTGCTCTTCAGCAGTAACAATACATCCGGTTTTTGCAACAGAATCTAAAATGGCTTTATCATCTAAAGGCTTAATGGTGTGTATGTTGATAACTTCAGCAGAAATACCAGCTTCGTTTAAAGCTTTTGATGCTTCTAAAGCTTCCCATACTAAGTGACCTGTAGCTACAATAGTAACATCTGTTCCTTCAGTAAACTGAACCGCTTTACCAATTTCAAACTTTTGATCTGCAGGAGTGAAAACAGGAACTGCTGGACGTCCAAATCTTAAATATACAGGACCGTCATATTCAGCAATAGCCATGGTAGCAGCTTTGGTTTGGTTGTAATCACAAGGATTAATAACCACCATTCCTGGTAACATTTTCATTAATCCGATATCTTCTAAAATCTGGTGTGTAGCTCCATCTTCACCTAAAGTAATTCCGGCATGCGAAGCACAAACTTTTACATTTTTACCAGAGTAAGCGATAGATTGACGAATTTGATCGTAAACTCGTCCGGTAGAAAAGTTAGCAAAGGTTCCAGTAAATGGAATCTTACCACCAATGGTTAATCCGGCTGCAATTCCCATCATGTTTGCTTCTGCAATTCCAATTTGGAAAAAACGCTCAGGATTCTCCTTAATGAATTCATCCATTTTTAAAGATCCAATTAAATCGGCACAAAGCGCAACCACATTAGGATTTGTTCTTCCTAATTCTGCTAATCCAGCACCAAATCCACTTCTTGTATCTTTTTTTTCTGTGTATGTATATGTTTTCATAATAATGCCCATAAAAATGGGTATCTGTTTAATTAGACTTTATTTAGTAATCTCCTAATGTTTCAGGATTTTGAGCTAAACCGTTTTCAAGTTGCTCATCATTTGGAGCTTTACCATGCCAAGCGTGCGTATGCATCATAAAATCAACACCATGACCCATTACCGTATGTAATAATACACAAACAGGTTTCCCTTGTCCGGTTAAGGCTTTAGCGTCTTTCATTCCTTTTAAGACAGCTTCCACATTGTTACCTTCTTCAATTTCTAAAACCGTCCATCCAAAAGCTTCAAATTTAGCTTTAAGACTTCCCATTGGTAATACATCATCTGTAGAACCATCAATCTGCTGCTGGTTTAAATCAATTGTAGAAATAAGGTTGTCTACTTTTTTTGCTGAAGCATACATAATAGCTTCCCAGTTTTGCCCTTCTTGTAATTCACCATCACCATGAAGACTATAAACTAAATGATCGTCATTGTTTAACTTCTTAGCTTGTGCAGCACCAATCGCTACAGACATTCCTTGACCTAATGATCCTGAAGCAATACGGATTCCTGGTAAACCTTCGTGTGTCGTTGGGTGACCTTGTAAACGCGAGTCTATAAGTCTAAACGTGTTAAGTTCTTCAACAGGGAAATATCCTGCTCTAGCTAAAACACTGTAATAAACAGGAGAGATATGACCGTTAGATAAGAAAAATAAATCTTCACCAATACCATCCATATCAAAACCATCTTTGGTTTCTAAAATGTCGTTGTAAAGTGAAACAAAAAATTCGGCACAGCCTAATGATCCTCCTGGGTGACCAGAATTGACCTTGTGTACCATTCGTAAAATATCTCTACGAACTTGGGTTGTTAAATCGTTTAATTCTTTAATGTTTGGCATGTTATGTTGCTTAAGTTTTGTGCTGCAAAAATAGCTTTTAAAAGGGACTTATTCAAAGATTGGAGTAAGGCACTTATTAACGAATTGCAAGATTTGCTAACAATATTTTCTTATTTCTAATTTTTGGTAGGGATTTTGCTTGAAAAAATTCAAAATATCGCGGGAAAACACTGAGGATATATTTTTTTAAAACTAATTTAAGAGGGAATCTTACAGAGTTATTTATATTTGCCGTCTCACTTACAATTCATGAAATGAGGAGGCTGAAATTAGCGATGATTAATTACAACCGACTTGTGTCCTCTGAAAAATAATAAGTAAACAATACATGAAATTTCAAAGAGTAGCACAAGATAAGCAATCTAAGGCCAGAGCCGGAGTAATCACCACAGATCACGGTAAGATAGAAACCCCAATTTTTATGCCTGTTGGTACTGTAGCCTCCGTAAAAGGGGTGCACCAACGCGAATTAAAAAACGATATTAATCCCGATATTATTTTAGGGAATACCTACCATCTCTATCTTAGACCTCAAACGCCAATTTTAGAACAAGCGGGAGGGTTGCATAAATTTATGAACTGGGATCGTAATATTTTAACCGATTCTGGTGGGTATCAGGTTTATTCCTTATCCTCTAACCGTAAAATTAAAGAGGAAGGGGTAAAGTTTAAGTCGCATATTGATGGGAGTTACCATGTGTTTACACCCGAAAATGTCATGGAAGTACAACGAAGTATTGGGGCCGATATCATTATGGCTTTTGATGAATGTACACCTTATCCATGTGATTATAACTATGCCAAACGCTCTATGCACATGACGCATCGTTGGCTAGAACGTTGTTTAACGCATTTAAAAAAGACTCCGTTTACTTATGATTATGAACAAACCTTTTTTCCTATTGTTCAAGGGAGTACGTATAAAGACTTAAGAAAACAATCGGCAGAATATATTGCCAATGCAGGTGCTGAAGGAAATGCTATTGGAGGACTTTCTGTAGGAGAGCCAGCGGAGGAAATGTACGCCATGACCGATGTGGTATGTAGCATTTTACCGGAAGACAAACCGCGTTACTTAATGGGAGTGGGAACACCGATCAATATTTTAGAAAATATAGCTTTAGGTGTCGATATGTTTGATTGTGTAATGCCAACGCGTAATGCGAGAAATGGAATGTTATTTACAGCACATGGGTCTATAAATATTAAGAATTTAAAATGGGCTAACGACTTTTCACCGATTGATGAAATGGGAATTACCTTTGTAGATACAGAGTATAGTAAAGCCTATTTAAGACACTTATTTACCGTAAATGAATTGTTAGGGAAGCAAATTGCTACCATTCATAATTTAGGTTTTTACCTTTGGTTAACGCGAGAAGCGAGAAAGCACATTATTGCTGGTGACTTTAGAGAATGGAAAGATAAGATGGTAAAGCAAATGGATAATAGGCTATAATCCCAATTCGTAATACACTCACAAATTAATAACAACGCAAGACCTTGAAAATACTTGATTGGTACATAATTAAACGGTATTTATTTACATTTCTAATGATGTTACTGCTGTTTGTTCCTATTGGAATAACGGTAGATTTAGCCGAGAAAGTAGGGAAAATGCTAGAAAATAACGTGCCGTTCTCAGAAGTGGCATTCTATTATCTCGATTTTACGGTGTATTTCGCGAATTTGTTATTTCCTTTATTCTTGTTCCTTTCCGTAATTTGGTTTACCTCAAAATTGGCGAATAATACAGAGATCGTCGCCTTTTTAAGTTCAGGGGTTTCTTTTTCAAGATTTTTAAGACCTTATATGATAGGAGCTACCGTTGTAGCGCTCTTTGCTATGTTTTTAGGAATGTATTTGGCACCGATTGCCAGTCAGGGATTTAACGAATTTAAATTCAAATATCTCAAGAAGAATAAATCGGTACAGCAGACCAGGGATGTCTATCAGCAAATTAATGATAACGATTACATTTATGTCAGTAATTTTATTCCTAAAAATAAATCGGGCCTAAACTTTACTTACGAGCATTTTGAAGGAAATGAGTTGAAGTACAAGATCTTTGCCGATAGAATTCGTTATATTGAAAAAGATTCAGCTTATAGGCTTACCACGTATTTAAAGCGTAGCTTTAATAATGGAATAGAAACGGTAGAAAAACACACCAACCAACTCATGCAATTTCCTTTTGAACTTGAAGATTTAACACCTGTGGAATATGCCGCAGAAACCAAATCTTACGGTGAGCTTTTAAAGTTTATTGCAGCTGAAAAACGTAGAGGTTCTCCTAATATTGGACGGTATGAAGTGGTTAAATTAAAGAAATGGAGTTTACCTGTTTCTATATTTATCCTAACCATTATCGCTGTTGCTGTATCTTCGGTTAAACGTCGTGGAGGGATGGGGGTAAACCTGGCCTTTGGTATTGCGATTGCCATGATTTATGTATTTTTTGATAAGGTCTTTGGTGTTATGGCGGAACAGTCTAATTTTCCAGCAATGGTGGCGGTATGGTTTCCTAATGTAATCTTTGGTATCTTAGCCATATATCTGCTGCAAAATGCCAAACGCTAAGCTAAAACACTACCTTCAGCTTCATGTTCTCGTTTTAATTGCTGGTTTTACGGCAATATTAGGCGAACTTATTACCATTGGTGCCATAGAATTAGTGTGGTTTAGGATGGTAATGGCCGGTATTTTAATGTTTGTCTACATTAAAATTGTTGGCGTAAATCTTAAAATTTCTAAGAAAACATTTTTACAGTTTTCAGTAGCGGGGGTGATTATAGCTCTGCATTGGATTACTTTTTTTGAAGCCATAAACCAGTCTAACGTCTCTATAGCGTTAGCAATGTTTTCGTCAGGGGCATTTTTTGCCTCTTTTATAGAGCCTATATTTTTTAAACGACGCGTTTTTGCTTCGGAAATTATCTTCGGAATAATAGTTATTATTGGGGTCTTCTTAATTACGAGTAGCCAAATGGGCTATGTTAATGGTATTGTTCTGGGCTTAATTTCGGCCTTGTTATCCACCTTATTCGCGGTGATTAATGGTCGGTTTATAGAAAAACATAGCGCTTCTGTAATTTCGTTTTATGAGTTTGTTAGTGGGGTAGCCTTCCTTACGCTATTTATATTAGTATCGGGGAAACAGTTTAATGCGGCCTTTTTTAACCTTTCAACGGCCGATTGGATCTACCTTTTTATTCTCGCTTCCATCTGTACCGCCTATGCGTTTATAGGTTCGGTACATGTTATGCGATATATAAGCCCATTTACGGTGATTATCAGCTATAATTTAGAGCCGGTTTATAGCATTGCCTTTGCTCTGATGCTTTTTCCGGAGACCGAAAAAATGTCTCCACAATTTTATCTAGGCGCTGTGCTTGTTTTGGTTACGGTTTTATTTGATGCGATTTTTAAAAACTATAAGAGACGAAGAACTAAAACCGAACGTATTCCCGATTAAAGTTTTTATATTTGTACCCTGAAATACTAACTAAAGAGAAAAACTAATTTCAAATTGTATGGAATACTTAGAGTTTGAATTACCCATAAAAGAACTAGAGCAGCAGCTAGATAAGTGTGAGATTATAGGAAAAGAAAGTGAAGTCGATGTTACTGAAACCTGTAAACAAATTGAAAAAAAGCTCGCTGAAACTAAGAAAGAAATTTATAAGAACTTGACGGCTTGGCAACGTGTTCAGCTGTCTCGTCATCCCAATAGACCTTATACCTTAGATCATATTAAAGCGCTATGTGGTGACACATGGTTAGAGTTACATGGTGATCGTAATGTAAAAGATGATAAGGCTATGATTGGTGGACTGGGTAAAATCGGTGATCAATCTTATATGTTTATCGGACAGCAAAAAGGTTTCAATACCAAAACAAGACAGTACCGTAACTTCGGGATGTCTAATCCAGAAGGTTACCGTAAAGCTTTACGTTTAATGAAATCGGCTGAAAAATTTGGAATTCCTGTGGTGACTTTAATTGACACTCCGGGTGCTTATCCAGGATTAGAAGCTGAAGAACGTGGTCAAGGAGAAGCTATTGCTAGAAATATCTTAGAAATGGCACGCTTAAAAGTTCCTATTATTACCATTATTATTGGTGAAGGTGCTTCAGGAGGTGCTTTAGGTATTGGTGTTGGAGATCGTGTAATGATGTTAGAAAACACATGGTATTCGGTAATTTCACCAGAATCTTGTTCTTCAATATTATGGAGAAGTTGGGAGTATAAAGAGCAAGCCGCTGAAGCCCTTAAGTTAACCGCTAAGGATATGAAGCGTATGAAGCTTGTGGATGCGATTATTAAAGAACCACTTGGTGGAGCACATACCGATAGAGATAAAACATTTTCTGCGGTAAAAAATGCTATCGTTAAAGCTTACGACGAATTAAAAGTTTTAGAGCCAGCAGACTTAGTAAGTCAACGTATGGCCAAGTATGATGATATGGGAGTTTACAAGGATTAAAACCACCATAAACATTGCAATTACCTGAAAAACTGAAGTTAAAGCTTCGGTTTTTTTTGGCACTATTAACAATAAAAAAGAGTTATTAACAGTTAGATTGTTGACGATTTGTTGAAATCAGTATCCGATTATCTGCACTTGGTCAGTAGTATTTAACTACTTTTGTCACTTATGAAACAACCCAATCCAGTACAAGGCTATAAAGTTGATAAAGGCACCATTATCAATTTAGAAAAAGGAAAAATACCACCACAGGCAACTGATTTAGAGGAGGTTGTTTTAGGTGCCATGATGATTGATAAAAAAGGGGTTGATGAAGTTATCGATATTTTAAGCCCTGAAGCCTTCTATAAAGAAGCACATAAATACATCTTCGAAGCTATTTTCAAGTTGTTTGAAAATAGTGAACCTATCGATTTACTTACCGTATCGAGTCAATTAAAAAAAGATCAGAAGTTAGAAGCTTCTGGAGGTGATTTTTATTTGATCTCGTTAACACAACGTGTATCATCTTCTGCCCATATAGAATTTCATGCGCGTATTATTCTTCAGAAATTCATTCAGCGTAGTTTAATTAAAATTTCAAACGAAATTATTGAAGAAGCTTACGATGAAACAAAAGACGTTTTTGATCTCTTAGATACTGCGGAAGCAAAGCTTTATGAAGTCACCCAAGGTAACGTAAAGAAATCTACAGAATCGGCTCAAAGTTTGGTAATTCAAGCTAAAAAGAAGATTGAAGAAATGTCTAATAAAGAGGGGATGAGTGGTATTCCTACCGGGTTTGATAAGCTCGATGAGCTTACCTCGGGTTGGCAACCTAGTGATTTAATTATTGTTGCAGCTCGTCCTGGTATGGGTAAAACGGCAATTACACTAACAATGGCCCGTAACATGGCCGTAGATAGTAATATTCCGGTAGCCTTTTTCTCTTTAGAGATGTCCTCTGTACAGTTAATTACCCGTCTTATTTCTAGTGAAACAACCTTGTCTTCAGAGAAATTAAGAACAGGGAAGTTAGAGAAACATGAGTGGGAGCAACTTAATGTTAAAGTGAAGGCATTAGAAAATGCCCCATTATATATTGATGATACACCATCACTTTCTATTTTCGATTTAAGAGCGAAAGCCAGACGTTTAGCCTCGCAATACGGCATTAAAATGATCATGATTGATTATTTGCAATTAATGACCGCAGGAGGAAGTCAGAAAGGTGGAAATCGTGAACAAGAAATATCGATGATTTCGCGTAACCTTAAGGCTTTAGCAAAAGAATTAAGTGTACCAGTAATTGCCTTATCACAGTTATCTCGTGCTGTTGAAACGCGTGGAGGTAGTAAGCGTCCTTTACTATCAGATTTACGTGAATCTGGAGCGATTGAGCAAGATGCCGATATCGTGTCGTTTATCTATAGACCCGAATACTATAAAATTGACGAGTGGGATGACGAAGAGCGTTCTCCAACCGAAGGTCAAGGGGAGTTTATTGTTGCGAAACACAGAAATGGTGGACTAGAAAATATTAGACTTAAATTCGTTGGACACCTCGGTAAATTTGAGAATTTGGATGATTTTGACACGCCATTTGGTGAATTTCATTCTAAAATGAACGAATCCGGAACTGAGAATACCTTTACTCCAGATAAGTTTCCTTCACCTTCTGATGCTTTTGATGGACCCGAAGATGATGGAGTTCCTTTTTAAAGGGATTTTATAGAAATGAAATCTGTATTTAACTTATCTTTGAACTTTGTAGTTAAAACAAATATGCCTCATGTTAGAACAAAGACGTACAACAAACATTTTGTTGTTAATTATTACAGTTCCTTTAGTATTTTACTTACTTAAGATCTTGTCTTTTATTTTTATTCCATTGATCTTTTCAATGTTTATAGCTTTATTGTTTTTACCCTTAATGCGATGGTTGGGGCGTAGAAATGTACCTAAAGTAGTCAGTATTATTATCGTATTGCTTTTGGTAACTATAGGCCTTAAAATTGGGGTAGAGTTGGTGCAACTTTCAAGTAAGCAAATTCTGGCGAATAATACAGAGTTTCTAATGAAAGCTGAAGTAAAAATAGCAGACCTTAAAGTCTATTTGTTCGATAATTTCGGAATCGTTGTAGAGCAAGAGCATGGCCTCCTTGGGCAATTCTTTCAAAAGGAAAATCTCGGCTCTACCTTAGGATTTTTAAACTCTTTTCTAACAGGCTTATTAATGACGGTCTTCTTCGTCGTCTTATGGCTTGCAGAGTCTATTAATGTCCATAAATTACTGAACAACACCATCTTAAAACGAAAGCATACCTCGGTTAAAACCTTTATGAAGATTGAAAAAGATCTTATAAAATTTATCAAGGTTAAAGTTTTAGTTAGTGCTTTAACAGGGGTTTTTACAGGACTAATGTGTGTGTTCTTTGATGTGAGCTTCCCAATCTTTTGGGGGTTATTTGCCTTTACGATAAATTTTGTGCAAATGGTAGGTTCGTTTATTTCTGTAATTATGTTGTCTATTTTCGCCTTTGTAGAGCTCGATCCAACAAGTACGTTGTTCTTCTTTATTGTAGCGATATCTATGGTACAAGTAACGTTTGGTGCTATTTTAGAACCTGTTTTTATGGGAAAATCGTTCTCTATAAACATCATCGCAGTTTTAGTAATGCTGATGTTCTGGGGCTTCTTATGGGGAATTCCAGGCTTAATAATGGCCATTCCTATTACCGTGTTTGTGAAGATTATTTTAGAGCAATTTGAAGGGACTAAACTCATTGCAAGTTTGCTCTCTGGCAACGAAACCGAATTAAATTAAAAGCTAGCAATCTGTCATTTAGAAGCGGCTTGGGTCTTAAAAGAATAATAAATTCAGGCCTTAACGCCTAAAAATTAATTATATTCGGTTCATAAAATTATGAACTTGAAGAAAATTGTCCTTTTATGTTTTGTCCTCGTTTTAAGCATGAAGACCTATGCGTCTTACATTCTTATTCCGATGGATGCAGAAACACAAGAAAACCACTTAAAAGCTTACGGAGTTACCTATTGGACCTTAGAACGTGAGTTAAAAGTAAAATGGCTGCTGAATTATAGAGGTGGCGCTTTTCTCTTACCCGACGCCGAAATTATTCAACGCGAATGCCAAATTAGAGGGGTGTCTTTTGAAGTGATTTCCGATGCTAAGGCAGCTCAAATATTACAAGATATTGCAAGCCCTGCGGTAAATCAAGATGCTATTGTTTTAGAAAAAGCTCCTAAAATTGCTGTTTATACACCAAGCGGAACTAAGCCTTGGGATGATGCCGTAACCATGGTATTATCTTACGCAGAGATTCCTTATGAAACCATTTATGATGAGGCCGTTTTAAATGACGAATTACTGCTGTACGATTGGTTGCATTTACATCATGAAGATTTTACAGGGCAATATGGTAAGTTTTATAAGAATTACCGTGCGGCGGCTTGGTATATAGAGGAAAAAAAGAATGCTGAAGCTTTAGCGCAGAAATTAGGCTATGCCAAAGTTTCTGAAGAGAAATTAGCGGTCTCCTTAAAAATAAGAGATTATGTTGTTGGTGGCGGATTTATGTTTGCCATGTGCTCAGCGACCGATAGTTTTGATATCGCTTTATCCGCAGAAGGTGTAGACATCTGCGAACCTATGTTTGATGGTGATGGTAGTGATCCCGGCTATCAAACTAAAATAGATTATACCAAAACTTTCGCCTTTAAAGATTATATATTAGAACGTAATCCTAATGTGTATGAGTTTTCTTCTATAGATATGACCAACAAACGCCATATTCCGAAAATGACAGATTATTTCTCCTTAATGGAATATTCTGCAAAATGGGATCCTATTCCTACTATGTTAACGCAAAACCATACCGCGTTAGTGAAAGGCTTTATGGGGCAAACGACTTCTTTTTCTAGAGCGCTTATCAAATCAAATGTTTTGGTTATGGGTGAAAACAGAACCAATGGAGAAGCCAAATACATCCACGGTATTAAAGGAAAAGGATTTTTTACCTTTTATGGCGGTCACGATCCAGAGGATTATACCCATAAAGTGGGAGATCCTAAAACGGAATTAGATTTACATCCTACCTCGCCAGGATATCGCTTAATTTTGAATAATGTGTTATTTCCTGCGGCAAAAAAGAAAAAGCAGAAGACCTAATATGAAGTATATATTCTTATGGCTTTGTTTGGTCGTTGGTCAATGGTCCTTTTCTCAAGACGATCCCATTGTAGATATGGGGCTCAAATTACTTGAGCAAAATAAACTAGAGGAAGCCATAACGTTTTATAATGCGCATATTGAAGTTTCAGAAGCGCATAACCTAAGAATGCATTTGTTTATTGGTTTAGCAGAGGTTTATAAATTAAAACTTAATTATCAGAAGGCGCAAGAGTATTATACTTTGGCCCAAGCTGAAATGAAAAAAAGTGAAAATAAGAATCTAGAGTTCTATTATCATGTAAAAATCGCTGAGTTCTATAGAAAACGGACTTTATTTTCAGAAGCTGCCAATCATCTTAAAAAAGCAGAAGCGCTAAAAGCATCCAATACCATTGACAAACGCTATCTAGCCAAATTTTACGGGAGAAAAGCTGCTTTGTTTACGGAGTATTATTTTCAGCCAGATTCTACGTTTTTCTATGCTGAAAAGTCATTGCAACTCTCAAAAGAGCTTAATGACGCCAACGGTATTTTCTATGCCACATTAGAAATGTCTAGCGTTTATGAAGAATTAAGAGAATATGATAAGGCAATTATCTTTTTAGAAGATCTTATTACTTATGCTAATGAAAATAACCTGGTTCAAAATAAGGTTGATGCTTATATTAATTACACCAGAATTCTCATAAAAGCCAAACAGTATAAAAAAGGATTAGACCAATCCTTAACGGCTTTAGCTTATGCTAAGAAGAATAAATTATTGTATGGCGAAATTATTATTACCGATAATATCAGAAACACTTACGAGAAGTTAGGGCAAACTGATAAGGCGCTTCAATATTTAAAAACAAGATTAAAGCTTACGGAACGGTATTATGAATTAGAACATAATAAGTTTTTGTTTGAACTAGAGGAAAAATATAAATCCACAGAAAGAGAAAACCAGCTCCTGAGCAATACCTTAGAATTATCGAGTAAAAATAAAGAACTAGCAACAAATAAAACGCGCTTGGTCATTAGTTCTAGTTTGTTATTTAGTACGGCAATAATGGCGTTTTTAACCGCGTTTTATTTCAAAAAAGCAAAACGCGATAATACAAAACTGCAATTTCTATCACAGCAAAATGAATTTTTATTAAGTGAGGCCAATCATCGTATAAATAACAATTTACAATTGGTCATTATTTTAATATCAGATCAATTAAAACAAGCCACAGAACACAATAGTTTATTACTTAAAAATGTGTTGTCTAAAGTAGAGACCATTTCTACCTTACATCAGCATTTGCATCAAAATGAAGACAAGGAAAAAATTGAAATCGCCAATTATCTTCGTGATGTAAAGCTTAGTTTTTCTGAAATTTTTGATGAAAATAATATTGAACTACAATTTAAAGTAGAACCTTTAATTCTTCCGACTAATGATGCCATGTATTACGGCTTATTGCTTACAGAACTATTTATTAATTCTATAAAGCATGCTTTTGAAGGACAAAACGAAAACCGTATTGTGTTTCATTTAGAACAAAAATTAAATACCTTGTACTTTACATACACGGATAACGGAAAGAAGGTATTAGGAAAAACTTTAAAATTGAAACTGATTGACAAGTTATGCCGACAATTAAAACTAGAATATAAAGTTGAAACTCGAGAAGGGTTTAAATTTTCGTTCGTAAAAGAGATCAACGATGCATCCTAAAAAAGATATAAAAATTTTAATTGTAGAAGATGAAGTGCTCATTGCTGAACATATTTCTGAAATTCTAGCAGAAGAAGGTTATACGCATGTGAAAATTACCCATGATAAAGAAATGGCACAAATTGAAATGTCCTTATTCTTACCTCATATTATATTAATGGATATTAATTTAGAAGGGGAGAACTCGGGTATTGAACTTTCTAAACGGAAAAATAAGGAAGCGATGGTTATATTTTTAACAGGACAAAGCGATGTGGCTTTAATGACCAAGGCGCTAAAGACAAATCCACATGCCTACCTTACCAAGCCTATTAAGCAAGTAGATCTACTGGCTTCTATTAATTTAGCGCTTATAAAAAAGCAAGTGCAAACCTTACAAGTAAAAGATGGTCACGATACGCTTAACATTCCTTATGACGTTATTAATTATGTGGTAGCCGACGGAAATTATATCGACATTCATACAGAAACGGATAAATATACCATAAGACAATCTTTAAATACTATAGCTGAAAAACTACCTTCTGAGTTATTTGTAAAAACACATCGGTCTTATTTGGTGAACCGAAATAAGGTAGGACGTGTTACTGCATCATCGGTTTGTATTAATAATTTTGAAATACCACTTTCAAGAACCTACGCAAGTCATTTTAAATAGTCATTCGCATACAAAATCTTGTATTTCAAACCTTATAATAGGCTATTTTTAAATTTAATTGTACTTTTGGTAGGCTTGTGTTTATAGTTCATGATTCTTATAATTAGAGAATTACGGATGAAAATGGTCTCAAATGGGGTAGACCAGTATAAAACGCATAGCATATAACAATACAATATTATTCGAGGTTTGGGGAAATTTCGAAAGGGATGATTAAGAAGTAGGGTTTTTAATCATTATAAAGAGATCGCAGATATGCGATCTCTTTTTTTATACCTACTTTTTACGCAGATATCCTTATATTCACATCGATCTTTTAGGGGAAACATAGACGACAATAGTCTGTAATTTTCCCTGAAAATATTAAATAGAGGAGAAGGACAGCAAATGATTAGGATGGAAAATTTAGAGAGCTAGCCTTAAAACCTTCAAATAAGAAAATACCGAATTTAAAAGGAAAACCGTCACTACGGTTATTGATGACTAAACCATAAGAATAATGATGCAGTGCATTCAAAAAGAAATACAGTTAAAAGCCTATCCAAGAGGTTTTCATTTAATTACTTCAGAAATAACACAATTATTTCCGGAAATTAAGAACATACAAGTGGGACAATTAAATGTGTTTATCAAGCATACATCAGCCAGTTTAACGATTAACGAAAATGCAGATGCCACAGTAAGATTAGATTTTGAAAGTCACTTAAACGTAATGGTTCCAGAAAATCAGCCTTATTACCGGCATACATATGAAGGTTCTGATGATATGCCTGCTCATATAAAAGCCTCCTTAATGGGAAGCTCTGTACAAATTCCGATTACTAATGGCCAGCTTAACTTAGGGACTTGGCAAGGCATTTACCTTTGCGAGCATAGAAATAAAGCCGGTGGCAGATCTTTAGTGCTTACCGCTTTCGGAAATTAATTGCTCTAAAATGACTTCAACACCATAGGCATCATTCGTTTTGGTTTCATACTTTGCAACACGTTTAACATCTGGGTGTGCATTTTCCATCGCATAACTGTAGGCAGCACATTGTAAAAGTTCTAAATCGTTATTATAATCACCAAAAGCCATGGTTTGCTCAGGACTTATATTGTATTGTTTTTGGAGCAAAGTAATGGCATTGCCTTTATTGGTAATAGCTTCAGAAATATCCACCCAATGGTTACCAGAAACCACAACGTTTAATTCTGGTTTTAAATACTTGACTAAGGGATAGATATGCGCTTCAGAATTAACGGTATGGTAGAGCGCAATTTTAATCACATCAGCATCAATCTCATCAAAATGATCTATAAGGGTGTATTTTGAATAATATTCAGAAAAAATAGTCACCATCTCATCAGAAGCTCTTAAAATATAAGCTTGATCCTTAGTGCAAAAAATAGGGTAGGTATCAGGGATTTTTGTCACATTAGTATAGAGCTCCAATACACGGTCTCTATCAAGGGCGTTAGCTAATAAAACAACGTCATCTTCTATAACTAAACCGCCGTTTTCAGCAACAACCGTAATATCATGCTTTATGGTCTTTAGCTTGTCTACGATACTATAATAAGGTCTACCGCTTGCCGCAACAAAACGAATGTTCTGCTGTTGTAACTGTTTAAACGCTTCAAAAAAACGTGGGCTAACTTCGTGCTTAGAGTTCAGTAAGGTGCCATCCATATCGGTGACCACCATTTTTATGTCTTTCATATCAGTCTTTTTTAGGGCTTGTGGGTTAAGGCTTTTAAATGTATAGAAATAAAAAATCCGATTCAAATAAATGAACCGGATTTTATAAGCGAAATGATGTTATTAATTTGGCTAAAAGCCTTACTTAACTTTGTTAATGATAGCTTCAAAAGCTTCTGGGTGATTCATTGCTAAATCAGCAAGAACTTTACGGTTCAAGTCGATATTGTTAGCTTTTAATCCTCCCATAAATTTTGAATAGCTCATTCCATGTTGTCTTGCACCTGCGTTAATACGCATAATCCATAACGAACGGAATGTTCTCTTTTTATTTCTACGGTCTCTGTACGAATATTGCATCGCTTTGTCAACCGCGTTTTTAGCTACTGTCCAAACGTTTTTACGTCTTCCAAAGTAACCTTTTGCTTGCTTAAGAACCTTTTTTCTTCGGGCTCTCTTTGCTACTGAATTTACTGATCTTGGCATTTCTTTTAATTTTGTTTTGTAGTAGGCGGTCTATTAAGACACTTGCTAAATGGTTTTGCCTAACTCCAGGGTTTATAATTTATTCTAACCGGTTAAAAAAATATTACTTAATACGTAACATGATTTTAACATTCTTTTCGTCAGCCTTATGTACTACTGTATCATGAGTTAACGCTAGCTTACGCTTTTTAGATTTTTTTGTCAAAATGTGACTCTTAAAAGCGTGCTTTCTTTTTATTTTACCAGTGCCAGTTAGTTTGAAACGTTTCTTAGCACTCGATTTAGTTTTCATTTTAGGCATTTTCTCCTCTATTTAATTTCGTTTCGCTTATTATCTTAATACACCTATGCCAAAGGCAAGGATATTCTTTACATTTTAAAAATACAACGACTTTAGAAAAGTGTTGTTTTAATAGCCCTGAGACTATTTTTTCTTTGGTGCGATGAACATAATCATTCGCTTACCTTCAAGCTTTGGTAGTTGTTCTACCTTTCCAAATTCTTCAAGATCTTGAGCTAATTTTAATAATAAAATTTGACCCTGCTCTTTAAAGACGATAGATCGTCCCTTAAAGAATACAAAGGCTTTTAACTTTGCTCCGTCTTTTAAGAATTTTTCAGCATGTTTCTTCTTGAACTCGTAATCGTGGTCATCGGTTTGAGGACCAAAACGAATTTCTTTAACAACCACTTTGGTTGCTTTAGATTTTAACGTTTTTTCTCGTTTCTTCTGTTCGTAAAGGAATTTTTTATAATCCATAACTTTACAAACAGGAGGGTTCGCATTTGGCGAAATCTCTACGAGATCTAAACCTTGTTCATCGGCTATGGACAACGCTTTTTTAACGGGATAAACTCCTATTTCAACATTATCTCCGACTAATCTTACTTCTTCAGATCTGATCTTAGAATTTATACGGTGTTTATCTTCTTGAGATACACGTCTTGTAAAATTCTTTCTGTTTCTACGTATTGCTATGGCTTCTGTATTTAAATTAAACTTATATTAATTAAAAGTTTTTAAACTTTTTTTAATCTTATCTTTTACTATTGTTGCAAACTCTTCTACAGTAATCGTGCCAAGGTCTTCACCTCCTCTTTGACGCACAGTTATCGTATTATCATTTGCTTCCTGCTCACCGACAATGATCATATACGGAAACTTTTGTAATTCAGCTTCACGTATTTTCTTACCTACAGTTTCATTTCTGTTGTCTGTGAGGGCGCGAATTTCGTCATTTTCTAGCACATTTAAAACTTTTTTAGCGTATTTTTCATATTTCTCACTTACAGAAAGGATAATAACCTGCTCTGGCATCAACCATAATGGGAAATCTCCGCCTGTATGTTCTAATAAAATAGCGATAAAACGTTCCATACTTCCAAATGGTGCTCTATGGATCATAACTGGGCGGTGCATCTCATTATCACTACCTTTATACGTTAAATCAAAACGCTCAGGTAAGTTGTAATCCACCTGTATAGTTCCTAATTGCCACTGACGTCCTAAGGCATCCTTAACCATAAAATCTAATTTAGGACCGTAAAAAGCAGCTTCACCTGTTTCTACAACATAATTTAAATCTTTAGCTATGGCAGCATTTAAAATCGCTTGCTCTGCTTTTTCCCAATTCTCATCACTACCAATATATTTCTCTGGCTTTTCAGGGTCTCTTAAAGATACCTGTGCCGTAAAATCTTCAAATCCTAAAGATCCAAAGACATAAAGAACCAAATCAATAACAGCTTTAAACTCTTCATCTAATTGATCAGGAGTACAGAAAATATGGGCGTCATCTTGAGTAAATCCTCTTACACGTGTTAAACCATGTAATTCTCCACTTTGCTCATATCTGTAAACCGTACCAAATTCTGCAAAACGCTTTGGTAATTCTTTATAAGAAAAAGGCTTGCTATTATATATTTCACAGTGATGCGGACAGTTCATAGGTTTTAATAAGAACTCTTCGCCTTCAGCAGGTGTGGTAATAGGCTGGAAACTGTCTTCCCCATATTTCGCATAGTGTCCAGAAGTGACGTATAACTCCTTACTTCCAATATGCGGTGTGGCCACCATTTCATAACCTGCTTTTTTCTGTGCCGCTTTTAAAAAGTTTTCTAAACGCTCACGTAAAGCCGCACCTTTTGGCAACCATAGTGGTAAACCTTGTCCTACCTTCTTAGAAAAGGTAAACAATTCAAGTTCCTTTCCTAATTTTCGGTGGTCACGCTTCTTAGCTTCTTCTAAAAGTTGAAGGTATTCCGTTAACTCCTTTTGTTTCGGAAACGAAATTCCGTAAACACGGGTTAATTGCTTGTTATTCTCATCTCCTTTATAATAAGCACCGGCAACGCTTAAAATTTTAACCGCTTTAATAATCCCGGTGTTAGGGATGTGTCCACCACGACATAAATCAGTGAATGAAGAATGGTCGCAGAAACTAATGGTACCATCCTCAAGATTTTCAATTAAATCTACCTTATAGTCATTCTTATCCTTATAATAAGCAAGGGCATCCGCTTTAGAAACCTCGCGCATTTTAAAATCGTGCTTACCGCGAGCAATTTCTATCATTTTAGACTCAATAGCCTTAAAGTCCTTTTCAGAGATAGTGCCTTCACCTAAATCAACATCATAATAAAAACCATTATCTATAGCAGGTCCAACCCATAATTTTACATTAGGATAAAGTTCCTCTAAAGCTTGGGCTAACACGTGCGCAGAAGAATGCCAAAACGCCTTTTTTCCAGCAGCATCTTTAAAGGTATATAGCGTAAGACTACCGTCCGTGGTTAATGGAGTGGTGGTTTCAACAACTGTATCGTTGAATTTTGCTGAAATAACATTACGTGCAAATCCGGCACTAATGTCTACAGCCACTTCATAAGGAGTCACATCTTTTTCAAAAGATCTAACCGAACCATCTGGTAGAGTAATTTGTATCATTATATTTTTTGTATAAAATTTAGCTTACAAAGATAGACCTATATAAGGAATAGACAAAGTGAAGTTTCTATTAAATATGTTAAGCTTTTATTAGGGCATTGCCCTTTTGCTTTTCAGCAGCAAAAGGGCCGCGTCATCCGCTATATCTTTTTTTTACTTAAAGCTTAGGGGAGGGTGTGGGTTTGCCTATATATATAAGGTATGTAAAGAAGGTTAAGTGGGCTCATAAAAAAAAGGATGCCGCTTCTACCACTAATGCAAGGCCATTCAAATAAAGGATGAGCAGGTTAAACCATCTTTTTCGTAGTAAAATCGATAAAAAAAACAGTGCTGCAAGCAGAAGCCGAAGATTTTAGGAGTGTTAAAATACGGGTTATTAAAGGGTTAAAATAAAAAATAAAATAAAACGCTCAGGGATGTTGTGGGTTTAGAAAAGGGTTCTATATTTGCAGCCCGAAATAAAGACATCAAGTCAAGTTTCGCACGTTCATTGTCAGATAATTTTAGTTAGAAAAGGGCTTAAAAAACTTTTTCAAATTAAAGTTGTGGGAATGAAAAAAGGGTTATATATTTGCACCCGCTTAACAAAACAATGTTAAGCACAAGTAAAGAAATTAAGTTCATTAACATATTGAATTGACAGCGTAAAAATTAACTGGAAACGGTTAATTAAAAACAAGAGAATAAATC